>JANYHT010000063.1 GCA_025358925.1 Gemmatimonadaceae bacterium | reverse complement strand
CGCGAACCGCGCGATGATGTCATTGTCGTGCTCTTGGAGTCTGTGGCGAAGGGCGCGTCACTACCGTGGCATCGACAGAAATTGGTGCTCGTCCTTTCGGCAATGCGCCACTTTGCCGACGCGTTACAAGCGGCAGGCTATCGCGTTGCCGTGCGCCGATCTGCGACGTACGCCGACGGTTTGCGTGACGCTGCGCATGAATTTGGTGCCACGCGTGTCGTGGCCACCGAAGGACGTGAGCAGGACATGGTGGACGAGCTCACGCGTGCTGAGGCGCTGCTGCGCGCGAATACCATTACGCTCGTGCTTCGCGCTGATCGTGGATTTCTTGCCACTCGTGAAGAGTTTGCCGAATGGGCGAATGGGCGTAAGGAGTATCGCATGGAATGGTTTTATCGCGACATGCGGCGCAAGTACGGCATCCTCATGGAGCCAGACGGCTCACCCAGTGGCGGTGCGTGGAATTTCGATACCGAAAATCGAAAGCCATGGCCCAAAGGACGAATCGTTCCGGATGTCTGGCGCGTCGAACCCGACGAATTGACACGCGTGCAGATGGATCGCGTGGCGCATTGGCGTGGACGATGGGGCAACGCGAGCGACTTCGCACTGCCCGTCACGCGCGCCGATGCAAAACGCTGGCTCGAACGATTTATCACCGAACGATTGCCGGAATTTGGTCCGTACGAAGATGCGTTAGTCGATGGTGAGCACGATGTATTGCATTCGGCGCTGTCGTCGATGCTCAATGTCGGTTTGCTCCATCCGTTGGAAGTCGTACGGCGCGCGGAGCGTGCGTGGCGTGATGGCGCAGTGCCTATCGCATCTGCCGAGGGCTTTGTCAGGCAAATTCTTGGGTGGCGCGAATATATCCGCGGCATGTATTGGCACTTGATGCCCGGTCTGCGCACCAACAACGCCCTCAATGCCACCTTGCCACTACCGCGATGGTTTTGGGCGCCCGACGGCGAAGCGTACGACGACAGTCAGTCCACCAGTGCCCCATGCGGCATGCGGTGCTTAGCCGACTCCATTCGCAGCGTACGCGATCATGGGCGAGTGCATCATATCGCACGCCTCATGGTGCAATGCAATTTTGCGACGTTGTTGGGCGTCGAGCCCGCGGCACTCTCGCGTTGGTATTGGTGCGCCTTCACCGACGCGTATGAATGGGTGGAGTTGCCGAACGTCATGGGCATGGGCACGTGGGGAGACGGTGGTGCACTCGCCTCCAAACCGTACGTCGCATCGGGCGCGTATGTGAATCGCATGAGCAATTATTGTGCGTCGTGTCAGTACGATGTGAAGCAGCGCAGTGGTGACACCGCGTGTCCATTCAATGTGTTGTATTGGGATTTCTTGGATCGACATCGCGAACGTTTTGCCAAACATCCGCGCATGTCGATGATGATTCGACACGTCGAAAGAATTCCGGAGCCGGAACTGGTAACCATTCGTCGCGACGCTGCCATGTTTCGTACATCACTCGCGTACGACGAGAGTTTTTCGGCGCCGATCGACGAAACCATTTCGCACACCGACGCGAGCGCATAGCATTCCGGCGTGGAGTCACGCCCCGTCTTGCCAATCGAAGTACCCGCTGCAGAGCCGAAGGCTCGTCGACGAAAGCATGTGCGTCCGCCCACATCCACCACGACACAACGAAAGGCGCTGCGCGACCTCGTACGCGCGGACTGCGAGAATCGTCCCGGCGTGTACCGCATGTTGGGACCATCGGGCATGGTGCTGTATGTAGGGCAGTCTCGTGTGCTGCGCACGCGACTTCTGTCGTATTTTCGAGCGCGCGGTAAGCGGGACAAGGCGGCGCGAATTTTACGTCACGCGTTTAACATTGAATGGGAGTATACCGCGACAGAGTTTGGTGCGTTGCTGCGCGAACTCCGTCTTATAAAACTCCATCGTCCAACGTTCAATGCGATGATGGTGACCGACGACTGGCCTCGGGGCTACGTCGCGTTAACGGGTGGTGCGGTGCCGGGGTTGCGCGTCGTCCCGCGTTCGGACGATCCATCCGCCGTCGCCCTCTTCGGACCATTTCGTCGAGTGGGTCGGCTGCGTGAAGCGGTGCGCTCACTTGCCGATACAATGGGCATTCGGGATTGCACACTCGATGACACGGTCCGTCGCGCGACCGACAGTCCCTTGTGGTTTCGCGCTGATGCGACCACGCGTGCCGGACGCGGCGGACGAACCCGTGCACCCGGATGCCTACGCCACGACCTCGGCACCTGCGCCGGTCCGTGCATTGGTGCGGGTGATGGCGGCGCGTATCGCGAAGCGGCGACACACGTGCGCGCGTTTCTCGAAGGGCGCAGTGATGTGCCAGTTGTTCGATTGCAATCGGCCATGTTGGCCGCGTCGCAATTGATGGAGTTTGAACGCGCCGGTATTCTGCGGGATCGTTTAGAGCGCGTGTCGTGGTTGCATGAGCGAGTCCAACATTTTCATGCCAACGTCGATCGACTCACGTTTCGCTATCACGCTGTTGGATCGGATGGCGCGGAGTGGGTCTACCTCATTCGACGCGGTACCGTGCGCGCCGAAGTGCCTGCGCCAAACTCCGCGGCCGCGCATGAAGCGCTCGAACAATTGGCCATTCGCATTTACGATGGCCCCGACATGACGGGCGCAGATATTCCCACGCACGACCTTGACGAATTTTATTTAGTGGCGAGTTGGTTTCGACGTCGGCCTGCCGAACGCGCAAACGCACAAAGTGCCCGGGTTTCCCCGGACACTTTGTGAGCAACCACCGTCCGCTCGCTTCGGGTCCCGCCCCTGGTTGGCGGAACGGTGGAAACCGTGTTAGCCCTTCTTTACTTTCTTGCCTTTTTTCTTGGTCGAGTCAGACTTGGCAACCATCTTTTTCGTGGTGTCAGCCATCTTCGCGGCTGGTGCCATGGTCGGCTTCGCAGCCGGTGCAGCCATCGCCGGAGCGGCCATTGCTGGCGCTGCGGCCGTCTTGGCGGGCGGCTGCTGTGCTGAGGCGGTGCTGGCAATCACGAGCGCGGCAGAAGCGATGACGAGACGAATGCAGTTCATGCAGAACTCCGGGGGGAGAGTGATAAATATGTGCTGAGCAAGGAAAGCGCTGAGCATGAACAGCTTGTGCTAACCGCGCATCCATCGCACGCGTGTGTTACGCGTTTAGTTACTCCTTGCAGGCGGAACATTAGGACACCCGACCTTAACCGCCGATTAACAACCGCATCCGGTTTCGCCCCGGAATGGTTGTCCACCCGTTGCCCCGCCACCTGTGCGCCTGCTCGTTGTCGAGGATGACCCGAAGTTGGCGCGCGTCATCGCCCGGGGCTTAAGAGAAGAGGCGTATGCCGTTGACGTGTGCGGCAACGGTCGCGATGCCATCGTGCAAGCGGTCGTCAACAGTTACGACGCAATCATTCTCGACGTCATGTTGCCCGGTGCCGATGGCATTACGGTATGTCGAGAGTTGCGCGCGCGTGGATTGCGCACACCAGTGTTGATGCTCACGGCGCGCGATGCCATCGCCGATCGCATTGCTGGCCTCGACATTGGCGCCGACGATTATCTCACCAAGCCCTTTGATTTTGGTGAACTCCTGGCGCGGTTGCGCGCACTGCTCCGTCGACCAGAATCGTTGCAACCTATACAACGGCGTATCGGCGATCTCGAAATCGACGTACAAGCACACGCCGTGACGCGTGCTGGCGTACCGCTCGCGCTTACGGCGAAGGAATACGCGCTGCTTGATCTACTCGCGCGACATGCCGGACAGGTGGTGTCACGTGCCGATATTGTCGCGCACGTGTGGGACGACAATCATGATCCGTTCACGAATGCGGTTGAAGTCTACGTGAATCGGTTACGCGGTAAAATTGATCGCGCGCCATGGACACCACTCATTCACACTCGGCGCGGCGCCGGTTACATGTTGTCCGAAACTGCACCCGCATAAGCGGTAGGTCATCGCGTCATGATGCGTCGCTTTCGTCCATCCATCCGCCTGCGACTTACGCTGTGGAACGCCAGCGTGCTCGCACTTGTCCTCATCGCGTTTGCGACGGCGGGATGGTTCACGTTGGAATCCGTATTACGCGATCGTGGGGATGCAACGGTGCGGGAGTCCGCACGCGCTATTGCCGGCGCGGTAGTCGCTGAACGCTACGCAGCGCGTGCCCGAGGCGAAGTTGCACGTGCACGCGGCGAGGCCGCACGGAACGCGCTGCGCGAACTTCGTACTGGAAATCTCGATGTGTTTATTGCCGATGAAGCTGCCCGCGTTGTTGCCGCAAGTCGCAGTCCTGTTCGGCCGCGTCCAGGCAGCACGCAACCTGCAAATCCGGTTGCGGTCGCCCGACCTGCAGATCGCGACACCGTCAATATGCCGGCTCCGGTGCGTGATCTCTTTCGTGAACCCAGCAAGACCGGTGATGTGGTGTTACGCACCGTGCGCATTGACGATGTCCCGTGGCGCGCAGCGGTGATTCGACTAGCGCCGGGTCCCGACAACGCTGAAGAACCCGCGTTGCACGTGGGGGTGTTGCGTTCGGACGACGAAGATATGGCCGTGCTGAATCGGGTCCGTCGTACATTGTTTTTTGCCATCCCGCTCGCGCTCCTCGTCGCCATCGTGACCGGTTACGCGATTGCGCGACGCAGCCTTGAGCCGATGGACGAAATGGCCGCGCGTGCAGCGCGCATCTCCGCCGCCACACTCAACGAACGTCTCCCCGTCGTGAACGCCCACGACGAACTCGGCCGATTGGCAACGGTAATCAACGATCTACTCGGTCGAGTGGATGTGGCGTTTCGGAAACAGAAACAGTTTGTGGCGGATGCGTCGCATGAATTGCGCACACCTATCGCAATTGTTCGTGGCGAGGCCGACGTAACGTTACAGCGTCCGGTGCGCGATGAGCACGAATATCGTGAAGCCATTGCGATTATTCGCGATGAATCGGTGCGGTTGACGCGCATCGTCGACGATCTGTTTTTGTTAGCGCGCACGGATGCGGGCAGTCCACTGGATCGTCGCGGACGTATCGATATTGCGGAACTGCTCGTGTCTGGTGTGCGCAGTGTGCGCAGCATCGCTGTGTCGCGGTGTGTTGCGCTGGAGTGTGTGTTGCTGGCCGATGCGACATCGGTGCTGGCGGTGAACGGTGATCGCGCGTTGCTGCGACGTTTGTTGCTCAATCTGCTCGACAATGCCCTCAAAAATACGCCTGAGGGTGGAAAGATCAGTGTGACGTTGACTGCCACAACGCAGGACGTGGCGTTCGTGGTGTCCGATACAGGGCGCGGTATCGCCACCGAATTACGACCGCGCATTTTCGATCGGTTTGTGCGCGCGTTGCCCGAGCATGATGGCGAAGGGATCGTGGTGGTCAGCGATGCGATTGCCAGCGGCGCGGGGTTGGGGTTGGCGATTGCGCAGGCCATTGCGGCCGCGCACGATGGGCAGATTGCGTTGGAGGAGACGAATGTTGGTGCGAGTTTTCGGGTGACGTTGCCGCGCGCGTAGTTTGCTATTCCATTCGCAGCGTGTGCTGTACCGCTTGTCGAAACGACAGCAGTGACCGTGGTAGGATGACCTGCGCGATGATGTCTGCGGTTGTGTCAACTAATTGATTGATCGACAAAACGTCGTCGTTCCCCACGTCGTAACACTGTCGATAGGCGCGAGGTTCGTGCGGCACTCCGCTGAGATAGTACATCAAGTTGTCGATGGCGATCGTTCGCATTTTTGGATGGTCACCGCCCATGTTGATGGCGATACGTTTCTTGGCGTTGCTAACGATGGTGTCGAATCCGCGTCCGCCCACACCAACGATGTAGCCGGGCCGAATCACGGTGGCATCGAGGCCACTGCGCAGGAGTAACTGTTCCCTGTGCCAACGCTCGCGAAGCCATTCACTGGCCGCGTCTGCGGAAATTCCAAGTGACGTGACATATACGACACGCTGCACATTGCAGGACCGACATGCCGTGCTTCATCGCAATCGTCGGAATCGAATACGCGCGCAGCTGAGTGTCGATGATTGAAGCCACGGCAACGCGAGTGCGGTCCAACGTCGCGTTATGCGTCAACCAACTCAAAGAATGGAAACACCAACCTCCATGTGCCAGCGGGACTTGGATGCGCTTGCAGGTTTGTCTTTGGATCAGGGTCGACGTTTAAGCGCCATCGGTCAGCCGCACGTTCCGAGCAATGTCGTCATCGACATGCTCGTGGAGTCGTCCGGGTGCGCCAATGCGTTTCTTGCCTCGACAAGTGCATTTCTCACTCAAACGTCGCTTGGAATTGCCCGCATGTTTGGCGGTGAGTCTCCATTCGCAAACGAGTGGACGAGGCGGCGAAATGCGCTACACGCAGACTGTC
>JANYHT010000002.1 GCA_025358925.1 Gemmatimonadaceae bacterium | reverse complement strand
CCCCGGGATCACCCTCGTATTCAAACGCGCGTTCCGTGCCCGTCGACGAGAGAAAGCGCAGCACGGTCGTGGTGCGCACGCCCAAGTGTGCGAGTGCGGGCTGCATCGAAAACTTTGCGGTCGCCGACGCAATCGGATATTCGATCAGCACGTCCAACATCGCCTGTTTCCACGGCACGTCGGTCGACGTCGCCATCGGTGCCGATCGTAGGGCATGCAGCGCACTTTCGTACGTGCGATACGCCATGTCGGATGCCAGCGCCGCACGCGCCGTCACGATGCGTGCGTCACGCAGCAATACGTCGCCTTCATACAAAGCGATACCGTCGACAACCCACAACTTCGCGGCGTCACGGAGCAACGAATCGGCGCGCGTGAGATCGAGATAGCCTGCACCGCGCAATGGAAAATCAACGTCCCGCATAGCGTCAAGCGGGACACGAACCAACACGCGCAGCACGTGCCCGCTCGGTTGCACGAACGCGCGCACGACCACGGTGCGCGGCACTTCATGCGCCCTTGCTGACTGATACCCGATGCTGAGCAACGCGACGTACAGCAGGAATCGCGCACACACTCGCTGCAGAATGAACATGCCGATGGCGAGACGCCCAAAAACTGGTGGGACAGAGCGCGGAGGATAACGCGCCGCTCTCTGGACAGGGGTGGGAGTGCGCGTTACTTCATGCCAGCCAACGCAACACGTGACAAAAGCGAAGATAGCATCGCCACGGCGGAAGCACACGGGGCGATTTGCAGTTGGCGATGCCCCTTGTACCGCAGACGGCACCACACATGGAGACGGATGATGAACACGCGAAAAACGGTGGGCGCGCTGGCGTTTGTGGCAGTCGCGGTGGGGCTAGCCGTTGGCCAAGCATCGCTACGTGCGGACGACCGGCAAACGGTACAGGCGCCCCGATTTGAAGTCGACCCCGTATGGCCGAAACCCCTGCCCAACCACTGGATACTCGGCTCCGTGATTGGCGTGGCGGTTGATGCCCGCGACCACGTCTTTATCATCCACCGCGGCGACTCCACGCTGAATCAGCGCACCGAAACTGGCGCCAACGCCACGCCGCCCATCAGTGAATGTTGTCGATCCGCCCCGCCGATCCTCGAGTTCGACCCGGCGGGCACGATGGTGAAAGCATGGGGGGGGCCAGGCGAAGGTTACGACTGGCCGGAGTCCAATCACGGCATCTCGATCGACGACAAGGATAACGTGTGGATTGGCGGCAACGGTCGCGCCGATTCGCATATTCTGAAGTTCACGCACGAAGGAAAGTTCTTGCAGCAGATTGGCAAGTCAAAACAGTTGCCGAGCAGCAATGACTCAACGCACTTTGGTCGTGTCGCGAAGATTTCGTTCGATACCAAAACCGGTGAAGCGTTTGTGGCGGACGGTTACGGCAACAAACGCGTCGCGGTGCTCGACATGGCTTCCGGGAAACTGAAACGCTTTTGGGGAGCGTACGGCAACAAACCGGACGACGCAAACCTTGGACCGTACGTGGCTGATGCGCCGCTCGCGAAGCAGTTTCGGAATCCGGTGCACTGCGCCGAACCGTCGAATGATGGGTTGGTGTACGTGTGTGATCGGCCGAACGACCGCATTCAGGTGTTCAAGAAAGACGGGTCATTTGTGAAAGAAGTGCGCATTGCACCAACGACTCGTGGTGATGGCTCGGTGTGGGACATCGCCTTCTCGCGAGATGTCGCGCAGAAATACATGTATTTGGCGGACGGGAAAAACGAACGCGTGTATGTGATGGATCGCCAATCGTTGGAGATCTTGACAAGCTTTGGTGACGGTGGTCGTCAACCAGGGCAGTTCTTCGCCGTGCACAGTATTGCGACTGACACGAAGGGCAACGTGTACACGACGGAAACGTACGAGGGCAAACGCCTGCAGAAGTTTGCGTACAAAGGCGTCGGTACCGTCACGCGAAAGAATCAGGGCGTGGTGTGGCCCACCACGAAGTGAGGTAACTGCTGACCGCGAATTACGCGAATAGCAACAGCTCAGAGGTACAAACTACTCGGCGCAGATTGAGACCCTTCTCTCCGCGCCGAGTATGTTTTTTCATTTGAATTTTTTGATTTTCGTTGTTGCTGTTATTCGCGTAATTCGCGGTCTGCACTTCGTCGTTTACGGTATGAACGCCGAGCACTCGACTTCGATCTTCGCTCCCGCTGCCACGAGTGCTGCAACGACTACCGTTGAACGCGCCGGCGGATTCGCCGGAAAGAACTCGCGATACACGGTGTTCATAGCAGCGAAGTCCTTCACGTCGATCAGAAACACTGTGCATTTTACGGCGTTGGCCATCGACGTGCCGGCGGCCTCAAATACCTTTTTGGTCGACTCGAGGGCAAGGCGCGTTTGCCCGCCAATCGTGGTATCGGGTGCTGTGCGATTGAGCCCCAGCTGCCCCGACGCAAACACTATGTTGCCCACGCGAATACCGGCTGAGAGCGTTGGGTTTGCAGCTGATCCTGCGGGCGCGACAACAGTGCGGACGCTTTGTGCTGTGACCGGTGCCACCGCGATCAACAGCGCGATGGGTAGCAACAGCGTATGTAATGTAGTCATGCGTTGGTGGAGAGACATCAGGATTCTCGGTTGGTGGATGTCGGCAGTGCGGCCGACCACTTGCTGCGGGGTGCGTCCATCAGCAACTCTACAACAACGCTTCCCCACGTCCTACGTCCATATGCCGATTTTCGATTTCGTTTGCAAGAGCTGCGGTCATCAATTTGAGGCGCTCGTGCGCGGATCCGCCGTCACCCTGTGCGCCACATGCGGAAGTGTCAAACTGGATCGCCTGCTTTCAATGCCGAATGTGAAGTCAGAGTCGACTCACAATTTGGCGATGCGCGCGGCTAAAAAGCGAGATAAAGCGGCCGGTACGGAACGCATGATCGAGCAGCATAAATACGAGCAGAGTCACGACGACTGACGCTTGGAGCACTCTGCCAAACAGCTGACCGCGAATTGCGCGAATGCCGCGAATTTACTCCGATCGCAATTCTGGCTGGATTGAGTGACGCTCGACAGCTCATTTTTTTTGCTAAACAGAGTGCGACGCCATCCGTCCGTCGACACGGCACCCGACATTGCGCCGTCCACATTCGCAGCATTCGTGTAATTCGCGGTCAGCCGTTGCTGTTCGAGCGACACCGCTTCCGAAATTCGCTATGTAGCCCAAATAATAAAATGCAGAAATTGAAAAAACGCCGCCGATCAAGACATCTCAATTGGCGGCGGGTGCTTCGCTGTTATCCGCGAAATTCGCGGTACTCAGTCAACACGATTTGCACTTGTTCGAGTTTTTCGAACCGAGTTTCTCCAACAACTTTACCGTCTCAAGGAACGGCGGAATGCGCTGTACTGGACCATTCGCCATGTCGGCTACAGTTTGTCCTTTCCGACTCAGCACCGTGATGTCCGCACCCTTGGAAAGCAAATACTTGATGAGCTCATCATCACCGCGCGCGGCCGCGTGATGCAACGGCGTGTAGCCGTTGAAGTCACGCGCGTTCACATCCGCGTGCAACTCTTCAATGAGATACTTTGCCGACGACACCCAGCTGTCTGGCGCGTGGCGATGCGAATTTGCGGCAAAGCCTTCGCCGTACCCAACACCGGTCGCCGCGTGAATCGGAAAGACGCCCGGTCCGCCCGCCGCAATCGGGGCAAGTCCTGAAGGATCAGCGCCTGACGTGCTGTCATCAGCCGCACCATCAGCATTTAGCACGCGACCAGCGGGCTTGAGCGTCGCAATGTTTACATCGGCACCCGACGCGACTAACAACTTCATCGCGTCGACATCCGTGCCATACGCAGCGCGCCAAAATGGCGTCGCCCCAGCCGTGTTCACACCCAGCAAGTCGAAGTTGTACGACATGTACCACAAATGCTTCGTCAATCGCGCGTTCACGTCCGCGCCCGCTTTAATCAACGTCTTCATCAACTCCAGATGCGTCGTGACTTGCTGCGTCTGCGCCGTGGGCTGAGGATAGAGCGACTTTGCCGCCCACTGCACGTTGATGGTGGCGTACAACGGCGTCGCGCCAGCATCACTCGCCAATTTGACGTTGGCACCCTTCTCAACGAGCAACTTCGCGAGATCAAATTGACCATTGATCGTCGCCAGTAAAATCGGACTCGTGTGATCGCCCTGCGTGACTTGATTGATGTCCGCACCCGCGTTGAGCAACGCCAGTGCCGACGCCGTGTGCCCTTCCCGCACCGCGAAATGCAGCGCCGTCAATCCACCTTTGTTACCGACTAAATCACCATAGCTCGCGCCACGTCCCCCGTTGACTGCACCCGCCGAATCGCGTCCGGCCGGGCCAGCGCCGCCGCGACCTGCACCACCCGTAGGCGCAGGCATCGTTGCACCTACAGCGGGAGCTGCCGCGGTTGTCACCTGCTGCGCACCGCCACCACCGCCGCCGCCAACAGCGCCGTTGCCAGCGATCGGCATGCTGTTGCCCGTCGATCCGGACACTGGTGCCGGAGCCGCGCTACCACGCCCACCCGCCGTGCTCGCGGTGCCCAGCGCGGGTGTTGCTTCCGCCGCCTTGAGCGCCGCCACCTTGCGATTCCGCAGCGCATTCGCGTTTCGATCAGCCACTTCACGCGCGGACACGTTTTCAACTTTCGAGACCAACTTTACATCGGCACCCTTCGCCACCAATGCCTCGATCACCGACACGCGATTGTACGCCGCGGCCCACATCAGTGGCGTCTGCCCCCACGCACTCTCACGCGCGTCAACACTCGCCCCATGCTTCACCAATGCATCCACCGACTCGGCACTGCCTTGCGCTGCCGCGAGATGCAACGCGGTCGCACCGCCCGATGTCGTGGTCGCCTTCGCATCCGCCCCAACATCGAGCAGCGCGATGACGGTACCGGCACGGCCCGCTTGCGCAGCTAACAAGAGCGGCGTGTAATGCCCGTTGCGCGTGACCGCGTCCATACGTGCGCCCGCCGAAACCAACATGCGCGTTTGCGCGACATCTCCACGTGCGGCCGCCCAATGCAACGCCGTCATCCCATCCGGCTGCGCCGCATTCGCGTCTACACCCTGCTTGAGCAACAACCGAACCTTCGTGCTGTCACCGCGCATCGCCGCATCGGCCAAGGGCGCATCAGTATTCATCGGCGCCGCAGCGGATAACAACACCGCTACACAGAGTGCCACCGCGCCAGCAAACGTTTTACGCATGAGCGCTCAAGTTGAGCGCATCGGTGCTATCACCAAGGCTCGTCGCATCCGACATACCAAGTGTGTGCATGACCGACAACATCGCGTTCGCCATCGGTGTTCCGTCCGCCGCCTTGATGTGCATATTGCCCGCGAGGCGTCCATTGGAGTGGCCGAGCAAAATCAGCGGGCAACGGCGATGGTTGTGCAAGTTGGAATCGCTCATCGGTGAACCGTAAATGATGAGCGTCTTCTCGAGCATGTTGCTGTCTCCTTCCGACATGTTTTTCAACTTGTCGAGAAAGTACGGCAGCATCGACACGTGATACTTGTTGATCATCTGGAAATCTTTCACGCCCTTTTCTGTTCCGCCGTGATGCGACGCCGGGTGGAACGGCTTGTCCGTGCCGCTCTCTGGATACACACGGCTCGATCCATCGCGACCCATCTTGAATGAAAAGACGCGCGTGATGTCAGCGGCAAAGGCCAGCGCTTGCAAGTCAAACATCAACTTCACGTGATCGGAATACGAGTCTGGCACGCCCGCTGGCGCTTCCGGCAACTCACGGACTTCACCGCTGGTATTGCGCGCTTCCACCCGTTGAATGCGACGTTCCACTTCCCGAATGTCTTCCAAATAACTGTCGAGGCGATGCTTATCATCGGGGCCAAGCGAGCGTTTGAGCGAGTTCATCTCACCCGACACAAAGTCGAGAATGCTCCGACGCGTGAGTCGACGGCTCGCCCGCTCGGCCGACGTGCCGCCAACACCAAACAACTTTTCGAACGCCACGCGCGGATCACGAATGACCGGCAGCGGTTCGGTGGGCGACGACCAACTGATGGAGTCGGTGTACACGCACGCATAGCCGTAGGCACAACCGCCCGCCTGATCCACGTTTTCAATGCAGAGTTGCATAGACGGAATCGGCGTGTCCTGGCCAAAGCGCTGCGCATACAACTGGTCAAGCGACGTGCCAACGCGCACATCAGAGCCTTCCGTTTGTCGCGCGTGCGCTTGCGTCAGAAACGTGGCGCTCGAGCGAAAATGGTCACCACCAATTTCCATCGGTGACGACGGCTCGGCGGCCCGTACATCGGTGTTACTGATGATGGTCAAATACTCACGATACTTCTCGAGCGAGCTCAATGCCGATGGACTGAGATCGAAGTTACGACCCGTTTCCGCTGGCGACCACATGTTCGCTTTCGCACCCAGTTCGTTACAGCCGGCCGCACCGTGCACCATTTCAATGGCCACCAAACGCGGCGTATCGTTCGCCGCGCGTGATGCGCCACGTCCGGTTGGCAACATCGCGTCGAGGTACGGCAGCGCAACGGTAGCGCTCATGTTCCGCACAAACGTGCGACGATCGAGGTTCTTTCCAGTCAGAAATTGCATGCTTATAGCCTCTTAGCGTGACGTGATGTTAGTGCGTGTTTTGCGACGTCGATGTTGCTGCCTGCGCGACGGAGACGCGTTTGAGTCGGAAGGCATCACTCTTCACGACGCCCAAAATGAAATCGCTCATTTTGTAATTGCTGGCCTTGGCGTTCGTTTCAATCTTACGGACGGTTGGCAGATCGTAATACTCGATCCGTCGACCCAACGCGTAGGCCATCAGGTTTTGCGTGAAATTGCGAATGAGCGGCGTGGGTCGCTTGAGCAACACCTTCTGCAGCTCCGCAAGACTGGAAATTTTCGTCCCGTCGTAGAAATCACCCTTGGTATCGAGATCTGCGCCATTCTCGCGAATGCGCCACTGCCCGGTAACATCGAAGTTGTCGAGTGCGAGTCCGATCGGATCCATGAACAAGTGACACGACTTGCACGACGGATTCGCCCGATGCATTTCCATGCGCTCGCGCGTCGTCAGCATCCGGCCTTCCTTCGCCTCACCCGTCTTTTCCAAATCGGGCACGTTGGGCGGCGGTGGCGGTGATCCCATCAACACTTCCATTACCCACTTGCCGCGCAACACGGGCGATGTACGATTCGCGTGCGACGTGAGCGTCAGCACACTCGCTTGTCCGAGCAAGCCGCTGCGCTTATCGTCTGGATACTGCACCTTTCGAAACTCAGGGCCAATCACGCCCGCGATGCCATAGTGCTTCGCCAACTCTTCGTTCATGTACGAGTAATTGGCATTGAACAGCTCCAGCATGCTGCGATTCTCGCGCACCAATCCGTAAAAAAACAGTTCCGTTTCACGGCGCATTGATGTCGCCAGCTGCTCGTGAAAATCGGGATACTGCAGCGCGTCCGGATGCACTTTGTCGATATCTTGCAATCGCAGCCACTGCGCGGCAAATCGTGTTGCTAATGCCTCCGAACGCGGATCCGCCAACATGCGCTTGGTCTGCGCCACTAACACCGCCGTATCCGCCAACACACCACGACGCGCGAGCGCAATCAACGTCGAGTCAGGCGACGAGCCCCACAAGAAAAACGAAAGACGCGACGCCAGATCGTAACTACTCACCGCATACCGCTCACCAGATTTCGCCGCCGTCGGCGTTTCTTCGACTCGGAAAATAAAATGCGGACTAGCGAGCACTGCCTCTAACGCCGTGCGAACACCGAGTTCGAAGCCACCGAGCTTTGCGCCCTGATCGTAAAATGCCATGATGCTTTTGGTATCGCTGGCCGCGAGCGGTCGACGATATGCCAGCGCACCCAATCGCGACACAATACTCTCGGCACACGGACGCGCTTCGGCCGGCGAGAGCGGACGACAGGTGAAAATCTTTTTCCGCGACGCCGTCTCGGAAACACCCGTCGGATTGAACGGGCCGGTCACCGAGAAATTCTGCACGTGCGCACCAATCGTAATGCCCGACTGCGAACCAATTTGCGTATCGGCGATGCTATGCCCGATCGGCGCGATGTTGTCATTGACCGGGCCATCAAACGTGCGCAAGAACGCTGCGGTGATCCGCTGCGCACCGGCACGAATGGGAATGGGCTTCGTCTTGACATCCATACCATTCGGATCGGCTTGCGACATCCACCGATCGACATCGAGCAGTGCAACACGCTCGCCATTCACCGACACTTCGATCTTTTCATCGAATGGTGCCGCCGACCCGTACAACTGGCCCGTTGGAATCGCGTGCAGCGCAATCGTGAACACGTATTCGCCATCGGCTGGAAACGTGTGCGTCACCGACACACCACCGCGCGTGCCCTTTGGTGCGCCCTCCGCTTGATCCCATTGCGATGCAAGTCGCGCAATTTTATAGGTCGACGTGGAGATCGCGGCTGATGGATCACCAACCGCCAAACGACTGATCTCACTCGCCGCATCCATATACGCATCGAGCACCGTCGCCGATGGCAACTGCACGTCGGCGATGTTGTCGAAGTTGGCACTCTTCGTATCCAGCGGCAACCAGCTTTCAGCATTCACATCGAGGCCGAGCATATCGTGAATGGATCGCTCGTACTCGGGGCGATTCAGACGTTGAAAAGTGCGCGTGCCCGGGTTGGGATTGAGCGCCGCCTTGGCATCCATCATTCGCTCAAGCGATTCCGCGAGCATCGGTAGGGTGTCGCCCGCAGGACGCGTTTTCCCCGGCGGCGGCATCATGCCCGCACGCAATTTCCCAATCATCTTCTCAGCGATTTCAGGCGTACCGCTCACCGTTGCCATACTAAAACTTTGCAGCGTGAGATTGCCAAGTTTGCGCGAATCGCTGTGACAGCCCGCGCAATTTTTCTTGACAACATCATCGAGCACGGTGTTCGCGATGGACGACATCACCGGGCGCAGTGGCGCTCGCTCGTACGGAATGCGCGGAATGCGGCGCAACGATGGCGGCACCACCATGCGACTCGCGACAAACGTTGGCGTGAAGCGGGCGGCTGCACCTTCTATGTGAACAGGGCCGTTGTACACGGCGGTGCCGGCAAGCACTAACAACAGGCCGGATCCGGCAACAAGAAATACTTTCATGGCGGGATCGATCAGACGAGAGGCGAAGCGAGGCGAACAACAGTGAGGCGGGCGACTTCTTTATAAAGAACGCGGATGGCAGTCAGAAGGTTGGAAATATGAGACCCGGTACAGGAGCGAATGTGACGAGGAGCGAATGTGACGAGGAGCGCGTATTCATATGTATCGGCAAGATCATTGCCAGCTGTTGGGCCTCGTGCCCCTTTGGTCCCACTCACCCGCCCGTGGGACGTACATCACGCTTCGTGGAGGAAACACCGTGCGTGTTCGCTGGATTTTGACGGCTGCGGCCGTAACGATGAGTCAAGCCGCTGTGGCGCATGCGCAGCGTCATTTCAACCCGGTGGTTGACTTGCTGGAAGGGAAGAAGCCGGTCTTTGGTGTGTATGCGCCAAGCAATCGTCGGGCGGGCCGTGGTGCGCCGGCGTTGCCGGCGGATTCGGTGAAGAACCCCGCGCAGCTCGCCAAAGATGCGGTGGGCTACACGTTGGGCGACTATGTGTTCGATGGCAGCATGGAAGGCAATTATGACGGAGCCCTTCCCGCGTTTTCAGAGTTTGCGACGGGCATTTTCGCGGCGGGCAATGTGTCGAAGACGCCGTACGTTCACCTCACGCATCCGTTGTTTGTGAAGACCCCAGAAATTGCACCCGATCCTGCGAAGGCGCACGATCGGATCGGTCATCAACTCAATTTGGGCGTGAGCAACATCACGTTTGTCGGCGTTGAAAGCGCGGCCGAGGTACAAACGGGCCTCGCTGCAATGCGTTTTAAGGCGAAGGGTGGCACGCGCTCCGACGACGTGGGTGACGCACCGGCACGGTGGGGCATGAGCGAGAAAGACTACAAGGATAAAGCCGATGTCTTCGGCCTAAACCCCAAGGGCGAGTTAGTGAATTTTACGATTGTCGAGAGTAAAGAGGGGCTCAAACACATTCGTGAAATCGCGCAAGTAAAGGGCATTGGCGTGCTGTTTCCGGGCGCGGGCACGCTACGTGGCGTGTTCAGCACCACCGACGCCGCCGGCAAGCGCACGCTCGACGAGAAGGGCTGGGAAGAGGCCATCCAGCAGGTCCTGGCTGCGTGCAAAGAGTTCAAGGTGCCATGCGGATATCCCGCGACCACGGCGGACATTGAGATGCGCATGAAACAAGGCTTCAGCGTGTTCGTGATTAACTGGGGTGATGCAGGATTTAAGGCGGTCGAGATGGGGCGGAAGGCGGGCAATAGGGAATAGGGAATAGGGATTAGGGAATGGATTAGTAAACGATCGACGCCGCCGGAACATTGGCACTGCCGCACACAACAAAAGGGCACCCAATCTCGGGTGCCCTTTTGTTGTGCTGCACAACCGCGAACGACTACGGGTTGCGGTCGATGCAGCCGTTGAAGTTCGGATTGTTGCGCTCCGTGAACGGCACCACGAAGTTCACATCTGATCCGAACGACTCGCCCTTACGCAGTGGCATCACGCCCACCGGAAAGACCGTTGCTTGATCGCGCTTGTACTGGCGAACCAAACGGCGCATGTCGCCCATGCGATGGCCGGTGAGCCACATCCAGAATGCGCGTTCCTTGAAAAGCATATCAACTGCCGCATCCTGCGTCTGCGGAGAAGCGGCCAGTGGCGCAATGGCTGTAGCAAAGCCCGTCGCACGCAGCGCATTTAAGCTGGCGAACACGGCATCGCGATCAGCCTGCGCTGCGCCCTGCAGGCGCGCCTCGGCTTCAATGAGACGCGCTTCGATGCCATCTGCGAGCACCACGTTGGAGTTCTGCGCCGGATACTTGAGCTCCAATGGCAAGTTCGGGTCAGCGTTAAAGCCCGTACGCGTAGATGGCGACCACGGGACACGCGGATCGGCCGGCGTTGTCAGGAAGTCGAGACCATTAACGCCTTCCTTCGTTCCCACGGTGTATCGAGAGTTGGCCTGAAACGCCGCGTTAAACAAACCGTTTTGCTGGCGCGTCGTCGCAATCGAGTGAAACACCGTGTACTTGTAGTTGGTGGCCACACCAGAAACGGCTGCCGCCGCCTGCGCAAACTGCCCGAGGTTCAGCAGTGCACGCGCCTTGCCGATGGCGGCAAGGCTCTTGACTGAAACACCAGTGGCTAACGAGTTCGCGGTATCGAACGTGGCGCTCGAGATAGCCAACATCTGCGCGGTTGTCAGCGGCTGACCGTAGACCGGTGTGCCGTCAGCAGTGGTGGAGCTAAATGGCACGCCGGAGCAATACGCTTCAGCAAAGAAGTCTTCGGCGTATCCACGCAACGAATACATCTCGCTCAACGAATCCCGGACGGTTGTGTTCGTGGCGGACTTTGCTTTGGTCCACGCTTGGATGGCGGCCGTCAATCCAGTGCGCGCCAAATGCAACCCGTTGTACAGGGTATTCGTTGCACCGCCGAGCACTTCGTTTTGCTTTCGACCGTCGGTGAAGTAGCGGTCTGCGAACGTATCCGATGTCTGGATTTCGTCGGACATGTTGCCAGTGGATACGAGGAACCCGTCTTGCGTTCCTGAGAATCCCACGACGAAATCCTGCTGTGCGCCGTTGCGCAGCGTGGTCGCCCCGAGCGGTCCGCCAAGCACGTCGGAGGAGAGCACATCGGGGGTGCCCACGTTGAGAATGTCGTTGGAGCAACTGGCTAGCGTGAATGCAGCAGCCAGAGTGCCGACCGGGCGAAGCGCTCGGCGGGCCGTAGAGTAAAAGCTCATGTGGTCGCGCGCCTCAGAAGGAGAAGTTCATGCGCAGCGTGAAGTAGCGCAGGGGTGGAGTCGAGAAGTATTCCTCGTTACCACGCGCATCGTTGTTGCTCTGCGCCGCTTCCGGATCTACGCCGCTGTATTTGGTGGAAACGCCGAGGTTCCGCCCCGTGAGTACCACGTTCCAACGCGACGCACGCACCGCATTGGCCCACTTTGTTGGGAGTTCGTACGACACCGACGCTTCACGCCACCGCGTAAACGCACCGTTTTCGAACATGCCCGTGTACACCGACTGCGATGTGGCCAGCGCGGCCGCCTGCGTCGCGAGCGGTGCACTCTGATCATAGCGCCCACGGCACGAAATACCGTTCATGCACATGTGACGCAGCGTGTTGTTGAACTTGAGGAAGTTCCACTTGTGATCGAACTGCGACGAGAAGCGCAGCTTGTGATTGAACAGTTCGATGGAGGGCGTGAACGCCATCTCGCGTTGCGGGAAGGTCGCGCCTTGGAACACGGTCGTGTCCGTGAACTTCATCTCGTTGAGCGTGATGATGCCATCGCCGTTCGCATCGGCATACGTGTAGTTCTTATCCCACAACCCGTACAGCGGATAGCCGGGCAGGTTGCGCTGCGTGTTACGATTACCCGTCGCAATCGGTGACACGCCTTCGCCCAACTTGAGCAAACGGTTCTTGTTGGTCGACGCACTCAGCGCAAAATCAATCGCGATGGAATTGCGATCGATCACCTTTTGGTTGAACGTCATTTCAATACCCGTGTTCTGGATATTGCCGATGTTCGCGAACTGACTCGTCAAGCCGGACAGCGATGGTGCAATGCCACGGCTGATGAGCGCGTCGGTGGTCTTCTTGTTGTACGACGTGACTTCAATATTTGTGCGACTCGAGAACATCGTCAGGTCGAAACCCGCTTCAGTTTCGGCGGAGAATTCGGGCTTGAGTAACGCATTGCCCAACGAACCAAGCGACGCGCCCGGTGTGTCACTGCCGTTCGGCAGCGTCGTGGGGCCGGGATTGTAGAATCGCACAGCGTCCGTCGCTCCCGGAATCTGTCCCGAGGCGCCGTACGTGCCCCGAAGACGCAGCGAGTTAATGAAGTCGGGCTTATGGAAAAACGCTTGGTCCGAGACGACCCACGACGCGCCGAACTTCGGGTAGTACACCGCGTTGAAGTTCTTACCAAAGGCGTTTGCCGCATCACGACGCACGCCAGCCGTCAAGAATAGTTTGTCGTTGACGCTCACGACCTCTTCGGCATAATAGCCGAGGGTGCGCTTCTCGCTTTGCGTTTGCGTGCTGGAGCGCGTTGCTGCAGCAGAAACGGTCACGCCACCAGGCGGCAAACCAATGCCCGTGCCGGTGGTGCTGTTAATAGCTGCGCGAATGTACTGCATGCCGACCGACGACTTCGCGTTCAGCCAGCCAAGCACTTGCCATGTGGCAGTGGCACCGAGGTCGGAGGACTGTTGGTTGATGCCCGCCTGTTGGCTCGTGATATTTCCGGTACGCGTCGTTCCGGCTGCCGGTCCTTCTCCAACTTTCGACAGGAACAGTTCGCCGCGTGCGGTATAGTCCGAACCAAACGTGGCGCGCGTTGCCAGCCACTTGAACGGCGAATACTGCGTCGCGACACTATTGATGAAGCGGTTAATGCCAAGCGTTGTGGTCTGCGAGAGCACATCGCCCATTTGGAACGCGCGATATCCCTTGAGCGAGTCACCGCTCACGGCATCCACCAAGTCTTGGCGCCACGTCGACCCGAGCGCGTTCACCATCAAACCGTTCGAGTTGTCTTCGTTTTGCGGCAAACGTGTGTTGCTGTTGACATACGCCGACGACACTTGCACAAACCAGTTGGAGGCCAGTTGCGTGCTCAAGTTCGCGCGCAGACTGTTGCGCGCGAGCGCATTCGGACGAATCTGGCTGGACGGCAACGCATCGACACCGCGATACGCAAGCAGACGCGTTATTTCACGGCTAGGCATCTTATATGTACCGGTCTCATTTTCCGTCTGCGCTGACACGAAAAACTGCGTGCGGTCGTTGCCGCCAGATGCTTGGAAGTTGTACTGCTGGCGGGCGCCTTGATCAATCGGCGACAGCCCCTTGATGTTGAGTACGTCGCCATGTGATAGCGAGTCCGCTTTGCACGCGCCACTTGAGACGGCGGTCAGCAAGCAGATGTTCGACACGGTCGACGTGCCCGTCTTCCCCCAGAGCGAGTAGAGCTCAGGATAGGTATTCGGGTCGGTGATGACACCGTTTTCTACCGACACGTTGTACTTCGTTGCGCCGGACTTGCCACGCTTGGTGGTAATGACAATAACGCCATTGGCCGCTTCAGTGCCGTACAGCGTTGCGGCCGACGGACCCTTGATGATTTCGATATTCTCGATCTCCGCCGGGTTGATGTCGTCCAACCGAGACGCTCCCGATCCACCAACGCCGATACCATTGTTGGTCGTGGACGTCGCACGTACACCGTCGATGACGACGATCGGATCGTTGCTGAGCGAGAGCGAGTTCTGGCCGCGAATACGAATACGTGAACCGGTGCCCGTCGCGCCCGTTGAGACGACTTGTACGCTCGAGGCGCGGCCTGACAGCAATCCTCCCATGTTCGTAACGGGGAGGTCGGCGAGCTTTGCGCCGACGTTGATCTGCGTAGTGGCGTTCGCGAGCTCCACTTTCTTGGTCTGACCCGTGACGGTCGTGACAACCGCCGCAAGCGAGAATGGCGCCTGCGCAATTGTGATATTCACCGCCGCCGGTTGTCCGGCGACGACTGTAACTGGCACACGCTTGGCGACATAGCCGATGCGAGAGATCTCAAGCTCAATCGCGCCAGCGTTGGCAATTCGCAATGTGAAGCGACCATCGTCGCCCGTCAGCGCACCGTTTTGTGTGCCGCTCACCAACACGCGCACCGCCGATACCGGCGCGCCCGTGGCCACGTCCGTCACGCGCCCAGCGACTGATCCCGGCGCTTGCGCCAAGACCGGAGTCGACGAGACGACTGTCAAACCAACAATTGCGAGCACACCTGTACTCCAACAGTGCCGTAGCACACGACGCGTAGTGCGTGTCACTCCTTGGACCAGCCGACCTATATGCATCTGGTTACTCCCCTGGGCAGGAACGCGTACCGACCACCGCGATGTGGTCGGAACCAACAACAGCCGTTATGCACGCAACCACGTACGTGGATTTGCGGTCACCAACGCTGGGTACATCGTGTGGAGCGAGCGCAATCGCGCTCGACGATGAGCGAAGAGAGGAGAGTCACGCACGCGAGGCGCGCGGAGTCTGGTGGTACGACGTGCTGGCGGGATAGATCAAAAAAGCATGACTCGAACCGACCGCCATCAACGGCATTCGCTCGGACGCGTCACGGTACGGTAACCATATCTCACTGTCAATACGTTTGGGACGGAGTGCTACGAAAAAATACGCAGCAGTGTCCCAAGACGAGTCGGCGTTTGGTGATCAGCGTTGCGATGGTGGCGCTGCGGAAGGTGGGAAATCCAGCTTGGTGGCGCTAAGCATCGTCGAATCCGCAACTAACAAGGTCGTGCCGGACGGTAGTCCATTGACCTTGAGTAAATACGTCACGATGTCGAGGTACTCATCGGGCGTCATCGATCCCGGATTGTCGTCCGGCATCGTTGTACGTATCAGCTCATACAAATCTCTCGCGGTGCGACCGTTCCACTTCTTTCGAAAGTCAGGATTGGTCACGTCCTTTTTCTCGTGACATTCGGCACACTTGCCGCCAAATATCTTTTCACCTCGCGCCGCCTGCTCGTCGGTAAACGCGCCGCTGACAACCGCTGTGACTGGGGGCTGCGCACCCACGGCCGGTACTGCCAAAAGCGTGATGACAAGGCTGATGCGTCGGAATCGACGCCGAATAGGAATCCTGGTGGGCATGATCTGAACGTGGGGAAGCGACAGGTGGCTGGCAATGCCTTGCGTAGACGCTACCGCAACGGATATGCCGGAAGACTGGGAGCGTGCAACGATTGCGGTCGGTGTTCTCGACTCGCATCTTCGCGCGAACCCTTCAGCCACTAACCATTATGAAGTACGACCGCGTTCCGTCCGACGTTGAAACGCCCGACGCCGACGCCATTGCTCGACGTGAATTTTTTAAAATCGCCGGTGTCGGCGCTGGCGCGCTACTGGCCACTGGCTGCGCCACAGGCAGCACGTTTGCGCACGCGGCGCCCGTGCAAGGCATCGAATCACAGCGGCGCGCTCGCGACAGCGGCGTTGGGCACGTGGTGGTCATCGGCGCGGGTGCGTGGGGCGGATGGACTGCCTATCATCTGCGCGCACGTGGCGCGCGCGTCACTCTCATTGATGCGTACGGGGCGGGCAACTCCCGTTCAACGAGCGGCGATGAGACTCGCGGCGTGCGCTCATCGTATGGTGATCGCGCCGTTGGCGAACTGTGGACGCCGTGGGCACGTAGCGCGTTAGAACGCTGGCGCCTCTTCGAAGCCGAGTGGGGTCCGGTGTTCAAAACGAAATTCTTTCATGAAACGGGCGACGTCATCATGCGTGCGGCCGACGAACCTTTTATTAAGAACACGATCGATCTGTGGAAAGCCAATGGCGTGAAGCACGAAGTGATCAATGGCGCTGAGGTGCGCAAACGCTGGCCGGTGATTGGTGCGGACGACATCACAATCGCCATCACCGAGCCCGATGCCGGTGTGGTGCGCGCTCGAGCGAGCACGCAGGCCGTGGCGGCGATTGGCCAATCCATGGGCGTCAAATTGGTCGTCGGTCGAGCCCATTTAGGATCCATCCGCAATGGTCAACTCGACGGCGTCGTCATGGATGACGGCACAACCATTCGCGGAGATGCGTATGTCTTCGCATGCGGCCCATGGTTGAAAAAACTCTTTCCGGCGCTGATGGAGAATCGCATGCGCGTGCCGCTGGGGTATGTGTGCTACTTCGGCGTACCCGAAGGTGACACACGGTTCACATATCCCAATCTGCCCAGCTTTAACTTTCCGGGCGTGACGGGTTGGCCAGTATTGCCGGTGGACGCGCGCGGCTTTCGGGTGCGCGGTGCCATTGCACCACCTGCACCACCCGCACCGCCGACGCCACCGATCGTGGCGGGCACCCCAGTCGCTGCGGCTAAGCCAGCCGTGTCGCCACCAGCACCGCCCGTAGATCCCCTACAAGGGGATCCGGATACAAGCACGCGTTGGGCCAGTCAGGAACGCATCGAGGGTTCCCGTCGATTCGTGACGCTCCGTTTCCCAACGCTGGCGAAAGCGCCACTCATTGAGACGCGATCATGCCACTACGAATCGAGCGTGAACCAGAACTTCATCATTGATCGGCTCCCTGATGCGCACAACGCATGGATTGCGGGCGTTGGTCAGGCCGAAGGCTTCAAGTTTGGTCCAGTCGTCGGTGACTATGTGGCGCAGCGAGTGCTGGGCATTGAGGGGGATGCCAAACTGGTGAAAGCATTCAAGATGCCGACGGAGGAGTACGAAAAGCCAAAGTGATCGGAGGATATGTGCACGACCAATTTCAGAAAGGAATCGCGTATAACACGAACACTTTCTTCGTTCGTAGGATTCGCGCCCCATCTTGATTCGGCCTAGATTTTGCTCCCAGCGCGCTCGCGGCGTCCACCACGCCGACCCGATCTACTTGACCGGGCACGCGACCATTCTAGGGAAGGAGTCATGACATGTCGGACATGAACGACAAAGGCGCGAAAAATCGCGTCGACGGCGCGGTGACGGAAGGCAAAGGCCGCGTACGTAGCGCCGCGGCTGAGCTCACCGGTGACATGAGTCAACAGATGAAAGGCAAAGGCGAACAACTCAAAGGCAAAGCGCAGCAGGCGCTCGGCAAAGTTGAACAAAAACTTGCGCCGAAACCCAAGCGCTAGACCACGTTCAGCGTTTTAAGCGCGCACTGCGTCAACCGGCGTTCGCGAGCTCTGTGTAGTACTGTTCGCGAACGCCAAGTGCGTTGACTTCGCACATCGACAACATCTGGTCGTTGATTGGCACCTTGAAGACGCAATGCGATAGTCGTTCTTGTCCCTCAGGCGACGATAATTGATCGCGGTTCATGAAGTGATGACTCACTAATACGAGTGGGGTCATACGCGCCTTGCCGCGCAACAGGCGCCACGCACCACGCCATGATGACCCGGCCCCCGCCCGCTGCGTCCACTGCCGAGCAAAGGCGAGCACGCTTCGGAAAATGAATGCAGGGGAGGCGACGACAATACCGACGCTGCGCGCGACGCGCTCGCTCGCGGAGTCCAAGCGAAACGATATGCCGCCGAAACGTTGCAGGAAGCCGTCGACCACACGCACGTCGGTCGAGGACGCCGAATCACGGACCGCATGAAAGACCGGCTCGCGATTGACGGCATGCATCACCACGCCATTCACCATGCGATTGCATGACTGGTGCCCAAACCAGACACCCATCTCTGCCATACGCGTCGCACCACCCGCCACGTTCAGGCCATCCGCAACGTGGTCCCACAAGGCCTCAACATCAACGCCACCGCCATATCCTTCTTCAGTGCGACCGACCTGCGCGATGGGTTGGAAACTGATCAGTCGAAATGCGTCGGTGTTATGTGTGAGCCAGCGCACCACGTCAGCCACGCCGTGTAAATTGTCGCGCGTGACGGTCATCGTCGTCGCTGCGCGCAGCGGCAGGCCCGTGCTGCGCTGCGCGTCGCGAATCAGGCGCGCAAACTCCTCGCGCAATGGATTCAGATCCGCCTCGGTCTTGGCACGGCGCCATTGTTCACCAACGCGACCTCGCTGCGTTGTGTCCACGTGAATGCTGACTTCAATGAGTCCGCCTTTCACCATTAACTGTTCAAGCAGTCCCGGACGACGACGAAACGAATCGCCATGTGTCATCAACATCGGAATGAGGCCGAGTGACTGCGCGTACCGCAGCAATTCAATGATCTCTTCAACCGGACGGAGCGTGACCTCGCCGTCGGTCAGTTGTAAGTTGCCTGCGTTGCCCAACACCGGTCGCAACGCACGCATCTGCGCCTTGATCGCGCTCACCGACTCGGCCGGAATTTTATTGGCGTCCGCGTTGAGGTAGCAGCCGCGGCATGCAAAGTCGCAACGCGGCATTGCACCGATGGTGGCGCCACAGCCGTTGCCCTGCTTGCCGAACATCTGTTGCGGCACCCGCATCGACGGGGCGAGTGCGTCCCAATTCGCGTTAAGCAGCCGCCGCGCTTCATCGCCAACCGGTTTGCGCGCGATACGGTACAGTTGCGGGACGCGAGCCATTGCGCCAGCCACTATTTCTTCTCCGCGTGCGCCTTGCTGTTCAACGACCAGTCGTAGTTTGTCTTGGATACTGTGAACGCGCCGCTGTTGAGCAGGTCGCGCACTGGACCAGCCGGATAAAATGTTGCGATAAACTTGCCGACCGTCGCGTTTGAGCCACCAAAATCTTTGATGTAGTCGCGAAACTCAACAAAGATTGGACTGACATACAACGTTTTTGACGCGACGTCAACACGATTTTTCGTGGGTGACTTCAGCAAGAATATCTGCGCCTGTTCATCGAGCTGCGCATCGATTTTTTGGCCGACATACGCTTCGCTGCGCAACGGCGGACAACCCATCGCGGCGCACACCAGCGCGAAATGAATGCGCGGCTCTAGATAGCGTTTCCGAATGATATCCTGTTCAATGTCGTCAAGTCCGTAGGCTTTCCCGCCAACTATCGCCAGCTTTTCTTTCCACGGTCCATACGCTTTGACGACACCATAACTTTTGTTGATATTGCGAATCGATTCGCGCTCACCATGCGCGTTAATCAGCTGAATCGTGTACGCGTTATACGCGTTGATCCAAAACGCCAACTGGTCAGCGCGTGCCAGCGTCGCCGGATCGGTCGCGGACAATTGGGCGAGATACGCCTTAAACTCTGGCGCCTTCGCGAAGGCGTCATAGTCCACCATACCGCGGCTCACGTTGGCGTGCAGAAGCGCGTCAAATGCGGAATGGTCCATGGGACGTGATTGCGCAGAAAGCGTTGTCAACGCGGGCAGGGACACGGCCATGACACCCGCGTTGCAAGCCGCAAGGCCAAGAATGCGCACCCTGTGCGCGAAAAGCCGGAAACCGAGAGGCATGGTCTAATTGGTAAGAGTTACGGATACTACGCCACTCGTTTGCATACAGATTTCTGCAGGGACGCGGCGCCAACGCCACTTAGAAGCCGAAGTTTCCACCTCCTGATTTACCGCCATGCCGCCACTCATCACGTCAACGCCGACGAGCACGCCGCGCCGAATGCGCATGCTTGCCATCGCGGCACTCGCGCTTTTCGCACTCGTACTCTTCGGTCGGTTTGGGGCACGATACGTTCCCATATTTGCCAACTGGGTCCATGAGTTGGGGGCGCTCGGCCCAATTGTCTTCATCGGCGGTTATGTGGTCGCGGCGGTCGTAGGCGTTCCTGGTTCTCTGCTCACGTTGGCAGCCGGCGCCATCTTCGGACTCAGTTTGGGCGTGGCCTACGTGTTAATCGGAGCAACGCTTGGCGCGACGGCCGCGTTCCTTGTCTCGCGGTATGTCGCGCGCGGGTTTGTCGAGCGACGCTTGGCCGGGAACGCGCGCTTTCGCGCGTTGGATCAGGCCATCGCGCACAACGGGCGTAAAATTGTGTTTTTGCTGCGGCTCTCGCCAATCTTTCCGTTTTCGCTGCTCAATTACGCGCTGGGATTGTCGCGAGTGCGATTGGTCGACTACGTCATCGCATCCGTTGGCATGTTGCCCGGCACCGTGTTGTATGTGTATTACGGCAAGCTTGCGGGTGATGTCGCGGCGGTGGCGGGTGGCGGCGCACCAGTCCGCGATGCGGGCTACTATGCGGTGCTCGTGCTCGGTCTACTCGCCACCATCGCTGTAACCACCCTCGTTACGCGGGTCGCTCGTCGCGCGCTCGCTGAATCGGAGCAAGCACAATGAACGTGCTGACTCGTGTTGGAACCGTTCCCACACTGCTCACAGACAGCGCGCATGATCAACGCTTGCGCGAGCAAGTCCAGCCTCCGTCGTGGGTCAATCCCGCGCCCGCCGCGCGCTACCATCTGGTGGTGATCGGCGCCGGTACGGGCGGACTTGTGACCGCTGCTGCTGCTGCCGGACTCGGCGCCCGCGTCGCGCTCGTGGAGCGCCATCTCATGGGTGGTGATTGTCTCAATGTGGGGTGCGTGCCGTCGAAGGCTGTGATTCGAGCGGCGCGCTCATGGCACGAGACACGTACGGCGGCGGCACGTTTTGGCGGACCGCAGGCGCACGGCGACGGCGATTTTTCCGCTGCAATGGAACGCATGCGCAAATTGCGCGCAGATCTTTCGCCCGTTGATAGCGCCGCTCGTTTTCGCGACCTTGGTGTTGATGTGTTTCTTGGTGATGGTCTTTTTGTTGCGGACGATGCGGTGCTCGTGGGCGAGCACCGACTCGTGTTTCGTCGTGGTGTGATCGCGACTGGTGCGCGGGCCACGGTGCCGTCGATTGTCGGCCTCACCGACCTCCCGTTTTTCACCAACGAGACTATTTTCTCGCTCACCCAACGACCGACGCATCTCGTCGTTGTTGGCGGCGGGCCAATCGGCTGCGAGCTGGCGCAGGCGTTCGTGCGACTGGGCACTCGTGTAACGCTACTGAATCGTGGTGCGCAACTCCTGCCGCGCGAGTCGTTTGATGCAGCGGGAGTGGTTGAGCACGCGCTCGCGCGCGATGGCGTTCGAGTATTGCACGATGTGCAGATTGAGCGAGTCACGAATGGCGGATTGCTTGTTCACCTCGATGTGCGATATGGCGATGTTGCGGAGACGCTCACGACGGATGCGCTGTTGCTGGCAGTTGGCCGTACCCCAAACGTGCATGGCCTTGGACTGGACGCGGCGCACGTAACGTTCGATGCAACGCGCGGCGTGCACGTAAATGATCGATTGCGTTCGTCGAATCGCCGTATTTACGCCGTTGGTGATGTGTGCTCACCGCTGCAGTTCACGCATGCGGCGGATTTTCAGGCGCGGCTCGTTGTGCAGAACGCGCTGTTCTTTGGACGCGGCAAAGCCAGCGCGCTGGTGACGCCGCGAGTCACGTTCACCAGTCCCGAAGTGGCCAGCGTGGGAATGTTGGAAGACGATGCACGCACGGGTGGTGTGCCGACGGATATCGTGACGGTGCCCTTGCATGACGTTGATCGCGCACGACTGGACGATGAGACTGAGGGATTTTGTCGCATCGTGATCGCGAAAGGAACTGATCGCATTCTCGGCGCGACCATCGTGGCCGAACATGCGGGTGAAAATATTGGCGAAGTGGTGTTGGCGATGACGGCCAAACTTGGTCTCAGCGCAATTGGTCGCACCATGCATCCCTATCCGACGCAAGGCGAAATGTTGCGCAGGAGCGCGGACGCTTGGCGACGACGCAAGCTCACCCCAATGGTCAAGTCACTGTTCGCCAGATATTTTCGATGGCTTGGTTGAATTTCAACGCGATCGCCTTGTGAGCGCGACCCGCCGACTGATTCTGATTGGCGGCGGACACGCGCACATTGAGGTCTTGCGGTCTGCGGCGCAACGTCGGTTTGACGGTGAGCTTGTACTCGTGTCGCCCGATGCGCAGCAGCTGTATTCGGGGATGATGCCAGCGCAGTTGCGTGGTGCGGTCACCGAGCGTGCGCTGAGCATTGACCTTGCGGCCCTGTGCCGTGCCGCTGGTGCGCAATTTGTCGAAGGGACCGTCCATCGCATTGCGGTGACGAACATCGATGCGCACGTACTCGCAGACAATGCATCAATCGACGGCAATTGGTGTTCGGTGGACATTGGTGCGGTGTCTACGGGGCAAGAGCTGCCAGGTGTTCACGACTACGCGTATGCGACGCGCCCGCTTGGCGCTTGGCATGCGTTGTTGGAACGAGTGACCGACCTACTTACGTCGCGTTCCGAGGGCGCGCCGTTGTCGTGCTGCGTCGTGGGCGGTGGAGCGGCGGGTTGCGAACTCGCTTTAGCACTGCTGGCTCGCGCACACACGCTCAATCGCACGTTGTCGCTGACCATGCTCAGCGCATCGCCGCGACTCTTGCCCGAATTCAGCACGCGCATGTCGAGTCGCATTGTCGCCCGCTTCGCAGCTCGAGGGGTGCGCGTCGAAACGAGTGCGACCGGGACGCGTGTAACGGCGCGCGACGTGCAGCTATCGGACGGACGCAGTATCGCCAGTGAGCTTACGTTGTGGCTCACGGGCGCTGCGGCACCTCCACTTTTTCTGGCTTCACAGTGCGCGACGGACGCCGAGGGATTTTTAGCGGTTGATGCGACGCTTCGAGCCGTAAACGGTGACGCCTTGTGGGGCGCTGGCGATTGCGTCTCACACGTGGCTTCGCCGTGGGTAACTCGATCCGGCGTATACGCGGTTCGTGGTGGCGCCGTGCTCGCCCATAACCTACGCTGCGTGACCGGCAACACGCTGGGTCGAGTCCGCGCCTTTACGCCGCAACGTCACACGATGTTCATTCTCGACACGGCCGACGGACGGGCCCTGTTGCGCTGGCGCGGTATGCTGAGTGATTCGCGCTGGGCGCTACAATTGAAGCGCGCTATTGATCGGCGATTTGTGGCACGTTACATCGGCTGGTAACTAGTCGTGCGTACTCACCGATAGCGCGCCGCTTGCAATTCGAACAGCTCCGCACATCGACCGCGTTGTGATAACAGTTCTTCGTGCGTGCCCGATGCCTCGGCCCGTCCGTTGACCAACTGCCTCTGCTTGTCGACGATGTACGCAGCGGGCCAACACCTATCACGACTAGACCTTTTAATCGCATGTAGCGCCTTCACATAGCTTCGTCTGGCGTCGAGACCGGCGGTCGCGACGGTGGTTGTGACGCAATAATTTTTTTCCGCGAGCATCGGTCGTGTTTCGCGCAAAAACGGTCGCGCCGCGCGCGTGAAGACGAACGGTAGCACCGGCAGGATGCACGGGCTTAGTATGGTGAGCACGCCACCTGCAAAGACCACGACGTACAACGGCAGCACGCTCATCACAACGTCTCGCAACGAAGGGTGTCTTTGTCTCGTTCGGTTGCGACATTTAGTCGCTCACCGTCCGTTTAGTTCCTGCACGACGCCGTCCTCCCTGTTCCCTATTCCCCACCATGGCTTCCATTCAGACCACGCCCTTCGCTGATCAACAGCCCGGCACGTCCGGACTTCGCAAGCGCTCAACGGTCTTTCAACAACCGCACTATCTCGAAAACTTTGTGCAGGCGTTGTTCGACGTCGCGTCGCTCGAGCGGGACACAACGTTGGTGATTGGTGGCGACGGTCGATATCTCAATCGCGAAGCGGTACAAACCATACTGCGCATGGCCGCAGCAAATGGCGTCACGCGCGTGGTGGTTGGTCAACACGGATGGCTCTCCACACCAGCCGCATCACATCTGATTCGACAGGGGGCGGCAGGTGGAATTATTCTCTCTGCGAGTCATAATCCCGGCGGCCCGAACGGCGACTTCGGCATCAAGTACAACATCGGGAATGGTGGACCGGCACCAGAGTCGTTTACGAATGCGGTCGCTGGACGCGCGGCCACGCTGACCCAGTATCGCATCGCCGACTTACCGATTGTTTCACTCGACACCATTGGCGTACAAACCATCGACGCATTGCACATCCACGTCGTAGATCCTGTCGCCGCGTATGCCGAACTGATGGAATCGTTGTTCGACTTTGCGGCCATTCGCGCGCTCATCGCAAGCGGATTTCGCATCCGCTTCGACGCCATGCACGCGATTACCGGACCATATGCGATCGAAATTCTGGAGCGTCGACTCGGCGCCGTGCACGGCACCGTGATCAACGGTGAGCCACTGACGGATTTTGGTGGTGGACATCCCGATCCGAATCTGACGTACGCACATGCGTTGGTCGAGGAACTGTTTGGCGACGACGCACCGGACTTTGGAGCCGCGTCCGATGGTGATGGTGATCGCAATATGATTCTCGGTCAACGTTTTTTCGTGACACCATCGGATAGCTTGGCCGTGATCGCCGCGAACGCGAAATGCGCGCCTGGCTATGCGCGCGGACTAACAGGAGTCGCGCGGTCTATGCCAACAAGCCGAGCTGTCGACCATGTGGCACGCGCACTCAACATTGAGTGTTTTGAAACGCCCACCGGCTGGAAATTTTTCGGCAATTTGCTGGACGCGGGTCGTATCACCCTCTGCGGCGAAGAAAGCTTCGGCACTGGATCCGACCACGTGCGCGAGAAAGACGGACTGTGGGCGGTACTCTTCTGGCTGAACATCATCGCCGCACGTAAGCAGTCGGTAGAGCAAATCGTCAACGAGCATTGGACAAAGTTTGGACGCAATTACTACACGCGCTACGACTACGAAGAAATACCGACCGACGCGGCCAACGGACTCATGACGCACCTGCGCGATCGATTGCCGTCGCTCGTGCAAACACCAATTGCCAATCGCATCGTCACGCACGCGGACGACTTCTCGTATCACGATCCGATCGACGGCACCACGAGCGAACACCAAGGCCTGCGCGTGTTACTCAACGATGGATCACGCATCATCTTCCGACTGTCCGGTACAGGAACTGCAGGCGCGACGCTGCGCCTATACGTCGAATCGTACGAAATAGGGCCTTCGCATCTCGCGCGTGATGTACAAACGGCGCTGAAGCCACTCGTCGACGCGGCATTGGAATTGTCGGAATTAGTGGCGAGAACCGGCCGCACAGCGCCCACCGTCATTACGTAGCCGCGTGACGGACCACGCGCGCGACTCGTCCTGCTCCTGCGGTGTTGCTCACACTGCGCAGGACGACTTCCGAGAGAAGCCGCCACCGCTACCCTCGCGTGTTTATGAAGGTTGCCGAATCGCTGCTCCTCGCGTGCGTCGTGGGACTAGCTTGTTTTATTGGTGGACAAACACTCGGAGTTCGTCGCGGAGTGATACTCAGCGTCTCTGCTGGTGCGATCGCAACGGCGTCAAGCCCGAACGCCGTTGCGACGATGGAATCGTTTGGCACCACACGACCCGAGGTACGTCGCGTTGCCGCTGCGCCCGACGCCAATCGACCGACGCGTAGCATCAGCGCACGCGACTTGCGACAACGCATTGCACGGGGTGCGGCCGGGACCTACATCGCCGAACTGCTTGTCGAACGTGACTCGGCGATCACGCGATGGCCCAACCGCGTATCGCATCCACTCCGAATATGGATTGCTGCACCTGAGCGTGTTCGCGGATCGAACGCCGACTTCACAACATCGGTGCGCGATGCCTTTCAAGCGTGGGTCGCGGTCGGCATTCCTATACGATTTGATTTTATCGCTGATTCAGCCACCGCTGACGTACACGTGCGATTCATCGAACGTTTTCCAAACGGAATCAGCGGCAAAACCGTTTGGAGCCGCGACGTCAGCTGGTGGCTCGTGAGCGGTGAAATCGAATTGGCACTCTCACATCCCGGTGGCGGAAATGTCACCGCACCGCAAATGCGCGCGATCGCCATGCACGAGGTCGGCCACTTGCTCGGCCTCGATCACTCACGTACTGCGGATGACATTATGGCCGCACACGTACATGTGCGCGAATTGTCAGACGCCGATCGCGCAACGGCGCGCCTGTTGTACTCGATGCCGGCGGGCACGACCAAGGAGTAGGGGTTGGACGGGTGTTCATTCCCTATTCCCCAACTTTACGGCCACTACCCGCGTCCCCGTCGTCTTACCGGTCACCGTCAACTTCACTTCGCGTGCGCTGGGCGTGCTAAACGCACGTCGCAACAGCGACAGATCACGGATGGGAGTGCCGTTCACCGCACGAATGATTTCGCCCCCACGAAGTCCCGCTTCTGCCGCGGCCGTGCCAAGCGGTACGCGAATAATGAGCACGCCAGGTTCGACGCCGAGACTCTGGGCGAATTCATCGTCAATGACCGACATCTGTGCGCCCGCAATGAGCCCCATGCTGCTGTTCGTCGTCATCGCGTCAGGTGACGGCAATGGAAAACGGGGATTCACTGAGAACCATGTGCGATCCCCAGACGCTTGACCCGATATGAAAAATTGGGTGCGAGCATCGCGCCGCTCGCTGACCACCACGTTGAGCTCGCGCACTTTCCCCGCGCGCTTCACGCGCATTTTCACCGTCTGACCCGCCACAAAAATCTCGTTGTAAATTACCGGCACCTTTTGTACATCATTTCCATTGTAGGCGAGCACGGTATCACCCGCCGTAAGCCCTGCTTTTTCGGCAGGCGAACTCGGATCCACCGACTCGACAACGGGATAATCGCAGTAATTGATCATCGCGCCGGTGGCCGACACGATCATAATTTTCGACTCCGACAAGTGCATGCCGACGTAGCCGGTAGGCATGGCCAATCGCGATGGCAACCGTGAGCGCGCCTCGTCGGAAAACGCCGTGATGTGCGGCTGCATCGTGCGAATGGCTGCCTCGACGTTGGGCGCGCTTGACCGTGTACTGCTGTCCATCATTCGCACGAACACGCGCATGTCGCGGTCTACGGTGTCGGACATCATTCCATCGGCACGTTTGTATCGCACAACGATTTGCATCAACGAATCCACGTCGCGTTGCGCATGCACCAAGCGGTTGATGTCCACGTGGCGATTGGAGTCTGAGCGCTGTACCACCACTTCCATCGCGCCGTCGAGCTCGCGCTTGAAACGCAATAACGCGCGTCCTTCCGGTCCTTGCATCAGCATGGTTGGCGACGATGCCAACTGCGAGCACGCGTGGTTGACCGTCACGTGCACGCGCGACTCTTGCGCCGCGAGCACCACCGGCGTCAGCACGAGCGCCACGAAGGAATGTTTTAGGATTGGTTGCAGAAATAGTTGCATGATCCGCCCTCAGTAACCTTCGATGGTCTTGTCGACAGGTAAGGTGCCGCCGAGCTGTTGTAGCGTGGCCTCGCGCGCCGTATATGCCGCGAGATAGTAGTGATTGAGCACAGGGTCTTGCGGCGCATCACGTAGTGCTGCACGCGACGCCGTCATCATTTGATCCAACGCCGCTAAACGCGCCCGATACACATCGGACGAACGTACGGTCGTGTCGTTCGCCGCCAACCAGAGCGAAGCGTTTTCGTAGTTGCGCTGCGCGCTGCGCAAGACGTCGGTGGCCTGCCCAACCGAGACGAAAGTGTCACCAACGCCGGTGGATACTGCACGCACCGAGGCCCGAACGCTGTCCGCGCTCCGCGCGATGAACGGCAGCGCGGAAGCACCCGCAGACACACGCCCGGCCATCGCGCCTCCCACCAATACCGCAGCGGCAGCCGCAACACGACGCCATGGTCGCATCACCGCACGTGACGTCCGCACGCTCGCTGCGGCGGTCGGCGCAAGTGTCAGCAGCCCGTCCGCGCGCAATGCGGTAGCAAGGGCGTCCCACTCCGTTAGTCGCGGAACCGCGTCACGCATCGTCAACAGGCCAAGCGCCGTAAATGCATCGCGTTCGCTGCGACACGCCGCACACGATGCGAGATGCGCAAGTTCGTCCACCGAGGGCGCGTCGTGGTCGAAGGCGGCAAGCCGCTCCGGATCAAGGTGCTGCATGGCCTGTTGCATATCGAGTGACATGACCCGTCCCGTAGCTTCTCGTATTACTGCGTTCTTGCGCGCTGGCGTCCGTCCGGTCGATCAGCGGCGCGAGCAATCGACGTAGTTTCGCGCGCGCTTTAAAGAGTTGCGATTTGGATCCACCACTCGTAATGCCCAACGCGGTCGCAATCTCTTCGTGCGTGTAGCCTTCCACATCGTGCAAGAGAAAGACCGTGCGCGCGCCTGGCGATAATTGTCGCGCCGCATCATCGATGGTAGCCGCCAACATGGTGTGCTCTCCATCCTGCTCAACACTCGCCGAGTTTTCGTCAATGTTGGTTTCGATCGCCGATGTTCGTCGCGCACTCCGCAATGCGTTCAGCGTGCGATTTACGGCCACGCGGTGTATCCACGTACTGAACTTCGCGTCACCACGCCACGACGGTAGCGCACGAAAAATCTGAATCCACACCTCTTGCGCGATGTCCTCGGCAAGATCGGATTCTCCGGCGAGTCTATAGACAACGGCGTCGACATGTCGCGAATGCTGATTCCACAGCATGCGCATGGCGCGCTCATCACCTTCGATAGCTCGGCGAACGATAGTGGTGTCGGTTTCCATGGGTTCCATCGAATCTGTCACGAGATACGGCCCACGGGTTGCCTTATCTTCGAAGAATCGTGGATTAGGTAGTTGTGCGTACACTTCGAGTGTGGCACCGTTGTATTAGAGATCGTAGTGTCGTGCCGCCCACCTTGGCCGGTTAGCCGCCTCTGTTCCTCGTCGCCGCCTTACTGCTCGCCGTTGCTGACTCCGGGTCCATCGGGCTTCCTGCCCGGGAGCCGTCTGCCGTCGGCATGTCGTCGACGCGACTCACCAACATTGATCGCGTCGTACAGCGCGGTCTTGACGCCGGTGGATATCCTGGCGCCGCAGTGGTCGTGGGACGGAAAGGTTTCGCCGTATGGTCCAAAGGATTTGGATCGCTGGACTGGTCGGGCAAGAGCGCTGTCACCGCGAAAGAAAGCATTTACGATCTGGCATCGCTGACGAAAGTGATTGGCACGACGACAGCGATCATGCTGTTGTTTGACCAAGGCAAGATTGATCTCGATGCGCCCGTATCCCGATACCTCGCGACATTTTCCGGTGGTCTGAAAGATCAAGTCACGGTGCGTCATTTGCTCACACATCGCGCGGGGCTGCCAGCCGGACGCGAATTGTGGCGTATTGCGAGCACACCGGCCGAAGCGCGCGCCGCGGTCCTATCGTCACCCATTCAGTGCACGCCTGGCAATTGTTACGAATATTCCGACCTCGGCGCCGATATTTTGGGTTTCGTTGCAGAGGCGGTCAGCGGCGAACCGCTTGATACGTTTCTCGAGCGAGAAGTGTTCGCGAAATTGGGTATGAGCGATACCCACTATCGTTTAAATGTCGCCGATGTGCAGCGCACCGCGCCCACTGAGATCGCGCCGCCGCGTGGATATCCATTGCGCGGTGAGGTGCACGATGAAAATGCGTGGGCGCTCGGTGGCGTTGCGGGTCACGCAGGGCTTTTCAGTACCGCCGCCGATTTGTCTGTGTTCGCGCAAATGCTGCTCGACGGTGGCAAGTACAGCGGCGTTCGCATCATTGCCGATTCTACCGTTGCGCTGTTTACGCGACGCGCGGCGGGACACCGAGCGTTGGGGTGGGATACGTGCGAAGGGCATTTGGGTTGCGGTCAGTACATGTCGGAGCGCGCGTACGGTCATACTGGATTCACCGGTACGTCGCTCTGGCTCGACCCTGACCGCCAAATGTTTGTCATTCTTCTCACCAATCGCGTCTACGCGTCGCGTGCGCGTCGCCCGTCCAAGGTGATCGCCGATGTTCGCAGTGACCTTGCCGACGCAGCGGCGCTGGCGGTGATGGACGATCCGAATGGTGTGCTCGCCATGCCGGTGAGTTTCCGCGCCGACATCGCCGAAGACTGGAATCGTCCGCTTCGGGCCAGCCGCGCGAAAAGTGCGGCAGCGCGACGACGGGAAGCGGCGGCTCGGCGCACTGGGAAACACGCGCTGATCAAATCCAAGCGCAGCCGATCATCAGTGAGCGCGTCGAAGGGCAAGTCCGCAGCGTCGTCCAAGGCCACTGCGAAGAAGAAAGTCGGCGCGACGAAGAAGCGCCCAACGAAAAAGGCAGCGCACAAGCCCGTCCGAAAGTCGACGAAGCAGTCGTAGTTGCTTCGCGTCTCCGCTATGTTTCGGTATGGACGATTTTACTGCCACCGATGCGTCGCACACCGGCGAGTTCGCGCCAGACGCTGAGCCTATCGATGTCGTAGTGCCGGTCGAGAACGACGGCGGTGCCATTACCGCCGATCAGGCGCGCCTCGTCCTGCGTCGAGTGAAGGACCCGGAGCTCAATCTCAATATTGTTGATCTTGGGCTGGTTTACGACGTCACGGTCGACGGCTCTGTCGTTCGCATTGACATGAGCCTCACCTCGCCCGGTTGTCCGTCCGGCCCCGAAATTATGGGTGAAGCCGAGCAACAAGTGCGTACCATTCCGGGGGTCACTGATGTGGTGATGAATCTGATCTGGTCGCCGCCTTGGACGCCCGAGCGCATCGAGCCACGCGTGCGCGCCTACATGGGGTTTTAGCAGCAGTCAGACCGTGAGGTTAGCGTGCGGCGAGAGCACCCACACGACGCTCTGCGCGAATGGCGCGAAGCAATCGTGCGACGACGGGAATGAGTAGGAGCGCGCCAATCCACAGGGCGGCGTCAGCGCCGTTCATGATCATCGTATTGCCGTCGTTCAGCTTGATCGCAAAAAAGTCCGCGACGCCCTCGGGGCCAAATAACATGCTGCACAAATTGCCTACAGCGCCGCCCAACACGAAGCCGAGTGCAATCGTCGCGCGTGGATCGACCGCTGCTAACTGCCGCACGATGGTGGTGATCAACAACATCGCCACCGTCGTAACAACCACGTTCAAATGCCAAGTGTAAGGGCCAATGAGCACACCACCGGCCGACCCGGTGTTGAAAGTCACAAACAGTGCCAATCGCTCAGAGATAGGCAGCGCCACTCCAATTCCAAGAAACCGCACGACCAAAAACTTCGAAAGCAAGTCGACAGCGGCGACAATCGCCGCGATACCGAAGTACTTCAGCAGCGCACGCTGAGAGGCGAAGATGTTGACGCTGGACGATCTTGCAGCAGTCGGTCGCATGTCAGTCGGGCTCGGAAGAAGCGAGAGGGACCCAGCGACGAGTGCATTGTCGCTCACAGCATACTGCAAAGCACCCCGCGTGCCGCGTCTGCTTGATAAGGTGGGCCGATTCTTATCGCAACTACAAGTCGTTGTCGTGTAATGATTTCACTCACTTCGTAGCTCAGCAAGCTCAACTAGAAACGGCTTTCGAGCGACCGAGAGGCGTTGCGCACGGTCAACAGGTGACGGATTTGTAGCGCGCCGTCAACAGTCTGGTCATGACGAACGCTACACCTTGTAAGGAGACTCGGTCGCTGGTGCGGCCACTTTTGTCGCTGTCGAGGTACCGACGCTCGTGGCCAAGGCCTTTACGAAGCCCTCACCCAAAACCTCGACTTGCCAGCGCCTGAGCTCCGAGACCTCCAATAGCTCGTCCGCATGCTTCGGATTGCGGCGCGCCGCTGCTTCCATGCGATCTCGCGAGCACAGTACGCCAGGATCGAGGTCTAGGTGGACGGCCATGTGATCGCGAAACGTCTTCAGCCGCGCCACACGATCGTCGAAATCTGGGTCGCGCTCCCAGCGCGCCGACTTCGGAAATCGTGGCAGATCCGCTTCCGCAATCGCATTACCACGTGCGATCGCTTGCAACGCTTCGGCTGCGCGCGCGTCCGACATTCCGCGCGGAAACCCTTTCACGCCAAACAATCCGTCGCGTGTTGTGGGCGCCAAGCGCACAAGCTCGAACAACACTTCATTGCCCGCGACGCGAAAAGTCGCACGATCCAGCTCTGCCGCAATGCCATCGCGCCAGCGCACCAGGTCACGAAGGCGGGCAAGTTCACGGCGCGTGAGATCGCGCGCGCCCTTTAAGCGATAAAAACTCGTGTCGGGCTCCTCAACATCCCACTGTGTTCCTTCGGCGCGCTGGAATTCTTCTTGCGCCCAATGCAAACGTCCCTTCTTCTCCAGCTCCGCGCGCAGTATGTCGCGAAGGCCGAGCAAGTGGCGCGTATCCTGCGCCGCGTAGTCGAGCATATCGGCGGTGAGTGGACGCATGCTCCAATCAGCCCGCTGATGCTTCTTATCGAGCTTCAAGCCGAAAAATTGCTCGAGCAACGCGGCAAGCCCGAACGCTTTGATGCCCAGCATCTGTGCAGCAACGCGCGTGTCGAAGAGATGCGTAACGCGCCAACCGTAGTCTTTGTGCAGCAACCGAAGATCATAGTCGGCATCGTGCAAAATTACTTCCACCGCTCGGTCTTCCAACATCGCACCAAGTTTGCTCGGCGTGCCGATGGGGAGCGGATCGATGATCGCCTCATGACTGTCTGTCGACAGCTGCAGGAGGTAAATACGATCAACGAAACGGTGAAAGCTCGCGCCCTCGGTATCGAGCGCGATGGCGCGCGTATCCGAGATGTCCGCTAAAAATCGGTCGACGGCGTCGGCCGTGTCGAGATACAACGAAACGGGAGCATGCATGAGTGCACCAAAGGTACACCGGACGCCCGGCACATGGTGCGCACGGGCAACGGATCCTGCCTCAACCCCTTGCTCGACGCCCGTCAGCGATGGAGAGTTCCGCGTCCATGACCGATAACACGCCGGATCTCATCCCTGCTCCATCGCCGCCGGCACCAATGTCGGCGGTCCGTGGCTGGCGCATGGGCGATATCGCCCGGGCCGCCCTCGTAGCGCTTGCCGTTTGGTTCGGATTGCAACTGCTCTGGTCGGTGTCTTCGCTTGTCTTTCTGGTCTTCTTGGCTACGCTCTTTGGGCTCGCCGCGGCTCGCGGCACCGACTATTTGGAGCGATTGAAGATCCGACGTGGCATCGGCGCGGCAATCATTGTTTTGGGCACGCTTGGACTGATCGGTGGCGGACTCGCGCTTACCGCGCCGACGTTGATCGAGCAAGGCAAGGAACTCCAGAACGAATTCCCGTCGGCAATTTCGCAGGCTCAGCGTTGGATCGATTCGAAACGCGGCGGCCTGCTCGGGTCGATCATCAAGACTGCGGCCGCGCCCGCTCCATCCGGCGCCGTCGTGCCAGCCCTGCCCGTCGATGCTGCCCCACCGAGCACAACGGGCGCGGAGACACGGCAAGGTGTCAAACCGATTGCTGGTGCGCCATCGGCGAGTGAAGCGATCAAACAGCGCATCACTGATGCCATGTCGGGCGCGAGCAAGTACGTGTTGTCGTTTGTGTCGAACACCATAACCGTTTTTACCGCGTTCGTCCTGATCGTCTTTCTCGCCATCTACATCGGCGCCGAACCAGATGTGTATCGCGGTTGGATGCTCTCGACCGTTCCTGCGAGCTCTCGTGCGCAAGTGCGCATTGTGCTAGCGGAGATGTCGACCGTCTTGCGGAAATGGTTGGTGACGCAGCTGATTGCAATGTTGGTGATTGGCGGAGGAGTCACCATCGTGCTGCTGTTGCTCGGTGTGAAAGCACCGTACGCACTGGGGTTCATTGCCGGCTTGCTCGAATTTATTCCGACCGTGGGACCTATTTTAAGTGCGATTCCGGCGGTCGCGATGGGCTTCGTGGATTCACCAGAAAAAGCGTTGACAGTCCTCGTTGCTTACTGGGGCATTCAGTTTGTCGAGAACAATTTGCTCATTCCATTTCTGATGCGTGGTGAGATGGACTTACCACCGGCCATTACGATTATCGCGCAGTCGGTGATGACGTTAGTGTTTGGATTTATCGGGTTGATGGTGGCCGTGCCGCTCACTGCAGCGGTATTAGTGCCGCTGCGCATGATCGCAGAGCGCGAGAACGAACGTGAACGCGATTTGCGAAAGCTTAGCAAATTGCAGGAGCAGAATATGTTGACCGACGACGTGAATCCCTTGGTGGTGGTATCGCAAGCGGATCACGGACCCAAGCGCTCACCAGCCCAGAAGGATGTGACGCCATGATCGTGAATGTTGGTGATGTGCAATTGGGCGTTGACGACGATGGGAGTGGACTGCCGGTGGTTTTTTTACACGGCTTCCCGCATGACCGGTCGCTCTGGGCGCAACAACGTCGCGCACTCTCCTCGCATGTTCGCTGCATCACTCCGGACTTGCGCGGCTTTGGTGAATCAACATTTGCGGGTCCGGTCTCGATGGACGTCTACGCCGATGATGTTGCCGCACTGCTTGATGTGTTGGATATCGACAAGGCCGTTGTCTGCGGATTGTCGATGGGCGGCTATGTGGCGATGGCGATGTGGCGCCGTCACGCGGCGCGTGTGCACGGTCTCGTGTTATGCGATACCAAGAGCAGCGCGGATACGCCCGAAGGTCGCGGGAAGCGCGATGAGCTGATCGCGCTGGCGCAGTCCGACGGGGCGGCAGCGGTGGCAGAAAAACAGATCGGCGGTATGGTGGGTAAGTCTACGCGCGAGCGGCAACCGGACGTGGTGGAGTTTATGCGAGCGATGATGATCCGGCAGTCGGTGCCCGGGATCGTGGGGGCGCTCGAGGCACTGCGCGAGCGTCCAAACTCGCACGACACGATGGGTTCCATTACCGTTCCCACGCTCGTGTTGGTCGGCGAAGAAGATGTGCTTACGCCGCCGAGCGACGCGCAGGTGATGTTCGCAGCGCTGTCGGCCCAAGCAATACCGATGTTTGAGATTGTGGCGGCGTCTGGTCACGCGTCGTGCGTCGAACGACCAGCGGCAGTCACGCACGCCATCGCAGATTTTCTCGCAACGCTCGATGTTGAGCGTCCATGATGTCGCGCACTACACGCTGGACACACACTTTGATCTGCCGCCGTCGATGACTGCTCCCGTTTCCGAATCGGAAAAAACAACCGCGGCCCGTGTGGGCCAAGTGCTCTTCAAGAATCGCGGCTGGTTGCCTGTGCCGTTCTTGGCGGTGTCGCTTCTGGTGCCAGGCGTGCAATCGTTTCGTACGTGGGTGATCGGATTGCTGCTCGTGCTCGTCGGCGAAGCCGTGCGCACGGCCGGTGTTGCGGCCGCAGGTACCGTGACGCGTCGTCGGTCTCGCGACGTGCAACGCCTGGTGACCTATGGAGCGTTTGCGTGGTGTCGCAATCCGCTGTATGTCGGAAATTTTCTCGCGTGGATCGGCTTTACGGTGGTGTCTGGCGTGATCTGGTTTACGCCCGTGGCAATCGTGATTTTCGCCATCGAGTACACGCTCATTGTGCGCTACGAAGAAGGGGTCTTGGAATCTATTTTCGGCGCGGAATATCTCGCGTACAAGGCGCGTACACCCCGGTGGTTTGGTCGTCCACCAAAAAACTCCACGCAGGGGCAGCATGATTGGGCCGAAGCCGTGTGGAGTGAGCGCAGCACGTTCTTACAGTACATCGTGTTGATTGGTGCATTCATCGCCAAAGCGAACTACATGTACCAGTAGCGTCGCGCGTTTGCTGTGCGCTAGCGTGTTGGGCGACCCGGCGGTGTTGGGCCCGTAAACACATCTTTGTTCAGTCCAATAAAGCTCTTCAGCTTCACGGGGACGTCTTCTTCGGGGAAGATTGCCGTGACAGGGCACTCAGGTTCGCATGCGCCGCAATCAATGCATTCGTCGGGGTGGATGAAAAGCTGATCCGGACCCTCGTAGATGCAGTCAACAGGACACACGTCAACGCACGACTTGTCCTTGACGGAAATGCAGGCTTCGGTGATAACGTATGGCATAGAGAGATCTCGTGTCTGACGCGCCCGGAACGACTGGGGCTGGGTCGTGGCAAAGTACTTAAAGGACGTCGCGCGCTACAAGGTTTCCGGCAAACGGAAACGTCTACACAATCGTCAGACGCGCCATGGCGGTAGATCGCCGCGCTTCAATTCGGGGTTTTCCCGATAGATCGTAAACGTTCGACCAATTACCTGCACCACGTCCGCTCCCATCTGCTCGGCCATCGCGTGCGCTGCGTCTCGCGCCGTCAATTCGCCGGCGCGCGCGACTTGCGACTTCACCAATTCGTGCGTGCGCAACACGTCGTCCATGCTTTGCAGAATGGCGGGAGTAATCCCCTGATGGCCGATGTGCACGTGCACATCGAGGTGGTGCGCTTCAGAACGCAGTGCTGCGCGCTCCTTGCCTTTCATCGTCATGGCCTGGATCCGTCGAGTGCGAAAAAAGAAACCGGGTTGATTGGTGGACCGTCCCACCACGCACGTCCAGCTCCACGCTTCATCACTTGAAAGTGCAGATGTGGCGTATCGGCTGACGCATTGCCCGTAGAGCCAACGTAGCCGATGACCGACCCCTTTGCGACCCGATCACCAACGGCCAACCCTAGAAGGTAGCCGTCGAGATGTGCGAAGTAGTAGACAAAGTGCGATGTCACGTCGGTTGCATAAATCACAATTCCGCCAACGGGGCCAGCAAACATGCGTCCGATCACGCAGTCGTCTGGCGCGAGTACCGGTGTGGAACGCGACGCCAAAATATCCAGCGCGCCGTGAATGCGATCGCTGCCGCGCTTGGACGTGAAGTCATCGTGCAACGATGCGCGCACCATTCCGGCGACGGGCACCATCAATTGCCGCTCCCACAATGCATCGAGGTCACTGTCAGACAGGGCAGCATTGCGCGGGCCCACGTGCGCGGGCGTCGGCGCAATTGCCCCCGCGTTCGTTGTCCACGGAGAGGCGTCTATCGGGCGTACAGACTCGGCGGGAGGTCTCAACACCCCGCGATTACACGCGGCGCTGATGAGCAGCCCGCCGAGGATTACCATGCGCGTCGTCAACAGGCGACTTGGTTGGTACGAGTTAGCCCCTGACCACTTCCGGACGAAAGAATGGCTCGAGAAAGCGCAACAAGTCGTCGACCGACTGTACACGCGCCTTCAGTTCGTCCAGCTCGTTGGCCCTCGGCAACCGAGCGCCCGCGCGGTCGGCGATGACCAGTACGGCGTCTTCCAAATCGAGTCCCGCGAGCTGATAAACGCCTTCGAGATTGTCGTTGGGCAACACCCGATAGTGCGGCTCTGACATGCCGTGCCGCTCGGCGAGATAGCCGTAGGTTTGCGACAATAACAGCTCGGGGTAGCGTCCACGGAAGCTGTCTCGAAAGCGAGAGAGCCCATCACGTTCGATCGACGCCTGGTTCATCCGCCACGCTCTGAACAGTGCTCCGAGCGCTACAACGAGCACAACCGTGGCAACTAGGTAGGACATTCGCACTTCTGGCCTCGCCTCCGAACGGGACGGATGGAACTCTGACGCCTGCACCGCAGAATCCTGCGAACCGGTGATGTCGAGTGGAGGAATAGCGAGGGTACGCTACGCGATATTCCTCACAAACGCGACGGGTAGCACCCTGAATCCTGCAAATATTTTCTCGAACAGGTCACGTAAGCGTATAATTTCGGTGACGGGGAATGAATTCGTCAACGCTTTCGTTGACGTACTCCGGAAAGCCGAGCTATATTGTCCCCATGCAGGATGTGATAGGAGCACTTGGCGGTTTTCGGGGGTTACGCGCTGACCTGTTGGTCGCGTTGAAGAAACTCCAACCCCTCAGCGCGCACGAACTTGGTGCGCAATTCGGGCTCACCGCCAATGCGTTACGTCGCCATTTAAAAGTGTTGGAAGACGACGGGTTGGTGCGGTTCGCACGTGAAGTGCGTGGCGTGGGAGCGCCGGTGTACTGCTACTCACTGAGCGCGGCGGGAGAGGCGCTTTTTCCGCGAAGCTATTTAAGCGTGCTCACGACGACGTTGGAGTTAGTGCAGCGCGAGCTTGGCGATGCGGCCGTGACGGAGGTGCTTGCAGCAGATTGGGCTCGCTTGGTGGAAGAGGCGGGACCCGTGTTGCGTGAGTTGCCGTTAAGTGAGCGTGTGGCGTTGGTCGCGGAGTTGTTGACGTCGAAAGGGTATATGGCCGACGTCGTGCACGACGGCGCGGTTGGTGACACAGTGACCACCACGCTGCGCATTCACAATTGCACGATGCGCGAAATCGCCGAGCGGTTTCCGGAGGCGTGTGCGGTGGAAGCGAAGTACGTGGAGGAGTTATTAGGGGTGCCACTGGTACGCGGTCGGCATCGGCAAGATGGCTGTGGACGATGTGAGTACGCGGTTCCGCAGGACGGCGTCGCCTCAATGGCGACCGATGACACTATGACGTGGCAACAGGAGCAGGCATGAGTACGACCATCGACGCGCTCGTCAATCGCGAGTACCAATACGGCTTCTCTACCGACATCGAAACGGAGACGCTGCCTCCAGGGCTCAGCGAAGAGACCGTGCGATTTATTTCGGCGAAAAAAGGTGAACCGCAGTGGTTGCTGGATTGGCGGCTGAAGGCGTTTCGCCGTTGGCTGACCATGACGGAGCCGCACTGGAGCAACGTGCAGTATCCGCCCATCGATTATCAGGCAGCGAGTTATTGGTCTGCGCCCAAGTCGGTGAAGCCACTCGGTTCGCTGGATGATGTCGATCCCAAGTTGCTTGAGACGTACGCGAAGCTTGGCATTTCGCTCAATGAGCAGAAGCGTCTTAATAACGTCGCGGTGGACGCCGTATTTGACTCGGTCTCGGTCGGCACAACGTATAAGGAAGAGCTGTCCAAGTTTGGCGTAATCTTCATGTCACTCGGGGAAGCAGTGCGTGAGTATCCCGAGTTGGTGCAGAAGTATTTGGGCTCGGTGGTGCCGTACAGCGACAACTTTTTTGCCGCGCTGAACAGCGCGGTGTTTTCAGACGGCTCGTTTTGCTACATCCCTAAGGGTGTGCGTTGTCCGATGGAGTTGTCGACGTACTTCCGCATCAATTCGGCGGAGACGGGACAGTTTGAGCGCACGTTGATTGTGGCGGATGAAGGGTCGTACGTGAGCTATCTCGAAGGGTGTACGGCGCCGAAGCGCGACACCAATCAGTTGCACGCGGCGGTCGTGGAAATCATCGCGCTTGACGGGGCGACGGTGAAATACAGCACGGTGCAGAATTGGTACGCGGGCGACGAGAACGGCGTGGGCGGCATCTACAACTTTGTCACGAAACGTGGCAAAGCGATGGCGAATGCGAAAATCTCGTGGACGCAGGTTGAGACCGGCTCCGCCATTACGTGGAAATATCCCAGCGTCATTTTGCAAGGCGACAACAGCATCGGCGAGTTTTACTCCGTCGCGGTGGCGTCCAAGCGACAGCAGGCCGATACGGGCACGAAGATGATTCACATTGGTCGCAACACGAAGTCCACGATCGTGTCGAAGGGTATTTCGGCGATGCACGGGCAGAACAGCTATCGTGGCAAGGTGCAGATTTTGCCAAAGGCGCATGGCGCGCGCAACTACACGCAATGCGACTCGATGTTGGTCGGCAACGCGTGCGGTGCCCACACGTTTCCGTACGTCGAAGTTGGCAACAACAGCGCGATTCTCGAGCACGAAGCGTCCACGTCCAAGATTGGTGAAGACCAAATCTTTTATTTGAAGGCGCGTGGGCTCGATCCTGAGCAAGCGGTCTCGATGATCGTGAGCGGCTTCTGCAAAGAAGTGTTCAAAGAGCTGCCAATGGAGTTTGCGCTCGAAGCGCAACAGCTCTTGGGCATCACACTCGAAGGTAGCGTTGGGTAGTCGATTTTCCGTTCCACGAAACAGTTCGCACGTCCTCCACGACTTCACGGTTCTTTTTTTCATATGAGCATGCTCGAAATTCACGATCTCCACGCTGCCATCGACGGTAAGCCCATTTTGCAAGGCATTTCACTCACGGTGAAGGCCGGCGAAGTGCATGCCATCATGGGCCCCAATGGCTCCGGCAAGAGCACGCTTGCGCAAGTATTGGCCGGGCATCCGGCCTACGAGATTACTGGTGGTGAGGTGCTCTACAACGGCGCCAATCTGCTCGAGCTCGCGCCGGAAGTGCGCGCCCAACAGGGTGTGTTTCTCGCGTTCCAATATCCGGTCGAGATTCCCGGCGTCACCAACGCATATTTCTTGCGCGCGGCCTACAACGAAATTCGTCGTGCAAAAGGCATCGAAGAAGTCGATCCCATGGAGTTTCTCGACTTAGTCGAACAGAAGCTCGCGTTGGTCGACATGGACGTCTCGATGATGAATCGTTCCGTCAACGTTGGGTTTTCTGGTGGCGAGAAAAAGCGCAACGAGATTTTACAGATGGCGGTTCTCGAGCCAACGCTGGCCATTCTCGACGAGACAGATTCTGGTCTCGACATCGATGCGCTGCGCATTGTTGCGAACGGGGTGAACGCGCTCAAAAAGCCAACCAACGCGACCATCGTGGTGACGCACTATCAGCGGCTGCTTAACTACATCGTGCCGGACTTCGTGCATGTGTTGGCTGGTGGCCGCATCGTCAAGTCGGGCGACAAGACACTCGCGCTCGAACTTGAAGCGCGCGGCTATGATTGGGTGTTGGAGGCCGCGTGACTACGGCGTTTCTCGAGCAGGCTACGGCGTCGGCCGCCTCGTCGACTGCGCCGTTGAAGGCATTGCGCGCCGCGGGCGCCGCAGCATTCGCACGACTTGGCTTTCCCACCACGCGCGGTGAAGAGTGGAAGTACACCAACGTCTCATTCATTGCCGACGCGTCCTTCGTTGAGGCAACAGCGCGCGCGGTCGGCACGCTGGTCGATGTCGCCGTGTTAGCGCCATTCATGTTTGGTAGCGCGTGGCCGACGGTGGTGTTTTTGAACGGGCGCTATGCACCGTCACTGTCGTCACTGTCGGTGCTGCCCGAGGGTATTCGCGTCCTCGATTTGGCGCATGCGAGTGTCGATGAGCCAGAATTGTTGCAGCGTCACTTGGGTGTTGCCGCGCCGTCCGATCGTGACGGCTTCACGGCGCTCAATGCGGCATTTGCCAGTGAAGGCACATTAGTGCATGTGGCCAAAGAGATGGTCATTGACATCCCAGTCCACATCCTGCACGTGACGAACGCGGCGGGCGCGGGGATGATGTCGCATCCGCGTCACGTGATCGTGATTGAGCGTCACGCGAAGGCGAGTGTCATCGAGAGTTACGTCGCGCTCGACAACGTGACGTACTTCACCAACACGGTGACAGAAGTGTACGTCGAAGACGGCGCCACGTTGCATCATACACGAATCCAACGGGAAGCCCGCGCTGCATCGCACGTTGGCACCATTGAGGCGAGACAGGGTCGTGATAGCCATTTCTTGCAGTTCACCTTTCAGACCGGTGCACAGCTATCACGTTCAAACGTCTACACCGTGTTGGAAGGTGATGGCTGCGGCACAACGTTGAACGGTTTGTACATGCTGGATGGCGATCAACACGGCGACCATCAAACGCGCGTCGAGCATGTGGCGCCCAATTGCTTTAGCCGAGAGCTGTATAAGGGGCTCTTGGATGGGTCGTCGCACGGAGTGTTTAACGGCAAAGTCTTTGTGCATCCAGAAGCGCAAAAAACTGATGGAAAGCAAACAAACAACACGTTGCTGCTGTCAGAAAAGGCGCAGATTGATACGAAGCCGCAGTTGGAGATTTATGCGGACGATGTGAAGTGCACGCACGGCGCCACTGTCGGTCGCATGGACGAGACGTCGTTGTTTTATCTCAAGAGTCGTGGCGTCGGTGCCGTGTTGGCCAAGCAGTTGTTGATGTATGCGTTTGCGGCCGACGTGATCGAAACGATCGAAAACGACAGTGTAAAGGACGAGTTGGAGCGCATGACGCTTGTGCTGTTTACGGGCGAGAAAGCGTAAGCTTCGTGTTGCGTTCGCAACATTCATTTGACGGGTGCCATGTCCGACCTGCAAGAGTTGTATCAGTCCGTTATCCTCGACCACAATCGTAAGCCGCGCAATTTCGGGGCGGCGGATGGCGCGAATCGTGTTGCCGAGGGGAAAAATCCGCTCTGTGGCGACCAGGTACTCATCTCGCTGCACTTAGACGGCGATCGCATTACCGATGTGAAGTTCTCGGGTCATGGGTGCGCGATTTCGAAAGCATCGGCGTCGCTAATGACCACCGCGGTGAAAGGCAAAACGCGCACCGACGCCGAGGCACTGTTTGAGCGGTTTCATGCGCTCGTGCTTGGTCAAGATGTGGGCGGAGGGAAAGATCTTGGACAACTGGTGGTGTTCGAGGGCGTGTCGCGGTTTCCAGTGCGCGTGAAGTGTGCGTCGTTGGCCTGGCACACCCTCAAAGCGGCGTTAGCGAGTGAAGCGATTGTCACCACCAGTCCGGCAACAGTAACAACCGAGTGAGCAGCGGGGCGTTTCAGCGGGCGGCGCGAGTCGCCGATGTGGAAGAGGGTATTCCGCTTGCTGTAACGCTGAATGACGGCATACGCCTCTGTTTGGTGCGTGATGGCGAGCGCGTTTATGCAGTCGCGGATCGGTGTCCGCATCGTGACTTTGCGCTGTCGAGTGGTGATATCGTCGACACGTGTATTCTCGAATGTCCGTGGCATGGTGCGCGGTTCGATGTGCGAACGGGTGAAGTGGTGATGGGGCCCGCGACGGATCCGCTGGTGACGTATTCGGTGCGGTTGGTTGGGGGAGAGGTGTTTGTGGGTCCGCGTCGCGCGGGTGCGGCGTGAGTTCGTTCGATTTTTCTTTTTTTCGCACGGAGTTGGTATGAGCTCGCTCGCCCCGCGTTCTGATTTTCCGCTCCTCGTGCGGAATCCATCGCTGCACTATCTCGATTCTGCGGCCACGTCACAGAAGCCGAAAGTTGTGTTGGATGCTGTGCGTGAATTTTACGAAACCGCGAACGCCAATCCGCATCGTGGTGCATATGCGTTGAGTGCGGCGGCGACCGACGCCTACCATCAGGCCCGAGTCGATATTGCGCAATTCCTCGGTGTGCGCGATACCGATTGCCTGATTTTTACGCGCGGCACCACGGAATCCGTGAATGTGGTGGCGTCATCGTGGGGACACGCGAACGTGAAGGCCGGTGATGAGATTGTCGTCACCGCGTTGGAGCATCACGCCAACTTTGTGCCGTGGCAACAGCTCGCGCTGTCCACGGGTGCAACGTTACGTATTGTTGAACTCTCGGAGCTGCAGGAAATTGATCTTGATCACCTGCGCGACGTGGTTGGCCCGCGTACCAAGGTGGTCGCCATCACGCACGTGTCCAATGCGGTGGGCGCCATTACGCCGCTGGATGAAGTCGTGCGCATTGTGCGCACGCATTCGTCCGCCGTGATTTTTGTGGACGGTGCGCAGGGTGCGCCACATTTGCCTGTCGCGTTCGATGCGCTCGACATCGACTTCTACGCGTTTAGCGGCCACAAAATGTTGGGACCGATGGGCATTGGCGGCTTGATTGGGAAGCGTGCGCTCCTTGAGGCGATGCCGCCGTACCAATTTGGTGGCGACATGATTGAGTGGGTGCAAGATTTTGACAGCACGTGGAATGTGTTGCCGCACAAGTTGGAGGCGGGCACGCCCAATGCAGCGGACGCGGTGGGACTTGGTGCGGCGGTGCGGTATCTCGCGGCGCTTGATATGGCGAAAGTGCGCGCACATGAGGTGGCGCTGCTTGAGCGCACCGAAGCGCGACTGCGCGCGTTGCCCGAGTGTACGGTGTACGGTCCACCGCCGTCGCGTCGCAGTGGTGTGATCAGTTTTTCGTTAATGGATGTGCATCCGCACGACTTAGCCACGATTCTCGATCAGCACGGGGTGTGCGTGCGGGCGGGGCATCATTGCGCGCAGCCGCTGATGCGTCGGTTGGGGGTGAGTGCTACGGCGCGTGCATCGTTTTACGTCTACAGCGAGCAGAAGGACGCTGATGCACTGGCGACAGCGTTGGTCGCCGCGCAGTCGTTATTCGCGAGTGCGTAGTGGGAGTCGGTAGTGGGAGTCCGTAGTTTGACGGATATGTCGGCGATGTATCAGGAAACGCTACTCGCCCATTATCGTGCGCCGAAAAATCGCCGAGAGATTGTTGATGCATCGGGGAGTGCGTCGCGAAAAAATCCATTGTGCGGTGATGCTATGCGTGTGATGGTGCGCGTTGTTGGTGAGCGCGTGGAGGATGCAGCGTTTGTTGGCAATGGATGTTCCATTGCCGTGGCGTCGGCGTCGATGATGACTGAGGTGCTACGGGGACTGTCGCGCGAGGATGCGATCGCGATGGCGGAACGTGTGGAGGCCATGCTGGCGGGCGCGGAGGTCACGCTGCCGGATGGATTGGCAGCGCTGCGGGGGGTCGCGCCGTTTGCGGCGCGGCACGGGTGTGCGGTGATGGCGTGGCGCGCGATGCGTGAGGCGGTGATGGGCGGGGCGCGTTAGTAATTCGTGCGATAGTGCGTGAATGGCCGCTGCTGCACATTGCTCGGCAGCATCGACACATCGACGAGTTGAATTTCCAGAAGGCTCGCGAGGCTATCAAATTTTCCCGTTGCAATGTCAAATCGAGAAAGACCCACATTGCGCGCGAGCAGCGGATTTTGCGCGATCGCCGAATAGTACACGCGACCAAGGTGGACAGACGCGCGCCGACCACTGAGTCCGTTCGCACTCGGCGCAAAGAGAATGGTGCGAATGGCTTGTCCGAGCGAATCGAGAACGAGAAACCTGCGCAGTGCCGGATCGGTGAGCAGAGTCGCTCCATCGGGGAAAAACTGCACGCTTTGCGTGGTGCGATACTCGGCGGGACCGGACCCAATTCGTCCAATGGCGCGAATGGCAGTGCCTTGCGCAGAAATGTAAAATACTCCTGTGGCGCCAGCGTCCGCGATGAGCAATGTGCCATCGCCAAATACTCGCGCAGATGAGCACCGCCATGTGGTTAGTTCGAATTCGCGTTGCGCCCTCTCGCGTTCTCACGGTTCTGCTGCAGTTGGCCGAGTGCACTGACTAAGGTGCCAACAAACGCCACGACGCACCCGGACATTATGGCGACGGTGCTTTGCTGCGCCGTGAGCGTGACGAGCGTAATGCCGATAAAATAAAGGCCGGCGACAAAATTCACGCGCGCGCCGTAGCGTTGTTTCCGATTGCTTGCGATTCGCATTCCGACGGCCGCGCTGACCACGGCGAGAACACCAGCCGCAAAAAAACAACTCGAGATACACTGCCCATTGAATTGATACCGGCGTGAGGAACTTACGGTCGGTCTTCGTACCCGCTTGACGTTACTTTCTACGGAGCGTCTTCACCAGACCCACCTTCCACCGCAAGCCTCCATGTACGCCATCGCCATCATTCGTTACCGCAAACCGTTTGACGACATTGCGCCGCACGTCGACGAACACCGCGCCTACCTTCGCGAACTGCAAGCGGCCGGTGTGCTGCTCGCAAGCGGACCATTCGATCCGCGCAATGGTGGCGGCCTCTTGCTCCGCGTGCCAGACACGGACACACTTGCCGCGCTCGATACCATTCGTGACAACGACCCGTTTACGAAACGCGGACTCGCGCAGTACGAACTGCTGCCGTGGGCACCGGTCATTGGCAAAGACAAGCTCGATCGCCTGTGAGTATGCCAGTGGTGCCACCAACGCCACCACCTGCGGCAACACAACCGCAGTCGCGTATCGCACGCAGTCTTGCCACGTTGCAGCGCTGGGCCGACGCCGGATGGTCGGGCAGCGTGGTGTTCGCGTGGGGTCTGCTGCAGGGGTGCATTTTTCCGGGATTCGTCGATCTATTTTTCTTGCCGCTCGCCATCGCGCGCCCAAAGCAAGCGTATCGATTAGCACTCGTTGCATCAGCGGGCACGCTCATTGGTAGCGTGATATTGTATGCCGTTGGATCGCAAGCGCTCTCGTTGTTGCAAGGACCGGTGGCTGAGTGGTTGGGTGTGTCCGCCGCGCGTCTGGATGAGTCGCGTGCAACGCTCGCGAAGTACGGTGCGTGGGCAATTTTTGCAAGCACCATGAGTCCGATTTCAACGAAGTTGACGAGTGTTGCCTCTGGTGCGATCGGTGTGCCGTGGCCGCAGTTTGTCGGCGCGCTCATTGCTGGCCGACTGACACGCGGTCTTGGTCTCGCGTGGCTCGTGCGACATGGAGGTGCCAGTGCGGTGGAACGGTGGGTGAAGGCGCCCTCGTCAGCGTCGTCGACAACATCACCGTCCGAATAACACTCACGCGGTCAACGCGACGGCATTTTGCTCCGTAACTCTCGGTCTCCACTACCCGAGCCCCGAAGGTTTTCATGAGCGCCATCGCCCGCGCCAGTTTCGCTTTGCTCACTGCCGTGATTCCACTCACCGCATTTGCGCAGAAAAAAGTTCTCACGCAAGCCGATTGGGATCGATGGCGCTCGATTCAGGGCGCGACATTATCAAATGACGGCAAGTGGGCCGCCTACACGCTTAGTCCGCAAGTTGGTGATGGCGAATTTGTCGTGCGTGCCACCAGCGGCAACACTGAATACCGGGTGCCGATGGGATATATCGGTCGCGCAAACAATACGCCGGGCGGTGCGCGTCCGGCTGGCGCAGGCGGTCCACCTGCCGGTGGTGGCGGACGCGGTGGTCGCGGAGGCGCCGGTGCAGCAAGTCCATTTACGTCGGACGGACGCTTTGCTTTCGTGACCACGCAGCCCACGAAAGATGAAGTTGAGCGAGCGCAACGCGCTACACCGCGCGGTGCCGCAACTGGTCGCGGTGGTGCCGCGGGCGCCGAGTCGCGCACGTCATTGGTACTGATCGCGCTTGCCGACGGCAAACTGATGACGTTGCCGGATGTGCGTTCGTACCGATTGCCGAAGGACAACGGCAAGTGGCTCATGTACACGCCGATGGCGGATTCTGCATCGCGTGGTGCGGATTCAACGACGCGCGCGGGTGCGCCTGGTGGATTGGCCGGCGGTCGTGGTGGTCGCGGTGGTGGTGGCGCGAATACCGGACCACGTCGCACGTACGGCACCAACATTGTGCTCCGCAATCTCGACACCGGCATTGAAGAAAAAATGGCTGACGTACTGGCCTTCACTTTCGACGATAGTGCGAAAGTGCTCGCCTATACCGTTGCGTCGCGCGACAGTACGAAAGACGGTGTGTTTGTGCGCAACATGACGAGCGGTGCAACGCAAGCGATCATGACAGGGCGCGGTAACTATCGCGACTTCACGTTTGATCGCGCGCAACAACAGTTTGTCTTTACGTCCGATCATGATGAATTTGGCAAGCCCAATGCGCGCTCGTCACTGTACTACGGCACGCTAAAAACAGGCATAGCGACACCGTTTGTTACGTCGGCAGCGTTAGCCACAGGAATGCGCGTTGCGGATAACGCAAGTGTGGCATTCACGCGCAACGGCGCAGCGGTGCAATTCAATATTGCGCCGCCGCCTGAGGACACCATCCCGGCCGATTCGCTGGTCGGCAAAGCGGTGTTTGACTTGTGGCATTACAAAGATCCCGCGCTGCAACCCACGCAAAAACTACAGTTGGGGCGCGAGCGCAATCGCACGTTCGAAGCGGTGTATCACTTGGCGACGAAAAAGTTGGTTGCGCTCACCGACGATTCGATGCCGACCATCACACTCTCGGATGACGGGAAGATTGGTCTTGCGTCGACGGGCATGGCGTACAACATCGAGCGCATGTGGGGCGATGGCGGCAACGACGTGTACGTCATCGATGCGACGACGGGCAAACGCACACTGATCAAAGAGAAGATTTCCGGTCAAGCGCAACTGTCCGTCGACGGAAAATACGCGATTTATTTCAATGACGGACAGTGGTTCACGTACGCGATCGCGACGAGGAAGACCACGAACATCACGGGTGCGCTCAAAAACGTGCACTTCGACCAAGAAACGTGGAGCACACCGAACACGCCGGCCGCATGGGGTGTTGCGGGTTGGACAAAGGCCGACAAATCGGTGCTACTCTACGACCGTTTCGACATTTGGGAACTCGATCCCACAGGCATCAAACCTGCCGTGGTGGTTACCGATTCACTCGGTCGCCGCGAGAGTCTGACATTTCGCGTCGTGTCGCTTGATCGTGATGACGAACGTGCGATTGACCCCACGAAACCACTCTTACTGCGCGCGTTTAGCGAAGCGACGAAGGGGAGTGGATTCTATCGTGACCAGTTGGGCGTAAAGCGTATGCCTGAACAGATCGTGATGGCCGATCTCAACTACGGCACGCCGCAAAAGGCGCGCAACGCCGACACGTATCTGCTCACCAAGAGTACGTTCATCGACTTTCCGAATTTGTGGGTGGGCTCGAGTCTCACGTCGTTATCGAAAATCTCCGACGCGAATCCTTGGCAGAAGGATTACAACTGGGGCACGGCCGAACTTGTGACATGGACCAGCGCGGACGGCATTCCGTTGCAAGGCATTCTGTACAAGCCCGAGAATTTTGATGCGAAAAAGAAGTATCCCATGGTGTCGTATTTCTACGAAGACCTATCGGATGGCTTGCACAATTACGTGGCACCAACGGGCCGGAACGTCATCAACCCGACGCACTACGTCTCGAATGGCTATCTGGTGTTTGAGCCCGATATTCACTACGAGATCGGGTATCCGGGGCCGAGTGCGGTGAAATCGATTGTGCCGGGTGTGCAGAAGTTGTTGGAGCGTGGGTATGTCGATCCGAAAGGACTTGGACTGCAAGGACAGAGTTGGGGCGGTTATCAGGCCGCGTTTATGATTACGCAAACGTCGATGTTCAGTGCGGCGATGGCTGGTGCGCCGGTATCAAACATGACAAGTGCGTACGGTGGCATTCGCTGGGGCAGCGGTATTGCGCGCGCGGTGCAGTACGAGAAGGGGCAGAGTCGCATTGGTAAAACCATTTGGGATGCGCCAAATCTCTACATGGAAAACTCTCCACTATTTTGGTTACCACGCGTGACCACACCGCTGTTTATCATGAGCAATGATGCGGACGATGCGGTACCTTGGTATCAGGGCATCGAGCTGTTTGTCGGGATGCGTCGTTTAGGCAAAGAGGTGTATCTCATTGATTACAACAACGACGTGCACAATCCGGCCAGCCGCGCGAATCAGAAGGACATCGCGATGCGCATGCAACAATTCTTCGACACGAAGTTGAAAGGAACAGCGCCACCGGATTGGATGGTGAAAGGGATTTTGGCCAAGGACAAAGGCAAGGATCAGGTAGCACCGGTGGTGAAGGGGATTACGCCATAGAATGAGACGCCCATGCAAGCGGGCAGCGTCCGTTTGATCGCTGCCCGTTACGCCGCCCTACCAGTCCGTCGGCGTATAATCCTTCAAGAAATTCCCCCACATGTGCTCGCCGGTATTGAGCCCCGCAATTATTGGATCGACAATGCGCGCGGCACCATCCACAATATCCAACGGCGGATGAAAACGATGCTCCGCTACTTTGCGCGCCGCAATTTCGGCGGGATCTTCGTCCGTCACCCAGCCCGTGTCCACACTGTTCATGTGAATACCGTCGGCGTGATAGTCCGCCGCGGCGGTGCGCGTCATCATGTTCAGCGCGGCCTTCGCCATGTTCGTATGCGGATGACGTGTCGTCTTGAACTTCCGATAAAACTGTCCCTCCACGGCCGATACATTCACGATGTGCTTGTCACGATCGGACGTGCGTAGCATGAGCGGCTTGAGACGCGCGTTGATAATGAACGGCGCAATCGCATTCACCAATTGCACCTCCAGCAGCTCAACGCTTGGCACCTCGGTCATCAACATCCGCCACGAATTGCGATCGCGCAAATCCACTTGCTGCATGTCTTGATCCAGACGTCCCTCAGGAAACAACGCCTTCTGCGCGGCGAGTTCTTCGGGCAGCAAGCGCACTTGCGATAGCTGCGCCGCGTGCGTGAGCCCCGCCACTTCTGATAACGCCTGCGGTACAGTCATCGCGCCCGTCGCCGGATCGCTCTCCGGTAACATACTGTAGCCACGTAACCCTTCATACGCGCCGATGAGCTTGCGCACGTGCGCGGGCATGTCCTGCCACGACGCATTTTCGGCGTCCATCATGTGCGCGTAAAAATCGGGCGGACGTCGCACCGTTTGACATGCGTTATTGATGATGAAGTCGAGTCGATCACGCGTAGTGATGAGATGATGACAAAACGCTTCAACGCTTGGCGTATGACGCAAATCAAGTCCAAAAATCTCCAGTCGATCACTCCACTCCACAAAATCCGGTTCTTGCGCAAACCGTGCAGCCGAATCGCGCGGAAAGCGCGTGGTGACAATGAGCTGTGCACCAGCGCGCAGCAATTTGATGCCGGCTTGGTAACCGATTTTCACGCGCCCACCAGTAAGCAACGCAACACGTCCGCGCAAATCCGCAAGCTCGCTGCGTTTCCGATAATTCAACTCCGCGCAATCAGGGCACAATTGATCATAAAAATGATGGATCGTGCTGTAATTCTGCTTGCAGACGTAGCAGTTTTGCGGCTCCAGCGCTTCGCGAAATTCTGGCTGCCCCTCAACGTCCTGTTGCTCGAAGTCCGCGGGCGGAAAAACATTGGGCGTGGTGAACACGGTTTGCCGCCGCAATTTGCGAATGCCGGTTTCGTGTAACACCGTCTCTTCGCGATTGACTTTCGCGGCCTTTCGCTGCCGCTTGGTAGCCTTCACCAACGCACGTCGCACAATCGCATCAGGGCGCGACACCTGCCCCGCCGCCGACAGCAAGCGCGTGCGATCATCTTCGGCGACACCAGCCAACAGCGTACGATCGTTCGCGATGAGTTCTAACAATTCGGCGGCTGCGCGGAGTCGATCCGCCAGCAGCGATGAGGTCTTCAGGTCGGGCGTGGTCATACCCTGAAGTTTAACACCTCAGGTCTGCGCGCGTTGCCGGTCGGCGCGCGCTTTGTCGCGCAACATGAAGAGGTACATCGCTTCAACTTTTTCGCGCGCCCACGGAGTTTTGCGCAAAAACGTGAGGCTGGATTTCACACTCGGATCGCTCGTGAAACAGCCAATATTGATACGGTCGCCCATCGCTTCCCAGCCGAAGTACTCGACGAGTTCATTGAGCATGCGCTCGAGCGTCACGCCATGTAGCGGATTTTTTGGATGCTCGGTCATCGAGGTGTTGCACACGTGCGCAGGAGCGCCAGTGCATCCGCAACGGGTCGCTCGCCGATCGAATCTGACGGGTGATTCATCACACGCGGCTTCGCACCTGCCACGGCGTTGCGCGCCACCATCGCGGACGATCCGCCACCATCGAGATTCATCGCCTCGCTTGCACCGAGCGCACGCAATAAATCGGCGGTTTGTCGCAGTGTCATGCCCATACTGTAGCCGGGTTGCCGTCCATCGATCACCACAATGAGCAGTCGACGTCCCTCTGCCGCATAGCCAATGGCCGTGCGGGGATTAAGCGCACGAAATGAAACGGCGCCGGCCGAATCAACACTTCCGGCAACGGTACTATCGCGGAGTAATAGTGGAAATCCACCAACCACTTCGCGCGGTTGAAACGGACGCAGCCCTTTGCGCACACGTACCGTATCACCACTGGTCAGCATCGCCGCATACTCGGCACTCGATGCGATTCCGACGATTAATAGCGTGTCACCGCGCGCCATGAGTGGTGCAGTGCCGATCGCTGGCGTCGCGAGATACCGCGGCCCCGACGTGTCACGCGCCAGCGGCGTGAGCATCCATGCGCCCCGTTGCGCGAGTGAGTCGAGTGGCATTCCCCAGTTTGCATCGACAACACCTGGCACTTTCGACGACGGTCGATTCCACGTTTCAAGTGTAATGCGGCCCTTCGTTGTTTGCAGTCGGCCATCGGCCGCCATCGTCCCAATCCATGGTCGCCCCGCGCGCGTCATCGCGAACACCGGTCGTTCAATGGGGCCGGCAAGGAGCTTTCCACTTTCCATCAGCGCACCGACGGGAACGCCCGGCGGCGTGAACAGAAAAAAGTCTGCGTTCACCGCAGCGATGGGCGCATCGGCGTCGGGAAGACTCGTGAACAGCGCACTCGTGGTGGCGCGCCCAACCGCCGTTGCACTGCCTTTCACACTGCGCACGGATACACACGCATTCAGATCGACATCGAGCACTTCGGCACGCCACGGCGCTTTTAGCTGCACCAAGTGATGAAACTGCACACCGGGCGCCAGCAATTCAGTGCGAATCGAATCGGCAATACTGCGTGGAACCGTCCACGCTTTGTTCGCGGTGGCGGAGGTGGTCGCGTGCGTGCAGCTGGCGAGAATCATCGCCAACACGACAACAGGTGTGAGAACGCGACCGCGTGGTGGTGTGCGCTGTTGCATCGGCGACGCGCTAGCGACCGGAGCGCAGTCGTAACAAGCGCTCACCCGCCGCATGCAGGGTCTCATCGCGTTTCGCAAAGTGAAACCGTATAAAATTTTGCACAGACTCACGAAAGAAACTGGACCCCGCGACACCAGCGACGCCGATATCTTTAATCAGCCACTCCGAGGCCTCAGTGTCCGTCGTAAAACCAAGCGACGCGATGTCGACCATGACATAGTACGCACCCTGCGGCTCGGTGTACGGCAACCCAATTTGCTGCAAATAGCCGAGGAAAAGTTCACGCTTTTTCGTGTACAGTTCCGTGAGGCCTGTGTAATAGCTGTCCGGCAATTCGAGTCCGGCAATGGCGGCATCCTGCAGCGGTGCGGCGGCACCAACGGTTAGAAAATCGTGCACCTTTCGCGCTTGTGCGATAACGTGCGGCGCGCCGTGACAGTATCCCAATCGCCAGCCCGTAATCGAGTATGTCTTCGATAACGAATTGCACGTGATGGTGCGTTCAAACGCGCCGGGCAACGTCGAGAAGTACACATGTTCGTGCGGCGCATACACGATGTGTTCATACGGTTCGTCGGTAATGACAAACGCATCGTGCGCTTCGGCCAACCGCAAAATGGTCAGCAGTTCGGCGCGCGTGAACACTTTGCCCGTGGGATTACCGGGGTTACAGATAACAATGGCCTTCGGTTTTTGCGCGAAGGCGCGCGCGAGTTCGTCAGGGTCGAAATCAAAGGTTGGTGCGTGCAATGGCACGTAGATCGGAATTGCACCGGACAGAATGGCGTCCGCCGCGTAGTTCTCGTAAAACGGTGAGAACACGATCACTTTATCGCCGGGATTGCAGGCCGTCATCATCGCGACCATCATGGCTTCCGTGCTGCCACAGGTGACGACGAGTTCTGTTTCGGCGTTCACGTTGAGACCCGTGAATCGCGAAATTTTTGCGGCGAGTGCTTCCCGAAAATTGGCCGCACCGTACGTCACGGCGTATTGATGATTGGACCCGCGTGCTGCGGCGGCGAGTGCGGTCAACAGTTCTTGCGGTGGATCGAAATCGGGAAAGCCTTGCGAGAGATTGACGGCACCATATTGCGTCGCCATCCGCGTGGTTCCGCGAATAACAGACTCGGTGAAAACGGACAGACGACTCGCGGTGGCTGGCATAACGGAGGGAGAGATGAGTCAGCAAACGACGCGATGTACATCGCGTCGGACGATCACAAGGCTACGGCTGAGATGGCGATTGTGTTGCTCCTGCCGTTGCCTGCATGGTACTTAAAACCACTGCCCAAGTCGAAAGAACCAGATATCGCCGTGTACGGAATTGAAGCCGCGCTCGACGTGTACATCAAGCACTCCGGTGCGAATTTCGCCGCCCACGCGCCAGCCGGTAATCACCTGCCCGTACACCGTGCCAACCTGGCGCGTGAGAAAACCATTGCCAGCGCCGATCGCGCCAACAGTGACTTCGCCGGACGCGCGAATAGGACCAAACAGCGGACGTTTCAGTGCAAGGCCAGCCATCGCTTCCTGCTCGCCCCTCCGCTGCGTGGTGCGCAGTCCCCCAAAGCCATCGTAACCGCCAAGAAAGAATTGTTCTTGCAGTGGCGCGTTACGTGACCAACCAACGCGCACACGAGGCACCAACTCGAAAACGCCAAGCCCCCACGTGTGTTTGCCGTCGAAGTGTACGCGCTGATAGCGGGAGTTGACTTCGCCCTCAAGCACCGTGCGTGCATCAACGATACGCACGCCGTCGGCCATGCGAACATTCAGTCCTGCTGCACCAATCGCCGCACTACCAGCGACACGCCACAGGCGTACGATCGGTGTAATGGCAACGGCGAAGCCGCGGGGCAATCGTCCGCTAACGCCGGCCGCCAGTTCAAGCGATCGCGTAAAGACGGGATTGCGTTCGCCGCTGTCGGTGAAAATACGAACGTCTTCGGACACGGTACGAAAACTTGCCACAAGTGGTGCGGCGCGTTGCAACGCGGGAATGCGACGCAGTAGGCCACCGCGAAACTCTTGCCGATACTTGCCAATGTCCAACGCCACCGCGCCCTCCACTGCAGCATTAAATAAATCGCGCCACGCCAAACCACCCCATAATCGTCCACCCAAATCATTGTCATAGGCGAGTCCGACAACGATGGCTTGCTTGGCACCATACACGGGCGTCACGTTGAACTTGACGGACGAATCACGGCCAGACGGGGTGAGCCAGATGGCGCGATAGTCGTCAGCTTCACCAAGCTGCAAAAGCCGTTGCCGCAAACTGTCTTCGCTAAATCGACGACCGGGCCGCACACCCAATGCAAAGCGCATCGTTTGCCCTTCAAGTCGGCGCTTGCTGTTCACTTGTATATCCGACAACACCGAGGGAACGCGGGCGACGCTCATCGCGCGCGACTGTTCAGCCGCGCCGCGCAGGGTTTGCACACATCCCGCTTTCGCAAATGTTTCACGCGCGACTTGCATGCCGCTGCGCACGAGCGAGTCGAGTGTTGCTGGCGAAAAATCGAGCGGATTAAAATCGGCTGTGCGATTGCGAATGACGAGATCTTGCGGACGAAATGTGGTCGTATCGTTGAGGAACAAATAGTCGGTGAGCTGCAACGCCACTTTCATTGGATCGCCGAAGAGCTCATCGCTCACGGTTGCCGTTGGCAGTGTCGAGATGATCAGGCGTTCGGCTCCCATGGCGCGCGCCGTGGCGACTGGAATGTTGTCGGCCACGCCGCCGTCCATCAGGACATCACCGCCAATCACACCGGGCGCGAAGATGAGCGGAATAGCGAACGATGCACGCACGGCTTGCGCGAGATCGCCCTTGGACAGCACCACCGCTTTCCGCGTCGACAGTTTGGTGCCGATAACGCGCAGTGGAATAGGAAGGCGATCAAAATCTCCGCGCGCGAGCAGGTTACCGCGCAGCATCAGCGCCGACATGAGCGCGTTGACTTCCCCTTCACGAACGGCGCCCGTTTGCAGTGTAAAACCAGTGCCGTTGTTCTCCCACACCGCGAAGGCGGGCAACGCACCAATCACACCGGGTGCCAGCGGGCTATAGGATCGAATCACATTGGAGATCGGCAACTTCCGCGCGATCGAATCAATCTCGTTGCCGGTATACCCACTCGCGTACATCGCTCCCGTGATCGCACCGATTGACGAACCGACAATGAAGTCCGGCTTGATGTGTAGCGAGTCGAGGATTTTGAACACGCCGACGTGCGCAAAGCCCTTGGCGCCACCGCCAGAGAGGACGAGTCCGGTTTTCAGTGGTGTGCAACTGAGCAAGGTCTGTTGCGCGATGCTCGGGCTCGGGACGCACCAGCTCGCGAGCGAAAGCGCAAGTAATGAGAAATGAGAATTGCGCGTACGCCGCATATCGGACCTTGCCAAGAGAAGTGACACTGAGACAATTAACGATAATGCTAGAACACTCGCCGGTGCTGCTCTATGATGGGGACTGCGGCTTCTGTGCGGGCAGCGTGCAGTTTCTGCTCGCGCGCGAATCAGCGACGGCGCGGTTGCGCCTACGGTTCGCGCCGTTGCAGGGCGAGTTCGGTGCATCGGTGTTGGTGCATCACCCGGAGCTTATCGGCGTTGACTCGGTGGTGTGGTTTGAACCACAGCAGAATGGTTTATCGCGCGTGCGTGTTCGTTCGGACGCAGCGTTGTCGGCGGCGGCGCACCTTGGTGGCGTTTGGCGAGCACTGGCCGCGGTTGGTCGTTTCGTACCGCGCGTTCTTCGCGATAGCGTTTACGACATGATTGCAAAACGACGACTTTCCATTGCGGCACCGGCGTGCTTGTTGCCGAGTGCGGAAGAACGTACGCGGTTCTTACGATGAGCTGATTTCAATACTGCTGGTCTCGATCGACAATCCATTTGGGCCACTCGCCATGTTCAAATGCTGTGAGACATTCCACAAATCCCGCAACGGCGCCATCAATCGTTGTCAGCCCCGAGATGTGCGGCGAAATCATCACGCGCGGATTGCTCCAGAGCGGCGATGTCTCCGGCAATGGCTCCACCTCAAACACATCGAGCGCGGCACCTGACAGCCATCCCATCGCAAGGGCGTCGGGAATTGCCGCTTCGTCAACCACAGCGCCACGCCCCGCATTAATCAGCACCGCACCACGACACTCGGCGAGAATGTCCCGCGTGATAAGGCCGCGCGTGCCAGACGTGAGTGGCAACATGAGCAGCACCCAGTGCGCTTCGGCAACCACACGCGACAACTCGGACACGCGTACCACCGACTTAAATATGGCGGGATCGCCGGTGCCGGATCGCGACACGCCCATGACATGGCAGCCGAGTGCAGCGAAGAGTCGACCGACATGCGCGCCGACATCGCCCGTGCCAACAACGACAGCCGTTGTACCGCGCAACATTGCAATGTCGCGCTGTTCCCATCGGCGTTCTTGTTGACACAATGCCAAGTCGAGAAGTTGCTGCGAAATCGCGAGCGCGCGCGCCAAGGCCCATTCGGCAATCATCGGACCGAACGACTCCGATGATCGCGTGAGTACGATGTCGCGCGGCAACACGTCGGGCGAAAACCACGCGTCGACCCCAGCGCCGGTGGAATGCACCCACCGAATGTTGCCCATGGTTGGTACCGGTGGGCGTTTGAAGCCGAGGTATGCGTCTCCCCACGTGAGATCCTCGAGGGTAACGTCGGTGAATTTCGATCCGCGAATCTCGAGATCCGGACGCGCCGTGTGTAGTGCCGACGCGAGATCTGCGTGCGCGTTCGCGCCGATAACGACGCGGCGGGGAGTCAACAGTGGAGCCATCAAGTGGTAGCGTAGGAGACATGACGCAGGTACGGAACAGCGAAGGTAGGAAACCGCGCGTAGTTTCGACAGACACCCACTTCGCCCCTTGGAGGCACGATGACGACACACTTGGTTCGCCTTGCGGTAAGCGCCGCAGTGTTGGCGAGCATTAGCGGTCCGCGACTCGTCGCACAGCCACTCGCATCTCCGGTCGCGATGCCCTTCGCGCAAGAGTTTGAGCGACTACACTTTCGCTCGATCGGACCGGCCACCATGTCGGGTCGCATTGCCGATCTCGCCGTGTATGAAGCCAATCCGTCGATCTACTATGTGGGCAGTGCGCACGGTGGGGTGTGGAAGACCACCAGCAACGGCGCACTGTTTACGCCAATTTTTCAGGATCAGGGTCTCATTTCGGTTGGCGATGTGACCGTCTCGCAGAAGGACCCGAATCTCGTTTGGGTGGGTGCGGGCGAATCGAACAACCGACAAAGTATTTCGTGGGGTGGCGGCGTGTATAAATCCGCCGATGGCGGTACAACATTTCAATTGATGGGACTTACCACATCGAAGCACATCAATCGTATTGTGATGGATCCGACCGATAATAACATCGTCCTTGTTGCAGCGACCGGTTCGTTGTTCGGCCCTGGCGGTGATCGCGGCGTCTACAAAACGCTAGACGGGGGTCGCACGTGGAAGCAGGTGTTGAAGGTTGACGACGACACGGGTGCGAACGACATCGCCATGTCGGCCAGCGATCCAAAACTGTTGTACGCGTCGATGTATCAACGTCGCCGCACGACGTGTTGTGTGAATGGTGGTGGACCGGGCAGTGGCTTGTGGCGCTCGACCGATGGCGGCGACAACTGGACGCGGCTTGCGGGCAACGGTTTTCCTGAAGGCGCACTGGGTCGTATTGCTGTCGACATTTATCGCAAAGACGCGAAGATCGTGTACGCGTCCATTGAGGGTGCGGCAGTCGCGGGTCGTGGCGCGGCGCCGAGTGACGAGGGCGCGCCGGATTCTGCGGCGGCGGGTGGACGAGCTGGCGGACGTGGCGGCGCGGGTGGGCGAGGTGGCGCCGCGGCGGCAAGCACGAGCGGCGCGACGGGATTGTATCGCTCGAACGATGGTGGTCAGTCGTGGACGAAAGTCAGCACCGTCAATCCACGTCCGCTGTATTTCAGTCAAGTGCATATCGATCCCACCAATCCAGAACGCGTGTACATGGGCGGCGTGAAGATGCAAATGACGATCGATGGTGGGAAAACATTTGAGACGTCCGCCACGCTTGTCGCGCATGATGACGTACACGCGATTTGGATTGATCCGAACAACGCCGATCATCTCATTATTGGCGATGATGGCGGTGTGTCGGTGTCGTATGACATGAGCAAAACGTGGATGTTCATTCCCAACTTGCCGGTTGGTCTGTTTTATCACGTCGCGTACGACATGGAGTTCCCGTACAACGTGTGCGGCGGCATGCAAGACAATTACGACTGGTGTGGACCGAGCGCATCGCGCATGGGCCGTGGGATTTTCAACTACGATTGGTTTCAAATTCAGGGCGGCGATGGTTTCGTGGCCATTCCTGATTTGAAGGATTCGCGCATTGTGTATACAGAGTCGCAAGACGGCAACATGATTCGTCGCAACAAAGTGACCGGTGAATCGAAAAGTATTCGACCCACGACGACCAATGTTGTGAATGCGACGGCCGGCGAAACGTATCGTTTTCATTGGGATACACCGTTGCTCTTATCGCCAAACGACCCTGGCACGTTGCTCGCTGCAGCGAACCGTTTGTTTAAGTCGACAGATCGCGGTGATTCCTGGACGGCGTTGAGCCCCGATCTCACGAAAAACGAAAATCGCAACGACATCGTAACGATGGGTGTGAAAGGCAGTGACATTGCCTTCTCGCGTAACGATGGCGTGTCCGCATGGCCCACTATTGTGGCGGCGAGCGAGTCGCCAAGACAAGCGGGTGTGTATTACACGGGCACGGACGATGGCACCGTGAGCACGTCAAAAGATGGCGGCAAAACGTGGCAGAATATCACATCGCATTTGCCGGGATTTCCGTCCGGGAATGCATTTGTCTCCGAAGTTGTCCCGTCGCGCTTTGATGCCGGCACGGTGTACATCACCGTTGACAATCATCGGCAGAACGATTTTGAATCGTACATTTGGGTGAGCCGTGATTTCGGCGCAACGTTTCGGTCACTGATCGGCAATTTACGAGGCGAAAATGTACGGACGCTGACGGAGGATACGCGCAACCCGGATGTGCTGTACATCGGTACGGAGACTGGCATTTTTCTCACGATTGATCGTGGCACCAGTTGGCGTCGACTGAAAGCGAATTTTCCGACAGTGCGGGTGGACGAACTCACCATTCACCCGCGTGACAACGCGCTGCTTGTTGCGACACATGGACGTGCCTTATGGATTCTCGATCATCTCGAGCCCATCCAAGAGTATGCGGCGGCATTGAAGGCGGACGCATCGTTATTTACGCCGGGCATGGCGTTACAATGGAAAGCGAAGGATGATCGCAACGATGAATTTTGGGGTCATCAATATTTCACCGGCGAAAATCCGCCAACGGAAGCGGTGATTCAGTTGCATTTCAAATCGCCCGTAACGAATCCAACGGTGCGCATCAGTGATGCGAAGGGCGCGCGCGTTCGAGACCTCGCGATTCCGTCAACGCGAAACGTGGCTGGCATTCAAACGGTTTGTTGGGATCAGCGTGTGGATCCAGTGCCGACTATCGATGGTGCGCCATCAGCGGTGCCTGCGGGCGGTCGTGCAGGAGGTGGTGGTGCCGCAGTTCGGGGCCCAATTACCGACGTACCGATGCCGTTGCCGCCGATTGGATATCTGCCGGAAAATCCGTGCGCGCCGCCAAGTGGCGCAGCAACCGGCGGCGGCGGTCGCGGTGGCGCTGCGAGTACGAACCTCGGCCCGTTGGTCGTGCCCGGTACGTACAGCGTTGCGTTGTTGATTGACGGAAAAACGGTCGACACCAAGCCTATCAAGATCGTGATGGACCCGGTGGTGCAACTGTCCGGCAACGCTCGCGTCAGCTACAACGCGTTGATCATGGAGTTGCATTCGTTGCAAACGCGTGGCACAGCAACCGCAGGCCAATTGAACACATTGTATGCCGAAATCACGAAGGCCGCGGCGAAACTCGACTCCAGCGCAGCACCAGACAGCGTGAAGACAACATTCGCTGCATTTCGCAAGGATTTTGATAGTGTGCGCACAAAGTTCGGCGTGCCAACGGGCGGCGGCGTTGGACTTGCCGTGTTCGCTGCGGGAGCTGGTGGTCGTGGTGCCGCGGGCGACAATAGCAACGTGTTAGCGCGCGTGGGCATAATAAAAACCGGCATCATGGGCACGTGGGAAACGCCCAGCGCGAGCGTGCTAAAGCAGGTGAGTGACGCGAAGGCATCGCTACCAATAGCGATTGCCGAAGCCAACGCGTTAGTTGCGAAAGCCCGCGCGATGTCCCTCGCGCTCGCGCGCTACGGAGTGACGCTGTTGGTGCCGGCGCCGAAGTAGTTACACGCGTCGGAGTGCCGTCGTTCGCGGTGCGGTTGTTTGTGGTACACCACATCAAACAGTCGGCCGCGAATGACGCGCAGTTGAACGAAACGATGCCCCCTAATCCCTAGCAGTTGCGGGTTTCTCCGCCAGACCGATACCGTCAACGCCGTCGCAAAGGTCACCCACATCATATACGGCACAAATAACAACCCCGATCCGCGATTGTACTGCCAAAACACAATCCCTGTTGCATACACAGACATCGATAACAGTACCGCATCAATCGTTGACCAGAGTCCGCTGCGTCGCGCAAAAAAAAAGTAGCTCCACGACGTATTAAAAATTAAATGCACTACGTACAGTACGAGCGCGCCACGCGCGCCGTCAAATCCGTAGTCGCGCCATACACTCCACGCCGCAACGGCCATGCAGAGATACAACACCCCCCACGCGGGCCCAAACAGCCACGCCGGTGGCGCCCATCGCGGCTTGTCCAGTGCCGCATAAAATGATTGCGCCGTCTTGGCCGTGACCGCGCCACTGATCGACGCCAAACACGTGAACAAAATCCATCCAATCAAGCCAAACGTGGCATGACGCATCAGGTTTTTCCTTCGCGAAAACGGAGCAAGCCCTCTTGGGCAACGGACGCGACCAAGCGACCATCACGTGTAAACACTTGTCCTCGTACAAAGCCACGCGAACCGGCAAGCGACGGACTGTCGATCGAATACAACAACCAATCGTCCGCGCGAAACGGCCGATGCATCCACAACGTGTGATCGAGCGACGCAATTTGCATGCGCGGATCATGGTAGGCCATATCGTGCGGCAGTAGCGCGGTCGGTAGCAAGCCGTAGTCGGACGCATAGGCCAATACCGCTTGATGCACGATGGTTTCATCGGGTAACGGCGCAATGGTCCGAAACCACATGTGACGCATCGGCGCGCTGTCGTCGCCTCTCGACCACGTAGCGGGCAACACCGGACGAAAATCAATCGGTCGATCTTGCGTCAGCACCTCGCGCAGGCCATCAGGCAGATGCGCCGCACGTTCACGAATTTGATCGAGCTCTGGCGCCAGCGATTCAGGCGACGGTACATCTGGCATCATCGCCTGATGCTCGGGACCATCCTCATGCACATGAAACGATGCGGACAAGTGGAAGATCGCTTCTCCATGCTGAATGGCCGTCACGCGTCGACTGGTGAAACTCCCGCCATCACGCGGCCGATCCACAAAAAACACAATCGGCGTCGCCAAGTCGCCGGCACGCAAAAAATATCCGTGGACCGAGTGCGCCTCGCGCGGCGCATCAACCGTGCGGCGAGCCGCGACAAGCGCCTGTGCAAACACCTGACCGCCAAAGACACGCCCAGTCCCGATGTCACGGTTCTGTCCGCGATAGATATTGACCTCAAGCGGTTCCAGCTCGAGGATGCTCAGCAGGTTTTTAACGATGCTCATCGGTCATGCTCATAGGTGTGGTCAGAGATGCCGTAATGTGACAGCGCGGCGCCGCTTCTGTGTACCCATGATGGTCCGCCACCGGCCGAGACCCTGCTGTAGCCGCTACTTCAACTTGCCATCCAGTTCCTCATACACTTTGCGCACCGCAACTGCGGCTTGCTGATCGGCGAGAAACCACTCCTTGTATTCGCCCCAATTCGCTTGCTTGATCGCGTCGTCTACCGATAGGCCAAGCGTATGCAGTCGCGTGACTTCTTTGATGACGGCAACCAGCGCGCCCTTAAACACGATCAGCTCCTCGCGTGACGCTTTGGGTGCTTCAATGAAACCGTGTCCCGGTACGTAGCGATCAATCGGGAGCGCCAGTGCATTGTCAATCGTGTGTACCCATTCTGTTGGATACGCAGAGCGCATCGCTGGAAACACTCGGTTCAAAAATACTTCGCTCATAAAAAGGATTTTTTCTTTCGGCAATTGCACCAGAATATCGCCGCCCGTGTGAGCGCGGCCGAGGTTCAACACATGCACCGTGGTGCCGCCAACGTCAATGATTTCGCTGTTGCTTGTCATGGCAGTCGGGGGCACAATGACAACACGCGGCGGTGTGGCGCCTTTCGCGTCTTTTTCCAATTGCAATTTTGACGCAGGCGACACGGTGTACGTGATGTTCTTTGGTAGCGCCGAATTGCCCGCCGTGTGATCGCCATGATCCGAGCCCACCACATACCAACGTACGGGCAGCGGACTGACCTCATGAATCTTGGTCAACATCGTTTGCGTCGCCTGCACGCTGCCTTGTCCGTCAGCAATGAGGATGCCGTTCGACCCAATCACCACGAGCGACACCGTCGTAAATCCGGGCGCGCGAATTTCCTCGTACCCGTAAACGTTGTCTGTCAGTCTCACGAGTCGTGGAAATTCGGTGAGCGCTACACCGCGCAATGCTGGAAAGGCGGTGCGCGGTTGCGCGTCAAGCGACGAGGCAGGACCGATGGTGAAAATCACAGCGGCCAGCCAGATGCGAGCGTATGTCATAACAGATATTAGCGAACCCCCCTTCTTCCCGGATCGGACTGATGCAAAAAAGTTCACTGCTACAGGACGTTGCTGTGGGCATTGCCGTCTTCGTGTTAGCCGCTTGTCACTCGTCAAAGCCGGTTGGTGCGGGGTCGCCGATGATGGCGAAGGCCGCCGCCAAACCCGCTGACGTTACACCAGCCAACGTGGCGATGGGCGATTCGTTGTTCAATAGAGGCAACTGCCAGCGCTGTCACGGCTTGTTAGGCGTTGGCGGCACCGGTGCTCCTGCATTAGATGGCAAGAAGTGGCTGCAACTGAAAACCGGCAGCTACGATGAAATTGTTTCTATCGTCACGACGGGCGTGCCAGCGGCCAACATCAAGGATCCAACGCATAAAAATCCGATGGGTGCGCGCGGTGGACGCGCCGCGCTGACGGATCCGCAAATCAAAGCGGTCGCGGCGTACGTCTGGACGCTGAGCCACCAATAATTTTTTGACTGCGTCCCTCGGTGCTGCTGGAAACTCTACTCCGCGTTTCCGGCGGCGTCGAACATGCAAGAAGCGAACACATGTTCACGTGCTCGGCCCCGCTGCCGTCGATTCCGGCGTGTCACTCAAATGCTCTTGCACAATCATCCATCGCCCCCCATTCCGTCGCCAAAATGTTGTCCAAGCACCACCGACCGTGTGCGCGGTGCCCTGCGGTGTGAGATGCGGAATACTGTATGTAAATGTCATCACTGCAGCATCGCGCGTGATGATGTCGACATAGTTGGAACCTAACACAAATCGTGGTTGCCGCATATTGCGACCAACGCGTCCCCAGAATCGGAAAATCTCTGCCTGTAACTCATCGTGTGTCGTCGTAACGCGTCCGCCGGCCGCCGAAATCACGCGCCCGCTGTCTGCGTACAGCGCGAGTAGTCGCTTGCCGACGTCAGGTTTTGAAAAATCGTATGCCTCCGTGACTAAGTGCTCCAGTGTGGCCGCAATCGCGCGTCGCTCCGCGGTCGGGATTTGACCCGAGTCAATCCGGCCACATGCCGAGACAGCGCCCGCCAAAACCGTTGCAAATACGAAAAGGCTTTGGCGGGTGCGAAGGAGCCGATTCATATCGTTGCTCGGGCAGAGGAAAACGAATGTGTCATCTCTGAGAGACAGCGCCTCGTCCTCTTTTTAAGACGAATGCTGTCGCTCTGCTGACGTTTGCGACGACGATGTGCAGTACACCTTGTGGCGCGTCAATTGCCGTGCCTACTTAGGTACAAGTGCGCTGCTGGGCTGGCGTGCTCCGAACGTCGGCAAACGCGCCGAGTGACGGTGATGATCGCGGCCTTGGTAGGCCAGGAGGAGTACGTGCGCAAACTCACGCTGCTGTCCGCTGTCACCGCACTTGGCGTTTCGGTTTCGCTTGTCGCGTGCAGCAGTAGTGCACGATCGCCAGGTGAAGGTATGACAGCCGACCTCGATCGCGATCTTCAACTTGCGTCCGCCGTTCGCCCGCAGCGTTCAGGCGTAGTGAGCGCGCTGGAGCAGTTCGACAACGGTGGGCCGAGTGGCACGTCGCGTGGTGCTCGCGCATCTATTCGCGTTCGCAAACGCGCGCCGGTTGAATCGCCATCGAAGGTAACGCAAGAAGTTGCCGCTGACGCCGTGTCGGCGGAGTCGCCTGCCCCACGTTTTGTGGTTGCTGTGACGCAGTCTGCGTCGGCACCAGAACCAATTCCGGAGCCGGTGGCGGTCGCTCCAGAGCATGGTCCGTCTGTCTCGCCTGCACCGTTGCCTGGACCCGGCGGCGGCGTGTGGGACGAAGGCAACCGCGGTCGCGGACGTGGTGATTACGGTCGCGGACCAACGGTGATTATTCGTGGTGGTGGCGCTGGTGAAGATCACTGTGAACCGCGTGGTAATACTCGTGGTCGGAACACCGGCGGCATGGGTGGTATCGGTGGAATCATTGGTGGCATTATCGGTGGTATTGGTGCGCCTGGTGGTCGTTCGCCCTTTCCTCGCTATTAGTTCACGTCGTGTGTGTGGAACGCCCTGCCCGCGTCATTGCGAGCAGGGCGTTTTCGCGTCAATGCCAGTGGCGCGAAACGCAGCCAGTGCCGAGTATTGTGTCTCTTGGCTGATCCCCATCCCAGAGACATGCACGCCGCAATCGATTTCGGTATCAGCAACACCGACGCAGTCGCGACCATCAATGGTCACGTCCACCACTGGACACAGCCATCGGACGGGCCGCCCGACGAGCTCGTGGTCCGCCACATCCTGCAGGTCGGCGGGGTGGACTTCGCGTCGCTCACACAACTGGCGGTCACCGGCGGTCGTCATCGCGCGCTACCGTCACGCATTGGTACGCTCGCGTTGTCGGGCATCGATGAAATTACCGCCATCGGTCGCGGTGGTCAGGCGTTATCTGGTGGGGATGACGCTAACGAACCGATCCTCGTCGTAAGTGCAGGTTCGGGGACAGCCATCATCACCGCGCGCGGTCCGAAGTACGCGCACATCACCGGCACCGGTGTGGGCGGTGGGACATTGCTTGGCCTCGGTCGATTGCTGCTGCAGACCGCTGATGCACGCGAGATCGACGCACTCGCGCAGCGCGGGAATCGCAATGGTGCGGATTTAAGTTTGCGTGACGTAATCTCGGGACCCATTGGGAATCTTCCGCCCGACGCGACTGCGGTGAATTTCGGTAAGCTCGCGCGCGAAGGTCATACCGCCAGTCGTGAAGATCTTGCCGCAGCGCTGATGACACTTGTTGGCCAAGTCATTGCGATCACCGCCATCAATGCCGCGCGCGCCGAACGTGTGGAGCGCGTGGTGGTCATCGGTCACATGACCGACATGGCCAGTTTTCGCAAGACACTCGATCTCGTTGGTGACTACTACGGCATGCAACTTATCTTACCGGAGAACGCGGGTTTCGGTACAGCGCTCGGCGCATTGTTATATGAGCAAGATCGCATCGCGCATGCACAGCGGCGCCCAACGTAGCCCTCGCTACATCAAACGCCGCTGTGGTGCAGGCCATCGAATACCGCGGTTAGCCCACGATGATGCAGTAGGCGTTGAGTACGTGCGCGCTCATCCGCTCGAGACCATATAGCCCGAGAAGTGCCCAATGTCGAACGAGACGGCATTGTTGTTGATCAACGCACGAAATGACTCGTTAATCAGCGCCGATCCGTTCTGATCATCCAACTGCGACTCGTTCTGGAAATAACCGCCTGAGAGTTGCGGTCGCAGCAACTTGGTCAACCAGTTTGTACCGCTGAGCGCCTGGGTGAACGTGAGTGGTTTACGAAACTGCGTGCCATGCGGCTCGAAGTTATACGCAACTATTTTTCCAGCAATTGCGGTTACCGTAATAGTGAGCGTTGTGCCCGGAATCGCATCCGTCGGCACTGTGAGCGAAAAGCCCAATTCCGGAATGTTCAATTGCCCGCCGGTGCGATCAAACGTCTGCGAACGCGAAATCGGTGCAACGACCGCGGTGGTACGGAGCAATCCCGTCACGTTCGTCACTACACCAGTGACCCCGCCGAGAAGACCGCTCAACAACGTTTTGCTGGGCGCGCCCGCTGCTGGTGCTGTCAGCGGCTCTGACGAGCAGGCCGCGAACAGCGCAAGAGCGGATGCGCCGATGAGTACACGTGCAGCACGAACGAAACGCATGCGACTCGACTTGCCCTGCATGCTACGAATGCCTTTACGCATATCCATCCTTGGAATAGGTGTCGTCGAGCTTGCGATTCTCTCGACTCCGGCGTCCTTGCCGGCGTTCAGCGACATCGTGTTGTGACGCAAACACTCAAGCAGACGCGACAACCTGCCGACACCTTTTCGAGGAGCAGCACGTTGTTGCCCACCGAGTGACGGTTCAAAGTGAATTCGGAAACTCGTGGTCCGAGAGCTCCAGTATTCCCTTCGTCTTTCGACGCTAAACACGCATGAACATCACGAATTCCCTGCGCCATCTGGCTCGATTCGTTACGTGGGTGGCCGTCTGTAGTTGCGCGGGTGATCAATCGGGTGCAACCCGCCGCGGTCGCGCGACTGTGTTCACCATTTCGACGCCCGCCGATGCGGACGCGTTGGTGCCGCCACTTGTGAGCACCACGCAAGGCAAGCAGGCCGTCGATTTGATATTCGATGCGTTGGCTGAGCCGACATCGCCCATTGAAACGGTTGGCGATCAACACTTTCGCCCACAACTCGCCACGCGCTGGGCATGGGCGGCAGACTCATTGTCCATTGCCTTCGCTATTGATCCGCGCGCGCGCTGGCACGACGGAGCGCCAGTCCGTGCAAACGACGTTCGTTTTTCTTTCGCGCTCTATACAAATCCGAACGTCGCATCGCCACAGGCCAGCAACTTTACTGGTATCGACTCTGTATCTGTGCGTGACTCCTTGACGGCGGTGGTCTGGTGGAGTCATCGACACCCCGAGCAATTTTTTCAAATTGCGTATAACCTCGCGGTATTGCCCGAACATCTGCTCGCGCGGGTGCCGCCCGACTCACTTGCGCACTCCAATTTTGCTTCGCATCCTATTGGATCGGGGCGGTATCGATTCGAGCAATGGCACCGACAGCATGATCTCGTACTTGTCGCCGACACCACGAATTATCGTGGTGCACCAAATGCATTACGTGTTCTGTGGATTGTGTCAGCCGATCCAACGGCGGCAAGCTTGAGTGTGTTGGCCGGTCACGCAGACCTCCTCGAATCAGTGCGAGGCGACGCATTTGCTCAGTCCAACAAATCAACTACGGTGCGTACGGTCGAATATGGGTCGCTCGACTACGCGTATCTCATGTTCAACCACGTGAAAACCGTAAGTAGCACACAACGACTCTTTAGTGATCGTACCCTTCGCATCGCGCTCACGCACGCCATTGATCGCGCCGCCGTTGTCTCAAACGCACTCGACTCACTCGGCAGCGTTGCGTTAGGTCCGTTTACGCGCGCTTCGCCAACGATTGACAGCCACATGCGGCAAATCGCGTTCGATACTGCGGCAACGGCACACGCGTTAGACGCATTGGGCTGGCAACGCAAAGACGCGAATGGACTACGTTATAAGGGAGGACACGCGCTCACCTTTGAAGTACTCGTACCATCATCGAGTGCCACACGACAGCGAATTGCGGTACTCTTGCAGGAACAGTTGCGACGCGTCGGCGTGCAGATGGAGGTTGCAGCAGTAGAGCCGCAAGTGTTTGGCAGTCGATTGGAAAAAGGCGACTTCGATGCGGCGCTCAACATGTGGCGAACCGATCCCAGTCCAACGACAATTCGTCAGGTGTGGGGCAGCGTCCATGGTACAGACGTCGGTGCCAACTTCGGGCGATACGCGAACGCGAGCTTCGATGCGGCGATCGACAGCGCAGCCACAACCTTTGATGTCGCCAAACGACGCGCCCTTTTTCGGCGAGCGTATCAAACGATCGTTGACGATGCGGCTGCCGTATGGCTGTATGAACCGCGCAATTTTGCGGCGATTAACAATCGCGTGACACCCGTCGGTATGCGTGCCGATGCCTGGTGGGCGTCGATCGCGCAATGGCGTATCACTAATCCCGACAGTCGTTGATTGATGCGATGATGGTTTTCGTCGTACGACGCGTCACGCACGCGTGTGCCGTTGTCCTCACTGCCACGACGCTTGGATTTGCGGTGTTGCGACTCGCACCCGGTGATGGCGTGAACAGCGAAACGTCACTGGTCGGACGCAGCGCCGACGCTCGCGCTCGTGTTCGTACAGCCCGCGGGCTCGATCAATCAGTGCTCGTGCAATACAGTCGTTTTCTCGGCAACGCAGCGCGAGGCGATCTTGGTCGATCACAGTCCGACGGCCAACTCGTCACCGCCGCGCTGTCCAACGCACTGCGCAACAGTTTCGTGTTATCCGGTTGTGGCCTGCTGGCTGCCGTCACGCTTGGCCTGTGCGTGGGAGTGGCGCAGGGATGGCGCCCAGAATGGCGAACGGCTCGCGTGATCGGTACCGGCTTAACGGCGCTGTATGCCATGCCAGAGTTTGTACTGGCGATTGTCGTGATCGGTGTGCTCGCGTACGCCGCACCGATATTTCCAATCGGCGGCATTGCAGATCCGATTGTGCGTCTCACGGGCAGTTCGATCGATCAAGTGTTTGATACCTTGCATCATCTCGTGCTCCCGGTCCTGACGCTCGCACTCGGCTGGGGTGCGGCTGTTGCTCGTCAAGAGCGCATCGCACTGCAAGACATTTCGCGCGAAGAGTTTCTCCGCACGGCGCGCGCGAAAGGTGTGCGTCCTCGCACATTACTCCTTCGGCACGCCATGCGTCCATCGTTGCCCGCCGTGGCAACGATTTTTGGAATGATGCTTCCATCGTTGGTTGGCGGCGCGGTCGTTGTCGAGGTGGTGTTCGCATGGCCCGGCATGGGCACGTTGCTCCTCCACGCCGTAGCGCAACGCGACGCACCCGTCGTTGCTGGTGCCATCATTGTCATCGCCACGATGGTGTCGGCCAGTAGCTTGACGCTTGAGTTCCTGCTGCGCGTGATCGATCCGCGACTGCGCGACGCAACGTGACGTACCCAATGAAACGCCCAGTGCAGTGCGCCGTGATCGCGCTGAGTCTTGTTGTTATCGCGGCAGTGTGCGCGCCGTTGCTCGCGCCTTTTGATCCCAGCGCGCAGCTCGATATCGTGGCGCTGAAAAATGGTGCGCCATCGTGGTCACATTGGTTGGGCACCGATCCGTACTCGCGTGATATTGCGAGTCGCGCACTATTCGGCGCGAGAACCTCGCTTGGTGTAGCGAGTCTTGCCACGATCATCGCCACGATGATCGGTGTCGCGTGGGGAGCGATCGCCGCAGTCTTGCGCGGTCGAATTGGACCGGCGATGATGTCGACCGTCGATGTACTACGCAGTGTCCCGCGCTTGCTCTTCTTTTTTGGCGCGCTTGTCGTGATGGGTGTCTTCAACAGCCTCGGGCTGTCGATCGTCCTTGGCGCATCCGCGTGGGCGGGGACGAGCCGTCTCGTCTTCGTACGGATCGCTGAACTCAACACGCGACCATTTGTCGAATCTGCGCGTGCTCTCGGCGCGACGCGTTCGCGCGTGCTGCGGCAACAGGTCGTGCCGCACCTCCTCGGCCCGCTGTCGGCATCAGGCGTTTTGCTCTTCGCCGATATGCTCGCGCTCGAGTCGGGATTGTCGTTTCTCGGGATCGGCGTCCGTCCCCCGACAGCGAGTTGGGGGAACATGGTACAGGACGCCGTCCCCTATTTGCGATCGGCCTGGTGGCTTGCAGCCGTTCCATGCGTCCTGCTGATGACGACGGTGCTCGCGGCTGCAACCGTCGCTGATCACTTGACATCGACTCCTTCCGCTCGATCACGCACGTAATGGCCACGTCCACGTCACACACGCCTTCCCCCGTGTCTCCCGCATCGCGCAGCAATGAGGCGTCTCCGCGGAGCGGCCTGATGTTTGACGACCTCGTAACGCTGGCACAAGACGAGGAACGGGCAGGACACCGCGAGGCAGCACGTGGCGCGTATGAGCAAGCGCTGTATAGCGCACGTACGGTTGACGACGCGGCGAAACTTTCCAACGTGGTCCGTTGGATTGCGCGGACACACCAAGTCGATGGCAACGCTGAGGCGGCGCGCGATTGTCTTGAGGCGGCCCTCGCCATTGCCGAAACGTGGAATGACGGCGCGTCGGCCGGGCACGCCATCAATTTGCAAGCGATCGTGAGTTGGCAGCGGGGAGAGCTCGACGATGCGGAGCGATTGTATTTGCTCGCCCGGAGCCGCGCGATTCACGCGGGCGATGCAAAACTCGCGGCAATGACGGCGCAAAATCTTGGGGTACTCGCAAATATTCGCGGAAACTTCGAGTTAGCAGAACGTCAATACACAACTAGCCTCGCCGAGTACCGCTCGCTCGGTCTCACCACCGATGTGTGCGTGGCGTTGAATAATCTTGGCCTGCTGTATATTGCACAACAACGATGGGATCGTGCGGAACGTGTTCTGTTAGAAGGCGTGCAGATATGCGAATTGAGTGGTGATCCGATGACGCGGACGCAGCTCGATATCAATCTTGCCGAACTGTGGGTGCGGCGCGGCGAATACGTGCGCGCGCAGGGTGCAGTGCGCAAAGCGCTCGATGCGGCAACGCAGACTGGCGACGCCTCAGCCATCGGCAAGGCGACAAAGTTACTCGGCGTGATTGCGCGCGAAACCGGCAGTTTTGATGACGCGGATCGACATTTTCAACGCGCTGACGAAGTCGCAACTGCTCGTGGCGAATTACTATTGCAAGCGGAAGTTGCACGCGAACGCGCCGACCTTGCGCGGCGTATGGGAAAGAATCGCGAAGTGCTGCAACAGCTCAATCGCTCCCATCGGCTCTTTACAATTCTGCGCGCGCAACCCGACCTCACGGATGTTGACGAACGCGTGTCGGACTTGGAGCAGGAGTTTCTGCACGTCGCGCGACGTTGGGGTGAATCGATTGAAGCAAAGGATCGATACACGCAGGGCCATTGCCAACGCGTCGCGGAGTTGGCCTGCGCCATCGCACAACAGAGCGGACTTGATGAGCATTCCATGTTCTGGTTTCGAATTGGCGCGCTCTTGCACGATGTCGGAAAACTCGTCATTCCAGAAGAAGTGCTTAACAAGCCAGGAAAGCTGGATGATTCCGAATGGCAGCTCATGCGCAGCCATACTACCGCCGGTGTTGAGATGCTCGCGGACATCGAGTTTCCGTGGGATGTACGTCCGATGGTCGAGTCACATCATGAACGATGGGATGGGCGCGGTTATCCGCACGGGCTGGCGGGCGAAAGCATTCCACTCATCGCGCGTATTCTGACGATCGCGGATGTCTACGATGCGCTGACGTCGGTCCGCAGCTACAAACGAGCCCACTCGCACGAAGAAACGATGGACATTTTGCGGAAAGATATTGGCACGATGTTCGACCCCACGGTTTTCGCGTGGTTTGAAACAGTTGCGCCAGAATGGCCAACCAAGATTGCGCATTTAATGAACGACGATAGAACGGTCATCGATCCTCCCGACGCAGCAACACCCGCAGACGGCGGCGTACGTGGCGCAGCATCGAACACCGAACTTGATGACTTAACGGGTGTGCCCATGCGGCGCGCGTTTCGCGAAACAGCGGAACAGATGCTGGATGCGCGGCGCACATCTGGACGTCCCGTGTCGCTGCTTGTGATCGACATCGATCACTTCAAAATCGTCAACGACACGTTTGGCCATCTACAGGGTGACGCCGCTCTTCGCCTTGTCACGCAGCACATTCGTGCGAACATGCGACCCGCCGACTACGTGGCGCGGTACGCCGGAGACGAATTTGTCGTGCTGTTGCCTGGCACGCGTTTGGAAGATGCGTGCATCATCGCCGATCGGGTCCGAGAAGCGGTGGCCAACGCTGGTATTGGGATGACAGATGGTTCCGCCGAAATGCTTCGCGTTACACTATCAATCGGTGCCGCGTGTGCGCCGTTGCATGGTGAGACTATGGAAGCGCTGTTTGGTGCGGCTGACAATGCGTTGTACGGCGCGAAGCGTGGTGGACGCAACGCGGTGAACTCGGCCGCACGCATGGGGACTGGCAAAAACGAAGTGCTGCTCGATTGCTTTGTTGGACGTCCGACGGAGCGCGAGCGACTACGCAAGTGGCTTGGGAACGCGACGGCTGGTGCACCACATGTTGCCGTGTTGCGAGGCGAAGCCGGCATCGGCAAGTCCGCGTTGCTGAAGCAACTCAGTCCAGATGTTGCGATACGTGGCGGTGCAGTCCTTGTTGGACACTGCATTGAGGCGGATGTTGGTATTCCGTATGGATCATGGGCAGACATCGTGCGTACGGCGCATCGCTCGGGTTTGGTGCAACCGAAGTCGTGGCGCGAACTGTCGCGGTTAGTGCCCGAGTTACTGCGTGATCTTGAGTCCGCAGACGGCGCATCTCGACACGCGAGTGCCGCAAGCGGCGGGTCGCAGCGCGTCTTACTGGAAGAGCTTGAGGAGTTCTTGCAGCTGGCGTCTACGACAAAGCCACTCGTCCTGGTGCTTGATGACGTACAGTGGGCAGATCCCGCGACGTGGGACGCGTTAGAGTTTTTGCTCGCACGTTTGCGCGAACACCGCGTGCTGATTTGCCTCACCGTACGTCCTGAAGATTGCAGCGCCGCGAGTGAGTCGCGCTTGCGACGTCTCTCGCGCTCAGAGCGATGCTCTGATCTCACGTTGCAACGCTTACGACGCGAAGAACTCGCGCAGTGGTTACGCACAACACTCGGCGGCCAAGCACCAGCGCCAGCGCTATTAGAATACGTGCTACAACAGAGTGAAGGGAACCCGTTCTTTGCTGTCCAAACACTACGTGCGCTCATCGAGGACGGGGCGCTATTCAACGACGGTGAGAGCTGGCAATTTGCGCTGACGAACGACACACCCGTGCCACGCGCCATTGGTGATTTGCTCGCGCGACGCATCGAGCGTCTGAGTCGAAATCGTCGCAATATTTTATCGCTGGCGGCAATCCTTGGTCGCGAATTCGATCCTGAGGTGCTGGTAGCCGTGTACACGGGCGACGAATCGGATGTACACGATGCGCTCGATGCTGGACTCGCTACAGCGGTGTTGACGCCCTCCGTCCGAGCGCGTCCGATGCTGACGTTTACGCACGCGCTCCTCACGCGCACACTGTTGCGGGGAATTAATCCGTTACGGCAACGGCTGATGCACTTACAAGTGGCGCGTGCGTTGGACGCGAGACCGACTCGCGATGCGGCGGCGATTGCCGTGCACTTTGATCTCGCGGGCGTCGTGCCTGATGCCCATCGAACGTCGCTCGAGGCGGGTCATCTCGCGCAGTCCGTGTACGCCTACGCGAGCGCCGCAGAATTCTTTCGCATGGCGCGTCGACACGCGACAACACCGACTGATATTGCGTCTGTCGAATGGAAACTCGCACACATTGAAGACGCCGGAGGGCGCACGGCGCAAGCAGAAGTCCACTGCAACCTCGTGCTCACAGCCCACGCAAACGGTGCAACAGCGCTCGGCATTCTTCCCGCTGCGCGTCGCATGCGCGAACGATTGCGGATGCAGCGCGGCGTGTCTGCCGACGACATATTGACGGCGTGCAGCGCCCTCCTCATTGAGGCGCAGCGCGATGATAACGCAGAAGAGGTTGTCGCGTTGCTCATCATGCTGTCAACGGCACAGCAACGTGTCGGCAACGTGGCGGCTGCAGAAACACTCGCGCGAGACGCTGTACACACCGTTGCCAAGAGTGCGCAGGGTTCGCTGCATGCGGATGCAGCGATGCGTCTTGGATCTGTGCTGCTTAGTGCAAGTCCGGCCAACGCGGTTCCGCATTATCGACACGCGCTCGATCTCTTTACACGACTTGCTGATCGCGAGGGTGAACTGCGCTGCCAAATCAACATCGGATCCGCGTATGATCGGGCCGGCGATCATGATGGTGCAGAAGCGTCATATCTGACGGCGCTGGAAATTGGTCGAGAAATTCGCGCTGGGGATTTTACGGGCGTTGCGGCGCTTAATCTCGGCGTGCTCTTGTTAAAATGCGGACAATACGGCACGGCACGTGCGCGATTTGACGAGTCGCTGACGCTGTTTGCGGCAAGCGGAAATGAACCATATCGACTCGCGTCGCTCTACAATTTGGCTCATGTCGCGCGTGCCGAGGGTGATGCAGCACGCGCGCTGGAGTTGTATGGGGCCTGCGCGATGCTCGCGAAGCAAATCGCTCAAATCGACGTTCACGTCGGCGCACTCGCCGGTGCTGGACTGTGCGAACTCGATCTCGGTGCCCCGCTTGGCGCGCGTGCGCACTTTGTCGTTGCCCAGGCCGTACTTGTCGACCGATCGGATTGGTGGTTTCAGGGACGTGAGCTTTGGGAAACGCTCGCGATTCGATTGATCTCGCGCGACGAGAATGCCGAGACGACATTGTCCACGCTACTCAGTGCGTTGGCTCGTGTGGAAACGCATGATCAATATGCGGCACTGTGGCTGGGTGCAGCATGTGCGGATCTACTGGTACCGTGGGATGCGGACGCCGTCATCGTGCGCGAGCGACTTCGCAACCAGGCGCGGGTACTTGGGTACGCGCCATTGCTGCAGTTATTGAGCACCGGCGAGCACAGTGCCGCGCAGTCAATCATGTAGCGCTTCAAACACACCAGCCTCGCGATTCTTCCGCACGTTGTCCCACGTGAACCATCGGCCGTTCATCGCGATGTATACACCCATTGGCAGTGTCTGCACAAAACTCAATGCGCTCCCCAAATTGAAAAGGCCATCAGAACTGCCGAATGCGTAGGGCACCATGGCGCCGGTGAGAATTACTGTCTTCTCTGTCACCCCGAATGCGAGTGCTCGTGCCGTCTCGACCATTGTGTCCGTTCCGTGCGTGATAACAATCTGCGATTCGGCGCATGAGAGACACGCCTCAACAATGTTCTCTCGTTGCGCATCCGACATGTCAAGACTATCCACCATCATCAGTACGCAAGTCGACACGTCGAGATGACAGCGACCGCGCTGCAACATTTCCTCAACGTGTGAATGGCGAAAGTTGAGCGTGCCGTGCAGTTCGTCGTATTCTTTGTCGAAAGTGCCGCCCGTAACGATGACGCGAACAGTCATGCGCGTTTGATCTGAGGTAGGGGTTGATGTTGCCATATAATAGCATGCAATTGACGTCAGTCGCCGCAAATTGGTGACAGATATTTTGGCATCACTGAAATATTTGTTGCATGCGACCTTGCAATTTGAACGCCGAGCCGAGCAGACTATGGGTATGCCCGCAACAGCACGTCGGTGGTGGACACGCGCGGAAGTGTTGGCGCTCATGGAAGCGGAGCCGCTGCATTGGCCGCGCTACGAGTTGGTTGACGGCGAGTTACTGGTGACGCCGTCTCCGCGCAATATCCATCAGCAAGCGGTGGGTCGACTCTACTATTTGCTCATGTTGTTTACGGAGCAGATGGGAGTTGCGCGGCCCAGGATCTCTCCGTCGGACACGCAGCTCGAAGCCGGAACGCTCGTGCAACCGGATGTCTATCTGATTTCACTCAGCGAAATGCGACGTGAGTCCATCGAACCCGCGTTGGACGCGTTGATGTTGGCGGTCGAGGTGGTTTCGCCCGGCAGCGTGCGAAATGATCGTGGTCGCAAGCGTGCATTGTACCAACGAACCGTACCGGAGTATTGGATTATTGATATCGGCGCGCGGTGCATAGAGCGCTGGAAGTCAAATAGCGTGGAAGCAGACATCGTCACGGACACGATTGAATTCGTTGTTGCCGACGCGGAGAGTCCGTTTCGTCTCGCGCTTGCTCCGTATTTCGCGTGGTTGCATGACGACCGTGCGTAGCGTGGAGATCGAAGGCGTTATCACTAACGGTTTGATATGATGTATTGTCATACCAAAGGAGATACCGGTGGCAAGAACGACGGTAGCGGTCACACTTAATACCCGCACGCTGCGCCGAATTGACCGCTTGGTACGCGATGAACGGTTTTCAAATCGGAGCCAAGCTATTGAGGCTACGGTGAACGGACAGCTTGATCGATTGGAGCATCGGCGGCTCGCAGAGCACCCTTCCTTCCCTCGCATGCGATTGGTGATCATCGCCGCGAATTGATGACGAGTATTTCTGCGTCATTGAAATATTTCGCTGATGCGACCTTGCAATTCGAACGCCGAGCCGAGCAGACTATGGGTATGCCCGCAACAGAACGTCGGTGGTGGACACGCGCGGAAGTGTTGGCGCTCATGGAAGCGGAGCCGCTGCATTGGCCACGCTACGAGTTGGTTGACGGGGAGTTGCTGGTGACGCCGTCACCTGCTGGCATTCACCAGCTTGCTGTTGGTGAAATTCTGGGCGAGCTGCGCGATTTCGCGAAACGCACTGGTGCGTGTCAGCCGCTCACATCGCCGTCCGATGTAGAGCTCGAGCCCGGAACGCTCGTGCAGCCGGACGTTTACGTGATCTCGACTGCGGAGAGCATACGTTTGCGCCAGGACGGTCGTGCGCAAGAACTCTTGCTCGCGATTGAAGTATTGTCGCCCGGCAGTGGCGGTCACGATCGCGGGAGAAAGCGCGCGTTGTATCAACGAACGGTGCCCGAGTACTGGATTGTCGATCTTGACGCACGGCTCATTGAGCGATGGGCGCCAGCAGACACTCGGCCAGAGATTGTGCGCGATCAAATCGACATCGTATTTTCTGGATCAGACCACGCGTTTGTATTTGAACTCCAGCCATTTTTCGCATTTGTGTTTGGCGATACCAAGTAGGCCGATCGTGCATGTTCGCTGAGCGCGTTACTCCATCGGGTAGTCGTACCGTATGAAATTGTTGTACTGTGCAACTTTGTCATACAACGTGCGCGCGGTAGCGTTGTCGTCATGCGTGAGCCAGTACAATCGAGTAGCGCCGTGCGTTCGCGCCGCGGTGGCAACGCCTTCGATCAGTGCACGCGCCACGCCTTTGCCTCGCACCTCGGGATCCACAAACAAATCCTGCAGATAGCATACGGTAAGCGTCCACGTGCTGGTGTGAAAGAGAAAATGCGTGATACCAACCAGCTCACCGTCAACGGTAGCGCCGAGTCCAAAGACAGTTTCGTTGGTGAGGATGCGCGCCCACGCCGTGTCATACGCTGCATCGGCGAGTGGGGTGTGGTAAAACGTTTTGTAACCGCGCGCTAATACGTGCCATCGATCATGGTCGCTCGCGGTAAAGGGTGCGATGTGCATCACGGTGTGCGGTCCGATTCGTGAGTGTGTAGTACGCGCGAGTTGTCACTCGACTCGGGCTGATTGATCATGTGCTCGGCCAGTTCGTGCAACCGCACACGGAGCACGTCACGCGTGTCGTTGGGCATCGCATGCTCGGCGAGCGCACGGTCCATGCACCACAACCATTCCGTGCGTTCGCGTGCGCCGATGGCAAAGGGAAAGTGTCGTTGGCGTAGGCGCGGATGTCCAAATCGTTCGACGTAGATAGGCGGTCCGCCGGTCCATCCGGTCATAAACAATCGCAGTTTTTCGCGCGACATTTTTAGACTCGTGGCGTGGAGCGCGCGCACGTGCGCGGCTTCGGGTGCTGTGTCCATCAGATCATAGAAACGGTCGACGAGCGTGCGAATGCCATCGTCGCCGCCGAGGAGGTCGAAGTGGGACGGGGTGGGCGAGGTCATGATGGAATCTCGTGGGTTGTCGGGCTGTGAGCAAAAAGGGCTACCAATCTGACGCTGGATGCGCGGGCTATCGCGCAAGGCGAACAGTTCAGTGAGCAACACGGAAAAAGTTTGTCACAGCTCGTGACGGACTTGCTCTATGCTCTGCCAACCACGGAGCATCAGGTCGTACGCGAATCTTTGCTGCCGGTGGTGCAGCGCCTTCATGGTGTCGCGCGCGGCGGTGTTGCAGGCCGGGCGTCATATCGCGTACACCTGCACCGAAAGTACGGCGGAGCATAACGGGTGTCGTCTGTGAGCACGCGGCGCGTATTGAGCATGCTGGTCGACACCAATGTGATTCTTGACGTGGCGTTAGATCGCGCGCCGTGGATAAGCGCTGCCGTGTTGTTTTTTGACGCCATTGGGCGCGGCAATGCGCGAGGTTTTGTCGCCGCACATGCGGTATCCAATGTGCACTACCTCGTAGAAAAGCAGTCTGGACGTGTGATCGCGAACAGTGCGTTGAGCGACTTGTTGGAATTGCTGACGGTGGTCACACTCGACGGCAACGACTTCCGTCGCGCGTTAGGTATGGATCTGCCTGATTATGAGGATGCTGTGCAGGTTGCCGCGTGTCTAAAGTGCGGTGCTGATTTTCTGGTGACACGAAACGCGAAAGATTTTAAAGGGTCGCCGACGAAGATCGCATCGCCCGGTGAGGTATTGAGCGTGTTGGCGCAGGGCTGATTGAGTATATGCCGTCTTATTTCTTGCTCTGCGGATATATCGTTTCGCCACGCTTTAACATCCCAACAAAACTTTCTATCTTTTTTCTACGCCCCACTTCGGTTTTCATATTGTGTGTCCGAAATGCTAACGCAAAACGATTTTGCTCCGTCAGTGTCGCTAACATTTTCTTCGCGAACGGCTCGGCATCGATCGCGGCCTGTAGATCGTCGGGAATTCTCATGTCTTTGCCACTTTTGTACGCTCGATCCCAGCGCCCGTCGGCCTTCGCCGCTTCGACCCGCCGCAACCCGTACTCCGTCATGCGGGCTTCGACGATTAATCGCGCAACGTTGTCCACGTTCTTTTGACTCCAAATGCTCTTTCGACCGCGTGGCGTGTAGCGCTGCAAAAAACTGCTGTCGTCAAAACCTTTGCGAATCGCATCAATCCAACCCCAGCACAGCACCACGTCGATGGCTTGCAGCGCGTTGATTGATTCAAGGAGAGAGCCTACCTTATGAATTTTTATCCAGATTTCGTCTTCGGTCTCATGGTGTGCGGAGAGCCACCGATAGAAGCTTTCTGAATCGGGAAATTCATGAGTCTTGCTTGGGTCGACGAAGACGGGCGGCATCAGTCAAATCGTTATGAATGGGGACTTACGGCGTAAGATCTGCCCGATAGCTGATCGCGAACTCGACGAATCGTGAGATGTCGACGATCGTCGCGGCGCGAAACCGGATCGTATGCGCGTCCACGCGTTCTGTACCGGGTAAGTACGACATCATCTCCGCCGGCGTGTAGTTCTTGTATGTGAGTTGCAGCTCGAACGGACCGCGGGCCGACAGAGGCTTGAACTCCTTAAGCCGAAGCATTGCCGCTGTTGCTTTCGCACGAATGAGCGCTTGCGATGCCTCCGGTGTCATGACGGCGGCCGCGTGGAAACTGATTGATCGCTTCACCACCGCTCCTTCTACATTGCCGGTCAGCTTCAACACTTCGCCGACGGCTTGATCGTCTCCGGACACCATAACAATCGGCACGCCAAATGAGCCCGCGATGATCGCATTGATGCTAGACTCCGACATCAACACACCGTTGACTCGTACGGCAGCGAACGTCGCGCTGGAGATGGTATGCGCGCGCACGCCCTGCGGATTGGTGGTTGCCGAATGGTAGCCGATGAACATCGCGGCACTGAACGTAGAGTCGATGCCTTCCATCATCATGAGCGGTCGCGGTGATCCGCGAATGATGGTAACGCCGACAGGGAACTTGTCGATAAGCAGATTCTGCATGTTGCCATGCGCGTCGGCCACCACGAATTCCGTCGCGCCCGCTTCACGCGCGCCTGCAATGGCGGCCAGTGCTTCGGCGGTCATATATTCGCGAAACTTCGCGTACTCGAAACCGGTGGGACCGAGCTGCTCAGATGTGACGACGCCGCCGATCCCTTCCATATCCACCGAGAGAAAGACCTTGATCGGGCGTTGCGCGTTCAGTGTGGACGTGCAGAATGCGCTCAACAGGATCAGCTTCGCGAACGCCATTGATGTCGTCATACTCGTGCTCCGAGGTAGTGGGCCCAATCGAAGCTCCCTGCTGACTGTCGTCGCGTCAACCGGTTCGTTCCCATTGGGCGCAGTTATTCTGGCAAAAAGACTGAACTTGAGCGCACGCACCTTTTCCGCTCAACAGCAACGGCTGACCGCGAATTACATGAATGACGCGAACTTGCTCCGAACCATCCTTGAACGGATCGAGTGATGACGGCATCGCACTTTTTCATTTCTCAAACACTGCAACGCCAACTACCGATCGACACGCAACCCGAGACTGCGGCGTCAAAATTCGCGTAATTCGCGTAATTCGCGGCCAGCAGTGGCCGTTACACAACGCACAAAACGTCACGGCTTCGCCCGCCGGTTACGAACCCACCACACCAGCGTCCCGCCCACCAGCGCCCACGCATACCCGTACGGCACAAACGCTGCCGTAATTCCGCACGCAATTGCCAGCACAAAGGCGTCGCGCTGTCCAATAATATCTCGCACCAACAACAACACCGTCACCGCTTCGACCAACAACAACGTGCCCAACACGGGCCCCGGAAACATGCGTTGAAACGCCGCCGGTTGGCCCACGAGGAAAAATCCCGCGAGCACGAGAAACGCACCATAAATCACCGCCGATCCACCCGTGCGCGCGCCAAATGCATAGTGCCCCGCAATGCCACCACTCCCATGACACACCGGCAATCCACCCAGCGGCGCTGCAACGAGATTCATCAACGCGTATGTCGTGCCAATGCGTCGCACCGTAAGGGGCTCGCGCTGCGGAAATAAATCCGCCACCACCTGCTTCGTCGCCAGCACCGAGTTGCCCAACGACAACGCCAATTGCGGTAACGCCAGTAATAAACTCGCCTTCAAAAATTCGTCGCTCGTGGGCCAGCGTGATGGCAACGTCGGCAAACGAAACCCAAATGGCAACGCGACGTTTGCCGGCCACAACACGGCCGCGTACACAAATCCCAGCGCGAGGACTACCAACGCTGCTGGCACGCGACGATTTTCGCGCAGCCACAACACCAACGTCATCGCAATCGCGGCCAATACCCACCCCCGCGCGCCATCCGCCGGCATAAAACGCGTCAGCGCCAAGTTGGCCAATTGCAACCCAAGCCCCACCTGAATCCCGCGGACCACCGCCTTGGGCACCACCCGCGCAATCCACGCCAACGCGCCACTATTCGCGAGCACCAACATCACCACACCAACAATCAGACCACCGGCCGCTAACAATGGTGGTGACATTTTTCCAGCAATCGCAATAGCCGCCATCGCCTTGAGCGGCTGAACAGGCATTGGCAGACGATACGCCAAGCCCGACAAGATTTGCAAGACGCCGAACGTCACGAACGCCGCCGTCGCGTCCATGCCGGTCGCCACCACCACACCCACGAGCAGCGGCAAGTCGGTGCCTACGTCGCCGAAGGCACCGGCAAATTCACGTCGATCAAAGCGCATCGCGGTGCTGGACACGAGCGAAGAGGCCGTTACAGCACCGGAAAGAGTCGCAGTCATTGACGGAATATCTCTCGTGCGCACGTAAGACACGAGGTAGACAACTGCACAATTTCACGAACGCCTCACCATCTTTCCGTCATGACCACACCTGCCATCGAAATTCAGGACATCGTTAAAAGATACGATCATCACGTCGCGGTGCAATCGCTCTCGCTCACCGTGCCGCGCGGCGCTGTGTACGGCCTGCTTGGGCCGAACGGCGCGGGCAAGACGACGACGATTCGTATGCTGCTCAATATCATCTCCCCCGACGAAGGCACCATTCGCGTACTCGGCGTTCCACACTCCGACCCCGCGCTTGTTGATCGCATCGGCTATCTGCCGGAAGAACGTGGCCTCTATCGAAAAATGCAGGTCAAACGCGTGCTCCGGTTTCTCGGTGAGCTGAAGGGATTGGGCGGCAAAGAGCTCGACCGACGCATCGAGATGTGGCTGGAACGCCTGCAGCTGAAAAACGGCAGCGAAGATTGGGGCAACGCCAAAGTCGACGAGCTTTCTCGCGGCATGCAGCAAAAAGTGCAATTCATCGGAGCGCTGCTGCATGAACCCGAACTCGTGATTCTCGACGAGCCGTTTAGTGGTCTCGATCCGATCAATGCGCAGGCGCTGAAAGACACCGTCGTCGATCTCAAGAAGCAGAATCGAACGGTCATTTTCAGCACGCACATCATGGAGAATGCCGAACGCATGTGTGATTCGGTGTGCATCATTGCGCGCGGTCAAAAAGTGCTTGACGGTGGCGTGGCTGAGGTTCGCGAGGCACACGGTGCACGCATGGTGGCACTTGGTCTCGACGGCGCACCATCAGCAGCGGTGCAAGCCGTGCTGCACGATGTGCGGTTCGTGAATAAAGTGGACGACTCCAATCGGTTTCTCGAAGTCGAACTTGCACCTGGTGCCGTTGCGCAAGAATTGCTCGCGGCATTGATGACGGCTGGTGCAACCATCGAACGCTTCGAACTCGTACGTCCGTCGCTGCACAAAATCTTTCTCGAGAAAGTTGGTGCCACTCACGTTGAAGCGGGGATGAGCGGTCATGGGTAAGCTGATGGCGGTTATCCGCCGCGAATACGTTGAGCGTGTACGCTCGCGCTGGTTCCTCATTGCGACACTCTTTGGTCCGCTGTTTTTCGGACTGCTCATGTTTCTCCCCGCACTTATCGCGTCACGCGACAAGGGTGCGGCCGACGCGGCCAACATCGTCATCATTGATGCGACCGGCGCTGGGCTCGGCGATCGCGTGGCGTCGCGCATCAGCGGCGGTATTTCTGGAGGCACCAGCACCGCCAAGATTGCCGTGGTCGCGCAGAGCGGCATCGCTGCCGCTGAGTCGCTGGCAACGAAAGACGTAATAGCGGAGCGGGTGAAGGGATATTTGGTGCTCGATGAATCAACGCTCGCTGGACAACGCGCGCGTTATGCGGGCAGCAATACCACGGCGCTATTTGACATGCAGAAACTCGAGCGCGCGGTGCAGCATGAAGTCATGACTATTCGCATGGAAAAAAGCGGTATTGATCCGGACGTCGGACGACAAATTACCGATCTCAATATCAACGTGACGACCGAACGTCTCACCAAGCAGGGTCGCGGCGGTTCGGGCCAGATCAATTTCTTTTTCGGGCTCGCGGTCGCGATGTTGCTGTATATGACGATCTTTATCTATGGTTTGAATGTGTTGCGTGGTGTGCTGGAAGAAAAACAAACGCGCGTCGCTGAGGTTGTCATTTCGAGTTTGCCCGCCACGCGCTTGCTGGCCGGAAAAGTGATTGGTGTGGGTAGTGTCGGACTCACGCAGCTCGTGCTCTGGCTGTCGATGGGCGTCCTGATGTACAAAGTGCGCGAACCCATTCTCGCGAAGTTTGGTGCGGCGCAGATGCCGCTCAACATGCCTGATATTTCAATGGGGACGGGTGCCGTGCTGCTCGCATTTTTTGTCTTGGGTTTCATGTTTTATGCGGGACTGTTCGCCGCAGTGGGCGCAACTGTCAACAGCGAACAAGAAGCACAGCAAGCGCAAATGCCGGTCGTTTTGCTGCTCGTGACCAGTGTCATGTTTGTGCAGAACGTACTGTTGCAACCCGACGGAAAGTTGTCGCGCATTCTCAGCATGCTGCCGTTCAGCGCCCCCATCGTGATGCCACTACGTATGACGGTCGCTCCTGTGCCGCCGCTCGACATCACTATCGCCCTCCTCAGCGTTGCACTGGGCGCCTGTGCCACCGTGTGGATAGCGGGGCGAATTTATCGTGTTGGACTTTTGATGTACGGCAAGCGTCCATCCATTCGCGAAGTATTCAAGTGGGTGGGTCAGAAATAAACATGTGCTGAAATGCAGGGTGCGAGAATGACAGAATGCTGTTTCGTTCGCACCTGTGTAGGTTCCATGTGTACCTCCGTGGCAGATCGCGCACGCACTATGCTGTTATCCGCTGCCATCGCATGAGGGGCAACGGGCTTCAACGCAGTAAGTTCGCTGTTTGGCAGCGGTTGCAATGGAAATTTGATGCTGCGTGTAGCCCCAACTTGAGCGGCTGTGTATTGGGTAATCCCCCCACTTTGAGTGGTGGTGAATTCAACCGATGCGTGCAACACCTGCTGCAAGTATGTGCGCGGGCGTGAGAAAGTCGAGGGTCTTTCTGGGACGCGTGTTCAGTTGCAGCGCGACCGCGTCGAGCGCGTGTTGATCGAAGATCGAGAGATCGATGCCATCGGGGAAGTACTGGCGGAGCAGGCCATTCGTGTTCTCATTCGTGCCTCGTTGCCATGGACTATGCGGATCACAGAAATAGACCGCCGCGTCTGTGGCGACGGTGAATCGTGCGTGCTGGGCCAGCTCCATGCCGCGATCCCACGTGAGTGATGCCATGAGACCGGCAGGCAAACGCTGCACTTCACGAATGAGCGCGTTGACGACGGAGGCGGTGTCTTTGCCATTCACCTGCACGAGATGCACGTAGCGCGATGTGCGTTCGACGAGCGTTGCGATGTGCGACTGCTTGGCCCCCGAAACGAGATCGCCTTCCCAATGTCCAGGGATTGCGCGGTCCTCGACAGTCGGCGGTCGTAGCGCAATAGAGACCGCGTCTACAATCCGGCTCTCACTCAGCTGACCGGCACGCTGACTCCGTCGCATCTGACGACGCGTACGCAAATGCTGAGTCAGCTCGCGTTTCAGCGCGCCACGCGTCTGGATAAACAGGCTGCGATAAATCGTTTCGTGCGACACGTGCATGTCGCTCACCTCCGGATACTCCCGTCGTAACCAGCCGCTGATCTGTTCCGGTGACCAGTTCACGCGCAGCTTCGCATGCACTGCGGCACGCAACATCGGTGACTGCGTGAAACGCGAGGACTTGGGTCGTCGTGCGCGTTGCCACGCCTGCGTCTCCGCGTTAAGCGCTCGATAGTACCGGCGCCCACCGTTACGGGCAATCTCGCGACTGATCGTCGATGGCGCTCGTCCTAGATCGCGCGCCATCGCACGCACCGACTCGCCGGCTGCGACACCGCGCGAAATCATCTCGCGCTCCACCGCCGTCAAACTGCGGACGTCGCGTCGGCGACGAGCGGGAGTGATGCCGCCATTCGAGGACACGATCGAGTAAATCGTGCTCACATGTTTACCAAGAGCGCGGCTGATCATCGGGCACGTGGCCCCTGCTCGATACTGCTGCCACACCGCCTCGTGCTCCGCCGGTCGCATCTGCACTTCCTCTCTCGTCGCCATCGCTGTTTTCTCCCGTACGCATGCAACAAATCAACCTCTGTTGCACGCATCGGTTGAATTCACCGACCGCTGATTCGTGGGGGGGGATTACCGATCTACGGCACCACTCCTTCCATTCGCGAAGTATTCAAATGGGTGGGTCAGAAATAACCCGCGGCAACGCCACCGGCTGCACCACATACTCGCGCGCTTTCGCCACTAATCTTTGCATCACGTCGCGCAATTCCACATCGCGTTTGAGCGATGTTCGACGAAACATGAATCGTGCGGTTAAGAACGCGCTGATCAAGGTCGCGCTCATCGCGCCGAACCCCAACAGCGGATTGTGTGTGGTGCCCATGATTGCCCCCAAAACCGCAGTGCCACCAGTAAATCCACCGCCCATGGTGAGTCCGACAAACCAACTCATTGCCTGCTGACCAAGATCTTCATTACCGCGAAGTGTCGTGCGACCGTTGCGCGAACTCACATTGACTTGCAGTCGGCGCATATTCGTGCCTTGACGTGCCGCCGCGAGCGCTGTGGTAATGGTCAGCGTGCGCCCCACCGCACTGACCGTCACCATTTCGCCCAACAGTCGACGCACTTCGTCAGCAATCTCTTCAAACCCATCCTCGCGTAGCTCGCCTTCAATCACAGTTTCATAGTAAAGCTTGACGCGAGCGCCGAGCACTGGATTGATTTTCTTCTGCATCTGCGGACCGGGAACGATGGTCGCCGGTACTGCAGACGCGCGCTCGGCTAGCGCGCGCTCCACGTACTTCGCATCGATCCCCGCGTCCACCGCTGCGTTACGCACCAGTGCGGTGTCGTACCCCGTGGTGACGAGCGCACCAGCATCGTCACGCGGCGTGAACGCAGGCGGTGGCGTGAGCACACCAGTGTTTGCCTGCAGTTCGGCAGCGCGCGCCCACACTTGTTGTGCGTCGTCGCTCGACATCACAGTCCGCGGTTCATCGATCGGCGCGGCGGCGGCGACAACTGCGTGCACCGCACCTTCTACAATCGACGGCACGGCATCCAACGCGCGCTGCACAGCGGCACCATCAGCGAAGCGTTCATCGCGCGACTTGAGCAACAGCCGATCAACAATGGCGCACAATGCTGCGGGAGCACTGGGCGCAACGTCCTGCATGCGCGGCGGTTTCGCATTCACATGCGCCACAAGGATCGCACTCGCACTACTCCGCTCAAACGGAAACGAGCCCGTGAGCATGTGAAAGGCCAACACGCCAAGCGAATACAGATCGCTGCGTCCATCCAACGTGTCTCCATTCACCTGCTCCGGACTCATATACTGCACGGTCCCAAGCACCGTACCCGTTGCCGTGAGCGCTTTCGTTTCTGCGAGCCGCGCAATACCAAAATCAGTCAGCATCGCCCGCAACGATTCGCCTTCCAGCAACACATTCTCGGCCTTGATGTCGCGATGCACCACGCCATGCGCATGCGCGTGACTTAAGGCCGATGCAAGTTGTCGGAGCAACACGACCGTATCACGCGCATTGACGGTGCCGAGCCGAGCGATGCGGTCGGCGAGTGACTCGCCAGCGATGTATCGCATGACGAAATACACCACCCCATCACGCTCGGCGGCCACGTAAATCGGCACGATGTTCGGGTGCGAAAGCGCCCCGGCCGTCCGCGCCTCACGTAAAAACCGGCTGCGGACCTGCGCGTCTGCCGCGAGATGTATCGGCAGCGTTTTTATCGCGACCGAACGCTCGAGCTGCACGTCATCCGCCAAAAACACGATGCCCATACCGCCGCGGCCAATCTCTTTCTCAAGCACATACTGCCCGGCGACCGCTTGCTCAAGCGAGACGGTTGCCGGATCTAATCGATCAAGCAAAGATTGGGACAGCGAAAATTCCAGCTACGCGCGTGACGTGCGCGTGTGACGCTTACGCCGTTGCGCCAACGGTCGTGCTAGTCGCAGCAGGCGCACAATACGTGTCGAACGCTTGCACGAGATCAGCGGCAATCTGTTGTGCGGTGCGTCCTTCAATCTTGTAACGCTCCAACATGAACACCACGTCGCCGTCTTTCATCAACGCAATGCTCGGCGAACTTGGCGCGTACCCGGTGAAATATTGGCGCGCACGCTCGGTGGCTGCCGTGTCCTGCCCAGCAAATACCGTGGTGGAGACGTCAGGTTTCACACCATGGGTCATCGCCATCGCGATAGCTGGACGCGCGTTGCGCGCCGCGCATCCGCACACCGAGTTCACGATCACCAACGCGGTGCCTTTCTGATCCCGTAGCTTCGCATCGACGTCGGCGACCGTACGGAGTTCTTCAATCCCTAAGCGCGTGAGTTCCTGGCGCATCGGCGAAACGATCTGTTCTGGATACATGTAACGACGGTCCTCGGTGGGTCTCGAACGTGCTAGCGATCCTTATCCCGCACCAGTGCGAGAATAGCGGACTGCGGCACCACAAGAAACTGCTCGTTTTCGAACGTGATTTCGACAGCGGCTTTACGAAAGAACAGCGCGTAGTCGCCAACACGCGCTTGCATAGGCACATACCGCGCATCCGGGCCGGCATCATTAGTACGCCACGGATCCTCTCCATGATCCGTTAAATCGGGTAACGCCAGGCCTGGCCCCGTAGAGACAATGTCCCCGCCCTGCACCGCCTGCGTGTCAACCGCCGTACTCGGCAAATACAGGCCAACTTTGGTACGCTGCTCGCCGTCTTCCACTTTGACGAGGACACGGTCACCGACGACAAGCAGCTGTTTGTTCTTTCGGATCATTGAAGAAATATAGGGTGCGGGAAATGGGTGATGGGAAATAGTCGGCTTCTGCCCTTAATCCCTGCCCCCTAATCCCTTCCCCCTAATCCCTAATCCCTATCAAATGGAATTTCGTCTGCCGCCCATAGGCCCACCGCACTTTGCCCGACGCATCCACAATTACGTCCTCCTCCTGCATCGAACGCACCGGCTGATTGCCCCACTCCGCCACCTTGGTCGTGGCTTGCAGCTCAATCGAATACCACATGCCCGGAATGACCATGTGATCACCGCGACCAGGGACGCCATCTTGGTAGTCCCAGAGGCCAATCAGCGCGCCCGCACCATGTCCATTCAGGCCGATCGGATGACTGTAAATGGTGCCGTCAATATTTTCGCGTTTCATGGTGGCGAGCGATGACAACAGAATCTGATTTCCAGTGCGGCCTGGGCGTAATTCGGTTGTCGTGATGTCTTGCAAACGGTTTGAGGCGAGCATGGCGTTTCTAATTCCGGCCGGCGCGTCGGTTTCTCCAACCTTCAGCACGTACGCCATGTGTTGCGTGTCCGTGTTCAGCCCCAACGCCGTGACGCCAAAATCACAATGCAGAACGTCGCCGCGCTGAATGGTTGGATTCACCCCAACCAACTCACCCACACCAAACTGCCGCTGCACTTCCACACTCGGCTGAAACCACGTTGACAGTCCGAGATCGTTCAGACGCTGACGCATCCACCACACCACATCGTCCGCCTTCGTTAGGCCCGGTGTGATAACCTTGTTGGAAAATGCTTCTTCGATGATTTGCCACGCGACGTGATTGAGTTCGTGAAACGCCGCTTCTTCTTCCGGTTGACGCGACGCGATCATGTCGACCGCCAGTGCTTCGGCGGGTACCATTTTCGCCACAATGTCGGCGCCCAAGGCTTGCTGCATGCCATCGCGTTCACCGCTGGACAGACCGTCGGCAAACGCGAACACGCGCGAACTGTTGATGGCAATCTTCTTCGGCTTGCGTTGTTCGATGACCTGTTTGAGCACCGACCATTGATCATCACCCCACAATTCGGCGGTACGTTGCGTGGTACTTCCACCGGGTGCGGCGGCAGGCGTGGCTTTCTCGCTGCGCACCGCTTTGTAGACGTTGCCTTGCGACGTTCCACCGAGGGCGATGCGTTCGACGCCTTCCTTTTCCCCGCGATCAAAGAAGACGTAAATTGTGCGACGACGCGCCGCAAACGTGGTGGGCGACGTGATCGCAAGAAAGACGGGATCTTCGGCGTACTCGCGCATCGGAAGCACCCACATGTCGATGCCTTGCCGTCGCATCAGTGCGGGTAGCGTTCGCTCCATGCGGAGTTCCAGCCACCGCTGTTGACGAAACGCTTGGTCGCGCTGTGTACCAAACGGATGAAGCGTATCTGCCGCCGATGAACCCGACGTGCGCGTGCCAGGGGTGGCGGGTGTGACGATGGGCTGCGCGGTGAGCGGTGCGGCAACCATTAACAGCGCAACAGCAACGAGTCGGGACATAACAGATGGTTGGAGTTGTTGGACCGACGCTAGTTCGCAGTCGGCTTATCCATCGAACGACGCACGAGCTGCACCGTGACGGCAAGCACACCGGCAAACAGAACTAACACAATGCCCCGCTCTACCAAGGTTTGTCCGGCCATTGGCCACCAGTCGCCCCACGTTGCAACACGCGAACCAAATCGCTCGCGCTTAAATCCAATCAACAAAGAACTCATGCCGAGTTCCGCCATCACTTCAATGATGACAAATGCCAACACGCGCATCGGCCAACGACGAATCGGAAAATTGCCGAGGTGCCATGTGAGCACACCGCAGAGAAAGAGGACGCCGAATGTGAGCCCGCTCACAAAGACTATCCATCCCGTGCCCATCGCCGCGCTAAGTACGAGTGCGCGGTATACGCGCAGCACCAATCCTGTAATTCCGGCCGGCTCAATGGTGCGCACCGCAAATGCGCGAAGCGGATGTAACTGCTCCTCACCCCAGTGAATCACATCGCGCGGGAAAAACCGAGACATAGTGTAGAAGCTACCTGCGGCGCAGAACGACGGAACCCGTCGGCCCGGCCCACGTTGTCACCGCGTGACCGGTTCCGTCGCGTGAATGCGTCGCACGTCGACAATCAGCGCACCATCGGCGTTGGGCGTATCGAACATCGTCGAGAATTTGTAACCGAACAATATTTCGGCCGCTTGATACGAGGTTCGCGAATGCACCGTTTGGGCATAGGTTTCGTCGACCCCGCTGGTGAGCACCAACACTTCGGCGGATTCGCGCGCAAGCGATTCTGGCGTCGCTCCCCAGAGTGGACTGCCCTGCACGATGGGATGCACCATCGTCCACGCGACAGGCATAAAGTTCACTCGGTCGCGATCGAGCGTGAGTCCTTCGTACTGTCGAACCGGTGCGCCTTCGCGCATCACCATGCGACTGAGCACCACGCGCGCTTCGAGGTCGAGCAGTTCGCTGCGTCTCGTGTTTGTCATGCGCAGCATTAAGGCCAAGCCTTGATGGAATGGTGCGACCACGGCACGATCGCTGAAAACAATGGCCGCGCGCGGTCGCGTCAGTCGCGCGATGAACAACCCCGCGGCGAGCGCCTGATACAATACACCGGCTAATGCTTCGACTGTGACCGTGAGATTTGCTGCGAGACCATTTGGTACGATCTGTCCGTAACCAATCGTGGCGAATGTTTGCACACTGAAGAAAAAATCGCGTGTAAAACGTCCCCCCGGTACATCGGTCACGGGTCCAGCAATCGCATTTGGACCCCAGCACCAAAAAAGCAGCGCGAAAAACACATTGAATAACAGATACGCGAAAGTCAGCACCGCAAAAAAGCGCGGCCAACTGAGCGTGAGTGCGGCATGATACAACGTGTTCTGTTGCGACCACCCCAAGCCGGTACGGCGCACATTGAAGGTGCCATCCACATTGAGCAAGCGACGATGCCCGCTCTCCCCAGCAACGCTGCCGAGTCCTAAGTCGCGCGGATCGTCGCTTGCGCCAGCCGATGGCAGCTTGACCGTGGGAAAATGTTCGGTGTTCACGGACGTCCTGCCCGTGAACGCGTGTGCGCCAACAAGAAGACCACGCTCTGCACCGCGTGAGCGCGCCAGTATGGCCACTCGTGCTTTCCGGGCCATTCCGCATACTCATGCGACACCCCGAGTTGACGCAGGGTTTGGTGCAAGTCGCGATTTTGATCGATGTACGGATCATTCACACCACAATCGAAGCGCAACGCAGGCATCGCCGCACGGCTGCCATTCGCCGCATGAACCGCGCGCTCGGCGATACGTCCAGGATCACGTGCCGTCCACCCAATCGTGTCACTACCAAATGCCGACGACATCGACCGCCACAACCAGCCGGTGGCAGTTTTCATCTGCAACGTGTCGATCGCGTACTGCGAAGGCGTTGCATACGGCTTCGGTCCAAGTAAGCGAGGTGACACGACGCCCGAGTGACTTGCCGCAGCACCAAACACAGCCGGATACGCAAGCGCTAACGACAGCGCACCGTACCCACCCATGCTTAACCCCGCGATGCCTCGATGCGCACGATCAGCAATCGAGCGGTAGTGCGCATCGACATGCGAGACGATGTCACGCGCGATGTAGTCATCGTAGTGCGGCCACGGTACGCAAAACTGCGCCGCTGGCTCGCGTCGCGTGGTATCTGCGGCACACGCGGTCATGGTAATAAGCGTACTCCAGGTGGTGTACCACCCGTCATCGCCGTCAGGCATGACAACAATCGCCTCGGGCTGACCCGCCGCCATCAATGAATCGAGCGTGTGATCTAACGCGCCCTGCTCTACCCAATTGCGTTCGTTGCCGCCAAGTCCGTGCAAGTACACAAGCACCGGATACCGCCGATTGCGCGACGTTGCGTACGAGGGCGGGAGATACACCGTGAGCGCTTTCCGAATGCCGAGCGACTGCGCCCACAAAGTGTCGGTGTGCACCACGCCACGTATCGATGGCGCTTGCGCACTCGCATGGCGAAACGCACCACCCGTGAGTGCACAGAGCGCGACACACGCCGCCCACTGCATTGCACGTAACGCCCACTGCCGACGCATCAGTCGTTACCGAAGAATGGTGCCGAGTCGACCCCACCGAATGTCGGTGAGGAATGGCAACGGTCGGTCACTGTCATCAGCATTGTAAGAGTAATACACGAACACGGGCCGGCCGCGCACGTTTTCACGTGGCACAAAGCCCCAGTAGCGCCCGTCTTTTGAATCGTAGCGATTGTCGCCGAGCATAAAGAAATGGTTGGCGGGGACAACGAGTGGACCCCAATTGTCGATCGTTGGCGTGGTTGGTGGGTCGCCAATGGTCAAACCTTTGAGTTCAAACTTGTGCTGCCACACGAACAACGGATGCGCATACGAGCCATCACCCTTCGCGTTCTGCGAGGCAGGAAACCCTTGCTTTTGCGGCATGCGATTGACGTACAGCAGACCGTCGCGCATCCAAATCGTGTCGCCGGCGAGTGCGACACATCGCTTGACGAGCGTTGGATTGGGGTCTTCCGGCTGGTCGACTTGATCGGGCGACTTAAACACCACCACGTCGTTGCGCTTCGGGTCGGTGTAGCCCGGCAGATTGAAATTCGTAAACGGAACGTTGGGGCCGTACGCGAGCTTGTTGACGAACAGCCAATCGCCAACCAACAAAGTCGGAATCATGCTGCCCGACGGAATGCGATACGCTTCGATGAGGAACGTCCGAATGAGCAGAAAGACCGCGAGGGTCATTCCGATCGCTTTGATGTTTTCCCAGGCACTGGGCCCGGTCGATTTGGTCTTGCCGGCGCGCATTGCCGCAACGCTGCCGCCACCGTCGGACGACTTCTTGTTCGAGGCCACGTGTAAAAAAGGCTGTGAGGATCGGTGCACAGAGGGGGCGCATCCCATCGGAATGCGCCCCCTCAAACATACGCTGGAACTGACCCGAGGTTACGACAGGTGCTTCGAAACCAACTTGGTCATATCGAACATGCTGACCTGCGTTTTGCCACCGAAGACCACTTTGAGCTTGTCGTCGGCATTGATCATGCGACGGTTCTTGGCGTCTTGCAGGCTGTTCTTCTTGATATACACCCACAGCTTCTTCACGACTTCCGTGCGCGCGAGTGGCGTCGCACCAACAACGGCAGCGAGCGCCGGACTTGGCGTGAGGGCCTTCATGAACGCCGCGTTTGGCGTACGCTTCGCGGCCTTTGCAGCCTTCTTCGGAGCAGCAGCCTTTTTCGGAGCAGCAGCCTTCGCTGGTGCCGCTGCTTTTTTTGGAGCCGCTTTCTTCGCAGCAGCCTTCTTTGGTGCGGCAGCCTTTTTCGGGGCAGCCTTCTTCGCAGCTTTCTTTGCAGACTTCTTCGCAGCGGCCATAGCGTCTCCTGAGGGGGTGACCGGTCGAGCCGCGTTGATTTTCAAACGGCTCTGTTGGCGTCGCGTCAATGCGCAGACGCGCATAAAGTACAATCACTGATACGTCGCGCAATAGCGGTAATTGCATTTTCCCCTCTGAATTCATGCGATTTCTCCTCTGAAATCACCGAAATCGCCAACAACGTCACTTTACGAGCGCGCATTTCGTCGCGCGAAGGCATCGACGCACCTCGCGCGTCATGTCGTCGCACTGTGCTCCGTCAGCGTTCGTAGCAGTGCAATTGAGTCCACATCCCACGCGTCTGGCGTGTCATCGTCGTCCGCAATCTCCGGGTTTTGTTGCGGCGTTTCCATGATGAGCGGAATATTTTTGGTCCGCTTGTCGTGCAGCAGCCAACCGAACGCGTCGGCACCAATCAAGCCTTCACCAATGCGCATGTGCCGATCGCGATTGGAGCCAAGCGCACCTTCACTGTCGTTGAGATGGAAAAATGCGGGTGGCTCTCCGGTCGCATCTTCGAACGCATCGAGGACGCGCTTCTGCTCGGCGCGCGACGTCGCGATGGGAAAGCCAGAGGCGAAGAGGTGACAGGTGTCGAGCCCATATCCCGTGCGAGCACGCTGCGACTTTGGGATACCGGCCAATATCGCCGCCACTTCTTCGGGCGTCCGACCAACCGTGGTGCCGGCGCCAGCGGTGTTCTCGAGGAGCAATCGAGTCGTGCCCTCTGGTACCGCCGCGAGTGCGCGGCGCATGGCCTCGGCGATGCGCTCGATGGCTGCGTCGCGATCGCCGTCAGTTGCCGCTCCAGGGTGAAAGCAGACGCCGCCAACGCCAAGGGTCGTGGAGCGCTCAAACTCTTTTGCTAAACCACCCGCCGCGCGCGCCCACTTTTCTGAATCTGGCGTGCCACAGTTGAGGACGTACGCTGCATGCACAATCACGTGCTCGGGTTTGATCCCCGCCTCGGCAAGCGCTTCGGTAAATCGCGCGACGCGTTCGGGCTTTACGCCAACTTTGTCATTGTAGTATTTCGGGACGGCACTGAAAATTTGCAGCGCTTGCATGCCGCTGCGTCCAGCGCGACGCGCGGCCATGGGAATTCCGCCGTTGCCGATCGTGTGGGCGCCGAGGAGCATGATAGGGATTAAGGGATAGGGAATAGGGAGTCGACGGAGAGAAACTGTGCCCGTTCAAACAGGTGTGTCTCGGGCTTTCGCGTAAGGTCGCCACGCGTGAAATCCACGAAACTATGCGTCGCCGTGCAATGCCATCGTTCGAAGTGTTGTGGTGTGGCTTGATGAAATACGGCGGGCGTAAATACGCCCACGTTCGTGCCGCCATCGGCATCGCGTGCCGAGCGAGAACGGAACAGCTCTACATTGGCGTCGCGCATGGCACGACCGAGTGATTGCGAAGCGTCGTACGATATCGGTGAAGAGATGGCATCCTGGTGCGCTTGAAAGGGCGGCGCATCAAGGTCGATCGCGCGCACGCTGTTCATGCGGACGGTGAAGGATGTCAGCGCGGTCGTTATTGGGTCGAGTGCCGCGTGCGTCCCTTCGAGAAAGAGCAATCGATAGTAGGCCACTTCGGCGAACGCCGTACGCTGTTGCTCCGACCCATACCAGATACCGCGCTCTTGCCGCGTGCCGAAGCGCGAACCACGACGGAGTGGCGGATATCGAAACGGTGTGAAGAGCAAGTAGTGAAGACGCGCGCCCACCGGCACGGGCGGTTTCATCCCGTCGATCAACTCTTCAAGCAATTCCTGCTCGGCGGCGGAACTTACCAGCTTTCGCGTGGACACCTCGTGCTGTGATTCCACGACGCGCCACGCGACCAAGCGCAGCGTGCGAAGCTCAGAGTTTCCCTCGCATTGCATCCAGATACTGGACGACATCGACCAAGCCCTCCACGGTTCGGATCCGTTCGGCAGGCACGCCGCCGACGTGATCATTCATGGCATGCAACCATTCGCGCGACTTCGCATCATCGCCACCAACGAGTGCATCGAGCGACCGGAAGAGCCGGAGGAACATCAGCGCGAGTTCGCCCTCTTTGCTCGATGGGTCGACGTTGCGACCGCGCTGCATGCGGGAGACCGAGGCCTCGCTCAGACCGATGATGGATGCGAGATGTCGATTGGTTAGCCCGAGTCGTTCTGACACGGCGAGGGTGGCGCTGGCGACAACAGCGGCTGGGTCCGGCGTCTTGCGAAGACTGGTGTGCGCTGGCATGATTTGCAATAATATAGATGTTAACTTTCATTTGCAAGCCATTTTAGTCCTACGGCACTACTTCACTCATCATGTACCGACGACACCGACCCCAAACGAATGCCGAGCATTTTTGAAAAGTTCAACCTGAAACAGCAATCAGAGATTGTTGTGCTCAACGCGCCGCCATCGTTCGAAGCGGAGATCGCCACGCTCGTCGGCGTCACGGTACTGCGTGACATCGCACACGCACCATCAGTTCATTTCGCGCTGGCCTTCGCGATGACGCGGGATCAGTTGGACAGCGCATCACGCGCACTCGTAGTGAACGCGATCGGCGATGCCGTGTTGTGGATCGCGTATCCCAAGGGAACGTCGAAGCGATATGTGGGTGAGTTTAACCGCGATTCGGAATGGGCCGAATTGCGTGCGGCGGGCTTCGACAGCGTCCGCATGGTGTCCATCGATGACGACTGGTCCGCGTTGCGGTTTCGACGTCGAGCGTTCATTAAGACGACGTCGGTCTGACGTCGTCGGACTCCTCCATCAGCAAACGAGATCGCCGCGCGACGAATTGTTGGCGCAGCGGCGATTTTCTTACAACTTGGGGATCCCGGTGGCTGATTCCAAGCACACTGGCGAGTCACCTTTCACTTCACTCGTGCGCGACGAACCCGAAAAGCCGTTGTACTATCGCTCGTCAGTTCGCTCCACCCGACAACAATCGCCCGCCCGCGCACAACGACGAACGGATCGCTCGACGTAACCACGGCGCTACTCGCGCTCACGCGGTCCTCAAATAAATGTCCCGACGTGCGCGACACGGCCAGCGACACGCGCGGACGATTGCCACTATTTGGCTCTTCGTACGCCACCGCCACCACATCACCTTGCGCGGCCACACGAACGGCACCGAGCGCTTCGCCATACACGATCGCCACCGTAGGCTCGAATGCGGAGCGCGGGTCCATCTGATGCGCGTAAAACACACCGGGACCTTCGGGCCCCGTGAGCGAATACGCGACATGCACATAACCATGCGCATCGTCCACTGCGATACTCGGCGCCGGACGTGCGCAGCCCGCGACACCGTCAAATGACGCACCGAGCGTACTCGCGCCTTGATCGACCGAATCGATGACGATGGGCCCGCGCCACGGCGCGTTGCGAGCCTGAGCCACGAGGGTGTCACGCCATGCAGCAACCAGCGTGACTCGGTCGCGCTCACGTCGAGACCACCACACGGCCACCCGACCACGGCCAGGCGCGAGCGCTACCCGCAAGGACAGCGCGCAGCGCGCAGCGTCGATCGGTACCTCATCGTCACCAAGCACGCTGGTGGGGGCGGCTTTCACCGTGATCGGGGGCGGCGCTGCTTGCGCGCGGCCCGATTCGCGCGACTCTGGCATCTCGGTCAACACACTTGCGAGCGCCGTCGTCGTGTTGGCCTCGTGCAATAGATCACGCAGGAGTTGTCGCTCGAGCGCGGCGACGGACGTGTCGCGCACGCCGGGAGTGGTCGAGATTGGCAATGTCGCCGCTTCAGCGACAGGACGAGTTGCAGGGACGGCGTTCGCGTCAATCCACGAAACGGCAGATGTGTCACACCCCATCACACTTACGGCAACTCCACACGCGAACAGCGTGATGATCGAAACGCGGTTTGCTACAGACGGCACTGGCATACGCCAACGGTAGTGCCCGGACCGCGCGAACGAGAAGCGTGCGCTAGCTTTCCTGTTCGGCGAATACAACGCCACCACTGTTTATCGACCTTTTCGGAGATTCGCTGATGTCGTATTCCGCGTTCGACGGTACGCGCCGCGTGCCGCCCGCTGTCAACGAGCCCATTCGCAGCTACGCGCCGAAGTCAGCGGAAAAGAAATCACTGAAGGCGCGCCTCGCTCGCATGGAACGCGAGGTGGTCGACATTCCTATTGTCATTGGCGGACGTCGCATTCATACGGGTAATACGGGCACGGTCACGATGCCCTGCGACCACAAGCACGTGTTGGCAACATTCCATAAGGCCACGCCGGAGCTGGTGCACGAGGCGATCGCGGCGGCCGCTGTCGCGCACAAAGAATGGTCAACGTGGCGGTGGGAAGATCGCGCGGCGGTGTTTCTGCGCGCGGCTGAACTGCTGACCACGACATGGCGCGACACACTCAACGCGGCGACGATGTTGGGTCAAGGCAAGACGGTACATCAGGCGGAGATCGATGCGGCGTGTGAGCTGATCGACTTTTGGCGCTTTAATGTGACGTTCGCACAAGATCTGTATGCTGAGCAGCCGTTGGCGGATCATGCGGCGTGGAATCAGCTCGACTATCGGCCGTTGGAAGGATTTGTGTATGCTGTCACGCCGTTCAATTTCACCGCCATCGCGGGCAACTTGCCAACGGCGCCGGCACTCATGGGCAATACCGTGATTTGGAAGCCGGGTGCCACGGCGATGTTGTCGTCGTGGTATTTGATGTTGCTGCTCGAAGAAGCAGGATTGCCACCCGGCGTGATCAACTTTCTTCCGGGCGATCCCGCGGTGATTTCTGGTGTTGCGCTCACGCATCGTGATTTAGCAGGTGTGCATTTCACCGGGTCAACGTCGGTGTTCAATAGTATGTGGCAAACGATTGGCCAGAATATGAATCACTACCGCTCGTATCCGCGCATCGTTGGCGAAACAGGTGGAAAAGATTTTATCGTGGCACATCCGAGCGCCGATCTACGTGCTGTTGCGGTGGGCATTGTTCGCGGCGCATTTGAATATCAAGGACAGAAGTGCTCGGCCGCCAGTCGCGCGTACGTGCCAAAATCGATGTGGCCCGAGGTGCGCGCGATGTGTGTGCAGATGCTGAAAGAGATGAAGCAAGGCGACGTCCGTGACTTCCAGAATTTCGTCGCTGCGGTCATCGACAAGAAAGCATTCACGCGCATCAAGGGGTATCTCGACGATGCGAAGACGTCAGCCACAATTGTTGCCGGTGGAAATTGCGACGACAGCAAGGGCTGGTTTGTAGAGCCCACCATTGTTGAAACCCAAGACCCGAAGCATCGCATGTTGTGCGAAGAAATCTTTGGCCCGGTGATCACCATTCATCCATACGATGACGCGCAGTGGAGCGATACCTTGCGCATCGTGGATGAGACGTCTCCGTATGCACTCACGGGCGCCATCTTCGCTCGCGATCGGCAAGCGGTGCGTGAGGCGTCCAGCGTGTTGCGCCAAGCGGCAGGCAATTTGTACATCAATGACAAGCCAACGGGAGCCGTGGTCGGGCAGCAACCGTTTGGCGGTGCGCGTGGCTCGGGCACGAACGACAAAGCGGGGTCGAAACTCAACCTTATGCGCTGGGTCAGTGCACGCAACATCAAGGAAACGTTTTCGTCTCCGCTCGATTGGAAGTACCCGTTTCTCGACGAGGAATAGCGCGCCGTGCGCACGCTTCGCTTCCTCACCGCAGACGTGTTTACAACGGCACCGTTTTCAGGCAATCAGCTGGCGATTGTTTTCGGTGCCGAAGGATTGCCCACGGATACGCTGCAGGCGATTACGCGTGAGTTCAATTATGCGGAGACGACCTTTGTCTTTGCACCGGAAGATCCATCGCATACGCGACGCGTGCGAATTTTTACACCGGAACTCGAGGTGCCTTTTGCGGGACACCCCACGATTGGTACGGCGCACGCGCTCGTCGCGAGTGGTGAAGTGAAAGCGAGCGGAGACGAAATAACGCTGGTATTGGGCGAAAACATTGGACCTGTGCCGGTACGGGTGCGACTTGAGCACGGCGTCCCGGTACATGCGCAACTCACGACGGCGCAACTGCCCGAAGAACGGCACGATGTGCCAAGTATTGCTGTACTCGCCGAGGTATTATCGCTGTCAGAATCAGATTTTCTTGGCGGTGCACATACACCGGCCGGTGTGAGTTGCGGTTTACCATTTCTCATTGCGCCGCTTAACAGTATTGATGCGGTACAGCGCGCGCGCGTGCGCATGGATGCATGGACGGCACATTTGCACGGTGCATGGGCATCGTGGCCGATGGTGTTTGCGATATCACGCGGCGCCGACGAATTCGCGTTGGCGTCACATGTTCGCGGATGTGATGTGCGCGCGCGCGTGTTTGTGCCTGGTTCAACTGTGCCCGAAGATCCCGGAACAGGCTCGGCTAATGCGTGCTTGGCGGGTTATCTCGCCGCGCGAACCCCACGCGATGGTACGCTCTCGTGGGACGTTGCGCAGGGTATCGAAATGGGGCGGCCGAGTCGCCTGTCGATTGAAGTGTCGAAAGCGGGCGGTGTGATTGACGCCGTGCGCGTTGGTGGCGCAACTGTCATGATGAGCGAAGGCGTGATGACGCTGCGCTGATTACAACGGGGCCTCGAGGTACAGATCAAAACGCCACCGCTTATTGGGATACAAGCCGCGCGCTAAGTCCATACGAAACAGTCCGTCTAAAAATCCGAGACCGATACCCGCGCCACGTTGCGGCTGTGCTTTTCCGAACGTGTCGCGAGCACCTGCCCATCCTACATCAAAGAACCCGACGGGACGCACCCACGCTGCACGCGTTCCAATCTCCGCGCGGCCAAGCCAGTACGCGTTGCCGACCTGCGTACCCGGAACCTGCCCACGCACGGTGCGCAATCCGCCCACGTACCACTGGTGTTGCACGGGAACTCGGCCGAGTGAGTTGCCAATGGAGCCAGTCAGCGCTGTTGCAAATCGACCAATGGGACGCGACACCGTGGCATCAAGCGCGGCGCGCGCAAATTCGAATGTGCCAGTCGCCGCTTCAACACGCGTGGTGGTTGTCAGACGAAGTCCGCGCGGATTGTCGCCAATCGCGTGCAACCATTGACCGGATACACCGGTGAGCGTGACTGGCTCCGACCCAAAGTTCTGTATGAAACGCCGGTTCGCGAACGCTTTGGCAAGCGAGAAAGTATTCACGACACTGGAATCGCCCGCGCTCCACTCACGCGCAACAAACACACGATAGTCCAACGATCCATGTCGCATCTCGCGATGCTCGCCTAATTCGGCGCCGTACGTACGATAGTAAAACCCTTCGTCGCGGCCGTATAGAAATGCCGGAATGGACGGACCAAGCGACAGTGCCCCGCTCCATTCAGGATTCATCGCAGCGAGGCGATGATACGCAGTGGCAGTGACGGTGCGCATGCCATTTGAGCGCGCTAACGAGAGCTCACCGTTTGCATGCCAATCGGCGTATCCAATGCGTCCAAGCGCACTCAACGTGTAGCCTGCACCGAGGGCTTCAGTTGCCATTGCGCCGACACTCAGCCCTTCGATGCGATTGAAGCGCATTTGCGAGACACCGCTGTTGATGCGGATCGGGGTTGGCGCAAACGCCGGTTGTAACGACAGGTCGAGCGCCGCCATCAGTTCATCACGGCTCTTCGTATCGAACAGCTTTTCATCCGCCGCATACTCGGGCGGCAGCGCCTTTGACTGCGCAAGTTTCTTCATATCGCATGGCAGCGCATACGCGACGCGCAATGCGCCTTCGTACCGTGTTTCGATGCGCGTCCATGTGGAGTCGGTGGCACACTGCGCGGCTTTGGCGCCGCCACTGCGTGCGTTGAGCAACGAGTCGCGACGCTGTGTGCGTGCGCGCGTGGTGTCGGGTTTACCGCCGAAGCCCATCGTCACCTGAACCTGACCGGGGGCGATAGAATCGAGCTTTACTGCAGTATCAGATGACGCACCTCGAATCGCGGGTAACGCCGGCAAGCTGAAATCGCCGTTCACGGCTTCGTACGTGAATTTCTCGTCGATTTGCACGGGCGTTCGCATAAATCCCAGCTGCGCCGACGCGGTCGCGCTGTTGGATTTCGGCAGCCAGAATTTGCCTTGGTACAATCCATATTCTACCGTAATAACGTCAAGCTTCGCTTTTGCCGGACGAAACGTGGACGTCACCCACGATGGCGGGGCATCATCGTTGCTGCTCTTGCCGCGTCGCGCGAGACGGTCGGCGCGTTGGACCGAGTCTTTCACATAGAGTTCGCGCGGCAGATTCGCGCGCGTGAGTGAGTCCCTGAGTCGCGTGGCTTCTTTATTTTCGACGGCGTCAAGCACGCTCTCGTCCTTCGCGACGTCCCAAATATCTATGTCCGCGGCAAGTCGGTATGCAGCGCGCACCAATTGTCCACCGTCGCGATCAAACCAGAACGATCCGACAAACAATCGCCACTCGGGCCGTCGCGCCGTGATGCGCAATTCGCGCAGCTTGATCACGCGACCTCCTTCAAGTTTGATATCCACCGAATCGCCCGTTTCGTATCGGTAGTACGCCTCGGCGCCAATAGCGAGCGGATGAATTTGCTCGCGCTCGTCCACGTCCGTTTTCACAACGCCAAAATTTGACGACGGAAACCATAGCGACTCGCGACCGGGGAAATACGGAATGGAGACCGCGCTCGCGATATCCCCGTCAACTCGCTGCGCCATCGGTATCGTCATGCGCGAGCCGATGGGTGTCACCCACACGCCAACACCTCGCTTCCACGCGATCTGCGCCACATTGTCCGAACGGAACAACAATTTTTCTAAACCCACATGACGCACGCCAAGGCCAACAGAAATGCGTTGCGTGGTGGTGGCGCGATACGCCGTGAGCGCGCTGTCCTGTCGCGTGCGTGCCTCCCTCGCCTTCTCTAAAATATTGCGCGCTTCGGGACTGCCGAACGCGCTGGCCACTGCGGAGTCGGCTTTCGCTCGACGGAGGACGCTATCGCCCGACAGTCTTCGGCGCGCGATAGAGCGAGCGTCGCGCCCTGTTTGACGCAACGTTGTGCGCTCCTGTGACGTGATGGTGTCACGCGGAGGCGCCTTGGTCGTGCGCTGTTGCGCCGACGTGAGTGCGGGCACAACGGCTCCGATGAGCGCAAACGAACGGCAGAATTGGGAGAAAGACGCAGCGATCATGAATTCCGGTGTGCGAGGGCTCGCCTCCGTACGCGTTCGCCAACGCGACGGTTTCCAAGATAGAGCCCGTTTTGGCAACCGGAGTTCCGCCTTTTCCTGAACTGGAGTTCCGCACCGCTGGACTCACAGCAACCAGCTCTTAACTTCGCGAAGCCCTCTGCTCGCTTTGCCGCAACATCCGTCTCCGGAGTCCGCCGTGCATCAGAACGTTCGCCGCCTCATTGCTCGACCTCTCGACTTGGCCGTCGCGATCATTGCCCTCCTGGGCCTAACACCAAATGGGTCGCCACTCCGCGCGCAGGGGGCGCCCGTAGCCGCGACGTCCACGGTCGCCGTCGATCCGCGACTCGCCAAACTTAAGGCCGAAGCGCTCGTACTGGTCGAAGGGCGCGCGAAGCAAGTCCAAGAAATGGTCGACATGCTGTTTTCATTTCAAGAACTCGGCTTTCAGGAGTTTGAGTCTACCAAATACCTGACCGGTATTCTCGAAAAGGAAGGATTTAAAATCGAGCGCGGCGTGGCCGGCATTCCAACGGCATGGACCGCGCGATGGAGCCAAGGATCGGGCAAACCAGAAATTTCACTTGGCTCTGACGTGGACGGCATTCCCCAGGCCGGACAGAAGCCTGGTGTCGGGTACAAAGATCCGATGATCTCGGGTGCACCAGGTCACGGCGAAGGCCATAACTCCGGCCAAGCCGTCAACGTGGTAGCCTCTATTGTTGTGAAGCAACTCATGATCCGCGACAAAATTTCGGGCACGATCATGTTGTGGCCTGGCATTGCTGAAGAACAGATGGCCGGCAAAGCGTTTCTCGTGCGGGCGGGCGTGTTCAAAAACACCGACGTCACGCTGTTCACGCACGTTGGCAACGACCTCGGCGTCTCGTGGGGCGCGAGTGGGTCGAGCGCGCTGATCTCTGCCGAATTTAAATTCAAAGGCTCGAGTGCACATGCCGCCGCTGCACCGTGGCGTGGACAAAGCGCGCTGGATGCCGCCATGCTGATGGGCACCGGCTGGGAATATCGTCGAGAGCATTTACGACTGCAGCAGCGCTCGCACTATGTGATTAAGGACGGTGGTGATCAGCCGAATGTTGTGCCGAGTACCGCGAGTATTTGGTTCTATTTTCGCGAGCAAGATTATCCGCGAACCATGGCCTTATTCGAAATTGGTAAGAAGGTCGCCGAGGGCGCAGCGATGATGACGGATACGAAGTTGGACACGATTCGTATTCTTGGTTCGGGATGGAGCGGACATTTTAGTAAGCCGATCGCCGAAGCGATGCACGCGAACATTCAGCAGGTTGGTATGCCGAAGTGGGATGACAAAGATCAAACATTAGCGAAGGGTATTCAGAAAGAATTGGGTTCGCCGGATTTTGGGTTGCAGGAGCAGGTCAACAAGGAATTACGCGGTGCAGAGTTGCCGCTGAACTGGATGGGTGGAGGTTCGGACGACATCGGTGACGTGTCGTGGAACGTGCCGACAGTCACGTTGCGGTATCCGTCCAATATTCCGGGTTTGCCGGGGCACAATTGGGCAAATGCCATTTCGATGGCGACGCCAATTGCGCACAAAGGCGCGTTAGCTGGCGCGAAAGTGCAAGCACTCACCATGCTCGATATTTTCTTGCAGCCGAAAGTTGTCGCGGATGCCTGGACATACTTTAAAGATGTGCAGACCAAGGACGTGAAGTACCAGCCGTTTATCCGGCCGCAGGACATGCCGCCCATCGAACTGAACGCCGAAATTATGGCGCGATTTCTGCCGCAGATGAAAAAGTTTTACTACGATCCGTCGAAGTACAAAACGTATCTCGAGCAGTTGGGCATTACGTACCCCACGGTGCGTCCGCTTGAGGCAAAACCGAAAGGAGACAACAACGAATGAGCACACGGGTGATGCGATCGGTCCTTCGCTGCGGCCCACTCTTGTTCGCGCTTTCTGCATGCAAGAGCGGGCACGTTGTCACGCCGAGCATGCCAGTCACGTCGTCGTTGGTGGTAACGTATCCGGCCGCGACAATTCCGGCCGGTGATACCAGTCGCGTATTGCGTTTGCGCATTGCGCCGAAGTCGCTCGCTGGCAATTTGTTGGGCGATACGGCGATGCGTACGGTGCTCGTGTACTTGCCGCCCGATTATGCCACGAGCGGCAAACGCTATCGCACCGTGTACATGCTGCACGGTTTTGGTCAGCGTCGCAACGGTCAGAATGCGTGGCTCACGGGGTACAAAGGCTTCCACCTCGGTCACACGATGGATTCGCTCGGCGTCGCGGGCGCTGTGAAGGATCTCATTATGATCGCGCCAGATGCGTCCAACTTTTACGGCGGTGCGTTCTATCGGGATTCGCCCGTTGCCGGTAATTGGGAGACGTACATTGTGCGAGAACTTGTCGGCACGATCGACGCGACATTTCGCACGATTCGCAAACGTGAATCCCGCGGATTGATCGGACATTCGATGGGTGGGTATGGCACGTTGTCGCTGGTGCTCAAACATCCTGACGTGTTTGGCGCGGCGTACGCCATGAGCCCGTGTTGCATCGCCGTTGACGAAAACCCTGGTGAGAACGCGTCGATCTGGAAGGTCCTTCTTGCGGCGCCCGATCGCCCGGCCGTGATAAACGCGGGGTTTCTTGGACAGGCGTTTGTCGCGCTTGGCTCGGCGTATGCGCCGAATTCTGCAAAGCCACCGCTGTATATCGATATGCCGGCACAACTCGTCGGTGACCGCGTCGTTGCGGTACCGTCGATCGTTGCGCGATGGAAAGCGCAAGCGCCACTGCATCTGCTTGACAGCTTGAGTAACAACTTGAAAACGTTGCGTGCATTTGGTTTCGATGCTGGCCGCAGTGATAATTTTCGGGACATTCCGATACTTACGTCAATTGTCGATTCGATGTTGATAGCGCGAAAGATTACGCATCGTTTCGAGTTGTATGACGGTGATCACGGCAATCGCATCGCACAGCGACTGCCTACCGTCGTGCTTCCGTTTATTGATAAAGCGTTGGTTCGGTAGCGCGAGATGATTCGAAGCCGGATACTCCTGTTTGCAATGCTTGCGGCACTGGCGTGTGGGGGGAACGGCACGTCCTCACCGGTCACGCCACCTGTTATAACGCCCACCGTGGCAAGCATTGTTGTTTCGGCCGCTGTGACTTCGATAAACATCGGTAATACGTTGCCGCTCACGGCCACGCCGCGCGACGCGCAGGGGCGGGCGATGTCGGCCACGCTTATTTGGACGTCGAATACTCCATCCGTTGCCAGCGTTTCGTCGCTTGGATTGGTGAGCGCAGTGGCGGTTGGTGGTGCGACAATCACGGCCAGTGCGGGCGCGGTGGTCGGCACTTATGCCATCTCGGTCACTGGTCCGACCTCGTTCGTGGCGGGGCAGTCGTATTTCGGTCGCAATAGTTACATCGAGTATGTCGCCGGCAACGCACCGGTAATCTTGACGGCGCCGCATGGTGGTGCGTTAGCGCCGAGTACGATTGTGGATCGTACGGCGGCGGCGTGCGGTGGTGCGGCAACAACCGTGACGGATGGCAACACCGCCGAACTTGCTCGTGCCATGCAACAGCGATTCTTCGCGCGATTTGGTACGTATCCGCACGTGGTGATTTCACATTTGTCGCGACGTAAGCTTGACCCCAATCGAGTGCAGCCCGAAGCGGCGTGTGGAAATGCAGAAGCCGCAGTGGCTCTCGATGAATGGCACGCGTTCATCGAAACGGCAAAGAGCGCGGTGCTAAAGACGACGGGCAAAGGATGGTACATGGATATGCACGGTCACGGCCATTCCGTGCAACGACTCGAGCTCGGGTATTTGCTCACGGACGCGCAGTTGAATTTGTCGGACACGACGCTCGATGCATCGACCGCGTACGAAAGTGCGGCCAGCATGCGCACAGTGTCTCTCTTCTCTCCGCTCACATTCTCGGCGTTGCTGCGCGGCGCGAGTAGTTTGGGCACGTTGTACGCGAATAATGGATTCCCGGCAATTCCGAGCACGTCTGACCCAAAGCCGAACGGCGCCGACTACTTCGACGGAGGTGATAACACTCGTCGGCATACGTGCGGTGGCAGTGCCACCGCGTTTGGTGGTGTTACGGGTGGGAATATTTGCGGCGTGCAGATTGAAACCAACTTCACGGGTGTGCGAGACAATGCGGCCAATCGTGATCGCTTTAGTGACGTAACGGCGATCGTGCTCGAAGAATACCTGCGCGTGCATTGGGGAATTCGGCTCGCAGCACCTTAGGAGATTTACCGCGCGCGGTCAGCTTACATCTCTGGCTGACATCCTGCTTCGAACAGCGGCGCTACAATACCGTTGCGCCACACTTTGTCAGATCGAACGCGATTGACGACGTAGATCGACGTTGAGCACTTGCCGCCGTTTAAAATTCGAATTCTCGTGTGGGTGCGAACCAGCGAACTACCGACTTGCTCGATTGCGGTCACATCGACGTGATATAACTAAAGCGTTTTCATCTAGGTAGGATTACCGTTGGACCGATGCACGCGCCAGCGCATCGTTCCAGTCTCGCGTGCCCCTCACTTTCGCACCAACCGCACATGACACATACCGGCGACGTCTCCCCCGACGAGTTTCGCGCTGTCGCTCACGCTGCCGTCGACTGGATTGCCGAATATCTCGAGCATCCGGAACGCGTTCCGGTGAAAAGTCGTGTGGCGCCCGGCGATATTCGCGCTGCACTCCCAACCTCCGCACCGATACACGGGGAATCGCTTGATGCCATGCTGCGTGACGTACAGCAAACGCTGCTGCCCGGCATTACGCATTGGAATCATCCCGCATTTTTTGCGTACTTCGCAAACTCCGGTTCGTATCCAGGCATTCTCGGTGAGTTGCTGACTGCCGCGATCAACGCGAACGGCATGCTCTGGGTCACGAGTCCGGCGGTGACTGAACTTGAGCAAGTGACGCTCGATTGGTTGCGACAATTAATGGGCATGGGTGATGGCTGGTTTGGTCAAATCACCGACACCGCATCGATCAGCACATTTTACGCGCTCGCGGCAGCACGCGAAGCGGCCGGACTTGATGTTCGCGCGCGCGGTATGTCGGGGCGTTCCGACATGCCAACACTGCGCGTGTACTGCTCCGAACATGCGCACTCGTCCATCGATAAAGCGGTGATCGCCCTCGGACTCGGCCACGATAATTTGGTGAAGATTCCGGCCGATGCAGATTTTCGCATGCGTGCGGGTGCGCTCGACGCCGCCATTCGTGCCGACATTGTAAAGGGGTATCGCCCGATCGCGGTTGTGGCGACCGTTGGCACCACGAGCATCACGAGTATCGATGCCGTTCCGGAAATCGCTGCCGTTACGAAAATGCACGGCTGTTGGCTGCACATCGACGCCGCATATGGTGGTGTCGCGGCAATCGTACCAGAGTTGCGCCATATCCTCGATGGTGTTGATGACGCCGACTCGATCGTGGTGAATCCGCACAAGTGGCTGTTCACACCGGTCGATTGCTCCGTGTTGTACACGAAGCGACCCGAGGCCTTGCGACAAGCGTTCGCGTTATTGCCGGAATATCTGGTTACGCGCGGTCAGGACGACGTGGTCAATTTGATGGACTACGGTATTCAACTTGGTCGACGCTTTCGCTCACTCAAATTGTGGATGGTGCTGCGCGCCTTTGGTGCCGATGGTATTGCCGAGCGTATTCGGAACCACTGCGAACTGGCGCGAGAGTTTGCAGGAATGGTGCACTACGAAGGCGGCTGGGAACTCACCGCGCCGGTGCCTTTGTCGCTCGTGTGTTTTCGCTACGCACCGGATGGCGCGAGTGAAGATCGCATCGCACAACTCAACGCCGATATTATGGAGCGCGTCAATGCGCGCGGGCTGACGTACCTGTCGCATACAAAGCTCGCGGGCAAGTATACGTTGCGGTTGGCGATTGGCAATATTCGGACGGCGCGCGAACACGTTGAGCTTGCATGGCGGGAGTTGCGCGACGCGGCGGCGATCGTAAGCGCTATGTGACGGTAACTACGGTGTTCAGTCCCGACTTACCACATCTGATGGCGTCGGCACATCAAACTCACGCGTCGCCACGCGTAGCGCTGCAGCCTCACGCTTCGCGCACTTAAGATCCGTTCGCCGCCGATTCCAACGCACAAACACGACCACGGCCGCCGTGAGCAACACCGCACCAACAATCTCACCAACGCGACCGAGCTTGCCCATCACCTGCATGGCCGCTTCGCCTGCACCATAGCCAATGAGCGTAAACAGCACTGACCAGAGCAACGAACCGACCAACGATGCTGGCAAAAACACCGCTAAAGGAACTCGCGCCGCACCACACACCATCGGCAGCACGAGGCGCAGTCCAAAGGGAAAACGCACAAGGAGTGAGGCCTTCAGCGGATTGCGACCCACCACCCGCAATGCCACCGTCCCAGTGGCTCGCACACGTGGGAAACGTCGACGAATCCACTCCCACTTGAGTCGTCCGAGCACATACAAAATACTGGTCGCAATCCACCCGCCCAACGTGATCGCGAGGACCACACGGTCCAGCTGTAGATCCCCCTGATTCGCGGCAATACCACCAAAAATCGGTGTCACTTCTTCGACCACAATGACCGTCGCCGCGAGCGCGACATATGTCCAAAAACCGTCCGACAACGTGTCGAAAAAATCTTGCGCTGAAAATCCGAACACACTCGCCTTGGCAGCCACAGCAAGCAGTACTGGAAGAAGCGACAGAATTGACGTCATCGCGAGCGAAGAAAAGTGACAACGAGGGGCCCGAGCGATGAACGCCACGGACCCCCAGTTTAGTGTCGGGCGGGGGAGGCCGACGTCAATCTACCCCGCACAGACCGATCAGTCACCAACGCTCGGGACCGGCAGCTCGAACGTCTTGAATTGGCCTGTGTGCGGCGGCGTGAGTCCGACCCGACGCGCGAACCACGAGCGCATGTTGTCGAAAATTTCATAAAACGTTGGGATGACCAACAACGTGAGCACCGTTGACGTGATCACACCACCAATCACCGCCACCCCAAGCGGCGCGCGAAACTGCGCCCCTTCCCCTCGGCCCAGCGCCACCGGAATCATGCCGGCGATCAGCGCGAACGTCGTCATCAGAATGGGACGCAAGCGAATCGCGCCCGCTTCAATCAACGCCTCACGCAACGGCATACCGTTCTTCTCGCGCGCCCACTTCGCAAAGTCGATGAGCAGAATCGCGTTTTTTGCCACGATACCACACAACAGAATGACACCGATCAAGCTCATAATATTGATCGTGTTGCCCGTGATGGCGAGCGCACCCATGACACCGATCAGCGACAACGGCAGCGAAATAAGAATCGCGATCGGATCGAGGAAGGATCCAAATTGCACAACCAAAATCAAATACATCAGTGCGACGGCGACGCCGAGCGCGATAAAGACGCTCGAAAATACTTCTTGCTGCTGCTGCACTTGCCCGCCCGTCGACAAGTGTATACCCGGCGGCATTGCGATCTTTGCCGTTTTGTCATCAAGCTCCTTCATCACTTCGGTGAGTGAGCGACCTGCGATGTTGCCTTCGACTTTAATCACGTTGTCGCGATCAAGATGATTGACGATGGCCGGACCCAGTTGACTCGTGATCTTCGCGACTTGTAGTAGCGGAATAAGCTGCGCATTCGGCCCCGTGCCCACGCCAATCGGCAGTTGTGCAAGATCACTTCCGCGCGCGCGTGCTTCGTCTGACAAACGCACCATCACTTTGCGTGTCTGGTTGGTGGGGTCCACCCAATCTCCAGCGTGTAGCCCCGCAAACGCCGGACGAATGGCCTGCGCCACCTGACCCACGCTTAGTCCAAGCGCACCGGCAAGGCCACGGTCTAACTGCACCGTGAGTTCGGGCTTTTGCCCCTTGGTGCTCAGCGCCGCGTCCACGGCGCCCGGAGTCGATCGCATCGCCGCGAGATACTGATCTGCCACAACTTGTAGCGCCACCTTATCGTTGCCGCGCAGTTCAAGCGATATCTGCTTCTGCTGTCCGGCGAAATCGTTGGTGTACACCGATACGGCCGCGCCGCCAATTGCTTTTACATCATCGCGCATCGCGGCGGCCAAATCTTCTGCGCCCAGCTGGCCTCGTTCGCGACGCTCGGCTTTCGTAAAGAGTTTGACGTATACGCCGGCTTTGTCGACCGCACCACTCGCACCACCGGCCGTGACAAAGGTGTACCGCACCTCGGGATGCTTGCTCACCGTGCGCAACGTTTCCGTCACCTTTTGGCGCAAATAATCAAGATTCGCGCCCGGCGGTGTTTCCACCGTCATCATAACTTCGGCGTTGTCCTCGAGCGGGAAAAACCCGCCGCCAACCAACCCAGTGGCCGGAAGAGCGAGCGCGCCTGCGAAACTCAGCACGGCCAACCCGACCATCGCCAGGCGATGATCAAGCGCCCATCCAATCACGCCGCGGTACCCGTGCGCGAGGCCATTAAACCAGTGGTTGAACCGATCGAGCAGCTTGGTCAGCCACGACTTTTCGTGCTCTTCGAGATGCGGATCGGGCCAGTATGCCGAAAGCATCGGGTCGAGCGAAAATGAGACGAACAAGGACACCAGGACCGAGCACGCGATAGTGAGCGCAAACGGTTTGAACCACTGGCCAGATTCGCCTTGCAAAAATGCGATCGGTACAAAGACCGCGATGATCGAAAATGTTGTTGCAGCAACGGCAAGGCCGATTTCATCTGTGCCTTCGCGCGCCGCTGTGTAATGATCTTTACCCATCTCCACGTGTCGAACGATGTTCTCTCGCACCACGATGGCGTCGTCAATCAGAATACCAATGGCCAACGAGAGTCCGAGCAACGACATTGTATTGAGCGTAAAGCCAAAGGCCCACACCGCAATGAAACTGGCCAGTACCGACACCGGCAACGCTAAGCCGGTAATCACCGTGGAGCGCCATGAATTCAGAAACAAAAACACCACGAGCACGGTGAGCAGTGCGCCCTCAATCAACGCGCCCTGCACATTGTCAACCGAATTCTCGACACGTAGGCCTTTGTTTTTTACGACGTCAAACTGTGCACCTTTTGGCAAGGTTGGTCGTAGCTGCTCAACCTTTTTGAAGATCGCGGCCGCGACAGCCGTTGTAGAGTAGCCCTTGGTTTTCTTGATCTCGATGCCCACCGCATCCTTACCATTGTACAGCGCCAACGTACGTTGCTCTTCCACACCATCCGTTGCCGTTGCCACGTCGCCGAGTCGCACAACGCGGCCGCCCTTTTCGGCAACGACAAGTTGCATGAAGTCGGCGGGACTATTGAGTCGCCCCTGCAAGCGAATTGTGCGTTCGTCGAGCGCACCCGTCACGCGTCCGACGGGCACGGCCAAGTTGCCGCTCTGCAGCGCCTGCACGACTTGCGGAACACTCACGCCGGCCGCTTGCAACCGCTGTGGATCGAGATTGACGGTGAGTTCGCGTTTCACACCACCAGTCACGCTCACATCAGCGACCCCTGGAATTGAACGCAGCTCGCGCGTGATCCCAGGATCGGCAATTTGCGTGAGCTCCGGCGATGAGAGCGTGGTAGAGAACAGCGATAGCGTGACGATCGGCGCATCGGTCGGACTGAACTTCTTGAGGATGGGCTCCTCCATTTCTTGCGGCAGGTCCTGACGCTTGGTGCCGATTGCGTCACGGATTTCCTGCGTGGCTTCCTGCAAGTTCTTGGAGAATACGAACTGTGTTGTAATCTGTGCGAAGCCGTCGCGCGCTTCACCGTTGATCGATTTCACACCCGAGATTGACTGAATCGCCTCTTCGACCGGCTCCAAAATCTCTCGCGACACCTGCTCCGGTGATGCGCCAGGATACACGATGGTGGTGAGCACGATCGGCGGCTGCACCTCTGGAAACTCGTCGGTTTGCAACTGGAACAGCGACACAAGACCGAATCCCGCCAGTGTCAGCACGGCGACAACGGTGACCAGCGGGCGCTTGATCGCGAAGTCTGAAATAAACATGCGTAGTGCCTCTGCTAAGGATCAGTTTTTCTTCGCGGGCGCACTCGGCGTGACGGCGGGCGCCGTTGCCGAGGTTGTCGCTGCGTCTGCTGGTGCGGAAACAATCACGGTGGTGCCGACGGAAATTCCGCGTGCGGCACCGAGCAATACCGTGTCGCCGCTTGCGACGCCGGACTTCACTTCGAATGCGCCGGCCGCCTCATCTCGGACGCCTAGCTGCACGTCTACTTTTTCCACTTTTCCGCCCTTCAGTCGTACGACGTACGGTCGGACCGCGGTTTGATCGATCGCTTGTTCCGGCACCATGACGCCAACGCGCTTCTCTGATGCGACGCGTCCTTCCACAAATAAACCGGCAACGAGCATGCCTTTGACATTTGGAATGCTGGCGAGTAAACGCACTTGCTTTGTTTGAGGATCCACCGTCGGGTTGATGCGCGTGATCCGTCCTTCCAGCGTGCGGTCGCCAAACCCATTCACGGTGAACGTGACGGGCGCACCGATGCGAACATCGGCCAGGGCCGACGTTGGCACAGACGCTTCGAGGCGCAAACTGCTGGGATCGATCACGGTGAACAACGCAGCACCCGGCGATACGATGTCGCCCGGACTCACCGAACGCTCGGAGACGATGCCCGCGAACGGTGCGTGAATAATGGTGTTGCGCACATTTTTTTCTGCGGTCGCCAATCGCGCGTTCGCATCAGCGAGCCCTGCTTGTGCAGCGAGATTGCTTCGTTCGGCCGACTCAACGTCACGTTGCGCAATGGCGCCAGCAGCGACCAACGTCTTCGCCCGCTGCAGTTCGCGCGCTGCTTGTTCCGCGACGACGGTGGACTGTGTGACCGCAGACTTGGCGGAGATGGCCGCGTCGCGCACGTTACTATCGTCAAGGCGCGCGAGCACCGTACCCGTTGAGACCCGCTGTCCCTGCTCCACCATCGTCTGAAGTACGGCGCCAGAAATTTCCGCGCGAATCCGCGCTTCACGTTCAGCGACCAGCGTGCCGGAAATTGGCGGACCACTGCGCAAGGTGTCGGTGCGCGCCACCGCAATGTTGTCCGGCCCAATGTTTTGAGCGGTGGGCGTGGTTGCTGTGGCTGATGCGCCAGGTTTCTTGCCGCACGCGTTCGTCAAAAGCGAAAGCGCGAGCATTGTCATCAAAGGCGCCGCCGTGCGGCGCGTCATCGTCATCATGGCGTGTTGCCTGTCGTGGAGGGGCGTGACGGAGCGAGCGGTAAATCGCGCAGCAGTTGTAGGCGAATGCGCGCGACCTGAACGTCACGTGCTGCTTTGGCGCGGTTCGCTAATGCTTGCTGCAACTGCACACGCGTTTCCGCGAGTTCAAGCTGGGTGGAGATCCCTTCGCGAAAACGCACTTCCGCAATGTCATACGCGCGTGTGGCTTGTTCGGCTGTGCCAACCGTGGCCTGCCACGACGCCTGCGCCTGTTCGAGTTGTGCGATGGTCTGCCGCGCGTCGAGTGCCGCGCCTTCTTCCGTTTGCTTCAAGCGCTGTTCGGCTTCTAGCACGGTGGCCTGCGCTGCGAGTTCTTCGCCATGGACGCGTCCACCAGTGAAGAATGGGAATGAAACACCGAAGCCTGCGGTCCAATTTGGAAAGAAATCACCGAGACTGCGCGGTAGTCCGTCGTTCGGATACGCCAAGCGCTGATAATTGGTCGAAAGCGAGACCGTTGGATATCGCTGCGCCTTTGTGGATTTCAGTTGCAGCTTGGCCACCTCAACACTCTTCACCGCCTGTCGCACGGGCGCGCGTACGGGCACCGACGTGTCCGCGCTCGCCAGCACTTTGCTCACTTCCGCACCGACGCGCGGATCGGCGCGCAACACCTCTGCCGCTGACACATTCACGGTGGTGATCGGCACGGTTGACTCGACAAACGGAGCGGATGCCGGTGACTCGGCGATATCATCTGTGAGTCGCACTGTTTGATCGGGTGCGACGTTGAGCAACTGTCGTAATCGCACGTACGCCAAGTCGCGATTGGTGCGGGACTGCAACCAACTGGGACGTTGATTGTCACGCGTAACGCGCGCACGAATGAGTTCAAACTCGGACGCAGAGCCGACGTTTTTCGTCAGCTGCACTTGGCGCAGTGTACGCTCTGTTTGCACAAGGGATGATTCCGCGATGGTCACGAGGCGGTCCGCCAATAGCGCGTCGTAGTACGCTTCGGTCACATCGAGTTGCACTTGCGCTTGCGCCGTTGTGATTCCGATCTCTGCCGATTCGCGATTGACGCGCGCGGCACGGATGTTTGCGCTCGCGCGTCCGCCAGTGAAGACCGGCTGCGACGCGGTGACGGCGAATGACGTCGTGTACGGCGATGCGAAGATTTTCGTGAGCGGATTGTTGGCGATGGTCGATGTGTCCGATCCGCCGCCAGTTTTGCTGCCGCTGTTGGATTTTTTTGAAATCGCTTGAAATTGATTTTGGAGCGTCTTTTGCCAGTTGAGGCCGGCCGAGAGCTGCGGCATCAGTTGTGAGCGCGCTTGTAGTTGCTGGCCGGTTGAACGCAACACGCCCGCGCGCGCGAGGCTGATCGTTTCGCTGGTGCCTGTTGCTAACCGCAGCGCTTCGGCGAGCGAGAGCGCGAGCGCAGTTCCGGCGGCGGTTATCGGCGCGGTGGCCTGTTGTGAAGACAATACGGACGGCGGACCGAAGGTCAACGCCCAAGCCATGATGATGGCAATGCGATAAACATGCTGCCGCTGTGTTGACGTTGGCAGGGGTTGGCGCGACATGAACGTCATTCGGTGGTGGCGGAGGTAGAAGGAGCAGCTCGCACCTTACGAGCGGCGAGTGACATCGGTTCCGCACGCATGCCAAGACCGCGCAGAAATATTCGCACGTAGGCTTGCAGCGTTTCGTCTTTCGGTTGTGGAAACATGGCCGGCATCATGTCACGATTCATCGCGTCAGAAAACGTGGCACCGATCAACATGGTCACGGCGGCACTGACGTCGACGGGGGTGATGTCGTGTGTTTCGGAGATCCATCCGTGACGGCGCAAATCCACGACGTACTCGCGCACCTGTGCTACGGCGTCGCTTGGTCCGTGACGCACGCATTCCGCCGCATCGGGCCGTTCCGACGCGTCACTCATGAGTTGGCGAATGATGTCGCGACGTGCGCACAACGAGCCGTGATGGGCACGCACCCATTCGGTGAGCTCTTGCGTGGGATGCGCGGGTACGCGCGGCAACACGGCGAGTTCGATACGCGAGTTTTCGCGCATGGCCAATTCGAGCAGTGCTTCTTTTGACCCGAATTGTCGAAAGATTGTGACTTCGTTGACGCGGGCTTCTTCGGCGATACGTCGGGTGGTTGCGCCTCTCCACCCGTGGAGGGCGTAGACGTGTGCGGCGGCGAGGAGGATGCGGTGGCGGTGGTCGTCGATCATGGCTGAACAGTATGCAAGCGATTGCTTTCACGCAAGCGGACACTTGCTGATAGGGATTAGGGATTAGGGATTAGGGACCATGCACTACGGATTAGGAACTGCATTCGTGCCATAACACCCCTATCCCCTATTCCCTATTCCCTATTCCCTATTCCCTATTCCCTAACCCCTATTCCCTAACCCCTATCCCCTCACATGCGCTCCGCCATCATCACCGCTCACGGCGGCCCTTCGGTCCTCAAGGTCGAATCGCGCCCAATACCGATACCCAGCGCGAACGAAATACTTGTACGCGTGCACGGGTCCGCGCTTAACCGCGCGGATGTGATGCAGCGGCAGGGCCGATATCCGCCGCCCGCAGGTGCGCCGTCCGACATCCCAGGAATTGAGTTTGCTGGAGAAATCGTTGGACTCGGGGCCGGTGCAGCACAGTGGACTGTTGGAGCGCGTGTGTGCGGATTGGTTAGCGGAGGTGCGCACGCCGAGTACCTCGTGACGCACGAACGCGCGGTCGCGGCATTGCCGAACGCGGTCTCGTGGGAGACCGGTGGGGCGGCGGTGGAAGCGTGCATTACGGCGCACGATGCGTTGGTCGCCCAAGCGTCGTTGCGACCCGGCGACACAGTGCTTATTCACGCGGTTGGCAGCGGTGTTGGATTAACCGCAGTGCAAATCGCGCGGCAGCTCGGTGCTCGAGTCTTCGGCACTGCGCGTGGTGAAACGAAGATTGCGGCCGCGATGTCGTTTGGTCTCGAAGCCGGCGTGCAACCGGCGAGCGCGGGTTGGGTGGCGGACGCGGTGAAGGGATGGACCGATGGCCGCGGCGTGGATGTGGTGCTCGACCTGTTAGGCGGTGACTACGTGCGCGAGAGCATCATGGCGCTCGCGCCTCGCGGCCGATTGGTGCTTATTGGCACGTTGGCGGGTCTCGAAAGCACGATTGACTTGCGACATATGTTGTCGCGTCGACTCACCATGCGCGGTACGGTGCTGCGCAGTCGTCCGCTCGAAGAACGCATCGGGGTCACGCAGGCGTTTGCTCGTGAAGTGATGCCGTGGCTCTCGAGTGGTGCGGTGCGTATCCCCATCGACGCGAGTTTTCCGTTGGAGCGAATCGGAGAGGCGCACGCGCTGATGGAATCGAATACAACGGTGGGGAAGATTGCGCTGACGTTCTGATAACCTTTCGTCTACGATTTTTCTCTGCCGACCGACGCGTTTTCTGTGATCGCAGGAATGCAATCGAGATGCGATAGGTTGTAGGTGCCGGTCATTCCCTATTCCCTATTCCCTAGTCCCTATCGTGTCCGGCTTCACCGAACTTTCATTCGCCGCCCAAGCGGCGCTCGCCGCGCGTCCGCACGTCGCGCTCGCGCTTGCAACACTCGTGCGCGTTGAAGGCTCGTCGTATCGACAGCCGGGCGCACGCATGCTCGTCGACGCAGAGCATCGCGTGTTGGCGGGGGCGATCAGCGGTGGATGTCTTGAGGCCGATGTCGCGGCGCGCGCGGAGGCGGTCTGTGCATCAGGTGTGACACTCAAGCTGACGTACGATTTGCGCGACGATCTACAAGCGATCTGGGGTTTTGGTAGCGCGTGCGATGGCGTCGCGCACATTCTGCTCGAACCATTGCTCGACGTCGTATGGTTAGCGCACGCAGCAGACATTCGTCATGCACGAGAAGGCGGCGCCATCGTGTCGGTCATCGAAGCGTCCGCTACCGGAGGAACGATTGCGTTGTTCGACGGTGGTGCACACAACGGCACATGGCATGCGCACTCGTCATCAACGCCCTCGGCGCTCTTGAACGAAGCGCGCCGATTGGTTGACGCTGCACTACACACGGCACGACCCGTGCTCGAAACGATTGTCGTCGACGAACGCGCATACGAGTGCTTTGTCGAACCACTCATGCCATCGATCGCGTTGCACCTCATCGGCGCTGGCCGCGGCGCCGAGGCATTTGCACATATCGCCACGACACTCGGTTGGGATGTCACGCTGTTCGATCATCGACCGGCATTACTCGAATCGTTGGTGTTGCCAACCAGCGTGCGCACCGCGTGTGTACGCGCCGACGAAGGTGCCGCGCTGATCACGCGCGATGCACGCACCGCAGTTGCGCTCCTGTCGCATATGTTTGAAATCGACACCGAATGGATGACAGCATTGCTACCACTACCCATTGGCTATCTCGGTGTCCTCGGCTCGCGACAACGGGCGGCCAAGTTGATTGAAACAGTGGCCGAGCGTGGCGTTGAGATCACCCCGCGCATGCATGGTATGCTGTATGCGCCAATCGGTTTAGACCTTGGCGGTGAAACGCCTGAATCCATTGCGCTGGCGGCCATCGCTGAAATCGAAGCCGTGATGCACGGTCGGCCGGGCGGAGCGTTGCGGGAGCGTCAAAGCGCGATTCATTAGGGATTAGGGGATAGGGATTAGGGATTAGGAACGGCACCAAATCGGCGAGCCGAGACATACCCGGCCAGCATCCACACAACGCCGATCGCGAGTGAGAAGAGCGTCACCAGTTTTCCGGTTTGATAACGCGGGCTTGTGAATGTCAGTTCGACTTGCTTCGCGCCAGCGGGAAGTACGACGCCCATCAACACGTAGTCCGCGCGTTCAACGGTCGTTGCTTTTCCGTCAACGGTAGCACGCCATCCTGGATAGAAATTTTCAGACACGACGAGCGACGCATTTGTCGGCGCCGGCTTGTCGAGCGTAAGCACGATATGCTCAGGCGTCCACGTTGTTGCGTGCACCGCAACGTCACTCGGCGCCGGTGGTGATGTTGGCACGGGTTGCGTTGGAAACGTCGACGATGGGTCAACCAACATCGCGGTGCGCACATCGAACTGCGGATTTTGCAACGTGGCCAACGCGCTGGGATCGGGCACCTTCACCGTGAGGGGCGTTATCCATGCACCCGCATGGATACCAGGCAATTCGAACAACGAGACGGTGTTACCGGCGGCGTTTGTGACCGGACCTGCAACGAGCGTTGCGCCATCAATCGGAGACTTTGTGCTATTCGTGTAGAGATAGCGCACATTCAGCAGTTGTCGCAGTTGCGCATTGGACATCTGTTTGAGGTAGCCGTCCGTATCCCATCCGGTGAGTTCGTCATACCGCCCAAGCTCGTTGCCGTGATATCCCGACACGCTGCGAATACCGTGCACCATGAAGCCGGTAGCTTTGCCTTCTCCACTCCCTAAGTACGGATCACGACGGGTGCCGGTCAGATTTTGCGATGCAACGGCCAACACGCGCGCAGACTCGGGCTGCTTTGTGAGATAATCAATAACGGCGTCACTGGCGTACAACTCCGACGCGGGTGGTGCGAACATGAAATACAATCGTTCGATTGACCACAGGTCGATGATCACCACCAGTGCTAGCGCCATTGCAACAACGCGAGGGGCGATGAGACGACGAGCAGCGGCAATGCATAACGCCATCGTGATGAAGACCACGGCAAACGAACGCCATGCGCCAACGGTGAGTGCGGATGCATTGGCGTTAACGCGATCTTCAAGCCCGTAGTTTTGCGGCACAAACGCGAGCGCAAGATTGGTGAGCACACCACCGCCGGCCATCACCGCGAGTAATAGCGCGATTCCAACGCCGACAATGGCAAAGCGCATGTTGACGCGCCCTTCGATCGCGCGCTCTGCGCCGATACCAGCTAATACCGCGGTGCAAAACGACATCACGTACAACATTGTGCTCGGCGCACGAAAGAAATCCGTGCCCGGCACCAGCGCATACACAATACGGAAAAACGGCGTATAACCGCCAAGCGCCCACAGTGTGGCGATGACGAGCGTGCCGGTCCAAAACCAAATCACCGAGCGTCGCAGACGTCCGGCACCGAACGCAAGCGCTGCTAACACGAGGACGACGGCGCCCAGGTATTCGCTGTGTAAGTGGATGCCGTTGCGTCCTGCATACTCGCGCAAAATTCCAGAGAATTGCGGGAGATACGTATTGATGATTTCTTCCGGCGGCAGCGAATACGAAATCGCGTGCTCCCATCCTTTACCACCGGCGCGCGGCGACCACGGCGTGTATTCGAGGAGCGGCCAAAACTGAATCGCCCCTCCCAGCATGCCGACACCGACGGCCACCGCGGCCATCGTCAAACGTCGCAGTGCGATTGGGCGTGCGAGTCGTGTGCCTTGTGCGTCTACTGAAAACGCTGTGTAGAGTGCGTACGCACCGGCCACCAATAACAGATATTGTAAGAGCTGCGGATGCGGTGTAAGCACCGCAAGTGTAATGGATATCGCTAGTGCACCCCACGCCCACGGTCGTCCGTCTCGCATACCGCGATGGACAAAAAACAACGTCAGTGGCAACAGTGTGGCGACAAAAATTTTTCCGTCGTGTCCTGGTGAAACGAGTCCCGCCACATTGCCGCCCATCATGTAGGCAAGTCCACCAATGACCGCGCCAACGTATCCAATGCCCAACGCGCGATACATAAACAGCCACGTAAAGCAGCCCGACAAGAAAATGTGGAGGATCATTCCCCAGGTCATCGCGGCGCCGGTTTGCATGACCAAGCGCAACAAAAATGTCGGATAGAAAATGTCGCCGTGCATCGCCGCGACGTATGGCAGCCCACCAAACAGATAGGGATTCCACAACGGAAACATGCCCGTCTGGCGCAACGTCTGCGCCGCAAAATCACGAAACGCATAGCCTGCAATGTACTGATCACTGTTGGCGCTCAGCAGCGTTTGCCCAGACAATGCCGGATACGCGAGTACAAGCGTGCCCACAGCAAAGACGAGCAGGGCCAACAGCGTCGCGACAACAAATGACTGCGGCTCGAGCGCGTTGGTGGCGTTACGGGTGTCGGTTACTATAGCCATGCGTGTCTGCGAGGGAATTGGGTAAGCGGCAAGATAGTTTTAGGGAATAGGGACTGGGGACCAGGGACAACCGAAATTTTCACTTTAGGCCAAGTGGTGATGCAAGACATCTCGAACGTCGCGGCCGTTTTGCTGGCGGCGGGTGGTTCGTCCCGGCTTGGTGTACCGAAGCAACTCCTGACCGATCACGACGGGGTGCCGCTTGTCGCCCGCGTGGCCGCGCAATTGCTCGCGGCGGGATGCGTTCCCGTCGTTGTGGTGACGGGCGCAAGTGCCGAGGGGGTAGCTGATGCGCTCATTGGTATGGAGGTGACGCTGGTGCACAATGCGGCGTGGACGACGGGGATGGGGACATCGATTGCGCGGGGCGTGGGCGCGCTAGCCGTGGTGCCGAATAACGAACGGGTAGGCGGTGTATTGATTGCCGCGTGCGATATGCCAGAGGTTGGTGCGGCGCATTTTGGCGAGCTTATTCGTGCTTCGCGCCATGGGTCTATGCGCGTGGCATCGGCTTATATGTCGCCTTTAAGTGTCTATAATAGCGCGATGATGTATGGTATTCCAGCCATTTTTCCAAAACGTGATTGGCCCGCTCTCGCGCTACTCACTGGTGACCGGGGCGGGCGCGCGCTCTTGGCCGAAACGGGCACGTTTTCGGTTCCGTCGTCGCAGTGTACCTTCGACCTCGACACGCCAGACGACGTTGCCGCATGGCGCGCCATGCCCAACACGTGATCCTCCTCGCCCCACACCGACTCCACAAATGTCCAAACTCGCGCACACCGCACTCGGTGATCTCGACCACGAGATGGCTGGGACTCGCACGATGCTCGCGCGGCTTCCCGAAGCGCATCTCGACTTCACGCCGCACGCGAAATCGTGGCCGTTGTATAGGCTCGCCGCTCATTTGACGGACATGCCCATGTGGGGTGCGATCACGATCAACACGTCGGAACTGGACTTCGCAAGCGCGCCACCAAATCCACCGGTTGGCCGAACAGCGGCAGCGCTGCTGCAGCAGTTTGACGAGCGCTTGGCTGATTTTCGCAAAACGCTCGAATCGACGACGGACGAGGCGCTCATGGAATCGTGGACGTTGCGTAGCGGTGATCACGTCATCTTTTCGTTGCCGCGTATCGCGGTGTTACGCAGCATGGTGATGAATCACATGGTCCATCATCGCGCGCAGCTCACCATTTACTATCGCTTGGTTGGCGTCTCTGTGCCTGGCCATTACGGGCCGAGCGCGGACGAGACGTGATGGTGGTGTGAACGAAGGCCGCCCGGTTAATCAGCGTCGATTAACCGGGCGTTTGTGCAAGCTTGCGGCGCAGCATTGTCGAAACTGCTGTCCCCTCCACAACCGCTCAACTCACACGACCACTTCGTCTATAATCCGTCGGGCGGACGCATCGGCGGCGCCTGCCGATTGCGCGGAGCCATTTGCTGGCCACGTCCCATTTGCTGGCCCGGTCCCATCTGTTGGCCGAAGCGCATCTGCGGACGACCCATGCTTGGACGACCGCGTCCACCACCGTTGTGCATGCCACGCGCGCCCATGCGTTCACGCATCATCCCGCGCATCTTGTCAAACTTTGCTTTCTGCGTTGGTGTGAGTATCGCGCGCATGTCTTGGCGCGATTTCAAACGCGCAATGGCTCCGTCGTTGCGTAAACGGCTCATCTTGTCGAGGGCTGCGCGTGCGGCCGCAAGATTGCCGTCGCCCTTGGTCGCGTCCATCATGTCGGCCTGTGCACGCAACATGTCGGACCGATTGTCGATCGGTGTTGCCGCGGCGGCCAGCGCCTCCAACTTTTTGACCTGTTCGTTGGTAAGGTCGAGTTGACGACGGGCGCGCAACAGACGTGACGCTTCGCCGCCACCGCGCGGATCGTCGATGCCGGCCATCCCGCGAGGACCGCGCATGCTGTCACCGGGCGCACGACGTGGCGTACCGTGGCGGGACGTTGTGGGCGAGCCGACAACCGGCGGGCGCGGTGGCGCACTTTGCGCAAAGAGCAACGACGCGGACAATGCGCTCGCGATCAGCGCAATAGCAGGCGTGAACAACTTTTTCATGGATGCATCCTCGTGACGGGACACTGCATCATGCGAACAGCAGACTGACACTCAATTAGACGAGACACCCTACGTGGCGTTAAGCAGTGATATCTCCTCGAAAAACAGGTCCGAGCCGCACTCGTCCCTCGTCGGTACGACCCGTCCCGGACGTCGCTGCCGTCGTGTGTCAGAGCATCGATTTTTTAATTCCAACGCGTTGGCGGTGCACTGCGTCACGGGGTAGACGTCTGTTGCGCGCCGATGCACTGTCGTCTCCCGCCCATCGCTCACCGCACGGCTCCGTTCGGTGAACTGCTTTCGCTTCGTACGCTGTGCCTAGGACGCCGTGGGATCTGCATTCGACGCCGTCGTTTCGTTTTTCTTTAAGTATCCGCTGCGCGTATTCGCGCGCGGCGATGTAGTCATTGCCCCTGTCGTGCCGGTCATCGCAGTCGTACTCGCGGCCATCACCGCCGTCGTCCTCGTATCCCTCGCATACGCGCGCGTCCGCACGCTGCGCCCGGCGGATCGAATCGTGTTAGGCACGTTGCGCGCGCTTGCCGTGTTGCTCGTGATCGGCTGCCTCTTGCGACCCGGACTCGTCATCGCATCTGCCGTCCCGCAGCGCAACGTACTCGCAATTGTGATGGATGATTCGCGCAGCATGCGCATTCGCGACGCTGCGGACACTACGCGACTCCGTGCAGTACAACGCGTGTTCGATGACACTAGCGCGCTTTCGCGGAAGCTTGGCGAGAAATTTGCGCTGCGCAAATTTCGTTTCGCGGCAGGCGCCGCGCCGTTAGCAGATGTCGCGTCCCTGACCGCGTCGGGCACGCGATCGGATCTGGCGAAGTCGCTGAACGACGTGCGGGAAGAACTGGCCGGCATGCCGCTTGCCGGCGTTGTGCTTGTGTCCGACGGCGCCGACAACAGTACAACGTCGTACGACGATGCCTTGCTCGCGTTGCGCGCCCGTCGCGTACCGGTCTACACCGTTGGTGTTGGACGTGATCGCTTTGACCGTGATCTGTCCATCGAACACGTGAGTGCGCCGCGCCGGACACTTAGCGGTGCGACAGTGGTCGTAGAAGCGGACGTGCGCGTGCGTGGCATCGGTAAAGAGCTCGCGACAATCACCGCCGAGGCGGATGGACGTGTCGTGGCGACTGAGACTGTTCGCACACCGGACAAAGGCGACATGGTGCACGTGCGCTTGCGTGTGCCACCACTGGCGCCAGGTACGTATCGGCTGGGCGTCCGCGCGCGTCCGCTGCCTGATGAACTCGTGCTCGAGAACAACGAATGGCAGGGCACACTCGATGTGCGCGCAGGTCCGGATCGCGTGTTGTATATCGAAGGAGAACCGCGTCCAGAATTCGCGTTTCTCCGACGCGCGGTTGCAGCCGATAGCGGCGTGCAGGTCGTAGGTCTACTACGCAGCGCCGAACATAAGTTTCTGCGGCTCGGCGTGCGCGATAGCTTGGATTTGGTGGGCGGTTTTCCAACGACGCGTGAAGAACTGTATCGCTATCGCGCGATCATTTTAGGGAGCGTCGAAGCTTCATTTTTCAGCGTCGATCAACTGCGGATGCTCGCGGATTTTGTCAGTAAGCGCGGTGGCGGATTGCTGGCGCTTGGTGGACGGGCCGCACTGTCCGAAGGCGGTTTCGCAGATACACCGCTGGCCGACGTACTGCCCGTGACGCTGACGCGTGGCACCGTCAATGAAGACGATGCTGCCGTCACATTGAAAGTAAAGCCAACGCGCGCGGGAGAGGCGCTTGCGGTGTTGCAATTGCGCGATACACCTGCGGCTTCGGTGGCGCGATGGGATTCATTGCCGCCGCTCACCAGTGTCAACCGTATTGGCGGTCTGCGGGCGGGCGCGACGGTGCTGCTGAATGGCAGCGTCGATGGTGGCAAAGCCGATATTCCCGTCCTCGCGTGGCAGCGCTACGGACGTGGGATGAGTGCGGTCCTTGCCGTGCAGGATTCGTGGTTGTGGCGGATGCATGCGTCCATCGCGGTTGAAGACAACACGCATCAAACCTTCTGGCGGCAACTTGTCCGTTGGCTCGTGGATGATGCACCTGACCCAGTGGAGATCCTCGCGTCGCCCGCGCGTGTCGCACCTGGTGAAGTGGTTTCACTGCGCGCACACATCGCAGACGCGCTCTACACCGACATCAACGATGCCATTGTCACCGCTACCGCAACTTCTCCGGCGGGCACGACAAGCACCGTGCCGCTTGAATGGTCATTGCGAGAAGATGGTTCGTACACGGGCAGCTTTATCGCGACAGATTCTGGCCGTTACGCTATTCACGTGACGTCAAAGCGTTCTCGCGATTTGTTGCCCGACGCACGCACCACCGTCCCGGTCGACGACTTGGGTGCCGATGTCTCGCAAGCGGAGCTGCGTTTGCCACTACTCCAACGCATCGCGCAGGAAACAGGTGGTCGATACTATCCGTTAGCCGACGCGAAGAAGATTGCTGAGGATGCGATTTACACCGAGAGCGGTGTCACCGTGCGTGAAGCGAAAGATTTGTGGGACATGCCCGCCGTATTCCTGATCTTGGCGCTGCTCTTGGGCGCCGAGTGGGGCTATCGGCGGTGGCAGGGACTTGCGTGAACATGCGCATGCGCGGCTTCACGTTATGCATCATCATCGCATTGTTCGCGAACGACGCGCACGCCCAACGCACGCATGTGTTGGTCGTAAGTGGACTGTCCGGCGAACCGGCGTTTAAGCGCACGTTTGACCTCGCGGCGGCCACGATTCGCGAAGCCGCACACACTAAATGGGGCGTTGCCGATTCAAGCCTCATTGTGCTGACCGAAGACTCCGTCGTCTCTGCAGTTTCTAATGGCAAATCCACGCGCGTGAATGTCGCGGCAGCATTTGTTGCGCTGAGCAAGCGCGTACAGCCGGGCGATGTTCTGCTCGTCGTGCTGATCGGACACGGCAGTGGCGATGGTGCGGGCTCAAAAGTGAATTTGCCCGGTCCGGATCCCACCGCGTCCGACTTTGCCACGTGGCTGTCGGGATTTTCGCGACAGACCGTGGTGTTTGTGAATGCGGCCAGCGGAAGCGGCGATTTCTTGCCGGTTCTTGCGGCGCCGTCACGCATCGTCGTCACTGCGACAAAGTCTGCTGTTGAACGCAATGAAAGTTTATTCGCGCAGTACTTTGCCAAGGGTCTTGTCAGCGACGAAGCCGACGCGGATAAAGATGGACGCGTGTCCGTGCTCGAGGCGTATCGGTACGCTAAAGCGGCGGTGACCCGCGCGTACGAATCCACCAACCGATTGCAAACAGAGCACGCACAGCTCAGCGATTCACTGCTTGCCGCTACGGTCGCGTTTGGTGGCGTGCAAGCCTCGTCCGATCCACGCATCGCGGCGCTCGTCGCCGAGCGGCAAGCGCTTGAGATGTCCGTCGCAGCATTGCGCGCGAGGAAGGCGTCGATGGACACGAGCGCTTACGATCACGAACTGGAACGTTTGTTGCTCGCGATCGCGGAAAAGACGCAAGCAATTCGCGCTGCCGGAGTCAAGAAGTGAAGCGCGCGCTGCTCTGTTGCACGCTCTGCGTTGCCGTTGACACGGCATGCGCGCAGGATCCGCGCGTGGAGGCGCGTCGACTCGCCGACGTTGGGCAATATGAAGATGCAGAGCGCGTCGCTCGTGCTGGCGGCCCCACCTCAGTCGTCGCGCTGGGCGACGTACTGACTGCACGCGGCAAGCTACTTGCCGCAGACTCCGCGTATACGCGCGCAATAATCGCGCGCACACCAGATCATGCGCTGGCTGAAGCAGCGCTGGCTGAATTTGCCGATGCGCGTGGCGATCATGCGGAAGCGTCGCGTCGCGCCCGCGAAATTGTCTACGCCTACGACGCTGCTGCCGACAGTCGGACGCGCAGCAGCGATCAACATTCGGCCGTCGGTCGCGCGTACGTGGTGCTCATGTCGGGCGACGCCCAGGCAGCGCGGCGTGCGTTGGCCGCGTTCGATGCGGCGGCAGCTGCGGATTCAACAAACCTCGATGCGTTGCGCCGCGCCGGCGATCTCTTCCTTGAAAAGTACAACGCGCCGGATGCGCGAACGTCGTATGAAATCGTCTTGCGTCGTGCACCGAATGATGCACGCGCGTTGCTGGGCATTGCGCGAATTGAAGACTTTGAAGGAAAGGGTACGGCACTCGCAACGGTGCGGCGCAGCTTAGCGTCAAATCCGGCACTCACCGACGCTTTGGTGCTGGTGGCGCGCATGCAGCTTGACGCTGAGATGTACGATTCAGCGACGGTGTTCGCGCGCCGCGCGCTCGCGATCGATTCGTCGTCGATGCCCGCGTGGTCACTACTCGGCGCGACCGCGTGGCTGACTGGCGATTCGACAACGTTTCGGCAGTCGCGCGCGGCAGCAACGCGATTACAGCCGCGTCCGTCGGATTTTTATACGGAGCTGGCTGAAGCCGCGGTGCGACAGCGTCGATACGCGGATGCGATTGGTCTTGCACAGCAAGCGGTGACTTTTGATTCGTCGTCGGTTCGCGCGCTGGGCGTTCTTGGTACAAATCAGTTGCGCGTCGGCTTGATGAGTGAAGGCAAGCAGGCGCTGGATCGTGCCTTCGCGCTCGATCCGTTCAATTTGTGGCATAAGAACACACTCGACTTACTCGACAAGCTGCGCGGCTTCCGCACTATTGATCAGGGAGTGTTTCGCGTCGTGGCGCCCGCGGAAGAAGCAGATCTGCTCTCCATGTACATCATTCCATTGTTGCAACAGGCGTTTGATTCGCTGGCGATTCGGTACTCGTACACCCCGCCAACGCCGGTGCGTTTGGAGTTTTATCGACAGCACGCAGATTTTTCGGTGCGTAGCGTTGGGCTGACGGGACTTGGCGCGTTAGGTGTAAGCTTTGGCAGTTTATTAGCTATGGATACGCCCAGTGCGCGTGATCGTGGCGCATTTAACTGGGGTTCGACGGCATGGCATGAATTGACGCATGCATTTACGCTTGGCGCATCGGAGCATCGTGTGCCGCGATGGTTATCCGAAGGAATGTCCGTGTTGGAGGAGCGTCGAGCAAAGCGCGGCTGGGGTGCAGAGGCAACGCTCCCGTACATCTCGGCGCTTGGCAGCAATTCGCTGCGCCCGATGAGTCAGCTGAATGACGGATTGTTGCGACCGCGTTTTCCTGAAGAAACGATGTTCAGTTATTACCAGGCGTCGCTGTTTTGCGAGATGGTGGAGGAACTGAAGGGTGCGAAGGCATTGCCGGCGATGCTGATTGCGTATCGCGATGGGTTAGAGACGGCGGCGGTGTTCCAGAAGGTGTTGGGCCTGAACAGCGCGCAAGTGGATCAACGCTTTGAGGCGTGGATGCGGGTGCGATTTGCTGCGCCATTGCGCGCGGTGACGCCAGGTGATGGCCATTCGCCTATTGGCGGCACGTTTATCACTACCATGCGCGCGGCCATTGTGTTGGTTGAGGGGACAGCGGCACAACGTGACTCCGCGCGTGTGTTGCTCGAGCAGGCGCGCGTGATGTTTCCGACGTATCCGGGCGCGGACGGGCCGAATTGGTATTTGGCGACGCTGGCAAAAGATCGCGGCGATACGGCAGCGGCTATTGCAAGTCTTGCACAAATTACGTCTCGCAATGAGACGGCGTGGGAGGCCAATCTTTTAGAGGCCGACTTGCGAGAGCACCGTGGCGACGATGTTGGCGCTATGGCGGCGCTCAATCGACTGATTTGGATTTTTCCGTATGACGACACGGTGCATGCACGGCTCGCAACACTCGCGGCGAAGCGTGCGGACTTTGTAGTGGCCGTTCGTGAACGCCGAGCGGTGATTGCCGTGCATCCCGTCGACTTAATGGAAGCGCGTTACCAGCTTGCAAAAGCGCTCGCTGCGGCGGGTGATGCCGCAGGCGCGCGTCGCGAACTGCTACACCTGTTGGAATTGGCGCCGTCGTTTGAGAAGGCGCAGTCGCTGTTGTTGGAATTGCGTGGCAAGGGAAGCGCTGGAGCGAAGCCGTGAGCGAAGACACAGGCACGCGCGTTCATCCTACAGATATTCACCCGCTGAACCGAGGAACCGCTTGACTGCCACTCCGCTTTCCGCCGTCGCCAATACGGCTGCCGACCTTGATCGTCTCGACGATGGCGTACTTGCTGATCGCCTGCAGAGTGCCGGCGAACGAATTACGCACGAACTGCGCAAGGTCATTGTGGGGCAAGAGACTGTTGTTGAGCAAGCGCTGATTGCGCTGTTTGCGGGCGGCAACTGTCTGTTGGTTGGCGTGCCCGGACTCGCGAAGACGCTGCTCATCTCTTCGTTGGCGCGAGCGCTCGATCTAAAATTCACGCGTATTCAATTCACGCCCGATTTAATGCCCTCTGATGTGACGGGTACGGATGTGATTCAAGATGATCCGATCACCGGACATCGGCGGCTGGCGTTTATGCCTGGGCCAGTGTTTACGAACGTGTTGCTGGCGGACGAAATCAATCGCACGCCGCCGAAAACGCAGGCCGCGCTGCTCGAGGCTATGCAAGAGCGCAAAGTGAGCGTACAAGGTCGCACCTACGATCTCGAGGCGCCGTTCTTTGTGTTTGCCACACAAAACCCAATCGAACTCGAAGGCACGTATCCGCTGCCTGAAGCGCAGCTTGATCGATTTATGCTGGAAGTGATGTTGGACTATTTGCCTGAAGAAGACGAAGTCGCGGTGGTGCGCGCGACAACGGCGTTGCCGTCGAGTTCAATTCAGCCGGTGGTGTCGCGTGATGAGATCCTTGCATTCCAGCGCGTGGTGAGACGGCTGCCGATTGCCGATGCCGTGACGCGGTATGCGGTGAAACTCGTGCGACTGTCGCGTCCCAGCGAAGGCGCGCCCGACTTTATCAAGCAGTGGGTGTCGTACGGCGCCTCAGTGCGTGCGGCGCAAGCGCTCGTACTTGGCGCCAAAGCACGCGCGTTGCTGCAGGGTCGTGCGAACGCGAGTTTCGACGATATTCGCGCGCTCGCACGGCCAGTGTTACGTCATCGCATTCTGATCAACTTTCAGGCGCAATCGGAGAAGGTGACCACCGATCAGCTGATCGCAAAACTGCTCGATGCTGCTCCGCTTCCGCGCTCCTCGCTCTAATGCCAACGGCTCCCGCGTCCTTCCTTGAGCCGGCACTGCTCGCCCGCATTTCCGACTTGGCGTTGCTCGCGCGCACGGTCGTTGACGGGTTTATGCATGGACAGCATCGCTCAATGCGACGCGGAGCATCGCTCGACTTTGCGCAGCATCGTTCGTATCAGCCGGGCGATGATCTACGACGCATCGATTGGCGGGTGTATGGACGGACCAATCGGTTTTACATCAAGGAGTATGAAGCCGACACGAATGCGGGCGTGATTTTCGCGCTCGATTCATCGGGCTCGATGGATTTTGGCAGCGGCGACATCAACAAATTTGACTACGGCCGGTTTCTCATCGCTTCGTTAGCGTGGCTGTCGCAACATCAGGGTGATCGCGTGGGGCTTGCCACGTTACGTGGTGACTTGGTGGATATCGTTCCGCCGTCCGCGCGACATCTGCAATTATTGTTGCACACCCTCGCGCAATCGAAGGCGAGTGGCAGCGGGCATCTCGTGCACTGCATTCAGAAGCTCGGCAATGTGACCGCGCGTCCGGGGATTGTGGTGCTCGTCTCCGATTGTTACGAGCAACCTGATGCGCTTGGTCGCGCGGTGGACTCGCTACGAATGGCGGGTAACGATGTGATTTTGTTTCACGTCGTCGACCCTGCGGAACGCGATTTGCCAGGAGATTTGCCAACGACGTTTGAAGATGCGGAGAGCGGTGCGTTATTGCCGCTGCGGCCCGGTGAACTGCGCGGCAAGTATCAGGCGTTACTCACGGCACATCACGCGGCGATTGCAAAACGCATTGCCGCTGCGGGCGCCGATTATGTCCGTGTTGACACTGACGAGCCGCTGGATCGCGCGTTGCACGCCTACCTGAACGCGCGCCTTTCGCGCAGTCGCGTGCGCTAGTGGGATTTACTTTCTTGGTGCCGGCATTTTTGGCGGGATTGGCGGCACTTGTCATTCCAATCTTCGTGCATTTGCGACATCGCGATAAGGATCGGCCGTATCGATTCCCGTCACTGATGTTTCTCGAGCAGTTGCCCATTCGCACGTCGCAACGGCAGCGCATCACGGATTGGCCATTGCTGCTGCTGCGACTGTTGGCGTTGGCGTTGCTTGTACTGGCCTTTGCGCGACCTGTGTTCACAAAGAAAACGGTACTCGGCAGCGATACGCGAACCAAAGCCGTCGTCATTTTACTTGATCGTTCGCTCAGTATGGCGCACAAAGCCGTGTGGCCGGTGGCGATCGACTCTGCGCGTCGAGTGATTGCAGCACTCCGCGCGCGTGATCGCGTTGGAATTGTGTTCTTTGATGATGTCGCGGAGATCGGACAACGACTCACGGAAGATAAAGGCGCTGCGCTGGCCGTCCTGTCTCGTGCGCACACGCTGCCACGTGGAACTCGTTTTGCGCCAGCGCTACGTACCGCGCGACAGATGTTACTCGACGCGCCATACGCCGCCGCCGAGATAGTCGTGATCTCTGATTTGCAACGGGCTGGTACGATTGGTGTCGCAGGACTGGATCTCCCCAGCGGTGTCACGTTGCGCGCGGTCGCGGTCGGTGCGAAGTCGCGGGCCAATACCTCGGTGCGCGCAGTTGAGGCGCGTCGCATCAGCAAAGGTGCACGGACGTTGCTGGCGGTGAAGGCGCGAATTACCTCACGCGAGCTGCCGTCAACACGACCTGTGAAAGCGACGCTCATGCTGAACGGTCGAGTGGCCAATACGCAAAACGTCAGCGTGCCGATGAATGGCGAAACGGTGGTGACGTTTGCACCTGTATCCGCCATTGCCGGCGCGGTGAGTGGCACCGTGTCACTCGAGGCCGACTCGTTAAGTAACGACGATCATTTTTTCTTCGTGGTACCGCGCGAAGATGCGCTGAAAGTGGCGCTTGTCTTGCCGAATGATGCGTCAAGCGATGAAACCATGTTTCTCGAGCGAGCGTTGACGATAGGTCGCACTCCGGAAATCAAGATTGAGCGCACGCGCGCCGCGCAATTGGACGCGCGCTTCATGCAGAGTGGTGGTGTGGTGGTACTGTGGGACGTTGCCCCAACAGACGCGTCAGTCCCGGCACTTGATGCTTGGATGGCGAAAGGTGGTGGTGTGGTGATTGCTGCAGGCCGTCGCCTGAGCACACGTACTTCGTCTTCCGCATTTGTGCCTGCGCGCATTACGGGTGCAGCAGAGCGTCTCACTGATCGGGGCGGAAGTATCCGGCAAGTGCGATCGGAGCATGCGCTGTTCGCGCCCTTCCACGGGAGTGACGATGCGTTGTCGAGCGCGCGGTTTCTTCGGTATCCGCGACTGGATGCAGCGACGGGCACGGATGTGTTAGCGCGATTCGACGATGGACTCCCAGCGATTATTGAACGGCGAGTCGGCGACGGACGAGTCGTGCTATTGGCTGCGCCACTCGATGCACAGAGTGGGGATTTCCCGCTGCAGCCTGCATTCTTGCCGTTTGTACGGCAATTGATGTTGCATGCATCGGGACGCGACGCGACGCCGTTGTGGCGTACCACCGCCGACAATTGGTCGCTGCCAGAAGGCTTGAAAGATCCCGTCGTGCGTGCGCCCGATGACGCACTGCTTCGTCCAAAGCGCGACTCGCTTGGCAGCGCGGTTCCGTTGGCCGACGCGGGTCTCTACTCGGCGTTCGCGGGCAGTGCCTCCGGCGAACCGGGTGCATTGGTTGCGGTCAATGTGCCAACCAATGAATCCGACCTGACGCCAATCGATCCCAAAGAGCTACTTCTCGGTGTACGACAGAGTGATCAAGCGGCTGCGACAAGCACGGCACCACCTACCCCAGACGAGCTTGAGCGTCGCCAAAACAGTTGGCGATGGCTGTTGATCGTTGTTGCGCTCGCGCTCGTCGGCGAGACATTCATGGCCACCCGCGGTTGGCGCGCAATCGCCAGACGCACTCGTCCGGTTGTCCCGGAGCGGAGCACCCCATGAGCCCAGATCGTCAACTGCTCACCACACTCGGCGCGCTGCGGCGACAATGGCGGCAACGCATTTTGCTTGAGTCGCTCGTGTGGATCGTGCTCGCGGTGTTGCTTGCCATCGTCGCGGCGATGGTCGTGCTCCGCGCGTTTGATGGCGGCGACAGTGGTCCGTTGATCGCACGCGTGTTTGGGTACGCGCTGATCGTTGCATCGGTGATACGTTTTCTCCTCGTGCCATTGTTGCGTCGCGCGAGTGACGCACGTTTTGCTCTATATGTTGAGGAACGCGCACCGCAGCTCAAGCAAGCGCTCATCTCGGCCGTGCAGGAAGCGCATACACCAGAACCTGAACGCGCATCGAGCGCCCTTGCCGCACGTTTGATGACGCGTGCGAGCGCGGCCATTCGTCCGTTG
>JANYHT010000049.1 GCA_025358925.1 Gemmatimonadaceae bacterium | reverse complement strand
GTTCCCCGCGCGCGCGGGGATGATCCGTCCGCCAAAAAAATATCCGCCTTCCCATATATGCGTTCCGCGCGCGCGCGGGGATGATCCGGCATCCCACGCTGCTTGATGCTCCACCGCGCGGCGTTCCCCGCGCGCGCGCGGATGATCCGGCCTCGAGCTCACGCACGTAGCCTCCGAACGCGCGGGGATGATCCGACGCCGAAGGACAAGGTGCCCGTCCGCACGCGGGGATGATCCGGACAGTCCAATCACCCGCGCCACGTTCACCGCGCGGGGATGATCCGCGTTCGGCGTTGACGCGGGCGCCGGTCGTTGGGCGTTCCCCGCGCGCGCGCGGATGCTCCGTGTTTGTCGCGCCATCAATTGGCGCAAACGGCGCGGGGATGATCCGGGGTTGTCTTTGACCGGGAGAAAGCCACGATCGCGTTCCCCGCGCGCGCGGGGATGATCCGAACTTGCCGATGCAAACGCGGCGCAAGAAACAGCGTTCCCCGCGCGCACGGGGATGATCCGGATCCGGTAAGACTCTTCACACGATTGATCGCGCGGGGATGATCCGACTGCGCGATCTCGTGGCTCGACGTCCGTGCGGCGTTCCCCGCGTGCGCGGGGATGATCCGCACCCTGCCGATTGTGACGTACAGATGATCGCGCGGGGATGATCCGCTGGGTGACACCCTGCACCACGTTGACGGCAGGCGTTCCCCGCGCGCGCGGGGATGATCCGTGCCGGTAGTGTGCCGGTGTACAGAGTGCAGCAGCGTTCCCCGCGCGCGCATGCGTTGGTTCCAATGCGTCACGCGTTCCACGCTGCTGAAACTATCGAGCGGTTCGCACTCGGCCGCACGGCCAGTGACTATCAGCAGGACGACATGCTGCGTGCCGCATGTAAGCGTCAGTTCGAAATAATCGGCGAGGCAATGTGCCGGCTTAGACAGACATCCAGAAATCTTTGATACCGTCGACGACGGGCGTGCGATCATCGCGCTTCGCAATCGATCAATTTACCGTCACGATGTTCCCGACTCGAACAACGTTTGGAATCTGGTCATCAGTAAAGTGCCAGCGCTTCGTAGACTTATTGATCAAGTGATGACGAGCAACAGCTAAAGCAGGCTTCCAACTCCACCAACGATTCCGCGCCCTCGCTACTTCCGCACGCTCGTCGTCTCGTCCAATGCCGTCCTAAGTCCCTTCGCCAATGTCACCGCATCTGCGTTAGCCCAGAAATGCATGAAGTACAATCGCGGCTCTTCGCCAATCATGTGACTGTGCACCGCCGTCACATCAATGCCGTTACTCCGTAACGCGCGCATCACCGGATTCACTTCGTTGCCCAGTAACACGAAGTCTCCGGTAATCGCGGCCTTTCCACCGCCTGTTGACTGAAAATTTATGGCGGTCGCGAGCCCCATCGACGACGGAATGTCCATCCCGTTTTCACGCACCGTTTCGCGACGAGCGATCGCAACTTGATACACACCGCCGTTGCCTTTGCCGGTCGCGCCCAGTGCCGCCGCAATGGCGACGGTATCGAGATCAAGCGCGAGTGCTAAGACCGCACCAACAGGCGCCATGAGCGGCGTTTTTGTAAGTTCGAGCGCAGCGTGAATTGACGTTGCAATTTTTGTTGCATCACCACTCGCACGGATGTGCATGTACATCACACGCGGGGTTTCGCCGAGGACGTGATTGTGCAGCGCCGTCTGTTCGATGCCACTGCGTTGCAGTGCGCGCATCACCGGTTCCACTTCGTCTTCAGTGAGGACGAGATCTCCCATCGCCATGGTGGCCGCACCCATCGACTTCAAGGCCACCCACGATCCCAGCGCGAGCGTCGGCTTAATCTCGACCCCACGCACCATCACGTGCAAATCACCGCGTGGAAATCCGAACTTCAGCACTTCGCCGGGATTCATCGTGCCCTTGCGACCCAGTGCCCGTTCGACCGCAGCCCAATCCGGCGCACTACTCGCCATGGCAGACGATGACGTCGATTGCGCAGCCACTGATGAACGACATCCGACGACGCCCGCGAGCGCCATCACCGACAGCATCCTTCCGAGAGCACGAGGCACAGCGACCAATCCGTGTTGAGGGAACCCACTCCATAAAATTGACCGTTGACACGACCAAATGCACTTAGTACACTACTGAGACAACTGCCTGCCCTGGTCTTTTGCCGCCTCTTGCCGCCAGGTAAAACAACGAGCTAAAACGCGAACGCCCGGCGGCTTCCAGTGCCGGGCTTTGTCGTACACGGACGGCGCTACCGCTACAGGAGCACACATATGTCTCGCCGACCGATCGCCGTGTACCACGAACATCCCGACTGGTTTCGCCCGCTCTTCGCCGAGCTCGACAAGCGCGGTATTCCGTTCGACCGGCTCGATGCCGCCGCACACACGTTCGATCCGACCGAGGCCAGCACGCCGTGGTCGCTCGTGTTCAATCGTGCCAGCCCGTCGGCGTACCTGCGTGGTCACGCCCAAACCACCTTTTACACGCTGCATTGGTTGCGGCATCTCGAGCGCCTTGGCGTGCCAGTCGTCAACGGCGCGCACGCGTACGCCAACGAACTCTCCAAGGCCACACAAGCGGACTTGCTGCGTGGACTCGGTCTGCCAACACCACGTACACGTGTCATCAATCATCCGGCGCGCGCACTCGCGGCTGCGTCCGATCTGAGATATCCAATTCTCGTCAAAGCAAATGTTGGCGGAAGCGGCGCGGGCATCACGCGTTACAACACGCCGGAAGCACTCGCTGAGGCAATAGCGACAGGCACCGTTGATCTTGGTGTTGACGGCACCGCACTGGTGCAAGAGTCCGCACCGTTGCGCGATGGACATATCACGCGCGTCGAAACGTTAGGGGGAAAATATCTGTACGCGATTAACGTCTATCCGCCGACGGACTCCTTTGATTTATGCCCAGCCGACGCATGTCAAACAACGAACGGCGTGGAACTGGTGCGTGGTGCGTGCGCCATAGACGCACCAAAATCCGGCATGCGTGTCGAGGCCGCGCGTCCATCCGCAGAAATTATCGCGCAAGTGGAACGCATTTCACTTGCGTCTGGCATTGACGTTGGCGGGATCGAATATCTCGTCGACGATCGCGATGGAAAACACTACTTCTACGACATCAACGCCCTCTCAAATTTTGTTGCCGACGCACCAAACGTGATTGGTTTCGACCCGTGGGTGAAATTGGTGGATTATCTCGAGGCCCGCATCACCGATGCGAATGGCATCGCGGCTCCATCGTCCGCAGCGTTGGCGGCCTGATGCGCTTTGGATACTGGCTTCCAGTGTTTGGTGGATGGTTGCGCAACATTCCCGATGAAGGAATGGATGCGACGTGGCCGTACGTCAAACGGTTGGTGCAGCGCAGCGAAGAGCTCGGATACGATTTAACGCTTATCGCCGAACTGTTTTTGAATGACATCAAAGGCATCGAGGCACCAGCGCTTGATGCGTGGTCGACCGCTGCTGCACTCGCGGCCGTGACCAACCGCATCGAACTCATGGTCGCGGTGCGTCCCACGTTTCATCATCCCGCGACACTCGCCAAGCAAGCGGCCAATATTGATCGCATCAGCAATGGTCGACTGTCACTGAACGTGGTATCGTCGTGGTGGAAAGACGAAGCTCGTCGCTATGGCAGCACGTTTGATCTGCATGATGATCGTTATGCACGCACCGCTGAGTGGTTAGACGTGTTGCACGGTGCATGGCGTGAACCGTCGTATTCGTTCAAGGGCACCTACTACGAAGTGAACGAACTCTTGGTCGCGCCCAAGCCAGTTTTACTCCGAGGACGACCGCATCCGGTCATATATGCGGGAGGCGAATCGGAAACGGCAAAGTCGCTCATCGCGTCGCAATGCGATGCCTACGTCATGCATGGTGATCCACCAGATCGCATTGCGGCGAAAGTCGCGGATCTGCGGGCGCGTCGCGAAAAGACGGGTAAACGTCCGATGCAGTACGGCATGGCGGCCTATGCGATTGTCCGCGATACGGAGGCCGAAGCGCACCGTGAGCTGGAGCGCATTACCAACGTGCAGTCGGGATCTCCAGGATTTCATAACTATCAGGACTGGATTGCCAACACGCAGCTTGATACCTCACTGTCGTTGCAAGATTACTCGGTGTCCAATCGCGGCCTGCGCGCGGGGCTCGTCGGCACGCCAGAGCAGGTGGCCGATCGCATTCGGGAGTTCGAAACAGCCGGTGTGGGACTGTTGCTCCTGCAATGCAGTCCGCAGTTGGAAGAGATGGAGCGATTCGCCGAACAGGTGATGCCATTGATTGCCCGACGTGCTGCAGCAGCATGACGGGGACGAGCGACGGGCGCGCGCTGGCGCATTGCCAGCCGCGTACGTAGCCTGACGCATGAATCTGCTCGAGACTGTTCGCGTGGCCCTCGCCGCGCTGCGCGTCAATCTGCTCCGCTCCCTCCTCACCATGCTCGGCATGGTGATCGGCGTTGGCTCGGTCATCGCCATGATTGCACTGGGCAACGGCGCGCAGAATGCGGTGAAAGCACGCATTGCACGTCTTGGCACCAACGTGCTGCAGATCAATGCGCAGCGCGTGCAGCAAGGCGGTGTTGGCTCGGCAAACACGGCGAAACTGACGATGAAGGACGTCAATATGATTATCGAACGTGCGCCCCATGTTGCCGCGGTGAACATGCAACAGGATCGCAATCTGCAGGTCGTGTGGAAAACGAAAAACGCGAATGTTCAAATCACGGGAACCGTGCCAAATTTTCTCGCGGTGCGCGGCTTCGCGATGCAGTACGGTCGGATGATCTCCGACGAGGACAACAATGCGCGTCGACGTGTTGCGGTGCTCGGTGCGGACGTACTGAAGGCACTGAATGTGACCGACGGCGCGAGTATGCTGGACGAGCACATCCGCATTGGCGGTAAGGAGTACATCGTGGTGGGCGTGCTTGCGGCGAAAGGCGCGACGGGATTTGGTGATGCGGACGAGCAGATTCTCATCCCGTTCAACACGGGTCGATTCAATACATTCGGCACGGATCGTGTGAACGATATTTGGGTGACCGCAACGGCTGAAGACTCCATACCGGTGGCGATGGCGGAGATTGAATCGGCCATTCGTCGTTCTCATCGTATCGCGCAGGATAAGCCGAGTGATTTCACGATACGCAAGCAATCCGATTTTCTGGTCGTGCTGAGCGAGAGCACACAGACGTTTTCGACGATGTTGGCAGGGGTGGCGTCGGTGTCACTGCTGGTTGGTGGTATTGGTATCATGAATATCATGTTGGTCTCTGTCAGCGAACGCACACGCGAGATTGGCGTGCGTAAAGCCCTTGGCGCGACGCGCAAAAACATTCTGCTCCAATTCCTGACCGAGGCCATTGTGCTCTGTTTGGTGGGCGGAGCGATCGGCATCGCCGTTGGCGTTGGCGCGGCGACGGGCTTGCAATCGTCGTTTGGCTGGGACACCGCGATAGACGGTTCGTCCATCATTCTTGCCTTCGTCTTCGCGAGTGTAACCGGACTCATTTTTGGCGTGTGGCCCGCGCGTCGCGCGTCCACCCTCGATCCGATCGAGGCGCTTCGATATGATTGAACGCGAGCCGCGCGCGCGATTGCATACTCACCCTTGAATCCACAGACCATGGCGTTCGGCCTTCGTTCACTTCGTAGTGCGATACTGTTTGGTGCGTTCGCTCCTCTCGGACCCGTCGTGTTGCACGCGCAGCGGACCGCAGCTCGCGCACCGTTTCACCTCGAAGAAACGACCATTGCGCAGGTACACGCGGCGTTTCGAGCACATACGCTCACGTGCCGCGTGCTCGTGCAGGCCTATCTCGATCGCATTGCGGCGTATGACAAAACCGGTCCGGCGATCAACTCAATCATCATGGTCAATCCGAGTGCGCTGGCTACCGCAGACTCACTCGATGTGCGCTATGCACGTGGCGGACCGGTAGGTGCGCTGCACTGCATTCCGATGATTGTGAAGGACAATTTTGAAAC
>JANYHT010000069.1 GCA_025358925.1 Gemmatimonadaceae bacterium | reverse complement strand
TGGGGCACGTCCCGGGAACGATCAACATTCCGCTCAACGGCAGTTTCAACACATGGGCTGGATGGTTGCTGCCGTACGACCGAGACGTGTTGCTCCTCGTGGACGATGAGTGTCAGGATTGCGCTGGTACTGCAGTGCGCGACCTCGCGATGATCGGACTCGATCGCGTCACGGGCATTTTCGGCAGTGAAAGTATCACCGCGTGGAGTAGCTCCGGCCGCACACTTGAAACGACGACGCAACGTACGGCCTCCGAAGTCGCGCACATGATTGAGCGTGGAGAAGTGCAAGTCATCGATGTGCGTGGGCACTCGGAGTGGGATGCGGGACATCTGCCCGGCGTGCCGAATATTCCACTAGGATATCTCGCTGAGCGCATCGGCGAACTTGCGACTGACAAGCCGGTGGTCGTGCATTGCCAGGGTGGTTCACGCTCTGCAATCGCGGCGAGCGTGCTGCAAGCACACGGAGTGCATAACGTGATCAATCTCGTTGGCGGGATCACCGCGTGGAAACACGCGGGACTGCCGGTGGTATCGAGCTGAATGACAAAAGCCTCTTTGTCGCCACAACAAATCGAAGTGGTTGCTGAACGCTTCCACGCGCTCTCCGAGCCTGCGCGCTTGCACTTGATGAACGCGCTGCGTGAGCAGGAACGCACCGTGAGCGAGCTTGTAGAGATCACGGCGCTTGGTACGGCCAACGTGTCGAAGCATTTGCAAATTCTGTTTTCGGCTGGCTTCGTCGCGCGTCGAAAAAACGGCCTCTTCGTATATTACCGTCTTGCTGGTGCTCATGTCTTTCGCCTGTGCGACTTGATGTGTGAGCAAATCGAGGCCGAGGTGGAAGTGCGGCAGCAAGTTTTTCCTCTCCCGCGTCGTGCGACGACACATGCGTGAATTTCTATCGCAACCGTGGCCGTGGTATGTCGCCGGACCACTTATCGGACTTGTGGTTCCAGCGCTGCTGCTGATCGACAATAAACAGTTCGGCATTTCTGCCAATTTACGACATGCGTGCGCCATTGTCGCACCCGGTCGTGTGCAGTTCTTCCGCTACGACTGGCGTCGGGTTGGCGGATGGAATCTCGCATTCATCCTCGGCGTACTACTTGGTGGCTTTATCGCCGGACAGTGGCTAACGAACGACGTGCCGCTGCTGATCTCGAGTGCAACGAAGTCCGACCTATCCGCCTTTGGGCTGACAAATTTTTCCGGTTTAGTGCCGAAAGAATTATTTAATTGGCACAGTCTCGGCACGTTGCGCGGGTTCGTTATGCTGGTCGTCGGCGGATTGCTGGTGGGCTTTGGTACGGCGTACGCCGGTGGCTGCACGTCTGGCCACGCAATTTCCGGCCTCGCTAATCTGCAGCTTCCATCGTTGGTCGCTGTGCTTGGATTTTTCGCCGGTGGCTTGATCACCACATGGCTGATTCTTCCCTTTCTGCTCCAGGGTTTGCATACATGAACGTTCCGTTGACACAGCACGCCGACGATGCACTGCGTGTGAGCAAGGCAGCCGACGCGTTCGATTCTCTCTCTGCGCTGCTCACGTACGCGGTGATCGGTACGCTCTTCGGCATTTTGTTCACGAAAGCGGAGGTCATCTCTTGGTTCCGCATCCAAGAGATGTTTCGATTTCAGTCATTCCACATGTACGGTATCATCGGATCGGCGGTGGTCGTGGCAGCGGGTTCGATTTTTATCATCAAGCGCTTTGACGTGCGCACCTTCTCCGGAGATCCAATCGTTATTCCAGCAAAGCCAATGGGCACCGGCACGCGTTATTGGCTTGGTGGCACAATTTTTGGTTTAGGATGGGCACTGACCGGTGCATGTCCGGGTCCACTGTTCGCGTTAATCGGTAGTGGCACGAGCGTCATCGTGGTGACGCTCGTGAGCGCGGTCGCAGGTACTTGGGTATACGGGTACCTGCGTCCGCGCTTACCGCACTGAGTGTGGCTCGATAACGGCTCGTGTTACCAGCGCGCGTTAAAATCATAGAACGCCGCACCCGGACGGCGATCTTCCAAGCGAATTATTGCCGTAAACCCGTTTGAAGCGTTCGGTTGCTGGACGACATATACTGATCCGCGTCCACCGCGTTGGTCGACATCGACTCGCACATCACGACGCGGAAGTCCAGCGCCGACGATATCGCTGTTGACGTTCTGCAATGGTGCACCACTGCGTGTGATCATGTCCACGCGACGACCTTGGATGCGGATTTCGGCGACGTCATCTACGAGTCCACTCCATCGGAGCACGCCGGGACCACCGATGTCATCGGCGCGAGGGTTGCGGTTATCCCAGCGACCGCGATCATAGCGACGATCGTCATCATCTCGATCCTGTTCGTGCTTGCTCTTCTTTTCCTTTTTGTCTTTCTTGTCATATCGGTCATATCGGTCACCGTCGTCGCGACCATTCCGATCAACGGAACCGTTGTCGCGCCAGAATGCTGTGAGGCGATAGCGATCCGCGCCACCACTCGGATCTTGCACACGGATGACGGTTCGGTAGCCGTTATTCGCGGACGGTTGTTCGATCACTGCCACGTTACCACGTCCTTCTTCGACGCGCACCTCGACATCGCCGCGACCACGCGGGATGGCACTGTTCACGCGTGCCTGGTACGGTAAATTCGCGTCGCGGCCCTGCGTGCTGATGTCGTTGCCGTGCATGACGATGTACACCTCACGATCGACCGTGCCAGACCACGTGAACAATGGTTGATCGGCAGCAGCCGATGATGACGTGACCGCAATGAAGCCAGTCACGAGCGGAAGCGTGCGAGCGGTCCAACGAAGCAGAGACATTGTTTCTCCGACGAAAGGGTGGTTTTCTCGCAAGCGAGAGAAAGCATTGCTAATGCCAAGTCCATCAAGGGTCGGTAATGACGACGAGCAAACGCATAAGCGCATGCAGTGGAAGGCATTGCAACGTGGAGACCTTTTCGCCAACGACACGTGTCGCTGGCGTGCATGTCACTGCCTGCGGACAGTAGGTGACAGAATATCGAGACACGGGATGCGCAACTGATTTTTTACAAACGCAAGTCCCTAAAAGCGCCACCTCACTCCTGTTGCACCAATGTCCACATCTCGGCGCGTGACGAGTGTGCCGCTCAACATCCCGATCATCGCTCCCGCCGCCACATCACTTGGCCAATGATGCGCACCATACACGCGCGAGATGGCCACAAGCGTAGCCGCGCTGTACAGCATCGGCGTCGCCACGCGGCCTGCGGGCGGCGCGAGAACGCGCAGTTCATGTGACAGGGCCGTTGCGACGGCAAACGCGCTCGTCGCATGTCCCGACGGCATGGACGTACGGCCCGGTGTACCGAAGCCGCGGCCGAACGCAAACACATGCGGTGCATGCTCGTCGATGAACGGTCGCTGACGACCAAATGCACCTTTCAGAATAGCTGTCGTCGTGCTGCCAATAATGAGCGCTTGGCTACTCCGCACGCCGAGCTGCGTGACGGTCACGTTGTGCGAAAGCAAACCCGTGCCGAGCAACGTCGCGCTCGCGACGACAGCGCCGGGTCCGCCAAGGGCGTTGAAGAAATCCGCAGTGTTGTGAACGGTCACGTTGTGCTGCAACGACGGCGTACGCAATCGACGCAGGAGGCTTTCGTCCGCAGAAAATAGCGCCAGGGTCGAGATCATACCGATCGCGCCAATTGTTGCGCTCCGATGTCTCATAACAAACGACGAGTCGGTGGTCTGTGCTTGACCGGACGAAACCGCGAGGAAAAACGCGATCAGTATACCGTACACTTTCTTCCTTGTCATGCAACTTTCGGCGCCGCAAACAGCGGCGCCGCCACCAGCGCGGTCGCGCCGCGCAAGCGCGGTGACACGTCTGAATCCTCAGGGATGATCGGCGTTGCCGCAGCCTCGGTGGTCAGTGCACGTTGCGCAATCATCTCGCGCACGATGGGCTCAATACGCGACCAGTCGACGGTGATTTCACCTCCGATCACAATCTGTGATGGATTCAGTGCATTGATAATCATCGCGAGACCGAGTCCAAGAAAACGCGCAGTATCGTCGAGCGCGGTGCGCGCGCGCTCATCACCTTCACGCGCACGGGTCATGACGTCGCCGATTGTGAGACCGGTTTCCCGTAACAGTTCGCGTGTCTCTTCTGAGGACAATTCGTGTCCGAGATAACGTGTCAGTGTCGCGAGATTTGACGTATATGCCTCGAGACAACCACGGTTGCCGCACAGACATCGCGGTCCGTTGAGATCGAGCGGAATGTGTCCGAACTCTCCCGCCGTGTGTGAGTGACCACGTACCACTTGGCCGTTCACCACGATACCGACACCAACCCCGTCTGAGACCGTAACGTAGACAAAGTCTCCGGTATCACGTCCGCGCTGTCCAAGCCATACATGGGCAAGAGCGCAGGCAATAGGTGCATTTTCAATATGTACCGTGAGACCGGTCCCGAGTGCGATGGCGTCACGCACGTCGACATCGCGCCAACCGAGCTGTGGGGAGTTCAGGATGCGACCGGTCGTCTGATCTACCATGCCGGGCACGACCAATCCAATTCCTTCGCAGCGTCCGCTCGCGCGGTTTGCGCGCAGCAAGCGCTTGGTGCGCGAGATGATGGATCGTATAAACAATTTCGGATCGACGATGGTGTCGAACGATTCCGTCGCTACCGCATTGCCCGCGAAGTCGCCGAGCATCACGTAGGTACGGCTGAAGCGCACGTCGACGGCGATGACAAGCCGGTCTCGTGTACGCACGAACAGCATCTGAGGTTTGCGCCCGCGCGGTACGTCGACAGTCGCGCCTTCATAGATCGCTTCTTCGGCGAGGAGCTCGTCGACCAGCGATGTGATCATGCCGCGGCCGATGTCCATGTGCCGCGCGAGATCGGCACGTGAAATCGGCTGGTGTTCGCGCACCAAGTTCAGCAGGATCTGTCGATTGATCTCGCGAGGCGTCGAGCGGGTAGCGCGGACGAACCGGCGGGTATCGATCTTCCGCACAGGCAGGGTCGGTCTGGAGGGTCGCGAAACAGGGCAACATGCTGGCCGGACGTCGACCGGGCAATTGCGGCGTAACGCCGTGTAACGTACACTCAAGTAGCATTTGTCTCTGCTACGAACAAAAGATTTCCAGCCTTTTTTCGATGCGCTTTCGCTGATGGAGGCGATGCTGTGAGTGTTCTGCGCCCTGAAGGGCCGCTCGCCTTTCGTGTACACGAAGCGGATGATGTCGCCGTTGCGCTGCGTCCGCTCGACGCGGGTGCGCGCATTACCGTGGGTCGTATCACGGTCACACTGACAGAAGCCGTCACGGCCGGGCATAAGAGGCCGCGCCAACCGCGCCCGCGCCAGCGTTAAATGTGCCATCGGCCGGGATTTGCGAACTGCTCACACGCGCGACAAACAGATTACTCGAGAGCTTGAGGCGACCAACTTGTTGATCGACATTCCCGCGCGATGAGATGCTTTAAAATCCGAGTTGGTCACAACGCCGTTCTGCTGAGAGACGCCACCGGAGAGCGCGTAGTGCGTCGGGTTTAAACCGGTCGTACCGCCCGTGACGCCGAGTTGCAGATTGGTCATTGACGCTCGACGAAAAATGGCTGACTGCCAAGCGGTACCGGCGCCAAAACTTGCCGGGACGGCGAAGGGCTTCGTCTGATTTTGCGCTACGGCCCACTCATTCGCGAACGTCGCAAACTCGGCACCATTGAGCAGGTCGTAACGATTGGCGAGGCTCTGCGTGGCGGAGTACGCATCTACCGGCAAGCGAGGACGACCACCTTCACCACGTTTCGTTGTAATGACGACCACGCCATTCGCACCGCGCGATCCATAAATTGCCGTCGCCGACGCGTCTTTCATAATTTCGATAGCGGCGATGTCGCTGGGATTCAGCGCAGCGAGCGGATTGGACGGCGCGGTGTTGGTACGACCGGCTGTTGTCGGATCACCGTCTGCCGGATTGTTCTCGATCGGGAAACCGTCGATGACGTACAGTGGCTCATTGTTGCCATTCACCGAGGAACCACCGCGAATACGAATTGACATGCCGCCGCCCGGTGCGCTCGATGTCTGCGTCACTTGAACGCCTGGCGCGGTACCCTGTAGCGTTTGTTCAAGCGACGTAATAGGCGCGCGATCAACGTTGGGCGTGACGGACGCCACGGCGCCAGTCAAATCGGAACGTTTCTGCGATCCGTAGCCAACGACGACCACTTGTTGGAGCGCCACGGAGACGGCGCGCGTGCCGACGTCGTACGTGATCGTTGCGTCGGCCGCCACATTGATGTCGCCCTCAGACATCGCATAGCCCAAGAGTTGCACACGAATTTTGTGCGAACCGGGCACAACATTGGTGGCGATATAACGACCATCATCGCCAGTCCGCGCGGCGTTCTTGCCGTCGATAGTTACCGACGCGTTCACGAGCAGCGCACTGCTCGACGCATCCCGCACCAATCCGATCACGCGACCCGGTGTCTGGGCGGAAATGGGAATGGCCGAGCCGGTGAGGAATACGCCGACGGCGAGAAGAATCTGCCACGAACGCCGCATGTGCCGCTCCAAGAGGTGTGGCGGGCGCGCGAGGCGGCGGACAGAGGGAGTCCGACGGCCATCTCGCGATCAGGGAGTGGGAACTGCACGGAGAACGGACGGGAGGGAGGCCGGACGCCGGAGTTGTATTTGTTCCCTAAAGAAACTAATGCAGCAGCAACGTACTGCGGACGGGCGAACACGCAAGCCGTCTCGTCCATGGATTGGGCAGTGACGCGACCCGCGAGCGGATCGTAGCATACTATGGTATGAGTCGTGCACCGACCGAACACACCATCCCGTTGGATGGTTGTTGCCTCGTTGCTCTTTGGAGACTGTGTGAACGTTCGCGTCGTTGTTGTCGTCACTGCTGCCGTATTCGTGCTCGGCACTACCTTCGCGCTTGGCAGCGTGTTTGGCGCGCATCGGGTGCGTGACCGCGATGAATGGGTGGACGGTCGACTGCTGTCGACCGCGATCGACTCCGTGCGCGCAAACGCGTTGGATTCGTTACCGAGTGAGGAATTGATTAAGCGCGCCGTATCGGGGATGCTACGCGAGTTGCACGACCCGTACGCGGCGCTGCTGAAGCCCGACGGCTATCAACGGTATCGCGGATCGTTGCAGGGCGAGGGGCAGGGTTTTGGGCTGACGCTACGTACCCAAGCGGGCGTGGTCAGCGTGGTCCGAGTGGCCGTCGGTTCGCCGGCAGTGTCGGCCGGTTTGCGACCGGGTGATCGCGTCCTCACGGTGAATGCGATTCCCGTCGCCGAAGGGTGGGGCCGTCGCGCGGCGGATACGAGTGCAACACCACTCGATACTGCGCGTCTCGTGGTTTGGCGCGCACCAACGGGCGATACCGTGCGGGTCGCGCTGCGTCGCGGACAATGGCATGTGCCTGCGGTTGCTGATGCGGCGATGCTCGCGGACTCCATTGGCTATGTGCGTCTCGCGTCGATCACAGCGAAGGCGTCTGCAGAAGTCGAGCACGCCGTCGATGCCTTGCGACAGCGTGGTGCACGTGCGTTGGTGTTGGACTTGCGCGGAAATGGTGGTGGCTTGTTTGACGAGGGCGTAAATGTCGCGGGACTTTTTTTGCCGCGCGATGCGGTGGTCGCGTCGTTAGCGAGTCGCGGCGCGGTGCCACCGGAACGGCATAAGGGACGAGTGTCGCGCTGGCCGACCATGCCGTTGAGCATCTTGGTCGATGCGGGCACCGCGAGTGCGTCCGAGGTCATTGCGGTCGGTCTACGTGAACACGGACGGGCGCTGTTGGTAGGTGCGCCGACGTACGGGAAGGGTCTGGTGCAGCGCGTGGTGCGACTAACGCCTGAATTTTCGTTGCGATTGACAACCGCACGCTGGCTGACCCCCAACGGTAATGCGCTGCAGCGTCGCGTTGGGACGGGTAAGGACGCGCACGGTGGATTGCTGCCTGACGTGACGCTCGCGGACGCGTCGCGGTCCGATCCGTTCGCTGTTCCACGGGAGTGGACGTCGGCGCAGCTGTTGAGCGCGTCAACAATTGCCGATTCTGCCGCGATGCTCGCCATACGCGAGGGTTGGATCACCACGCCGGTAACAGAACTCGAGGCGCGACTGCGGACGCGAATAGCGCAGCCGTCCGCTCCGTCCAAACGGCGTCGCGATCTGTCACGTGCACTGTGGGTGCCGGTCGCGACGCGATTGGCGACGGCTCGCGTGTTGGAGATTCAGCGTGAGACGGAATCACTTCTGCGATTCGCGCTGCGTGATGATCCGGCCTTGCGCGCAGGGCTCGATTTGTTGGAATCGCCGACGGTTGTGTCTCGCCTGCTGCCGGGAGCGCGACCGTAGCGAGGTCTGCGAACGCTGCCGCGCACGTCGGGTATGCAAAGCGAGATGATTACATTCCCGCCCCATATGCATCTGCCCGCCAGTCCTGACCGCAACCCCGCGAGACGCCCCGTCGTTCGCACGCCATGCGCGGCCGCGTGTCTGGCGCTCGGAGCTGCGGTCACGCTTTCGGCGCAATCGGCACCATCCCGTGGTATAGCAAAGGACACGCATTGGAGCGACGCCGTCGCCGACTCACTTGTTGATCGCGCTACTGCGAGGCGCGGTATGCAATTAGCCGATAGCACGCTGTTGAGCTATCAAGCAAATGCACACGGCTTTCTCGCCTTTCTCGCACAAATTGGTGAAGGGCTGATCATTCCGCCCAAGGTGGTGCAAAGCGAAGAGTTGGCACTCACCATTGCGTGGTGGCAACCAGGTCGCAGCGCACAGCAACTTGTTGGACGACGCGACACCACATTGCTTCCGGCAGATGTTGGCTACTACCGTGATCGCTATGGCGTCATCCTCGACAACTTGCCGGATCGCATTCGGTTGGGTGACGGACAGGATGTGCGCGACGTGCCGCATCCACTCGCTGCCAGCGCGCGTGCGCTATACGAATTCGAACGTGGGAGTCCGTTGCGCATCAGTTTCCCAGGTCGTGAAATTCTTGTGGACGAAGTGAAATTTCGGCCGCGCGATGCCTCACAACCGGCGGCGATTGGTTCCGTCTATCTTGATCGCGAAACCGGTGCAGTTGTCAAATTATCGATGACGTTCACGCGCGCCGCGATCATCGACAAACGTATCGAGACACTCGTCGTGACACTCGAAAATGGATTGATACGCGACAAATATTGGCTACCACGTCGACAAGAAGTGGAAGTATCACGCGGTAGTACCTGGCTGGATATCCCCATTCGTGGCATCGTGCGGGGACATTGGGACGTCGCGAATTACACCGTCAACGAACGCTTGCCTGCCGCCACGCTGGAGATGCCGCGCTGGAGTTCAGTGCCGCGCGATTCGTTGCGCGCGCATCATTTTGAAGGTCGAATTGCCGATGTCCTCCCATTCAATATTCAAATCGCGAGTAGCGAAGACGTCGTACACGCGCGTGAGCAAGCGGAACTGGCGGTGCGCGCTTCGCTGCTCTCACGACCGTCGCACGCGTCGATAACGGGACGCGGTATCAGCGACCTCGCGCGCTTTTCACGCACGGAAGGATTTGCGTTAGGCGCTGGTGCCGCTGGACATTTCGCGAATGGATGGATGCTTTCCGGTCGCGCACGGTACGGATTCTCTGATCACGAAGTGAAGGGATTGTTAGCACTTGGACGCACACCGGCATTTGGTCGCGTTCCACTGGCGCAATTATTTATCGAACGCGATTATCGCGACCTCGCGGCACCCGAACGCGCGGGCGTGACCAATTCGATGGCAGCGCAAGCATTCGGCAGCGACTACACGACGCAGGTCGATACGCGAGCCGTGGGCGTGATGCTACGACGCGATCCTCGCGACCCATGGACGCTCCGTGTCGCTTACGAATCGGACACACCGGTGCGACTTGCGGCGACTCCAATTTCCGGTGTGTTCGAGCCCGTGTTGCCAACGTGGCGTATTGCCGGTGTGCGTGCAGAACTCCGGGGCTCGGGGGGATGGGTGCCCGACGGCGACCGCGCCACGCGCGGTTTGTGGAACGTCTGGTCATCGGTTGGCGCGCTGACGGGTTCCGATGAATCGGCAATGCACGTCGCTCCGTTGGTCGCACGCATTTCAGCAACGCTCCGCATCGAACGTAAAACGAGCGGCGACCGCACGCTCATGACGCAAAGCGAAATGGCACTCGCCGGAGGCCGTGCGCTACCGCCGCAATGGCTGGCGTTCGCCGGTGGTCCGTGGTCTGCTCCAGGTTACAACTTCAGTCACTTCGAAACGCGCGCGTATGTGTCGCAACGAGTAGAAGTGCGGCAACCTATTCCAGCACCGGGTATCAAACTGGGCCGCTTCGGTAAATCGCCTGCGCACATCACGCTCGCACCGTTTGTGCAAGCCATTGCGATCGGGTCAGGCCTACGCCATGTGCCGTCTCCGGTTGCGGGCGTCTATCCATCCGTCGGACTCGGCACGCTATTTTTCTTCGACTTGTTACGCGTTGACGTTGCACGCGGATTGCGCAACGGACAGTGGCGCTTCGCGATCGATATTGATCGCGCGTTCTGGGGGATGCTCTGACCGCACAGCGGTCGCGCGAATCGACGGACACCGGTGCGGGCGCGCGATATGATCGCGCGTATTTCGATAAATGGTATCGTCATCCACGCCATCGCGTAAAGTCCCCGGTCGAGCTGCTTCGACAAGTACGCTTCGTCCTACACACCGCCGAATGGGTACTCGGTCGGCCCATTCGAACCGTACTCGATGTGGGTGCCGGGGAAGGCAACTGGCAGCCCGTACTGAAGAAACTTCGGCCGCGTGTGCTGTATGATGGTGTCGACCCGAGCGCGTACGCGATTGCCCGATATGGCGCACGTCGCCGGCTGCAATTAGGTGGGATCGAGCAGTTGGACGCGTTACCGTTGCGTGACACGTACGATTTGGTGGTGTGCTGCGGCATGCTAAACTATCTCGACGCTGAGCAGTTTACGCACGGTATGGCACGAGTTGCGGCACGCACGGGAGGCGTCGCCTATCTGGAAATCTTCGCTGACGGTGACGCGTTTGAAGGAGACACGCATTGGCCCACGCCAAAGCCAGCTGCGTGGTACCAGCGCGTACTGCGCCGAACCGGTCTACTACCGATTGGTATGCAGTGCTATGTCGCAAAGGCGGAGCAGGGTCGAATCGCCAGGATGGAACGTGGCTGGTAATTGTGTAGAATTCGACTTTCATCTTCTTTTGCGTTAGGGCTCATGGCCGATCTGCCGTTGTCGCCGTCGTGGTCCACGTTTGTTGACGTTTTGGCCGAGGAGCGGCTGTCGCTTGCTGCACCACGGCCTATGCGCGCAATGGCGGAGGATTTCGCGCTGCGCACGCTCGCATTCTTGTTTCCGCAATTCGCGCGTAGCGAGCGTATTGCGCCGGGTTCGGTACGCGAGGATGCACAGAAAATTGCAGCGCTGTTGCATGAGGCGATTTTGCCACTCGTGGAAAATGCTGCGCACGTAACGTCGGCATTTCTCGACAAACTCTCGGCCGTGCACGTGGCGTTGCTGGCTGACGCGCAGGCGATTCTTGCGGTCGACCCGGCCGCGGAGAGTATGGAAGAAGTCGTGCTCGCGTATCCCGGTTTTCTCGCGACGGCCGTGCATCGCTTCGCACACGAGTTATATCAACTCGATGTACCGCTCTTCCCGCGCTTGTTGTCGGAGTGGGCGCATGGTGAAACGGGCATCGACATTCATCCGGGCGCTACCATCGGTCAAGGTTTTGCTATCGACCACGGAACCGGCGTTGTGATTGGTGAAACCAGCACCATTGGCGAACGCGTGCGCATTTACCAAGGCGTGACACTCGGTGCACTGGCGGTGAGCAAACGGTATGCCAGTCGCAAGCGACATCCGACGATTGAGAGCGATGTAGTGATCTACGCGAACGCGACAATTTTAGGCGGCGACACGGTGGTTGGGGAAGGATCGATTATCGGCGGCAACGTGTGGCTCACGGCGTCGGTACCACCGCGATCTGTTGTGCAGTTTAGCAGTCGTGTCGAGCAACGACCGTCTGATGACGATGGGCTCGAATTTCATATTTGAGTATAGAGTACACACCTTACTGAACGGAGCGAGCAGCACATGCGTGCCAACACGATTCTCGACACCATCGGCAATACGCCGCACGTGCGGATGCAGCGACTCTTCGATCCGCGCGTGCAGGTATGGATGAAGCTCGAACGCGCGAATCCTGGGGCGAGTATTAAAGATCGAATTGCCTTGGCGATGATCGAGGACGCGGAGCAGCGCGGGTTGCTGAATAAGGACAGTGTCATCATCGAGCCGACATCTGGCAATACGGGTATTGGGCTGGCGATGGTCGCGGCGGTGAAGGGATACAAACTGGTGTTGGTGATGCCCGAGTCCATGTCAATCGAACGTCGACGCATCATGGCCGCATATGGTGCCACGTTTGATCTCACGCCGCGCGAGAAAGGAATGAAGGGCGCCATTGAACGCGCGGGTGAACTCATTGCCGCAACGCCCAATTCGTGGATGCCGCAACAGTTCGACAATCCCGCCAACATTCGTGCGCACGTCGAGACCACCGTTCCGGAAATTCTTGCGGATTTTCCTGATGGACTTGACTACCTCATTACCGGTGTCGGCACGGGCGGTCATATGACGGCCTGTAGCGAAGAACTCAAGAAGCATTTTCCGACACTCAAGTCGTTTGCCGTGGAGCCCGCGAAGTCGCCCATCATTAGCGGCGGCACGCACAGCCCGCACAAAATTCAGGGCGTTGGCGCAGGCTTCATTCCCAACAACCTGCATCGCGATACGCTCGATGGCACGATTCAGGTGACCGAAGAAGACGCCTTCACTTACACGCAGCGCGCCGCGAAGGAAGAAGGCATTTTCATTGGTATTTCGAGCGGTGCATCGTTGTCGGCGGTCGCGCAAAAAATTCCAGAAATGGCTGACGGTGCGCGCGTGTTGACGTTCTGTTATGACACGGGCGAACGATATCTGTCCATCGACGGCTTGTTCCCCGTATGAAAGCGGTGTGTTTCGTTGGCGTGCCGTGGTGGTTGGAACGGCATCGCTGATGGACGTATCGCTCTCGCTGGTTCTGATCGTTGTGGGAGCGCTCGTGCTTGGATTGTTGTGCGGTGTGGTGCTGACGTGGCTCGTGCATCAACGACTGCTCGTGTCCGAGATAGCACGCGCATCGAGCGATGCGACGGCTCGCGCCAGCGCCGACTTGGCGCCGCTGCGCGAATCCCTCGGGCGTCACGAAGCCGAGGCAGCACTCACGTTGCGACACGGCAACGTGGCGGAGTTGCTGGCACCGATTCGCGAAACGCTTGCACGGTACGATGATGTACTCGGTCAGATGGGGCGCGCGCAGGCGCGCACGGCGGGTGCGATTGGCGAACGTCTCGATGCTGTAGCGCTGGCCGGTGAATCGTTACGACGCGAGACGCAACAGCTGTCGCAAGCGCTGCGCGCGCCCACGGTGCGTGGCCAGTGGGGTGAGTTGCAATTGCGACGTGTATGCGAGCTGGCGGGAATGCTTGCGTACTGCGATTTCGAACCGCAAGTCACCGTGCGAAATGAGGACGGTGTCCAGCGTCCGGATGTAGTGGTGCGCTTGCCGGGCAATCGTCGTATTGTCGTCGACGCAAAGGCACCGCTCACGGCGTATCTCGAAGCGACGGGTGCGATCGATGATCGAACGCGCACTGCACGACTCGTCGAACACGCGGCGCACGTCCGCAACCATGTGCAGCGCTTGTCGGCAAAGAAATATTGGGCGCAATTCGACGACGCACCCGATTTCGTCGTGTTGTTCTTGCCCGGGGAAGCATTTTTCGCCGCGGCGCTTGAGGCCGATCCATCGCTGCTGGAAGTAGCGATGAGCGAGCGTGTATTACTGGCAACGCCCACGACGCTCATCGCCTTGCTCAAAGCAACCGCCTTCGGTTGGCGACAAGAACGCGCGACAGAGGATGCCGGTCGTATTGTCGCCCTCGCTCGTGAATTACAAGAACGCCTCGTGGCGTTTGACGAGCAGCTCGGCGACGTTGGCAAAGGGTTGCAGCGCGCGGTGAGCGCATACAATCGCGCCATTGGTGGACTGGAATCGCGCGTGTTGGTGAGTGCGCGCAAGCTGGGTGAATTGGGTGCAGATGGAGGCGCGCTCAAGACACCGATGTTGGTGCACACGGTGGTGCGAGAAGAGGTGGTGTGACAAGAATCAACCGCAACGACGGGACACGGATATGAGTGGCTGCAACGGATACCTCACGGATACAGCGAACCACAAAAAGGATGTTACTGTTTTTTGGCGGATTCGCGAAATTCTCGGTCAGCAGTTGCTGTTTGGCCGACAGTTGTTCTGACGTTCAAGTGCCGAATGTAGTACGATCACGAGGCATTACAACGACCCCAATAAATCATCGATCGCTTTCCGATCCGCGTCTTCCAGTTCCGCACCGTGAATGATGCGCTGCAAAATGTCGACGGCCTCCGCCGCAAGGTCATCTGGATGTCGGCGATCTTTATCAAAGCGCACGATGTGGCCGAGTAGAATGGTCTCAAACGGTGCCGGCTCCGCATCGTCGCTATCATCATCGTCCTCATCGTCTGGCTCCGCATCGCGTGCTGCCTCGTAACTCGGCACACTTTCCTTCCACGGTTCTGACGCGTGCGCGTTGGCGTCCATCGCCGTTCGCGGAATCAACGCGAAGAGTCGGCACTGCAAGCCGGGCGCCGCCTCGTACGCAAAGAGGCCGAGCGGAATGGGCTCCTCGAAGAGACGAAGTTCAAGCAGTCGTTCGATCGCTTCTGGCGCCATCGCGCTGCGTGCGATGAGTCGTCCGCCGATATACGCCGCGAGTGCCGACGACTCCGGCGCACGCGGTTCATCGAGCCGAGATACTAAAATGGCAATAGGCTCGCGCGTCGTGACAAACACGGCGGGTTTTGCATCACTGTCGTCGTGGTCACCCAGCGGATTTCCATCCGGGATCTCGAAATCTTCAGGCGGCATACTTAGAACGTAACGTGGTGGTCAGAATGGTCGGCCGATCGGCAGGTTAGACACGGGACCGCATGCACGGTAGTGCGAGGTACGCGTTCAGTTGCCCGGCGCGAGATCACTGATATCGGTGCGATCAAACACCGTGCCGAGCCAAAGGATCACCGGCCACATCTCCACGGCCAACACGACACAGCCCATCACGGTGCCGAACACGATGGCCCAACTGCCAAGTGCCGTGTCGAGCGTGCTACTCAGCCAAACGATAAGTGCGCCAAGTCCAACAGGAAACACAAGCGCAACCGCCGCCACTAACGATGTTGCACCCGTCGTGAGCAAATTTTGCCCCATCGTTTCAAAGCCGCGCGCTTCTGTACCAAGTCGCACCCACGCCGGAAACAGCAACACGGTGCCGTTCTGGACGGTGAACATCAGCGCGTTAAAGACCGGCACAGCGATCGCAATGGCCACCATCATCGGTATCGTCGCGCCGCTGCTTTCCCACAATTCAGGATTGATCAGCAGCATCACGATTGGCACCGACATCAACGACCAGACGGTGATGGAGTGCAGCAGCGTCACCCCAGCAATCTCGGCCGCGACGATGCGATGACCCGGCAACGGCCACGTCTTCAGTATCGAGAGACGTCGCAAGTCGAGTCGCAAATCAAACCGCATCCAGAGCGGCCCCAAAAAGAGCAACATCACGCCCCACGCTGCGGTCACGCCAAGAAATACATCGCCTGCCTTAGCCGATGACGAACGTGTCGCAATGGCCAACACGATCAAGCCGCCAGTGAAAATGATGAGTTGTGTGCGCCACGCGCCGCCGCGGACGGCAGCCGCGAAATTCTTCCACGCAATGGCCACTTCGGGTCGACCCGTCAACGCCAATGATGGAATGCGTGCAAGCTTCCCTTTGCGTGAACGCGATTTCCCCAACTGCGACGAACGAATGCGCAAGAGACGATCCGCGCGATGCTGCGTGGCCTCCAACGCTGCTTCCTCGAAGGCTGCATCGAGGCGAATCACCCAGAAGTAGTGCAGCAATAAAATCCCGAGTGCAATTGGAATCGTGCGAAACCACATCGACGCCGTTGTGACAAAGACTGGCTCAAGCACGACGCGCGCGGGCCACAGCGCGATGGAAGGTAATGGCCGTTGCAGTGTGGCCAAGACTGCGGTGATGACACTCCGCATGCCATCCTGCGTTGCGGCGCGCAGGACGGGAAGCTCGAGTATAAGACCTGCCACGACGGCGCTAATCATCGCACCGAACACCAATATCGGAAGCACGCTGCGCCGACGTCCCGCCCCTTCATGCTCTAATGCATTCGCGCGAACGATTGAGGCACCAAGTCGATGCAAAGCCAACACGGAAAACACCACCCACAGTGCCAGACCGCGACGCCAACCGGCGAGCGAGCCTCCACCACCGCGAAGCAGCACCGACCAAATCAATGTGTTGAGCAGTATGGCGAGTTGCGTGCGAACAAGCTTTGCCTGCACCAACGCGCGCCGCGAAACTGGTGCCGGAAACAGGAATTGTACCTCGGCGGGCGTGAACGCTAACGCACTACGATCCGACCCAAAAAGCCACCAGCGCGCGGCGGACAGCAACGCAAACAGCGCGAAGACGGGAATCGCTGTTTCGGCGCGCACGATGCTAGCCAGCGGCCCACCGCCGAGCCGTGCGTTACGGAAGAGCGCCCACCATAAATACAGCACCCCCAGTACGACAGCCACGAGGTAGCGCGGACTGCGCGCACGCGCGAGTTGTGCGCGCAGTCGATTGGTCACCGTGCGCGCATACAGAAAACGCAGCGCTGACACGGGGGACGGTGTTCGACGCGAGGCGTCGTCCGGCCATGTTGATCGTTCTACGACGAGCGATGGATCAGAGTACAGTGTCACGTGGATGTTGACGACGATTCGTCACCCGTTAATGCGAGAAATATTTCTTCGAGCGAACGACCCGCAAGCGCCGGACGCGCCGCCACAATATCCGCGATCGTACCAAACGCGACACTTTCTCCAAGACGGATGACGAGCAGGCGCGTGCACAGCTCTTCCACCAAGTGCAACAGGTGCGAGCTCAGAATCACCGCGGTGCCCTCGCGCGCCCGCGCCGCAATAGTCTCCTTCATGCGACGGATCCCCACCGGATCAAGTCCAGTGAGCGGTTCGTCCAGAAGCAACACCGCAGGACGATGCAACAGACCACACGCGATGGCTAACTTTTGCTTCATGCCGCGTGAGAGCTCCGTGGGAAGCGCGTCACGTTTCGCCGTGAGCTCCAACTCCTCAAGCAGCACAGGGATGCGCGGCCCTGCGTCCGTCACGCCATACAGTCGCGCCACGAACTGCAAATGCTCGGCAACGGTGAGATAGTCAAAGAGTTGTGGTTCATCCGGAATGAACGCGAGACGCGCTTTCGCGCCAACCGGATCTTTCGAGAGATCGATCCCGCCAATGCGAATTGAACCCGACGTGGGCTGCAAAATGCCCGCCATCGCGCGCAGCGTCGTCGTCTTCCCAGCGCCGTTCGGTCCGACCAACCCCAGCACATCGCCCGGCTGCACAGTAAAGGACAGCGAGCGCACAGCCACCGTCTCGCCGTACAGTTTTGTATAATTTTCAACGTCGATCACATCGCTCCCGGTATCGTTGCAAGCGCATATCCTCGTGATGAAAGAAGTATCGTGCTCGTCAACCGTAGAGGCTATCGTCCGATTTCTCCATCTGCCCGCGATATCGCGTGTCAATCTGATCAAACTGATCCAATCGACCCCTTGACCGAAGAGACTCCGTCACAGATCGCCCACGATGTCTTCATCGCCCGTCAGCCCATCTTTGACGTCGGCGATCGGCGTGTCGCGTACGAACTGCTCTATCGCGCAAGTCAGCACGCCACCGATTCAGGGCCGATTTCCGCCGCCGCGATGTGCAGCGATACGGCGTTGCACGCGGTCGTGTCAATCGGCCTTGATCGACTAACCAGCGGACATATCGCGTATGTCAACATCACACGCGAACATTTATTGGGCGAGCTGCACAAGATCTTTGATCCTGCAGAGGTGGTGATCGAATTGCTGGAATCCATCGAGGCCGAGCCCGCAATCATTGACGCGTGCGCGCGCGCCGTGGCCGACGGATACACGCTCGCGCTCGATGACTACGATGGAAGACCTTCACTTGACGCATTGCTGCCCTTCGTCAAGATCATCAAACTCGACGTGCTCGGCGCCACGCGCAGCGAACTCGAACGACGACTCGCGCGCGTTCGCAACCGCGGGCTCACACTGCTCGCCGAACGGGTCGAAACATTGGAGATGCGCGCCCTCAGTACAGAACTCGGCTGCACGCTATTTCAAGGTTACGTGTTTAGTCGGCCAGAAACGGTGAATGGTCGCGCCATGTCTGTCCAGCAATCGACCATGTTCAGTATCGTGTCGTTGCTCGGCAACCCCGACGTGTTGGATGGCGCACTTGAAGACGCGTTCCAGTCACACCCTGCGTTGTCGTTCGCGCTCTTGCGCATAGTGAATTCCGCGTCGTTCGGAGCACGCTCGGTCGAATCGATTGGACACGCGATTCGTTTGATCGGCCGCCAAGCGCTCTCGCGTTGGATGATGGTGATGATTGTCGCCTCCGTTGCAGCGCAGAGCCCAGTCGCCAGCGAAGCGGTCACGCAGGCCCTCATCCGCGGACGATTCTGCGAACTCTTGGCACTTGGAGGCGCGATCGATCCGTCGTCGCAATTCCTTGTCGGGTTGCTCTCGCGGGTTGACGTGCTGATGGGCAGCCCAATGCATATCGTGCTGGAGCGACTTCCGATCGCGCCGGACGTACGGGATGCGCTGTTGCACACAAGCGGGCCGCATGCACACGTGCTCACCTTGGCGCGCGCGTACGAAGCGGGCGATTGGGCAGCTGTTGACGCGTTATGCAACAACAACGCGCAGCTGCAAGGCGAACTACTCGCGATTTACAGCGAGGCTACCGCGTGGGCGGCCGAGCGACTCGCAACTGCGTCATCAAACGATTGACAACGCACCGCTGCGGCGTGCTACCGTTGCTTTGGTAAAGAGACTGGCATTGGCTGCGCGATGGGCGTTGAAATCGCTTCCACCTTCGACGCCGCCAGCGTTTCTGAAGTACCGTCACCCTCGGGCGGCCGACTAAACGGCAACAAGATTGAGATCCGTCGATTTGACGGAGACATTGGGTCATTTGGCACGCGTGGCTTGGTCTCCGCGTATCCGCGCACCTCAATAATGCGCCCTTCACCGAGCCCGGCGCCCAACAACACGCGGCGTGCAGCGTTCGCACGATCCGCCGACAATTCCCAGTTTCCATAGCTGCCGTCGACGCCAAATTTTGCCGCATCTGTATGACCTTCGAGTACGACGGGATGCTGCAACAACGCCAATTCGCTGCCAATCAGCTGTAGCGCGAGCATCGTTGCGGACTTCATGCGCGCAGACCCACTCGGAAAATACACATCACCAGCGCCTGTCTCAACGAGCTCAATCCGCAAGCCTTCGTTGGTGATTTGTACATCCACCAGTGCGTTCAGCTTCTTCAGCGAATCACTCTTGGCGAGCTTGTCTTGAATTTGCTGTTTGAGCGCTTCGAACGTGCGCTGTTCACTCGATCGCACTAACATGCGCAACGGCGTACGCTGCACGTTTGACGGCGATGTCCCGGTCGACAACGGGCTCGAGCCAGCGCCGTATCCCTTCTTGTAGCCGACGGGGTTCGCGAAGTACCCTTCGATTGCCTGCTTGGTTTTATCGTCCATACCGAGAATCCACATCACCATAAAGAATGCCATCATGGCTGTCACGAAGTCCGCGTACGCAACTTTCCACGAGCCGCCGTGATGACCGCCGCCAGCAATGATCTTCTTTTTGACGATGATGATTTTCTTCCCTGCATTGCGCGATGCCATGGTTACGCCGCCTTCTTGCGCGTGAGCTCTTCAAGCTCGGCGAAGCTGGGACGTTCGTGCGGTTCAACATTGCGGCGCGCAAACTCAACGGCGGTCATCGGGGCATCACCACGAGCGAATGACAGCAACGCCGTGCGTACGCACAACATGTAGTCATGCTCGGCGTGAATCCGGTTTTCGAGCGCTTTCGCTATTGGACTAAAAACGCCGTACGCGAGCAAAATGCCAAGAAAAGTGCCGACGAGCGCCGCCGCTACGTGTTCACCAATTTCGGACGCTGCACCACCAATCGCACCCATAGTGATGATGACGCCAAGCACGGCGGCCACGATGCCAAAGCCCGGCATCGCATCGCCTACGGCCGTAATTGCATGTGGTACTAACATCGCCTCATGATGATGCTTTTCGAGATCGACGTCGAGAATTTCCGCGAGATTATGATCTTCAACCGTTCCCGTCAGTAGTACCTTCAGCGTATCGCACAACAGCGACACCGCGTGATGATTTCCCATGAACGATGGATACTTTTGAAAGATATCGCTCGATTCCGGATTCTCGATGTGCGACTCCAAACCGACGAGGCCGTCCTTGCGCGCCTTCTGAAAAATATCGTAGAGTACCTGCAACAGCTCCGCGTACGCAGTGGCGCTAAACGGATTTGGCTTTAGCAATCCCATGGTTTGGCTGACCGAGGCCTTCAACACAGACACCGGGTTCGCAATGATCATGCTGCCTAGGCCAGCACCACCGAGCACCAGAAACTCGTTAGGCTGAAAGAGCACACTGAGATGCCCGTGGCCCATGACATAGCCGCCGAGCACCGCACCCATCACGATCACGAGCCCTACGATGATAAACACGCGAACAGTCCTGGAGTGCGAGTGAAAGAATCAGCCGCGAACCGCCGCGAGGGCGCGGCGCGCTGGCTTGCCATACATGACGAACTGCTCCGCGGGCTGACACACGCGCTCAGCAACCGCATTGCAACGATTTCTGCCGTCGCGCATATGATCGAACCGGCGAATCAGTCTGACGAGCGGTCGATGCTTATCCTGCGCGTCGAAACCGACCATCTCGTGCATCTCTTGCACCTTTTGCGATTGCTGCCGCGTCATGACCATGGCGAACCGGAGCCAATTATGGCGTCCGATGCTGCGCGCTCGGCGATCGAGTTGCACACGTTTCACCCGACGCTGCGTGACATCCCGTGCGAGCTGCTCCTCGATGACGATCTCGCACCGGCATGGGCCGACCCCTCCGCGCTGCAACACGCGATTGTCGTCGCTCTGAATGTCGCGAAGCGGAGTGCAGGTGGACTGGGCGCCGCGCAGGTTCACATCAGCAGCACACCGGACATCGTGCGCCTCGACGTCGTGCGAACACCGACGAGTGCCGTCGTCGATCGCATTGACGTTCGCACCGAAAACGCTGTCGACATCACGGCCGCGCACTGGCTCGTCGAGACGTGCCACGGCCGTGCATTCGCGATTGACCATGGATGCCGCATTGAGATCACGACCCTCGCCTCCGAGCGGGCGTCGCGAGAGCGATAGCCGGTTCATCACGTCACCACTTCGATGGGCGCATTGCCAAGCATCGCCCGCAGTGCATCCGTAGGAATGGTCGTGGCACGCTGGTTTTCGGTGGTGACCTGCTGCGCAATCTCACCGCGCAAAATCTTCACGTCGGGGGGTGCCTCAATGCCAATGCGCACTCCACCGCGATCGCACGACACCACGACAATCCGAATGCCGCCGTCAATCAAAATAGAATCGCCTTCGCGACGTCCGAGAATGAGCATGATCGCTAAACCAACTGCAACAGCGTTTGCATCATCTCATCCATCGTCTTGATCAACTTGGTCGCCGCCGTGTATGACTGCTGCAGTTTCAACATCTGTACCAGCTCTTCGTCCGTATTCACGCCACTCACCGCTTGCCGGCGCGCCTCTCCTTGATCGGCCAACGCACGGTAGGAGGTGGCATTATCCGTTTCACTGTTGACTTGCGAGCCAAGTCCGGTGACGGTTGCACGGAGAAAACTCACGAGTGACCCGGTCTCTGTCGCTCCACTGGGCGTCGTGAAGCTCACCGCAGTCACATCATTGCGAAGCGAGGCGATGGCTTTGGCCGTGCCATTGTCCATGGGCGCCAAGACGTCGCGACTCGACGCTATCTTTGACGCGTCTCCTGCGATCACGCTGTCGAGTTTGATCGTGCCAGCACGCACGGGATTTACAAGCGTGCCCACATCGAAGAAGTTGCCGGCTGCCGTACCCGGAATGGTGGTACCGCTAAAGACGAATCCCTGCGTATGCTGCGCGTTCACCGTCGTCACTAACGATCGTGCCATTGCATCCAGGCGGCCGCGAATGCCCGGGATGTCGGTGTTCATGTACTGCACAATGGAGCCAAGCTCACCGCCCAGTGGTTGCAGCGTGTCCGGCGAATTGCCAAGCAACACTTTCACCGGGATATCACTTGGTGTGACGGCGGGTGGCGGTTGTGGAGAGACAAACTGCACGCTCAGTGGACGCGACGTGCTGCCGTCAACCAAGGTTGAGTTTCCAATCACGACCGTCGCCGCACCGTTGGCCTGTGAGATCACGCGCGTTCCAGCGAGCTTCGACAACTGGTCAAGTCGCAGATCACGCTGATCGCGCAAATCGTTCGCGGTGTTGCCGTTCGATTCGGACGTGACAATGCGATCGTTCAACTCCGCAACTTGAGCAGCAAGACCGTTGATCTGCGAAATCGTGCTCGTCAGTCGTTCGGTAGAGGTCGCTCTTTGCTGCGTAAGCTGCGTATCGTATTCGTTAAACAGTCCCGCCAGTTGTCGACCGCGTTGCTGCACGACGGCCTGCGTCGAGCCGCTGTTCGGTGACGTCGCTAAGTCACTGTACGAACCCCAAAATTGATCCAGTGCGTTGGACATGCCCGCGTCCGTCGGTTCTCCAAACACACTCTCGAGCTGTCCCAACATATCCCGATGCATTTCGGCACCACCGGCATGCGCGTTCGAGGCCCGGAACGTGTCGTCGAGCAATGCATCACGTTTGCGAGTGATGGTGTACACCGATACACCGGTACCCACGCTGCCATACGCCATGCGTAGCGGCGTATTCGCAGACATCTGCGCTTCTTGTCGCGAATAGCCAGGCGTCTCTGCATTCGCGATGTTCTGCGAGATCGTTTGCAGTGCCTGCTGATGCGCGAGCAGCGCGCTATTCGCGATGCTGAAGAGCCCGGAAGACATATCTCAGACGCTCCGGTTAACCAGCATGCCGCGCGACGCGACTGCGGACGATGCTGCGGCACCTTCGTGCGCATACGTTGATGCCGTGGTTGGCGCGCCCACCAGCGTACGCACATGCTGATCGCCGGAGCTCAACGCTTCGCGCAACAGTTTGCGATTCATGCCAACCTCACGTGTGAGGAGATCAGCCGCTTGCTGCAAGCGCAGGCGCGCATCACGCAGGCGACCGTCCATCTGATCCGCGAGCAATGCTTCGAGATCGCGCAAGGTGCAGTCTTCCGCACCGCCCAACAGCAAATTGAGTTGCCGACGGCGCGTGCGCGCTTGGCCGAGCGTCGCGAGGATGCGATGCGTGGAGAACGTACTGTCATCGACACCTTGAATGTCGTCCACAGTCACCGCAGCACGCTGTCGACGCATTTGCGCGATGAGATCATCGAGCAGCCGTCGCTCACTCACGAGCGCATCGTGCAGCGCATCGAGCAATGCGGCGCTCGGCGGTCCATGCCGAGATGTCGCGTCCTGGTTGATCATGGTCATCGACATCAGAGAGCGGATGAGTCAGAGTGTGTGCCGAGCGTCGGAATGTCTGGAACGAGTGTCGCAGGCGTGGCGATCGTTGTTGGCGACACCGCACCATGGCGCAACTGGCGATAGAGCGCTTCGCCGATTCCCCCCTGCCACTGATTGGGAGTTTCGGCAGCAAGATGCTGATCCATCAGCGACGTAAAAATGTCTTCACCTGATCCGCCTGAAACGATTCCGTCCCCCTGTGGCACGGTCTCGCGCATCGCCTTAAACAGCTGCTGTACGAAGACACCTTCTAAGTCACCCACTGCCTTCTTCAACTTGGCGTCAGGCTTCGCGGGTACCGTAGGCGTCGTGGCCGTTGGTGTCACAACAGCCTGCATGTTGATGCGTGCTCGTACGGGATCAATCATCTGACGACCACTTCGGCAGTCAGTGCACCGACTTCTCTGAGCGCCGCAAAAATGGCGGCAATCTCGTTGGGTGGAGTACGTACCGCTTGCAGCGCCGTCGCGATACGTTGCACGGACGTGCCAACCGGAAGACGAACGCTGCCCGGAATTGGACTCATATCCGTTGCCGTCTCAGCGCCAATGGCCAGCGTGATCGCCCCATGACTGATGGTCGCGGCGCCAACGAGCATCTCGCCGCCAGCAATAACACTTCCATCCTTACTGTCGATCATCAATCGCGGAATACGCTCCGGCTTGATCGACAATTCGCGAATCTTGGTGTACGCGGTTGGGCGATTCACCGTGTCGGCAAGCGTGACCACCACAGAGCCCTCGTCCTCGACCGAGGCAGTCTTCTCGCCGAGCGACGCGTTGATGGCGGTTGCAATGCGCGTCGCCGTGCCGAGGTCAGGCTCGCGCAACAACAGTCGAGACACGGCGCCAACCACGGGACGCGGCAAATCCACATCAAGCACACCGCCCGTCGGAATGCGCGCGGACGTTTCCACGGTCGGTGCGTATCGCGTCGTGGAACCACCGTCGCTTACAAGCAGCGAGCCTTGTGCCGTTGCGACGGCCGGACCATTTGGGTCCGCGACGAGTGGCGTCATATACAACACGCCGCCGCGCAGTGATCGAGCATCGCCCATCGATGAGGCGTGAATTTCAAAGCGACCGCCAGCGCGCAGAAATGGCGAGACTTCGGCCGTCACCAATACAGCGGCCACGTTACGCATGCGAATGAGATCGGGCGGAACTTCAATATTGAAGCGGCGCAAAATATTCACGATACTTTGTACGGTGGGTCCACCGCTCTGGCCACCGATGGCGCGATCACCTGTACCATCAAGTCCAATGGCTAAGCCGTAGCCAACTAAGCGTACGGGTAGCGCTCCTTCGGGCGACGTGAGATCACGGATCTTCACATCCGCTTGTGCGCGTGCGAGCATCGGTAACACGACGAGCGCGATGCTCACGGTCGCGGTGCACACAAAACGTGTTAGAATCATGGCCACAACGCTCCTAGCACTTTGCTCACAATGCCCTGTTTCGGCGTGCCGAGCGGTCCGGGCGATGTGTAGGCAAGTTGCGCATCAGCGACGCGATTGGATTCCACCATGTTTTGCGTCGAGACATCTTGTGCGCGCACCCATCCAGTAAAAACGATATCTTGCGCCGCCTTATCGACGTCGATTTTTTTATGACCCTTGAGCTGCAGCAAGCCACTCGGTCCAACGGCGACGACGCGAACACTCATCTCGTTCTGAAACCGATTCTCGCGTCGTGCAGAACCACGTTGCTGTTGATCCGCGTTATTGCGCGAGTCCAAGCCGCCGCCTTTCGAACCGCCAGGCAAGTTGGCAGTGACTGCCAACCCCCGTGAGCGCGTATCCGACGCTGTGTTTTCTTTGACAGCGGTCGAGATGGTGTAGTCGTCGATGAGCACGGTAATGATGTCGCCCACTACGAACGAGCGACGATCGCTGCTCCATGATTCACGTGGTGTGCGCGCGGCGACGGTCGGAGCAGCGGCCGCCGCGGTCGTTGCAGGCGTTGCCGCTGGCGGCGTTTGGGACCGCAGCGCAGACGCGCATGCCAAGAGGGCGGCGCTTAGAGTGATGACACGCATCGACGTGATAGTGCGAGAGGAGATAACGGGAAGGTGCATGAAAGGCTCGTTCACCGGAGACGGACGGTATTTGGCGCAACGGCAACACCATCAAGGCGGCGCATCCGATCAACGCGCACGCTGACCGGTGCACCAAGCGCGGCGCTGTTGGTTGCCACGCCTATGAGTACGAGGCGCACCGAGCCATCCTGCCAGATCGCAGACACGGTAGCGCCGCTTGCCACAATTGGTGGTGCACTCACCGCAGGCGCGCGCAACACTTCGCCCGCAGCGATCGGCCGATGCGTCACCCAACCAGGCAGTGGACGCGCTATCTCTGGTGCGATGCCATTCCAGTGCCACACGATCGTCGTGTCCAACAACGCGATATCGCTGGCGTGCAGCGTATCGCCGCGTTGCAACGCGCGTGTGGCGACGGGTAGCGTGACGCGCACCGTTCCATGAGTCGCCGCCATCTGCGCGGCAACAGACGTTGCCGACCAGACCATCGCGATCAACAACGCAACAACATGCCGATGCAACATTACCGCGTCATGTTGTTGGCCATCTGACCCATCTCATCGGCTTGCTTAATCGCTTTCGAATTAATCTCGTACGCGCGCATTGCCGTGATCATGTCGACCATCTCCTGTACGATCTCAACATTGCTTCCTTCAAGATTTCCTTGCTGCAGATGTCCCATGCCCGAATCAGCAGGAAATCCAACTACGGGCTGACCCGACGATGCAGTCGGCGCGAACAAATTCTGTCCAAGCGACAGCAGACCCGATGGATTGGCGAACCGCGCCAGTTCGATCTTACCAATTTCTGTTGGCTGAATATCCTGCCCGCGACGCACCGTCACGATGCCAGTCGTGGAGATCACGATCTCTGACGCATCCGCCGGTACACGGATGTGCGGTTGGAGTGCGTACCCATTGCTTGCCACGAGCACGCCTTGATCAGAGATCTGAAAGCTGCCGTCGCGTGAATAGGTGGTCTCACCATTCGGCGTCTGCAACTGAAAAAACCCTTCGCCTTCAATCGCGATATCGAGGTTACGTCCCGTCTGTTCGATCGGACCCTGCTCGTGCAGGCGCTGCACGCCGGCCAGCCGCGTACCACGTCCAACCTGAATGGCCGGTGCCGTCTGCGCATTCGGATCGCCCAGCACCTGCTGTCCTTGAATGGTCTGATACAACAAATCCTCAAAGTGCGCGCGACTGCGTTTGAAGCCAGGCGTGTTGACGTTGGCCAGATTATTCGAGATAACTTCGGTGCGAGTCTGTTGCGCCATCATGCCGCTCGCGGCGGCGCGAAGTGCCGGATCCATATGATTGCTCTTGGCGAGGTTAAACGGGCTTGGCGAGTTCGGTGACGGCGATACCGCGCGCGGAATCGATCGTCGAGAGTGTTTTCTGTGCGGCTCCGTAGCGATGCAGCACTTCGAGCATCGCGGTCATCGCGGACATCGTGTTCACATTTGATTCTTCGATGTAGCCTTGCTTGACGTGACGTTCTTCTGGCGGAATAGCCGCGCGCGTCGCATCGGGTACGAATTGCGTTCCGCCTTCATGTTGCAGTTGCGTGCCATCAGCAACGCGTTCCAAGCGGAGGCGTTGCACCATCTTGCCGTCAACTTTGATCATCCCCGTGCCGTCGACTTCGATCGTTCCATTCGGTAGCACCACCGGTCCGTTTTCGCCGAGCACCGGATTTTCGTGATCGTCAACGAGTTTGTGCTCACCGTCGATATGAAAGCTGCCATTGCGCACGAGACGCTCTCCCGCGGGCGTTTGCGTGACGAAGTATCCATTGCCCTCCACCGCGAGATCGAGTGAGTTGCGTGTCTCAGTGAGTGAGCCTGGCGTTACGTCCAGCGCGGTACCCGTTGTGGCCAACGCGTTGCCAATGATCCGCGCAAACGTGGTCTCGCCCTTAAAGCCACGCGTGGACGCGTTGGCGAGGTTGTTGGTAAGCACTTGCTGCTTACGCTCCAACATCTGGAGCGTCGCGGCGGCACTCGTCATACCGTTCAGTCGAACCGGATCAGGCATAGGACACTCGGGAAAAGGTGCAGGAACTCATTGGTAGAAAAAGCAACGGTCGGGCCACGAAGGCCCGACCGTTTGATATTCTTATAAGTCATTACTATACAATCAGTTAGCGAGCCTCGTTACCCTCAACGCGAGCCCGTGATTCGGAGAATCACTCGGCAAATTGTGCCGATGGCGGCTGGAGCTGCCGTGGCACGGTAGAGATGGCCAACAGCAAGGCGATCGCGTCCACTGGCAACCCTGTGCGCCACGAAATTTCACTCGGCGATGTTCCGGAGGCCGCCAACGCCTGCACGGCGCGTGGTGTCCGATCGGGACGTCCTTCCGTGCGGAGTGGTTGCGCCTCACGACCGACGTGCGCCGTCGCGCGCTTCCGCGTCCATCGCATACGCACCAACGCCACAACGGCGAGGATCGCGACCAGCGCCGGCAAGGCATAGGGAAACGGCGAGCCCGCACTGACCGCACGTCGCAACGCAGTCGGAAGTGCCATCGGCGGTACGATCAAATGCGGCAGGGCAACGTGTGGTAACGCGATCGTCGGCATCGACACATGCCATCCCGACTGCGATACGTGCGACACGGCCGGAGCAACGATCAACGCGCCAGCAGCGGTCCCCGCAATCGTGACACCGATGGCCAAGGCCACCACCATCGCACCATGCTTGAGCGTGCTCACGCCACTTGCTCGCGCAACGGCTTCAGATCAACACGCAGCTTACTCAAGGCCTTTGAGCGAATTTGTGAAACGCGCGACTCGGTGAGCTCAAGCACTTTTGCGATTTCGTGCAGCTTGAGCTCTTCGAAGTAGTACAGCGACAACACCACACGCTCCTGATCCTTCAATCGCAAAATCGCATGTTTGAGATGAGCGACTTCCTGTTCATGTGTGAGACTGTCTTCGATTTCTGATTCTTCGCAACCTGGTAGCATGTCAGCTGGCGTCGGCGCGTTGTTTTCGCGATCACCTGGCGCACGATCCAACGGCATGTGATGTGCGCCTTCGACGTCAGCCTGCCAGCGCCACAACGTGTCCATGTCAATCCCCAACTGTTCAGCCAACTGCCGATCTTCGGGCGCGCGTCCATGGGCGCGCATCCAGGCTTCGCGTGCGGCCGACATGTCGCGCGTCTTGCGACGAATCGAACGCGGCACGTGATCCTGTTTGCGCAGTTCGTCGAGGATCGCGCCGCGAATTCGCGGTGCCGCAAACGTACTAAACGCGAGACCGCGCGACGAATCGAATCCTTCCAGCGCGGTCATCAGGCCAATCGTTCCGGCGCTTACCAATTCATCAAAGTCGGCGCGAACCGCAAGCGTGCGCGATACCTGACGTGCGACATGATGGACAAGCCCCAAGTGATCTTCGAGCAGACGATCACGGGCGGACTGATTACCCGCGTGGTACGACTGCCAGAGCTGAGTGGTCATGGCGGGAGATCCTTGGAGTGTGGCAAGGGACACGGTTCAGGTACCTGAGCGGGAGAGAGAGGCGCCGGTGAGCACGCGCATCACGACTTCGTGAGCGGCAATTGCTGCGGGCGAACCAGCGACGGCATCGGGGAAGGACATCCCTGCACGAAGCGCAGTGTCGAGCGTCGGATCGATGGGCACCGCACCAGCAAAACGCAGTGCAGTTCCAAGAAATTGGCGAGCGCCGGCATCGATGACGTCGAAGCAATGCGCCGCTTCGGCTCCCTCATGCCGATTGACGAGTACATCCAGCGAAAGGGCACCCGCGCGCATACGCGCAGCCTTGCACAACGCGAACGTCGCCGCGAGTGCGATCGGATCACTTCCGGCCGTGACGGTAAGCAGTCGTTCATTCGCATGCGGCGTGATCGCTGCCATCAGCGTATCGACGCGCGATCCACAGTCGATGACCACAAGATCCATGTGTTCGGCCAACGTACTCACGCGACGCATGCACGCTTTCCGTTCGGCGGCCGTCACCAGCGACGCGGCACCGTGTTCAACGCGCGCCGCACCACCGGCAACACATGTGAGCGTCGTGCTCAGTCGGAGTGCGATATCCATCGGCTGCACGCGACCACCACGCAAATCCTGCCAGCTCGCACGTGCTTTGACACCGAGCAGCATCGCGATCGGTCCAACAAGATCATCAGCGTCTACGAGCAATACGCGATAACCTTCTCCCGCCGCCGCGACGGCGAGGAGCGTGGCAATCAGCGATGTGCCGCTGCCGCCACGCCCACTCGCGCACAACAGCGTTGGCACGCCACGCTCATCCGCATGATGGCGTGCATCGCGCGCGTGGCCACGATTCGCGTCGCGCAACAGCGCATCGATTTGCGATCCACCGCGGTTGGATGTCACGACGGGCGCCGTCATGCGGGCATCCAGTCAGCTTCCGCATCTACCGGTAATCCGTACGCGCGTAACATGCGTTGCACACCAGGCTTGAGATCGGCGGGTACATCTTGCCCATCGCTGACCCAACGTGTCGGCATGTCCAACGAAAGTGCGAGATCAGCGATACCGGATTCGCGCGGCACTTCATCAACCTTCGACAGCAACACATGCGTCGCGCCGCGATGCGCTTTCGTTGCGCTATACGCGCGACCAATATCCATCGCGAGGTCGGCGCGCACTGTCGCCGGCATCACGAGATGCACTTCATCCGGCGCGAGCTCGTCGAGCAACGTTCGCCAGCGTTCAGTCAGCTCTGCCGACGCAGGACTACGCCCCGGCGTGTCGATGATCACCACGTCGCATGACGACAATCTTTTCATCGCGGCCGGAATATCACGCGCGTCAAACACCACTTCAAACGGCACGTCGGCAAGTTCTGCATACGTCGCGAGTTGCTCCATGCCGCCCACGCGATACGTGTCGAGCGTCAGCAACCCTGGTCGAGCGGCGCCAAACATGCCACGACGTACCGCCAATTTCGCTGCCGTTGTCGTCTTGCCGGCGCCGGTTGGTCCAACCAGCGCAATGCGATACGGCGCCCCATCGGCCGCGCGCATGTTGCGCGGAAACGGCTGCGGTTCCAGCTGTGCGCGTACTCGATCAATCACCGATGACGGGGCAGCGAGCACTTCCACCATGGACACGCCACCTTCGCGTACCATGCGCGTGTGTAAGATCATGACGTCATCACCCAACGTGCGGCGGGCACGATCGGCGACATGCGAAATGTCTGCTCCGCGAATGCGTTCAAGCGGCATAAGATCCTGCGTATTGCGTGGCGGCATGCTGCATTTCCCAAGTGGCCACGCTACTGAGCGTGATAGACGGCGGCAGTTCTGCCAGCGAGATCACAGGCAAACTCGGTAGCACGGGTTCGATCAGACGACGAACGCCAATGCGCAACGACGGCGGTGTGATGAGGGGCAACGGGCGTCCGTCAATGGCATAAGTGGTTGCCATGTGATTGAGGTCGCGTAGCATCGCGGCCAGCGAATCGGGCGTGAGCATCGGTGCGTTCGGCTGCGCACCACGCGGAGAGAAAAGACCGAGCAATGCCGACTCGAGCTTCGCGCCAATCGTGATGCCGCGAACAAGTCCGCTTTGATCGGCAAACAGGCGCGCGATGACGTTGGTAAGCGATCTGCGCACAATTTCGGTGAGTGCTTCTGGATCCTTTGTAGTTTCTGCGCCATCGCCAATTGCTTCAAGAATCGTGACGAGATCGCGAATAGGCACGCGCTCGCGCAGTAACCGCTGGAGCACCCGATGCAGCACGCTGAGCGACACCTTGCCCGGAATAATTTCTTCCACAAGCGCCGGATGTGTCTTCTTCAGGGTCTCCACCATTTCTTGCACTTCTTGGCGACCAAGCAAATCTGCAGCGCTCGTCTTGAGCGTCTCCAACAGATGTGTCGCAATCACGGTCGTCGGTTCGACGACGACGTAGCCTAAGGCTTCAGCTTCGGTGCGACGCGACATCGCGACCCAACGGGCCGGCATACCGAACGACGGATCAACTGTTTCCATCCCGTCGATCTCTGCAACAACACCACCGGTGTCCAACGCCATCATGAACCGTGGCAACACTTCCGCGCGTGCAACTTCGGAACCGCGCAACTTGATGACATACTCGTTGGCGGGAAGGCGGATGTCGTCGCGAATACGAATGGGCGGTACGAGAATGCCGAGTTCCAGCGCGGCTTGTTTGCGCAGCAACGAAATGCGCTCAAGCAGATCACCACCCTGTCCCTCGTCCACCAACGGAATGAGCGCGTAGCCCACTTCAAGCTCGATCGGATCGAGCTGCAACAGATCACGCATCGGGTCCGCCGGCGCGGGCGCTTCCGCAACCGGCGCATCCGACACCAGCGCGAGTGCATTGCGACGGATTTCGTTCTTGCTGGCTGATCGCGCGAGAAACGCCGCGCCAATACCCAGCGAAAGAAACGGAAACATCGGTAGCCCCGGCACAAGCGCGAATGACGACAGCACACCAGCCGCCATCCACATGGCACGCGGATGTCCACCCAATTGGCGGCTCAACACCACGCCAATGCGATCTGTACCCGTTGCGCTCGTAACCATCAAACCGGCAGCGGTGCTGATGATCAGCGCCGGTACTTGAGACACCAAGCCATCACCAACAGTCAGCAGTGTGTAGGTGCTGGCCGCCTTGGTGATGTCCATGCCCTTCTGCACAACGCCAATGAAAATGCCGCCCAAAATGTTGATCGCCACCACGAGCAGACCGAGTACGGCGTCACCCTTTACATACTTGGATGCGCCGTCCATCGCGCCGTAAAAATCCGCGGTGCGGGAGATTTCATTGCGGCGCGAACGCGCTTCCTTTTCGTCGATCAGTCCTGCAGAGAGGTCGGCGTCGATGGCCATTTGCTTGCCTGGCATCGCGTCCAAGGTGAAACGCGCTCCCACTTCGGCGATACGACCAGCACCCTTCGTAATAACGATGAAATTAATGCCGATCAACAACAGGAAAATGACGATACCAACTGCGTAGTTTCCGCCAATCACAAACTGTCCAAACGCTTCGATCACTTTGCCGGCGTGACCATGCGTGAGAATCAGTCGCGTTGACGAAACGTTGAGACCAATACGAAACAGGGTCAACAACAGCAGCAGTGCTGGGAAGCTGCTGAAGTCGAGCGGATTTGTGGTGTACAACGCGACGAGCAACACCACGAGCGACAGACCGATGCTTGCCGCGAGACACAAGTCGAGCAGCACCGGCGGCAGCGGAACAACGATTAACGCCAAAATGAGTACGACGGAGAGCGCGAGTGCCGCTTCGGCACGCTTCCGCGAGTTTGCACTCTCGAACGGAACGGACGACGCCGTGGTGGTCATGCGGCCACCGTTCCACGCCAGCGCGAGCCATAGCGTTCACGTTGCTTCAACACGAACGCCAACACTTCAGCCACGGCGAGATACATCTCGACCGGAATGACAGTACCGACTTTCGCTGATGCGATCAGCGCGCGCGCCAGCGGGATATTTTCAATGACGGGCACACCGTGCTGAAAGGCGAGTTCTTTGATGCGTAGCGCGATCTTGCGTTGGCCGAGTGCGACCACGTACGGCGCTGGTGCAATGCTCGGATCGTACTTAATGGCGATGGCGATATGAATCGGATTCACAATCACCACATCGGCTTTGGGCACCGCAGCAAACATCTGACGACGTATACGTTCCCGACCAATCGCTCGGCGACGACCCTTCATCCCCTGATCGCCCTCCTGCGCTTTGTTCTCTTCCTTCACTTCATTCTTCGTCATACGCAGGCTTTGTGTTGTACTAAAGCGCTGCCACGCATAGTCGGCACCGGCGAGCGCGAGAAACATCAAACCCGCATTGCGCAACAACGCCAAGCAATACTTCTGTATGACGGCGAGCAAGGCAGTCGGTGTTTGCAGCGCCAGCCCTTGAATGTCGGGCCATGCATCGCTGAGCGTGGCGTACACGGCCCAGCTGACGATGCTCATTTTTAGCAATGCTTTCGCCAGCTCAATGAGTGACTGTTTGCCAAGCAGTCGTTTGAGATTGTTCATCGGATTGAGCTTGTTCCACTTGGGTGCAAGCCCTTTGGTCGAAAACATGAAGCCGGTTTGCGCGGCCTGAACGGCAAGCGCCATAACCGCCATCGCGCCCATGACACCGACCATCGCGACGATGGCGCGAAATCCCATTGACTGTATATACGGAATGACTGAAGCGCCGGCGTGTTCGACATCAGATGAAGTGGCCAAGCTCTGACCCATCGTATCAAGCAGGAAGCGCCACAGCGTTGGTCCCGCCATCGAGAGCGTCATCGTCGATCCGAGCAATAGCACGGCCGTCATGAGCTCTGGACTTTTTGCGATCTGTCCTCGCGATCGCGCTTCCTCCAGGCGCTTGCCTGTGGGGTCTTCTGTCTTTTCGCCGGCATCGTCCGCCATCTCAGCGCACCGCCACGCGCGCGGCGCGTGCGAATATTTCCAACGTGCCGTTAAATCCCGTCGTCCAATCACTCATCACGTGAATCATCAACGCGATGGAGCCAGCAAACGTGAGCAGTCCTACACCAATCTGCAGCGGAAACGCCACGCTCATGATCTGCAATTGCGGCGCGGCGCGACCGAGTACGGCAAGCGCAAGATTGGTTACGAAGATCGCGGCGATGACTGGTGCCGCGAACTGCAATCCTGAGGTGAAGATCACTTTCGCCGTTGGCACAAACGCTCCCATGGCAGCGCGTATATCGGGAACGACACCTAATGGCATCGCGTGAAAACTCTGCGCGAGTGCTTGCAGCATGATGATGTGACCATTGCTGACCAAGAGCACCGCAAGCGCGAGCAACTGCATCAGCGTTGAAAAGACCGAACCTTGTGTATTGTTGGTTGGGTCGAGAATGGCGGCGCCCGAGAGACCAATCGTGGTCGTGATCAACTCACCACCAAATTCTGCGGCGGCGATTGTTAATGACGCGCAGAGTCCGATGATCAATCCGATGACGGTTTCGGTGAGAAACGTCGCGGGCGTGAGTTGCAACGTGGCGACATCCGCACTGGCATTGGCCGACGGCGCAATCATGATGGCGAACATCACCATCAATGCCGTGCGTAACTTCATCGGTACGGTTTTGGCTGACCATACGGGCGCGGTGAGTAGCAGTCCACCAACGCGGAGCGTGGTCAGGAGGAATGCGGTTGCAATGCCCGGCGCAAAAAAATCAGGGAGCCCTGCCGCGACGAAATTGTTCATGACACCATCGTCGGAATGCCGCGAATCAATTGTTGCGTGTAGCGAATGAGGATTTGCAGCAACCACGGCAGGCCGACGATGAATGCACCGCCAACGAGCACGAGCTTCGGCACGAAAACCAAGGTCTGTTCTTGGATTTGCGTGACCGATTGGATGATGCTGATTATGAGACCGACGCCCAGCGCAATGAGCAGCATCGGGGCCGCTAGCATCAGCGCCGTGATGATGGCATCTCGCGTTAAGTCGATGACCAGCTGGTGCGACATCGGGCGTTGGCAATTCGAGTGGTGGAGCACGCCGCGCAGGCGGAGGTCGCCAGACGGACGCTCTCGACCATCGATAAAGCAGGGCTCGTACCACGCTGCTGGATGTCGAGGTCGATGTGTAACTCTTTTAATCGCAAGTGCTTATTGATTTCTTTCGAAACTTCGAATGCGGATTAATCTGTGTGCTACGGCACAAACTGCCGAGGAACGGGGCATAATTGCCGATTCAAAGTAACTTATGATAAAGTATAGTAGTATATTACTATAGTAAGACGACACAATAAATACTCATCCTGATTATTGCATCATAGTACTATAGGTATTACATCACTACAATGACAAAACTCGTTGACAGGGAAGTTGAACAGCAGCGCCTCTTGGGACTTCTTGGAAGGGGCTCTCCGCAGCTCATGCTGCTGTATGGACGGAGGCGCGTTGGGAAGACGTTCCTGATTACAAACGCATGGCCGACCGAGACGCGACTCTTCTACTTCACGGCCGCTGAAACGACGGGGGGTCAAAATCGCTCGGCATTAGTCGACGCGATGCGCATCTTTACCGGTGAGCAGCTGGACGACCAAGACTTTCAGTCGTGGCGTAACATCTTTCGTCACTTGATTGAAATGGACGGCACTGGGCCGCTCGTAGTGGTGCTCGACGAGTTTCAGTATTTGAGTGACGGTACGGACGACGGACTGCGCGATGTTGCGTTACAACTCAATGCGGTGTGGGAAGCGAAACGTCCGCACCGATCCCTGGTGTTTGTGCTGTGCGGTTCATCGATCCGTCTGCTCGAAACACTGAATCAAAGCGGGTCACCGTTGTATGGTCGGTTTGAATGGACCTGTCGCTTACAACCGTTCAACTATTGGTATGCCGCCGAGCTGGCACCGTTTTCGGCGCTGCGGGATCGCGTCATGATGTACTGCGTGTTCGGAGGTACGCCGCGCTACTTGGCCAGCATCACCACGCGTCACTCCCTCGTTGACAACATTGCGACGCTGTGTCTCGCGCGGGAAGGGACGGTTCGACAGCTCGTGGAAACCGCATTGGTACAAGAGCAAGGACTAAGCGATCTCGCGACGTACAACGCGCTGTTACGTGCAATCGGCG
>JANYHT010000012.1 GCA_025358925.1 Gemmatimonadaceae bacterium | reverse complement strand
GAGAAAAATCATTGTTCGGCGCTGCCATGACGGCGTTCATCAGAGCCGCGCGGATTCCGATCGCTTACCTTAGTACATCTTGTGCGTCGTAGCCGATGATCTCATCTGCAGAGCGACCATCCCGATCAGGCTGTTCACGTAAAAACATTTGCAGCTCCGCGATTTGTGCCGCGATCTGTGCTCGATGCGACGCGATCGACTCCGCTCGTTCAGAGTTTGTCCGCGGAAGCACCGCTTGATCACCATGAACTCGATACAATGGAGAACGCTCAGCAACACGCGCACTCGGCGGCGAATGCGAAAGCTCAGCGCGAACGGCATCCTCAAGCAGCTGAGTCAAACTGCGTCCAGTAAGTCGCGCCCGTTCCTTGGCGGTTTCCAGCAAATCATCGGGAAGGCGCACCGTTGTTCGTATCATATGTCAAATATATGTCAATGACATACCGTATGTCAAACATATCGGGCTACTGCCCGAACGCCTTCACAAATCCATCCACGGCCGGAGGCCCCGAGCCTGCACCCTCGTCATGCTTGAAGTACACGAATGCCTCACTCCACGGCTGCTCACCTATTCGCTTCGCCCACACGTCCAACGCCGCTGCGTCATAGTCAAATCGATGCAGCCGCACGTATCCCCATGTCGCCGTTGCAACGATCGGTGATGCAAACTCCGGTTGATCAATGATGCACAGCGGAATATCGCGCGCGCGCAATGCATCAAACACATCGTCGGTAAACCACGTTTCGTGTCGAAACTCAATCGTGTAGCGACGGTCTGCGGGCAGCATCTCCAAAAACACCCGCAACCGGTCAATATCTTTCTTCAAATTAGGCGGCAGTTGAAACAGTATTGGACCGAGCTTCGCGCCAAGTGACAAGGTGTTCTTCAACAGAAACTCGAGCGCGCTCGCACACTCAGGCTTGAGTCGCGCATAATGCGTAATGCGCTGACTGGCTTTAATCGAGAACGTGAATGCGTCGGGCACCTGTGTTGCCCACTCAAGCAGCACGTGTTCCTTCGGCAGTCGATAAAACGAATTGTTGATCTCGACCGTCGCGAACTTCGATGCATAGTGGCCGAGCATCGCGTCATCGTGGAGGTCGTCGGGATAGAACGTGCCTTTCGATTCTTTAAATGCGTAACCACTTGTGCCAGCGAGCAGTTTCACGACGCTTTCCGCTTGCGCTTAGACGCCTCTGTATCGGCCGCTGGCGCAGCGAGGCTGGCCTTCAGCGCTTCCATAAGGTCGAGAATTTTTGTTGCACCTTCGGGCTTCGCGTCGGAGGTGATGTCTTGTCCGTCCACCTTCCGTTGAATGGTCTCCATCACGCGTTCGCGCACGGTGTCCTTGTACTTTTCCGGATCAAACGTTTCGCTCGCCGTCTGCGCAATGAGTTGTTTCGCCATTGCGAGTTCCATTGGTTTGATATCGCCAGCGGGAATGGTGACTTCGGTGGTGGCGCGTATTTCGTCAGCGTAGTGCAACTGCTCCATCACGATCACCCCATTTGAAGGGCGCAGTAACACGAGGTATTGCGAACCGCGCGCAGCATATTGACCAAGCGCTGCGAGTCCCGTCTCTTCAAGTGCGGCAGCCAGTAGTCGGTACGCGCGATCACCGCCCTTATCGGGGCCGAGGTAGTACACTTTCTCAAGGTAGACGCGCTCTACTTTGGCTAATGGCACGAACTCGAGAATGTCGATTGCACCCGTGGCTTTCTCGTCGAGTGCCTTGAGTTCTTCCGCAGACAAAATCACATACTGATCTTTCGCGAACTCGTATCCCTTCACTGTTTCGTCGCGCGTGACGATTTCTTGGTCTTTCGTGCAGATGTATTGCTGTTTCAAGCGCGAGCCGCATTTCTTGTGCAGCATGTTGAACGAGACGCTCGCCTTGGACTCTGCCGAGGAGTACAAATTGACGGGGACGGAAACGAGACCGAAAGAAATCGTCGCGTTGGCGATGGATCTGGCTGCCATGGTCGCACCGGAGACAGGATGGAACGCGTGAACCGCTCGAATAAACTATGACCGACGGGACCGACGAGAATCAACCGCTGGGTGAAGTGGTGCCGGACACGCTGGCGGCGTATCGCGCGAAGCGGTCATCCGACACATCACCCGAGCCCGTTGGCCGCATCTCCAACGTCCTCGGCCGACTCTTCGTTGTGCACAAGCACGCTGCGCGTCAATTGCACTTTGATTTGCGCATGGAAATGGATGGTGTGCTGCGTTCGTGGGCGGTGCCCAAGGGACCGTCGCTTGATACGAACGACAAGCGGCTTGCGGTGAAGGTGGAAGACCATCCCATCGAGTACGGCGAATTTGAGGGCATCATACCGAGCGGTAACTACGGGGCGGGCGGCATCATTGTGTGGGACCGTGGCGAGTGGGTGCCGCTTGAGGATTGGCGTGAGGGACTCGCCAAAGGAAAACTGCTGTTCGAATTGCGCGGGTACAAGCTGCGGGGCAAATGGACGCTGGTCAAAATCAAATCGAGTGATCGCGACTGGCTGCTGATCAAGGAACGCGACGAGTGGGTGCGGCAACCTGGTGATCAGTTTCCCGAAGAGTCGGTACTTTCGGGTCTGACGGTGGAGGATGTGAAGGAAGGTCGCACGCCAGCCGGTGCGTTGCGCACTGCGCTTGAGCAGACGTCGGCACCGCGTCTGAAGGTTGATCCGCGCACGGTGGACGCGATGTTGGCGGAGCCAAGCGACACGCCGTTTACGCGTGATGGGTGGCTCTTTGAATTGAAGCTTGACGGATACCGACTGATCGCGAGTAAGTCGCGCGGAGAAGCATTGCTGCTGACACGAAACGGTAATGATTACACAGCGGTATTTCCAGAAATTGCGCGCGCGGTGAAGGCATTGCCATTCACTGATTGCATTGTGGACGGTGAAGTGGTGGTGCTCGATGCGGAAGGCAAGCCAAGTTTTTCGATGTTGCAACGGCGTGGTCGTTTGTCATCACCCATTGAAATTCAACGCGCGGCTGTAGAGCTGCCAGCAACGTTTTACGTATTTGATGTGCTGGCGTTTGAGGATTTTGATTTACGCACGCTGCCGTTGTCGCAGCGCAAAGCGTTGTTGCTTGAACATCTGCCAAAACTTGGTCCGTTACGCACGCTTGATCATGTCGAACGGGAGGGCGAACGTTTTCTCACGCAGGTTGCTGCGATGGGTCTTGAAGGAATGATCGCAAAGCGTTCCGATAGCCGGTATCGCGGTGGTCGCAGCGATGCGTGGCTCAAATTCAAAACCGATCGCACCGGCGATTTTGTTATCGTGGGATACACGGCGCCCAAGGGCAGCCGTTCGTATGTCGGCGCGTTGTTGCTTGCTGATATGGTGAACGGAACGCTTGTCTATGCGGGCCGAGTGGGGACGGGGTTTACTGATGCGCAGCTTGGTGAATTGAA
>JANYHT010000061.1 GCA_025358925.1 Gemmatimonadaceae bacterium | reverse complement strand
GGATTGCGAGACCACGCGACGTACAACGCGCTGTTGCGTGCAATCGGCGCGGGGAACACAGAGCTGAATCGCATTCAGCAAGATGCAGCGATCGGCACCGCCGACCTCACGGCCACGCGCGACAAACTCGAACGACTCATTGCATTAGGCTACGTGCGCAAGGAGCGCAACTTTGCCGCGAAGAATACGCAGTCGTATCGCTATCGTCTCGCAGATCCGGCGCTGGCGTTCTACTTCACGTTTGTCACACGATATCAAGGCATGCTTGAGCAATACGACGCGCGGGCAGTATTCGACGCGCAGATTGCAAAGCAGTTCAACACGTATGTGGGCTTACAGTTTGAACAGATCGCGCAACAGGCCTATCGACGTTTGCAACCATTGCGTGATCTGCCGATGGAGCAACAGTGGGGACGTTGGGAAGGCAAGGATCGTGACGGTGCATCACTTGAAGTCGATGTAGTGAGTCGACTCGCTGACGGTCGCATGATGACCGGCGGCATCAAGTGGAATGCCGAACCGCTTGCGTCGTCATGGCAACATCAGCATATCGCCAAGCTCAAACGTTTGGCGCACGCGGGACAAGGATGGGCGCATGAGGCATTGGATCCCGACGCGCAGATAGTGTGGGTTGCAGCGGGTGGATTCGCATCGGATTTTGCCGATGCGGTGCGAACAACGCATCGTCATGCGGTGTTGCTCACGCTGGATGACTTGTATTCTCAAAGGGGAAAGGGAGGGTAAAATGTCCACGTGGCCCACTTGGACGACGGTCGGATACTTAATTCCAATCGTAGTCGGCTCAGTGGCGGGTGTATTGTCGATACTCTGCATCATGGGATGGTCATCATTCATATTACGAGAACAGAAGGTTCGAGCAATTCTCAGCGTCAGTGCAGTGCAGCTTTTGGCGCTTATCGCATTGTCCCCAATGCAAAGCGTTGTCCGGTATGCATTGTTGGCGATAACTCTGAGTGTGGGCGTGTGGGGTCAGATACCGCGCCTTCGTAAGTTGAGTCGATACTTCTCGCACTACGCTGAGTGCGATGCCGTGATCGGTAGGATCATAGCGTGGATATAGACCAATCCGAGGAGACAGCGAATGACAACACAAAAAAACGTCGGCCCGCTCCAGTCGCGAAATCGTGTATTGCAGAGCTTTCTTCTCTTTCTGCCGCACGTTGTCATCGTCGTCGCCGTCGTGCTGCTCCTCCGAACAGTCGACGAAAGTAGTTCGACCAACATTGCGCGACTTCTGGAACTTGTAGCCTTTGGAGTAATGCTTTCGATGGGATTGAAACGGCTGTGGTTGTCCGCTCGGAGCGGGAGTTCACCAGCGACCTTAGTGTACTTAAGCTTGATGCCGCTTTCGATAGCGCTGGTCATGATCGCGCTACTCATACCTCGCGGCTCATGGCAATCGCCTCTGCTAAAGGCGGGCACGATCATTGTTGTTATCGGTATCGGTACGTTGCTATGGCGGCTCGTGAGGCGTAAACCGTTGCTGTAGCTCGCACGATTACGACGTAGCATGTTCAAACGGAACTCACTTGCATACTGTAGCTCGACACCTTGTGGTCGCATTCCTCGTCGTCGCCGCTGCGTGCTCGAACGCGGGTGCGCAAGGTAACCTTGTCCGGTCATCGACTTTTGCGAGATGCCATTTCTGCCATGCTCAATCTGACGGATGACAGCGGAGGTCGGCTTGTTCCGTCGACCGACGCGATTGTGGTGGACGCTGAAGCATTCGATAGACTGGTGGCTCCGCTCGGGTTCGCGGATGATCGCGTGAAGGTCGGCAGTCACCGCGCTGCGCTTCTTCAATCCAATTTGGCTCGTTCGAGGAAAGTCAATTTCACTAGAGACTGGACCCTATCACCGCTCAGAGCTTGGAAGAAATGGTGCCGGGATCGGTGGTTCTGTGCGCAAACTTCAATTTGACTTGCGCAAGGGAACGTGGGTGCTTGTCAGCGTTGTCGTGAAAGCAGTTGCTTAACCTCGCCGCTACTTAAAACTCTGCACCAATGCCTGGATGGTCAAACTCCACCCATCCACCAACACAAACAACAGCAATTTAAACGGCAGCGAAATCATAGCCGGCGGTAGCATCATCATACCCATGCTCATGAGCACCGACGCCACCACAGCATCAATGATGATGAACGGCAAATAAATCACAAAGCCAATTTGAAACGCCGTGCGCAGTTCACTCGC
>JANYHT010000040.1 GCA_025358925.1 Gemmatimonadaceae bacterium | reverse complement strand
ACTCATTTTATCCACGGCGCACTCGGCGAAAGGCAAAGAATGGGATGTAGTGTTCGTGATTCACGCGGCCGATGGCATTTTCCCGATGGCGCGCGCGGCGGGTGATGAAGCGCAAGTCGAAGAAGAACGTCGACTGCTTTATGTCGCGATGACACGAAGCCGCGATCAACTCTTTGTCACGTATCCGCTGCACAGCTACGCGACGCGCACCGGAGCTGACTTCGCCTTCGGGCAGCTATCACGCTTTTTAGACCCGGGCGTTCGAGCGACAATGCAGCGCGTTACGTTGGGTGCAGATCCGGTGCAAGCGCTACCGCCGCCAAGAGCGGAAGCCACGGTGGACTTACGGGCGTTGCTGAGAGGGCGGTTTGGGGCTAGGGATTAGGGACTAGGGAATAGGAACTAGGGACTAACCGGCCGTTCCGATCCTAATCCCTATTCCCTAATCCCTAATTAGTTTCGTCTCTATAGCGGTGCGCCTATCGCCAAACGCAATTCGTAAACACTTCAGCATTTCTCAGATGATTTCGATTTCTGTCCGTTCATTGCAGGCCATCGCGATCTTCGCGGTCGGTAGTGCTGCCGCGAGCCATGCGAATGCGCAGGCGACAGCCGCGAAGGCACGTCCAAAATCGGCCGCAAACGCTGCCGTTGTCAAAGATTCGTTCGCGCTGAGCGCCACGTTGCCGACCGATCCCACGGTGCGCACTGGCACCCTGTCAAACGGGATCAAGTACTACGTGCGCCGCAACGCCAAGCCCGAGCAACGCGCCGAGCTTCGGCTCGTGGTCAATGCCGGATCGATTCTTGAAGACGATGACCAACAAGGGCTCGCGCACTTCATCGAGCACATGGCGTTCAACGGAACGAAATCGTTCGCGAAAAATGATATCGTGAAATACCTTGAATCGATCGGCGTTCGTTTTGGCGCAGACTTGAACGCGTATACGAGCTTCGACGAGACGGTGTACATCTTGCCCGTGCCCACGGATAGCGCCGGCATTCTGGAAAAGAGCTTTCGATTTCTGGGTGATGTGGCGAGTGGCATCCTGTTCGACTCGCTCGATGTCGTAGCCGAACGCGGCGTCGTACTGTCCGAATGGCGCGATGGACTCGGCGCCAGTGAGCGCATTCGCACGAAGCAATTTCCGGTGCTCTTTCGCGGCTCACGGTACGCGAAACGCATCCCCATTGGTGATCCGAAAGCGCTCGAGACCGCCAACGCATCCTTACTGCGCCGCTTCTGGCGTGATTGGTATCGCCCGGACTTGATGGCCGTGATCGCCGTTGGTGATGCAGATCCAGCGCGACTCGAATCGATCATCAAAAGCACCTTTGGACCGATCGCGCGCCGCGCTGCACCGCGTGCGAGAACGGTGGCCAGCGTTCCGAAACATGACTCAACTCTGGTGACCATCGCGACCGATCGCGAATTGACGTCATCGTCTGTTGGCGTGTTGTGGAAACTTCCACCAACAAATACCAAAACGGTTGGTGAACTGCGGCACGTGCTGATGCAGCGTCTGTACGATAGCATGCTCAATGCGCGCTTCGGTGAATTGTCGCAGAAGCCGGGTGCGCCGTTCGCAGGAGCGGGCGCGGGTGGTGGCAACTTGGTACGAGGCGCCGATTACTACTCGCTGAACGCGAATGCGAAAGAAGGCAAGATTGTTGAAGCGTTGCACGTGCTGCTGACCGAGTCCGCACGCGTTCAACAGTTTGGATTTTTGCAAAGCGAACTTGATCGCGCCCGCACCAACTTCTTGCGCTCATACGAACGCGCATATACGGAGCGCGATAAAACACCGTCCGGCTCGTTTGTGTCGGAATACATTGACAACTTCTTATCTGGCGATGCGATTCCGGGAATCGGATTTGAATTTGCCATGGTCAAGCACGTACTGCCGAGTGTCACGCTCGCAGAGTTGAATAGCCTCGGTAAGTCGCGCATCGGCGAAGCAAATCGCGTGATTACTGTGTCCATGCCCGACAAGACAGGCTTACGCGTGCCGACCGACGCGGAATTGCGTGGCGTTTTTAAACAAGTGGCAGCCGCGCCGATCACCGCATGGACGGAAACCGTTGCCGAGGGCGCGCTTGTGAAGTTTGTGCCCGCCGCTGGGCGAGTGGTGGCCGAGAGGAAATACGAGTCTATCGGTGTGACTGAATGGACGCTGTCGAACGGCGTACGGGTTTTGGTCAAGCCAACCGATTTTAGTGCGGATCAGGTGGTGATGTCCGCGTGGAGTCCGGGTGGAGTTAGCCTGGCGCCGGATAGTGCGGTGTTTCGCACCGCATTCACAACGACGGTACTCGAGCGCGGTGGCGTTGGCGAATTTTCGCTGATCGATCTGAACAAGAAACTGACCGGCAAGGTTGCCGGCGTGACGCCGTACATCTCCGATTTGAGTGAAGGGTTAAACGGCCGAGCGTCGCCGAAGGATTTGGAAACGCTCCTGCAGCTCGTGTGGTTGCGCATGACCGCTCCGCGGGCTGACACCACGGCATTTCAGGCACTGTTGCAACAGTTTGAAAACGCACTGCGGAATAAGGATGCGAATCCTGCCGCAGTCTTCAGCGACACTGTGCAAGTCACGCTTGCGAATGGCAGCGCACGCGTTCGTCCGTTATCAGTCGCGATGCTCAAAGAGTTGGATTTGGCGCAAATGCTGGCCATTTACCGCGATCGTTTCGCCGACGCGAGCGACTTTACGTTTCTGTTTGTTGGCAACGTCGATCTCGCGGTGCTCAAGCCATTAGCAGCGCAGTGGCTCGGCGCATTACCGATAACGAACCGAAAAGAAACATTCCGCGACGTTGCTCCCCAACAGCTCACGGGGCACATCGAGAAAATTGTGCGCAAGGGTGTCGCACCGCAGAGTCAGACCGCGCTGCTCGTGGCCGGCAAGGGTGTCTGGAGCCGCGAACAGGCGTATTTGCTGTCGTCTGTTGGTGAGGTACTGCAAATGCGACTGCTGGATCGCTTGCGTGAGGCGCTTGGCGGTACGTACTCCGTGAGTGTGAGCACGGCATTTTCGAGGAAGCCGCGCCAAGAGTGGCAAGTGGCCATCAACTATGGTTCGGCGCCCGAGAAGGCGGACACTCTGTACAAGGCTGTGCTACAAGAACTCGACTCGTTGCGCCGAGTACCGCCAACCGCGGCTGAAGTGGAGCGCGTGCGTGAACAGCAGCGTCGTGAACGAGAAGTGGCGCACAAACAGAATGGATGGTGGGCGGGCGTGCTTCGTGAACGCGTGGAGAACGGGGATGATCCCACTACCGTGTTCAGCGACGATGCAGTGATCGCGGCACTCTCTGCGGAGAAACTGGCTGCGGCAGCGAAGATCTATCTGGACGAAAGCAATCGCGTTCGATTCGTGTTGCTGCCGGAAAGTCGCGTGCCGTAAGCGGCTGTGCGCGTCGGTGAATCACGGCGTCGAGGCCTGCGCCCGCGCAATAATCTTCGCGATCGCTTTTCGAAGATCTCGGCCTTCCGCAACGTACACCGAATCAAACCCGTCCAATTCTTCAGCGTACACGCGTCGCGAGAGCAACACTGCGTTGTTCAGCGCAACGCGTTGCGCCCAACCTTTCGGGTAGTCACGCAGGTCTGGAGCGACACTGTCCACGAGTCGGCGGCGCGCGCGCGCGTACACCGTATCGCGTGCGGTAATTCGCGAGGCCGTTGCATCAGCCGGCAATAGTGCAAACACGCTATCGATTTCGTGTGACAGTCGCGCCCAAAAGGCGCCGAGCACCAGATCATTGTGCCAGTCGTCAACGGCGCGGCGAGTAGATGCCGTGTCGCCCTGTGCGCGAAAAAAGTGTTCTGCACCGCGGCCCCCTACGAAGCTGGCAAACGATTCATTGAAAGGCACACGCCCTTTCGCAAAAAAGGTATTGTGCAGAAGTTCGTGAAGGACCGTATTGGCGAGTACGATTGAATCTTGCGCGACGGTGGTGCTCACGAGCGGGTCATTAAACCAACCCAGTGTGCTAAATGCGGACGACGCGCCGAGGGTCACATCAAAACCTTCGGCGCGGAGGCGGGCTGCGTTTTTCTTGGCCTCCGCAAAATCGAAGTAGCCTTTGTACGGAAAACTGCCGACGATGGGAAACCACCATGTTTTGCGCTCGAGGCGATCCCGATAGGCGGCGGAGAGCACGAGCACCAACGTGTCCCGACTCAGTTTCGAATAGGAGGTGAAACTTTTGCCCGCTTTGAGCCCGAGCGAATCGACAGCAAACGCGCGGGCTGCAATCACCAACGCGAGTTTGGCGCGCGTGGAAGCGTCGGTCGCGCTGTCATTAACGATCCGACTGATCGGTTGCCGACGAGATAAGATGCGCGCCTCTTCCATAGCGGCGCGTGAGATGTAGCACCCCATCGGTGTCAAGGTGAGCGCGCCCAAGAAGCAGGCGGAAATTGTCGCCGCGACAGCACCGCGCTTTCGCACGCGCTGCCATGTCGGTGCACGCTCGGCTATCTTTCTCAGTCCATGTCGTTCGTCCACCTGCATTGTCACTCCGAGTATTCGCTCCTCGACGGCGCGAATCGTATCGATGATCTGATCGATCGCGCCAAGCTGTACGAACAGCCGGCGCTCGCGATTACTGATCACGGGAACATGCACGCCGCCTGGGAATTCCAGGAAAAGGCGCGAAAGGCTGGGATCAAGCCGATCATCGGAATGGAGGCCTATGTTGCCCCCGGTGACCGTCGCACGCGTGGGCGTCCGGCACCAGGTGTGAAGCCGTATTACCACCTCGTCCTGCTTGCGCGCGATTTGATCGGCTACCGCAATCTGGTCAAGCTCTCATCGTTGGGATACACCGAAGGGTTCTATACGAAGCCGCGCATCGACCGCGAACTGCTGGCGGCGCATTCTGAAGGGCTCATTGTGTCGTCTGCTTGTCTGGCTGGAGAAGTGGCGTCGCATTTGATGGCCGATCGCATGGCGGAGGCGCGTGAGGCGGCGGCGTGGTATGCGGAACTGTTTACAGATCGTTACTACCTCGAAGTACAAGCGCACACGAGTGAAGGACAAGCCACGCTCAACGCGAAGATTCTTTCCCTCGCGGATGATCTTGGTCTGCCCGTGGTCGCGACAAATGACGCGCACTTTCTGCGACACGAAGATCACGACGCGCATGACGTGTTGTTGTGTATCGGCCTTGGCAAAGACCGCAATGATCGCGATCGCATGCACTACGACGACGGCTTGTACTTCAAATCCGCCGACGAGATCCGTCCATTTTTTCCCGGACGCGACGATGTGCTCACGAATACGTTGGCCATCGGTGAGTCAGTCGATGTGCAGTTCGCGAAGAAGTATTACGTACCATCGTTCCCGTTGCCGGACGGCGTGGCGAGCGAGAACGAACTGCTTGTGCGATTGTCGACGGACGGCGCGACGCTGCGCTACGGTGATCCGTTTCGTGACGAGGTGCGTGATCGGCTGGAGTATGAGCTCGATGTGATCACGAAGACGGGTTACGCTGGCTATTTTTTGATTGTCGCTGACTTTATCAAAGCGGCGCGTGATCTCGGCATTCCCGTTGGTCCGGGACGCGGGTCCGCGGCTGGTTCGTTGGTCGCGTACGCGCTCCGCATCACCGATGTATGTCCGCTCGAGTTTGATTTGCTCTTTGAGCGGTTTCTGAATCCCGAACGCGTGTCGATGCCCGACGTCGACGTTGATTTTTGCTTCGAACGTCGCGGTGAAGTGATCGAGTACGTGCGCAATAAATACGGCAAGGACTCCGTCGGTCAGATCGTCACGTTTGGTACGATGAAGTCACGCGCCGCGATCAAGGATGTCGGGCGCACGCTTGGGTTCACGCCGAGTGAGACGGATGCGTTGGCGAAGCTGATCCCCAATGCACCGAACTTCTCGTTGACGGTGAAGCAGGCGATCGTGCAAGTGCCGGAGGTCAAGCGCTTATATGCTGACGATCCGCGGTACACCCAGCTGCTGAACTTTGCCATTTCACTGGAAGGATTGTCTCGTCACACGGGCGTTCACGCAGCGGGCGTTGTGATCGCACCAGGACCGCTCGTCGACTTTGTGCCGATCTGCACGCAGGCCACGAAAGGCTCCGGATCAGGCGACGACGAGCGCGTGATTGTCACGCAGTACGACATGAACGCGCTCGAGCACGCGGGCATGTTGAAGATGGATTTTCTTGGACTCACCACGCTCACGGTCATCAGCGATACGCTCGCGCTGATTAAGCAACGTAGTGGCGTTGTCGTGGTGCTCGAGGAGCGCGGCTTCACCGATCCGGACACGTATCGGCTGCTGCGCGCCGGTCGAACGGCGGGCGTGTTTCAATTTGAATCGCCGCTCGCGACGGATGTACTGAAACGTATGCGGTGCGACCGCTTTGACGACTTGGTGGCGTCGAATGCGTTGTTGCGTCCGGGGCCGTTGGACGCGGGCATGCATAACGTGTACATCCGACGTAAGCGCGGCGAAGAGCCAGTGGCGTATGCGTTGCCTGAGCTGGAGCCGATTCTCAGTACAACGTACGGCGTTATCACGTATCAAGAACAGTTGATGCGATTGGCGCAGGTGATTGCGGGTATTTCGCTGGCAGAAGCGGACGTGCTCCGGAAGGCGGTGGGCAAGAAAGATGCGGAGCTGATTAAAAAAGAACTCGGGAAGTTTGTCACGAAGGCCGTTGCGAAAGGGCACGACCCGAAAGTCATCGACGAACTGTCGGCGCAGATCGAGACGTTTGGACGATATGGATTTAACAAAAGTCATTCCGTCGCCTACTCCGTTCTTGCGTATCATACCGCGTGGCTGAAAGCGCACTATCCTGCCGAGTTTATGGCGGCGTTATTGTCGGCGCAGATTGGGAAAACGGAAGAAGTCATCAAGTACATCGCGGAAGCGCGCGAGATGGGTCTTGAAGTGTTGCCACCTGATGTCAACGAATCGGGATGGCGTTTCACTGTGCATGGCGCGACGCGTTTGCGCTTTGGACTCGGCGCCGTTCGTAATGTGGGTCGTGGGGCGATTGATTCATTACTTGCGGCGCGTGCGGCCGGTCCGTTTGCTTCGCTGTACGATGTGTGTTCGCGTGTTGACCTACGCGTGTGCAACAAGCGCGTGTTTGAGGCGCTGATTGCAACGGGCGCCTGTGACGGATTAGGCGGGCACCGCGCGCAGTTACTTGCAGCGCTCGATCATGCGATTAACGAAGCATCGCTGCGGCAAGGTGAGGCAGAAATTGGGCAAGGGTCGCTCTTCGGTGATCTTGGGGGGGGCGATGACATGCACGCTACTCCTGCACCAGAGCCAACACTACCCAACACGGCGGTCTGGTCGGAAAGTGAGCGTCTTCAGCGCGAGAAAGAACTGCTCGGTTTTTACATTTCTGGTCATCCGTTGGAGCCGTTTCGGACAGAATGCGAGCTCTTCGCGTCGCACACGGTTGCGCAGCTCGGCACGTGGACGATTGAGCCGGTGACCATTGGCGTGGTCGTGTCAGCGATCAAACGGCAAGTCGCCAAGCGCTCTGGTGCTGAGTTTGCCCGGTTGACAGTGGAGGATTTTACCGGATCTTCTGAAGTGTTGGTTTTTCCGGAGGCATGGGCAGTCATTGCCGACCGTGTCCGACCCGACGTGCCGCTCCTGTTAAAGGGCGGTTATTCACGACGCGATCAAGATGTGGAAGATCCAACGTTCATCGTTGAGGCTGTTACGCGCTTTACCGAGGTTCGCACGAGCGGAGACCTTGCCGTGGCCATTGAGCTGACTGGAGGCAGCGACCTTGTGCCTTCCGTGATGGACGATGTGCGCATCACACTGGAGTCGCACCAAGGTGCGGCCCCCGTCGAGCTCCGTTGGCACGACGATAACGGTGAGCAGGTGCGCTTTCGCTCGCGTACGCTCACCGTGGCGGCGTCACCGGTCGTGCTGTCTGATCTTCGTGCGCTGTTGGGTAGCGACCGTGTGCGCCTTGTGCGCGCCGGCGGCTAACCTCGCCGTTTCCTTTCGACCGTAACGTCATGGCCACCGCCCCCGTTCTCGAGTTCGAACGTCCCATCGCGGACATCGAGAAGCAGATAGAGGAAGTGAAGAAGCGCGCCGCGGAAGGCGCGTTCGATGTCAGCGAGGCCCTTCTTCCGCTCGAAAAAAAGTTGTCCGAAGTACGCGTGGAGATCTACCGCAACCTCACGCCGTTGCAGCGCGTGCAGGTGGCTCGCATTGCCCGTCGTCCATTTACTGCGGACTATATCCGACTCGCCATGTCAGACTTTATCGAGTTGCACGGCGATCGGCAGTATCGGGACGACGCGGCCATTATCGGCGGTTGGGCGCGCCTTGATGGTGAGACGGTGATGGTAATCGGACATCAACGTGGTCGCGATACAAAAGAGAATCTGAAGCGTAACTTCGGCATGCCGCATCCGGAGGGTTATCGCAAGGCACTGCGCTTGATGAAACTCGCCGAGAAATTTCAGGTGCCGGTGCTTACGTTCATCGATACGCCGGGCGCATGGGCGGGGCTTGGTGCGGAGGAGCGTGGCCAAAGCGAGGCGATTGCGCGTAACTTGCTGGAGATGAGCCAATTGCAGGTGCCAATCATTGCCACCGTGATTGGTGAAGGCGGCTCCGGGGGTGCGCTTGCGCTCGGCGTGGCTGATCGTGTGCTTATGCTCGAGAATGCGGTGTACTCGGTCATCACGGTAGAAGGTTGCGCGTCCATTTTGTGGAAGGACGGCAAAAGCCCGGAGCTGCGTGAAAAGGCCGCAAAAGCGTTGCGGCTCACCTCGGCCGATTTGATCGAACTCAAAGTGGTGGACGAGATCATTCCGGAGCCAATCGGTGGTGCACACTCTGATCATGAGACCACCGCCGCTTCGCTGCGTGAGACGCTGATTCGCAATCTCGAAGAGTTGCAGAAGCTGAAGCCGGACAAGTTGGTTCGTCGGCGGCGCGAGAAGTTTCTGCGTATGGGTCAATTTACGGAGTAGCGTCGCCCGCGTGCCGCATCTCATCGAAGTCGCCTTTCGAGGCAACCGCAAAGAGTTCTTCCAGTGGACTGGCGACAGTGCACCTCCGCTTAAGGCGGGCGTGATTGTCGAGGCAGATCGCGGGGAAGATTTTGGTCACGTGCACGCCACGGGTCAGCTGGCCGAAGTGCGATGCAACGGGTGCCCTCATGGGTGTGGTTCCACGCCGCCGCCCCGCACCGCGTTACGACTCGCCACCACTGACGAAAACGTCAAAGCGCGCGATTTCGGCGCCGAGAACGAGCATGCGCGTCGGAAAGCGATGGAACGCGTCAAAGCCAACGCCTTAGTGATGAAGGTGACGGACGCTGAGTGGCAATGGGACCGTCGCAAGCTGACGTTGTATTTCACAGCGGAGCGTCGCGTCGATTTTCGGTCGTTGGTACGCGACTTAGCGGCAATGTTTCGCACTCGGATCGAGCTCAAACAGATTGGCGTGCGTGACGAAGCCAAGCGCTTGGGCGGCATCGGCCGGTGTGGGCGCGAGTATTGCTCAGCGTCGTGGCTTCCCGATTTGCGCCCAGTAAACCTTGGCGTGGCAAAAGATCAAAAGTTGTCGCTCAATCCGCAACAAATTTCTGGCGCGTGCGGACGTCTTATGTGCTGCTTGCGCTACGAGCATGAGTTCTATGTGCAAAGTCGTCGGCGTTTTCCGAAGGAAGGCAAGATTTTGCAGACGTCGCTGGGCGAAGAGAGGGTGATCGCGTGCGACATATTCAACGAGCGCATCACGTTGCGCACGGCCGAAGGGGACTCTCGGGTTGTCTTACTGGCAGATTTGCGTGCGGAAGTCGGGAGCTTCGGCGATTCGACGGCCACAGAACGTACGGACGTATCGCGTGATCGTGAGGAGATGGCGATTGACGTTGACTCCCCCGTGGCAACGGTGGCTGTTGCCGACGAGGTGGAGGACATCGACGATGGTGTTCAATCTGTCAGCGTTCTCATTGCGCACGTGATTGTCGGTGAAACGATCGCCGAGCCGGTCGCACCTGACGCGATCGTTGCCGACGGCAACGAAGACGATGAGCCGCGACGAAAGCGTCGTCGCGGACGACGCGGTGGACGTCGTCTCCGCGCGGCGGAGCAACGGCGCGTCGGTGATAGTGAGGGTGCACCAGCGGCGAACGACGCCGTGGATGATGATGCTGATGCAAACGATACTACTCTCGACAACTGACGTGCCGCGTTTCTATCTGACAACCGCGATCGACTACGCGAATGGTGATCCGCATCTCGGACACGCGCTGGAGAAGATTGGCGCCGACGTCATCGCGCGCTATCACCGCCTCGCGGGTTTCGACGTGCACCTGCTGATGGGCATGGACGAACACGGGCAAAAGGTGCAGCAAACAGCGGCTGCGCTTGGCGTAACGCCGCTCGCGTTCGCTGACGAAATCGCAACGCGTTTTCAGGCCATGTGGGCGCGATTGAACGTACAGTACGATCAGTTTATTCGTACCACAGACACGCACCACAAGGTTGGCGTGCAAGCGCTCATACGTCGGATTGCCGAGCGCAATCCCGATGACTTCTACGAGCGTTCGTATCGCGGGTTGTATTGCGTTGGGTGCGAAGCGTTTAAGCAGGATGCCGATATCGTTGACGGCCGGTGCTTGCTGCATCCCACGCGCACCTTGGAAGAGGTGGAAGAGCGCAACTGGTTTTTCCGACTGTCCAAGTATCAGCCGTTTCTGCAAGCGCTGCTCGCGTCCAATCCGTCGTATATCGAACCTGAGAGCCGGCGGAACGAGATCCTTGGCCTTCTTGCTCAGGGGCTCGAAGACGTTTCCGCATCACGTTCTCGGCTGGATTGGGCGGTGCCGTTTCCGTTACCATTGTCGAGTGGAGAACGCCAAGGCACGTACGTTTGGTTTGATGCGCTACCCAACTATCTCACGGCGACTGGGTTTCCCGAAGCGGGCTTCGAAACGCGCTGGCCTGCCGATGTACACATCATCGGCAAAGACATCACGCGTTTTCACGCGGTGATCTGGCCGGCGATGCTCGAAGCTGCAGGACTTCCGTTGCCGAAGCAGGTGTGGGCACACGGGTTCGTACAGCTCGGCGGTGAGCGCTTCTCCAAGAGTGCCGGAGTGAAGCTCGACTTGGGCGAAGCGATTGATCGATACGGCGTGGACGCGTTCCGTTACGTGTTGTTGCGCGAAGTGCCATTTGATGCTGATGGAAATTTTTCGTGGGAACGATTTGAAGAGCGCTATACGAGCGACTTGGCCAACGCGTTCGGCAATTTAGCAAGTCGGGCCACTGCGATGGTGGAGAAGTACTGCGATGCGATTGTTCCCGCTGCCGTTCAACCGGCGGCAGAGTCGGGCGATGCGCTCGACATCACCGCATATCACGCGGCGCTCGACGGCAAGCACGGATGGTTGTTGCATGATGGTTTATCTGCCGTCGCGCGCATGACCGCGCGCGCGAATGAATACACGCAGGCAACGGCACCGTGGCAATTGGCGAAGGATGCGGGAAAGCGCGCTGATTTGGAGCAGTGCCTCGCGTCCCTCATTCGTCGACTGGCGCGGCAGGCAGTACTGCTCTCGCCATTTATGCCTGACAAAGCTGAAGCGCTATGGACGCAGCTTGGCGCACCAGGCAAAGCGTGCGAGCAACGCTTTGCGGCACTTGATCGTCTCGATGTCACGGGGTGGCGTGTGGCAAAAGGTGAGGGATTGTTTCCGCGTCCTCTGCCGCCAAAACCGTAATCGAGTGTGTTTCGTCGGCGGCCATTGTATCACTGAAATGTGTTCGACTATCACATGTTCTCGAAGCGTCGTTTCATCGTGCACTCGGATGCCCGTGACGGAGTGACGTCACCCGCCACATAGCCGTACTTCTCATGTGCAGCAGTATCCAACACGCACGGAGGGAGTATATGCAGACAAATCGATGGGCACCTGGTGGTGGACGTGTCACGACAGCGCGGGCGCGTCGCGGCTTCGCCCTTGAAGCCGCGTTACTGCTGCTCGTGATGTTCTCGATCATCATTTTGGCCGGATTGTCTGCTGTGACGTCGATGGCGCGCACATCGAACGCCGACTATCGCTCCGCGCGTGCGTCGTACGCAGCGGAAGGCGGAGCGGACGACATCATGTCGCAGCTCGATGCAGCGATGCAAGATGGTGTCGTAAGCGGAGAAGACATCGCCACGTTGCAAACCCCGACATTGAGTGGTTACCGCTTCACGCAATCGACGCACACGACGGCGTCGCCTGTATCGCGCACCATCACCTCAGGTTCGTTCGCGGGACTGTACGCGCTGAATCAGCCGATTGATGTCACCGTTGCTGCGCGTGATAGCTCCGGCAATCGCGCGACAGCGGTGCTCTCAGTGAACGCGCAAACTATTCCGCTTTTTCAATTCGGTGTGTTTTATGAGGAGGATCTTGAAATTCTCCCAGGCGCGCCGATGACGTTCGCGGGTTGGGTCCACACAAATGGCAATCTCTATCTCTCGTCAAACAGTGCCACATTTCAAAGTCAGATCACAACACCCGACAGCGTATTTTGGAACCGCAAGGATGCGAACAGTAGGTTGAGCGGTGTGAAGATCAACAACGCAGCCGGGTCGCCAATCACCTTGGACTTCGACTCACGAAGTCTCACCGGCGCCGCGTTTGTGACCCGCAGTCAGCAAAAATTCAATGGTCGCTTGATGACGTCGGCCATGGGTGTCCGACCACTCAAACTGCCGCTCCCCATCAACATGCCGCCCGTAACGCTCGTCTTGCCGCGCGACGCCGGCGACACGCCGATGGTGCAAGATGTGAAGATGGCGTGGAAGTCGGACTGGTACATCACCGTAAATGCGAGTGTGTTTGCGATCGCCGATTCGAACGCACGCAAGACCGCGTTCTGCGACTCGATCGTGCAGATTCGTACGGGCGGTTTAGAGGTGCCATCGAGCGCCGTGTGCCGTCGTATTTTCAAACCCGTGACGAACGCGTTTTACGAAGGACGCGAAGACCTGCGTCCAGACTTGGTTGATGTCTACATGGATTCGTTGCGGATTTGGTCGGATGCGTCGCCGAGCACGCGTTCCCCTCGCATCATCTACATCACGTTCGTTAACGCGGGCGCGTCGAGCGCCAATGATTATCCAGCCGTTCGTCTGCGCCAAGGCGCGCAGTTGCCGATGTCTCGTACGCCAGCGGACACGGGCGGCTTATCCATGGTGACGGATCGCCCAATGTACATCCTTGGCGATTATAATACCGTCGTGTGGCGACCGGCTGCGCTGATGGCCGATGCGATGACGTTCTTGAGCAACCCGCCCAATCCGGGCATGATCGCGACGTCCGCAGTCGCGTCGGGTGTACGGTGCGGTACGCAAGCCGGATGGTGTGACACGCTGCAGTATCCGATGGCGCAGCGAACGTCACGTGGGTCGACAGTTTACGCAGCGATTTTGGCTGGACACTCACCAACGCCCTGCGATTATGCACGCGGCGGATGCAGCTCCCCACCATATGGTGGCGGACTCGAAAACTTCCCACGCTTTCTGGAAAACTGGGGCGGCGTCACGTTTCGCTACACCGGTTCGCTCGTGTCGCTATTCCGAAGTCGCTATGCGCTTGGCCTGTGGGGCAACAGCACCAACATCGGCTATGCAAATTTGGGCTATTACACGCCGCCGACACGCGCGTGGAGCTTTGACGTGAATTTTCGATTCCCGGAGCGACTGCCACCTGGCTGCCCATCGGTGGGTACCGTGTTGCAGACGGCATTCCGTCCGCTGTATTGAGGCCCTCATGACTCTTCAGCACACGACCCGTACGCCGCTCGCGGGACTTCGCCTGGGCTTTACTATCATTGAACTGTTGATGGTGGTTGTCATCGTCGGCATCATGATGTCCATCGTCGTGCCCCGCATGCGCATTTCCGAAGCAACGGAAGTGTCGCTAGCCGGTATGCAACTGGCGCAGGATATGGACTTGGCGCGGACGCGTGCACTATCGACACGAAACCGCGCACGCGTCACCTTCACGACGGGTGCCACACCGAAATACGTCGGCTATCTCGATACAGATGGCGACAGCACCATCACGCAGACCGATGATGAGATGTACGCGCTGCAAGGCTTTGCCACGCGTGCGCTGCCGACACGCGTTGACTATGGTCGAGGAAGTGCGACCGACGTACCGAATACGACCGGTAGCGGCGCGATTACGTTCGACAACAGTCGCGTCGAATTCGATTCGCGTGGGCTGCCCACGCCGATGGGCACGGCCGGCGTCGTATACCTCGTCCATCAGCGCGATCCCAACGCCGTGATGGCCATTCAGTTATCGCCTTCCGGGAGCGTGCGCATATGGACGTGGCAAGACGGAGCTTGGAAGTGAACGCGCGCTTGCTCGTGCACGGCAGTCGCGCGCGACGGGGCTTCACCATCATCTCCATGTTAGTGGCTATCATTTTACTCGCGGTTGGTATGATGTCGCTTGCAACCGCGAGCGCGAACACCATCACGATGCAAACCCTCGCGCAAAATCGAACGAACGCGATTGCGATTGCGCGCGGTTACCTCGAACAGGTGCGAACGCGAGATCCGTGGACTGTGGTTTCCGAACCCGCAGTGCGTTTGGATGCCGACGGTACCGCATCATCCACGGGCATGTTTCAGCGTACGATGGTGGTCACCGTGACTCGACAGAATCTCCTACGCATTGACCTCACGGTGGCATATCCGCGTGGTCTGCAGCCCGTGGCGCTCACTACTTCTTTCTTCCGAGGCAACGGCCTCGTGGCGGTCCCATGACACGACGTCGCCAAGGCTTTACCATTGCCGAACTCTTAATTTCGATGACGATCGGAATGGTTGTGATCACTGCGGTCACATCATTTTCCATGCGCAGTTGGCAAACCCGTCGCGGCTGGACGGTTCGCGAAAGCGTCGATCGCAACGCCCGCTTTGTCGGCTTGTCGCTGGCGCGTGATGCGCAAGAAGCGGGTATCGCGATGGAGAGCACACCGACATTTGGCAGTGTTGGCTCCTTCGGTGACACGCTATCCGTACTGTCGGTTCCATTTGCGCCCGATGAAGCGCCGGTGTACACGATTTACAATGACGGCGATACGTTGCCGAACTATCCAGTGGGCGGAAACTGTGGCACGACCTGCATTGAGTTCATGAAAACGAACGGCACGTTTACGCTCGCGGGTGGTGATCTAGCTCGTCTGCAGATCGGCACGACACGTCGACTACTGTACCTCACAAGTGTGGTGAGCGCCGCCAACGGAAGGTTTCGCGCAAACTTCCTACCGCTGCAATTCTTACTCGGCCGCAAATCCGGACTCGACAGCACGCTACTCACACGCTCAGGCACCACCATTCAGAAGCTTAAAGCCGTGGTGTACTGGCGCGACGCGGCGAGCAAATCCTTGATGCGCGCTGATCAATTTGACAACGCGGCGCGACCACTTGGTCGCGTACTCGCCACAGGAGCGGAAGCGTTCACCACGTCAATCCTATTCATCGGCAATCGTGAGGCGCCGTCGTACAGTGGTCTCGATACCGATACACTGAACGACGGCAACGACATCATCGGCGTACATGTGCGCGCGCAACTGAAAACGGAAAAAGTCGATCCGGCGGTGAATAACGGAAACCCGATTCTGCGCTGGTATGATTGGCGCGTTGCACCCCGAAATTTGCTCTACGAGAAAAACCGCACGCAGTAATACGCGTTGGCCGCCGAGCACCGGGTGTATTACTTACCCGGTGCGGGCTTATTGAAGTCTACGGATGGCGCCGCGCGCGCTGCCGCATCAGTCACTTCAAAGTACGTACGCGCCTTGGCGCCGGTCGCTTTCGCGGTCATCACGGCAGGAAATTTTCGAATATACTCGTTGTACACTTTCACCTTTTCATTGTAGTCCGTGCGCGAAACCGCGATACGATTTTCCGTACCCGTAAGCTCGTCCTGCAACTTCAGGAAGTTTTCGTTGGACTTCAGTTGTGGATACGACTCCACCACAATGCTCATCCGACCGAGTGCGGTTGTAAGCTGCTGATTTGCGTTCGCCGTCTCCGCCGGGTCAGAGCCGCCGGGCTTCTGCAACGCACCGATTAGCCCTGAGCGCGCCTTGGCGACTTGGATGAAGACTTCGCTCTCCTGCGCCGCGAAGCCTTTCACGGTATTGACGAGATTCGGAATGAGGTCCGCGCGCCGCTGCAACTGCGCGTCGATGTTTTTCTTCGCCTGTTCCGCCTGCTCATCGTACGATTGAATGCTGTTGTAGCCGCACGCGCCGAGTACCAAGGGCAAGGCCAGCGCGACGTATCGTGCCCGCCGCAAGGCGCGCGAAAACCGCACGGTGTTCATATGCTCGTCCTCAGGAGTGTTGAGAATCTGCCGACGGCGCCGGCGGGGTAAACTGGTCCAGATATGTCACGAGTGATTCCATACCGTGTACATACCCGGCAAGAATCGACTCGGTCTTGCCAGCCTCGATTGCCTTTCCGCGCACCAGCGCGGCGACATGCTCAAACGATGTCGCATCAAAACCGCATCGTTGTCCAACGGTGTGCACCAACTGCACCGCATCACGCGGCGGACGCTCATTGTGCAACCGCAGTACCGCACGAAATATCACAAGCAGTGCGCTAAGACTTACGCGCAGCAGTTCTGACTGTTTCGCCCCATCAGTGCCCGACGACATCACGCCACGGCGCAAACGCAGCAATTTGCCCATCGCTTCCTGCTCGACTTGCAACCGCAAATCGCGGGCGTTCACGACGATCCCGTCCAACGGTAACGCGCCGTCCAACACGCGATGTCGCTCAAGAATGTCCGCGTATTCCATCGGGAAAATATCTGCTGATCGCAGCCACTCGGCGGTTGTCAGCGTGAGCGGCGCGGGGTTCCCCGCTTCGTGCCACGCGCGCGTCGTTTGCGCCAGTGTGCGCAGGGTGGACAGTTCAAGCGACCGCACAATCACCAATACGTTGAGGTCGGAATGTCCTTTGACTTGCTCGTCACTGGCGGCGGAGCCGTAGAGCACCACCGTCTGCAGCAGGTCGCCGTGTACTTGGCGCAACTGCGAGACAAGCTCATCAAGGGTCATGGAGGACGTCGCCATCGGGATTTTCCTTTAACAGGTTGCTTGCTCACGAACGTTGACAAACGTTACCAGTCTGAACCACCGCCACCACCGCTAAATCCGCCGCCGCCGCCGAATCCGCCAAAGCCTCCACCGCCCCCTCCGCCCCCGCCAAATCCGCCGCCACTACTCCAACCGCCGCCACCGATGGACGAACCACCGAACGGAAGTGGAATGCATCCGATACATCCACCGCGCCGCTTTCCACTCATCGAGGTGAGGACGAGGAAAATGACGACAATGATGATTAGTAGCGCGACAGGCGGCAGACCGCCTGGGCCGCGCGTCGCCCGCGCGCGCTGCGGCTGCGGCTGCGGCGTCCCGTCGAGCGAGACATTGAACTCCGCCGCGTAGCGATTCGCGACATTACCCGCGATCAGCTCAAGCGCGGCACTGTAGTTCTTCGCAACAAACTCTGGTCCCGCCTCTCGGCACAACGTGCCCGAGGTCGCATCTGTGATAAATCCCTCGGTGCCCTGCCCTGTCTCAATCCGACAGTGTCCGCGACCGTCAGTTGAGGACTCTTTGGGCACGACCAAAATGATCACGCCGGCATTACGCGCTTTGACGCCCACCGCCGCGTCCGCGCCAACTTTCCACTCTCGACCGAGGCGAAGCGACACCTCCTCAACCGGACGTCCTCCCAAGTCCGCGAGCGTCACGATCACCATGTCGCCGTGCGTCACGGCATTCACGCGACGTGCGAGGTCTTCTAGCCGCGCCTTGGCGTCCGGCTGAATGACACCCGCAAAATCGTTGACATAGCCAACGGGCGCTGGAAGCGGAGTCTGCTGCGCCGACGCGAACGTCACCGCGCGAAGGAGAAGTAGCGCGAACGTGACCGCGGTCACACGAGCGAAGCGAAGAGGCACGCCAAATCGAAGAGAGAAATGCACGATGCTGTAGTATAGCCGCATATGCGAAGGCATATGCTAATTTAGAGGAGCACCCTTACTTCCGCCGAAACGCTCTCCTTTGATCACTCGGTCCATGCGATTCGCTTTTACCGCCGCCCGCGCTTTGGCGCTCGTGGTGCTCGTCGGCGTCGCTACTGCATGCGGACGTGCCGACGCGGACGCGCAAACCGGACGCGACAGCAGCACGGTGACGACGGCGCACGCAGCGCAGACAGCGTTGCTGACTGCAACTCCGCGATCCAGCACGTCATCGGATACGGCCGCCGATTCCGTGCTCATTGCGAAGGCCGACAAAGGTCGGTTGATGGGACGCGACTCTGGAGCGATCTGGCTTGTGGTCATCAGTGATTTTCAGTGCCCTTACTGCAAAACGTGGCACGACTCGTCCATGGCCCAACTGAAGCGCGACTACATCGACCCCGGAAAGGTGCGACTCGCGTATTTGCATCTTCCCCTGCAGATGCATCCACAGGCGCGCGTCGAAGCCGAGGCGTCGTTGTGTGCCGCAGCGCAAGCGAAATTTTGGAGTTTTTCGGACGCGTTATTTCGCGATCAGGCGGCTATCCACAAGCTCTCCGACGCCACGCCATATCTCGACAGTTTAGCCCGCGCAAGTAAGCTGAATATGGCCGAGTATCAGAGTTGCAAAAAATCGCCGAGTATTCGTGCGCTTATTGATTCGGACATTCAGCAGGCGAATCGTATCGGCGTCCGTTCAACGCCGTCATTTTTGATCGGCGAGTTTCTCGTGGAAGGGGCTGTGCCATATGTCGATTTCCGCCGCGCGGTGGATTCGGCTCTTACTGTCGCGCGTAATAAGAGGGCGCACTGAACGGCGCGGTTGGTACTCTGTATTCCCTAGGCGGTGCGCTGGCCCGTGCCGCGACGGCATTGGCCGTCAGTGTTGCGCCGTCGAGTAACGGAAAACTCGCGCAATCATTTCGTGCTCGTCGCGGCTTGCTTGATCGCATTCGCTCACACGCTGCTGCCGTTCGAGATATCTCGCGTCCGCTCATTTGGCTGCATGCGCCGTCCGTTGGCGAGGGGCTGCAAGCACGCCCGGTCGCCCACGCGCTCCGTCTCGCGCATCCTGATTGGCAGTTCGCGTACACCTACTTTTCGCCAAGCGCCGACCGATTTGCCGAGAGCGTTGGCGCGGAGGTGACAGATTATTTGCCGTTTGACACCGTGCGTGACGCGGATGCGATGCTCGACGCGCTGAAGCCGACAGCACTGGTGTTCGTCAAGTTGGATGTCTGGCCGTTGTTAGTGGAGCGTGCCGTGGCGCGACGCATTCCGGTGGGGTTACTGAGCGCCACCTTATCACCCGCGTCTGGTCGTCTCGGGTTCTTCTCGCGGTTAGTGCTCAATGACGCGTACGCGTCGCTCGCGACCGTCGGCGCAATTGATGCTGCGAACGGCGAGCGACTATTGCAGCTTGGGGTGCGCGCCAATGTTGTTCGCGTCACCGGCGACACGCGCTTTGATCAGGTTTGGGCGCGTGCCGAAAGCGTCGACCGTGCGTCACCGCTGTTATCGCTCCTGAGGAGTACACGCCCAACGCTCGTTGCTGGCAGTACGTGGCCCGCAGACAACCTCGTGCTCTTTGACGCGTGGCTCGCGGTGCGTCGTGCTGTGCCCACCGCCCGGTTGATTATTGCGCCGCATGAGCCGACGACGGCGCATATCGAACCGCTCGAAACGTGGGCGCGGAAGCACAAACTGCGGGCGCTGCGATTGTCTGTGCTCGAGGAACGATCATCTTCAACGGATGCAGAAACGGACGTCATCATTCTCGACCGCGTCGGCATTCTCGGTGAGGCGTATGCGGTTGCCAGCGCCGCGTTCGTTGGCGGTGGGTTTCATGCGGCAGGATTGCACTCAGTAATTGAGCCAGCGGCGTTTGGCGTACCGGTGGCGTTCGGTCCCCGACATACAATGAGCCGTGAAGCGGGGCTGTTGCTTGCGGCGGGCGGTGCGGCGACCGTTCGCACAAGTCGTGCCTTGGCGGAAGTGCTTACGCAATGGTTGGCGGACCGCAATAAACGAGAGCGCGAGGGACAACGTGCACGTGACGTTGTGCGTACGGAGCTAGGCGCCACTGCACGATCCGTGGCTTTGGTCGAGGATCTTGTGGAGAGTGAGCGTACCTAACACCACTATCACCGTGCATCGCTTACGTATGGATAGTTCTCGTATTGTGTTGTGCGCGCTGTTGCTGTGCGTGGCTTGTACGCAAACCGATCGTACGAGTCGTGCGCCGGCAATGGCACTCGATAGCGTACCACCAATACCATCGTTTTTGCTCGCGCGCGATTTGGAAGAGCGCGAACGCAACGCGACATCGTCTGTTGTGCACGACTTCCAATTCACCGACCGCCGCGCGGCAAGTGGAATCACGTTCGTGAATCGCATCGTTGACGATGCCGGTCGTGCGTATAAGGCCGTGCATTATGATCATGGCTCCGGTATTTGTGCAGCCGACGTCGACCTTGATGGAAAGACTGATGTGTACCTCCTCACGCAGCGTGGTACGAATGAGCTGTGGCGCAATGTCGGCGGCGGTAAATTCGCGGACATCACCGCATCCTCCGGATTGAATCTTCCCGACGCGATTGCCGCTGGTTGTGCCTTTGCAGATATCGATAACGACGGCCTCCCCGACCTCTTCGTGAGCACCGTCCGGCATGGGAATCATTTGTTCAAGAATTTGGGCGGCGGCACGTTTCGCGATATCACGGCAGACGCCGGTGTCGGTTATGTCGGACATTCGTCTGGCGCGTTGTTTTTCGACTACGACGGTGACGGACTTCTCGATTTGCTGGTCGCCAACGTCGGCGTCTATACGTCGAACGAAAAGGGGGCTGGAGGTTATTTCGTTGGCTTGGCTGACGCGTTTCATGGACACACGCATGCGGATCGCGCCGAGTCGAGCATTTTGTACCACAACGACGGTGCGGGGCATTTTACTGACGTGTCGAAACGAATGGGGTTCGACGACAGGAGTTGGAGCGGCGACGCGACAGTCATTGACGTGAATAACGATGGGCGTCCAGATGTCTTCATGCTCAACATGCAGGGTGAAAATCATCTTTGGCTCAACGAAAACGGCACGCATTTCCGCGACGCGACCAAGACATATTTTCCGCGAACGTCATGGGGCGCGATGGGCACGAAAGTCTTTGATGTCAATGGCGACGGGAAACTCGATTTGTTCGTAACGGACATGCATTCGGACATGTTCGACGAAGTTGCGCCGGGCGACTGGATTCGTGAGGCGAGCAAGTCGGCGTCGAGTTATATGCCCGCCGACTTGTTCCCCACGGGTCGAGATCAATTCATTTTCGGAAACTCGCTTTTTTTGAATACCGGCGCCGCAACACCAACGCCTTTTCGGGAAGTTTCGGACTCGCTCGGTGTTGAGACGTATTGGCCATGGGGGCCAAGTGTGGATGATCTCAACGCGGATGGATGGGATGATATCCTCGTGATTGGCAGTATGAATTTCCCATATCGCTACAGTACGAATTCGGTGCTGCTGAACGAAACCGGTCATCATTTCATGCACGCGGAATTCACACTGGGTGTGGAGCTCCGTCCATATGGTGCGACCGAACAGCCATGGTTTCAAGTCGACTGCAGTACGTCGGGTGCTGATCGCACATCGAAAACTTGCGAACGATGCTTGCAGTCGGACGCGGCGGCAGCGGGATGTCGCGCGGACTCACTCACTGGACACTTCACGATGATGGCCGCGCGCGGCAGTCGATCGGCCGTGATTTTCGACATCGACGGGGATGGAGATCTCGACATCATCACAAATGAGTTCAACGCGGGTCCGCAGGTGCTCATCAGTGATCTTGCGGCGAGGCATCCGGTGCATGCGCTCAGCGTTCGGCTTCGGGGCACGACGTCGAATCGACAGGGCTTGGGTGCACAGGTAACGGTCGTGCTTCCCGATGCGCGCCGCGTGCTCAAAGTGATGGACGGTAAGTCGGGCTACCTATCGCAAAGTGATCTCCCGCTGTATTTCGGACTAGGTGGCGCTGATCACGCGACGACCATTGAGGTGCGCTGGCCGTCTGGTAAGACGCAGAGGTATCCCGGACCGGTGAAGGCCGGACAAACACTGACGATTGTCGAGCCATAGCCAATTGACCAGTCACATCGAGCCAACCGTATCGCGCGTTTCGTGGAAGACCGTTGCGCCGTTGGTGGTGTGGCTCGTGTTATTTGTGCTTCCGGTTCCCGTTGGTCTGACGGCGTCACAGTGGCATTATTTTGCGATTTTTGCGGCCGTGATTGCGGGGCTCGTTTTCGAGTCGATGCCGCCTGGTGCAGTGGGATTTATCGGACTCACCGCTGCGACCGTGCTGCGCTACGTCGATCCCGATCCGGCAAAATCACTCAAATGGGCTTTGAGCGGATTTTCTGAGAGTAGTGTCTGGCTCATTGTGGGCGCATTCATTTTTTCCATTGGGTATCGCAAGAGCGGGCTTGGACGTCGCATCGCACTTTCGCTTGTGCGACTCCTCGGGCGGCGGACGCTCGGACTCGGCTACGCAATTACCTTTGCCGACTTAGTGTTGGCGCCAGCAACGCCGTCGAATACGGCGAGAAGTGGTGGTACTATTTTCCCGATTTTGCGCAACGTACCAGCACTGTACAACAGCGAACCAGGTCCGACGGCGCGTCGCATTGGTACGTATTTGATGTGGACGGCGTTTGCGTCAACTGCGGTGAGTAGTTCGTTGTTCTTAACGGCGCTTGCGCCCAACGTTGCTGCGCTCGCGATTGCGAAGAAACTCACGGGCATCGACATCACGTGGTCACAGTGGTTTGTCGGATTTCTTCCGCTCGGCGTGTTGCTGTTGTTACTCGTGCCGCTCTTGTCGTATCTGATTTGCAAACCGGAGGTCAAAGCGAGTCCGGAAATTGCGGACTGGGCCGCGCGTGAGTTACTCGCGATGGGGCCATGGTCACGCGTGGAACGCATCATGGGCGCACTGGTGTTGCTCGCGATGGCGCTCTGGATCACGGGCGCCAATCCAGCGTTTGCGTTGCCCGTAGTAGGTTCGAATTGGATACAGGCAACAACGGTGGTGTTCGTAATTATTTCGCTGATGCTCGTGAGTCGCGTGATCACGTTCAACGACATTGTGATGGAAAAGGCGGCGTGGGAGGTGTTCTTCTACTTCACGTCACTCCTCACACTTTCGGCGGGGCTCAACGAAATCGGTTTTGTGTCGTGGGCGGCCAACATGTTTGCGAAACCTCTTGCGGGTGTGGCGCCAACCACCGCGCTGTTCTTGTTGGTGACGTTGTTTTTTTGGATACACTACGCGTTTTCGAGCATTACCTCACACGCCACAGCGGTGTTGCCCGTGGTGCTGGCAGTTGGTGCGAGTATTCCGGGCATGCCGATGCGCACGCTGGCGATGCTGTGTCTGTATTCGTTGGGGCTCATGGGCGTCATTTCGCCGTACGCGACGGGGCCGGCGCCGATGTACTTCAGCTCTGGATATATTGAAAAACGGGATTTCTGGAAGTTCGGATTCCTTTTTGGGGCGGTGTATTTTTTGGGATTGCTGATTGTGTTGCCAACGTGGTTGCGTGGGCGAATTTGAGAGAACTGCTGGCCGCGAATAACGCGAATCACAGCAACACACGCACAAAATTTGGAAACAACAAACGCGAAATAATGTACTGAAAGAAAGGAGTCTTCCGGAACTTTCGGGAAAGGCGTTGGTCGAACAGCGGCGGCTGACCGCGAATCAGCACAGCACCACCGAGACCACAACATTTTGTGTGGTTGCGGTTGCTGGATCGGCGCAATCCGCTTCGTATCCGCTCAGTGTATCCGTGTCCTTGCCGCTTCGTGGTTGGCCTTGTTTGGATCGTTCGAGACCTTCGGGAGAGGCGTCGGTCGAACAGCAACGGCTGACCGCGAATACCGCGAATGTGCTCCGAACAGGACCCGCTGTATCGCGGTTATCTGGAAATCGCATTTTTTTGGCAAACAATTCATGAATGCCGGTCTGCCCGTAGACTCACCATCCGAGAGCGCACGGTAACTATTCGCGCGGCATTCCCGGAACTCCCGGTGAGCCTGTTCATTTAAGAAAAACACTCCAGCCATCGGCCGCGGGGCTCTCCGCCCGCTGGGAGCAATTCGCATCATTCGCGTAATTGGCGATCATCTGTTGCTGGTCTGCTGCAACGATTCGCGCACTTCGCGGTTAGCCGTTCGTTGTTGTTACCGCACCGGAGCTAGCGGCAACACAATGTGCGAAGGCCATGTTGCCGAGTGTTGTACCGCGATATTGGTGGTTACCGTACGACGACTTTTACCGAGTGGTTCACCGGTGTTTGGGTTCACATCGAAGCGAGGAAAATTGCTGCTGGAGATGTCCACGCGAATGCGATGTCCTTTTTTGAACACGTTCGCTGTCGGAAATGGCTCGATAGTGAACGGGTAAATCTTTCCGGGCGTGAGCAATACTTCGTGGTCGCGTGTGGCACGATATCGTCCGCGCACGATCGCATCCGTGAGATTCAGATCGAACCCGCTCGGCCACGCATCGCTGCTCGGGTACACGTCAATCAGTTTTGCCGTGAAGTCTGCGTCGAGCGTCGAGGCCGACGCGTTCACGACCACCTTGATTGGACCAATCACCGTGAGGTCTTCCGTCAATGGTTCGGTCTGAAATACGACAACGTCGGCGCGCGACCGCAGCGGCAACCATGGGGCGCGCGATGGCGGAAAGCGTGGTCCTTCGCGTTGATCGTAGGCACCATCTTTCAGTCGCGCAGACGCGCCACCACCAATGGTTGGCACTGGATGAGCGGGGTCGAACGTGTACGTCGTTTGCGACGCCGTATCAGTCGGCTTCTTCGTGGTAAGCGATCCATCCGCATGGAAGTAGTACGGCACCATACGTGTGCCAGGCAGCGGCCAACTCTCCGCGTCACGCCAATATCCACCATGAAACAATCGACCGTCGGTGTCTTTATGGCCGTCACCCGTGCCCATCACAAAGAGGCGCACGGCTGCCTCTTTCTCCGTGCCCGTCGGTAATCCCTTCAAGAAATGATCAAACCAGCGCACGTGAAAATCCGTGAGGAAATCGGGGATCCCGGCCGAATCTCCAAAGGCAACATCACCCGCAAACGGTCGATTATTTCCGCTATGCGTCCACGGCCCAACCAGTATGCGTTGCGGTGATTTTTTGATTTTTCGCAACTCACTGAAATTCTCGAACGTGCCAGCAAGAAAAATGTCGTACCACCCACCCACGTGAAGCATCGGAATATCCGATGTTTGCGGATAATGCTCATCCCATGCGAGCATCGGATCTTTCCAGAACGCGTCATAGTTCGCGTGTTCGAAGAAATCCATGTACCAGCCTTCGTATTCTGGAACGACCGATAACGGATTGAGTCCGCGCCGCATGGGCTGTACGTCGTACCAATCCTCCACCTTCTCGCGTTCCAGCAATTTCTTGACCGATTCCGAGCGCGCGTCAGCCAAGAGCTGGCTCCACGCCCACGTAATTTGTCGTCCCATTTCATATGTGCCGCGAAAACGCACGCCGTGATCCCAACCGTTGGAAAGTCCACCCATGTTGATGACGAGCGTTTTGAGCGAGGGCGGATGTAATTGTGCGGCGCCCGCTTGCATGTGCGCTGAGAATGACGAACCCCACATGCCAACGGCGCCGCTCGAGTAGGGTTGCTTCGCGAGCCATTCGATCACGTCGTATCCGTCGGTCGCATCGGCCGGCTGCACTTTGGAAAACTTTCCCTCCGACTTGTAGCGGCCGCGCGTGTCTTGAAGCGCCACCACGTATCCGCGCTGCGCAAAAAACTCGGCCTGTGACGCGAGCGACGATTTGTTGTACGGCGTGCGGTTGAGTATGACCGGGAAGCGCTCGTTTACGGGCACGCCGTTCTTACCGGGTCGATACACGTCGGTCGACATGCGTTTGCCGTCGCGTGTGGGGATCATCAAATCTTTCTCGACGAGCACCGCTTCGTATTTGGCGGGTGACGATTTCCACCCCGAAGGCGGCATACGCGACGCGTCGCCCGGTTGGGGCGGCGGAGTTTGAGCGGCGGCTGGCAAGGGCGCAGAGGAGATGACAGTAACAAGCGCGGCCAGTACGGTTACCACGGCGCGTGTAGCGCAAAACTGTGAGCGAAGCGGCATTTCTCAAGTTGCGCTGCTCCGCGGTTCGGCGCCAACGGTGAGCGACGCAGCGTGCGTCCTATCCGGGAAGATTTCAACCAGTGCTGGACGGACGAAGTCGCGGGATACAGCTTCAAGTGCGGGACGGTGATCGTACGCCGCTTTGACGTCCGACTTGAATTGTCCCTCTCGGAGGAATCCTGCAGCGCATGTCTCGCAGCGGTTGGTACGTCCCGACTTTTTTCGTTTTGGCGTCTCTCGCGCACCTCGCGGAGGCAGAAGCGCAGGGCACGCCACAGCCAACGCGTCGTCAGCTTGTGGGCGTGGTGCGCGACGCCGCCGGGGCGTCGATGGAAGGCGTGGTTGTTTCCATCCCTGGCTCAAGCACCCGAAGCGATGTGCGAGGTTCCTTTGAGCTCTTCACTGCGGCGATAGACACGGTCACCATCTCGCTGCGGCGTGTCGGGTTCGAACCGGTTGACGCACTCCTGAACGCGCGAAATCGGACGTGGGATACGGTGGTCGTCCAGCTCGAACCGCTCGCGCAACGCCTCGGCAGTATTAAAGTCACGGAAAATCAAACGCGGACGGCACTTGGACTACGCGACTTTAACGAACGACGCAAACGCGGACTCGGCACATACATCACTCGCGAGGATATTGTCGAACGCGGCGCCTCTCGGCTGAGTGATCTGCTGCGCACAAAGCGCGGCGTGAACGTCGTGCGAGGGAAGGTACGTTTCGTCGCATACACAGGCTCGCGCGGAACAATGTGTCAACCAGATATTTGGCTCGATGGAGCGCGTTCGATCGCAATGGAAGTCGACGAATTGCTGCCGAGTACAGTCGAAGCGATGGAACTATATCCGTATTTCTCGACGATCCCGATCGAATTTCAGCGCGTGGGCGCAAACACCACGCCGTGTGGGACAATCGTCATCTGGTCACGGATTCCCAATGGAAAGACTCGTTAGTCACCGAGGTGCGAGGATGCACATCCTCACCCTGTGTGCACTGGTCACACGACTGGCGGCGTGCCAACACACGCCCAACGCACATCTATCTCCGGCTTCAATAACTTCCAAACCCTCGCTAGCTGGTCACGCAATTGGTGATTCGCTATAGTTTTCAGTCGGAATTCTTACATTGGATCGCACGCGTGAAATAGCCACTGTGTTTGTGCGACGGGCGGACAACGTGATCGTCCTCGCGGTGATACCTGGGCGAGACATTGAAGTAATTTTTCCGGGTAATATGACGGTCCAAAAACTGCGCACGGCCAACACATTTCGTTTTGGAATGCAACGGTTTGAAGTGAGCCTGCGACCAGTTGGTCCGGAGGCAGAGGCGCGGGCGAGACAAGCATACGATCAATGCCAAATGCGTCGCGCCGTCGTGCCGCAGCGGCAGCACGTGCGGTGCGGCGCGATAGTACCGGGAAAAGTGTTGGTGCACCTGTGAGCGCTGAACGCGAGTCACCGCCCTTATCGTGTGATCTTTTAGGGCAACCCGCAGGCAAGGAAGTATTTATGCAATCATTGCCTCCCCGCGAACCGCGAGAACGCTATCTCGGCTTTTATCCGGCTGCGCCGCCGCTACCGTGTGACCACGACCTCCAACGCACCCGCTGGTATTGGTACCGTGGTTTCCGCACCACCAGGCCAACGCACCCAAACGGCCGTTGGAATTCCAGACAAACCGAATACTTGTACCGCGCCGTTTTGCGACCAATAGCCAGCGCTGGTTTGCACCTCGCGCACGGGACCCATACGCGCGCCGTACATCACGCGTAGTTGCGTGCCAATTCCATCCGGATTGCTCGAGGATCCGCGCACGCGTACACGTAACCCCGCCTTCGCACCTCGATTCACGAACAGTCGCGTGGCGGCCCCATTTTGCGATACCGCGAGATCGAGCTTGCCATCGCCATTGAAGTCAGCGTACGCAGCCCCGCGTTGATCGCCGTACACGTGCAATCCTGACAGTTGTCCTGATACCGGAGTAAGCGCACCGCGGCCATCGCCGCGGAGCAGCAAGCTGCGTCCCGCATCGAAGCGAGGAAGCCCGATCATTGTTGGAAAGAAATTCTGCGCGAGAAATACGTCCTCTGCGCCGTCGCCGTCGAAATCCGCAATCGCCGATCCAAAGGATGGCGCCCACTGCGCTTCGTCCGGCAGCGGCACTGCATCAAAATGATCACCGCGATTTAAGAACATCATGTGGTCGAGCGTGCGCACTTCAAGTTGCCGCGATGATGCCATGGCCGATCCCAGCACCGTCTCAACCGATGCGTTTGCATACGCCGAAAAACTGCTGATGCGATTCACGACGTCGCGCACCGCCATACGCACTCGCGGGTAGCTATTGAGTGGAGACAAACCGTGAACGCGCGCGTCCTGCTGTCCGAGCAACATTTCCACTTCACCACCCGTACCAAACGCGCCGTAGGTCATCACCAACGGGCGAGTGCTGTCAACGGACACGCCAGTGTTACGACCCCAACTCGTCGCAACCAGATCCAACCGACCATCCCCATCGAGATCACCGGCGGACACACCGTTCCATTCGCTGGTCCAACGTGAAAGGCCCCACGAGTCCGGGGCAACGTGCAGTCGACCGTGTCCATCGTTCAACAAGAGCAGCAGCGATCCCCAATCGCGCGTCAGCACCAAGTCGGCATGGCCATCACCATTGATGTCTGCAAACATCGCGGACGTCACCATGCCGATATTGCGAAGCACGGCACTGTTCGCCGTATCGAGCACAAATGTACCGTGCACATTTCGGAATAAGCCGGACGACGCGGGCAGCGGATACTGTAGCGGCATTGCACGCGAACCGACAAACAAGTCGAGTGCGCCATCATCGTCATAATCGCCGAGTGCGATTGGTCCGGTCGACGAGGCATGAGAACCAATCGCGGCGTGCGGCGTGGCCAACATCGCACCGTGCGACACATCAATGATCACCGCGGCGGGTTGCGCGATCATGGCAGCGTCGGTGCGTAGCTGCCACGTCGCGACACCCGCGAGCAGACGTGTCGTACCGTTGGCTGTCATTCCGAGCACTGACGTGAAGTCCGCCAATGCAACCGGACCAGCCGGTTGTTGCGGTACCAGCACTCCACCAACACTGCGAAATACCGCAACACGGCCGCCTTGCCCGGTTCCCACAATCAGGTCTTCGCGGCCATCGCGATCGATGTCGTACCATGACACGCTCGGCCCCAACTGCGACAGCGCGTTCGGCAGCAGAAACTGGCGATCCCAATCATCGAAGGTGTCTTCCGTATGCGTGTGTCCGCCAAGCTGCGCCGTCGCATCGACAAACAGACTCGAATCGACAGTGGCTCGCACAGCCGGTTTCACAACGGCTGACTGTTGTGAAATTTCATACTCTCGGTTGGAGCGCACGTGCGCAATGGTACTGCGCCGTCCGTCGCGCCAATCAATGACGAGCGTTGCCGAATCCGACGTGCCCATGGCGAACGAGAGTTCGTAGTCGCTGTGCGACAGATACAGTCCGCCCACAACAACTTCCCGTACTTGCAGTGGAACGGCTCCGTTGAGCAGCGTGACTTTCGCGCCAACGGCGTGCGTATTCGGCGCATCGCCAATGAGCCGAACGGCGATACGCGGCGCCGTGGCGTCGTTGCGCAGTACTAAAGCCGGCGCACCGAGTCGATTGATGACGACATCGAGATCACCGTCGCCATCAAGATCCGCCGCCGCAATGCCGTGAGAAATATCTTCGTCGATTCCAAAGCGCCATTTTGTGCTGACGTCCTCGAACGTGAGGTCCCCGCGATTGCGAAACGCGACATTTTTCAGTTTCAGTGGTGGAAACTCCCACCGCTGTCGCTGCCACGGCACATCGTTCAGACGATTCTGCAAACTTTCTTGTACATCGGCGTCCATGATGTCCCACAAATGTCCGTTCGCAACAAGAATGTCTTGCCATCCGTCGAGGTCGACATCCATAAATAATGTGCCCCACGACCATCCACTCGCCTGCACTCCTGCGGCATTCGCGATCTCCGCAAATGTACCATCCCCGCGATTGATGAAGAGTGAGTTACGCTGAAACTGCAGTTGCAATTCCAGCTCGCCCGGCTTCTTCGGCAGCGCCGTGTGCGTCGGCATCTGCGTCTTCAGTCGTCGCGCGTCGTTGCTGAGCATGTCCGTTTCGAACAAATCCGGTAGGCCGTCGCCGTTCACATCCGCAACGTCCACGCCCATCGCGGAGTTGCTCGTCTGGCGCTGTGATGTCCAGTCAGCGAGGCGAAAGTTGCCCTTGCCATCGTTGTACCAGAGTTGATCGGTGTCTTCAAAGTCATTGGCCACGTACAGATCGGGTGCGCCGTCGCCATTCAGGTCAACGAATTTCGCCGTCAGTCCGAACGATTCGTACTCTTCGGTAAGCGGTTTGCCGTTCGCGTCGCAAAACCGATTCGATACCATCGGAACGCGCGTGAAGTGCCCTCGACCGTCGTTGACATAAAATTCATCTGGCTCCGCGCGCTGCGTCATGCGCATGCCGCCCATGTCCGGACGCACGACCAGCTTGTAGTCCCGCCGATGCTCTGGCAAAATCTCATATTGTTTCGGCCCCGTTTGCCGAACCATTTGATTAAACGCGCGCAGTTGCGGCGGAATCGTGTCGTCGACGCTGTATGGCTTGTAGTTCGCGATGAACATCGCCAGATGACCATCCCCACTGACGTCGGCCATGGTCACCGTCGTTGCACCGTGACCAATCGTGTCCAATCCAAGATCACGATGTTCCGTGAAATGACCTTTCCCATCATTGAGAAATATTGCGTTGGGTCCGGTCGTTGTGAGGACGATCAAATCAAGATCACCGTCGCCATCGACGTCAGCGAACGCGGACCCCGTCGTATGCCGATCACAGACGCCGACGCCCGCGCTTTTCGTAATGTCCTCAAATTTCCAGTGGCCTTTGTTGCGGTAAAGCGCGCTACAGCCATCGGTGTGCGCGAGAAAAACATCCGGCAATCCGTCGCCATCGACGTCCCCCATCGATACGCCGCCACCCTGCCCCAAGATGCGATTGCCCAACAGAATCGTTTCGCTCGCCGTGTTAGCAAAACTGATGCCCGTGGCTGCGCCGTCCATGCGCGTGAAGCCTGTCGTACCGCTCGCCACATTAAGGTGCCGCCATCGATAGCCTGTCTCGTTATGCCACGCTGTCGGTGCACTCGGATTGCACGCGGCCGTCACCAGCACCAGCGACACGTCACGGACTGCGCGACGTAAAATATTCCAGTCCAGCCTCATCGCGTTCATCGCTGACTCACAGTCGTTGCGCCAAATGCCGCCACGACGCTCGCACCAACACATCGACCCAACGCACCACCACTCATGTTGCCCGACGGGTAGTGAATACCACCATACACGCGTGACATGCCCGCCTCCTCGCTCGCCGCTTGAAACGACGCAAAGTGCCGCACCGCGTGGCCGATCGAGATGCTCGTGCTATCCGTAAATGGCATCGCACCGATAAGTGCTGTTAATACCGAGGCGGCAGCGGCAGACTGCGTTGAATGCCCTGCGGGACGCTCGGGAAACGGTGGCGTTGGAATTAGTGGCTCCCAATTTGCGTCGATCACGCGACGAATGTATGTCCGCGGACGCAGGTGCGCGTACTGGTATTTGTATCCCCACGCGGCGACGAACGCATCGGCTTGCGCAACGGCAGTCGCAAGTACCACACGTGCTCCCGTCGCTGCATCCAGATGACGCTCACTAATGATCTGACTCGCAATGGACAACCAGTGACCAACCGGCGTGCCGCTTTCACCAGCGTTGTCCGCCCAGTAGTACGCGATCGTTCGCTGTTCTGCGGTGAGCGCCACCTTGGTGTCATACACGGCGCGCGCATCGTCATACAATGCCGATGCCGTATCGGTAGAGAACGGTGGTGCCGGTGGCACCGGGCACGCATCCCACGTTCGCAATACAAACGGGCGCACCTCACGCCAGTACGGTTCTGTTGAGCCAGCCATGTTCGCCGCTGGCAACGACTTTATCGTCGCTACTTTCGGCCGACTCATGATCAAGCCGCGGTCACTCGTGTTTCCCGCACGCTGTTGGTTCGCTGGATTATCGAGCGCGATAAACTCACTCGCCCCCGACAAATTTTGCGTTGCATAGGTGTTGGCCGGTGCATCGTTGATCCACGCACCGTCACCGATTGGCGGCATGTACGGTCGACCGCGCGTCGCCGCAAATCCATCGGTGCGCGACCAAGCGACGATTCGCAGTCCAATACGCGCGCCGAGTGAATCTGATCGCGCGCGCACCGCAGCCGATACGCCATGCACCACACGATCGGCTGAGATCGAATCAGCGAGTCGGCCGAATGCCGCTCGCGTCGTTGGTAGCGCCTCCTGCAGCAGCGAATCCAGCACGGTGCGCTCTGCCGCAACCGCGACCAACGTGCCGTCGTGTTCCGACGGTCGATCCGCGCGCGGCAGGTGCGGTACGCCGCGCAGGGTGCTGTCGAGTGCAGGGAGCACAGGATCGACCGCCGCAATGCCCGCGTAGAGTGCTGTCGCCGCATACGCCGTGAGACGGGAGGCTACGGGCGGCGACAGTCGTTCGACGCGAATTGCACCGTACCACGTGCGTACCCACACGGTAATCAATTGCGGATCAATCGGTGCGCGGCGCGAGCATCCGGTCATAGCAACAACGGAGAACGCGCCAACGGCCACGGTACGGCTGACCTTCCGTATCATGCTCACGCAATCGGGCAAATGCAAAGGACGCATCGGATACCTGATGAAATCGCTGTTGATCTTCCGCGAACGTACTATCGGTGGCATAGTGACCATACGATGTTCGCCCCACACAGGCGCAAGGCCGTGGTCCCGCCGCAAATCGTAATGCCCAACGTCGAATCCCGCGAACCGACGCGACGCACCTTCGAACGAACGCCAGACGCAAATCGTTGGGTACTCGCGTGCTTTACTGTGCTGCTTATCGCGTACGTCAGCACCATACCGCACACGCTCACTGATGCTGATGCTGGCGAATTTCTCGTCATCGCCAAGGCTGGGGGCATTGCGCATCCACCGGGCTACCCACTCTTCACGCTCGTGGGTCAAGCGCTCGCACTTGGCGATCGTTGGCTCCCACTGGTTTCGCTCGTCGCCGGCTTCTCGTCGGTCTGCGCGGCAGCGGCTGGAGCGCTGCTTGTCCGCGCGCTCGCGCCGCTGATCGATGCGCGCGCAACCGCGCTTGCGGTACTGCTGGCGTTTCTCACACCCGAAGTATGGCGACAAGCAAACGCGGCAGAGCCATTCGCGCTGAATTTACTATTGGCATCTGTTGTGCTCACAGCCAGCATCCGCTTACTCACGGTGCCGCTGAATACCACCATACGTTCGCTCCTGCCAACGACGGCGCTCCTCGGCTTCGCCTTCGGACTCGGTTTCGTTAATCATCACACGCTGGCGTTGCTCGCACCGTTGCCGGTTGCGTGCATCATTCGCTGGCGAGATCACCGCGCCGTTGTTACGCGCGCGTTGGGTATCGCGTTGCTCGCGTTTGGTCTCGGCGCCACTCCACTCCTTGCCCTACTTCTGGCGAATAAGTCGGCGCCGCTGGTGTACGGCGATTGGGATACATCGCGACTGCTGCGTCACGTATTGCGCTTGGACTACGGCACAGTGCAGTTGTCCGCCGTTCATAGCGCGTATGGTGCAAACCTCTGGCACTTTACGCGCGGATTTCCAAAACATACTGCGTTTATTGGACCGATCCTACTTGTTATTGGCATCGTGCGCGCGCGCGGATGGGGCGTGCTGCTGTGGGTAGCGCTGCTTTTGAGCGCGGTCTGCGCTGGGCCAGTATTTCTCGCGATCATGAACATCCCGCCCAACGAGGAACCAGTCATCGTCGCGCGTTTTTTCGCCTTACCATTTTTGATGTGCGTACCGTGGTTTGCTGTTGCGATCAGTGGCATTTCTGCGAAGTTGCCGAGGACTTTTGCGCGGATATTCGTGCTCGGCTTTTGCATACTGCTGCTCGGACATGCCATCGTTTCTCGCGATGTATCCAATCGAGCAGACGAATACGTGTACGAAATGCACGTGCGACAAATGCTCGCGATCGCCGGGAGGCCCGCCGTGCAAGTGTTGGTGTCCGCGTCAGATCTCGAAGACTACGGACTCGCGTACGGGCAGCACGTGCTCGGCCTCGCGCCACACGCAACCGTCGTCATGCTTGGTCCATTTCACGGACCGTGGTATCGCGCACGGCTCGCAACGCAGTTGGGCCTCTCGACCACAATCCCTGAGACTGGATTCGTCTCACTGCTGGAATCGCTGAGCACCAGCATCCCACTCTTCGTCGTAGATGCTCCAGAATTTCCGCGCCCCGCACTGTTTGCTCGCGCGCGACCGCTTGGTGGATTGCTCGTCGTCATCCCCTCTGGAGCCACGATGCCGACGTGGTTGGAGCTTTACGCCTCCAATAGCGACGTGCTCGATGAATTGACTGTCATCCCATCACCTCATCGACGAACGCCGCTCTCTGGTTGGGAGCTGCGGCTTTTGCAGCAGCATCGAGATCGATGGCGTGCGGTATGCGTCGGTTTGCGCGAAGAACGTCTTCTTGCTGACGCCGCTGCCTGTGTAATGCGCGGCCATGCGTTCGATGAGGCGATGCATCGTCTCGGTACCACACAATGGTAGTGGGCCGCATCCTATATTTCTTTGGACATACGGTCCCTCCGATACGCCCCTCCCGGTCGCGTACTCGCTTTGCGAAATCGCACATGATTTGCTGCAGCAGCGCGCTCCGACTTTCGATATGCATCGGCGCATTCATGGCGTTCGCTCTACGCGCCAATGCGCAGACGAGTGAAGTGCGTGGCGTGGTTCGCGATAGCGCGTCCGGCAAGCCCGTTTCCGGCGCCGTTGTGCTCGCACTTGATGCGCTCGGCACAACAATCAGTCGCACCATCACTGGCGAGCGCGGGCAATATCGATTGCAACGGCCCGCCTCGGCGATGCTCGTACGCGCCATACGACTCGGCTTTCGACCAACGACTGAACGGCTACCGCTCATACTCGCCGATCTGACGACGGTCGACCTCACGCTCGCAACGGTGCCGCGCGCGCTTGATGCGATGGAGGTAACCGCAGCGCGCGGATGTCCAACGCGAGGTGATCGTGCGGAGGCGTATGCGCTGCTCGATCAGGCGCGCGCGGGCTTACTCGCCACCGTCGTCGCACGTGAACGCCAACCGGCGGAGCTGCACGTACTGCGCTTTGAGCGCTATCTCGACCTTGACGGTGTGGACGTGCAACGGCAATTGGTGCGTGTCGACTCATCGCACAACGCGACCACCTCGTTCAATGCCGTGCACAGCGCCATCGATTTTGTAGATCGCGGTTTTCGTGCAGGGACGGCCGGTCAGTATACGTATTTTGGCCCTGACGCCGATGTGCTGCTCGATGAGCGGTTTCAACGTGGGTACTGCTTCAGCTTGGCGTCAGCGGATAGCGCGCGCACGTCGCAAGTAGGATTGCGTTTTACGACGGCCAGTCATCGCGATGGTCGGGTCGACATTGATGGGACGCTCTGGATTGATACCGCAGCGCGTGCGCTGCACGATATCGAGTTCCGTTACGTCGGCATCGAAGCGCTCGCCGAATCGTTCAATGCGGGCGGACGCGTTGGGTTTCGCACGTTGCCCAGCGGCGTACCGTTTATCGATCAGTGGATGCTGCGTTTGGTTGGCGCACCGGACACCATCGTGACCGATCTCGGACAGTCGTCACAGGTGTACGCCATTCGCGAGATTGGCGGAGAACTGGCTCGCGCGCGGTGGCCAGATGGACAAACCTGGGATGGTGAACTGAGTACGCTGCACATCACCGCCGTGAATCGCCGAGGAGAAGTTGCCGCAGGTGTAACGCTGAATCTTCTCGGCACTGGCTATCGTGTCACCACTGATAGCACGGGCCGCGGCGTGATAGCGCATGTGCTGCCTGGACCGTACGCGTTCGTCGTGGATGATCCGCGCTTGACAGAAATCAATGTGCAGATTCCGACCGGTCGCACGATCTCGGCGCGACGGGCGTCATCGGTACTGGTGCGGGTAGTCGTGCCAACGGCGCAGGAATACATGGCTGCCATCTGCGGTCGCGAAACGCCAACACCGAATGAGGCTTGGTTGCTCGCGCGAGTGGTTGCTCGTGGCGGACAGCCCGTGGCGGGCGCCAAATGGAGCGTCAGCGCCGCGGACGGTTCGCGTTGGCGCGTCGTGTCAGATAACGGCATTGCTGGCGCAGACGGGCTCGTACACGTCTGTCGTGGTCTACCCAACAATACCTCAGTCGAAGTTGCCGCGTGGCGCGATCCGAAAGATGCCGTGCGGGTACGGCGCGTCGTGGCGGAGGGCTTGTCCATCGTGCGCGTCCCGTTGCCGACGCTGGCAATCGCGGCGAGCGATGGCGCTGCGATCTCAACAGAATCGATGGTGTTGGTCTCCGGCACGGTAAAGGATTCGCTGACGGGTCGCGTCGTTCCCGATGCGCGTGTGACGCTGCTCGGTACACCATTTGAAGGCGCGACTGACGCGTCGGGTACGTTTATCATTGGTGGCGTCGCGCGTGGCGTGCATATGGTGGAGGTCAGTACGCCATGGCTGGATTCGATTGGCATCGCCGCACGCACGAGCGCAACACTAACGGCAACATCGGTCTCGCTGTCGCTTTTTGTGCCGTCAAACGAGGCGATTTTATCATCCGCGTGTGGGTCTCCGAACGTTTCGGGATTTCTCGTTGGACGCGTACGCGCGCGAAACGACGCGACACTTCCTTCCGACTTGCGCGTGGTTGCCGAATGGGTCAACCATGCACCGTTGGTTGCGCCCGTTGCGTCGAATGGCGCGTTTCGCCTATGCAACGTACCTGCCGGTGTCCGCGTGCTCGTGCGCGCAGCAGCGGACAGCGCTCGGACTTTGGTGTCGACACCGCTCACTGTGCAATTACGCGCGGATCGGCCCTTCGCCCGTGTCGATCTCATAGTTGATACGGCTGGACACTACCTCGAAAGCGACGTCTATTCGGCTATCCTACCTCGTGGAGTTTTGTATGCGCCGTCTACTATTCGCCGCCCTCGCGCTCTTGCCAGGTTGCGCCTCAACGTCTCCATCATCCGCTCCGGCGTCCGCGCGCCCAGCGACGCAAACCATCGGCGGTGGTGGCGTTGGCTCGATGACTGTATCCACCACGAGTTCGGCAGACGTCTCGCATTTGACGTTCGCTCCGGACGTGGTGTTTCGCGTGCTTCCGTCGGTGTTTGACTCGGTCGGCATTCCGGTCACCACACTCGATCTCGCGCATAAAACCATTGGGAACGGCGGTTATAAAATTCGTCAACGATTAGGCAAGGTGTCGCTCAGTCGCTACCTCGACTGCGGCAACACACAGATCGGCCCGAACGCCGATTCGTACGACGTATTCTTAAGCGTGATGACAACCGTGGCGTCTGAAGGAAAGTCAGGCGCCACTTTAACAACCGTTGTTGATGCACAGGCGCGCCCAGCCACGTTTAATCAGGCGTACTTACGCTGCTCATCGAAGGGTGGCATCGAGATTCGCGTTGCCGATCTGGTGACGGCGCGACTTACGCGCTAACGGGCGGCCGACCGCGTTTTGCTGCCGCCGGTCCGCCGTCGTCGGCGTTGACACCAAGCTTCTCGCGCATCATGTCCCGCATGTCCTTCTCGTATTTTTGCATCACCTCTTGGGCCGATGCCTGTTGCGATGCGTCAAGGGTTGGGAGCGCATCCTTTGCGGCCGCATCGAAACTCATGCGAATATCCCGCGCGACGCCCATCAAAGCGTCCCGCGCGAGCACCATCCGCACTTCATCTTCCGCCGCCGCATTGCCGGACGTGCGCGGTCGTGCGTCACGCTTCAGCGAATCGAGCAGTGTAAAACGTTCGCGATTCGCTTCTTTCAACTTGCCATCAAGATCTTTGAACGATACGAGCTGCGCGTCGGTGAGCTTGAGATCTTTCTTCTTGTCGAGAAAGAGTTTGAATGGACTGGCATTCTCAAAGTCTTTCGTCGAAATCGACGGGCCAGCAGGCGCCTTTTTTTCAGCGACCGCGCTCCAATCAGTCTCTTTCGAACCGCCCATTGCTTTCTTTTGGGCTGCGGCGATCGTGGGAAAAAGCAGCAGCAGAACGAATGTGTTGCGAACGCGAGTCATGATATGCCTCAAACGGGAATGAAACGCAAAACGCGAGTGTGCAGTCATCGGGGCGACACGTGTGCGAACAGTTGCTGACGAACCATCGGGTTGCTGATCTTCCACAAGACGCCGTCAGTGAAGTAGTGATGAATGTTGACGAACATCAAAATGAGAATTGGCGCGGCGCGACCCGGTGCTTCACCAAAAGCGTCGCCGATCACGCCCATCAGTGACATGGGCACAAGCTGCGCAACAATCACGCTCACCAGCAACAACGCCGCGGCATACAACACCATGTGCACGATCGTACGCGATGGCGAAGCGTTCGGCGCTGCTGCCGAGTGGTTGAGCTCCATGCGCACGGGGAATGCGAGGTACTGAATGGCATGAGCAATTTGCACCCAAAACAGCGCTTTTGGGTCGCGCGCCATCGCCGCGTACCAAATAAACAGCGCAAGCCATGCGACAACGGCCAACCTCGGCGGCATCCGTCCCGTGCGTTGTCGCATTCGAAAAAGACCCACTGCGCCCATCAAAAACGCAATCACGGTGGCGCCACTCGCAACACGATAAATCCATTCCACTCGGCTCGGATCGCGCAATTGCGTATACAAAAACCAAGCAAGATGCCAGATCAGCAGAATTCGCAGACTTGTGCGTATGAGACGTCGTTCTGTCGCGCTAAATGCTCGCCCATCAAGGAACGCGAACGAGGCCATCATGCCCCACACTTGACCTGTATAGTGCCACGCGAGATACACGCTGGCGACGGTGATAAGCACGATCACCATCAGTTGTGAGTATTGCGCTTCCCAGATCGCGGCCATGATGTAGAGCAACAGAATTGACGGGACGTACATCGACGCCCATTTGTGCGCCATGATCATTCGGCGACTCCCGTATACGAGACGATACGACGCCATGAAGTGCGGCATGTTGATGGCGGTGGCAATCCATGCTTGTGCGCCAACCCCGATGAGCACGAGATCCGTACGACCACTGAGCAACAACGGCACCAAGAACAGCAACGATAAGCCACCAACGCTCAGTAAGTCGACCACAGGAGAGATGATCGACCGCGACGAACGCGACGCGACCGACGTAGCCGCAGCATTAAACGGGCGATGTTTTGACGAACGAGCCATGAGGAGTGTTGAGGACGCTGTTCGCAACGAAGGCCGCCAGAGTCTGGCGGCCTTCGTTGGGTGATGAACGCCGTGATGCTGTCACAGCGACGACATATTGCTAGAACCCGCGCGGCGGACGCTTGTCCCACATGAAAGATCCTGCGGGTACGAGGAACGCTGCCGTTTGTGGCGTACGTGCACCGGCAGTTGAACGCGGATAGACCACAAGCGTTACTGCCGACCCACCAACGCGTGTGCCCGGGATGGGTTCGATATCCAACTTGCCACCTGCACCAGCGCTCGACAGCGCGACGGCGCCGAGCAATGCGATTTGATCAGCAAACAACGCCGTTCCGCCGCCAGCCGGTTGCACGTTGTACGAGATTGATCCTGTGTCGGCAACCGCGAACGATGATGACGCAAGCGCCCCGACGTTGGACCACGTCGCAGCGTCAGGAAGCGTTCCGCCTGTCTTGTACGCGCGCACATCAATAGCCGACGTGGACGCGTTTATCACGCGCAGCGCGACCTTGGACGCACCGGGATCAGCAATCGTCTCTTCTATCACTGAAAGTTTCATCTGCCCGGCTCGCGCAGCTCCCCACAAAATCACCGTGTAATTCTTGCCATCGACGAGCGTGAGCGTGGAGTCCTTCAGCTTCGTCGAGGTGATCGCCTGTATCGTGTCGTCAAGAAAAACTACAAAGTGTCTGCTGCCAACTTGCGCCGGTCTGTATTGCGTCGCGGTGGACGCAGTAACGCCGCCAGTTGTTGTTGGTGAATTGCGGAAGGGAACGCGAAACGCCGCGCTGTTTTCGACAATGTCGACGAAACGAAAATCCAGCCCGAACGCACCAGAGCTATCCGGCACCGCGTTGATGAAACGAACACCCGCTGTCGGGACCACCGGCGTGACGGTGACCTGTTCAGGGGCACAGGCGCTTATGGAAATTGCTGCGAGTACGCACAACGCCGAGACGCGAAAAAAACTTTGCATGAACCACTCCGTGGAGGTGGAGACGAGCCCTGCTATCGATTGATGACGAGCGGAATTTTGATCGATCGAGCCGTGTCAGGAGGCGTCTTCACATCGGCGCCAGACAGGTTGCCCAAAATGCCCTGCGAAACCAAAATCGCGATGACTCCAACCGTGGCCGCACTCAAGAGCGCCGTGCGGCTCCGCGAGAACCGCTTCTCGCTCGCAACGTTCACGAATTCGGTGCCGACGCTCACGTGTTCTCCAGACCAGACTTGCACGCCGTCGCGAAGTGATTTCACCTGTGAAACCGCCAACACATAGGCGGCACTGTCTTTCTGTACGAGACGCCCTTCAATGTCGGAAATCCCTTGTCCCATCTTTGCACCGAGCGCCACGCGACCCGCATCATTGATGCTGAGCGAGAGCACAGTGCCAAGCGGCAGCGGTTGGCCCGCGACGGGCTGCAACGAGAAACAGCCTGTCGCGGTGAACAGAACGACGACCCAAAATACAACGGTCGGCCGCATCCGGAAACGCGTTATTACCAACCGTATACGCTGACTGGCGCCACCGATCCGGGCGCGTTGCCCACACCAGGTCCGGCACCGTAAATCGCGCTGATCGCCGTGCCACGTGCCTGCAGATCTTGGTACGGTACAGCCCAAAACAGTGGTGTGTCTTTGGGAAGTTCACCCCAACCGCGCCCGTCGAGATACCACGGAGCGTAATGCGTATACGCGGTCTCAATGCGCTTCTCATATTTGAGCGCATCCCACAGCGTACCGCAGGCAATTCGATTGAACGGTGCGACTGGAACCTTAGGTACGCAGTTCACGTCACCACCCGGAACTGCCGACGTTGCATCGAACGCGGTGATGGCCGGAAGTCCATTGGCGACGCGCGTAACGTTCACGAGTGCGGCTGCGCCAGCGTAGTTGCCCGCACGATAGAGCCCCTCCGCCTGCAACATATCCAACTCTGTTTTCACCAGGAACGGTGTTGGTCCATTGCGCGCGCCAGAACCATCGCCGTTTTGCGCCCACGGATAAAAGCGCACGTGATCATAATTTGAGAAACCAAAACCCGCACCAGAGAGCACGTCGTTACCCGCCGGGCGATTCACGAAGTAGCGCTTGCATACTGTGTTCGCTGCAGTGCATGAGGTAATCGCAAAATCTGCTTGCTGCGCAGCGCGATTTGCTCCTTGCGGAAAGCGTAAGTCGGGCGTGACCAAGGTGAAACTCGCCGCGCCGCGTTCGCCGACCGGCTGGGCAATCCACGCCGCGTAACTGCCCGAGACATCGGCCATTCCGATGTAAAACGGCGGCATCTGGTGCCACGTAGTGAACGTCAAGTATTGCGAACGCCACGAGTTTACCGGACCGGTTGTCACGTTCGTAATAATCATGTGATCCGCCGTAAACCCGTTTTGCGCGTCGGCAATAACCGCCGTCCAATCAACCGCCGCACGTTCTGCGGGGGTGCGCGCCATGTTCGCGCGGAGCCGAGCGCGATACGACCGCACCAATTGGATGAAGTTCGCTTTCGACCAAGACGTTGGTGACGGAATCCACGTTGTTGGAAGTGGAAACCCTTGATCACCAATCGCCACGATGTTCGTTAAGTCGATCGCACGCTGAAAGGCCGCATATGCCGTATCGGCTGCAGCCTTGTAGCCGCTCAACGTTCCAGCGTCTTGCGCCGATTGACCGGTGCTGACCACAGAAACCGAATCGTGCATCAACGCGGTGTACCCGATCGCGATACCGTTCAAGAATTCAGCAAATGCCTTGTCGCGATTTTCTCGCGCCGGGTTGCCCAACACTAAGTTTCCGGATTTGATCTGCGTCAGGAACGTACTGGCAACCCGATTCACTTCACCCATGAAAGAGAACAAGCGATACTGTTCGCCACCACAAACGTTGCCGGGCGCATTGCTATTGGACGCGCCGGTAAATGGCGTCCGTCCATTCAAACAATTATTCGCGAGGCTGGAGTAATTCATCATCGACTGCATGCCGGCCATGCCTTGCAAGTCCGTCGTCGATCCGTATACGCCACTACTCCACCGCTTGTAATACGTACCCAGCAGTGCCTCCGCATCGTTGGGCGTGCCGAGCACACGCGACGATTCGCCGGAGTTGGGGTTGGTCACCACCAACTTCGTGTCGTTACAAGCAACTGACCCAATCAGGACCGCCGAAACGGCGGTCCATCGGATGAATGTCTTTGTCATGTTGGCCATGTCCTAGAAGCGCGTGGAAATGGAGATGGTGTACGTACGGAGCGTCGGGAAATCAAACGCATCGACCTGATTAATTAGGCCCGAGCCCGCTTGTCCACCGGAGACGCCAACTTCTGGGTCGTAGCCGCTGTATTTCGTGAACGTGAACAGATTGCGGCCAATGGCCGAGATGGTCCAATCGCCCGCGCCACGAAGCTTGCCAACATGGTACGTCACACTCGCTTCGCGGATCTTCGCATATGATCCGTTCTCGGTGTTGTAGTTATTGGGGCCCAGCTGGTCATAAAACCCGCCCGATCCAGCGCCTTCGGAGCCACCGGCGCGCCAGCCGTAGCCGATTGGCTTGGCGTTCTCTACCGACTTCGCCCCTTGGTCGAAGTAGCCAGACGACAGGTCAAGCAAACCCCAGCCTTCGCCCTGATTTTGAATCTTATGACCGATGGTACCGTCAAGCAGCGCGTACAGCGAAAGCTTCTTGTACGTGATGGTGTTGTTGAAACCAAAACGGAAAGCCGGGAGCGTATTGCCGAGGATGTGATTGGTGCCAACACCCTCACCCTTTTCGCCGCGCAGCGGACGATCAATGATGGGGTGACCGAACTGCAACGGAAAGTTCCACGGTGAATTCGCGGCCGACAACTTGGAGTTCCACAAGTTTTTGGTGATACCATCCTTGTAACTGTTGCCCTCGCCCGTCCACACCACCCACCCTTGGTCATTCACTTGGTACGCCTTGCCGGCGCCACATTGCGTCTGCACCGACGACGGCATGTCACCGCACGTTTTGTAGAACTTACGACCCCAAATATTGCCGTACCGATTCACCGGCACGCCGTCTTGGATGTCTTTGCGTGCGGAGATGAGGAACAGTGAGCCCGTGCCTTGTCCGGTGCCGGCCGACGTGAAGTACTCAGGCAGGAATAACTCGGTGATGTATGTGCGGGTGCGATCGTACGTGCCGCGCATATTCCACTGGAAATCTTTCTTGCTGATCACCGGCAGATTGAGTGCCAGCTCGAACGTCTTGTTGGACAGCGTACCGGCGTTCTGCCATTTGCTGGAGAAACCGAGCGCCGCCGGCGTTGGCACGTTGAGAATTTGGTTGCGCGTATCCGATGCCGCGTAGGTCACTTCAACGCCCAGTTTGCCGAACAACGTGAAGTCCGAACCCATTTCCGTTTCGGTCGTGGTTTCGGGCTTGAGCTGGGTGTTGCCCGCCTGCCCGAGCGAGCAACCGGTAGCAGCGCAATTGTAGGTCTCGTATTGCGCGTCAAATCGCGGCGTGTTGCCCGCCGACCCGCGCGAGGCGCGCACGCGGAAATCTGAAACGTATGGCACGCCCCAAAACTTTTCCTCAGACACACGCCACACGCCGGAGACACGTCCGAACGGCGCCCAGCGGTTGCCCGCACCAAACAACGAACTTCCGTCGTACCGGTACGTCCCGTCAAGAATGTACTTCCCCTTATAGTCAATATTGGCACCGGCAATAGCACCAAGGTTTTTAATCAGGAAACTGCTTGAGCCAGTCGTGAAATTTGTCGTGGTATTGCTCAACGTGTACACGTCTTTCACGACATACACCTGCCCAGAGGTCGTGTCTCGCAACTGGAAGTCGCGATCAATGAGGCCGCGAAAATTCACCTTTGCATTGAGATCGCTCGTCAGCTGCTTGCGGAATGTTGCCGATATTTGTGCGTTCATTGACTCGCGATTTCCAAAGCCAAGCTGCTGGTTGCCACTGTTGCTCGCGGCGCTGATTCCGTCAGTCCGAAACCCTTTGACTAGGTACGCATTGTTGTATCGAGAGCGATAATCGTAGCTGTACAACGCGTCAAACGACGCCCACTCGGCGGGCGTATACGTGATGGTCGCACTCGCCAAATATCGCGCAGCATTCGTATAACTGGTAGAGTTTTCGGTCGCATACAAGAACGTACCGGCGCCATTTCCCGTTGGACGGAAACCCGTGCCGCCGCCCTTGATGATGCCGCGACCCAACGAATCGCGTACGAGATAGTCGGTGCCCGCAGGAGCACCGCGCAGCAAACCTCCAAAGAAGCTGCCGCGATTATCCGTGAACGATTTATCGTACAGCGTACTAATCGCGACCGTGAGGTTGGGCCGCACATCGTAGTCAAGATTGACGCGCGCTCGGCGCTGCTGAGATCCGTTGAGATTGCGAATCGCACCGGCGTCACTGGTGAACGCGCCACTCGCGAAATAACGAACGCCACCCGCACGGCCGCTAGCGTCAATGGAGTTGAGCGTGACCGGCGCCGATTGCGTGAGCTGGGCAAACGTATTGTAACGCTGTCCCGGCCACGGACTGGCCTGATATTGATTCAGCAATTCACCGCCAGAAGCACCCGGAGATGCCCACTGCCCCGACTGCTGCGTGCGAATCGTGTCCGCATTAACACTGTTGATGCGAAGAATTTCCTGCATCCAGTTAAACGTTTTCGAACACGGGGCGACGTTACCAGCACCCGCCACGCAAAAGCGCGTGCCCGTTTCATCAAGTTGCAACTGATGATAAATCGGTTGTCCGTAGTCTGTGCTATTCACCGCCGAATTGCCGTACTCAGAGCGGAAGTTGAACTTCACGCCGTCACGCGACGCACCACGTTTCGTTTTGATGACGATAACGCCATTGGCCGCTGCCGCACCGTATAGCGATGCACCCGCTGCGCCCTTCACCACTTCCACAGACTCGATGTCGAGTCCGCCAATTTCGTTCAAGCTTTGGTTACGCAAAATGGTGCCGTCGACAATGAGTAACGGACCAGTGTTGCGTCCGCTCGCGTTAATCGATGTCGGGCCGCGTAACAGAATTTCTGGTGTGCTACCGGGCTGACCGCTCGTGGATGCGATACGCATGCCCGCCACTTTGCCTTGGAGCGCGGTGATTGGGTTGAGCGCTGGCACGGGAATGTCTTCCGCCGTGATGCGACCCACTGAGAAAGCCACCTTCGAGCGCTCCGTCCCCTCGATAGAACCTGTGACGATGACTTCGCTCAACCGATTGATGTCTTTCTTGAGCGAAAAGTCATGACTCTGTGCACCGGCCGTGAGGCGAATGGGGATCACGCCTGGTAAGTACCCAACCGCACGCACCCGCAGGTTCACTGCTTGCCCGGAGATACGCGCTGCAGGCACCACAATGCTGAACGCGCCCTGAGCGTTTGTCGGAACTGAAATAACCAGTTCGGAGATGAAGACGTTGGCAAACTCCAGCACTTGGCCAGATTCGCTTAACACCTTCCCGGAGATCACAGCGTTTTGTGCGGACGCTTGACTCGCTGGCAGCGCGAGCAACACGGTTAGCCCTGCCAAAGCGGTCCAACGAAGACGGTGCAGCAGGCTCATGGTGGTCATCTCACTCCCTTGTGGTGTAAAAGGGGATCGCAGAACGGCACGTGCGACAGCGGCGGAGAACGGCTGCACGCAGGGGACAGCAGAGGCGGGAGCCGCCTCCGCAACGGAGGAACGGCGAGCAGAACGTGAAGCACCAGCGGTCGCGCAACCTTTTCGCATCTCAGGGGTTCAAAACTATTATCCCCTAGCTGCGCTACAGTACGACGCTTTTCCGACTATCGCAATACTGAACCATGCGATACCGGTAGGGTCGTGTTGCATCCGAACGGGGACGATTGGGTAACACCAGCATTGTATGTGGCGTCACATGTCGTATCGTATTGATGAGTTCGGTTCAAACTTATGACGTAAAAAACTTCGCTCGCCAGCCGCGAATTTCGTCGAATAACGCGAATTTGCTCAAACGGGGTGCGAGCGCTGCGATCGCTTTCCATAGGAATAGAGCAGCCTCGATGCTGGGAACTCGTAGCTTCAAACGACCTCCTGACCCGTTGTAATTCGCGTTATTCGCGTAATTCGCGGCCAGTTGTCCAGCTCCCAAATCCTGAGTACACGCCAGGAATTCTACGAACGCCACGCGTGGTCCCTTAATCCGTTCAACGTCTCAATCGGCGGCTTTTCATCGCGCGGTCATCCGCCGCCAGTCATTTCAACGACCGCCCGCCGCACCCACGCGGCTCACCGCACCTGGCGTCCAATTGAGACCTACCGCAAACGCATTCTCGCTCCCGAATCGAGTAGAGCCACTAAACGACCCCGCCGCGCGCACCGCAAACTCTCGATTTACTTGAAAGTTGGCGCCCAAGTCAAAGTCGAGACCAACCGTTGAATGACTACCCGACGCCGCGCATCCTTGGCACACGTCCAACGACAATCGCGGATGCGCGTACGGCGTGATCGACATCCCGTCGTCCAACGCAAACGTATGGCCGACGCTCACGCCCACCGGTACGCGAAACAGCGTAGTGCCTCCACCAAAGGCAGCACCAACGCCGCCCGTCACGAGCAGGTCCAAAGGTTGATCACTCGCAGCGCGCATGATCTCACGCCCAATGGACCCGCCAACAAACAATCGCAGATTGTTGCTGTTTTTCGGATCGGCAAAACCCGCGTCGAGCCCAACGTGCATGCCTTCGCCAGCGCCCTCGCGCCATTGAAATAGCACGGACGTCCCACCACCACTGGCGATGGCGGCCGTATAATCGCGAATCGATGCCCTGGGCAATTGCAGGGACGGATAGGTGAAGGCCTGCGCCGTCGCTCCGTACGCCGGTACCAACAGCAGTACGACGATCGCGCACACGCGCAAGCGAGAGACACCTACGCACAGACACGTCGCAGATGATGGCACGGATGACCGACGCACGGGCAACATGAACACGATGAAACGCTCCTCGAAACAATGAAACCACAATACACACCAGGCAACCGGACCGCAGTGGACTAGCAGCATACTACGTGAACAACGGTGCACAGTTCCATCCCGAAAATCCGTGCCGATCGATACGTTTCGTACACCGATGTCCGCTCTACTTTGCCTTTCTCCGGGTCGGCGCATTTACGCTGCACGCTGTCACGACGCACGCCTGGGCGCCGTGCTCTTCACGATCGGCGTGCTCTGCGTCACCAACGCTCATGGCGCTCTCGCGCAACCGCGCGCGCTACCGGTTGCGACAGATTCGCTGGTACGTCTGGCACTCACGCGGGCCGACGCCGGAGACACGGTCACCGCTCTCGAACTTTTAGAGCAGGCGACCGATCAATCGCCACGCAATCTCGACGCGTTGTACTGGCGCGGAGTAGTGCTCTCACGCACAACGGGACTGACCCTTGGCGATTCCCCGCGTCGCATCCTCGCGTGGCATCTACTCAGTCGCGCCGCCAACATCGATGGCAAGAATCCGCGTTACCTCATTGAGCTCGGACGCATTCGTCTGCACTCACCACTGCTACGCATTGAAGCCGAACGCTATTTCCGGCGCGCACTCGACGTCGCCGTTGACAACGGTGATCCTGTGCAGCTCGCTGAAGTCGCGTACGAACTCGGCCAAATAAAAGAACGTCGCTACAATTCCGGTCGCGACCGATGGCTCTATACAGCCAATCTCGTGTTCGATCCGCTCGCGGCCCGCAGGCGCCTGCACTACACGCGCGAATTTCTTGATCAACTCGCACGTCCGATCGATCGCGCAGCATTTGTTGATCGGTCGGAGGCCGAGGAGTTTTATCGACGTGCGCTCGCCGCTCAGAGCACGCACGCGCTGAGTGCCATTGGGCTTATGGCGTTGCTCTATGACCAAAAGCGTTACGACGAAATGCGCCGAGTTGCCGCACCGTTCACGCGTAATGCAAACGCAACGGCACGATTGCTATTTGCACACGGCCTCGCGGCATTCAAACTCGGGCAGTTAGCCGATGCCGATCAACTCTTCGCACGCGCGTTGCTCGGCCTCACTCCAGCGATGCGCGCAGAGGTGCTGGCGATGGGTCGCATCTTGCGAAAGGGCGATTCCACACGCGTCGCCAATTTATCAGCCGCTGAACTCGCTCGCACCGACAGCGCATTCTGGGAAGCGGCCGATCCCATGCTCTCCACATCACTGAATGAAGCGCGGTTGGAATTTCTCGCGCGCATGGCGTATGCCGATCTGCGTTTCACTGACGGTGACACAAAACAGCTCGGCTGGCGCACCGACCGCGCACTGATCGTTGCCCGCTACGGCGAACCACCCGTCGTGGCCACATTCGCACCCAACAGCGACGCTGACGCGGCAGAGGCCATCGGTCGTATCATCACCGTGTGGTTCTATCCGCGTACCGAGATGGAGTTCGTATTTTCGGGACCGCCAGCAATGAATAGCGCATTTTTCGCTGGTAATTATCGCGACTTCGCGGAAGAGCGCCGCGATGCGTCACCGTTTTTGCTGGACAACCTACCGCTCGCCATGGCCGTTGATACGGTCCCTATTCAAACCGTTCGCTTTCGTGGTCCCACGGCCCGACAAACACAGCTGCTCGTGGCCGCTAGCTTCGATACGAAACGGTTGTATCACAATACCGAGATCGACCGCGGTGCACTCGAATTGGCGTTTCGCATTGGCCCGCCCGGGCAGCTGATGCTCCGTGCCGCCGACACACTGCCTGTGCCATTGCCGTCAACGATCACGGACATGCGGCGCCGTTGGGTAGACACAGTGCGCGCCGGCGCATATCGCGTGCGCATCGAAGCGCGTGACGCGTCCGTAGCCAGCGCGTTGGGCCGAGCGCAGTCAGAACTGGACGTGCTGCCGTATGACACGCTGTCATTGCAGAGTAGCGACATCCTGATCGCCGACCGCGCACTCGCGCCAACGCGTTCCGTGCGTTCGTGGACGGAACTCGGTCTCATACCTCGCGGCGACCTCGCGCTCGCGCCACGCGATACGTTCACGGTATACTGGGAGAACTATGGACTTCGCCCCGATGCGAACAAACACGTCAAATTCGAAGTACAGTTTGTGGTCACGTTGCTCAAGCTCGATCGTGGTCGTGACGTCGTCAGAAATTTTCTCGGCAATATCGCAGACGCGGTGGGACTGAGTGCCGTGGGCGATACGCAGTTAGGTCTGCGATACGAGCGTGACGAAGCGCTCGACGAACGCGATCGTGTACCCAGCGTGGTGAATCTCGGAATGGGGACAGCGCCGGCCGGACTCTATCGCTTAGAGATTTTTATCACGGATCACAGCAACGGTCGTCGCACGCATACCCAGCGGGACCTCACCATTCGCCGTCAGTGACCACACGCTCCATGCGCATTCTGCCTCGCTCCGTTGTGATGTACGCAGCCGCACTCTGTGTCGTGTTTAACGCGTCGCTTGGACATCGGCTGCATGCGCAATCCACCTCCGCGCGCACGATCACCAAGAGCACGGGTGCTCGGCTCGGTCGATTCAGTTTCTTTGGTGCCGCATCCGGCGGCGCTCTGGCGTTGGGTTACTACTTTGTCAGTGAGAAAGGCCGGAATGCGGGGGGGTGTCGCCCCTTCAGTTGCGCCATGCCGTTCCTCACGCTGAGCGGCGCGCTTTCGGGTTTGTTTATCGGCAGTGAACTCAACGCGCAACGACGTGCGGAGACCCCGCGCGCCGGTGCAAATTTCGCATTCACGATTTCCGAAGGCGGCGTGCTTTCTGCACCGAACGCATTTGACGTGCGTGATTCGTTAATCGCCGTGGTGAGTGATAGCGGTGCGCAACTACTGTCGGCGACTACAGCACCAAAAGCGCTGCGTCGGCGCGCTGCCGGATTGAGTAACCTCCGACAAGTGGTCATCGTGCCGCGCAGCGGTGCACTTATTCTCGGCACCGGAACGGCGTTGTGGGAGGCGAGCTTGGTTAGCGGTCCTGCCACGCGCATCGGTGATGGTCCAATCGACGCACTCGCATCGTCTGAAGACGCGGTCATGAGTGCTTCAGGGAAACGTCTGCAATTGCTCCGTGGTACCGGCGCTACCGTGCGGACTGATACCCTTACTATGGCTACCGCAATCACCGCGCTGACATATGACGCGACTAATCACGCATGGTGGATTGGCACCGACTCCACGCTCGTGCAGGTCACGTTAACAGACGCGGGTCTGCGTGCGGGGCAAGTGCTGCGCTTACCAGCAGCCGCGCGCAACATCGCCGTGAGCGCGGACTGGGTGGCGGTCGCACTGGGTGACGAGGGCATTATCGCATGGAAGCGCGATGCATTTGTTACGTCAGCACCAACGCCCGTGCGTCTCGTACACGAACCACGGTTTGCCTACGACCTCGCATTCCTCGACGGCACGTTGTTCGTCGCTGGGGGCGTCGATGGGTTATATCGATTGTCATTGTCGCCCACGCCACAGGTGCTTGGTTCATCTCGGCAGTTTCCGTTTGCGACGACCGTGCGCGCGGAGGGTGGGGCGATTTGGGTGGGGGATCGGATTCGGAAGGCGGTGATAAGGGTCACGCCGTGATTAGGGATTAGGGACTAGGGATTAGGGATTAGGGAGCGGAACGAAAGAGGAGCCTGCACGTTGCAGGCTCCTCTTTCTAATCCCGAACCCCTAGTCCCTATCTTCCCCGCACACTCTTTGGCAGAATTGCTTCAAGCATCGTTGCTGGGCCCATGCGACCTTCTTGTGAGAACTTTGATTGCAGGTTCACGCGGACCAAACCGAAATTCAGCCATGGCGGCGACGTATTGGCCTTGGCAATCGTATCCGTTGATAGTCGGGATGCCATCGCGAAGACCACGCGCGGGGTATCGAAGACAACGTCTGGTGCAGGATTAGTCTTGTCCGATTCGTACAGCGAGATGCGCGCTGGATATGGCGAGGTCCGACGGCCGAGATACACAGTATCGGCAAATCGGCCCGTGGTATCGAGCTTCACCGCGTACGCGTTATAGAAGTATCCGACGGGTGCACGGAAATAATTCGAATCGTTGGCGATTAGAATTTTATCGCGCACTTCAACACGACCACGCGGCACGATCGTCATCACACCGTTTGTAGCAACCACGAACTCTTGGTTGGCAGCAGGGTCGCCGGCACTCACGGGAATGCCACGCGCAAATGCGCCGAACCGCAAGCTTGCAACGCGGGTTGTTGCATTGGCCTGACTACGCCGCGCCCACAACGGACGCACTTCACTCGGCGCTGCGCCAGGTGTGGTGGTTTCGATGCTGACGATGACCGTATTCAGTGAATCAGTGGCGGCAAACGCCGCAGCCGTGCTCCGGGATGTTGCCACCCGTTGCACAATGTTTGATCCGCCAGAACGTGTGTTGGCCACGCCAAGACGGTTGAACAGTGTTGGCGTAAAGACCGGATCGCCGGCCGCGTTGATCGTCGAGTCTACGCGCGTCGCAACAATGTTGACGGACGATACGAGCGCGAATTTGGTTGCGGAATCGTTAGCAAACCACACGGTATAGCTGCCGCTGCTGAGCGAATCCAAACCGGCGAGCGTGATGATGACCGAATCGGTTGCCGGTGTTGCTGACGCCACGATTGCTACTGGAAACGTGACCGTTCCGCGCGGCAAGTTGGTGGACGTTTTTGTAAAGATGGTACCGAAGCCCAAGTTACCGACGGGCTCTGACGTAATGGACCGTTCATCACCGCACGCGGTGGCGGTTGCGAGGATCACGGCCAACGTACCGAGAGCTGCGAAGCGCATTGATCGCATCGGTTAGTTCCCTCCGCCAATACCACCCGGGAGGTATCGAAATCCCAAGGTGAACATCGTATTGAGCGCCTTGTTCTTTGGCGCTGGTGGCGTCGGAAAATCCTCCGGGAACGGTTGGTTTAGTTCAGCGCGACCGCGCGCCGGATTTAAAAACTGTCGATCATAGCCGTTGTAATTCACGGCGCGCACATCGAACTGTAAACCAGCTCGTTCGCTGAGCTTTAACCATAGACCTGCGCCGCCCGTATAGGACAGATCGTTCTTGCGTGTTTCTTTACCGTTGATCTGCGCATCCAAGATCATCACATACGTGCCCACCCCGGCCATCACAAACGGGCTAATGCGCTTACTCGGATATCGAATCAATCCGAAGACGCCGAGATTGACGGTGTTCACTGGCTGTCCAACATACTGATAGTAAATCGAGTCTCCGCCTGAGACCGTCGCGTTACCGAATCGCAACCGTTCGAGAAAATCCTTTCGCGTGGTGTTACCGCGCGACACGTCGATGGACGTTCCAAACCCGAGCCATTTGTTGATCGCGTATTCGGCGTCGAGACCAATCACGGCCGCAGGATCCAAGCTGGCGGAACGTTCGGGCGTAATCTGACCGATGCGTGTCGTAACGGTAAATTGCTTCGGCGCGGCCTGCGCGCCGAGTGCTGCGGTAGAAAACGCGAGGAGGGCAAGCGTGCGAATCGCGCGGCTCATCGGCCGACCTCAAACGAAAAGATCTGTACGTTTTGCAGTGCGCCTGCCGATTCGAACGAGTAGTCGAAGCGCATGCTGCGACCCAACACGGGAAGGCGCACACCGAAACCACCGGCTAGTCCAACCTGTACCGACGTGCCACGATTGCGCTCATCGTTGTAGAAGCGTTTGCCACCGCGCAAGAAGAGCAGGTTGCGGTATCCGTATTCAACGCCGACTGCATACTGCGTTGAAAAGTCTGTCGACTCGTTCAACGCAAACTCGCCGGTCAGTGTGTTCTTTCCGCCCGCGCCACCAAACATTGAATTCGCGCTGCCGAGAATATCGGACCCGAGTGAAACGCGAAACTCCACCGGAATTTCCGTTGAATTCGTGTACAGCTGCACGCGTCGGTTTTCGTTGAAATTGGTGCGGTCTGGCGTCGAGACAATGCGCGTGATGATTGCGCCCGTTGCACGGCCAGTGGAGCCGACATTTTGGATCGCGCCGCCAATGACGAGACCGTATAAGCCCGTGTTGAACTGGGTCCCAATGTCGCCGGCAACCCAGGTCGTGCTCGCATCCGGGATGCCTTCGGAGATGTACTTAACCTGTGCGCCAACCGAGAGTCGATCCGTGAGCCGCTTCGAAAAGCCGAGCCCCGCTTCGGTGGACGTCCATTGGAATACGTTGCCGCCAAGCCGATCACCGAACGGGTTCGTTTCGGTGGTACGCTTAATGTCTCCAGAATTGAGACTGTTGAAATGCACGCCGAGCACGCCACCCAGCGCCGGGATGGACAGGGCGGCGTACGACTGCGCGAGGCCGAGATCACCGTAGAGATTCTGCCGACCGGCAACGGCTGAAAAGCCTTCTGATGTTGCGGCGCCGGCAGGATTCCAATACCACGCCGTTGGTCCGTTCACGGAACTCGCAATGGCGCCAGCCATCGCGCCTCCGCGGGCACCAATACCAATGTGTAAGAAATTTGCGCCGCGCGTACCCTGTCGATTGGGAGTGTCTTGCGGCGTTGGAAGAATGCCCCCTGGCCCCTGAGCGCGCGCGGAGGCGCTCAGAAGCAAAGTGGCAGCGCTCAAGGCGCTGATGGTGCGAGAGATATGCATCGCTGCTCCGTTAGCGAATGATCACGAATTTGCCGCGCTGCACCTGATCTTTACCAGCCGATCCAGTGGCAGTGAGGACATACAAATAGAGACCGGACGCCATGTCAGTGCCTTCGCGTGTGCGGAGATTGAACGGCAAGTCGCCAGATGTTGAATTGTTGCCAGCGTACGTGAGATCGCTCTTCGTCCACGTCAATTCCTGAATGAATTGACCGGAGACTGAGTAGACGCGCAGTACACCTTGTTCGGGCACGTTCGTGAAGTAGATGCGCGGCACACCGAGTCGCGTACCGTCCACTGGATCGAGGTCCGATCGTACCAGATACGGATTTGGAACGACGGACACCTTCGCCAGATCAGCCTTCGTAAGGGTTGACTTGACGCTGTACGGGGTTGCGCTGAGTTGCAATGCGGAGCGCGAGTCGAAGGTGCGTGTCAGCTCGAACAACTGACGCCACGACGGTTGCACGGCCAAGTATCCACCAGCCGTTGATGCGCCACGCGCATTGATCACCAGCGGGTTACAGGAGCTCGCGTCGTTCGCTTGCCGCACACCGGTGCCATTGTTACCGCCGGTGCAGGCAACGAGAAACTTGTTCAAGCCGATAGAGTCAACCAGCACAGGAATCGGACGGAAGCCGTTCGAACCGTCCGGCTGCACCACCACAAACTTCGCGGCACCAGTTCCGACTGAGCTATCGCGTTCCACCTTTTGCAATACGATTAGCGTGTCGCCTGGCATCCAGAGCGAATCAGGCACAGCGACGCGCACCGTATCGTTGCCAGACCCAAGCAAGCGTGTGTTACCGACGCCACCTTGGGCAATTGTCTGTCGCGCCTGCATGGCAAATTTCACCTGCTCTTCGCGACCGCCGTCAGGGTCAGTGAACTTCATCGTGAATGGTACGCGCACACGGACAAGCGGACGGGTTGCTGGTGCGCCAACGAGCGCTGTGACGGCCGCCGATGTTTCGGTCAACGTTGTTGTCTTCGACGCAACGTCAAGCAATGACGCTGTGACGGTGGCCTGCAATGACGCGACGGGATCGAGATTGAACGGCGCTTTCGAACCCCAAGGATCGGTCTGCCACGTGAGCTCATAGCGACCGCCCTTGACGCGCTTATTGCCCGCCAGCGCGCCAGTCGCGGCCGTCGTGAACGTACCCTGCACTTGTGGAACAAACACTCTGGCGGCATTCGACAACGTGTCGCCGTCCTTTCGAATGACAAAATTTCGATCGCGCAACACGTTGTTGCTCAGCCGCTCTTGGCGGAATCCATTCGCGGTATTCGAAGAGTCATCAGGCTGCGCCGTAAAGCCAGGATAGAACGGCGACCCCACTTGATCGCGAACCTGATTGCCACCGTTCGTGCCAAACGGATCGTTGATCGCGAAGATCGGGCGATTGTCCGCCGTTACCCATACGTAGCCTGGGTATGCAGCAAGGGCGTTGATGGTGTCAACAAAGACGCGTGCAGAGCCACTAAACCCGCGTGCCGTACCGGGCAACAAATTGATGCCAAATCGAACGGGGATATTCTGTGGTGCGGAGAACACTTGTTCGCGCGCTACGAAATTAGACTGCGGCGTTGCAGTGGCCGACGTCGCAGCGTTCGGCAGCACATAACGCGCACTGACCGTAGTGTTGGTGGCGCGCGTGAGCGTATCCACCGTTTTGCGAATAATGAACTGATTCGCGAATACCAATCGCGTTGTGCCAGTCACGTCGTTCGACACGGCTTGGACCAACACCGGTTGCGTGGCCTTACCAATTAGCGTGGCTGTGTCGACTCGAGCAAACTGACGGCCTGCGGCGTTCGTGATCGGAGCGTAAATCGTCAGCGACGCCGGACCGGACGTTGCGAATGCCGAATTGATCGTGTCGAGAGGGAATCCCAACGCGTCTTGAACATTGGTGATGACGAGTCCTCGACCGGCCACGGAATCAACGATGCGGAAGTTGGCATCGGAGAACCCACGCGTTCGCGTGACAAACGAATACGTGTAGCTGCGTCCTGCTTGTAACGCCTCGCTGTAATTGGGCGTTTGCGGCACGCCGTTCACGTACGCCACCGTAGCGACCGGACGCCATGAGAACGCTGGCTGTGCGGCGTCGATGGCACGAATGGGTGCTGACGTACACGTGCCCGAATTCCCTGTGGTATTTGTAAACGTCACACCAGCGTCGCATGACTTAAAGACGTACACCAACGCCAAGTTGTCGTTGGCGCGCGCACGCAGCGAGTCAAGCAATCCCGGATTTAATCGCAACAAACGACGCGTGGCGGCGTCTCCAGCAAGCGAATCCGCACGCACTTTGTTCACCAAGCCCACCATAAACGGGTCGACGGGACTGATCTGCGGATAGCGAACCGTGAGCCGTGAACCAATTGTCGTGGCCGCGCCCACCGTGATTGAGTCAAGCAGCTCGGCAGACTCGATGGTGTATGACAAGCCGGCCTTCACCTGCGGGTACGCGATTGGCTGCGGACCCGCGTAGTTCGTGCGATACGCTTCGGTGAGTCCTTCAATAGTTTTGCGCGCGCTCACCGAGTCTGGCGACCACGAAAAGGCGAAGAGGAATTGCGTAGTATCGTTGGACTTGAGCTTAAACGGTCCAGCGCTCACTGTGCCGAGAACGTTGCCGTACTCGTTACGCCAGCCGCCAGCAATCGAATCGGAATACAGTCCAGCGCATCCGAGCGAGCCGCAACCGGGAACGGCGATGGTATCCTGCACGCCATCGTGATTGTAATCCCATTTGCCGAACGGACGACCGTTGACCGGATTGGTTGTGGTGCCCGGTACAAACTTGCTGAACTTCACACCAGCGATCGTGGTCGGAAACGTGCCATCCCACTGCTCAGGGGTGACCATGCCAGTGTAGTTATTCAGCGTGAAATCGGACGGATTGCGACCGTCCATGAAGTCGTCTTCCTTTGACGCGAGGTAACCAAACCCAGCACGCGTGGAACGCGTGAGCGCCTGACTCGATCGGCCCACAGAGCCGGGATGCGAATGATTGAACGTGATCGTATCGCCAGCGAGTAGACTATTGGGATTGTAATACGGATCTGCCGGATCTCTCGTGAAACGCTTGTTGCGCACATCGCCCAGCGGCGACTTGAGCCACGTCATGGTGTACACGCCGCCGTTAAAACCCACAGCAACGTCTACGCATCCACCAAGCGTCGTATTCAAATAGCGTTTCGGGAATGACGTTGAACAATTGCCGCTCGTGTTAGCCTTCGCCATGTAGATCGTGTTGCTGCCAAAATCAAAATACAGTGACGCGTACTGGTTACCGCCAATCACCATCAAAACGCCTGGTGTTAGGCCGAAGTACAGAGAATCGTAGTCAATTCCGGTGCCGTACACGGACGCGGACTTGTTAACCATCTGCACTTGGTAAAACTGCGTGTTACGCGTCGATGGCGCGGAGAATTGCCAACTGTCCATGCGCAGCTCGAGTCCAAGCGGATATCCGTTATCAAGCGGGGATCCTGACCCACCGGGAATGACCGAACCCCAACGCAAGCGCTGCTCGCGATAGTAGTCGCTCATGAACCCGTACACGCTTTGCGTGCCGAGGTAGTCGGCGGCGTTCAAACGCGAGCGCGACAGGCGCCAATCATCCCAACGAAATCCGCTCTTGTCGCCGTTGAATGTGTTCAGCCACACGGAATCCGGTACGGAAAGCTTGCCTCGAAACCCTTCCGAGCCCCACGTATCCGGGCAGTCTTTCTGCGCGAGCAACGAGAAGCCAGTATTTTGGTACGTACCACCGCCGTCTGCACGACACGACGAGCCGGCGTCTGATGTAACACCGGAGAACGACTTACCGAACTGCGCGTCGGCCGCGCCCCAACGACGATTGCTGCTGACCAGCGTTTCCCACAACAAGGTCGTGTAGCCGAGCGATCCGGTCATGTTGTTGATGCCGGGATTCACTGCGCGAATTTTCCGGAATTCAGATGGTGGCGCTGCACCTGCAAATCCCATCTGGAAATATTGAAAGAAACCGCCCTGCGTCGGACTAACGTTGTAATGACCGCGCGTTTGATCGTTTTGGTTTTGCGCGTTTGGTCCACCTTGGTTCGCCACACCGGCGCGAAACTGTCCGGTCATGCGAAGCGTGCCAAAGGCGAGATCTTCTGCCGCAAAGAGATCGAACCCACTCTTTGGCGCGATGGGGATCTGTTTGATCGTGCCATCGGACTGTAGCTCGTCCAAGTGTGTCACCGGAGCTTGCTGACGCACTTGCGCGTTTGCACGGCCAGGCATCGTGAGCGACGTGATGCCGGTGAGCATACTGACCGCGATGACGATGCGCGTTATGCGACGCATCCCAACCGCTCGAGTCTGTTCCGAGAGACAATTGATATGAAAACCCATGAGCTGAGTGCCGTCCACGTTCAAAAGTTGACCGACAGGCCAGTAAAGATGCTACGACGGGCTCCGATATACTCGGGCTGGTCGAAGGCCGTCGATGTGTTGTCGCCTGCATTACCAATGCGACGATTCGCGAAATCGCGAAGACCGGCGTCGCAAGTGCCGGTGTTGTTGAAGACCTGCACGCAATTCTTGCGATCGAGCAAGTTGGTGACACGAAGGAATCCCGAGTAACGCAGGCTTCCGATGCGGAAAGCTTTGTCGACGAGCAAACCAATGTCTTGCGTTGACGGCTGCCGTGCGGAGTTCACGTCGCCTTGATTGTTCGTGCCGATCGTTCCGGCTGCACTACCACGCAGCGGCGTGTACGGGATGCCCGTTCTGAAGCTGTACGTGAGTGACGCACTGGCATTGCGCAGCAACTTGCCCGCGTTAAGCGGCAAATTGGGGATATCGTTCCGCACGCGATAAAAGAGCTGCACGTTCAGATTTTGCGACTGATCGAGATCGTTGAGTGTTTCGACTGTCTGCGCGCGGAGCGCTTCGTCGGTGCGCGAAATTTCATTGGCGCGTTCCGGCGGACGAGCGCTTTGCGTGGAACGGCCAAGCGCGTAGTTAATGTCGTAGCCCCAGCGATCGGCGAGCCGCCGACGGAATGCAATTTCAACACCGCGCGCCGACAAGAAGTCGCCGTTCACAATCACGTTGTACACAGGCAACGAGCCTGCATACGTGGACCCAATATCTTGTGGTGCGCGGCTTGAACGGATGCCCGTGAGGCCGGTTTCCGAACGATTGAACACCGCGACCTGAATGGAATAATTGCGACCAACTTCGCCCGAATATCCCACTTCAAATTGCTTCGCTTCTTCGAGCAGCAAGCCGGGATTGCCAACAAACGATGGATTATCGGTCGACAAGTTTGGCGTGCACTCTTTCGTGCCTGGCTTCACCTGACTGGCCGAGCAATAGTTGTCGCCGACGCCAGCAACGGTGCCAATGCCGGTGTTGCGATACGTATTGCCGTACAGCGGGACCATCGTGTAGCGGCCACCGTTGAAAAACACTTGTGACTTTTCCGTTAACGGAAACGCCACGCCAACGCGCGGGCTAAACGAGGTACGCGCTGGCGACTGACGGAAATCGTCGAGCTGTGCAATGGCGGTTGCGGTATCGAGCAGTACCGCACGCTGGGTGTTCTTATCAATCGGCGAGGCCGCGCAACCAGCGAGACCGTATGGCTGACCGGCAGCATTGACCAACTTCTTCCCGTTCACCGACGCCCCATTGCACACTTCGCGTGCCGTGGTGCCGTTAGTCGGATCGAACGGGTTGGACAGTGCCAAACCGCGCGCACGGTTGTAGTCGAAACGCCCACCCAACTTGATGGTGATAAAGTCGTATTCGATAAGACTCTGAACGTACGCCGCAGCTTCCGTGGGCTTGCCGCGATACACTTGCGCGACAAGATTCTTCAAGCCCGACGTGGTGCTCGCGTCCTGCTGAATGTCGCTGTACACAAAGTCATGACTGACGAACTGCGCACCAAACTGGAGATTGTTGTGATCGGTGAACTGCGACTGCACATCAGCTTTGAGCGTGCGCGTGGTGTACTTCTCGCCACCATACACGCCGCTTGCAAGTCCCTGATATGGAACGCGATCACAGCCGGTAAAGCCGCCGCAAATGGAGAGGAACGATTGATCGAAATTGCCGTATGCGAACGGACCCGGAATGCACGTGCCGAGGAAAATTGGGCACGTCACGCGTTGAAAATCAGTCTGTGCGGCACGCACCGTCACATTGGTGCGACCAAAACGCTGTTCTAGCGACGCAATCACGAGGCGACCGTTATCGCGGACCGACGGCTGCAACAAATCGCGAGACTGACGATTGTCGGCACCCGTAAGAATTTGCAACGAGTCGGCGCGATTGTTTACAAGGGCTAACGGGTCGCCGCGATAGGCGAACAAGAAGCGTCGATCATAACCGCGGTTCTGTCGCTCCGATCCCGCGCCTGTAATCTTGAACGTGGTATTCGCGAATGGCTGAAACGTGAGCTTGCCGACGACGGACGAGTTCTGCGTGCCACCGAAACCCTGCCAGCCTTTGGTCAAGTCCTTTTGCGACACCGCGAGAATATCGTTGAGCACAACCGGCGCATTGGCCGTGTATACATCGTTGTCAAATTGTAGCACACGCTGCGCTTCGCTCTGTACTTGGCCAGCGATCGCGTAGCGCACTTTTGTATTCGTCCCCGGGACCGGCCCCGAGAGATAACCACGCAATAAGTTGAATCCTTTCAACTTGTCTTGCACGGTGCCGAACACGTTGCCTGGTAGCGTCGAGTTTTGAAATTCGACAGAACCAGCAACTTCGGAACCGCCTTCGCGCACGGCTTGGTTAATGACGCCCGCCAGCGCGTTGCCATACTGCGGCTCCATCGCACCGCGCTGGAAATCGACTTGCTGAACCGCGACCGCGCTCAAGCCGATGGCATCGCTCCCAAACAACGGATTGTTAATGGCGATGCCGTCAATCATTGACAGCGTTGCACCACCACGACTACCGCGCACACGTGCGGTTGGTGTGGTGCTGCGTTGGTCTTCGGCCAGCGAAACAATCGACGTGTTATCGGGCGTCTGCGTAAAGCCCTGCTGAAGCGCCAACACACCGGCAATGCTCGTGACCGGCAACGATGTGATCTGTTCCGCCGTGATGGTCGTGCGCGAACCAACCTGGTTGCGCTCAACGAGCGGTACTTGATCAGCCTGCACCGTGACCGCCTGCAGGGTCGTGTTAGAGGCGCGGAGTTTGAAATTCTGTTCGCGCGTGGCGTCGATGGAAATTTGCACATTCGTCGCCGTCACGCTCTGGTAACCCAACCGACGCGCCTGCACCGAATAGCTACCCGGCGACACTTGGATGATAAAGAATCGTCCACTCGCGTTTGTCGTGTTGCCAAGCGTCGTACCCTGCACCACCACGGCAACCCCTTCTATGGGCTTGCCCGTCTCTGCATCCACAACAACACCAGTAAGTTTACCGGTTTGGGCCTGCGCGACGGTGATCGGCGCTACAAGGGCTGCGCCCAGAAGCGTCGCGACTAACCACCGACGACGTCCGAGATTCCTCATCTGCTCCTCCAAGAGGTGTTGCCACGGTCGATCGCTCAGACAGGAGGATTGCCCTCTCTGAACGGGTGCAACGTCGCGCTCGTGCCTGCTTCGGAAACTCTGCGCCACCGATTGGGTACAAACACGACACTGAGGGTGACGGGACACGCGCGGCACGCGCCCATCATGACGGGACGTAGGGGACGCTCATCTCTGAGTGTTCCCTATAGCTGCGGCAAGCTAGCGTCGGTCACAACCCTGTCAACGTTTAACTCACCTTAACTACTATCTGGTGACAACCGCAGAATTCCGTTGCGCGTCACCGTGTCAAGCATTCGTCAAAAGTAAGCGCGCGACACGGGGATTTATCCCATGTCCCGCGCCTTTCTGCACCCGGCCGCAGCGGCGGCTCGCCAAACACCGTCCTGTTTGACGAACCCCGCTCCGACACTCGCGACTTTACGCCGCGGGAACTCCCATCTCTTGCGCACGCTCCGTCACGACGCGGACACTATCGTCCACGACCTGCAAGAAGCCGCCATCAACTGTAAAGCGCCGTTCGCCTTCGGCAGTTTCCACCCGCAAGATACCACGGCCGAGTACGGTCATCAACGGGGCATGCATGGCCAAAATGCCAACCTCTCCGTCAAATGCTGGTGCTACGACCGCGCGCGCGGAACCGCTGAACAACACCCTCTCCGGCGAAATCACGGACACCGTTAACGGAGTGTTCACCGATTAACCCTGCAGCTTCTTCGCGTTGGCGACCACGTCATCCACGCCGCCGGCCATAAAGAATGCTTGCTCGGGCAACGCATCAAACTCGCCAGCGCAAATGCGCTCGAACGACGATATGGTCTCTTCCAACTTCACGTACTTGCCCGGAATACCCGTAAACTGCTCGGCGACCGCGAACGGCTGCGACATAAAGCGCTGCAAACGACGCGCACGGCCAACGATTTTTTTGTCGTCTTCAGACAACTCGTCCATACCAAGAATGGCGATGATGTCCTGCAATTCTTTGTAACGCTGCAAAATACGCTGCGTTGTGGTGGCCGCCGTGTAATGACGCTCGCCGATGTACTGCGCGTCGAGAATACGCGACGTCGAATCCAGTGGATCAACGGCCGGATAAATACCAAGCTCGGTGATTTTACGATTGAGCACGACCGTCGCATCTAAGTGCGCGAACGCGGCGGCTGGCGCTGGATCGGTGAGATCGTCGGCCGGCACGTAAATGGCCTGCACTGAGGTGATCGACCCGTTACGTGTGGAGGTAATGCGCTCCTGCAAGTCGCCCATCTCCGACGCCAACGTGGGCTGATATCCCACGGCGCTCGGCATGCGGCCGAGCAAGGCCGACACTTCCGAACCCGCTTGCGTGAAACGGAAAATGTTGTCGACGAACACGAGCACATCCGCATTCTCAACATCGCGGAAATATTCAGCAACGGTCAGCCCTGACAACGCCACGCGCAAACGTGCACCGGGCGGCTCGTTCATCTGACCGTAAATCAACGCGACCTTATCGAGAATTCCTGCTTCCTGGAACTCGAGATACAAGTCGTTACCTTCGCGCGTGCGCTCACCCACGCCACAGAACACGGACTTTCCACCGTGCCCCTTTGCGACGTTGTTGATGAGTTCTTGAATGATGACGGTCTTGCCGACGCCGGCACCGCCGAAAAGCCCGATTTTTCCACCCTTCACAAAAGGCGCAACAAGATCGACAACCTTAATGCCTGTTTCAAAAACTTCGGTCTTTGGCTCGAGTTCCGTGAAATCAGGACGCTTGCGATGAATGGGCCAACGCAATGCGGTGGCCGGAATGTCGACGCCGTTATCGATTGGCTCGCCAAGAACGTTGAGGATGCGACCTAACGCCGGTGCACCGACCGGCACCGAAATCGGCGCGCCAGTATCGATAACATCCATACCACGCGTGATGCCGTCGGTGCTCGACATGGCGACGGCGCGCACTTGATTGCGACCAATATGTTGCTGCACCTCCGCGACCACCGAGATGGCTTGGCCACTTGGCGCGATGGCCTTGATGCGCAGCGCGTTGTAAAGCTCAGGCAGTCCATCAGTCCCGAATTCGACATCGATGACGGGGCCGATGACCTGAACGATCTTGCCTAACGTGATTGGTGCGACAGTAGTAGCCATGAGACGAATGCGTTGGAGAATGAAGGTCGCTTACTATTGCGACTACAGCGCGGCCGCGCCGCCGACGATCTCGGCGATTTCCTGCGTGATTTGTGCTTGGCGCGCGGTGTTGTACGTACGCTTCAACACTTGCAGCATGTCGGTAGCGTTGTCCGTCGCGTTCTTCATCGCGGTGCGTTGCGCGCTCTGAAAACCTGCTTCGGTTTCTGCCAGCGCCCGATACACCGCGTTACGTACATACGCGGGCAACAACGCTTCAAGAATTTCTTCGCCTGACGGTGCGAGCAGAAAGTCGCGCGTGACACCTGCGCCTGTCGGCGGTGTGACTGGCAACACCGCATCCGTTGCTGGAGGTGCCATGAGTGCCGACTTGTATTTGGTGCCCGTGACGTACACCGCGTCGAGCTCACCCGAGGCGAAACGCGTCATCAGCGCGTCAACCAACGACGCCGCATCGGCCGCGGTTGGCTTGTCGGTGATGTCGGTGCGCTGCGTGGCAATGTCCTTCCCGAGGTATCGGAAATATCCAATGCCCTTCTTGCCGACGATGTGCATCTCAACAGCAATGCCACGCGCTTCCCACTCGTTCATGCGGGCGCGCGCTTCTTTGATGAGGTTGGCATTGAACGCGCCGCACAGTCCACGATTCGCGGTGAGCAACAACAACGCCACTTTTTTTGGCTGCGCTGGACGACGGAGCAACGGAAACTGTTGCGCCAATTCTGGCGTGTAGAGCTGACCGAGCATGTCGCCGAGTGCCATCGCGTACGGACGCGCGGCCGCGACGCGATCAGTCGCGCGTTTCATCTTTGATGTGGCCACCATTTCCATCGTGCGCGTGATCTTGCGCGTGTTCTCGACGGACTTGATGCGACCCTTCAGTTCGCGGCCTTTGGCCATGGCTTACAGACTCTTTCCGTACTGCTCGATCGCGCGCTTGAGATCGGCTTCGGTGTCCTTTGACAACGCCTTGCTCGTGCGAATTGCATCACCCACCTGCGGAAACTGCGCACGAGCGAATTCGAGGAAGCCCTTTTCCCAAGCGCGGATTTGCGTGACCGGCAATGTGTCGAGCAAGCCAGTCGACACGGCATAAATCACCATGACCTGTTCTTCGAAACCGAGCGGCGCGTATTGCCCCTGCTTCAAGATTTCGACGGTACGTGCGCCACGATCAAGCTGACGTTTCGTGGCGGCATCAAGGTCGGACGCGAATGCCGCAAACGCTTCGAGTTCGCGATACTGCGCGAGATCGAGCCGCAGACGGCCGGCGACGCCTTTCATTGCCTTCGTTTGCGCAGATCCACCGACACGCGACACTGAGATACCAACGTTCACTGCGGGACGAACACCGGCGTTGAACAGGTCGGTCTCGAGGAAGATCTGACCATCCGTGATGGAGATAACGTTGGTCGGAATATAGGCCGATACGTCACCAGCCTGCGTTTCAATAATCGGCAACGCGGTCAGCGACCCACCGGCCTTGATGATGACTTTGCCGTCACACACCGCATCGTCTTCGCGCAACTTGGCCGCGCGTTCCAGCAAGCGGCTGTGCAAATAGAACACGTCTCCCGGATACGCTTCACGACCAGGCGGGCGACGCAACACAAGCGAGATCTGCCGGTATGCGGCAGCCTGCTTCGATAGGTCGTCGTACACGCACAACGTGGGCTTGCCTTCGTTGTACATGAAGTATTCGGCCATCGCGCAACCAGAGTATGGCGCGATGTAGAGCATCGGCGCTGGATCCGATGCCGAAGCGGCAACGACGATGGTGTAATCCATCGCGCCTGCCTGCTTGAGCTTCTCAACAACCGACGCAATAGTTGACGCTTTCTGTCCAATGGCGACGTACACGCAAATGACGCCTTGTCCCTTCTGATTAATGATCGTGTCAATCGCGACTGCGGTCTTGCCGGTGCCGCGATCACCGATGATGAGCTCGCGCTGACCGCGGCCAATCGGGATCATCGCGTCGATGGATTTGATGCCCGTTTGCAGGGGCTCCTTCACCGGTTGACGCACGATGATTCCAGGTGCCTCGGACTCAACGCGACGCGACATGCTGGTGACGATATCACCGAGCCCATCGATGGGCCGACCGAGTGCGTCGACTACGCGACCGACAAGTGCGTGTCCGACCGGCACTTCGAGGACGCGGCCGGTGAGGCGCACTTCATCGCCTTCCTTGAGTTGGAGGTAATCACCGAGCACAACGGCGCCGATGTTGTCTTCTTCAAGGTTGAGCGCCATGCCCGTGATGACCGTTTTCGTCACGGAGCTGGTAAACTCCAGCATCTCGCCGCCCATGCACTTGCCGAGGCCGTAAATGCGGGCAATGCCGTCTTTGACTTCGAGGACGGATCCGACTTCTTCGACGTTTAGATCGTGGAGATCAGCCGCCTCGATTTCACGGAGGAGGATGTCCTTGATTTCGCCTGGGCGAAGAGCGGTTTGGGTGGTCATGATGCGCGGGCGTGGAAAGCGGGAAGGACGGCTTGGGAGGAGCTTGTGAAAAGTATCACAAGGTCGGGAGATTGGGCAAGGCGGGTGCTGCGGTCACTCGTCAGCGTTGCCGGCTTCGGCGTCGCTTCCCGTGTGCTGGTGATGTTGAAAGCGTTCCAAGAGGTCGACAGCCCGGAGCCTGGTGAGTGAACTCGCGCGGGCACCAACCAGGCGTTGAGTCGTGCTCGAGAGGTGACTCGACGACGCAAAGCCTAGCACCTGAGCGACATCCCGCACATCGTAACCCGCGTTTTTGCAAAGCTCGGCGGCCGCGAACACGCGCACCAAATCGATAACGCGTTTGAGCGTTGGCGCTTGTCCAACGGCAAAGCTTCGGGACAGGTGCTCGCGCGAAACACCAAGCTCGCGGGCTAACTGGTCCGTGCGTACCGGGCGACCGGCGCGTCGCACAACGCTTTGCCATACGGCGATTTGTAACGGTGTGTCGAGATGCAACTGCGGGGGCGGAACCACGAGCGCACGTTCGAAGCGATTGGAGAATGCGCGACGCAGTACGATGTCGCGCGCGACGGAGTCATCGAGACCTTCAATCAGTAATTCGCTTACTCCGCATTCGGCCGCGCGCGCGATGACTGGCGCGTCAGCCGGGAGCATGGCCGTCACGAGAATGAAGGCAACGCTCGGAAATTCTTCGGCACGCGCGAGTGTGCGGAGCGCATCCTCGCCCGCACCGCCGTCGACGATGACTGCGTCAACAAGTTGTCGGGACAACTGGTCGGCTACGTCGGCCGGCGTTTTCACCGCGATGACATGCGCGCGTCGACGGGTGAACGCCGTGCGAATGAGCGACCGCGCGCGCTCACGCTTGAGCAGCGCGAGCACGCACAGCGATGGGACAGCGCCATCGGCGCTGCTGCGTGCAATGGACGCCACCTAACTGCCGACGGTGTCTGCGGTGATGACGGGTGCCAGCGGTAGCGGCGGCGGTGCGGAATCGTCGCCGAGCACCATCACGCGCGCACGCGTCAGGACCGAGCGAGCGTTCGCGTAGGACACGAGGAGAATGGCTTCGTCAAACGGTGCCCACCGACACGCCGTGATGCCCTCTTCGCGTTGCGGCATCGTACGACTATTGTCGGTGCGCATTAAAAAGAAGTGACAGACTTTGTGCACGAGTCGGCCACGAAATCGAAAGAACCAGTCGATTGTTTCGATTTCACCGTTGAGCGTGAGCGTGTCGATGCCCGTTTCTTCCCGCACTTCACGAAGCGCGGCCGCTGACGGAAGCTCATCCACTTCCAGATGGCCTTTGGGAAATCCCCAATTGCGATAACTATCGCGAATCAGCAAGAACAGCGGCTCGCCATCGGCGTGCAAGCGAAACACCACTCCACCGGCCGACGTCTCCAACTTGACGCGCCCAGTGCGCTTGCGAGCGGAAGCATCGTTGCCGTCGGTCACGGCGCAATCAGTCCGCAGTGCCAACGTGCGGAGCCGCGTGCGCCGCTGCGGCCGTGGCGAGTTCGTTCGCGTGCACGCTCGCGTTCGCGCTGGCGTCGGCGGTACCAACCCCGATGAGCGGGGATGAGCCCTCAAGCGTGGCGCGACCTTCAATAAACTGTCGGACCAGTGGATTAGTCGACTGCTGAATTTCACTGACTGATCCGACGGCAAGCACCTCGCCTTCGTACAGCATAGCAATGCGTGTGCCCACGGTGTACGCGCTGCGCATATCGTGCGTGATCACAATGCCCGTCACGCCGAGTTGATCGCGCATGCGCACCATCAGGGCGTCGATGGTGGCGGACGTGACCGGATCGAGTCCCGTAGTGGGTTCGTCATACAGAATGTATTTCGGCCGTAACGCGATCGCGCGCGCGATGCCAACGCGTTTGCGCATGCCGCCTGACAGCTCAGCGGGCATGCGACGTTGCACATCGGGCAGGTCGACAAGGTCGAGTGCTTCGGTCACGCGCGCGTGTATTTCCGTTTCACGCAATTCGCCTTGCTTGCGCAGTCCCATGGCGACGTTGTCGCCGATGGTCATCGAATCAAACAGCGCCGCAAACTGAAAGACGTAGCCAATCTTGCCCCGCATGGCGTAGAGCTCTTGGCGGCTCAGTAAACTCACGCGTTTCCCATCAACCCATACTTCGCCGGCGTCGGGTTCGAGCAGACCCACGATGTGTTTGATGGCCACCGACTTTCCGCCGCCGGAATAGCCGATGATGACCATCGTTTCGCCCTCATTCACTTGGAGGTTGAAACCACGGAGCACTTGCTTGGGGCCAAAAGCCTTGTAGACGTCCTTAAACTCGATCATGCGCACTCGGCGGAAGACATCACGAATATGCTGGCAGGTGCATGCCGCCGGAAGGCGGGCATAACGCCCAACGGGGCGCCTTTTGATGGGCGCCCCGTTCATACAACGGCTGCACGCGCGCGTTCCGCGCGATGGACTTAGGCGGCGAAGCTGCTCAGTGCGCGACCCACATCGCCTTCACGCAAGCGCTTGAGAGCGCGGTCACGCAATTGACGAACGCGCTCACGGGTGACGCCGAGCATGCTGCCGATTTCTTCAAGCGTATGCTCGCGTCCGCCTTCGAGGCCGAAGTACAGGCGCAGTACTTTTGCGTCGCGCGGCGGCAACGTGGAGAGGGCTTGTTCGATTTCGTCCGTGAGGAAGCGGTTCATCGCTTCTTCTTCGGTGTCGGGCATTTCGTCGGCGACGAAGCGCTCAATCAGCGAGCGATCGCCATCGGGATCCATCGGCGCATCGAGACGTACGTCGCCCGTATTCAGTGCGGCGAGCGATTGTACGACGTCGACGGAAAGTCCGGTGACCTGTGCCAATTCTTCTGGCGACGGTTCGCGACGGAGTTTTTGACGAAGGATTTCGGATGCTTTGATAATGCGCGATAAATCGGCTGTGCGATTGAGCGGCACACGGACCGTGCGACCTTGGCGCGCGAGCGACGAGAGGATGGCTTGGCGAATCCACCACACGGCGTACGAGATGAACTTGACCCCTTGATCGGGATCGAACTTCCGGGCGGCGGTGAGCAGTCCGACGTTGCCTTCACCGATCAGATCGATGAGTGGAAGGCCGCGATTCTGATATTTTTTGGCGACGGAGATAACGAAGCGGAGATTGCGCTTAACGAGTTCTTGGAGCGCATCTTGGTCGCCGGCGCGAATTTTTTTGGCAAGCTCGATTTCTTCAGCACCTTTGAGCAGCGGATACGTGCTGACCTCATATAGGTATTGGTCGAGAATGTCGCGTTCGGGCTCGGTGGGCGCTATGCCCGCCGGTGCGGCCCGACGGCGCTTCCGCTTGACGTCAGTCATGGGTCTCTATGTTCCTCAGGACGTTGACACGTCCGCGATCAAGTTGCGGTGACGAAGTGCCGACACGGTTGGTGTCGAGCTGCCGGGCGCGGCGCCCTCGGTGCGGTGGTTTGCAGCGGGTCGCGCACGAACTGTTTTGACTACGTTTTGTGTACTCTTTGTAGCCGTTCCCGGGTAGCCATGCAAGATACGCCATCGAGGATATTTCGCCAGTGCATGTGTGCGGCGATCTGCTTGACGAGAGACATACACTTGACTAGACTGCGCGGTTCCTGACGCCCCCGTGGGCGGGGCCTCTGCGAAGGGGCATCCGTTACGAGGGTGTCGCGCCCCGGGGGCGTAGCTCAGTTGGGAGAGCGCTTGAATGGCATTCAAGAGGTCAGCGGTTCGATCCCGCTCGTCTCCATCCCGGTACGGTTCGTGTGGCAGTGCGTGGTGACTGCGGCGCGAGGTCACCGGGTTCGGTGGAGGATTGCCGAAGCGTTGCGGGAATAGCTCAGTTGGTAGAGCACAACCTTGCCAAGGTTGGGGTCGCGGGTTCGAGTCCCGTTTCCCGCTTGTGGGGTCGTTAGCTCAGTTGGTTAGAGCGCCACGTTGACATCGTGGAGGTCACAAGTTCGAGTCTTGTACGACCCATGGCCCCACGGGTTCGTCTCCGTGGGGTTCGTTGTTGAAAAGCGTCGCTGATTCTCTGTTGTGAGGATGACAGCGGCTGACTAAGATGTGAGTCTTGGCAGTTCTGCGGTTTCGGTATGCGCCCATAGCTCAATTGGATAGAGCATCTGACTACGAATCAGAAGGTTGGAGGTTCGACTCCTTCTGGGCGCATGAGTTGGAGGAGAGTGGTTGGAGGACCGGTTTCAACGGGGCGTAGCTTAGCCCGGTAGAGCGCCTGCTTCGGGAGCAGGAGGTCGCAGGTTCAAATCCTGTCGCCCCGATTGAACGAAGGGGAAGCCCAGCAACGGTTTACGTTGTTGGGCTTTCGTCGTTTGTGGCGGTGTCGGCGAGCGCCGAAGAACACCGGAAGATCCAGGGGCAATCCCGCGGTGAACTGGACAGTGGCCGAGGGCCCGCCGTGCGGTGTAGCGTCTGCTCGCCGGCGGGGCGCTCATCGGCAACGCGATGAACAAATGCGAGAGAAGCAACGTGTGGTGCGTATCACGGCACGCAGGGGCTTGATTCATTTTAGGAGGTTTTAGGCTCCCGACGAACGCCGGAAGATGCGGCGGCGGCCCAGCTCACCAGCTTCGCATCACCTCGGCGATGCCCATGCGACTTGGACCTGGATATGGTCGCGATTTGCCCTTGATCGTTGACCAGAGCACCCGATTAAACAGCTCTTCATTCGCGACATCTTCATACCGCAAATCAAGCGCGCGCGAGTCGCGCGCCCCCGGTCCTCGCGGCGGGTTGCGGTCGAGTAGCGACACGGCGGGAATCAGCGCCTTGTACGGCCGGATGTCAGGTGCCGTTCTCCAGACGGTGCGCAGTGGTCGGCCGAAATAGTCGAATGATGACAGCGCATCGAGACCTAGCAGTGCTTCGATCGTTGCAACAACGTCCGTCGTGTTTACAAACCGACGTTGTAAACCCGTTCGCGCCCATGGCGATATGACAAACAATTCGGACCGATGTGAATCGACATGGTCGGCTCCATTCTGCGCATCGTCTTCGAGTACGAATACGGCCGTACTTTGCCAGAATTGCGTGTTGGAAAGCGCCTCGATCACTCGACCGAGTGCCAAATCATTATCGGCCATGTGGGCTTGTGGTGTCGGCTTCCCTGCCGCCGCGCCTGACGTGTGGTCGTTTGGCAGGCGCATGATTTGCAACTGCGGCATTTGTCCCTTCGCGACGAATTGCGCCAACTCCTTGATCCAAACGTCCGCGCGATGTTGATCGGTAATATCCAAATCGAAACCGGGATATTCGCGACTGGTATGTGTTTGGAGAAATTGCTTTACGCCTCGATAGCCGGTGGGCAAAGGGCCGCTCGCACGCTCTGGACGTACAAATTCGCCGAAGTTGCGAAAACTAATTCCCCCTCGGTCGGCAAGATCCCACAAATATCCGTTTGCTGGCTCCGCGACGTCGTCGTCACCGTCGTCCAGCGGTACGCGGCCTCGATTTGTCCCCTCGTAGTCGTACGTGCGGCCACGACTGGAATAATTGGACGGAACGGTTTTCTGCAAGTAATCGGTCGTGTACGCCGCCATGCTCCAATTATGACCGTCAGGACTCGCCTCGGCGTTGACAAAAAAACGATCGTATAAGCCAAAACGCTCGGCGAGCGCGTGATGATTCGGTGAATTATTTCGCGGAAAAAATAGGAGTGTCGTATCACCGTCACCCTGCGTGAGGTCACTTAACACTTGATCGTATGTTCGATTTTCCTTGATGATATAGATCACGTGTTTGATGGGCGGCAAGCCATCGCGCATTCTCGGCGTATTCCAACCGTTGGCGTTGGCCACCCGCGCCGACAACAGGCGAAGCGACGGCGTATCGAACTCGGCCGACGATAGCTTTGTGAGCGTTCCGTTCAGTTGTCCGAGCGTGTAGTTGGTCGGGCGCGCTGTGGCGTCGCCGGTACCATCTGGCCTAGGCAGTTTGGCATTCGGTGCAGTGCCGCGGCCCTTCGCGTTGACTACGTGCATCGTGTCATCAGCAAGCACAATTGCCGACGGATACCATCCAACGGGGACGCGACCAAGCAACGCATCATGCGTCGCTGTACTGAGGCCCGCGGTGACCGAACTCAAACTGAAAATTGCAACGGCGTTGTTGTCACTTTCACCGACGAATAACGTCAAACCGTCTCGCGAAAGCTGTAACGCACCAGGTGTACTGCCTTCGCCGGTGTTCGCGGGCGACGGATCTCGGAGCGTGCTCACGACGCGTTTCGTGCGTGTATCGATAACGCTGATTGCATCTGTCGAGCCCGACACCGCAAACAGCCGCGAGCCACTCTGATTCAGAAGCAATGTGGATGGATGACGCGCCACGTCGATGGTTGTCGCGACGCGGAGCCGCCCATTTGCCTCCGGCACAAAGGAATGCACTCGCTGCGTACCCCAACTCGACACATACACGGTGCCGTCATTGCCCACCACGACCGCGTACGGGTAGCGACCCGCTGGCAATCGTTGCGCTACTTCACCCGATGCGACGTTGATGACCGCGAGTGAGTCCGCCAAATTTTCCGCAACGAACACGAAACGTCCATCTCGACTCACAGCAATTCCGGCCGGGTAGCTTGTGCCCGGTGCGCGCGCACTCGCCGTCACTCGCAACGCAAACGAATCGCGTAAGGAGAGGCGCGACGAGCGCCAATCATAGCGGTAGACCTTGTCGGTGTTGCCACCGGATGCGTACACCGTTTGTCCGTCCGGCGAAAACGTCAGACCAACGAAGGCCGCGTTCTGCTCAATCGTCTGTATCACGACACCACTGTGTCGGTTGATGACTTGCACGCCTTGCTGCCTCCACCCGTTGAGCAGTACGAGCAGGTTGGTCGAATCCGGTGCAAGCACGGCCGCGAGCGGGAAGCTACCAACGTCTGTGCTCGATCCCGCCGGATCGAGATGAGCTCCTGTTGGCAAGCGCGGAGCCTCACCTTCCGACGAGATCGGTTTTCTGGGCGACGGATTGCAGCTTCCCGCGAGCGCAAGCATGAGCAACGTTGCGGTACGCGTGTTGGGAAAAGCGCGGTTTGTCATGCCGTATCATGGCAGACAGTACGAGAACAGTCGAGCGCTGTGACACTGGTGTGACGATCTGAGCATCTTTCTGTGTAACATGGGCTATGTTCGTGCGCGCGGGCGTCCCGCGCGTTAATCACGACTACGACTCGGGGTTTGGATGCATCGCTTTCCCTTCGCTATTGGCCTTATTGCTGTCGCAGTGCTTGTTGCCGGTGCATGCCACCGTGCTGCGCCGTCGGGCGAATATCTGTTTGTATGGGCGGGCGACTCCGCGCGAGCAGCGAGCGATTTCCTCGTGGTAGTCGACGCGAATCCGTCGTCTAAGCAGTACGGCACTGTGCTGGCTACGCTACCGACCGGTGTCGTGGGCGCGTATCCGCATCACACTGAAGCGGAGATGCCAAGTGACGGACACTTGTTAGCGAATGGTTTCGGCGCTGGGCGCACGTGGCTGTTCGACCTTACGTCGCCGCGTCAACCTAAGCTGCTGACGTCGTTCGGCGACGTGGCGGGGTTGAGTCATCCGCATACCTACACGCGACTCGCGAATGGCAACGTATTGGCGACGTTTCAGTACGCCGCGAACGAACTCGCGACCGCTACGTCGCCATCATCGTCTGTTACTGCGGCCGCGACCGCGTCGGCGGCGGCGGCGGCGCAAATGTCCATGCCTATGCCAACCCTGACAGGTGCAACGCACACTACGGGCGGGCTCGTGGAGATGGACGAACGCGGTGCCGTGATTCGTCGTGGCAGTGCAAGCGATGCCACCATTCAAGACAAGCTGCTATTCCCATACAGCGTGCTCGCGCTGCCCTCGATTGATCGTGCTGTTTCTACGACCACGGATATGGACCACGCCGATACCGTCGCCACGTCGCAATGGGTGCAGTTCTGGCGGCTGTCTGATCTCACGCTGATCAAGAGCATCGCGCTCGCACCAGGTCCGCGCGGCGACGAGCATAAGTTTTCGGGAGAACCGCGACTGCTGCCAGATGGCAAGAGCGTGTACATCCACACCTTTAATTGCGGGCTGTATCTGGTGCGCGGCATTGAGCGCGCGGCACCGAGCGCCACGTTCGTCAAAGGATTTAAGGGTATCGACTGCGGCGTCCCCATTCTGACAAGTCACTACTGGTTGCAACCAGTTCCGGCCTTACATGCGCTGGTCGCACTCGATATTGCGGACCCAGAGCATCCGCGCGAAGTCTCGTCGGTGAGCGTTGGCGATGACGAAGAGCCGCACTGGATCGCGATTGATGCGACGGGTCGTCGCATCGTGCTGAACTCGGCAGGTGCGGGATTGGGTAATCGAATTTTCGTGATCAACTTCGATCCCGCGGACGGTGCGCTGTCGATTGATGCGCGTTTTCGCGACGCGGGTGCACCCGGTGCGGGTATCAGTATGCGCGGCAAATCGTGGCCACACGGATGGACTGGCACTGCGGTGCCGCACGGGTCGGTGTTTTCCCGCTGACGCTTTTGCGCGCACGTACTGACGGTTTCGGTTGCGGGTCGCGCGTGCCTATTCGCGTACGCGTCCCAACCGGTTGTGCCGAGAATCGTAAGTGAAAACGCCAACGCAGGTGAACGCCATCGCTGAGCGAGCGGCGGAGTTCATCGCCGGTGCCTCAAGTAAGACACTGACATACTCACAAGCGCCACCTCGCCCACCACAGTCGCTGCACGACATTGACGCACACGAGGACACCCATGGTCCAGAACAGTACGAGCCGCCACGATGGAATCGCGAGAAATAGCGAGTAGAAGATCACCGTCTCAGCGCCGGCAATGAGCGCCGGCGGCATCGTGATCGTCGTGAGTTCGCCCCGTGCGCCAGCGCCACGCGCGCGCTGTTCGAGAATAGCGGCGAGATACATTTGCGACGCAGCATTGACAAAAAACGTCGACAGCAAAAACACGGTAGCGACTAACAGCGCTGGTTGATGCGATGCCACCGCGAGCGCCGACGGGATGGCAGCGTACACGATGAAGTCGAACATGATATCAAGATAGCCACCAACATCGGACTGTCTGTTGTGCACGCGCGCGTGCGTGCCGTCGAGTCCGTCTAGCGTACGGTTGATTAACCATGCGACGAGGGCCGTGGTATTTTGTCCGCGGTATGCGGCGAGCGTTGCTCCGACCCCAGCCACGAATGCCAGTAACGAAATACTGAAAGGGGACACGCGTGCGCCGAGCAGGCGCGAGAACGGCGCGAGCCATCGATCTTTCAGTTGTCGCAGCAAATGATCAAACATATCGCATGCCGAGAATGGTCAGGTTGTGTTTGACAGCACATGAATGCGAGCGCGATCCACGTGGAGCGTAACGACATCGCCCGGTGCGAACGGCGCACCATCAATTGGCACCGCGCTCAGCTCGTGCGCGTCAATGCGCACGCGCAACATTGTACCGCCCACACGCTCGTGAACTGCCACGATGTGCGCTTGCGGCAGTCCGTGAGTCGAAATACCTACTTGGGAGGTAGGAACGTGCTGCGCTCGAAGAGCATCGGCTCGCGATACCAAAACCGCTGGACCCGCAACGAGTGCGCTCGCGAACGTGCCGAGTGGCGACGTGACGACACCCGCACCATCGCTGACACCGGCGATAATATTTGGTAGTCCAAGAAATCGCGCGACCGCAAGTGACGCTGGTTGCGCGAGCAGTGTGGCTGGCATGGCGTGCTGCGCGACCCTGCCGTCGAGCAACACCGCGACATGATGCGCAATCGATACGGCTTCATCGATATCATGCGTAACGACAATGGTTGCGGGCGCACGCTCATCGCCAAGCAACGCCAACACCGCCGACCTCACGTCCGACCGCAGCTCCGGATCGAGCGCCGCAAACGGCTCATCCAGCAACAGCGCGCTAGGCGAGGCCGCCAGTGCACGCGCAAGTGCAACGCGATGCCGTTGACCGCCACTCAGCGTTGATGGCGCCCGCTCGACGAATGCACTCAGTTGCACACGTTCGAGCAGTGCGCCTGCGCGTTTGCGCGCGTCGCGACGCGTGGCACCACGAATTTCCATTGGGAAACCAACGTTGTCTTGCACCGACAGATGCGGGAACAGCGATGGCGACTGATGCAGATAGACGATGCCTCGCCGTTCGGCGGCGACATTCGTTAGGTCGATACCATTCACAACTATAGTTCCGGAGGCCAATGCGTCGAGGCCGGCAATGGCGCGCAAGAGGGACGTTTTACCGACGCCGGATGGACCAAGTAGGGTAAGTCGCTCACCCGCACGAACGTGTAGCGAAACGTGGCGCAGCCCTACGCGCGCGCCGAACGTGATGTGCGCGTCGCGCACGACAACGCCGTCCTGCGCGCTCACGCGGTAGCGCCCGATTGCCGCACGCCGCCCTGCAGCATGCCGAATGCCAACGCCGGAGGCACGGTGAGTATGATTGCCGCCGCGGCGGCAAGTCGATCGTCACCAGCGCGGACAAACGCTAACAGTTCTACAGGCAACGTGCGCACAACACCACCACCCACCACCAGCGTCAGCGCCAACTGTCCCCACGAGACCAACGCGCCGAGCAGCATCGCTTCAATCAATCGTGGGCGAAGCGCAGGCAGCGTGATCCGCACGAAGCGCTGTAGTGATGACGCACCGAGCGTGCGTGCTTCGTCTTCCATCGCGAAATCATACGCACTAAGGACCCCGAGAAAGAACAGGGTGAGATAGCCAGATGCTGGCACGAGATGCGCGAACAACACGCCCGCATTGCCTCCGGCAAGTCCCGCACGCAGCGCAAAGACTTGTACGCCGACGCCCAGTGCAATTGGTGGCGCAATCACTGGGAGAAATGCGGCCGCGGCCGCGACACGGCGCGCGGTCGGTGTTGCGCGCGCTAACGCGCGCGCGGCAACAAACGCGAATGCGGTGCTCAGCACACCAGTCAGGCTTGCGAGCAACACACTGGTGGCAAGTGCGCTCCAGACTGTTGGCGTGAACAGAAGCGTGCGCCACGTGTCGTGGACCGACTGCGATGGAAGAAGCGCGGGGTAGCGCCACGACAATGCGCTCGCGCGTACGAGCAAGAGCAGGATGGGAGCGAGTGTGATGACGCCGAGCGAGAGTACGAGCAGGCGGTGATATGGTGTACTGTGCTCGCGCGTCACGCGTCAGCCCCAGGCACAGCGCGTCGCGTGCGTTCATGCATGACAACCAATGCGCCAGTGAACAACAGCGCGATCAAGCCGAGCACATGCGCTTCGCCGCGATGTTGCAGATCTCCATCGAGTGCGCGCTCATAGGTTAACACGGACAGCGGCAATGGATCGCTGGGCGCGAGGACCACAGCCATCTCATATTGTCCAAGAAGGTACGCGAATGCTGCAATCACGGCGGGCGCGATACCGCGGGCGAGCAACGGTATGGTGATGCGTCGCAGAGTGGCGCGAGCGCTGGCACCGTGCGTGCGCGCCACTTCGTTGAGCGCATCGCCGTGCGTGCCAAGCACTGCAAATGCCGTGAGCGCAAGAAATGGAAATTCTTTCCATGCGAACGATACGATGAGGGCAACGCCGCTGCGATCGTAAACGATTGCCGGAAAATCCGAAGGCTGCGCTGTAAGTCCAATGGAAAACGCGACGCGCGACAATACTCCACTTTGACCGAGCAGCAACAGCGCAGCAAGCGATGCAGCAATGTGCGGAACAGCGAGTGGAATGACGGCAAGCCGCTGGCCGATGCGACTGTGCTGCAATCGCACCGCAATGAGAAGTGCGGCGGTCGTCGCGATGGCCGTAGCAATACTCGCCGTTGTCAGCGTCCACGCGACGCTACGCCACGTGTTTGCGTCACTGACGACGCGTGTGACACGCGAGAGATCAAATCCGCTCGCGCCGGCCCCTGCGACACCGAGTGCCGCAGCGAGTGAATAGAGCGCACCAACAAAGACAGGGGCCGCAACGAGCGCGACGGCGACGTATCCCACGCCGTCGCGCCTGTTCACGGCGACGCGTGCCGAAACGTGCTGCGCCAATCCGCTTGCAAGCGCTCGTGATACAGTGGTGACACTTCCGGTCGCGCGTATTTACGCATGGAGTCGGCGGGCAGGGCGCGTGCGGTCTGCTCGAGTTGCGCGAAGCGCAGCTTCCACTCGTCGGGCAGACGCGACTTATCGAGCACACTGCCATCAGCCCACACATCGGGCCGCGCTTTCTCCAGCTGCGCTTCTGGTGAGAGTAGGAAGTTTGCCACGACCATCGCACCGGCGGCGTTCGGCGCGTTAAACGGAATACCGACGAAGTGGGCATTCGCGATCGTCCCGTCGTGCAGCAGCAACGCACGCGCAGTTGGGGGTAGGACGCCAAGTCGAATTTTTGACCCGACTTCGTTGATATTGTTAGTCATCGTAAAGTCAATCTCGTTATTCGCAAACAAGCGATGCAGCGCGGCAACATCCGGTGGATACGTTGCGCCCTTCCGCCAGAAAAATGGCGATACGGTACGAAGAAAAGCGAACACCGAGTCTCGCCCCGCCCGATAGCGCGTACTGTCAAACGCGTTTTGAAACTGTGCCACACCACCTGCGCGCGCGTACATCAGGGTTTTCAAGAATGTCACACCACCAAAGCTCTGATCGTGCGTGAAACGCCCAGGATGTTGTCGAATCCACTCACCGAGCTCACGGACGGTCTGCGGCGGATTCGGGGTGCGCATGGAATCGTATATCAATCCAAACTGCACCGTGCCCCACGGCGATTCAAACCCTTCCGGATTTTGTTCGAAGTCACGCGCTATAATCGGTGAATTGCTGTCGACGTACTGCGCATTCGGTAGCACCTGCGACCACGGGCCACTCAGCAAATGCTCTCGACGGAGCTGACTAAATGTCTCGCCGTTGATCCACATCAAGCTCCCTGTGCCACGTCCACGACCTGCTTCTCGTTCCGTAACCAATGTATTGACCAACTCTGCACCTTGGCCATCCACGGCTTGCAGTGCAATGCCGTAGCGTTGCTTCAGCGCGGGTGTCACCCACATGTCGATGTACGCATTTACCGCTGGATCTCCACGCCACATACGCCACAACACTTTCGTTCCGCGGGCATGCGCGAGTACGGAGTCCCACGGTAGCGCGGCCATCGTCGTCGCATTATTCGCAGCACCCGCATCACTCTGGTCACGCGCACATGCGAGAGCGGCAGCACACACCGCTGCTGCCGCTATCGTCGTGCGAAAAAGTTTCGTAGCCTTACCGACGGTCAGAATCGAACTCCCAAAGAGACTTGCACCTGACGAGGCGCGCCAGCTGTACTGTAGGTGATGGGATCGCCAGGACGTCCAACCTGGGTCGCCGTTCCGCCGCCCCCAACGCCTGTCGCAAACCCCGAGGCATTAACGCGATTGAGAATATTGAACACGTCGCCGCGCGCCGTGAGGGTCTGACCGGCGAATTTCACGTCGTACGAGGCACTGCCACTGAGAAAGAACGCGGCGGGTAGCCGTTCTCCGTTGCGCGGTACGCCGGCAAAGCGCTGATAGTTGCCAATAAAGCCATCGCCATACGCGCCCCCGGAACCAGTGAGATCGCGAAAGTATGCGACACGATTTATTGGTGTGCCTGTCTGGAAATCGGCAATGCCGCTGATCGTAAGCGCTTTTATCCCAGTCCATGTGGTACGCATCGTGACCTTATGTCGACGATCATTGTTCGCGTCGGCACGATCGAGGTCAAAATTGTTGCCAACGGACGCATTGAAATTGATGTCTTCGGTATTGGAAATCGCATGAGACCATGTCCAGTTCGCATCGATGAGCAATGCGTCGGCAGCACGGTAGCGAAGCGCGGAGTATAAACCGGCATAGGTACTCCGGCCACCCGTTTCTGTGGTCGTAAGGCGACGATACGCGCCGATCACGGGCTGTACAGGACGCGACAAATCGCCAATCGCCGTTGATAGTCCCAGAGTATCGGCCACGGTGATGCCGCGCGTCTGCGCATTCAGATCCCACGACCGCGGCAGGTTGCGGGTGTCGACATACACACCATCAAAACTGACTGCAACACGATCACTGAGCTGTCGCTGATAGCCCAACGTGAATTGGCTTGCGTTGGGCTGTTCAAGTCCTAACGCAAACGGTTCGCGAATTTCATGCGCAGGCAGCGATTCACGGTTCAGCGTGGTGGTTTTGGGCCCCTGCAAAAACGCGGGCGCCTGTGCACCACGAAACGTCACCGTTTGATTCCCAGCCGCACCAAACTGCACGGCGTCGGAGTACACTGCGTACGGAAGTTTGCCTGTGAAAATACCGGCGCCGCCACGAATCACGCTGTTTGTTGTCGCTAACCAATTGAATGAAACACGCGGCTGAAAATTGTTCAAGTCGGGCTTACTCTTCCCACGACTCGTGATGTCGTCATAATCCCAGCGCAGACCCGCATGCACGGTGAATGATGCCGTCGGACGCCAACGATCTTCCACAAACGCCGCATACAATCCTTGCGTGAGATTCACCTGCTTTTGCGCCGCATCAATGGTGTAGCTGCGTACGAACGCATTGGCGGGAATGTCGGCAAAGCGATAGCGGCCATTTGACGACGGGATGTTGCCGGTGTTGACCACTTCGTACGAACCGGACGGGTTGGTGGAAGAACCGGTCAGTCTGAAGCTGGACGAAGCGACATCGACACCGGCACTCACAGTATGCCGCGAACCAATTTGCCTTTCGAGCACGTCGCGAAATTGGAACTGCAGCTCCGCGTCGTCAAAAATGAAATTGCTCGAACCGACGATGCCGATGGGCAGTGAATCGCGATCAAGAATCGTGACCTGCGGCCGCGAAAAGTCGCTGCGTGTAGGCGGGAAGTCCCACTTATACGTAGACATTTGCACCGACGCGCTGTTGCTCGCACGACCCGCATTCCAACTACTGCGATGCGTGAGCGACGAGATCGTGCCAAAGCGAATGGTGGTGATGTCCGCTTCAGGCGCTACGATGCCGCTCCCTTCACCCGCGCGCGCCTGTCGGCTCAAGGCAAAGCGAAGCGTCGTGGTTTCACTGTCGTTCCAGCCATGATCGAGTCGGGCAAACCCTTTGTATGTCTCGCGCTGTTCACGACCGAGAAATACCGCTCGTGCGGTGGAGCTAATGCGATCTTCATTTTCGTTGGTGTATTCGAGCGCGCCAAACGCATACGTCGTCTTCGCGACAACCGGACCGCCGAACGATGCGCCAAATTGTTCGCGACGAAATCCATCCTGCGCCGTTCGGAAGTCGTCACGCGCCATGCCTGACGCTGGCTGAATAGCCGACCGTGCGTCGAGCGGAATGCCGGGGCGATTGTACGCGAATACATCGCCAGTCCAGTGATCGCCGCCCGCGCGACTTTCGTAGTTCACAACCCCGCTCGGACTGCGACCGTACGCCGTAGAGTACGTGTTAGCGAGCACCTCGAGGCGCGCCAGTGCTGAGAGCGGAAATTCAACACGCGGACCGCCGAGAAATCCTTCGTTATTCTCGAGGCCATCAAGCGTGTATTGGGTATACAGCGCGTTTGTGCCATTCACACTGAGCCTCGGCGCATCGCCAAAGAACGCGCGCGCCTGCGCAACGCCCGGAATGGTGTAACCGAGTGCGACGGGATCACGCGCGTCCGTAGGCAGGGCACGCAACTCTGCTCGCTCAACGGCACCGCCAGTTGCGGCATCACTGGTGTTCAGCAGGGGGCGATCACGTTGCGCGACCACTTGTTGCACCGCGAGTTGTGCGAGTGGCGACAGCGTAATGGCGACACTTCGTTGCGTTCCGGTTGTTATTGGTGCCACGTCGAGCGTTTCTGCGGCGAAGCCCACCAGCTGTGCGATCACGCGCAGTCGTTGCGCGGGTGAGACACTTAGTACAAATCGACCGGCGCTATCTGTTCGAGCGCTTGTCGTGCCGTCGACGACGCGCAGTGTCGCTGTGGCAAGCGGCCGACCAGACTGAGCGCGCACGGTGCCGCGCAACGTGGCCGACTGCGCATGCGCGATGGCTGGCAGGGCGATTGCGCTAACTGCGATAGGGAGTCGCCGAAGCAAAGCATGTGTTGTCATGAGGTTCGCGCGCTGGACCGCATGCGGCGCGGTCGGTTCTAGGAGAGTTTCTGCGTCAGCTACGTGTGGCTGATGCGACTGGATCTGCTGGTCAAGTTTCTGTTAAGCGTAGGCTTGACAGGCCTGAGGAGTTCCCGAACCACGGCTACCTGCGGATTTCGGCGGTGTCCGAACTCTGTCCCGACGCCAAACGCCAGAACGCAAAACACCCCGCTGCGACATCTCGCAACAGGGCGTTTTACTCAAAAGGCACTACCACGCAGTCAGGCGCGCGCGGGTGCCATAATGTTGCGTGCGAACGAGCCAATGATAAGCGCGACGAGTGCGATCTGGCCAAACGGGCCGATCAAATGGATAAACGAGAAGATCAGCGAGATCAGGCCAAGTGGGACTTTGACGACTGCCAATAACCAGTCGGCGTTGGCGGGGTGCGAAAAGAACGGCATAGGAAGTCTCGCTGAGAGTCAGGACTGTTGTTGCCAAGATACCTAATGGGTCAAGCTGTGCGGCGGAACCACCGACGCCGCGTCGTCCGCCGCCCCACCAACAACGTTGGCAGGACAAACAGCACCCCTAGCGTCCCGGCAATCGTCCCACCGGCCGTTGCCAACGCGATCGCACCGAAAATCCGCGTCGCATCCGTGCCCACCGAGAGGGGCACCAACGACGCTAGCGACGCCAGCGTGACAAACACAATCATACCAGACCGGTCGAGCATCGCTCGCAATACCTCACCGGCATCAAGGGCAAGTGTCGGGAGCCCGTCTGCGCTAGGATCCACCAGCGCATCCCGTATCGCATCACGTTTTGCGCGACGCTTCAATAGCGCCGCATCCACCACCAGAATGGCATGATTTACCGCGAGTCCTACCACGAGAATCACGCCGACTGCCGCCTCGCGCGTGAACGGAGTACTGAATGCCCAAAAGGCTGCGGCCACACCAGCGAGGGACAACGGCAAACTCAGAAACACCATTGATGCGCCCCATACCGAATCAAACACGAGCGCAACCGCCAGGATCACGAGGGTAACGCCAATACTGAATACCAGCCACAATCCCGTCTCGCTCGCATCACGCTCGTACCCATAATTATCGGTCGCATCAGACACGTTGTATCCAGCCGACGCGGACAACGTTTTTACAAACGCATCGTGATACCGTCGCGCCAACTTTGCCGGGCCACGAAAATCATAAGCCACTTGTAAAACGTATTGCTGATCCTGTCGCTGAATAGTGCTCAACGCCTCACGTTCATCAATATTTGCAAAATCAGCAATACGCACGGGCGCTCCGCTCAGCGTTGGCACGATGGCGGTCTGCAGCTCAGTGAGGGAGCGATCACGTGCACCGTTGGCTTTCACCGTAACCGGTAATTCGTCACCGGCAATCTCCACGAGCTGCCCGCCAACTGGACCGCGCACCTCACGCGCAATTGACTGTCCAAGTTGCGCCGCACTGACACCATAACGGGCCAGTGTTGGACGATCGGGTGTGATGGTGACCTGATAACCGCGATCGCCGCTGAAGTAGCCACCGGCGCTGATCCGTACATCTTTCACGCGAGCAATGCGTTCGAGTCGCGCCTTTAAATCAGCCGCAATGCGTCCAACGCCGCTGTACGAATAGCCGAGGACTTTCAGACGAAACGTGGACATGCTGGATCCACCACTGCCAGACGAGAATCCTGGGCCGTCACCATACACACTCACGCTGGCACCGCCAATAAGCACCGCACGCTGTGTGAGCAGTTCTTGCAACTCCAGCGGGACACTCGTGAAACCGCCAACCCGCGTAAATGTTACCTGCATTTGCGCCGACGTCGTGCCACGCGACGACGTGCGAACCTGCTCCACTTCCGGTCGACCAACGACGAGGCGTTCAAACTCGTGCATCCCCGCATCCAACGTTTGCGGATCGGAGCCACGTGGGAATGACAGGCCAACACTTAAGGTTGTGCGTCGTTCGCCGAAGCCGCCAAATGACGAACGCGGCACCTTCTCGATGAATCCCCACGTGAGCACTGCCAGCACGACAGCCGTCAGTGTGAGCGTGGCCGCGCGCCACCGCAATGCGCGCCCCAACAACGCGGCGTACCAGTGACGCATGCGTGGCCATGTTCCCTCGCGCGTGCCAGCACCCGCGCCCAAGGCCGGCACTACGAGCAATGCCGTAAACACACTCCACGCCAACGCGAAGAGAAACGCCGCCGCGAACGGCACGAACGCAGCGCGTGCGTTCCCCTGCAAATACAAAAACGGAAACAGTACGACGCCGGTGGTCAGCGTGCTGCCAATCACGGCAGGCGTGATCTGCCTCGTTGCACTCGCGCGCCCGTCGGGCGTATCTGGTGCGGTACGCAATCGCTGCACGACCACCAATGAATTTTGCACCAGCACGCCGACGCCCATACAGAGACCGGCCAGCGTCAACAAGTTGGCTGGAATATTAAACAAATAGAGCGACAACGCGGTTGCCGAAATGGCCACGGCTGTACTGCCCATGACCAACGCCACCGCACGCCAACGGCGCAGCATGATCACGAGCACCAGGAGGACCGAAGCAAACGCAATCGCTCCGCGCTTCGACAAATCGGTCAGCTCGTGGGACAGGTCCTCGCTCTGATCATTCGACACCCGCAGACGCACGGCCAGCGGCAATGTGGGTGCAATACTCGCAATTGCTTCACGCAAAAGTGCCGCCGATTTGATCGCGTCCGCACCGGGATGTCTCGTAATCTCAATGGACACCGCCGGCTCGCCATCGATGCGGAAAAATCCACCGCGCGCGTCCTCTTCGGCACGTACCGTCGCTAACTCCCCCAATCGAAAGACGCGCCTAGCTGGACCAATAACCGTTAGCGTCATCAGGTCTTTGAGCGCATTGGGCTGATCACGCAGCACCACATTGCGCACCGTTCCACCGCGCGTCTGCACCCCTAACGCTTGCACCACATTCGCGCCGTTCAACGCGTCAACCAAACGCTGCGGCGGTATCCCAAGGCGACGCATCAATACGGCATCGTACGCAACCGATACCCCGAGCTCCGTGCCACCACGCACCTGCACACCGGCCACGCCACTAATCGCACTTAACCGCGGACTCACGCGCTCGTTTAACAACTTCTGTAACGTGCCAGCCGTGTATGGACCGGCGACAATCAGCGACATCAGCGGCGCCTCTTCCAATCCCTCCGGCACATAGTTCGCCACACTCGGGCCCGACACGCCGCGCGGCATCTCCGCCCGCAGCAACTCAATGCGCTCGAGAATCGCCAAACGCGTCATTTGTACATCTGCGGTTTCGTCGAGCTCCACAGTGAGCAACGCGTAATCGTCGTTCGAACTGCTGTTGACTCGACGCACACCACGCACGCCCTGCACCGCCGCTTCAAGTGGCGAGGTAAGATACGTTTCTATGACCTCCGGCGACGCACCGGACATTCCCGCACTCACCTGCAACCTCGGCAGCTCGACCGTTGTGCGCGTGGCCAATGGCAGTCGCGAAAATGCGATGGCGCCCGCAAGGAGCAACGCGGCACACGTGGACCACACTACCGCTGGTCGATGCGCGAAGAAACGAATCATGCGCGACGACGCGCACGCGCTTCGCTCCGTCGCTCTAACGACGCGTATGCGGCAGGCAGCAAGAAGAACGTCACGGCAAGCGCGCTGATTGAGCCACCAATAATGCCCGCCGCAAGCGGTTGATACAGCGCGCCACCACTGCCCCAACCAAACACGAGGGGCAACACACCAGTCACCGTGGTGATACTGGTCATTGCGATTGCGCGCAGTCGTTGCTGTCCGCCGAGGAGTATGGACTCTTCAATGGAGTGTCCGTCTTCCCGAAATTTGCGAATGGCATCCAGTTTGACGACCGCCTCATTATCCGCCATGCCGATCATCACGACAATACCAATAAGCGACACGGCGTTCAGAGATTGCCCCGTCATCCAGAGAAACATTACGGCGCCGGCGCCAGCGAGCGGCACGGTGAGCATCACAACGAGAGGAATGGTAAAACTCGCAAACTCTCCCGCCAGCACGAGAAACATGAGCAACGCCGCGAGCACCAACACTACAGTGAGTTCTTGCGTGGTGCGCGCTCGCTCTGCATCCGCTCCTGCTACTTGCCAGGTCACCGTGGACGGAAACCCGAGCGCACTAACGCGCGACGTCACATCGGCCGTGGCTTTCGCCGTGCCACCGCGTTCAACGAGGCCTTCAATAATGGTGACCGGACGTTGTCCCACGCGGACGACTTCAAGCGGTGCGCGCGTCTCGCGAATCCGCACAAGTTGCCCGAGTGGCACACCGCGAATTGGTGTTCGCAGTGCCGTCTCCAATTCCTCATTGCGTGCACCGGCATACCGCACTGTGATCGGTGTACGCTTGTCGGTCTCCCGCAATTCACTGGCGCTCACACCACCCAACGCACCGGCAAGCACACTAGCCACTTGCTGCGGTGCAATGCCACGATCGGCAAGGCGCGCGCGTTCGAGTGAAATTTCGACGATGGGTTGCGATTCTGCATACGCATCACGCACGTCAGCCAGCGATGACAGTGTCCGCAACGTACGGCGCACGGTATCCGCCCACCGCTGTGATTCCGGTAACGTGCTGGCCGAAAGTTCGACGCGCACGAGACGTCCTTCGCGACCAATTAATGATCCGAATTCCGATTGACCAGCGAGGTCGATCGCCAATGCCCCTTTCGCTAAGTCCGGCAGTGCGTTTCGCAATCGTTGTGCGAACACGGCTGCGTCGGCACCAGAGGGCACGGGCACAATGAGCTGCGCCGTTGCACTCGACCCGGGATCTGACCCGGCCAGAATTTCTTCGTCGGTGGCTTTGCCAACACGCGCATAGATGCCGCGCGCACCGAGTGTGCGAGACGCCTGTTCGACGCGTGCCGCTTGAGTCGCGGTAGCTTCAATGCTCGTACCTTCCTGCATTTGTAACTGCGCCACGAGTACGCCGTCATCGACCCGTGGAAGAATTTCCTTGGGCAGTTTCCACACGAGTAACGCGGTTATGACCATGAATGCAGCGGAGATCGCGAAGACCGTTCGCGTATGCGCGAGCGACCAAACGACGCCGCGTTCGTAGAGATGGGTGAGCGAGGTACCCATGCGATCAAGTGTGTTCGGCGCTTGGGACTTCTTCGTAGGCAGTGTGGAAGAGGAAACAACATTTCGTTTGCGACGACGCCCAACGATGAGCACGGGCATCAGCGTCAGCGCGAGCAGTAGCGACGCGGCAACGGTCGTGACAACGCTCAGCGACAAATCACGAAAGAGCGCCGCAGCAAGGCCGCGTACGAAGATGATGGGACCGAACACCAATACGGTGGTGAGCGTACCGGCAAAGAGCGGCGCAGCGACTTCGTCCGTGCCGGCAATTGCGGCCTCGCGTAGCGGCATTCCTTGATCTCGCAATCGCCCGATGGCTTCGGCCACAACAATCGCCGTATCGACAAGCAAGCCAGTGCCGAGTGCGAGTCCACCGAGCGAAAGAACGTTGATGGAGACGTGCATGGCTTGCAGTGCAACGAGTGCTACCAGCACTGACAGTGGTACAACGGCGGTGATGGCGAGTGACATGCGCCAATCGCGCAAGAAAATCAAAATAACAAACAGCGAAAGTGCGCCGCCGGCCACGATTTCTTGACCAAGGTTGCTTAGCGCGTCGGTGACGAAATCGGCTTGCGCCGCGACGACGGTAATGTTGGCGCCCGGAAACTCTTTGCCGAGTTGGGTGACCGCATCGGTCATGCGCGTGGTCACGGAGACGGTATTCGCGCCCGCATCTTTATACACAACCAAACCAATCGCTGGTGCACCATCGAGTCGCGTGAGCGTGACCGGATCGGCAAGTCCAAGTATCACGGTGCCAACATCACGTAGCGTAATACCTGAGCCCGCACGACCCAGTGGCGTCGCGAGAATTTCCGCTGGTGTGCGAAATTCTGTGAGTGCGCGAACGGAGAATCGAAACTGTCCTTTGCGAATCGTGCCGCTTGCGCCGGTGGCGTTTTCTTGGCGAATGGCTTGCGCGACGTCTTCTGGCGTGAGGTCAAGTGCGCGCAGCTTTTCTGGATCGAGATCAACGCGAATCTGATCTTCGGGTGCGCCGACGACGGCAACGCTGGAGACGCCTTCAATTTGTTCGAGGCGGCGCGCGTGCACGTCGGTGGCTGTGCGTGCGAGACTGCGCAAATCGCCGCCGCCTTTCGATAAATCGCTGCGCACGGCGAGCACGGCGATGGGTCGTTCGCCCGGATCGCTCGTGAGCAACGTCGGACGTTCGGCACGTTCGGGCAATCGACCGCGTGCCGCGTCCAGTCGTTCACGCACCGTCAGCACCGTGCTGCGCATATCCGTGCCCCATCCGAAGCGCGCTGTGGTGGTGACTTCACCGTTGCGACTGACGGACCGCAGCTCGACCAAACCGGGTGTTGCCGCGATCGCTTCTTCAATTGGTTCCGCAACGAAGCGCGATACTTCGGGTGACGCCGCACCGCGATACACCGTACGAATGGTCAGCACGGGCAGCGAAACGTCGGGCAGCAGTGAGACTGGCAATCGTGTGAGTGACACGGAGCCCATCAGCACAACTGCGAGAATAGCGGCGACGGTCGCGACAGGGCGACGGACCGCGAAGGCGGCGATTGACACGTCCGCTCTGCTAGCGCCGAAGGCGCGTGTGGTCCACCGGTGGTTTTGCGACGTCCGCTTTTTGCGCGATGATTTTTACTGGCGCGTCGTGCGTCAGCGTGAGATGTCCCTCTACAATTACGGGATCACCGGGATGCACTGGAACCTGACCAGTCGCCGAATCGGGAAGGACTTCTGTTTCGTTGCCGTTGCTGCGGCCGGGATTGATGTACGTCCATTGCGCCCGCCCCCCATTGACGATGAACACCAGCGGCCGCCCGTCGCGTTCAATCACCGCACGTGCCGGTACCAACCGGCGTGATGGCAGTCGCGTAGCTTCGAGTTGCACATCGGCGTACATGCCAGGTCGCAGTGTGCCATCGCCAACCACACGCACTATCGCGCGACCGGCGCGCGTGAGCGAGTCAACGAGCGGCAGCACGGCATCGATGCGACCCCGAATCGTGCGCCCTGGTGCGCCAGCACTGGTGACTGTGGCTTCTCCGCCAACACGTACCAGCGGCAGATCATGTTCAAGCACCTGCGCTTCGATGCGCAAATTGCGTGTGTCAACCACCGTGAGCAGTTGCTGATTGCCATTCACATGCTCACCCGGCGCAACATCGACCGCGTCCACCATCCCCTCCATCGGACTCGCAATACTCGCATGCGACTGTTCAAACTTCGCGCGCTCGAGACGTAACTTTGCGCCGCTCAATCCTGACTTGTTGATCAGTGCTTTACGTTGCTCCGGGGTTGGCCCTCGCCCCGTGACCAACGATTCGGGGACATAACTTTCCAAATACCTTTGCTCGGCTTCATCGGACGTGGCTTGCGCTTCGCGTACCGCGAGATCGAACGGATATGGATCGAGCGTCACCAATACTTGACCGCGTGCGACGCGGGTGCCTGGCCGCACCAGCAGTTGCGCGATAGTGCCGGAGACTTCCGCGCGCAGTTTGACGGCGGCGTCGGAGCGCACTTGACCCGTGGTGGTGACGCGCAAGATCAAGTCGCCGTCCCGGGCATTTTCGGCAACCACCGGAAGGGAGAGCTGCGTTTTTGTGGAGGTATCGCCAGCAGTGCTCGCCATAACGGAATCGGCGCGCGCGGCAGAAGAGTCGGCGGCGGTTGCGGGTTTCTTTCCGCACGCGGTGATGATGAGCGCGAGCAGCAGAACCGCGCATGTCACGCGAAGATGCGGAGCTGCGGAGTTGCGGAAGACAGTGGTCCGATGGTTCATGGCGAGCAATGCATTGGGATCAGGGCGTCGCGGGAGTGACGAGGGAAGTTGACGATGACCGGCTCAGTGAAATAAAAGTTGGCAGTGACCAGACAATAAGGTGAGACCACGATGCCGCAGTTGACGTCATTTTGTTGCTTGGCCGCAGCAATAGATAGTGGAACGGCGATCACACCTCGAAGGAAGCCGTGAAAGCGCGTCGTACATCACGCACCGATGCAGAATAGTCAAACAAAGTTGGTCCTCCCGAGGAATTTTTTCCCATCATGTGCGATCGCTTCCCATCATGTGCAGTTGCTTTTCAAAAACTGCATTACCAATTCATTCATGTTGCAATCGGAAATCCTCGAGGAGTTGCTCCGTCCGCTCGAGACGGCGCCAGACCCAGTGGGTCAGATCAAAGCCGTCGTGCGGTCGTTGCGAGTGGCCGATGCTGAGCTGCGGGCTGCGGTTGTCGCCATTCGTGCGGCGATGGCTACAGGCGAACGCGGACATAGTGCTTCCGATTTCCGCGATCATGCTTTTCAGGAAATGATCGTGTCATTGCAAGCGGCGCAGTACGCATTGCAGCGTGTTCGTCTATGAACACGATATGTGTGAGATCGCTCACGTATTCAATTCAAATGCTGCAAAGCATTGTTTTGAATGAATTGACCCGACATCCTTCCAATTATGCGTAGCCCGCTCACTGCACTCGAAGCGTTCACGCGCGATGCGCGCGTCGCAACCACGGTTATCGGTGATGCGTATCCGAGGTTGGCTGGTTGGTTTGCCGTCACGAAAGCGGCCGAGCAATTGTGCGTCATGCGAGACGACGAGCGAACGGCATACGTGGCGACGCTGGCATCGGGCGTATTGCCACCGTCACCCGCGAGACCGACGCTTATTCATGATGCGATGCTGCCGCCGAACGATCCGCTCGGACGCGTGACGGAGCGGCTTCGCGTTGAAGCGGAAGACATGGAGCGCGCTGGCTGCTTTGAGATGGCGTTTACGACGGTCGCCGCTGCGTGTCGACTTTCCGTAGACGCCGATCTTGTTTCGCGCCTTACGGCAACCGCGCACCTCGGTCGTATCGCGAGACAACTCGGTGATTTGGGGACGGCGGCAGATTGTTATGACGTCGTGGTAGGTGAAGCGGCGCGCGTGCGTGATGGGCCATTAGGTGCCTTGGGTATTCTCGGACAGGGAAATCTCGCACGCACGCGCGGCAATCGACCTGAAGAGCGACGACTGTACGACGTCGCTCTTTCGCTGGCACATCCGGGGGGCGTTTGCGAGGGGTCAGCGCACATAGGCCTTATGAACGTTGCGAGCGCCGAGAATCGCTTTTCGGAAGCGCTTTCGCATGGGTGGCGAGCATTTGACGTATCACCTGACGGAAGCGATGCGCGCGCGTTAGCGCTTTCTAACTTGGCATTCGCAGCACTACGTTCAGGATTTGCCGGGGCCGCATTGAAGGGGTTTTTGCACGTGCTGACACTTAGCGGCACCACACGTATTCGGCTCCCTGTGATTAGCGGTGCGATGCGATCGGCCGCCATGCGTGATGATCGTCAAACTGTGCATGAACTTGAGCAGGTTGGTCGTGAGGAGGCTTCGCACGCGAACATGCCCTTTGAAGTTGCGAGCTTCACGTTTCATGCCGCAGAAGCGTGGCAGACACTCACGGATTTTGAAGCTGCTCGTCGACTGTTGCTGGAAACTCGTCGAATCGCCGACCAGTACGGCTTTCACGAATTGGGCCTGAAGGCCGACGCCGCGCTGACATCTTTCGAACACGAACGTTTAACTCCTAGCCGGGCACCCACGTCGGCACCCGGATCCGCTACTTCTCATGCAATCGCCACGGTCGACGATCTTGAGCTCGTCGGCATTCGTCGACTTGAAGCGCTCAGTTTATAACGTTATTCGGTTAGTGCCACGGCATGATTTCCTTTCGTCCGGTCGTATCTGCCGGCGGGTTCGGATTCGGGTCATCGGCACCGGTCGGAGTCGAATTGCAAGCGGCGAAAAACGGAACCACTACGGTCAGGGCGACAAGCAACAGGCGGCGTGATGACATCGAAAACGCTCCGGTAGAGGGATGCCTATCGATATGCCCACGTCTTCTGACCGACCTGCTCGCCATGGGAAGCAATCGCACATGATGGGAAGCAAGCTCGTCCATGTCGGCCAAAAACTGGCTCATAAACCCGAGTGACCGCCTTCGGCGTCGCCTGTATTCCGGCGTCTCCACTTTTGCTGGCCCGGCTGCGCGATGCAGTGGGTCAGCCTGATCGCGTCCGCCACTTCCCCGACGCGGCGTCCGCCCTCCCGCACATTATCAGCGGGAACATCGACGCCACCGTCGTCGCCGTCGTCGCCGGAGAAATCGATCAAGCGCTGAGCACCATTCGGCTCCTCCGCGAGGCGGTGCCCACGCACGCCGTCCTGGCCTGGTGCGAACTGCGCGCACTCTCCACGCGACAGCTACTCGACATCGCGCAATCCGGCGTCGCCGAACTGGTCCTGCGCGACGTTGACGACATGCGACACGTCCTTGCGCGCGTCCTCACCTCCGCAACGCAACGATCCGTCGTCCAGCGCGTTGAAGCAAAGTTTTCCGCCATGGTGCCCAACGGCTTGCAGCCCCTGTTTCGCTACGCCCTCGAGCATGCACACGAACCACTGACCGTAGACGGCGTGGCCGCAACCTTCGGCGTCACACGCCGTACCCTGCGCAACCGGCTCGTCGACCACGGCATGCCGCGTCCGCGACTCTTTCTTACATGGTGCCGACTGCTCGTCGCCGCCGCTTTGCTCGACGAACGCGGCCGCTCTCTCGACTCAGTCGCCGAACAGCTCGATTTCTCCTCTGGCGCCGGCCTCGGCATGATGTTGCGCCGTTACGCCGGTTCCGGGATCACAGCCCTGCGGAATCGCCACGTCTCGTCCGTCGTCGAAGCAGCCTTTCGGAACGCCTCGTCACCGGCCCCTCCTCCGTTCTTCGCCGCTGCCAGCGCCGAGAAAATTTCCTTGCCGCTGAAGTCTTCGACGGATTAGGTTGTAGCATCAGCGTCGCGCTTCTAGCAACGCTGCGGATCTGCCCTATGGGTGCATCCGATCGCTGCGCGAGTAGCTCAGCTGGATAGAGCGACGCCCTCCGAAGGCGTAGGTCGCAGGTTCGACTCCTGTCTCGCGCATTCTCCGGTCTTGTCCGGCGCACTACGGGGCGTCCACTCGGCGCCCCGTCTTACGTTATCGGCACGGACAACCTGCGCGACTGCGGCGTGACCGCATCGTCGCCGGATACCTTCACTCCTCCCGCGTCGTGCACGTCGCCGAGCTGAAGCAGAAGTCGGTACCGGAACTGCTCGTCCTGGCCGAGTCGCTGCACGTCACAAGCATCTCCGGTCTCCGCAAGCAGGAGCTGATTTTTCGCATCGAGCAAGCATTGCTTGACGCGGAAACGACGCTGTACGGCGAGGGTGTTCTCGAAATTCTGTCGGAAGGATACGGTTTCCTGCGATCTCAGGATTTCAATTATTTGTATGGCCCGGACGACATATACGTCTCTCCGTCCCAAGTGAAACGCTTCGACCTCCGCACCGGTGATACCGTGATGGGGGAAGTTCGTCCACCGAAGGACTGGGAACGATACTTGGCGCTCCTCAAGGTGGAGCGCATCAACGGTGGTGACCCTGAGCAGTCGAAATTGCGTAGCGCCTTCGACAACCTGACCCCGAAGTACCCCGACGAGCGTATTCACCTCGAGCGGAAAAACGGCGAGATCTCCACTCGCATCTGCGATATCATCGCCCCACTCGGCAAAGGCCAACGGGCGCTGATTGTCGCGCCGCCGAAGGGTGGCAAAACCATCCTGATGCAGCAGTTGGCCAACGCCATCGTCGAGAATCATCCGGAAATTACGCTCATTGTGTTGCTGATTGATGAGCGACCGGAAGAGGTGACGGACATGCAAGGCAATTGCCCCTCGGCAGAAGTCATCTGCTCCACGTTTGATGAAACGCCAGATCGGCACGTGCAAGTCGCCGATATGGTGATCGAAAAAGCAAAGCGCCTCGTCGAGTCAGGCCGCGACGTTGTCATCTTGCTGGATTCAATTACACGACTCGCGCGTGCGCATAACGCCGTGGCGCCCGCGGGCGGAAAAATCATGTCGGGTGGTATGGAAGCGGGTGCCATGCAAAAGCCCAAGGCGTTTTTTGGTGCCGCGCGCAATCTGAAAGAGGGCGGCTCACTCACCATTGTCGCCACCGCACTCATCGAGACCAATTCGCGCATGGACGAGTTGATTTTCGAGGAGTTCAAAGGCACAGGCAATATGGAACTCGTGTTGGATCGCAAGCTTGCCAATGCGCGCATTTTTCCCGCACTCGACATTCAAAAATCTGGCACGCGTCGTGAGGAATTACTGCTCACGCCGTTCGAACAACAGCGGGTGTATTTGTTGCGCGCATTTCTTGCTGACATGTCGTCGGAAGACGCGTTGTTGTTTCTCGTGAAGCGCATGGAGCGCGCGAAGAACAATCAGGAATTCTTTGAACAGATGGCGGAACCGTGACCACTGAAAATACCGGCTCGCTGGGTCGGTTGCTGGCCGTAGACTGGGGCGACAAACGTATTGGACTTGCGGTGAGTGATGAACTCGGCATGCTGGCATCGCCGGCAGGAACGATTGTTCGTCGCGCGGGAAAGCGCGCGCCGATCGCCGAGTTGATGCGTCGGGCTGATGCGTTAGCCGTTACTGGATTTATTTTCGGTTTGCCGATCGATCTGCTCGGCGGCGAAACCGCACGTTCGCTTGAAGTACGCGAAGTGGCGGCAAAATTGGCGTCACGTCAGTCGCGCGCCGTGCGACTCGTCGATGAGCGATTTACCACGTCGGCCGCATTGCGCAGCGTACGCGAACAAGGCGGCACTACCCGTGGTCGTAAGGATGAGGTGGACGCACTCGCAGCGGCATTTTTATTGGAAGGATTTTTGCGCGCGGCGAAACAGGGTGTGTCGATTGGTGAAGCGGTGGTCGTCGCATGAGTGCGACTCGTCGCAAAGCGCCGTCGCGCGCGTTACAACTCTTGGTGTTAGTCGTACTGGTGCTCTTTGGCTGGTGGTTGTGGCGAGAAATTGGTGGCACGACCAGCAATCCGAAAACCGTGCGCATCACCATTCCGCGCGGCACCACCGTTCGTGCGGCAGGTGATTCACTCGCACGAGCGCACGTCATCGCGTCGTCTCGGTTCTTTCGCTGGTACGCCACGTCTACGGGTGTTGCGCGTGCGATTAAGCCGGGCGCGTACCTCTTTGGCGAGCGCACCGGTTACGCGGACGTACTGGAGGCACTTGTTGAAGGCCGCGGTATCATGCACACCGTCGTGATTCCCGAAGGCTACGATTTGCGCGACATCACGCCGCTCTTGGTAAAGGCACTCGGCGTGACTTCCGATTCCGTACGTGTGGCGGCGACCGATTCGGCGTGGCGCGCAAAGCTAAACGTACCGGCGCCTTCTCTTGAGGGATATTTCTTTCCCGCGACGTATAGCTTTGCCGAAGGTACGACGGCACGCGAAGCCGTTACGGAAATGCTGGTGCGTTTTGAGTCCGTGTGGAAACCGGAGTGGGATACGCAATTGCAAACAATGTCCATCTCCCGACATGCGGCGATGACCATGGCATCTATTGTAGAGAAGGAGGCGCGCAAACCCGAAGAGCGTCCCATCATCGCGGCGGTGTACTGGAATCGCGTCAAGAAGGGCATGCTGTTACAGGCTGATCCCAGCGTGCAATACGCGCTCCCTGCACACGTTGATCGCGTGTTCTACAAGGACCTCGAGGTTGATTCCAAATACAACACCTATCGATATCTCGGATTACCGCCTGGCCCGATTGCGTCGCCTGGCGAACCGTCGATTGCGGCGGCGCTGCATCCCGCGAACGTCCCGTATCTCTATTTTGTCGCGCATCGGGATGGTCATCACGAATTTCGCACAACATTTGCCGAACATCGCGAAGCGATTGCATCGGTCAAGCGCGCTGGCAAAACCGCAGTGGGGAAAACGTCGACCAATTCGGTGAAAGCGCCGGCAACGAAGTGAATGGTGCGCGCGTGCTCGACGCATTGGCAACGATTTCGCCCAAAGGGACGAAACGGCTCAAGGCGGGACACCCTTGGATTTTTCGCAGCGATGTTGTAGATCGCCCGCACGCTCCCGCCGGCATCGTACGACTCGAATCTGCGCGCGGTGAACCGCTTGGCTGGGCGCTTTGGAGTCCGGCCTCGGAAATTTCACTGCGGCATATTGAAGGAAGCCCGTCGCGCGTACCGGACGCGGCGTGGTGGCATGCAAAACTATCGACGGTGATCGCGCGTCGTGCGTCGTTGGCAGCGCATGCAAATGCATATCGTATCGTGCACGGCGAGGGCGACGGACTGCCCTCGCTCGTCGTTGATCGATACGGCGACGCGTTGGTCGTGCAAATACTGTCGGCGGGCGTGGACGCGTGGACCGCAGAGATTGTCGATGCACTGCAGCAGATCACTGGTGCGACGGGTATTCTCGCGCGCAATGATCCGGCAGCGCGAGCACGCGAAGGGTTGCCGCGCGAGGTCCGGTTGCTGTACGGCGACGTGGCGCGCACGCTTGAAGTGCATGAGCACGGCGTCCGATTCATCGCGGCGCCGTGGGACGGACAAAAAACCGGTGCATTTCTCGATCAACGCGAGAATCGCGTCCTGATTGGCGCTCGCAGTCGAGGCGCGGCGCTGGACTGCTTTGCTTACCATGGTTCGTTTGCGCTGCATATGGCGAAGCGCGCGACACAGGTCACGGCGCTCGATGTGTCCGCGCCTGCGCTCGCGCGCGTCCAAGAACACGCAACACTCAACGGCTTGACGAACATCGACGTTATGGAAGGCGATGCCTTTGACGTCTTGCGCGAGTGGAATCGCGAAGGACGACGGTTCGACACGATTGTCGTTGATCCGCCAGCGTTCGCGAAAAACAAAGCCGCGTTGGAGGGTGCATTGCGCGGGTATAAGGACATCAATTTACAGGCGATGCGCCTGTTGGCACCTGGTGGAGTTCTGTTTTCGGCAAGCTGTTCGTTTCATGTTTCGCGAGAACTTTTTCATACGGTGTTGCGCGAGGCCGCGAGCGACAGTGGTCGGCATATGGCGTTGCGCGCATTCACCGGACAGCCAGTTGATCATCCTGAATTGTTGACCGTTCCCGAGACGGGATATTTAAAAGGTGTTTTACTCGAAGCGATGGACTAGCTGGAATTTTTACTGAGATCGCGCTGATGCATATCGGAATTGAGGCGGCGCGATTGTTGCAGGAACGGCGTGGCATCGGTCGCTACGTGCGCCAGCTGTTGTTGCATATGCCTCTGTTGCAGCCAGATATACGATTCACATTATTTGCGCGTCGTAGCGCCGACATAGCGGAGATGCGTGCCCACGTTGCGGCCATTTCGCCCGCGTTCGCCGAGCGTACGTCTATAGAAGCGATGAGTGCGCTGCGGACTGGCAATGTTGACGTCATGTGGTATCCGTGGAACTGGATTACCGTGCCGTCGGCGCGTGCGCCCATGGTGCCGACCATCTTGGATATCGCGCCGATGCTGCAGCTCGACCATCGCTGGTGGAAGGTGCATAAGCGGTGGAAATATCGGCGACGCTACACCGCGACGGTGCAACGTGCAGAACTGATCATCGCAATTTCAGCGTTCACGGCGAGTGAAATACAACGCGCGCTGCCCGTTGATCCGTCGAAGTTGCGGGTGACGTTACTCGCCACGGACAATATCGCGCTGATCGCGAACGCATCATCTGCCTCGCTTGAGCGACTCGGCGTGTCCGGACCATTCTTTTTGACCGTGGGCGCACAAGAATCGCGCAAGAATTTGGGGGTGCTTTATCGCGCGATGGAGATATTGCATGCGCGCGGCGAGCGCGTTCCACTGATGCAGTGTGGGCCAACCGCGAAGCGCACAAACTATGCGTGGCTGCATCACGCGGGCTATGTCGACGACGGTGAGCTCGCCACGCTCTATCGCGACGCCACGGCTCTTGTATTTCCTTCTCGATACGAGGGCTTTGGGTTACCAGCTCTGGAAGCGATGGCCGCCGGTGGGCGCGTGATATGTGCGGATGCGAGTTCGTTGCCCGAAGTCGTGGGCAATGCAGCGTTGCGCTTTCCGTGGGATGATGCGGAGGCATTGGCGCGTCAGTTGGTGCGTGTGCTGCACGACGGCGCGTTGCGTAATTCGCTCACAGCGGCCGGCGCCGAACAGTCGAGGCGTTTTTCATGGGGAAAGACGGCGCGTGAGACGTTGGCGGTTTTGGGGGAAGCGGCGGGACGGTGAGCGCGCGGGGAACAACGGGTTTCACGCGGAGACGCGGAGGAACTGCAAAACTTTTTAAGGTTCATCCGGGAATTCCGGGAAACGCCGCACTAATGGGGACGGTGCGCTCTCGGGTAGCGTGTCGACCGGCAGACCGGCGTTGCACGATTTCTTTATGAACAATGCGATTTCAGATGAACGCGAGCCAGCCGCATCCCGTTCGGAGGCACATGCGCGTCCTTCATGTTATTCGCGGTCAGCCGGTGCTGTTCGACCGGCGCCTTCCCGAAAGTCCCCGAAGACGCAAGAAAAGCAAACTGCGGAACGGAGAAGGCACGGATACACTGAACGGAGACAAAGCGGATCACGCCGATCCAGCAACCGCAACCACACAGCATGTTGTGGTATCCGTGCGTTTCCGTG
>JANYHT010000018.1 GCA_025358925.1 Gemmatimonadaceae bacterium | reverse complement strand
ACGAATTTGCATGGTGCCGTCGTGCGTGAATGCCGTACCGTGTCGCCCCATGCGTGTAGGGGCAACGCAGTCGAACAGATCAACGCCGCGGCGAACACCTTCCACCAGGTCATCCGGAAAACCAACGCCCATCATGTAGCGGGGCAGCGCTTGCGGTAATTCCGGCGTGCACGCGTCAAGTGTTGCGTACATGTCGTGCTTGGATTCGCCAACTGACAATCCCCCGATGGCAATGCCTCGCCAGTCACCGATGTCGAGGATACCGCGAACGGAGGCGCGCCGAAGGTCGACATCTGTCCCACCTTGCACGATTGGAAAAAGTGCTTGAACCGGTGCGATCTGATCGCGCACGGCGTCATGCGATGCAAGTGGTGGTGCGCCTTCAGCGAGCGGAAAAACGGGCAGTGGCGCACGTCCGTCCTGCGAAATACGATCAAACTCACCCTGACAACGCGCGAGCCACCGAAGACTGCGTTCCATCGCGGTGCGCGATGCGGATACGTCGGATTGCCCCGCAATGAGTTCATCGAGTTGCATGACGACATCCGCGCCCAAGTTGCGTTCAATGCGCATGACGCTCTCGGGCGTGTATTCGTGTAGCGACCCGTCGATATGACTGCGGAATTCAACACCATGTTCCGTCACGCTGCGCAACTTGGCCAACGAGAAAACCTGAAATCCGCCGGAGTCGGTCAACATCGGGCCTGACCATCGCGTGAATGCATGCAAGCCACCAAGTGCCCGAATCGTCATATCGCCCGGCCGCAAATACAAATGGTATGCATTGGAGAGCATCATCTTTGCACCGGTTGCTTCCACCTCGTCAACCGATAGACCTCGCACGATGCCGTGCGTACCGACAGGCATGAAATCGGGTGTAGCCACGAGGCCGTGTGGGGTGTCAAACCAGCCGAGTCGTGCGAGACCGTCGGTGTGGGAGGTGCGAAAGGTGAAATCCTTCACATGCAGCGGGGTTGATCTCTGTGGGGAGTCGAGCCTAACTATGCATCTATGAATCTCCGGAAATGTGATCGCCGACGCGCCGCGGCGCTGTGGGTGCTGGTGCTAGGGGTCGCCGCGTGCGAAAAAAATTCGCCAACGGCGCAAGTGACACCGATCGTTCCGGTGCCGCCCGCGGCGCTGGTGATCCCTGAATTGGCGCGTGAGTTTCGCGGGTTGTGGGTGGCGACGGTGGCGAATATTGACTGGCCTTCGCGCACCGGTTTATCGATTGCTGCGCAACAAGCAGAGTTGACAACGATTTTTGATTTAGCGCAGTCCACCAAACTCAACGCCGTGATTTTACAGGTACGAGCGAGCGGTGATGCGCTATTCCCGTCACAATTGGAGCCGTGGTCGAAGTCATTTAATGGCACGCAGGGTGCGGACCCGGGGTGGGATCCGCTCGCGTTCGCGGTGACGCAGGCGCGATCGCATGGCGTGGAGTTGCATGCGTGGTTTAATCCGTTTCGTGCTGGCAATCTGAGCGACACGTTGCGATTAGCGCCGATGCATTTTGCGCGTCGGCGACCGGATCTGGCGCGATACTATTGCGGGCAGTTGTGGTTTGATCCGGCGGAGGCGGAGGTGCAGGATCAGGCCATTGCGGTCATTCGCGATGTCGTGCAGCGCTATGCCATCGACGCCGTACATCTCGATGATTTCTTCTATCCGTATCCCGATACGAAGTGCCCGAATCTCGATTTCCCGGACAGTGCGGGATTCGCGCGCTACACGGGGCGCGGTGGGGTGTTGTCGCGTGGTGATTGGCGTCGCGATAACGTGAACCGGTTTATTGAACGGTTGTATCGCGAGGTGCATCTCGTGTCGCCAACTGTGCGTGTCGGCATCAGTCCGTTTGGTATTTGGCGCCCGGGTAATCCGGCGGGAATTGTTGGTCTCGATTCGTACGCGTCGATTTACGCGGACTCGAAATTGTGGTTGCAGCGCGGTTGGGTGGACTATTTTGCGCCGCAATTGTATTGGTCGATCGCGTCAACGGGCCAGAGTTTCCCGGCGCTGCTGGATTGGTGGACGCAGCAAAATACGATGCGTCGGCATTTGTGGCCCGGGTTGGCGGCGTATCGCGTCGCCGACGGTACAACGAGTGCATTTTCCGGGGCGGAAATACCATCACAGATTTCTCTCGCGCGTCAACGCAGTACGACCGCTGGTGGTCCGACAGGTACGGCGATTTACAACACGAATACGTTGTTGCTCAACAAAGGCGGGTTAATAAACGCGTTGAGTGCTGGCGTGTTTAGTGATGCTGCCATTGTACCAGCAACCACATGGTTAGATGCGCGCCTGCCTGCAGCACCGACCATCGCTGTTGGATCGATCACCGGCTCACCGACGTTGCAACGCGTGACAATTGCGGGCGACGCGGGGAAACCGCTCTCGTTGTGGGCCGTGCGCTTTCGTGCGGGCACGGTGTGGACATTGCGCGCGGTGTCCGCCGATTCGCGGCTCGTGGAGATACCGGTCACCGTGAATGGCGCGAAGGTTGATGCGGTGGTGGTACAAGCCATTGATCGCGTGGGGAACGCGAGTGAGCCGGCGGTGTGGCGTGCAAGTACGCCGTAGGGCGTTCGCGGATCGCGCGGGTACGTCTGCTTTCGGCAAGACCGACACTGCTTCCGGGTTATGGCGTGGTGCGCAGTGTTGATGTGAGCTTGGTGCAACCGATACGGCGCGTGCGTCCAACAATCGGTATGCAGCGATAGGTCGGAATTTGGTTTGTGAGCTTCGCATAGCACTCGGCAGCTGGATGCGTCGCCGTAACGAGACTCCATAATTCGATCAACTGCAAAAGTGAGTTCGATCGTTTGCTCGTCTGCAGGCCGATTGCACGTTTCACCGGCCATCTTTAAACCATGAGATCGTCCCATAGCTTTAGGAGCCTCTTCTTGTGCCTGCTCTTACCAATGGTGGGCACATCGACAGACGGATCAACTTCTCTGCGTGCGAAGCAGGGACTTGACGACTGGAGTGTCCCGGAATTGGCGTTCAGGCGAAATGGCGCGGGCGAACCTGAATTCGCTCGGTTCGGTAGTCTTCGTCGGATTGGACCAGATCTCGTTTTAGCTGGCAGCAATGTTCAGTCACTTCTGGTTCGTAGCCGTTACAAGGACGTGCTGGTGATAGGCATGTTGGGAGATGCCGGTAGACCGATCACGCGGCCCACGGGGTCTTTTGCGTTCCTCTTTCCTAAAATCGCTCCAAGACCTAGTGGCGGTCTAACCATGGTTTGGGGAGAATCAGCTGAAGCGGACACAAGTCCTGAACTGATCGATTGGAATGCCGTTCGTGTGGACGCGCTCTGGAGCGCGCACTTTTCGCCGGTCAATGGTTGGAGCATTCCCGAAAAGATTTTCGACGGCCCAGTCATTTGGGAGAAGTTCGCGGTTGGAGAGATCGCGGCGCGCCAAAACGAGTTGGCCTTGGCAGTTCCTCTTGCCTCAAACAAACAGCATACTTTGGTTGGACTGGTTTTGCTTCGATTCAACGGATCGCACTGGAGAGCGAGTACTATCGAACTGCAAGTGAATCCAGTCGTCGCGAATATAGCGTTAAGTGACACTCATCTCATTATTGCGTTCTTAGCGGCTGCAACGGGGCCGGACTCCGATGTCAATAGCATCTGGACGTTGAGAGATACATTTTCGGGAGACTTCACAGTACCACCGTTACTTGTTGTTCAGTCCGGTCGAAATCCTGCAAATTTTGTCCAAGTTTTCGCTGATAACGTCGGAGATTTCCATTTAGTATGGCATCGCAATTTTGAAGGCTCGTCTTCGCTACTGATGCACGCCCGATTTAATAGAGGCGCAGACGCGTGGTCGAACCCTTCGAAATTACCTGTGTCTGGAGACTTAAACTGCGCCGTTTCCATTATGGATGAGCGTAATAGAATTCACATCGTTTTTCAGAACTATCCCAATTTTGATCCCAATGGTTTTTTAGATCACGTTGTTTGGTCGGAGGGCTGGCAAACTCAACAGCATTTGTTTCCTTCTTTAAGGGCAATTGATGCAGCGCTTTCAACCGATGGTCCGACTGGGGTTGCTCTTACAATGCTGGCTCAGCCGAAATCGTACGCTGCCGGAGCAGCGTATCAATTAATGGTTTCCAAATTCCGTCGCTGAATGAGTGGGCCGCTGTAAAAATTGCAGACGCAGGAATACGCGAAGTGCGCTTGTTCACCTTTATCAAACGTTGCGCAATCGGTAACGGCTCCCTCTTCCAATACGCGGTGGGACGATTTCCCCTCGCCGAATCAGTGAGCATATGTTGGGGCACAGGAGGGCGCACTGATGTCGAGTTCAGTCAGTTTATCCAGTAGTCCGATCGTCGAGACGGGTGTCACAGCGCGGTCCGGTCGTCGTCGATGGACCGTCAAATACAAAACGTCGCTCGTCCCAGAAGCGGAGCGCCTGCACCGAAGCGGCGAGTTTGAGCAGGAGGCGGTGCGTCGGATGGCGGAGTGGGGCGCGCAGGGCGTGAGTTTGCAGCGGATGTACTCGCGAGATCGATATGCGACCGGAGATGCTCCGCGCGTGGAAACAGCAGCTCGAAACGGAACCTGTCAATGAAAATGAGACGATCCGGATGAACGTTTACGGTGCGATGACGACGGTGTGCGCCTCCGCGCGGTTGATGTAGACGGCCGTCGGGAGCGTGGTGGGTTTTGGCGCGCCGTGCACGAAGCGTTCGGGGTGCTGTTGATACGCGGTGCGCATGGTGGCGTTGCGCTGGGCGAGCTGCGTCGCGGCTTCGCCCTGAAACACAGCGCTGGGTGTGCAATACGCGATGCCCGAGTGCCGGTGTGCGTGATTGTAAGACTGGAAAAATGTGCAACACCAGCGCTCTGCGTCCGCGAAGGATGCAAATCGACCCGGATAGGTCGGCGCGTATTTCGTGGTCTTGAAGAGCGCTTCGGAATGCGGATTGTCATTGCTCACGCGCGGTCGCGAGAGTGAGCGCACGCTCCCCAAGTCTTCGTAGAGCGCGTGCCAGTCCTTCGCTGTTTGCACGCTGCCGCGATCACTGTGTCCGGTGAGTTGGTCCCGCGCGATGCCGTGGCGATGACACGCGGTTTTGATGAGGCGCTGCGCAAGCGCCACCGACTCGCGCGATGCGAGCATCCACCCGACAACGTAGCGACTATAGAGATCGAGCACGACATATAGTTTGTCGTGATCACCTTTGTGCGGCCCTTTGCGCTCCGTGATGTCCCACGTCCACACCGCATTCGGCTGCGTCGCCACGAGGCGCGGTACCGCATACGGCGGATGCGTGCGCTGTGCGCGGCGCTCGCGCACTTGGTGGTACGCCGCGAGTACGCGATACATCGTGCGCGGACTGCAGAGATACGTGTCCTCTTCGTGCAGCGTCACATACACCTGCGCCGGTGCGCAATCGACGAACCGCTCGCTCTGAAACTGCGTCAACACCGCCGTCTGCTCCGGCACGGTCAATGCGCGTGACGATGCGCGTCGTACCGACATGCGGGCCACGCATTGTTCTCCTTGCCACCGATACGCCGTCGCGCGCCGCACTCACGGCGGGCACGCTGAGTGCCTCCGGATACGTCGCGAGCACCGGCGTCACGTGGCACTGCCAGGTGTCTCGGTCGCGGAGTCCGCCATCAACGCGGCGACTTTTTTTTGGATCTCAATCAACAGCTCGGCGCGTGCGAGCTGCGCGCGCAACTTCGCATTCTCGCGCTGCAACCGCGGGACCTCTGCGGAGGCGGCGGTCTTCGTCGCTTTCGGGCCACGTTTCTGGGAGAGCGCTTGGCGTGCACCGGCCACGTATTGCTTGCGCCACGTCGCCAATTGCGAGGAGTACACGCCTTCGCGCCGCAAGAGCGCGCCGATATCGCCGCTCCCGCGCAGGCGCTCGGCTTCTTGCACGAGCCACGTTTTGTATTCGACCGTCAATCGACGACGACCGGACCGCGCGGTGACACCCGTCTCGACGATCGGATTACTGGATGAACTGGACATACGTGCGACCTCCTGCGCCCCCCAATATGCTCACTAATTAGGCGATGGAAATCGTCTCACATCATATTGGCAGAGGGGGAAACGCAGGGCAACGCGACGCTGCCGGACGTGTTCCCCCGTCAGAGGCGATTGCGGAGCGAGCTGCCGCGCTTGGAGCGTGAGGAACGAACACCAGCTCCGTCACCTGGCGCGAGCAGTGTAAACCACTTCTCCGTCAAAACGGGTCAAGTTCAGTTAAATCCGAAGCTACTAGCGTAATTTCAAACAAGTGACTTCGGTAAATCACTCCGCGTCCGCCATGTTCACCGTCTTCTGCGTTTCAGGCATGGTGACATACACTACCAGCGAACCAACAATACACGCGGTGACGTACCAGTAAAACCAACGCTCATGCCCCATGTTCTTGAACCACAGTGCGAGATACTCGGCCGTACCTCCAAACACCGACACGGCGATCGCATACGGGAAACCGACGCCGAGCGCGCGAATGCTGGTGGGGAAAAGTTCGGCCTTCACGACAGCGTTGATGGCGGTGTAACCGCTTATGACAAGCAACGCGAGCGTGAGCAGCAGGAACGCACTCATCGCGCTGGTCGTGGAGCCCAGCGTGGACAGCATCGGCACCGTGCCGATGGTGCCAAGTACGCCAAATGTCGTGAGCACTGGTCGACGGCCAACGATATCTGAGAGTGCGCCAACCAGTGGTTGTATGCACATGAAGACGGCGAGCGATGCGGCAGAAATGAGCGTCGCGTCTGATTTACTAAAGCCTGCGGTGTTGACCAGAAACTTTTGTGCGTACGTCGTAAACGTGTAAAATGCGACGGTACCCCCTGCAGTTAGGCCGACAACCGTTGCAATCGCGCGCGGATGTTGCAGCAGCGCTTTGATTGTCGACCCAGCACTTTTATGAGACGTGGCCGTCGCACTCTTGAACGCGGCAGTCTCTTCGAGCCCACGCCGGAGCCACACCGCCACAACTGCACACATCGCCCCAATCACAAATGGGATGCGCCATCCCCACGCGTCAAGTTGCGGTGCATCAAGTGAGCGTTGCAGCACGAGAAGTACGCCCAGCGCGAGCAATTGTCCCATAATGAGCGTGACGTATTGAAAGCTGGACCAAAAGCCGCGTCGACGTTGTCCCGCCATCTCGCTGAGATACGTCGCACTGGCCCCGTATTCCCCACCAACGCTCAGCCCTTGCATGAGGCGCGCAATGACTAACAGCGTTGGCGCGGCAACACCAATCGTTGAATAACTCGGTGTAATGGCAATCAAAAGTGAACCACCACACATGAGCAGTACGGACGTCGTCAGCGCAGCACGACGTCCCTTCCGATCTGCGTAACGTCCAAGCAACCATCCGCCAACGGGACGCATCAAGAATCCAACAGCGAACACGGCCGCGGCATTCAGCAGTTGCGCTGTTTGATTTGCCGGGGGAAAGAACGCTTTCGCGAAATACAACGAGAACGCCGAATAGACATACCAGTCATACCACTCGACGAGATTGCCGACGGATCCGCCAAAAATGGAACGCAGTCGATGCGATGTACTGATCGTGCTACTATCGGTCGTGGGCGACGTCATTGCATCGGGAGGGAGGGGAACTGCCACGGAGGCCGCGCGAACGGTAGCATTCAGCGTGCGCGGTGTCGATAGTCGCGCTTCCCCTCGTCAAGAGATATCTCGCTGGTGCTTCGCTTTATCGCTCTATTCAAGTTTATGCAGGCGCTGACGCTGTTGTTGGTGGCGCTCGCTGCCTTTCAGCTGTTGCGTCCGGAAATCGCCACAATGGTGCAAGAGTGGATGGATACGCTACCTATCGAGAGCGAGCAGAATCTCGTGCAGCAGTTTATCGGATGGGCCACGGGACTCGGTACGCAACAAGTCGTGGCGCTGGGTTTCGGCGCGTTGGTGTACGCGGCGCTTTTTCTTCTTGAAGGCGTCGGCTTGTGGCGCCGAAAAACGTGGGCAGAGTGGTTGACGGTGGTTGCCACGGCACTGCCGATTCCGCTGGAAATTTACGAAGTCGTGAATCATCTGTCACCGCTGCGCGTTGCCGCATTTGTGGCGAACGTCGTGATTGTGACGCTCTTGGTCGTCCATCTACGCAAGCTTGCCCAACTTCGATTGGCGTTAGTTCGGCACGATTAACGCTTTGATGACGTCGCGATTGGCTACGGCCGCGAGTGCCGCATTTGCGTCCTGAAGTGCGTAACGTGCGGAGACTGCGTCAACCCACGGTAATGATGCGCCCTGATGTGCGAGGACTTGCAGCGCGCGATGAAAATGCGAATAGTCGCACCCCCAGCAACCACGAATTTCGACGTGTTTGCGATTGATCTGCCGATGCGGATTGAGTGTGAGGTCGCCCGCATCGGTGTACTGGCCGGCCACCACTACCACACCGCCATCGCGCACCATCTCTAACGCGTCGGCCACCGCGCGTGGATCGCCCGCCGCTTCGATGACGACGTCCACGCCGCGACCGCCATTGGCTGCGCGCACTGCATCTGCGCGTGCTGCGGGCGGCATGTCGAGCGACACGGTATGCGTGGCACCCATGCGCAACGCAAAGTCTAGTCGGGAATGCGGCGCACCAACGGCGATCACCGGATGCGCCCCAGACAACGCCGCAAGCGCGATGGACGCTTGACCAACGGGACCAACACCCAACACCGCGACACTCGCACCGAGCTTAATTGCGCCGCGTTCAACCGCATGCAACGCCGTGACTAACCCGCAGCCGCCGGCAATGAATTTCGACGGGTCCATTCCGTCCGGAATGCGCAGCAGCTTCACCCCTGGCTTCATCCAGATTTGATCAGCCCAGCCGCCGAGTGGTCCGTCGTTCACGCCGTAGGTAATGCCGTAGACTTTGCGATGCGGGCAGCGCGTGGTTTGCTTCGTGACGAGGCATTCGTAACACGCGCCACACGTCTCGTGCACGTCAAGAAACGTGACCAGATCGCCCTCGCGAAATGGCACACCATCGACATCGTTGATGGTGCCGTGAATTTCGTCGAGATGCCCAACGGACACGTGCCCCGGCACGATTGGGTATGGCACGCCAGACAGCCGGCCATGATGCAGATGCACATCGGTACCGCACACCTCGGAATACATTGTGCGCAACATTGCGCTGCCGGGTGTCAATACGGGCCACGCTAACTCTTCGATGCTGATTGGCGTATGCGGCGCGCGCATTACGGCGGCGCGAATGGTGCGACCGCTCATGGTCGATACGGAGGCATTGGGTTCTCGGATGCATCGTGATCGGAGCGAAGCAGCATCGGCGGATCAACCTGCGGGATACTCGGCACGTTTGCCGCTTTCACTTCAATGTTGCTGGCGACGGCCCATCCAGTCACGCGAATGGTAGGCGCGTCGCGTCTCACTGTGCCCCGATCATCGTTATCGCGACATTCGATCGACGCGAAAATGCTGCTCGCGTGATTTTCAACACGCGCACCGTACGGTAGTCGCAGCTCGACGTTGGCGGCGACTGCTCGTACAAAAATTTCGGTGACGCCAGCGCTAAAGCGTGCCGTGCGCAAATCCAATTCGATGTTCGCGGCAACGGCGCGCACCTCGAGCCGCGCGGGCACCTCGCGCACACCTTTGCGTTCGATGTTGCCGAGTACTGAAGTGACGCGATGCGCGGTGATGGCACTCGGTTGTTCGGCAATCGCCGTGACCGCAACCGGAAGGTCGGCTAATAGCGCAGCGACATCGGTGCTCGCAGACGCAGCGTACACCGCATCGAGGCGACGATCAAACTCTTCGACCGATAGCGCGTCTTGCGCGAACGCATCGGACAAGCGTGCAATGGCGCGGTCGCGATCGTGCTGTGTGATGATAGGGCAGAGGGACGAGGGGGTAGGGATTAGGGAAAGGAAGGATAGATGCTCGGCTCCCTAATCCCTAATCCTTATTCCCTAAGCCCTAATCCTGCCAGTCGCCATTCCAAATACCGTCGCTCTGCTGGCGCTTTCACCAGCTGCAGCGCGGCGCGATATGCATCGGCTGCTTCGGCCCAACGTTCCAGACGACGCAATAGGTCGGCCTGCGCGGCGGGGAGCAGGTGAAATCCTTTGAGTTGACCGTCGTTCGCCAACCGATTCATCCACATCAACCCGTGTTCTGGGCCGATGGCCATCGCGAGTGCAGCAGCCGTATTCAGTTCAACTACCGCACTCGGCGTATGCTGAAGAAGCGCCGCGTATAACGCAACGATTTGCAACCAATCCGTGTCCGCAGCGGTTGCAGCCTCCGTGTGTAGCGCCGCTATGGCCGCTTGAATGCGATACGGACCTGAGCCCTCCGCCAAGGCGGGTGCGACGAGCGCGCTGCCCTCGTTGCGCTGTGCGATGTCCCACTTTGTGCGATCTTGGAGTTCGAGCGGCACGATCATTCCGCATTCGTCCAGCCGCGATGCGCGACGAGCATCGGTCAGCAGCAGCAACGCTAACAAACCACGCGCTTCGCCATCGTCCGGCAAGAGTTCGACAACGAGGCGTGCCAAGCGAATTGCTTCTGCGCACAGCGTGGCGCGAACAAACGATGCGTGCTCAGTTGCCGCATATCCTTCATTGAACACCAGATAAATCACGCCGAGAACGACCGACGTGCGTTCGGCCAGTTTTTCGCGATCGGGTACCGCGAACGGAATGCCGGCCTCCCGAATTTTTTGTTTCGCGCGCACGAGTCGTTGCGCTGTGGTGGCTTCGGGCTCAAGAAAGGCGCGCGCAATTTCGCGCGTTTCCAACCCACACAGCGTGCGCAAAGCGAGCGATGCTTGCGCTGCTGGCGCGATCGCTGGGTGACAACACGTGAAGATGAGACGTAGGCGATCATCGTCAACGCCCGAGCGTTGGACGGGGTCGTCGAGCGTGGTGTCATCGTACTCGATCGGCGCAACACGCAACGCATCATTTATCGCGACATCGTCCGACTGTTGCGTACCGATCATGCGGTTGGCGCGCAATTTGTCGAGCGCTGCGCGCCGTGCGACGGTGAGCAACCATGCGGCAGGTCGGTCTGGAACGCCCGTAGTGGGCCAACGCTGCAGCGCTCGAATGTACGCATCTTGCAGCGCGTCCTCCGCAAGGTCGAAGTCGCCGAGGGTGCGAATGAGGGACGCGAGGACACGCGCGCCTTCACGGCGCGCTATGCCCTCGAGAATGGCATTTACCACGCCGATCCTGTACTCACGCTGGGACTGGCGCGGGTGTTTGTTGAATTGGCCGAACTTCAATGGTTCCGATCTGTGCGCTGGGACACTTGGCGGCCCAGTCGAGCGCCTCTTCCAGGCTTGACGTTTCGATCACATACAATCCGCCGAGTTGTTCGCGCGTTTCGGCGAATGGACCGTCCGTCATGTGCACTTTGCCGTTCCGTACCTGCACGGACGTGGCAGTTTTCACGCGCTTCAATTCGTGGCCTCCGCGCATGACTCCAGCATCGATCAGCGCTTTGGTGTACAGATTGTAAGCCTGCATCATATCGGCGGGTGCAGCGTCGAGCGCCGCTTCGTTGTCATAGATCAAGATCGCGTACTGCATGGCAGTCTCCTTCGAGTTGGGGGGCTGGATCGCCCGTGTATGAGTACGACGCGGCGCCTATCGAAAATCGACATGCTGCTCGCTTGTCGCACAAGTCGTTACAATCCAGTAGTTCATTTGCCCTCATCGACTCGGCCCATCCATGCCTCTATTTCGTCCCGTGACGTTAGTCGTCACCTCCGCGCTTTTCGCCTGCGTGAGCGCGCAACTACTGGCCCAGCGTGCGCCGGTGACGACGCGCTATCGCTACGAATCAAAAACTGAACAGGCGATTGATGCGACGGGCCTTGGCGGAGCGAAACAATCGTCCACACTGCAGCGCGTGGGGTGGCTGAGCGTGACGCTCACCGATTCCGCAGGCGGCAAGTCCATGCGCACCATCATCGATTCAGTGAGTACGGACGGTGAGACGCGTGCGTCGATGGGTAGCGCGTCGATTGATAGTGCGCGCGGTGCAACGTTTACAGGATTTCTCGCGAGTGATGGAGCGGTGAGCAATTTCAAGATGCCAAGCGGTGTCGGCACGTTAGGTGCACTGTTAGGAAGTACGTTTGATGAGTTTTTCCCGCGTTTGAAGGCAGGGTATAAGAGCGGAGACACCTGGACTATTACGAGTGAGAAACCGCAGGTGGTCGCGAACGGTGAACTCGTGATCAAGCGCAGTACGTCGTATACGGCGCGCGGGAGTGAAGTACATGATGGCGCACCGTCTAATCGTATCGATTTTTCATTTGCGACGACGTCAACCGGTACGCAAATGGTTGGTCCAAACAAGGCAAATGTGGAAGGTGGATCGAGTGGGAGTGGGACGTGGTTCACGTCCAACACCGGCGCGTTCTTAGGCGGTACGCGATCCGAGCAGAACGATCGGAAGCTGATGTTGACGGGTGCACCGGCGCCGCTGCTCGTGACGGCGAAGGTGACGACAACCATCTCGGTGATTAAGTAGACAGATCCAGCGCGCGCGGGACGGCGTAGGAGTGATGTCAATGCAGGTGCAGCACATCACTCTCACGTTCCTGGGGCTTTTATGAAGCGCTCTTTTTCTACTGTATTTGCCGCGACGATTTTCGCGGTCAGTATTTCGACGGTGGCGCACGCGCAGGCCATGCCGAACCCGATGGTTGGCGGTCAGGCCATGATGGCCAACAAGGACATCGTCGACAATGCCGTGAACTCGGCGGATCACACCACGCTCGTCGCTGCGGTGAAAGCCGCTGGCCTCGTCGAGACGTTGAAGGGCAAAGGTCCGTTTACTGTGTTTGCCCCGACGAATGCCGCGTTCAAGCTTCTCCCCGACGGTACTGTGGAAACGTTGCTGAAGGCGGAGAATAAGGGCACGTTGACGTCGGTCCTCACGTACCATGTCGTGCCGGGTCGTTATGATGCCAAGGCGTTGATGGCGTTGATCAAGAAGGGGGGCGGCATGGCGAAGCTGAAGACGGCACAAGGTGGTGTGCTGACGGTGATGATGAACGGCGCGCGCAACATTCAGGTGAAGGATGCGAAGGGCGGCGTTGCAAACATTTCGGTGTACGACGTCTATCAGTCGAACGGTGTGATTCTCGTGGTTGACAAGGTGTTGATGCCAAGCTGAACTATTTGCGTTGCTGGTGTTCGTTCGAAGACGCGGCCCATCGGAACTTTCCGACGGGCCGCGTTCTTGCGTTGTCGAGCTTGCACGCGGAAAGATCCAATTTGTACGTAGCGTCGTAGACCGTGTGAAGCATCGTTCCTCAACTACTCTCATCGGAGTTTCTGTATGCCGCTTCCTTCAATTACTCGCCGTTCGCTGCGCTTCGGTGCGCTCGCGGTGGCTGCTGTCGCCACGATAGTGGTAACGCAGCGTGTACTCGCTTCGGACCATCAAGACACACCAGAAACTGAATTGAACCCGCGCATGGACATCAACGACGTCTATGCATTCCCGGGTTCGTCCGCCGATCGCATCGCGCTCGTGATGACGACGTCGAGTCCGATCGCTGGTCAGACGGCATCATTCGATCCAAACCTTTTGTATCAGATCAAGGTTGATAACACTGGCGACGCCGTCGAAGATCTTGTATTTCAAATCACATTCGACGAAGGCACCGGCGCGAATCAGAAGTACACGATTCGTGGTCCCGTTGCGCCGGCGATGACTGGCACGAAGGCCACGTTGGTGACCGCCGGAACCGTGGTGACTGGCAACGTCGGTAGCATCGCGGGTTCGGCCACGGGCACGCAAACGTTTACTGGATTGAAGGCTGATCCGTTCGTGATTGATCTCGAGCAGTTCTTCAACATTCTGCCAGATCGTCGTCCGTCTACCGGTCCGTTGTCAACGCCGCTGACACCCACCGCGATGGCGTTTCGTAATCCTGGCATCGACTTCTTGAAGCCGTTCAACGCGCTTTCAATCGTGATCGAATTGCCGAAGAATCAGCTCCTGAGCAGCACTGACGCCGCCGCCAAGATTGGCGTGTGGGGCACGATCAGCCGTTGATGCGCACGACACTACTCAATCACACTTTCGGAGTCTCTACCATGCGTATCTCGCTTTCTCCGCGCGTTGCTTGCCTCGCGCTGTTGTTGCCGCTCATCGCGGCGTGTTCGGACAAGAACAACAACGCCACCGTCACCACACCGACGTCCACGCGTATTTACAGCCAGGTCGAGCGACTCGGCAATCCGCTGGTGAGCGAAGTGTTCTTCCTGAAACGCGATCACGGGTTGCACAACTCCACCGCGCCTGCCACTGACGTGGCCAACGATTTTGGCGGCAAGATCAAGGCGTTCACCAACCAGTTCAACCGTGGCGCGACGATCGCCAACACGCTCGCGGCAGTGCTCGTGCCCGACATGTTGCTCGTGTATCCGAACCGTGCTGGTTCAACGTCGGGATGGTTGAGCTGGGCACTTGCCAACGGCTACGGCGGTCGCAATTTGAAGGACGATGTGGTTGATGCCGGCCTGACTGCAATTTTCGGTAACTTGCTGGATCCTGCCGCGACGGTGCTGCCGGGTTTGACGTCGGACAACATCAGCACCAGCGTCCGCACGTACTCGACGACGTTCCCGTATTTGGAAGCGGCGCGATAATGCAACGCCGGGCGATCCTCACCGTCGGAGTCGTTGCCGTTGCAGTGGCTGTCGGCGGCGTGGCACTCGCCCGCACCTCGTGGGTGTCGCGCCTTGCGGCGCCCGCGAGTGTTGGTGCGGTGGGCGCGCGTCGCGAACCAGGGTTTACCGATGCAGCCGATCGCGATACGCAAATCCGTGTCTGGAACCAAGCCTTAGCAGCAGATCCAACAAGTGCGTTAGTGCTCGGTCAATTGGCGGCGCTCCATGCGCAGCGCGCTCGTGAAGGCGGGACATGGGATGACTATTTGCAGGCCGAGGCGTACGCTCGTCGTTCGATGGGCAAGCGTACGAACCGGAATGCATCGACGACGGTCACCTTGGTGTCGGTGCTATTGGCACAACATCGGTTTACCGAAGCGCGTGATGAAGCCGTTTCGCTGGTGAAGCGCGAGCCAGATATTCCGCAGTATCGATCTTTGCTTGGCGAAGTGTCGATGGAGCTGGGTGATTACGCAATGACGCAGTCGATGTTCGATTCGGCGTGGAGTGAACGTGCCAGTTTGTCGACCGCGCCGCGCTTGGCGCGATGGATGGAACTGAATGGACACATTCGCGAAGCACGGCGCATGTTGGCGGCGGCGCGGGACGACGCAATGTCCCGTCGTGATGTGGCCAACGAAACAAAAGCGTGGTTTAACATGCGTGTGGGGGACTTGGAACTACGCGCTGGTCATTTACGTGCCGCCGAGGACGCGTATCGTGCGGGTGTAGCCATCGAGCCGGATGATCCACGTCTGCAGGCTGCGATGGCGCGCTTAGCCGCTAGTCGTGGCGACCAGAAGAACGTGATTCTCTGGGGCGAGCGCGCTATCGGTATGCAACTCGATCCCGGCACGCTCGGACTGGTGGGCGACGCGTACGCGGCGCTGGGCGATACCGCGAAGAGCACTGAGTATTTTCATACGTTAGAAGTGGCCGTTACTGCGCAACCAGGTCCGTTTCACCGCGCGTGGAGTTTGTATCTACTCGACCACGGACTACGCGTGAGCGACGTGTTGCGAAAGGCGCAGGAAGAACTCGTCGATCGCAAGGATATTTATGGCTACGATCTGGTGGCGTGGGCGCTGTACAAGTCGGGTCGCAACACTGAGGCGATGGCGATGATGCGTGAAGCGTTGAAATTGCACACGCCTGATCCGCTGTTGGATCGCCATGCGGCGGCCATTGCGACGGCTACCGGTCAACCATTGATAGCCAGCGCAACTGCACGCGCGGTGGAGAATTAAGTCGTGTCGGAGATGTGGGCGTTTCTGCAAGTCGGATTTCATCACATCGTCGCGATCGATGCGGCGGATCACATTCTGTTTCTGCTCGTGCTTGCCGCCATCTATCGCGGTCGCGATTGGCGTGCGGCGATGTGGGTCATCAGCGCGTTTACCGTCGGACATTCTATTACGTTGGCGTTGGCGGTGACCGACATTTTGGTACTGCCGACGAAACTCGTGGAGTTTCTTATTCCGGTCACGATTGTTGCGACCGGCGTCGAGAATTTGATTCTGCGCGAGCGCGCCGCAGAAGGGCCAGGCGCACGACATCGCCCAATTTTTGCGGGTGCGTTCGGGCTGGTGCACGGCGCTGGCTTCGCGGGATATCTCAAGAGTTTGTTCGTGGCGCAAATTGCGGTGCCGCTGCTGGGCTTCAATATCGGTATTGAGCTCGGGCAGATCGTGGTGCTGTGTGGTGCGGCGGTGTGCTTTTGGATTGTGGATCGCGCGCTGCAGTTGCTGCCGCGTCGCGTCGGCGGTCCGAGTGCGTTTCAGATGCGATTGGTGGGCGTGTCGGGATTGATCGCAGTTGTCGCGACCGGCTGGGCGTGGGAGCGGTTTCCGAGGTGAGGCGATTCATGACACGGCTTGTGACGCGCACGGTGGTGCGTTCGGTGCGGCGGATTTTGCGACGCGCGCTGGTTGGTGTCGCGGTCTCCGCGAGTGTTGCACAGGCACATCCGATTCACACCACGTTGACGGTGATCACGCCGGATGCGAGTGGCGCGACGTTTAGTGTGCGTGCATTTGCGGATGACTTTTCGACGGTCGTGGCGCGATTCGTCGGGAAGAAGCCACCAAAAGATTCGTCGGCGCTCGACGCGGATGTGCAGCGCTACATCGGCGCACAATTCACAGTGGCCAATGCTGCAGGCATGCCAATCGTGCTCCAGCCATGCGGCGTGCGGCGTGACAAGGAATTGTACTGGATTTGTTTTCGCGTGGTGCTACCAAATAGTGCGCGTGGCGCCAAAGTGCGGAATCAGATGCTGACGGAGTTGCATACAGATCAGGTCAATATTGTGCAGGTGGAGAACAAGGGCGCACGAAAGACGATGTTATTTACCAAGGGTAGTGCACCGGCGGTGATCGGGGGATAGGGATTAGGGGAATGAAGACCGCGAGGTCATCCGCAGGGCTTGCGCGCGGTCTTCGATATTCGTCGCTACACTGCCGTCTTCGTGCTCCCCATGCGGAACACCTGTACCAAGCCAAAACCGCTCACGATAAACACCGCGAGCCACGCGAATCCGATGTTCGTCTTACCGTACAAAAAGCTGCCCGTGCCGAACAACGCCGAGTACACAAACGTGCAGCCAATTACCCAACCGGCCAACGATACGGTCAGACTATCTGGCGACGGACCGACGCCTGCCTCTGCACGAATGGCCGTCCATCCCGGACCGGCTGGTCGCACAAGCTTATAGAATGATAGCAGCGTCGCACGTTCCGTTGGCGCAGTGAGAAACGTGACGGTCACCCAGATAATGGTTGAGATGACGACGGTGAGTATGAGTGTCCAATGCGCTGGGACCGCGTGGCCCAATTTGCCTGCCACGAAAAATCCGATGGAGATGACGAACGACGATCCCATCGCCGCCACCTCGCTCCACGCATTGATGCGCCACCAAAACCACCGCAGCAAGTAGATAAGTCCGGTACCCGCGCCGATCGACAAAATCAGATTGAAGCTCTCAGCGGCCGTCTGCAACGTGAACGTGAGCAACGCGGCAATCACCATTAACATCGCGGTGGTGATCCGACCCACGAAGACATAATGTTTTTCCGTCGCATCGGCCTTGATAAATCGACGGTAAAAGTCATGCACGAGGTACGACGTGCCCCAATTGAGGTGCGTTTCAATGGTGCTGCGGTACGCGGCCAGCATGCCGGCAATCATGAAACCCAAAAACCCCGCTGGCAGAAAGACCAGCATGGCGGGATACGCCATATCGTTGCCAATCAAGCTGGGATTGACGTATGGAAACGCGGTGCGAATACTAGCTAACGTGGGATACACGATCGTTGAACACAAGGCGACAATGATCCACGGCCACGGACGCAGCGCATAGTGCAAGGTGTTGAACAAAAGCGTACCGCCGAGTGCATCATTTTCCGTTTTGGAGGCCAACATTCGTTGCGCGATATAGCTCCCACCTCCAGGCTCCGCGCCTGGATACCACACTGACCACCACTGGACCGTGATCGGGATAATGAAAATGGCAAGCGCCGTCGGCCAATCACTGAAGTCGGGCATCACGTTCAACAACTTGGGATCGACCTTTTGTAACATCCCGGATAACCCACCCACAGCCGGGTGATGCAACGCGTAATACGCCAGCGCAAACGTACCAGTCATCGTGATTGAAAATTGCAGGGAGTCCGTCACCAGCACGCCCCACAAGCCAGACACCATCGCGAAGAAAATCGTCATCGTGGCACACACAATCAGCGTCTGCCACTCGGGCCAGCCGAGTACAACGTTGCCGATCTTCACCGCGGCCAAGTTGACGGTCGCCATGATCACACAGTTGAAAAACAACCCGAGGTAAATCGCGCGGAATCCGCGCACGAACGTTGCCGCTTTGCCGGAATATCGCCGTTCGTAAAATTCCAGATCTGTGACCACGCCAGACCGACGCCACAGTCGTGCGTAGAAAAACACCGTCAACATTCCCGTGAGCAGAAACGACCACCAGACCCAGTTTTGCGAGACACCTTTTTCGCGGACAATGTTGGTCACGAAATTTGGTGTATCCGTACTGAAGGTGGTGGCTACCATCGAAATACCAACTAACCACCACGGCGCGGCGCGGCCTGATGTGAAAAATTCGGTCGTGCTCGATCCCGCCCGCTTGTAAAAGAATAGCGCCGGCAGAAACGAGATGAGGATCGAGAAGGCGATGATGCCGAGGTCGATCGGTGCAAGATGCATAGAGGGACGTGCGTCAGGGGCGGGAGTATGCGGCAGTGTGATGGACGTAAGTAGCACATTCGTCACGGCGCACGCTAGCAGTGGACGTGGATAGTGCGCATGGTCCGACCATGCCGCTCTCGCTTCCGAGCCAAGGGTGCTGCTGTCGGACCATGCAGCGTACTAAGTTGGCAGTGTGTGCCAGCTCGACGCGCTGTTCGCTCCACGGCACGCGCGGCATCAGATGCAATCCCTTCCTACCGTTGATGTGTGAGCCAGAACCCTACGGCACCGCGGGACCACGAAACGATACTGCCGCCCGACGTGGGTGATGCGGGCGCATTGCGCAAGCGTGAAGAGCAACTCCATCACGTGCTCATCGCGACCGGTGCCGGGGTGTTCGATCTTGATTTGAGTACCGGCACCTCGTACCTCACGCCAAACATTGGTGTGATCTTTGGCTTCGATGCTACTCATGTGGTCAGTCATTGGTCGGTGTTTCGCGATCGATTGCATCCCGACGACCTGCGAGCGCTACGCGACGCAAGTCTTGAGTCGCGCCAAGCAGAGCGGCCGCTGCGGCAAGATTGTCGCATCACCCGCGCGGACGGAACGCAAGGCTGGGTGCGAATTCACGCGGACGTGCAGGGGGATATCCGCATGCCAGTGCGTCGGGCGGTCGGTGTTGTGTTGGACATCACCGAGGAGCGTCGTGCGGCGCAGGCGTTGCAACAAAGCGAACAACAACTGCGATCCGCACAACGTATTTCCGGCATCGGGAGTTGGTCGTGGTGCGTGCCGACGAACGTGGTGACATGGTCAGAAGAAATGTTCAGAATCATGGGCATCGATCCCGGAACGACGCCGTCGTGCGATCTCGTCTTGGCATCGGCAATTGATGACGGACACCGACAGCAATTCGTCGTGCGGCTGCAACGTGCGCTGGCTGGCGAGTCAAATTACGACTTTGAGATGCCAATGCGAGGCGCGGACGGGGCCATACGCATCTTGCACACGCGTGGTGAAGTGACTTTTGACCGCGCGATGACGCCAATCATGATGACGGGCACGGCGGAAGACGTGACCGAACGACGTCACGCTGAACATGCACTACGCCGCTCCGAACGAGAACTCGAACGAGCGCAGCAACGGGCGCGCATGGGGAGTTTTGTGCGCATGTTGGAGAGCGGTGAGCTGTGGTGGTCAACCACGACTCGCGCGATTCTCGAATTCGCGCCCGATGAAGTGCCGTCGCTTGACGCGGCATTGTCGCGCTTTGATCCGGTCAGCAATGCACGCTATTTGGAGGCCGTACAGCATTCGATTGCGACGGGCGAACCGTACGAGATGGAAGCCGAAACGCTGTTGCCCAGTGGTCGTCGATTGGTGATTCGCATGTCGGGCGAAGTGGATCGCGACGAGATGGGTCGACCGGTTTCGGTGCACGGATTGATTGCGGATATCACGGCGCAGCGGGCGCAAGAGCAAGCACTGCGCGAGAGCGAGGAACGCTTTCGTACGCTGTGGGCGGCATCGCCGATTGGCATCCGGCTCACTGATGCACACGGTGCGTCGATTTTCGCGAATCCGCGACTACTCGAACTTTTTGATTGTACGCTTGACGAGTTTCTTGCGGAGCGATGGCGCGAGCGGCTGCATCCGGATGATCGCGAGCGTATCGCGCTTGTGGGTCGGGACGCCGTGCGAGACGAATGTGACACGCGCGCCGAGTATCGACTGCTGTGTGCGAGCGGCCGCGTGCGATACCTGCGAGCGACGGTAGCGGCGGTCCGTACGCCAGATGGCCGATTTGCAGGGCACGTTGGTGCGATCGAAGACATCACGCAAGAAACCGAAACGGCAATTGAGCGCACGCAGATCGAGAATCAATTGCGGCAGACGCAAAAACTCGAATCGCTGGGCGTCCTTGCAGGCGGCATCGCGCACGACTTCAACAACTTGCTGGTCGGCGTGCTCACGAACGCCAGCATGGCGTTGCTGGACTTACCGGTAACGTCGCCAGCACGTGAGACGGTGTTGAACATTGAACGTGCCGCACAACGGGCCGCCGACCTCACGCGACAACTTTTGGCGTACTCGGGCAAGGGTCGGTTCATCATTGAGTCAGTCTCGCTCTCTGATATCGCATCCGAGATGCTGCAACTGTTGAAAACGGTGGTGTCGAAACGCGCAACGCTCACGCTCGATCTCGCCGACGGGTTGCCGATGGTCAAAGGAGATGCCACGCAACTTCGGCAGATCTTGATGAACCTGATCACGAATGCCTCCGACAGTTTGAATGAGCGCAACGGCGAGATTTTACTGCGAACGCGGGTAGCGAACGTCGACCGCACTGCGCCTTCCGCGACCATGTTTGGTGGACCGTTACTGCCCGGTCGCTATGTGGTCATGGATGTGATTGACAGCGGATCGGGCATGGCCGATGAAACGCTACAACGCATTTTTGACCCGTTCTACACGACAAAGTTTACCGGGCGCGGACTCGGACTTGCCGCGACACTCGGCATTGTCCGGGGGCACGGAGGTGCAGTCGTGGTCACCAGCACGGTTGGCGCAGGCACGACGTTTTCTCTGTACTTCCCCCCGAGCGAAGGCGTGCGACGCGACGCACCGATGGTTGCCACCGCCACACTCGATGGGCACGGAACGATTTTAGTGGTGGATGATGACGCGGGGGTACGCTCCGTTGCGCGTGCGCTATTGGTGCGACGAGGCTTCACGGTAATGCTCGCGGAAAACGGTCGCGAGGCGGTCGACCTCTTCGCCGGACATCATGCCGAGATTCGCGCGGTGTTGCTCGATCTTACCATGCCGGTGATGGACGGGGAGGACGCGCTACGTGAACTACGGAAGACGGATATGTCGGTGCCGGTAATTTTGATGTCCGGATACAGCGACGTTGACGTCGAGCGCACTTTCACTGGCGCGGGGCTTGCCGGTTTTGTTCAAAAGCCGTTCCGTGTCGATGACCTCTATCAGACCCTCGCTGCAGCGCTCACCGGACAACGCCGCACGCCGATGTAATTGTAGCGGTTGCTGTTCCTCGTCCTTATTCCCCATTCCCTACTCCTGTGTCCGATGACGTTTCGCGGCGCGCCTTCCTCACGTTGGCTGGTCGTGTAGGATGCGCACTCACCGTGCTGGATCCCGTATTGCACCGTGCGCTGCAGGCGTCATCAGCGCCGAGTGTAGGGACGGGAGAACTGCCGACCGCTTTCACGTCCGATGGCATTGCGCCACTGCAGGCAACCACGCGCACGCCGCAACCGACCGCTGCGTACGCTGGCCTGAAGTGGCGCAACCTTGGTCCGTTTCGTGGCGGTCGAGTTGCTGCCGCGAGCGGCGTATCCGGTCGACCGAATGAGTTTTATTTCGGTGCGGTAAACGGCGGCGTATGGAAATCTGTGGACGCCGGCCGCGTATGGACACCAATTTTCGACTCGCAGCCTGTGGCGTCGATTGGTGCGATAGCTGTTGCGGCTTCGGCGCCGGATATCGTGTATGTCGGGAGCGGCGAATCTACGTTGCGCGATTCGGTGGGCTTTGGCAACGGTGTGTATAAGTCCATCGATGCGGGCAAAACATGGAAGCATCTGGGACTCGCGGACACGCAGCACATCGGCAAGATCGCCGTCGATCCCAAGAATCCGAATATCGTGTTTGTCGCAGCGATCGGTCATTTGTATGCACCCAGCGCAGAACGTGGAGTGTTTCGCTCCACTGACGGCGGCACCACGTGGCAGAAGGTGCTGTTCAAGGACGAGAACATCGGTGCCGTTGAAGTCGTAATTGATCCGAGCAATTCGCAGATCGTTTACGCAGGGCTCTGGAATACGCGACGTCCACCGTGGTTCACGTACGCGCCAACCAATGGCCCGGGCGGCGGCATTTATAAATCGATCGACGGTGGCACCACGTGGAAGCCGCTCACGAATGGGCTTCCGGCCCGTGGCATTGGACGTACCGGCATCGCCGTCGCGCCAACGAATTCGAATCGACTCTATGCCGTGGTGGACTGCTTGGTTCCGGATACGACGACTGCTGCGTTACCGCCAGTCGCCACTGGACCGGGTGGTGCGACTGCTGCTCCAGGACAGGGTGGTTTTTTTCGTTCTGATGACGCCGGCGCAACGTGGACGAAACTGTCGAGCGATCAAGCGTTGTGGGGCCGCGGATGGTATTTCGAGAAAGTGACCGTCGATCCGAAAAATGCGGACATCGTCTACGTGCCAAACGTGGCGGTGAATCGCTCGAAAGATGGTGGGAAAACGTGGGTCGCGTTGCGTGGATCGCCCGGCGGCGATGACTATCACCAAGCGTGGGTGTCACCAGACGATTCCAATACGATGATTGTCGCCAGCGATCAGGGCGCGATTGTCACGCGTAACGCCACGGTCGACGATGCGCGCGAGGTCACGTGGAGTTCGTGGCTCAATCAGCCCACCGCGCAGATGTATCACATTTCGGTGGACTATCGATTTCCGTATTGGGTGACGGGCGCGCAACAGGATAGCGGGGCGGTCGCTGTCTGCTCACGTGGAAAGTTCGCGGAAATTTCGATGCGTGATTGGGAACCGATTGGTGCGGGCGGCGAGAGCGGCTACACTGCCGGCGATGCGTTGCATCCGGGTATCATTTTTGGTGGCACTGGTAGTCGTCACGATCTCGAGCTCAATGTCGCGGTGCCCGGTACCACGACGCCGAAAGGACCGGACAACGAGCGCGCGGATTGGACGCAACCGCTCGTGTTCTCGAAGGCCGATCCGCGCGCGTTGTACTACGCGAGTCAGTACGTGTTCAAGACCACCGATGGCGCGGTGAACTGGGCGCAGATTAGCCCAGACCTCACGCGACCCGAAGGTGCACCGCCCGCAACGCTCGATGCAGTGGCCAGCGCACATGTCGATCGCAATGGCAAACGTGGCGTGATCTACACCATTGCGCCGTCGCCGCTCTTCGTGCCGATGGTGTGGGTTGGCACGGACGATGGATGGATTCATGTATCCACCAATGATGGCCGGACGTGGCAGAATGTGACGCCGTCCGCCATGTCGGCCTGGAGTCGCGTCACGATGATTGAGGCGTCGCACTTCGATTTTAATACGGCATACGCAAGCGTTGATCGGCATCAATTGCAGGATTTTGAACCGTACATTTATCGAACGCGCGATCAAGGGAAAACGTGGCAGCGCATTAGTACGGGTTTGCCGACGGGCGTGTACGTGCACACGGTGAAAGAAGACCCGACGCGTCAAGGGTTACTCTTTGCGGGAACAGAGCGCGGCGCGTTCGTGTCGTTCGATGATGGGGACAATTGGCAGGCCTTGCAACTCAATTTGCCTGTCACCTCGGTACGCGATTTCGAAATTTACGGCAACGATCTCGTGATGGGCACGCACGGTCGTGGCATTTGGGTGATCGATGACATTAGCGTGTTGCGTCAACTCAATGACACGGTCTCGAAGGCGGATGCCTTTCTATTCAAGCCCGCCGACGCGATAAATTTTTCGCAAGGTGATGATAACGGCACGCCACTGCAAAAGGACGAGCCACAAGCGCCAAACCCCGAAAGCGGTGCAGTGCTTGACTACTATCTGCGAACGACGCCCACGACAGCGGTCGCCATCGAAATCTTTGATGCAGCTGGCGTGAGTCTGCGTACGTTCACTACTGCGGCTGGTGCTCCGACTGGCAACCGTGTTGGTGGACGCGGTCCTCGTGTCGGCGGCATTCCGAACACGTCGCCGCTTTGGCGCACAACGCCTGAACCAATGTCCGCTGCGGCGGGCATGCATCGCATTGTGTGGAGCCCGGTAACTGCTGGCGCCGGTCGTACTGGAGGCACTCCGTTGGTCGGCATCTTCACCGCGAAGCTCACCGTCAATGGACAAAGTCAAACGCAGACGTTCACGGTCAAGCCGGATCCGAGATTAGTGAAGCGTTAAACACAAAAAATCAGGCCGCGAATCACGCAAATCTCACGAATTGCATCGTCACAATTCGCGGCATTCGCGGCCTGTTGTTTGCCCTTGTACCGCACTACTTCGCCGCAAACAACTTCGCGTACTCGCCGTAACCCTCGGCCGCCAATCTGCTCGCAGGAATAAATCGCATGGCCGCCGAATTCATGCAGTAACGCAAACCGGTGGGTTTCGGACCGTCGTCAAACACATGCCCCAAGTGCGAATTCGCGCGCATGGATCGCACTTCCGTCCGATCTGCACCAAGCGACGGATCGTTCTTCGTCTTCACGTTCGCCGCAAGCAACGGCTTCGTGAAGCTCGGCCAGCCCGTTCGCGAATCGTACTTGTCGAGTGAGCTAAAGAGCGGTTCGCCGGAGACGACGTCCACATAAATTCCCGCGTCGTGATTGTCCCACAGCTCGTTGCGATACGGCATCTCGGTGTCGTCGTGCTGCGTTACCGAATACTGCAATGGCGTGAGTTTTTTCTTGAGTACTGCATCGGTCGGCTTCATAAAAGTGCGCCATGACGCAACCATCGCATCTGACGGTTGCATCGTCGACATCGCGTGCGTCGCGTGCGTCGCCGACGCTTGGGCACCAAGCGCGGACGCAACAAGGGCGGTGCATACTACCATTGTTGAGGCGGCATAACGGATTTGAACGGTCAATGCTGGCATATCTCGCTCCCGCCGCATTCCCGCGGCGTCTGGTTGATAATGGTTTTTTGATCTATTCTCCCACTCACGATATCCGTCCACCCCGCTCGGAGTTCCCGTGAAGCGCACAATATCCGCCATTCTTGCCCTGTCGCTTGGCGTCGCGCCATTGGCGACGGCACAGCACGCAAAAGTGCCAACGCCCACCGCGATTCTCGGTTGGGCGCCAGGTGCCGATCGGAAGTTGCCTAGCTGGAAGCAGGTCACCGACTATTTCGCCGCCATCGATAAAGCCAGTCCGAACGTGCTCGTGCGCACGCTCGGAAAAACCGTGTTGGGTCGACCGTTTATCGTCGCGTTCATCAGCGACTCGGCGAACCTCGCGAATCTCGAACGTTATCGCCAAATCCAGCGGCAACTGATGGATCCGCGCGTTCCCAAAACCATGAGCAAAGAACAGCTCTTGGCGCAAGGGAAGAATATCATCCTCATAACGTCGAGCATTCACTCCACCGAAGTAGGCGGATTTCTTACGCCTTTTGTCATAGCCGACAAGCTCGTGCGCGAAGACACACAAGAGTCGCGCGAGATTTTAAAAAACACGATCATCATGTTGGTGCCGAGTCAGAATCCCGACGGCGTTGATATCGTTGGTGATTGGTATCGCCACACGTTGGACACGCCGGCCGAAGGAACGGCGCCGCCAGAGTTATATCACAAGTATACGGGGCATGACAATAACCGCGACTGGTATGCATTTACGCAGCCGGAAACGCGGTATACGGTCGACTCTTTATATACGCCGTGGGACCCAGAAATCGTCAATGATATTCATCAACAAGGCTCGAACGCCGGACGCATTTTTATTCCGCCGTACATGGATCCACTGGAACCCAATATCGATCCGATTCTCACGATCGGCACCAACTCGCTCGGCATGGCGATGGGGTGGAAGATGATCGCTGAGGGGAAGACGGGTATCGCAACCAATGCGGCCTATGATCAATGGTCGCCGGCGCGACAGTACTCCTTGAATCATCGCGGCGTGCGTATTCTCACGGAAACCGCAAGTGCGCGACTTGCGTCGCCGATGGATATGCCGTTCACGCGACTTGGTCCTGGACGTGGATATGACGCGCGGGAATCGACGTGGAATTTTCCCGCCATCTGGCCGGGTGGAACGTGGACCATCGGCAACATCGTCGCGTATCAGAGCAGTGCCACGTGGGCCATGCTTGGACAGGCAGCGCGGGATCGTCGTCAGTGGCTTGAGAGTTACGCAACGCTCGGTGAACGCGCGTTGGCCGCGGACCATCCGTGGACGACAACAGCAGTGCCGTCCGCCTTCGTGATTCCCCGAGCGCAGAAGGACAGTCAAGCAGTGCAGCGTTTGTTGTGGACACTGCAGCACGGGCAAGTGGAGATTCATGCGTCGGTACCGGCTGGGAGTTACATCGTGCCGACGATGCAACCGTTTGGCGCGTATGCAAAGGCTCTGTTGGAGCGGCAGCAATACCCGAATTTGTTGGAATACCCCGGCGGCCCGCCGAAGCGTCCGTACGACGTGACGGCGCATACGTTGCCGCTCTTGTTCGGTGTTGACGTGCAGGCAGTGATGGGCACTGCGCCAGCAATGGGTGCGGTGATCGCGAATGTAAAAGAGCCCGTGTATGCGGTGGCGGGACTATCCGGGACCTCGGGTAAACGCATCGCGATCTATCGTAGCTACAACTCGACAATGGACGAAGGCTGGACGCGATGGATGTTTGACGTCAATCACATTGCGTTTACCTCAATCGTTGATCGGGATGTGAAGGCGGGAGGACTCAACGCACGGTTTGACGTGATCATCTTGCCGGATCAAAACGCCAACGGACTTCGGCGCGGATTGAGCGGGGGTTACCCCGACTCGCTGAAAGGCGGGCTTGGTGAGACGGGCGGCGCATCACTAAAATCGTTTGCGGAAAGCGGCGGCACGGTGATCGCATTTAATGAGGCCAGCGAGTACGCAATCGAAACGTTAGCGCTGCCGGTGAAGAATATTTTATCGGGCGTCAAGCAAAACGATTTTTACGCGCCAGGTTCGCTGATTGCCATTGAGTTAAACCCACAACATCCGCTCAGCTCGCGCATGACGGCGTCGGTTCCGGCGGCGTGGTTTGAAAACGGACCAGCGTTTGACATTACCGACGCATCACGTGCGTCGGCCGTCGCGATCTATCCAAATACTGGCGATCCGTTGCTCTCGGGTTGGCTGCTGGGCGGTGCCAAGCTACACGGAAAGGCAGCGATGGTGGACGTGGTGGTTGGAAAGGGACACGCCGTGTTGTTTGGCTTTCGTCCGCAGTATCGCGGCCAGACCATGGGCACACAGCCGCTGATCTGGTCGGCGATTCTACGTTAGGGTAACGCGCTACGGTCGCGCCGCAGGCAGTGCGTCGCCATCAGCAATGAAGCATACCGCGACCCCGTTGTTACAGTATCGCAAGCCAGTGGGTTTGGGGCCATCCTTAAAGACATGGCCTTGATGTCCACCGCAGCGCACGCAGTGATATTCCGTGCGCGGTAAGATCAGTTTGTAATCTTTCTTCAGACCGAGCGCGCCGGGCAGATAGTCGAAGAAACTGGGCCATCCGGTACCGCTGTCAAATTTCATGGACGACGAAAAAAGCGGCAGAAAGCACGCGGCGCAGACAAACGTTCCCGTGCGCTTTTCGCGGTCAAGGGAGCTGCTCCCGGCGCGTTCTGTGCCATGCTCAAACAGGACGGTATAGCTCTCCGCCGGCAGCAGGGCTTGCCAGTCGGACTTTGACTTTTCGATCGCTGTCATACAAAACTCCTTCGTCAGAAACGTTGAACGGAATCGCTACGTACATACACCGACAGAAACGGCGGAGTTCGCCGATTTAGCTTTTTCTTTTTTCAGGGGTCTTGGCATGCGTGCTGGAACTGCCGTTTTACGTCGTTCGCCGCTGCTTGTGCTGGTGGCGGTGCTTGCGTGGTCGTCCGTGCTTGGCGCACAGCAGCCGGCGTTAAATTTTGCCAAACTCGAAGCGCGACGTGATTCGTTTGTAGTCATGGTGCAGGGCAACGCGCTCGGCTCATCCGTGTATGCGTTGGAGTCGACGACCAACGGGTGGATGCTGCGTGAGTCGACCAATGTGATGAACGGTATGATGCTCCAATCCACGGCACTGCAAACGGATGCAAAGTTCAATCCAAAGTCGATGCTGCAATCCGGTACCATGCAGGGACAGGCGCTGAAATCGGAGATCGCGTTTAGCGGCGCACATGCGACGGGCAACGCGATGTCGATGACGACAACCGGTCCGCAGTCCGTAGTGGTGGATGCAACGTTACCACTCGGTACCATCAATGCGGACGCGATGGTGTTTGTGCTGCCGCTTCTGGCGTGGGCCGAGAAGTCCGTTTTTACGTTGAACACGTTCAATGCGGGCAAAGGCACGATTGACGCCAACGTGTTCACCGTGGTCGGTAGCGAAACGGTGACGGTGCCGGCAGGAACGTTTGAGACGTGGAAGGTCGAGCAGAAAATGCCTATGGCAACCGTAACGCTGTTTATTTCCAAGGACGCGGCGCATCGGCTCGTGAAAATCGCGCCCAGCGGGCAACCAGTAGAGTTGGTGTTAGCGAAGTAGTCGCGTCGTATTTCTTCCGTTCACCATAGGAGGTACGTCAATGTGGATGCGTCGCATCGGGAAAGTTTTTCTTGGACTCATCGTCGTCGTCGCGGCCGGCGCGGCGACCGTGTATGCGATGTCCAACAGCAAGCTGACCAAGGCATACGTCGTGCCATCCGAACCCGCATTAGCGGTTGCCAATGATTCAGCTACGATCGCGCGCGGTGAACACGTGGCGAGGAGTATCGCTAAGTGTACGGCGTGCCATGGAGCAAATTTGGGTGGAAACGTCGTGATTGATTTCGCGCCAATCGGGCACGTATTTGCGACTAACTTGACGAAAGGCAACGGTGGCGTACTCGCGTCGTACGATGATGCGACGCTTGAGCGCGCTATTCGACACGGCATTGGTCACGATGGTCGGAACCTGATCCTCATGCCATCGGGGGAATTTCACAATTTGTCGGATGCTGATGTCACGGCGCTTATCGCGTACATCAGAGCTCAGCCAAATGTCGACAAAACCAGCAGTAAGTCGTCCGTTGGCCCGGTCATCCGCGTGCAGTGGCTTCAGGGGAAAGTGATTCCAATCGGTGCCGCCGAAATCAACCACGACGAAAAGCATCTCGCAGTGTCGCCGACCGGTATCTCGGAACAGCACGGGTTGTACATCGCGAAGAACGGGTGCATGGGCTGCCACGGCGCCGGACTGTCTGGCGGACCGATTCCGGGTGCGCCGCCCTATTGGAAGCCCGCGGCCAATCTGACGCCCACCGGTCTTAGTCGCTACTCCCTTGGCGATTTCACACGAATACTGCAAAGCGGCCGACGTCCCGACGGCTCGCTGCTCGATTCGCTGATGCCAATCAAAGCGACGAAACTCATGACGGCAGAGGAGGTCGAATCCGTCTATCGATTTCTTAAAACAGTCCCACCAAAACCGTACGGCAATCGATAAACGCTCTGGGCGTGCTGTAACGCGCTGTTACGGCCGCCCTAACGCTGTGAGTGATGATCGTAACGACTCGCGCTGCGCATCGCGTGCGCCTTCGTCAAACACTTCGAGTCGCTCCAACATCTGCAATGCGTCGCCAATGACCTTTCGCGCAGCAGCAAGATTGAGTCGTTTAATTTGGGCATCGGCCAACAGCCCGTACCCTACGATCTCCTCTGGATACGCGTCAATCATGGTTTGCGCGGCGGCGATTGCGGCGGTCGCGCCATCACGGGCCAGCCGCGTACGCACAATGACTTCCATCCACTTGCAAGATGGTGGCACGCGATAGCCGACGCGTGCACTGAGCACGTCAAGCCACGCGGTCAGAATCGTCGACGGATCTCCAAGACGATTGAGCATGCTGTCGGCAGATGCGGTCGGCATTTCCCACAGCGCAGGTTCCTGCGTGAATCGCAGACCCACTGGAATCGTTGCAAACGGCGTATCGGTGTGGCCGAGTCCAGTGCCGTCAACCAAGCGCACGCGCCAGTTTGGTGGGGCGGAGTCGTGCACGAAAGCGAAAAGGCGACGAGTGCCCTCGCGAAGCCGCACCTCTTTGTCGCCGGCGGATAGTGCGAGTTGTCGAACCCGCGGTGTCGACGCAAACTGAGCTTGCGCACACCGCTGCACCGTGTCAAACGTACTCGAGTCTGACACACTCGGACTGATCGCGATGATGGCCGGGAAAATGGTGGGTGCGCGACAGAGCGTGAGCAGCGCGAATCGACCGGCGAGTGAATGCCCGATGAGCGTACGGTACGGGAGCGTTCGATACTCGCGCTCGATGTATGGAATGACTTCCTCAACGACGTAGCGCGTGAAACGTTCGTCGTTGCGCGCAAGATCTTCACCGCGATTGTTTTGCTCAATCCCCACAATGATTTGCGGTGGCATCGCGAAATCGCGCGGATCACCCGTCAGCGAATAGCCAGCCGCTGCCACGGCAAGATCGAAGAACGGCTTGACCTGCCCATCCAACACGTACGTCACTTGATACCGTTGTTTGGCGACTCGATAGTTGGGCGGCACGTTGATGTGCAGCGTGCGGAGCTCTCCTAATATTTTGGATTGCATTCGCACCGTTCGCGGTGGCGCGGGTGTCTGCGCGACGAGCAACGGGGACGCGACGACCGCAAACGCGAGGTAAAGGGCGATGCGCTGTGCGATGCGAGACACGTATCGACGAGGCGGATGCTTGGTCATGGCGAGGTGGGGTGCATGGTCCGAAAAGTTGCCGTGCGTGCCGATCACCTCGCAAGGCGCTATCGTAGAGCTATGGACATTACAGCACGCAGCTACGTTGGCGGCGAGTGGATCGCTGGATCCGGCGCGCCGTTTCGCTCCGTTAATCCCGCCACGGGCGAAGAGTTTGGACCGCAGTTTTTCGACGCGGGCCACGACAAGATTGATCGCGCGTTGATTGGCGCCGATGCCGCGTTCCGCACGTACGCGACGTCGAGCCTTGCACAACGAGCGTCATTCCTCCGCGCTATCGCCGATGAGATCACCGCGCTCGGTGAACCACTGCTTACGATCGCGCACCTCGAGACTGCATTGCCGCTCGATCGGCTCGCGCGCGAACGCATTCGCACGGTGCAAACGCTGCACGCATTCGCGGAATATGTCGAAGACGGGTCGTGGCTGGACGCACGGATTGATACGGCCGAGCCTGCGCGTCTGCCAGCGCCGCGTCCGGACATTCGCCGCGTGCTTGTGCCACTCGGCCCCATCGTGAATTTTGCGGCAAGCAATTTTCCGCTCGCGTTTTCTGTTGCTGGTGGAGATACCGCCTCGGCATTTGCAGCGGGGTGTTCGGTAGTGTGCAAAGCGCACGAGGCGCATCCGGGTACGTCAGAGCTTGCGGCCATGACGATTGTGCGAGCGGCGGCAACTGCTGGAGTGCCGCCGGCGGTGTTCTCCCTGTTGCACGGACGTTCGCATGAAGTCGGATTGTCGCTCGTGCGGCATCCGCTCACTCGTGCCGTCAGTTTTACCGGATCGCCACGCGCCGGTCGCATTTTGTTTGATGAAGGCGGCGCACGTGTTGAGCCTATTCCCGTTTATGCAGAGATGGGCAGTATCAATCCGATGTTTGTATTACCGGGCGCGCTGGCGTTGCGACCGGATGCATTGGCGGAAGGCATCGCCACTTCGATGTTGCTGGGCGTTGGCCAGTTTTGCACGAGCCCAGGACTAGTAATTGCCGTTCGCGGCGAAGGGTTTGATCGTTTGCAATCAGGTTTGGCCTCGCGCGTCGCAACCGCAGCACCCGGCACGATGCTGCGTGCCACCATGCGCACGTCATTTCGCGATGCCGTGTATCTCGCGCGAAAACATGGTGCGGAGCAAGTTGCGCAAGGTTTGGACGCAGGTAGTGCGGAAGGCCACACAGTGCAACCCGTTTTCCTCACGGTGATGGCGCCGGTATTGCTCGCGGATCAATCGTTGCAGCACGAGATGTTTGGCCCGGTCACGATGCTCGTGATTTGCGAGTCGGTCGACGAAATGCTGCGCGTGGCAAAGGCGCTGGAGGGTCAACTCACCGCTTCCTTGCATGGGACCGACGCCGAACTTGCGCACCAGCAGGCACTCGTGCGCGTGCTGCAACACAAAGCGGGTCGACTGATTGTGAATGGCTACCCAACGGGTGTCGAATTTGGACACGCGATCCATCACGGTGGACCGTTCCCGGCAACGACCGATTCGCGCAGCACCTCCGTAGGCAGTGCGGCAATGACACGCTTTACACGGCCCGTCTGCTATCAGGACTTTCCGCAGGCATTGTTGCCGGAACCGTTGCGCAATGCAAACGACGCTGGGATTTGGCGTATGGTCAACGGCACCATGACGCGTGCGGCAATCACGTAACTCCCTTCTCTACGCTACGGGTGTTGCACCACCGTTGTATCCACGGAGGTAATCCGTTGGCGCGTTGCCACTCGTGTGCGAGGCAAGCAAAATTGCGCGAGACGTTGTGCATGATGTACGTGACATTGAATGCGCCCTTGCACCGGAAACGGTTCGCTTGCTTGTAGCAATGCGTCTACGCGTGCCTTACGATCGGCGCGAATATTTGTGTAAGCGGCCGTGGCATCGAGTCGCAGTGCATCACCGCTCGTGAAGTTCACAATAATGAGCGCGCATCTGGTATTTTGACGGAGGTTGCCGGTGCTCACAAACATGCCGTCACCAAGATATTCCGTCCATGTGAGTGCGCTATTGGCGGGATCAAATCGCAGAAAACCGGGAGGACCTCCACGATGGGAAACATCACCGACGCCGGCCGGCGTGGACGTGACAAGAAAGGCCGTCTCGCCAGCTTCGATCATGTCCCGGGCCCATGCGTCGGACAGTAAGACGGTGGTAGCGCCCGTCGGCCCGATGTGCGTTGCCGTGCCTTGTGACGACGTTGGCGTCATGTACTTGCGACAGTTGGTGAACGCGATGTCGCACGATATCTCCACGCCCTCGGCGTCTTGGCGCGCGATGCCAGCGATGCGTGAACGCCGAGCCGTCGCGGGATTTATCACAATACCGCCGCACATCTCATTAACGGGGAGGTGCTCGAGCACTTCGCGCGGTAGCCCGAGTGTAATCGTACCTTCCTCACTGCGGGCTTTAACGAGCGGAGCGGGACCCGAGAGCGCCACTGTGCGTAGTGGATGATTGCCATCGCGGCTGCCTGCGTGGGCGAGCACGATGAGGTCCGCTCCAGTTGCAAACTCTACAACCGGTCCCACCCAAGTGCTCAGCTTATCCGCACAAGGGACCGAGTTCGCTTCGTGTTGTACCGTGCGCTGGCCAATGTGATAGTCGAAGGGTTGCATCGAAGTCTCCGAGTGAACGAAGAAAAAGGGATTCGAACGCCCAATGTTGCGCGCATCACGCGCGACATCAACGCCGCAACAGATCACCAGACGGTGCCGTTGACGCGTCAGCACCGTCGCAGATGTCTTTCGCCAACGCGGCTGCCTCATGCGCCGACATCGATTGAGCTAACGCTGCAGCGACCTCTTCTTCAGTGAACGCGAATGTTCCCGGATCTGGTGGCAAATCGTTCGACAACTGTGTCCACTCCGCCTCTAAAATCGCGCACACGGCGATGTCCTCAAACTTGCCCCATTTCAAACTGCCGTCGCGCTGTACACCCTCAAACTGCATGCCGAGTTTTTCCATCACGCGCCCCGACGCCGGGTTGCGCGTGAGGTAGTTCGCCGCCACGCGATGCAGTTTGAGTGCGTCAAATGCAAATGAAAGAATCGCACGCGCCGCCTCCGTGCAGTACCCTCGCCCCCAATACGGCACGCCGAGCCAATATCCAAGCTCGGCGCTCACTGTTGCCGACACGATACTCAGTCCAATGCCACCCATGTATTGATTGTTTGCACGATCAACAATGGCGAACGACGCGGCCGTCTGCGTTTCCCATGCGTCGGATTGCATCGCAATCCAAATGTCGGCGGCACCGTCGGGATACGGATGCGGAATGCGCTTTGTCGTGTCCGCGATTTCCCACGCCCCGGCCAAACGCTGCAGCTCTGGTGCGTCAGTGAGCACATACGGCCGCACTGTCAGTCGCGGCGTGTGCAGCGTTGGCTGCGGAGTGATCGTCGTCATGCGTCGCACAATGCGCTCGTCCCAACCAAATGGGAAGAGCACACATGCATCGGCATTGCCCAAGCCAGCGCTCGCGCGCACTTTTGCCGAGTCGACGCTCAGTGCTCTTTCGCCTCTCAGGATATCGTCATGGTAGTATCGCACGTCGCCCCTCTGTTTCGTCGAGTCACGCATCTCGCGCGCGCTGCCGTTCTTGTGGCAACGTTGTCGCTCGCGTTACACGCGCAGCGCGCGACCACACCCGCATTGCCGCGCGATCCGATGCAAGAGGGCTTGCCCCTCCGACCCACACGTACGCTTGCGTTCACGACGAAAGTTGGCAACTGGATGTCAGTCGACGTGAGCCGCGACGGACGTCTGATTACGTTCGATTTGTTGGGCGACATCTATACGATGCCCATCGCCGGCGGAAAAGCCACGCCGCTCACGCGCGGTATGGGCTTCGACGCGCAACCGCGGTTCTCGCCCGATGGCAAGCGGATTGTGTACGTTAGCGATCGCACCGGCGGCTACAATCTGTGGACAATTTCTGTCGACAAGAAAGACACCGTACAAATCACTACGGGCAACACCAACACGTATGAATCGCCCGTGTGGACACCCGATGGAAAATACATCATCGCCACGCGCGGTTCGAAACTGTGGATGTTTCCAGCCGAGGGCGGAGCAGGCATTCAACTGATTCGGACAGAAGCAACTGCTGCGGCAGGACGCGGAGCTGCAGGCGGCGGTGCCGATGTGATTCGTGAGGAAGGACCGGCGTTCGGTCACGATCCGCGTTATGTGTACTTCGCACAACGCCGGGGACGCTGGGTGTACAACACCCCACTCGGCGACTACGACCTGATGCAGTACGATCGCGAGACAGGGCTCGTCACCACGAAAGAAAATCGATGGGGCTCTGCATTTCGACCAACACTCTCACCTGATGGGAAGTGGTTGGTGTACGGCACGCGCTACGTCGACCAAACACGGTTGCGCATTCGTAATCTCGCCAACAATGAAGAGTCGTGGCTGACCGGTGCAGTGCAGCGCGACGACCAGGAGTCGCTGGCGACGCTCGACGTGTATCCGGGCATGTCCTTCACGCCCGACTCGAAGGCGCTGATCACTACATGGAGCGGAAAGTTGTGGCGCATTGCCATGGACACGAAACTCGCCACAGAAATTCCATTCGAGGCCGAGGTAGTCCAAGCGCTCGGCCCGCACGTCGCGTTTGACTATCGCATGCCCGATTCATTGACCTTCACGGTGAAGCAAATTCGTGATGCGACGCCAAGTCCTGACGGCAAGCGCTTGGCGTTCGTAGCGCTCGATCATGTGTATGTGATGGAGTATCCAAGCGGCGCACCGAAACGCGTGACCATGGCGTCGGCCGGTGAATTTGAACCAACGTGGAGTCCCGATGGGCAGTGGCTGACGTATACCACATGGGCTGATAGCATTGGGTATCTCAATCGTGCGCGCAGTGATGGCAGTGGAACGCCGCAACGCCTGACACCGCAAGAAGGTTTATATACGAACCCGGTTTACAATCCGAGTGGAACGCGCATTTTAGCGACCCGAACGTCATCGCGTGCATTCCGAACAACGAGCGGTGGCGGTGGCGGACGTGGTGGTGGTGGTGGTGGAGAACTGGTTTGGATTCCGGCTACGGGTGGTGCGGCTACGTTCATCGCAAATGCCGCGGGCGACGCGCATTTTTCGCAACGTGATACATCGCGCATTTTTGCGTACAACGGTGCGCGTGGTCTGTACTCGATGCGATGGGACGGCACCGACATCAAGCCAATCATTCGTGTTGTTGGCGCTGCTGCGCTAGGTGCTGGAGGCGGAGGCGGAGGTGGCGCGGGGGCAAGTTGGGCGCAGCTCTCGCCCGACGGTGAGCACATTCTCGCGCAGGTCAATCTTGATCTCTATTACATCCCCGACATTCCGTGGCCCGGCGGACCAGAGCCAACAATCACCGTTGGTGAAGGACGTGGCGGCGGTGCAGGTGGGGCTGGCGCTACGCAGGATTTCCCGTCGAAGAAGCTGACGGATATTGGCGCGCAATTTCCGCGCTGGAGTGCGGACGGCAAACATATTCACTGGTCGATTGGTAACGCGCACGTCGTGTACGATGTCGCCCGCGCGTACGCCTTTGATGATTCAGTGCGCAAAGCAAATCCTGTTCGTGGCGCGGGTGCGGCCGCTGGAGATTCTGCCGGTGGCGCGGTAACTGGTGGACGCGGTGGCGCAAATCGCGCACTATTGCCGTCGTATAAGCCGGTCGAAACACGTATTCGCTTAGCGGCAGAACGTGATATCCCGAAAGCAAGTGTCGTGTTGCGCGGTGCACGCATTATCACCATGAAAGGGGAAGAAGTGATTGCGAAAGGTGACATCGTCGTCGTCAACAATCGCATTACTGACGTGGGGCTCAGCGGCAATGTGAAAGTGCCATCTGGTGCGCGCAGTATTGACATGAGCGGGAAGACGATCAGCCCCGGCTTCGTTGATACGCACGCGCATTTGCGCGTGGCGGCCAACGTGCATCGCGATCCGGTGTGGAGTTATGCGGCCAACCTTGCATATGGCGTGACCACCGCGCGTGATCCACAAACTGGGTCGACGGACGTGTTGTCGTACGAAGATCAGGAGAAGGCGGGCACGGTGCTGGCGCCGCGCATTTATTCAACAGGGCCTGGTGTGTTTGCCGCTGAAAACATTCGCAGTCTTGAGAACGCGCGCACGGTATTGAAACGGTATGCTGAGTACTATGACACGAAAACTATCAAGGAGTATCAGACGGGCAATCGTGAAGTGCGACAATGGGTGATTCAAGCGGCCAACGAACTGAAGCTCATGCCCACGACGGAAGGCGGGCTTGACGTGAAGATGAACATGACCGAAGCCATCGACGGTTACAGCGGGCATGAGCACACCATTCCTACGTATCCGTTGCAGTCCGATGTAATTCGTTTGCTCGCAGAGTCTGGTATTGCGTACACGCCAACCATCATTGTTGCGTACGGTGCGCCGTGGGGTGAGAACTATTGGTACGAGCACATGGACTTGTTGCACGATTCCAAGTTGCAGCTGTTCACGCCATGGAGTGATCTCGAGGGAAAGATCTTGCGGCGCGGTGGGTCGGCCGGTGCAGTGACGACAATGGGGCAAGCAGGATGGTTCCACGATTCGCAATACGGCATGAAGGTGATTGGTGGCGATATCAAGCATCTTATCGACGCTGGCGGCAGCGCTGGTGTTGGCTCACATGGTCAACAACAGGGCATCGGCTACCATTGGGAACTCTGGAACATCGGTATGGGCGACGGCATGCGTCCAATCGACGCCATGCGCATCGGCACCATCCTTGGCGCCAATGCACTGGGACTTGGCAAAGATGTCGGGTCAATTGAAGTTGGCAAGATGGCGGACTTAGTGATCTTCGACAAAAACCCGTTGGAGAATTTGCAAAACACCAACTCCATCAAGTACGTCATGAAGAACGGCAGACTCTACGAAGGTGCGACGCTCAACGAGATTTATCCGCGCATGAGAAAGGGCGCGCCGTTTCCGTGGAACGAGGATGATTCACCAACGCGAGACAAGATGAAGACGGGCGGTCAGCCGTGACGCTGATGTGTTACGCGGGGCTGAGGAAGTGTTCCTCGACAATCTTGCCATCGCGTACTTTGTAGATGGCGGTTTCGTTCATGATGTGACGTACGCCCGTGGGCTTAAACGTGATGTCGTAAGTGTGTTCGACGACAAACGTGTCGCCGTTAATCCACGGGCCACGCGTGACGCCGCTGTGTACGTCGTGATTGTCAAACTACCATTTGGCTTTGCCTCTCACGCCATCGATGCCGCGAATTTCGCGCATCGGGTCACTCACTTCGACGCTATAAATATCGTTGTGGTACAGCGTGTCGAGCGCTTTGGCGTTTTCTCGTGCGTTGCAGAAAGCGACGAGCTGGGTGCCGACGGTTTTCGTGTCCATTTGTGCCTCACCGGGTGAAGAGCAGGAACTTCTGGCGCGGTTCGCGGCTATCTCTCCCGAGCGCTACGTTGTGGGCGCTGAGACATCTTTCAGGAGACTACCGTGCTTCGCAAATTAGCTGTGCTGGCCGCATTGTCCACGTTGTCGCTTCCGGCGGCCGCGCAAAAGCCGCTGCAAACCGCGTACTTCGCGGGTGGATGTTTTTGGGGTGTTGAGGCCGTGTTTGAACATGTGAAGGGCGTCACAAGCGTTGTGTCTGGTTATGCTGGCGGCACCGTGGTGAAGCCCGACTACGAAACTGTCAGTACCGGTCGCACAGGTCACGCGGAATCGGTGAAGGTGGTGTTCGACCCCAACGTCGTTTCATACGAAACGTTGTTGCAAGTATTTTTCGTGGTCGCGCACAATCCGACCGAACTCAATCGACAGGGACCGGACACCGGCACGCAGTATCGCTCAGCCATTTTCTTCGTGAATGCTGAACAGCAAACCGCTGCAACGGCGTACATCGCCGAGTTGACCAAGGCCAGGAAATTCTCGAGGCCGATCGTGACGCAGGTTGCGTCACTTGGTTCGTTTTACGAGGCCGAGAGCTATCACCAGAACTATCTCGCGTCGCATAAAACGCAGCCGTACATCGTGTATAACGATTTGCCGAAGCTTGATGATTTGCATAAGACGTTTCCGGCGTTGTGGACTGGGAAGTAGGGATTAGGCTTCGGTGCGCGGGACGTAACGCGGCCGCACCGACATTCACCTGCACCAGTCGGTGAGAAACGTCACCGTGAGTATTGACGTGATCCGACTTCGTACTATTTGGCTGCATCGCCTTCGAAGCGTCGCGCTGCTGCTGATGAGCTGTCTTCCATATTGGCGGGTGCGGTCTCATCTCAAGCAGCGACGAGTATATCGCGCTTGTGGACAGTGTGGCGGTCGCGCGCCCCATGTGTCCTGGCGGTGCGGTGACGACGACGTTTTATGGCTACGTCGGAAATAACACCTGTGCAGAACTGGTCCGGGTTGAGCGGCAGGCATTTCCGGCCGACACGCTTCGCATACGATTCATCGGGCACCAGAAGAACGGGAATTGCATCCAAGCCCCGGCGATTTTGCGGTACGTGGATTCCTTATCGAATTCCCCAGCGCGCACGGTACACCTCGTGGTCGAGCAGCGAAGTGGTGCTGGCAACAGTGGCGTTTGGAATGCAACCAGAGCGCGCTCCGCGTTGTAGCGCAAACTGTCGGCGCTTCACTGGGTCGTGGTGAATGCAACGCAGTAAGTTCATTACCATGCAGTCGCCGTTTGGGTGCGTGCGCATGCCTCCTTGCTCATTTATCGGATCGTCTCGATATTTCGGTGTTCGTTCGCCAATTTCTGTCGATCAGCGGCTCGCAATGAGAAACTCGTGAAGGGCTTTGTTCCTACTCCAGACAACGTCGTGGATCTCATGGTGGGAAAGCTCTTTGCCGAGCGCCCCGCCAGTGCATCCGCACGGGTACTCGATCCGGGTTGTGGCAATGGCGAGTTCATCGCCGGCGTGCTCCGAATCTGTGCAGCACGACGTTGGCCCATTCCGATAATCGTCGGAGTCGAGCTCGATCCGGCGCGTGCAACCACGGCGAGAAAACGGTTTCGCGCCGTCGAGCAGGTCACGATTCGAAACATCGACTTTCTGCAGCCGTCCCGCGAGCGCTTCGATTTCATCATCGGCAACCCGCCGTACGTTTCGATACTCGAGTTGAGTGCGGAAGAACGTCTGACGTATCGCAGCACCTACCGTACGGCTACTGGTCGGTTTGATTTATATGTGCTGTTTTTCGAGCAAGCATTGCGGCTGCTCGCGCACGAAGGGCGCATTGTCTTCATCACGCCTGAAAAATTTCTCTACGTTGAAACCGCGAAGTCGCTTCGTGAGCTACTACGCGCTGTTCACGTCGACGAACTGCATTTCGCAAACGAAAGTACGTTCGAGGGGCGAGTTGCCTATCCGTTGATTTCGACGATTGAACGGACGACGAACAAGGATCGCACACGAATTATTGCTCGAGACGGTCGTGTATCGACCAGCGCAATTCATGTGTCGTCAACATGGCTTCCCATCATTGAAGGATTCGTCGGGGATACTGCGACCGTGACACTCGCGGACATCGCGGTGCGCGTTAGCTGCGGTGTCGCGACCGGTGCCGACGCCGTCTTTGTCATGCCAACGAACGAGATACCAAGCGAGCTTCTGAAGTTTGCGCACCCGACACTGTCGGGTCGACAGATTTCTCCAGCGCGCACGCTTGATCAGCAATCGAGCTTGCTCGCACCATACGACGGCACTGGCGCTCTTCTCGCTGAACCAAACCTCGGTGCACTCGGCCAATTTCTGCGTGAACCGAGTCGACTCGAACGTCTACAGGCGCGCAGCTGCGTCACACACAAACCGTGGTACGCGTTTCACGACAACCTGCCACTCCCCGACATTCGACGGCCCAAACTCCTCTGTAAAGACATCACGGCGTCGCCGTTCTTTGTCATCGATCGTGATGGTACGATCGTGCCACGCCAGTCGGTGTATTATATCGTACCGTTAAACCCAAATGATTTAGAACCACTGGCCGATTATCTCAATTCACCAATCGTTGCCACGTGGCTTCGCGCTCACTGCCAGCGAGCTGCAGGTGGATTTCTGCGTTTGCAGAGTCATGTGCTGAAGCGCATTCCACTTCCGGCATCGTTCGCTCCTGTATCTGGTTTCAATGAGAATATAGAACTCGAATTGCGACCCGCGTGAAGACGCCATTTGATGCGGTTATTTCGGCGATCGCCGCGGCGCGCTACCACAATCATCGGCTTGAAGCGCACTCCGATCTCGTCTCAGACGGAATCATCGCTGACCTGCGTGCACAGTGTGCCACGATTCGCGACGATCTGGCGAGTGGAATCGTGCGGATCTGAAAGAACGTCGCTTCTCCAGGTGACCGCGAGCGACGCGTTGATCTGTTCGTCGGTGAGCCGGATGCTGACGGTCAACCTGACATCACGAAGGTGCGCATCGCGATTGAGAACAAGTCGGTGATCACCGCGCATCGCAACGCGACCACTCGATTCGACGATCTGAAGAAGGTTGTCGTTGCGGTGCAGGGAGCGCGGCCAGAGGCGCTCCTGATCGCGACTGTGCTCATCGGCTTGGCGGATCGCACGCTCAATATTCCGGATCAAGTACATAAATTCTACCGAGATCGCGAGGAAGAGTTTGAGCGGGATATCCTTCCTCGCCTCTCCTCCGGCGATGAGTCGCTGTTCTCGGAGTTCTCGGAGTTCTCGTGGGCGGTAAGTCACAATCGTCCGTTGGATGCACAAAAAACGCTCGAACTTTTCCGCACGCTGCCCACTCGTGGATCAGCGCAGACGCATTTGGTCGCGTACGATTCCGTGCTCTTGGTACCCGTGCACATCGACAACGTCCATCCGCCGACGCTGCCGCGTCCTAACACACTCGGTATTGATGTGGACGCAGACTACCAAGATTTTATCGTGCGCACGTGCAAGGCCTACACAGCGCGATGGCATATGTAATTTTGTGATTACGGTCGCTGCTTCATCGACGGTGATGCCTCGGGTATGAGCCGAGTCGTCGGGCCTTTACGCTTACTCAGTGAAGTCCAACCTCATTTTGGAGAGCCACATCCTCGTTAGGTCGCTCACCTTGAGATTATGTTTTCTGTCAAGCGCTTCCTTGGTTTTTCCGGGTTGCCGCTGCCAATGCGGTTAATAGTGCGAGCGGACGGGTTGCTACGTTCGGCTACCCGTGCAGCACGACTCTGTCGCGTGACGCGCTCGCATCTCCCGTTTCTCATCAGGCACATCGCCATTCCTACGCGTCAGTTGCGTCGCTCCACCATCTTGTTGGCCATGTTGCGCTCTGGCGCGGCGATGAGTGAGTGCGCTGCTCACCGATGCGACGTTTGTCTGATTCCGTGAGCTTTTTGATGAGCGATGACGACCTGCTCGATCGTTTACAATGTGCCGCGTTTGGCTACTTTTTGCGGTCATACAACCCGACCAACGGACTGATCGCCGACACTTCGCGCGAAAACTCGCCATGCAGTATTGCCGTCGTGGGATTTGCATTGTCGGTCTATCCGATTGCCGTGGAGCGCGGCTGGATGACACGGGCCGACGCGGTCGAACGGAGCCTCGCGGCGCTGCGATTCTTCCGCGACAGTGATCAAAGCGGGCAGCCGCAGGCAACCGGTTACAAAGGTTTCTACTTCCACTTCCTCGACATGCAGAGCGGTACACGCGTGTGGAATTCGGAGTTGTCGATGATCGACACCGCGTTGTTGCTGGCGGGCGCTTTAACCTCCGCTGGCTACTTCGCGTCGGACACGAGCGATGAAATTCAGTTGCGCGAGTTGGTGGATGTCCTGTACCAGCGCGTTGACTGGTGTTGGGCGCAGGATGCAAAGTCAACGCTCCGACAAGGCTGGAAGCCTGAGTGCGGATTTCTCAACTACGGTTGGGATGGTTACAACGAAGGGATCGTGATGTATATACTGGCGCTGGGCTCGCCGACGCATCCGATCGCGAGCGGACAATACGCGGCGTGGACCGCAACGTACCAGTGGGAAAACCTGTACGGCATCGACTTCTTGTATGCCGGGCCGCTGTTCATCCATCAGTTTTCGCACGCATGGATCGACTTTCGCGGCATTCGCGATCGGTTTATGCGTGAAAAGCGCAGCGACTATTTCGAAAATAGTCGCCGTGCGACGGAGGTGCAGCGCGAGTATGCGCGGCGCAACCCGCATGGCTTTAAAGGCTATGACGAAGACTGTTGGGGACTGACGGCTTGTGACGGTCCGAGTCAGCCGCTGACGGAGCGGGCCAGCGAGCGCCGCCGCCTGTTCGGCTATACTGCGCGCGGTGTGCCGTATGGGCCCGATGACGGCACGCTCAGTGGCTGGGCGGCGCTCGCGTCGATTCCGTTCGCGCCCGAGATCGCCTTGCGCGCTGCCCGTAGCATGCGTGATCGCTATCCCGAAATGGTGCCTGCGCACCAATACGCCAGCAGCTTCAATCCGAGCATCGCCGAGGCGGATCGCGCGGCGTGGGTATCTACCGGTCACTTCGGGCTCGACCAAGGCATCCTGCTGATGATGATCGAAAACCATCGCAGCGGTTTGATTTGGCGACTGCTGCGCGACAGTCCGCCAATTCGCCGCGGTTTGCGGCGCGCCGACTTTCGTGGTGGGTGGTTATCGGGCACGTCCATTCCACCGTTAAAGCGATGACCACCCCGCGCGATGAGGCCGAACAGCAACGGTTGAACCATCTCCATCCACCAAACTGGTGCAATCCCACGCCGGTCGCCCGATACGATCTTGTAATCCTCGGCGGCGGTACCACGGGTCTTGTCGCGGCGCATGCGGCGGCGGCATTGGGCGTGAAGGTTGCACTGATCGAGCGACACCTATTGGGCGGAAACTGTCTCAATATCGGCTGCGTGCCGTCAAAGGCACTCATCCGCACGTCGAGGCTGTACGCCGAGATGCGCAATGCCGAGCACTTCGGCGCGCAAGCACCGGCCGATATCCGGGTCGATTTTGCCGCGGTGATGCAGCGTATGCGGGATATTCGCGCCCGTCTCAGTCGCACTAGCTCAGTGCACGAACTCGGTGCCGCCGGCGTTGACGTGTTTTTTGGCGACGCGCGCTTCATCGGGACCGATGCGCTGCAGCTCAATGGCGGAACTTTGCGCTTCCGCAAGGCACTGATCGCGACCGGTGCGCAACCGGACATACCATCGATCGATGGCCTCGTCGCCGCTGGCTATTTCACCAACGCCGATGTCTTCGATCTCACGGAACTGCCGCGCCGCCTGCTGGTCATCGGCGGCGGCCCGCTCGGCTGCGAAATGGCGCAGGCCTTCAGCCGTTTCGGCGCACGCACCACGATCGTTCAGAACTGGCCATTGTTTCTGCCGCGGGAGGAGCGCGACGCAGCGCAGCTCGTCTCCGACGCGTTTGCACGTGACGGTATTGAAGTGCGACTGAATACGGAAGTCGTCAGCGTGCGCGTTGACGATGGCCAGAAAATCGTCCATCTAGTCAGCGACGATTATCACAGCACCATCGCGGTCGATGCCATCCTCACCGGCACCGGCCGGGTACCGAGCATAGACGGACTCGGTCTAGAGGCCGCCGGCGTCGACTTCGACCGCGATCACGGCGTGCATGTCAACGATTTCTTGCGCACGAGCAACCGGCGCATCTACGCCGCCGGCGATGTCTGCCTAGAACGTAAGTTCAACGACATGGCCGATGCCACCGCACGCATGGCCGTCCGCAACGCGCTGCAATTCGGAAGGCAGCGATTAAGCAAATTGACGATACCGTGGTGCACGTACACTGATCCGGAGGTCGCGCATGTCGGCATGTATGTGCGTCAAGCGCGCGAGCGCGATATTCCGGTAAAGACTTTCACTGTATTAATGCACGACGTAGACCGTGCGGTCGCCGATAGTGAAGAAGCGGGCTTCGTGAAAATTCACGTCAAGGAGGGCAGTGATCACATACTTGGCGCGACGATTGTCGCCCGTCACGCCGGCGAGATGATCAGCGAGATAACGTTGGCAATGGTGGCGGGGGTCGGCCTGCGCACACTCAGCCGCGTGATGCATCCGTATCCGACGCAGGCCCAAGCCATCACGAAGGCAGCGGATGCATGCGTTCGGGCAAGCCGCGAGCGCGAAACCTGAGTATGGATTCGTGGCTCGCCATTTCGCGCGAAGCCGTGACTGGATCAACGTAACAGGCTATCTCGACGACACCGTTTACAACGCCACCGGATGCGCGACGCGACACTCGGATTGATCGCGGATACTGAGCCGACCGACGCGCTTGATGATGAACGACTCGGCGAGTGTAAACAATTTCCAGCGCACGATTGACGGCGCAATCAAACCCGCCGATCCGAGATCGTGCAGAATCACGTCACGCGGCCATGCGTCATGCGCCTTCGTTGTAATCATGGCGAGTACGAGGTGATGCGCGTCCCGGTTAAACGCGTCGCTGGAGCACACGAGCGCTGGCCGACGCCTCGCCGTTGCGCGATCGGTGAACGGGAAGGGCACAACGACGACGTCGCCCGGACTATAGGTCACGGTACGCGCGGTCGTCGAACTCTGAGTTCCATTCTGGGGCCAGCGTGGCCTCCAGCGCCTGAAGCTCGGTGGAGATGACTGGTACAGACTTCTGCAGCCACACCCGGCCGTCGCTTTCGATGGTAAAGTCGATGCGATCACCGGCGTCTAACTGCAGGGTCTCCCGAACGGCCTTGGGGACGGTAGCCTGATATTTCGAAGTCATGGCGGACGTGGGCATGGTGACGCTCCTTCGGTAATGGGTATTACCCATTACATTAATGGAACGTCGGTGAGAAAGGAACTGCGCTACCGTGGTTCTTGTGCAGCATACAATTACACATGGGCTAATCGCCGACGACACCAAATCAACGCCACCCGCGCACTATTCACGCGCGGCGCTCGGCATCGCGTCGGCGGACATGCGGCGTACATCGGTCATTTTTCAGGAGTTCATGAATAACAGTCACGTTGGCCGACACTCCAAGCATGGTGCACGCGCATGCCGTTGGTTGGCTGTACTGCTGATTGCCACATCCACCGCGTGCGGGCTCAGTGGTCCAAGTGAGTACGTCGTCACCGTCGACGATCTTGTGGTCGATTCCTCGAGCACGCAGAGAGATTCGATCAGCGTGCGCTTCATCGTTTATGTAGGAACGACCTGACGCCAAACGCTGAATCGCATCGAGCGGTTGGTTGTGCATGACTCGTTGCGACTCAGATTTATCGGAATATCGTCGGGAAGCCTTTGCTCGCTGAAACCCATTCCGTTACTCCACATCGAGAAAATAGCGTCTCTGCCGACGCGGACGGTGACGCTCGTTGCACTGCAACCGAACGGCGGCTCGCTCGTAAAAATCATACGCCTGCCGTTGCAGTAATTGGGCGCGCCCTGGGCAGTCATTAAGCATTTTTTCAGTGACTTGTCGAAGCAAGAAATACAGCACGTGCGCGTACTCGAACACTGTTGTTGCGCGCTCTCCGGTTGCAATAGCACCGACGGGAACGCACATGACACGTCGCGAATTCACACTCGGGTTAATCTCGTCTCATCATTTGGCGCGGAGAGTGTATGCACGAATCGTCATCAGTATCGATAGAACTTACAGACGCGATCGTCACCGCAATGGTGCAGGCCGCCGTCGACGCCGCACGCGTCGGACATCCGCCCATCGCGATCACCGTCGTGGATGCTGGCGGACACGTGCTCGCGAAGCGGCGCATGGATGGTGTGGCGTACATCGCAAATGACGTGTCCCGCCGGAAGGCGAGTACAGCAAACGCAGGCCGCATGCAGACTCGCGGCTTCGCCACGATTGCGACCATCGATGCACAAGTTGGCGCCGACTTAGCAAAGAACGGCCCTAACCCCTGACCCCTACTCCCCAATCCCTAATCGACAGTACCAACGCCCCCGCACCCACCAAGGCAATGCCAAACCATTCGCGCACGCCCGGTCGCTCACCCAAAAATATCACCGCAAAAATCGCCACCAATACCACGCTCAGTTTGTCGACAGGGGCCACCTTTGCTGCATCGCCAATCTTGAGCGCGCGAAAGTAGCAGACCCATGACGCGCCCGTGGCCAATGCCGACAATGCTAAAAACGTCAGTGAGCGCGCGGGCAGTTCAAGCGGATTGCGC
>JANYHT010000009.1 GCA_025358925.1 Gemmatimonadaceae bacterium | reverse complement strand
GCAGATTAGCTTGTGGTCTCCTGCGGATCAATCAGCGTCGGTTGCATTTGAGTTCAAGCTATTTGACGCTGACAACCTGACAATGAACACGGGCGACTTGCTCGCGATGAGCGCGCAGGATTGGGCCAGTTATCAATCGGCCTGCGAGAGCGCACTCACCTGTAGGCGAACTCGAGACTGGCCATCAAACGTCAGAATCTCTGAGTGACGCCTCTGTGATGCCTAACAAACCGTTGCAGTCTGACAGCCGAGCTATTGTGCGCGCGCTTGGCGCGCTCCTATTTGATTCGGCTGCAGCTGAACGCTAGGCGTTATGCCGCACCCACGACGAATGGATGACACGTGAAGCTCCCCGACGCCGACTATTCGATTTGCGACGCGGCGAAAGTGCAGGATTACTTGCTATCGCGCGAACATCCGGTGGGGCGTTCGAAGGCGCGATTCTTCGAGTCCCTCGGTTTCACGCGCGCCGAATGGCCGGCTCTCCAGTCCGCGCTGCTCCAGCTGGGTCGAGACGGCGACGCGGAGTTGGCCGCTACGTCGGTGTTTGGACAGAAGTATGAGGTCCGTGGTATTATCCAAGGTCCCACCGGCGAGACGGCGCTCCTCGTGACCGTTTGGATCATTCTGACCGGCGAGAGCGTACCCCGGTTCATCACAGCGCACCCAGGAAGCCGGCGATGACTGCTTTTCGAGAACTCGATACGGTCGTGCTCACACACGACCTGCCCGACGTCGGTCTGTGTGCTGGCGATATCGGCGCCGTCGTCCAGCTCTATTTGACGGATGCCGTGGAAGTCGAATTCGTCACGGCCTCGGGGCGCACGCAGGCGCTCCTGACGTTGCGCGGCACCGACGTGCGCGCCGTGCGTGATGACGACCTCCTCGCAGTGCGTCCCGCGCGGCGCCAGGGTGCGGCATGACGAGCGTTGCTGCAGACAAAGGCATTGAGGTACGCTGTGTCACTTCGCGGTGCTCCGCACCGCTTAGTGCCCAGATTGCAACTGCGACTGGCCAGAAGTCGAAGCGCCGTACTGCGCTTCTCGTCTGCCTTTGCGCCACACTCGGCGGATGTGGACTCAACTCGAGCAGCGAGTATGTGGTGCGAGTAGATAGCGTCGCGGTGGCGCCTCCAGCGCAGGCCAACGGTGCGGTCAAGGCGACCTATTTTGGAGTGATCGGCGGCAACTCGTGCGCATTGCTCGTCAGAGTTGAGCGAGAGCAATTGCAAGCCGACACGCTCCGGGTCAGGTTCATTGGGCGACAGGACAACGGTAACTGCCTTCAGAGCCCGTACTTGCTGAAGTACGTGGATTCAATCCCGAACACACCCCCGCGCACGGTACATTTGCTGGTCCAGCAGCCGGGTGATTCGCCGCTCCGCTATGACGTTACGCTACCCCTTCCGCCAGCACGCTAGCCTTGCGCTACGAATCGGCTGTGAGAGCATACTGTAGACGAGGATCCGAACATGACGGACTTCAAACTCGCAACTATTGCATAGCATCACCTGAATGCGCGATTGCTGCCCATGCCACGCCGGCAACCTAATTGGAGATCCATGTGGCCCAAGCGAATGGGCTGGCAGCATGCAACAGTTCGGCATTCGCAGTGTTGGCGAATCGCCAGGGATGCATTGCGCTGGCACGGTACTCCTGCTGCCTCACGGCGACCGCAGCTTGTCGGACGTGCGTCACATTCTGCATTTGTCGCTCGCGCACGCCGCACGCACATTCAAAATACGCGCAGCGTGGGATGGAGTCGCACACGTTGTCGTTAGGAGGGACAACATTGAGCACGTGTCAGGTCCCTGTAGACCGTGTCGTGCGCCGGCACTGACCACTCGATTGAGGGTGAATCCATGAATAGGAAGACTGAAAGAGCACGGCAACGACTGCGTGGCGTAGCTGTTCTAGCGGCGGTTTTCGTGGTCGCCTGCCGCGACCGATTCCCAAGCGAGAGTGCCGCGCCGCGCGAAGCAGCAGCTGCCGTAACTGCGGCGCCTGTTGGCGAATCGCGCGCCGAGGAAGCCTATCTCGCTGACGTTGAGCTTGCGGCACCGGGGTTCGGCGGATACTTCGCGGACAGCAAGGGAACATTGCATGTATGGGTTACATCATCTGTTCAAGAGGCAAATGCCATTGCGGCGGTTCGTGAACAGTTCAGCAGTGGTCGCATGCTCGGCGCAAGAGGAAAGGTTCCAGTGATCGTGACGGGAGCGCGGCAAGTACACATTTAGCCAACTGTCGTTGTGGCGAGAACGACTCTTTGCATATGCGGTTGAGAACAAATTCGTGGGCATCCGAGCGCTCGACGTTGACGAAATCACCATTCGGGTGCGCCTTGATGTCGATGGGGATCCTGCATCAGCACGGCGGGCCATTGAAACACTGGGGGTCGATCCGGAGGCCGTCCTACTTCAACCAGCTGCACGAATCGAGGACATGCGAGTTAGACGCGCCAAGATGGCGCCACCGAACATCAACTCCGTTGCGTCGCCGCTTGTCGGAGGTGTCTCGATCGGCTGGAGCTCGGGGCAATACGCAGGAGGATGCACGCTTGGCTTTCTCGCGAAGCTCGCGGGGACGACAAGATTTGTCACCGCCTCGCACTGCACCGGAATCAAGTACTTCCTGGACGGCGCGAACGTGTTCCAGCCGTTTACTGGCTCAAACCTCATTGGTACCGAAATACTGGATCCAGTCGGATTTTCGTGCTCGGTATATTTTCTGCCTTGGTTTTGGTGTCGCAACAGCGACGCCGCGTTGTTCAGCTTGGCTCCCAACGTTAGCGCGGAAGTCGGGCTCCTCGCGCGAACGCAAGTGCGGAACGGGGGCGGCACCTATGGTTTGCCCACCACGACAGATTGGGACCAGCTCAATCCCTACTGGGTCGTCGACGCGGTCGAACAAAACAATCTCTACGCTGGCCTTGCGGTCGACAAAGTCGGCATGACAACTGGATGGACATGGGGGGCAATCAATAGTACTTGCTTTGATATTGTGTCCAGCCAGAATTCGAACAACGCGCCGGGTCCTGCCGCGCCAATAAAGTGTGCGTACAAAGCGGATGCGCTGACCGACCTAGGCGACAGCGGTGGGCCGGTGTTCTACATCCATACGGAAGGCGACTCGAGAGTAACCCTCGCAGGCATCACCTCGGTTCGGTACCAAGGACTCGTCGTCTCTAAATACTCGAGCATTGTTAGTGAATTGGGCGCTGGGCTCGACGCCAGACGTGCCGCGACGCTGACGACTCCTGTCATTTCTGGAAGTCTGGCCGGACAAGTGCCAACGGTGGCCTGGGCGTCGGTAGCGGGGGCGACCTATATCGCGTGTACCGCCAATGGTATCGCTACGCGTCCGGCGCGGGATCCAACGGTTGGGAGTTGTTCATTGTCAATTCCAACACGTTCATCGATCCAAATCTTTCGGTCGACGCGTACACCGGTGCGAGCACACCGACGTTTTCCACCGAAGGCTACATCAAGTATCAGGTGCGGCCGATGAGCGCCACCGAGTCGGGTGCGACGTCTAATTCCATCAACTTTTGGCTCGCTCCGTAACGCAAGGGAACGTCGTTTTTCCACGACGCGCCCGGTGATGTTCCTGGCTTCGGCACTGGTGACGTAACCGTACGCGATCTGCATTTGCGGGTGCCACCCAATGCCCAACACATCCGGTTTCCACGCATGGAGAGCACCGCCCATGATGCTGTCGAACCTATGCATTGCAAGCGCCACGTCTCGATGGTCGATTAGCCAACGGTCGTTTGCTACCGGAGCGCTAAGTGCGCTCGCGCTCGCAACGACGGCATGTGGGTGTGAGACGAGCATTCTGCTCCGTGTCGACCCTCGAACAACAACCCTGCGAGTCGGTCAGTCCTTCACGCCAGTCGCTACAGACGCGAGTCCCTGCCGCGACAAAAATAGGTCGGAAGCTTGGTCGTGGAGAACCCCCGACGCCGCCGTTGTGCGCGTCGACTCGGCGACCGGGCGTACCACCGGCTTGGCGGCTGGCACCGCGACGGTGCAGGGCCTCACCAGCTTGAACGTCATCAGCACCGACCCGGTCGTAGGCATAGTCACAGTCACTGTGACGGTGGTGCCGTAACCGGAGTGCGCACAGCGATTGACGCCCCAAGTGCTCAAATCGCGACGACTGTCGCACGTGCGGCCCGCATCCGCGCTCAAGGGCGCGGCGAATGCTCGCTAACCTCGCGTTGCCGGCAGGGCTTTCAACGACTGCACGCTCCCTCGCTTCGCTCGCTGCGTGCATCCTGTTGCAAGACCCTGCAGCAGAACGCGGCGGTTAGCGAGCAGCCGCAGACATCCAGCTGTTGGACTCTTCGACGGCCTTCACGGAACCTGTCAACGATTTTGAGACACTGAGTGGAAAAGATTAAGTAATTGCATCCTGCATCCGCGCAGCCTGCGAAACGGCGATTGGCGCACCAATGCGCACGTCACGCCTGCACCGTTTACGCCGCGTAGCCCGCATGTGCAAGTTAAAAATGTTGTGCACCAGACAACAGAGTTTCCACTATTCATCGACTTGCGTGCGACCGCGCAGGGTGAAGCGATTCGTCGATGCGCGCGTCGCGTCGGAGGTTTGCCCTATGTTCTACCGACTCGGCGGCGACGACGCCCTGCACTGGGAAATGGAGGCGGCGGGGCTTACGCAGGTGACGACGGAACGGCTCGAGACGCGGTTGATGTACGCCTCTGCTGACGACGCGTGCGGTGCGGCCTTTGACGGCGGCCCCGTTGCTTTGGCCTACTCCCGCTTCGACGAACAGGTTAAGGATGAGGTACGCGTCGAGTACTTGGCCTCGATCGACGCCTTCCGCCGCGGTGACGGATACGCAATCCCCGGTGAATTCGTGATTGGAGTGGGGCGCAAGCACTGAAATCGTTTTGCGTCGTTCTGCTCAGAGAGTGTTTTTGTAAAGGGGATCACGCGATGTTTGGAGCACCTCCGCTCGGACGTCACGCTCGCCGAATCCCGCGGCTTTCGGAGTGCAGAACTGGCGGCACTACGTCGTCTCGTGTTTGAACGTCGCCGTGCTGACGGAACGTAAAATGACGCGACGCAAAAATATGAGTCGCACATTGTGCTCCGCTTTTGCGTGCGTCTCTGTGAATGGGATGCACAGGGTGGCGGTGGCGCACTCACGCAGTAGCTTCGTCCATCTGACGCGCACTCGCGTCATTCACCCAGACGCAGCGTCCGCAATGCGAGCAGTTGATCAACATCGGAATAACACTGTACTAGCAACAGTATTCTGCGCGCTGCTGACGCTGAGTGCCGTCATGGCGTCGACAAAAACAGCGAGTGCACAAACCGCTGCACCGTCGCGCGCGTCGGACAAAGGGTGCAAGTGGGAACGCGTGTCTGATAAAATCGCCGGGTTTGCCGCGTGGGTGGAACGGTGCGACTACGGCACGCGCACAATTCATTTGTTCATCAAAGGCCATGCGCTCATGCAGCAGTACAGTGATGGTGGCGCAACGGCAGATACCCTGATCGAATCGTTTGCGTTGCAGCCCAATGAGACGACGGATGCGGGCGTACGACGCGTCTATTTCGCGCATACGACGGAGGCCATTCGTGATAAGTGTGTGATGGCGCCGTACACGCTGGATAAGGCACCCGTCGGTATGAAACGATTGACGTTTGTGCCCAATGCGGCATATGAGAAATTGCTCAAGGCGAAACAAGATCCCAACGAAGTGCCGGATCCGCCGTGTGGCGATTGGGGAATGGCACCAGATGGTCAGCAATATTTTGCAGTGTGGCCAACGAGCGCCGTTCGACGTGTGCTGTTTGTGCGCGTTGGTCAGGATACACCTCTGTTTGATGAAATGACGCTGCAGCTGCTGGCCTCACCGGCTGCAGCTAAGGCAAAGTAAAAATGATATTCAAGATTATTTCGATTCTCGGATGGATTTGTTTCGCACTCGACACGGCCTTTGTTGTTGCGCTCCTTGTTATTCGTGACGCGGGCACTGACGCGGCTGGGCGCGGACTGGGTCGCGGTTGGGGTCTGATGCTGCTCCCGATTCTGCTGGCAGCGGGTGGGTTGTTGTACTGGAGTACAAAATCGGGTTCAAAATTCGGAACGTTGAGCGGCACGGTGATGGTCGCGCTGCCCTTCATTTTGCTCGCGCAGGGCCGACTCAAGCAGATGCGCGAGAATGCGCAGGTCGACGCACAGAACGCCGAACATGGGCAATTTACTGATGCAACGCTGAACTCAATTGCAAAAACTATTGATGCCGGCGACACAACCGCGCTGCAAACGTTGCTGTCGTCGTACAAGGCCAACGGCACCGCGCTGAACTATACGGAGCGTGATCGTGCCGGTGCGACTCTGTTGGGTTTTGCGGCAACGCGGGCAATGGACTACGAGGGCACGATAGACAAAGTCGCGGCGCTTCGCATACTGTTGCACAACGGTGCGCCATACGCCGCCGATGCGAAGCACGTTGGTGAAGACTGGAGTTTCGAAGCCATTACGGGCGTGCCCGACAAATTTTTCGAGATCGCAGCCATTGCATTGGATGCTGGTGCCGATGCCAAACAGCAGGCGCGTCGTGATCGGTATCCGGTCATCATGAGTTACGAGTTGAGCGTACCAAAATTACAGCTACTCGTACAACACGGTGCGGATGTACACGTAGTGAACGAGCGCGGTGAGACCACGCTGTTCAACATGGTGCGCTTCAAGAAATTTCCTCAAGCGTTGTACTTTTTGCAGCAGGGCGTTGACCCTGACATTGCGGCGTCAGACGGAGGGACGATGCAGGACGAGTTGGCGAAGGGCGTGCGGGAGTATCAGTCGCAACAGCGCCCGATGGAGCCTGGGTATGATGCGTTTGTTGCGGCGTTGGAGGCGCGTAAAACGAAGGCGAAGTAGTATCTCGACGACCTCGCGCCCGGTACGGTGAATAGCGTATTTCAACAGGCAGGACTCAAGCGTCCCAGACAGGAGTAAATCATGCATCGGTATCTGATCATTCTCGAGCCGACGTCGATGGGCTATTCCGCGTACTCGCCGGATATTCCAGGCTGTATCGCGACTGGCGCCTCGCAACTTGAGACCGAGCAAGCGATGCGCGAGGCGATTGCGTTTCACGTCGACGGGCTGCGGGCCGACGGTGCGCCCATCCCCGAAGGCGGGACTGCGGCGACGTATATCGAGATCGCCGCATAAGCTCTCAACGACGACGCTCCGCGTTCAACGACGGGCGCGTTCAACCGGCGTCAACTCCATGAGACGTCGTTGCGCGGCCTGCACACGCACCTGCAGTTCGGGGTCCGCTCGCTCGAATTTTTTTACATAGTCGCGGTACGTGGCGATCGCACGCACCGTGTCAGCGCGTTCATCGTAAATGCGTGCAAGCGCGAGCACGCTGCGCGCAGACATCAGCAGATCGGGGCCTCAGCGAGGTCGTGAGCCCGTGGGCGTACGGCGATACACTTCGTATTGCGCGAGTACCGAGTCGGCCATACCGGCTATCGATGCTCGCACGGCGTTACAAACGGCGTTACTAACGGCGGTAACACAATGATGCGGCCCAAGTAACACGCCCATGCAAAACTTCTCGGACAAGACGTTTGGATGTTTCACCAACCGCGCCGAGAGAAGACAAATGGACGATCTACCGAAAACCGTACTGACTGATATCTGCCGCCGTGCGTTGCTCGGCTGCGCCGTGGTGCTGGGCGCCTGCGGCGGCTCAAGTGCATCAAAAAAGACCGCCGAGGCGTCCGCAGCAACAAAGATTTCCGCCTGCACGTTGATGCCGAAGGAGGAGATCAACCGAATCACCGGCGACGTCTACACAACCGCCGAGTCGCATGACGATGGCAAGGCGAGTGAATCGGGGTGCCAATACACAACGTCGACGAATCCGGCCGGCATTTCGCTCAACATCTCCTGGATCACGCCGCGCGACTACTCAAACGCCGCTGAGCATGCAACGATGCAGAAGGCAATGATTGGTGGTGCGAAGCTGGGCGGCTCGCTGGTGAGTCAGACTCTTGGTGGCGCGAGTATGCCGGGGTTGCGGAGTGGACCAGTCGAGGGTGTCGGCGACGAAGCGACACAGAACCTGCTGTTGCTCACCGCACGAAAGGGCGACTACTCCGTGATGGTGCAGATCTATCCGGCGGACATGATGAAACTGATGACGGATAGCACGTTCGTCATCAGTGTGGTTGCGAAGGAAAAGGAAATTGCCCGCCTCGCGCTCTCCAAGCTGTAGCGTTCACTCACCATCAAGGATTTCGATTATGAATCAGCTCGCTCGATTCGCCGCCACCGCGATGTTTGCGCTCGCCCCCGCGCTCAGTGCAGCTGGCGCACAAGGCCACAGCTACGACGTCACCAGTTCCGGCACAGATCCGCGCAACGGTACCGTGCAAGTCATGGCGGTATCGCACGGACGCTGGGAAAAGGATTTCACTCGCATTGACATCATCGAGTCGCCGGCGCGCGGTGGCATGATGGGCAAAGGCACGTACATGCTCGCCGTCGGCTCAACCGGGATTACCACCTTTGTCGACCCGGCAAAACAACAGTACTACGAAATGAATACTAAGGAGATGGCCGCGGACGCCACTGAGATGGAGAGCGCGATTTCTGGCGTGGCGAAAATGTCCGTCGTTGATGTTCATGTTAGTGTGGAAGACCTGGGCGTCGGCGAAACGATTGAAGGATACGCCACGCTGAAATACCGTGTCACCCAGAGCTACACGATGCGCATGACGATGCTCGGTCACAACCGCGACACGAAAGAGCACTCGGTGTCTGAAATTTGGATCGCACCAGCGTTAACGGGCAATCTGAATCCTGGTTCACATCCCGCGAGCACGAACGCCATGATGAAAGAATTGATAGACGCGACGACCGCGGCGTATGCGAAATTCAAGCCGGGTGTGATGCTCCGAATGGTCACCACGAGTGCATCGGGAGAGGGCGGAAAGGCACGCAATCGCGCCACAACAATGAACGTGTCAAACTTCAAGAACGAAAAATTTAATGCGAGTATTTTTCAAGTGCCGGCCGGCTACAAGAAGATCGATTCGATGTTCGAAGCCATGAACGCGGGCAAGAAACCCGAGTAACGTTCAGTGCGACGTCAGCGCGCGCAAGCGCACGAGCCGCGCGCGCACATCGGCGAGGTCGGGTTGTACGGAAGCATCCGCATGCTCCCACAGCCCGGCCACCGTTTGCAGCGCAAGGATGGCGCGGCGCGTGTCGCCTTGCGTTTCGTACAATTCGCCGAGCCGGCGCCACGCGAGCGAACGGAATTCGCCATTCGAGGTCATCCAGTCCGACCAAGGCGTTGTGACGTATCGTCGATACACGGCAATGGCGCTGTCGGGCTCATTCGCCTTGTCGTACGCGTTCGCAAGATCGGGCAGTGCACAGACAGGACAGACGTAGTTGTTCATCGCGATACCCGCACGCGCGAGTGACGCGATTGCGTCGTTGTAGCGATGCTCGGCCGTAAACACCGCGCCTTCCGCACGCAGATAGTCGCCCTCGTCACGAATGGCTGAACTGCCAGGCGTTGTCGCATCGTTCGCGCGGAATGTGCTCAGCAGCGTGCGGCTTCGCGCCGGTTGGTTCGCGAGCGCGAGCACGTACGCGAGAAATGCGTACGGACGGTCGAGCGCTGGCATTTTCACGAGTGGAAAACGCGCGAGCGCTTCATCAATCACCTTCACGCTTCGCAGAGCGTCGTGACGATATTCCACTTGCTCAAAGGCAAGCAGAATTGCACCCTCAACATAGCCACTCGGTGATTCGAGTTTCGCTTGTCCATCCATGTACCGTTGCATCAGTTGTTCCGCCTCCGACAGCCTGCCTGCGAGCAGCACTTCAAGTGCGAGCATGCGAAGCGGCGACGATTGGCGGTCAAGATCGGCTCCTGCCTCTGTCAACAACAGTCGCGTCAATCGCTCCGCATCTACAAACTGGCCGCGTGCCATGGCTAGTGAAATGCGAAGCACATCCGAATCCAGTTGCGGCGCAAAACGGTGACTGCGTGCGTTCAACGTTTGTTCCACTGCATCGAGTTCGCCAGAATTCAACTGATCGTTCGCGAGATTCGTGTAGAGTACGGACATGCTCGAATCGGTTTCGAGCGCGCGACGACGAAACTGCTGCGCTTTGTGAAAGTCGTGCAACGTGACGTACTGCGCCGCGGTGTTATTCAGCGCGACCGTGTTGCGCGGATCGAGCTGCAGCAGTGCGCGATACGCCACAAGCGCACTGTCGGGCAATCCGGACTGATCGTAGTACGCACCAAGTGTGAGATAACGTTCGGTGACGGGCAACCGGTCGCGATATCGCAACGCGTGCCGCAATGCGTCGTCTGCACTGGCCTGCGCGCGAATTCCGCCGAGGTACGCGCCAAGTTTGCGCCACGCCATGGCAAACATCGTGTCGCGAGCAACAGCCTGCTGCAATAACTGAATAGCGCCGGCGCGATCACCATCTTGGTCGCCGACTTTCACTGCGTGCGAATACAGTCGGAGCGCCTCGAGCGACGACGTCGTGACTTGCTCAAGCGACGGGCTTGCGCGAACCGTCCACAGTGATTCACCAGTGCCGCGTCGAAGCGCGTTCGACACGCGACCGACGGCCGCAATGAGACCAGTGGAATCGATCGCAACTTCTCGAACCGATGCGAGCACGTCGCCGTGCACGACGGAAACCAGCGCCGCCGATACCGAGAAGCCAGTACCAAGCGCAGCAATTTCCCCAGTAACAAACGCCTTCACGCCTTCACGTTCGGCCATCTCGCGCACGAGTGTTTCCGAAAGTATTGCGCTGCCGGGCTGCTGCATACGTTGCAGCGCACTCTGTACCTGCGTGCGACTTAGGATGTGCGCGCGGCGTGACTGCGAGAAGTCAGCGCGCAACGCCTCCGTGACGGCAATGGCCAATAGCGAATCGTGCGTCGCGTTCTGAAAGTCGGCAATGAGAATACGATCGGCCGCACCAGCGGAATCGAGTCGCGATTCTCTGAACACGTACCAACTGGCCGAGAGTACGAGTGTGATGGCCATGCCGACAACGATTGACCATCGCTGGCGCCGGAATGGCTGATTCGCATGCGCATGAACAGGCGTCTGTGCAATCGTGTGTACAACGCCGGACGTTTTTGGTTCTTCAACCGTGGTAGAAACAACAGGCGTAACCGTGGAAATCGGTGCCGCGCGCAATATCGTTGCCAGCGCCGTGGTTTCGTTCGCTGGTTTTGCGCCTAACTCGCTCAGCAATCGCGCGCGAAATGTGTCGAATACGCGAAGCGCTTGGGGCCGATCGCCACTGTCGGCCAATGCTTGCATCAACAACCGCACACTTGCTTCGTCATCTGGCGCGAGCCGACACGCCGTTGTCGCCCAGCGAACTTCAGATGTGTGGTCGCCGCGCGCGCGCGCGAGTCCCGCAAGTGTTGTGGCGGCATGCATCGCACTCGTGCTCAAACGGTTTCGCGTGTTACCGACCCATTGCTCGAACTCAGCGGAGACGTCTGAAATAAAAACGGCGTCGAGAAACGGGCCTTGGTACAGCGCGAGTGCTTCTTCAAAATGCTGTGCTTCGAGCGCTCGTTCGAATGCAACGACATCGCACCAACCACGGTCGCTCGCGATCGCTACTTGGTCGTCTCGGCGCGACTCAAGCGTTCCGTCGTCGAAAAACTGTCGAATTGCGTGCAACGCCTGCCGCAATGCACGCCGCGCTTCTTCGGTGTTGAGCTCGGGCCAGAACAGCGCAAGCAACGCGTCGCGCCGATGCGCGCCGCTGGGCGTTCCGAGCGCGAGATAAGCAAGCAAGGCAAGTCGCTTCGGTTGCGCGGCCACGACGCGAATGGCGGGCGCCTCACCTGCGACGAGCTCGAAGCGGCCGAGCGTTCGCAGGTGAATCACGATTATCTCCGTTCCGTTTTGCAGAACCTGCCGGCGACCTCTGAGTGTCAGTCAGCCGTATGCAACATGTTACCGTCGGAATCGCCTATGTGCCACAACCGGCAGGGAACACGTCGTTTTGCGTGATCAGCGTCTCCGAATGCGCGAGTCCGGCCGAGCTGGGAATGGCTTTCAAGTTAAGCCTGGTGAGGATGAAGTTGATGGCGTTCGTAACAGCTTGCGGAATCATGTAACCGACACCGACGCGCATCGTGATGTCGAGAATGGCGCGCCGACAGGGCGGTGATCCTGCAACAGTCATCGATGATCCCTTTACGGTGCCCACCGTTGTGTTGTAACCGAAGTAAGGACCGGTGACAAAACCGAATGCACCAATGCCCACCATCACCTTTCCACCGTACGCAAACGTGAGTCCGTTCACGCCGAGCGACGCGCCGTTGATGCCGCTGAGCAGTTTCTGTTTCGGCGTGAATGATGACGGTCCGGCAACGCCCCACCCGCCATCGCGAAGTCCCATCGAGAACGAACCGCCGAACGAATAGTCGCCAGTTGCGCTGATCACACCGTTTTGTGCGGTAAATGCGGTGGTGAGCACCATCGTTTGGCGAAACGTGACGGCAAAAGGCACGCCGAATCCGGAAATCGGTAGCGACAGGTCGACTGGCACGAAGAACACTTTGTCAATGTTGCCACTCGCGCCCACCGCAGTTGCTGCTTCGAAATGCACGGTAAGTCCGGCTGCGCCATTCAGCGTAACTTCCGCAGTTTTCACCTGTCCGCCTGAGATGAACAGGTTGAAATGAAGATTTGGATTATCGAGGTGAATGACGGCGTACGCTGTGATTTTCGCGTCGTCGCCGTCGTGCATGAGCTTGATGCCAAGTCCGCCGCAGCAGAACGCGATTTGCCTGAAGCTTCCAATGTCGAGTGGAAAACCGTCAATCGGCGACGTCTGCTGTGCAATTAATTCGCGATGAAAACTTGCGTACTGACTTAACGGTGTGAACGGCGACAGACGCGATTGTTCGGAATAGTACACGGCCTCGATTTGATCGTTGGCCGGCGGTGTGCCGTCTTGAGCTTCGTGCGGTTGATCGACCACTGCTCCCGGATACTTTGGCGCTGCGTACGCAAGCGCTTGGCTCAAGTCGACCGGAATGTCCGTGGTAATGTTGCATTCTTTGATCACGTCGGTGATTTCGACCGGCCCAAGCGTGACGCTGAGTTCTGCACCCGAATTCGACATTGCGAGCACGCGACCAACGACGCGTCCCGTGGCGAAAAGAATTTTGCCGATCTTGATGTCTTTCGCGCCCTCTGCGTTACTGTCGATGGTCCACGTGAAACCGTTCGATCCCATTGCACGCACGGCATCGGCGCCATGTGGTAGTACGAGCACGTTTGGCTGATACGTCACTCGGCGATCTGGTACAACCGATGCGCCCCATTTGCGTTCAGCCGGCGTAAGCTTGCTCGCGAGTGCGGGTTGAGCGGACGGGGTTACCGTGGGATTTGTGCCGCCAGCTGAACTTGCCGAACCTGTTGGATTCGTCGCCGATGGATTTGCAGAGTCGGACGATGACTTCTGGCGATCTCGGCAACTGACAACGCACAAGATCGCTGCAATGAGTGTAACCCGCGCGCGGTTACTCACGGGTCAACTCGACGCGACGATTGCGTGCGCGCCCTGGCAATGTGTTGTTCGTTTCTCGCGGTGCTGCGGAACCGAATCCTTGCGTGTCGAGACGCGCAGACGGCACACCTCGCTCAACGAGTGCCGCTTTCACCGCCTCTGCACGACGCGCCGACAGCGCTTTGTTCGCTGCGGCGTCACCACCAACGCTGTCGGTGTGTCCTTCAATGCGAAGCTTCCACGATGGCTCGCGCTGCATGATGTCGGCAACTTGCTTGAGCACAGCCGCCGATTGTGGTTTGAGTTCTGCGCTGTTGAAATCGAAGTAGACGCCGTACAACACGGCGCGTTTTTCGGTCGACAATGCGCTCTCGATTGCCTTGCCATTGTCCGCAGTCGGCACGTCAATGCGCACCACTTGCAATTTCTGTTTGTCAATGAGGTAGCGCAGCATGAGCGGATTGGCGGGATCGTCCAGAATCCAACACTCCACGCTCACCGGATTGTCGCCCTCCTCGAGCAATCCCTTGAGATGCCACGCTTGCAGGTTGACCCGCTCACCATTCAGCAGCACCGCGAATGGCACGGGTTGTTGCTCGATAACAGACAACGTGCCCGATGCGTTCGGACCGAGGCTCAGCACGTGCGATTTATCGCCGCTTGTCATCGCACCGAAAACCGCACTCACAAGTCCGCCGATGCCTTGCGCCTCGCCATTCACTGCGAATTCCGTTTTTCCACCGCGACGGATGTCGGCGATAATTGCCGCTGAGGCGGTGATCGCGGTTGTTCCGGAAAACTCCAGTGGGTCGCCCGTGGTAAAGAGGAATTTGAACGAGTGGCTGCTCTTCAGATCGACGGCGAGCACGTGTCGCGTGACATTCACGTGTTCTTTCTTTTTCGAATCGATGCTCGGCATTTCGCCTGTGATCGTGACCGTCATGCCATCGTTGGTACTCGTGCCGGTCACGCTCTTGACCGATTCGTAGTCGCCGAAGGGCGCGTTGCTCACGGCGGTGACGACCGTGAGTCCGGTAACGAGCGGTACCACGGGTGCAGGCGGCGAGCCCGCTGTAGCGTTGAGCGCCACTGCGTTAAGCGCCACTGCGTTAAGCGCGACAGCGACAACGACAATCGCGCGTGTGGCAAGGAAGTGTGACATGGTCTCCACGGCGGAAGTTGCGCGGGAGACAGCCGACAGACGTCGATGCGTCACCGCAGCCGGCAGAGTGAGAACCGTGTGTTACTGCATTGCGCGAGTCGCGTTATTGACAGCGGTAACGGCGAGACATTGAACTAAGACGCGTCACCGATTGGCGGACGGTTCACGATGACTTAGCTCGTTTCCGGTCGATATTAGACAGTGCGCGAAGGTCGCGCCGATCTTTGACACGACCGGACGCTTTCTTGTTGAGCTCGAGCGCCTGTCGACCGATGACAAGCATGCGAAGCCCGGCCACGTGAGATTCCAGCGCGGTGAGAAACACCATCTCACTGTCGACACCGGAAATCGAGGACAGCAAGTCGATACGCAACGGCGGCACACCAAAAAACGTGACGCTGTCGGGATCGAGCAGCGCGGTCGCGTTAATCAAATGCGGCGGGGCTCCGAACTGCGTGAGCGCCGTGCACAGTTGGTCCACGTTCGCAACCGTGCATCGGTAAAGGAAATCGATGTCGGCTGTCGCGCGAACGAAGCCGTGTACACCCAACGCGTATCCGCCAACCAGCACGACGTCGACCCCATGTTGATTAAGGATCGCCACAAAATCTTCGAAGTCCCGCGGTAGGGAGAGCGCGTGTGCGGTCACGGTGTGCGGCGGTGACGCTTAATTGCAGTGCGTGGTGCACGTTCAGCAGAAGCACCGCTGTCAGCCCCGTTCGCAACCGCGTACGCGAGCTGCGATATCTGGGCGACAGCGCCCATCCGCTCCGACGTAGTCAGATTGTCGACCCGTGGCTCATGCGCTGCACCGAGCGGTGCCCGCCCGCCCGTCCACGTCGCCCGTCGATGTGCGGCACGAGCGAGTGCAGCGTCACGCTCATCCGCGTCACGCTCATCCCCGTCGCGCGGCGCGCTTGTTGGTCCCTTTAACTGCACACGAATGCCCACGGCCGCCAATAACCGAAGCGCTGTCTCCAAACTGACATTGGGGCGCTCCCCCCGTTCTACCTCCGCCCACAGCCTCGCGCTCACGCCTACGCGACCTGCCAATTCCTGTTGCGTCTCGCCACGGGCAAGTCGCCCCTGCCGAAGTGCTTTCGCGATTTGATCGACTCGCAAACGGAACCCCCGTGTCAACGTTTTCTTACCGTATCAGGATAAATATGAGGTTCCGAAAACCCTTCGGCAACCCCTTTATGTGTGATGCCCATCGACAGCCACGCGTCCGATATCATTAGTCACACGCACACGTCACTCTCTTTTTCGCCATCACGACATGCGCACTGTGTTGCGACACGTAGTGGGCTCCGCGTTGATTGCCGCGTGCACCGCGTCGGCCAACGCGCAGTGTCCGGACGGCACGCCGCCACCGTGTCGTGGTGCGGGGTCAACGATGATTGCGCGACGAATAAATCCCGCGCTGAACCCGCGCGCGTGGATTGTCGTTCCGTTCGGGAACATCACCAAGTCGCCTGACCTCGACTGGCTGCGCGATGCGAGCGTCAACCTGCTCACGTTAGACATGAGCCGGTGGACCGACGTCAACGTCATCCCCGACAAACGCGTCAGTGATCTCGTGCGCGAGCTCCCGGCCAACAGAAGTGCCAACGCGCTCACCCTCAACGATGGCATTGCGATCGCACGACGAGCCGGAGCGGGAATGCTCGTGATGGGAGATTTTTTCCGTCTCGGTCAAGGCGCGCGCGTTGTTGCGAATGTTTTCGAAGTGCGCACCGGCCTGAAACTGCGCACAGTGACCGAGCAGTCGACAGAACGAGACTCGTTACTCTCGTCATTTGGCCAACTTGCTCGGGCTGTGCTCGCGGTATCACCACCCGTCGACGCAAAGACTGGCGATGTCGGCACGCTGAGTCTCGACGCGTACCAAGCATATCTGCTTGGCGTGAAAGCGTTCAATCGTTTCGATCTGGGCGAAGCCCGCAAGCAATTAACCGTTGCGCTCAAATTCGATTCGACGTTTGCGCTGGCGCATCTGCAATTCTCAATTCTCCTCGAATGGGGCGAACTCTCGGCGGAGCGCGCGCAGGCGAAGTCGCACGCGCTCGCCGCACGGCGATTTGGTACTGCGCTGCCGCGTCGCGAGCGGACACTCATCGATGCCGGTGTCGCGCATGCCAGCGAGGACTACGCGCGTGTCTGCACGATCGCACGTTCGCTCATCGCCCAAGACTCATTAGACATTCAAGGACACTTTCTCCTTGGCGAATGCTCGTTCCATGACGACGGTGTGCAGTGGTCCGCTGCTGATTCGACCGTCGGACAATTTCGTGGCAACTGGAACACCGCCATTCGTTCGTTTGAACGCGTCATCGAACTCGACCCGACGTACCTCGGCGCGTTCGAGCACGTCATCCAGATGTTGCAGCGCACGCGTCGTGGCTCCTCTTGGGTCCTGCGCAGTAGCGACACGCTCGACATCGTTCCCATACATGATGGCGATACGCTCGCGCTCCGGTCGCAGCGGGAGCGGTTCGCCAAAGAAAAACCATTGATCGCCAGTCACGATTTAGCGGTGCAGATTGCACGGCGATGGGTCGATGCCGACCCCAATTCGCAAAGCGCTCGATTCGGTCTGATGACAGCCGCGCTCATGCGCGGTGATCTGACGATGGCGGATACGCAATTGCAGCGCGTGACGCCGCGAGTGGGCGGAGACAACACCATGCAATTGCGCATGATGATGGAAGTCGCCGCCAAGCGAGGGCGAGGGACACTGGCGCGCGCGATTTTCGATTCGCTGGTGAAATCGGCACCGGACAATCCGGCGAATGCATTGAACCGCGGGTCGATCGATCTGATGTTTGGTCGATTGGCGCGCTATGATGTCGCCGCCGCGGCGGCTGGTGCGCGCATTCGCCCGGAAGTCACTGTATACCTGCGCCATGTGGGCCGCGCACTACTGGGTCTGCCGAGGGACGGCCTCGCCCGCGATGAGGCGGCGTTCGTCGCGTCGATTCCCGTCGCTGCATGCAACGACGAATGTCGGGTGTATCGCGCAAATGTGACGCTGAACTATTCGTTACACGTACCGGGTGTGGCGCTGGCGTCGCTTGTCGCACGCGATAGTACTGTCGCTTGGATCGACGCTGCACGAGCGCTGGCCGCTCGCGACACCGCGCAACTCCGACGAGCGGCAATTTTCCTCGACACCACGGCACGCTCGCGCACTAGCAGAGCCGAAATAGAAGCCAATTCCGTCATCGCCGCCGATGCCTATCTCGCACTCGGCGATTCAACGGCGGCACTGCGGACGGCGCGTTTCTTCGTGGACAGTTCAATGGCATTCATGAATATTGCCAGTTTCTTCATCAACAACGGCCTCGTGACAGCGAACGGTGCTCCGTTGTGGCCGCGCATGATGTTGATGCGCGCCGATCTCGCGTTGGCCGCAGGTCAACGCGACGAGGCGCGTGTGTGGTACGGGCGTGTGCTCGATCTGTGGGTCGAGGCCGACGCGGAACTGCAGCCAACTGTTGCGAGAATTCGTGCATCGTTCGCGGCGCTTGGTCCTCCGAAATAGTTCAGCGACACGATACGCTTACGTTTCATTTCCGAGGGCTGCATCATGCTCGAGACCGTAATGAATTTTGTTAGCGCGCTTCTGATGACCATGACACCTCTGAGAAGCGCAATCTTGCCATCCGAACGTATTAGTAGTTCGTCAGGATGCCGAGTAATGTCGAACGGCGATAGGGATTTGCTATTGACGCGCGCGAAATGGATCGCAGCCGATTCGAACGCGAGTGCACTTCGCGGACTTGCGGGGATCAACGTATGCTCGCGATAGTGTGCAAGTCGTCGACACCAGCTCGCTCTGCGATTCAATCAATACGTCCGTATGGTACTTCGTGGTCAACCCACAGTCGGGTGCGATCTATCAGTTCTCTACTCGTTGGTAAACGATTGCGACCAATTGGTTGTTGCCGAGTTGTCGGAAACCTATGTAATGCCTAGGTACTAAATTTGGAGAAACTAGGAGCAAACTAGTAGAAGGCGGTACGCTCTCAGTATCTCATCGTTGCGCTGCACTGCATGTTTGACGCTCTCTCACGAACGAGCTCCGTGTCCGACATTCTCGCCACATTACGTCCCGCGCTCGCCGATCGTTACGAAATTGAACGCGAGCTTGGCGCCGGTGGAATGGCCACCGTCTATCTCGTGCGAGACATCAAGCACGATCGACAGGTTGCGCTCAAGGTGTTGCGTCCTGAGCTCGCCCTCGTGCTCGGTGCAGAACGATTTCTCGCTGAGATTCGGATCACCGCGCGGCTCGACCACCCGCACATCCTCACCCTAATCGACTCGGGTGATGTCGACGGCGTGCTGTACTATGTGCTGCCGTACGTTCGCGGCGAATCACTCCGCGACAAGCTCACGCGCGAACAACAACTCTCAATTCCGGAAGCACTCGCCATAACACGGCAAGTGGCGAGCGCACTGGATCACGCGCACAAGCAGGGCGTCATACACCGCGATATCAAGCCCGAAAACATTCTGCTGCATGAAGGCGAAGCGATGCTGGCCGACTTCGGTATCGCGCTCGCCGTAAAAGAAGCGGGTGGATCGCGTCTCACCGAGACGGGACTTTCGCTGGGCACACCACAGTACATGAGTCCAGAGCAAGCCACCGGCGAACGGCAGCCCACGGCGCGTAGCGACATCTACTCACTGGCGGCCGTGCTGTACGAAATGCTCGCGGGCGAACCGCCGGTGACAGGTCCGAACGCGCAGGCGATGATCGCGAAGCTGTTAACGGAGAAGCCTATCAGTCTTCGCGTTGTCAGAAACACCGTACCGGAAAGCGTCAACCGCGCCGTTGAACAAGCGCTTTCGAAAGTGCCCGCAGATCGCTTCGCCAGCACCGCAGAATTCGTGAAGGCGCTCGACGCGAACGACAACGCTGAAAGAAAACCATCCAACCATCCTTCGTTCGCGTCGGCGACGACGTGGAGGAAGGCGGCACCATGGTTTGTCGCAGTAACAAGCGTCGCCGCAATCCTCTTTCTGGTTTGGTATAACAAACCCGCACCTCGGCTTGAGCTTGGACGCTCCGATCAACTCACGGCCGAGCTGGGGTTAGAGATTCAACCGGCCATCTCGCCCGACGGAAAGTTGGTTGCGTATGCGTCCGGTAATTCGGCGCGGATGCGCGTGTTCATCCGGCCAGTCGGTGGCGGACGAACGATTCCTCTCTCGGACGACAGCACCGCAGTAGAGACGCACCCGCGTTGGTCGCCCGACGGCTCGAGTCTGTTGTTCCTTGCGCGCAACGGCGTTTCAGTTGCGCCAGCGTTGGGAGGAACGTCAAACGCAATCATTTCCGGAACCGATGTCCATTTCGTCACGAGCGCCGCTTGGTCGCCCGATGGGCGAGAGATTGCGTTCATCCGGAACGACTCGGTGTTAGTGAGCCCGGTCGACGGTGGTGCCGCGCGCCTCGTCGGCACCGGTCCGTACGAACTGCATTCGGCGGCATGGTCGCCCGATGGTCGGTGGATCGCGTGCATCGCCGGCAACTCCGAGAGCGTGTTTCCGGGTCCGGGCTTCAGCAACATTGCGCCGAGCAGACTCGTGCTCTTTCCGGCGATTGGTGGAGCAGCAACCACACTGTTTCCATCGCACGACTTCACGCAAAGTCCAGTGTGGACCGACGATAGTCGGCGGATTCTGTTCGTTTCGAATCGCGATGGACCGCGTGACGTCTACGCGTTGTCGCTGTCATCATCCGGTAAACCCAATGGTGCGCCGGTGCGCATGACAACAGGGCTCGGCGCGATTTCCATTTCGCTCACCGAGCGCGGAAAGCGACTGGTGTACGCCGTGTATTTTGTACAGGCAAATATCTGGTCCCTTCCAGTACCAACGGGTGCTCCCACGAACACCCAAGGCGCGACGCAGTTGACCACCAGCCATCAGGTCGTGGAGTATTTAACGATCTCGCATGACGGACGGTGGCTGCTCTTCGACTCTGATCTCAAGGGCAATGCCGATCTTTATCGCATGCCGATTGGGGGCGGACCCGCAGAACAATTGACTAGCGATTCTGCGGCCGAATTCGGACCGGATCTCTCACCCGACGGACGATCTGTCGCGTTTCACACGTGGCGACGTGGCACGCGCGATGTGGTAGTAAAATCGCTCGACGGCGGGGCAATCGAGGACGTTGTTGCGGGGCCGAGCCAAGCGAGCTTTCCGGCGTGGTCGCCAGATGGAAACGCTCTCACCTACTTCGACCAGCTGCCGCCGTACGGCGTGTTCGTCGTGCGGCGGAAGCCTGCTGGAGGATGGTCCGCTCCAACGATGGTCTCAGCGCTAATCGGTGTGCTTCCGCAGTGGTCTCCCGATGGCCGAGAGATCGCGTTTAGCTCGGGTACGGGGGTCACGGTTGCGACCGATATCTATGTTGTGCCCGCGGTCGGTGGAACGGAGCGAAAGGTGTATGGTGGCACGCCGGGGCTTCCTGCGGCCTCCAAGATCATCTGGAGTCGAGACGGCAAGACACTCTTTTTCAAAGCGCACGACGTGCACGGGCAAACGTCGTTCTGGTCGATACCGTCGGCAGGAGGAACGCCGCGCTTGTTGGTGCGATTCGACGACGCGAGTTGGCAATCGAATCGCCCGTTCTTTACCACGGATGGCAAGCGATTTTACTTCCCCGTCGAAAACCGGCAGAGCGACATTTTTGTCGCGCAGATATTAGCCCGGTAAGCTCGCCGCTCGAAAAATTGAGCGCCTTCATCATCAAAGTGAGCACTCCGGCGGGGTAACGCGCGTCCCCGCGCCGATCGCTGCCAAGACTCTCTGCACCTGGGCGAAGTCGGCGGGCTTGACTAGGTGATAATCGAACCCGGCGTTTCGCGAAGATTGTTGGTCAGCCTCCTGCCCATATCCGGTCATCGCGATTAGCACGATGTTCTTGAGCGTGGCGTGCTCGCGAATGCGCCTCGCGACTTCATGACCGGTAAGTCCCGGCAAGCCGATGTCCAGCAGCATGACGTCTGGCCGCACCGCAAGGGCTGCTTCCAGTGCACTCGGCCCGTCGTACGCCAAGTGAACATCGTGTCCGGCTATTTTGAGCAACATCGACAGACTTTGTGCCGCATCCACGTTGTCATCTACCACTACGACCCGATAGCATTTTGCAGACGTCAGGGACGTCAGGGACGACTCGGTCGGCGCCGACAGATCTACCAGCCGTTGCACGAGGCTCAGACCGATGCCTAACCCGCCTTGCGAGCGATCGAGGCATCGTTCTCCCTGCGTGAACAGATTAAAAATGTGAGGCAGAAGTTCGGGGGAGATGCCGATGCCAGTATCTCGCACCTTCAGCACTGCAGAGTCGCCTTCGTGTTGGACGGTGAGCCAGATGTGGCCACCCTCGTCGGTGTATTTGGCGGCGTTGGTGAGCAGGTATACGAGCACTTGCTCTAACCGAGCGGCGTCGGCATGCACCCAGAGGGGTTGCAGTGGCACCGAAACCGTCAGTTCATGTCCACGTTGCACGAAAAGCGGGTGAGTCGTCTCCATCGCGCGCTCCACGATGCCGCTCATGGCGATTCGGTCTTGGCGAAGCTGCACTCTGCCGGTCGTGATGCGCGAGACTTCGAGCAGATCATCCACGAGATGGTTCAGTTGCCCCACCTGGCGCTCTAAAATCGTGCGGGCCTGTTGCTGAAGCGGATCTTCGTTTTTCTGCAGACGCAAAATGTGCAAGGCGTTTGCGATGGGGGCGAGCGGGTTGCGCAACTCATGACTGAGCATCGCGAGAAACTCGTCCTTGCGGCGGTCTAGGTCGGCCAACGCTTGCGCTGACTCGCGCAAAGCTTCCTCCGCAAGCTTGCGCCCGTTGATGTCGGCAATGGTGCCGTCGAAGCTCAGCAGCCTTCGTCCCGCCGGACCATTCTCGAAGTTCGCGCGTCCTTTGACAAACTTCCAGTGGAGCGACCCGTCTGGATGCACCACACGATATTCGACTTCGTAAGCCACAGGGTTGTCAAGCCGCGTCGCTGCGGCCATCGCGTCATTGGCTCGCGCTCGGTCTTCCCCGTGTACCAAGGTGAATGCGTGCTCGTGCGAAAATGTCTCTGCGGTAACTCCGAAGATAGCTCGAAATCGTTCGTCCGCGGAGAATGAATTAGACGACGCGTCGAGGTGCCAAGACCCCAGTTCAACCGACTCAAGCGCAAGGCGCAACTCGTCTTCACTTTCGCCCAGTCCACGGTCGGTCCGCGCGCGTTCCACCATCGGCCAAACGCGAGCCACCACATCAGCTAAAACGCGCAAGTCGTAGGCCGTCCATTTTCGCGGCGACTTTTCTGTGACGGCGAGACATACGGTCCAGTCGACGTCCCGCCGAAAAGGTTGGACGGCATAGGAAGGGACGCCCACTGCGCGATAGTTGTCGCTGTTCGCCTGCGTCAGCGGATTCGTGGCAACGTCTTCCATGATGAAATCGCCACTGGCAAACTCACGCCACCACTCGATGCCTCCAAAATCGAAAAGGCTCAGTTCTCCCTCAATGCTGGACTCCTCATCACGCACCCAGTTTCGGCTTACGAGAAGCTGATTCTAAGTTTCTCGAACGACGGGTTAATTTCCAGATAGCGGTAATCGACCGGTTTCCCTTGTTCATCGAAAATCATCTCGATGGTGCAATAGCCTTCGTCCATCGAATTGAACAAACCGCGGTAGCGCTCTTCGTTTTTGCGCACTTGCACGTTGAGCGCTTCCGCGATCCGTTCGGATTGAACCGCGTCTTCCATCAAGTTGAGCGCGGCCCGGCGGGCATTCTGAGTTTCCAGGGTTTGTTCAGACAGCACTCCGGCGCGCCGCTGATCTTCTGTGTAATTGTGCGCGGTGGCGATTCCGATGGAAATCTGGGACGCCATCAGCTCGACGAAATTGCGGTAGTTCTCGTCCAGCTTCAGACGTGAACTGACGCCAAGAATCAGGAAGCCGGTGAGAGGTTGAGCGCCCTGCGTTCCCAGTGGCACGATCACTGCTTGGTGCGGACCATCCGACCACGGGCGCGGTGGCAATTGGTCGCCGAAGAGTTCCGCCAAATCCTCGACCGTATGCATGGTTTTGGTGCGTACAGTCGCGTCCACCGGCCATTTGTGCCGCTCGCTCGCGTCCTGTACAAGTTCGATCGTCGATGGACTGACCAAACCACCCGCGGCGACGCCCGCAGCTCCGGCAAGTTGCGCAAGCGTCGTGTCGGCCCCAATCAGGTAAAGCAACGCGAAGGGAACGTCCGTGGGGTGAGCCGAAAGAGACTGTGCCACGTCGCGACATACCTCCTCTGCGCTCTGCAACTCGATCAATTCCGCCGCAAGGTCATGTAAAACCACCATGCGCCGCTTACCAATAACCTTGTCCGTAATTTCGTGGACGGTGGTCAGCACGCCCCCGATGTTACCCGGCACGCTCTCATCGGGCACTGGGCTGTAAGGAATGCTCAACATCGACCGCAGTGCGGGAGACCATGATTCGATTGGCCCGACCGGAGAGCCTGACCAATCGAACTCGCCAATGAGCCGCGCCATTTCGCTGTCGCTACGCAGAAAGCCCGGATTGGCCGGGTGCGAACTTTCATTCGTCATGCGAGGGGTTTTCGGACGGTTCTTTACCGGGGGCAGTTTGGACATGGGTCGTCTACTTGCCGTGCTCGAAGTCAAGCGGATACCGCGCCGGCTGGCCTCTCTGAATGTAGAGTTCGTTGGTTTCCTTTTTGATCTCGAAATACGATTGTCGTCCAGCGATGACGTCTTCGATTCCCCGTGCGTATGCGGGTGCCTCGCTTTCCTGCGGCAACGTCTTCTCGCAATCCTGGAGATAACTGGACCCGACGCCATAGTCGCGAACTGTCAACTGATTTTCATCGGCGAATCGGCGCCACGCTTCATTGACTTCCAAAATGTTGCCGCTTTCATCGAGGGCGGCAATGTGACCCGACAAAGCATCGAGGGATGACCGCAAAAAACGTTGAGATTCACACAATGCTTCCTCTGTCCGCAGCCGTTCCAGTCGGGTCCAGATGCGCGCGGTCAGTTCGCACCCCAGTTCAATTTCGTCCTCCCGCCACGAGTGAGCCTCGGAACGATAAAGACACAGCCAAAGCGCCATTGTCTGTCCCGGATGAGTGGCACGCAGAAGAAACAGTCAAGCGGTCATAAAGTTGGCCGGTGCTGAATCGGCGTCCCGCTGTCCCTCCTCGAGTTATAACGCAAGCTGGGCTGAACTGTTTACTTTCGGCACGTGCCATTCAAGTCGCGAGTGCCACTGGGCGGCGACACCCTTGAGTTCCTGCCGCGCGTATAGCCATGATGCCGCCTCGAGCTTTCGGCCGATCTCGGCATTGACTTCGAACAGACCGAACGCGCCAAGTGGCGGGGTCAGGACACACACGTTGTCCCGTTCGGCAAGTGCAGCCAGTCCTTCCTGCTGCTGGAAGCTCGGAATCGCCATGGTGTGGAACAGTATGTCGATCAGTCCAGCCGGCTGCGGCGCCTTGGAGCGGCTTACGCGGCGCGCCAGTTCTCCCCAGCTGTTCATGACCGTACCATAATCCAGCGTACCAGCGAACGATGGCGCGCCTTGTCCCGCCGTGGCATCAAGATTACTGGCGATAATCAGTCCGTCGTCTGCCTGGTCACCAAACACCTCCACCGGCAGGTAATTGAGGATGCCACCGTCGACCAACAGGTCATCCTCGTGCCAGACGGGTGGCCACAACAACGGGAGCGATCCACTGGCCCGCACCAGCTTCCACAAGGGACCGCGCGTCAGATGGACGGCACGATGGCGACGGATGTCCACCGCCGTAAGCACAGCAGGAATTAACTGATCTTCAAGCTGCCGGTTTCCGAACACGGCCTGCAGCGACCGATCGGCAGCGGCGCCGCTGATGAGTGACGTAATGGGTGGCTGGAACTGGGAAAGCCGCGGCGATCCCGTGGTAATGATCGCAATGGCGCTGGCCAGCCCTTCGTCCGCACGGAGCCCGGCGGCCAGCAGCGCCGCCACACCGGCACCGGAACTGCTACCGCTTGCAATGTCGATTGGCAATCCGAAATCGTCCATTGCGCGCACGACACCAAAGTGTGCCGGCGCCCGCGAGGACGCTCCGCTCAGGGCCAGCGCGACGGCGCGTCCAGTGAGTCGGCGCGCGAGACGAGCGACATCTCCACGATCGCCGTCGCGTACGTGATGGTGTGCATGCCGAGGGCGAAGCGCCAGCCACCCGCCAGTGCCGGTGGCCTCGGCAATTCCATTGGGCTGCAACAGCACAAGATGGCGGATGCCGGTAAGCCCGAGTGCGCTGTCGGTACGTGTTGTGGGCGCATTCGACGGGTTCTCCGCCGCAACTCGGGCCAGTTCGAGTTCAACAGGACGCAACTCGGGCGAGCCGGTGCCATCGGCCACCAGCAGCAAGTTGTCGCACTGACGTATGGCGCGTCGCGTCCAAGTATCCAAGGGTTCGCTGCATACAAGGACGACCGCGTCGTGTTGCCGTTCTAATCGATCAAGCCAACGGATAATTTCGCTGTCGCCGGCGTCACCTCGACGCGTGCTCGAAGCCTTTGGGCCGAGCGTCGCATTCAAACGTGCCGTATCCACGACGGTGGCGTCGAGGCCTGCCTCATCGCACGCGGTTGCCAACGCCGCGATGAACTGGTCAACGCGTGCACGCATCGTCAGCGGCACCACGGCGAAGAAGCGCGCACGACGCCTTGCGTCAGCGGGACTGCCTGCAGATCGCATGGCAATTTGCCGAGCAACGGCGCTGCCAAATCCGGGGGATCGTGCCAGCAGCGCATCGAATGTCTGCCGGTCGAGACGTGCCACCGTGCTGTCGCGCACCGCGCGCACCGATGTCGTACGCTTCCCGCCGCTGAGGAGCGACGTCTCACCAACCACTTCGCCGGAAACACGCCATGACACATGCCGTTCACCGGCCGACGTCGTGCGTACCTCCTGTAACCGGCCTGCGCGAATGAGCCAGGCGTCTTCGGCCTTTTCTCCCTGTTGGAGCAGAATGCTGCCGCCGTCCAGACGCTCCCATCGCAACGCCGTTTGAATCCAGGCGAGTTCTTGATCGGTGAGGTTGCCGAACACACTGAATTCACGCAGTGCTTCATGGTCCCGAGCGCTGCTGCGCAACTCGATGAGGAGTGATACCAACTGTGCAGGTGACGGATCGGGAAGCAGGTGAGCGCGCCGTACTTTTGGTGGTAACTTCACGCGTCGCGTCTGGTCTGTGGCCGACTGTTGTTGCCCATGCACCACCACGAGTTCGGTGCGACGTCGCGGCGAATCGTCGCAGGCGATTGCGAGTGCGGCCGAACCGTCGGTGGCAACACCGAACGGCTGGAAGATGATCACGCGATCGGCGTGCGCAACAATGTCTGCTGCCCGATTACCGTCGGCGCCACGCACAACGTAGACGACGGAACGGAGGTCACCCGACTCATGATTCGCCAACTCGTCCGCAAGGACTTGAGCCGACGCAGGCGCGGTTGAAGGGACACACACCAGACGCCATCCGTCGAGCGCATTCACCGCTTCCTGCAGATGTTTGGTAATGGTTGTCTCGAGGGCTGCGTCGCAACTCTCTAGCAACGCCGTGATGACGAGGGGGTCCGGCGGCAGTGTGCGCAGCTCGTGGTCGGGGCGTTGCGCCAACGCGGCGATCATGTTGACCGAGGCGTGCACATCACTGTGTTGATTCCACAACGCCTGCGCACGAACGCGCGCAATTCGTCCGTGACGCACGGCGGTGACGGCAACCGTTGAACGCGCTGCCGACAATGATGCCGCAAGTCCGATGATGGCCCCGGCGGTCGCCCATCGCGGCGGTTCACCGGGCGTGACTACCGCAAACACGCCACACTCCACGATAAGAATATCGTGCACGGTTTCGCCGACCTCGCGAACCGACGCATCTGGTGCAAACGATTCGAGAGTCACTTGGCTGCCGAGCTGCTCCCACGCACCAAGGTCGCCAAGCACCGACTGCAGCGCGTTACGCGAATGCTGGAGCATTTGGCGTCTACTCCAACGCCGCGTTCAGCGCCGTCACTTCACGTTGCCGAAGCGCTGCTCAACTTTGGCAAGGAATCGTTGACGTTGTTCAAGGGTGGAAGTCTCGATGGAATGGTGGCCCATCCACACTTGCTTGCATCGCAATGCCAGTCCAACGCGAATGCATCGCCTGATCAGTCGCTGGCCGGGATATCCCAGCGTCTGCAGCGCAATCCACGGCAGTGCGGTCGTGGTAACGGCTCCGAGAAACCGGATTCTCCGCATTCGTGATTGCGCAACGCCACCGCCTTCTGGAATATCGAACGCCACGCCCGGAAGCCACGCGCGATCGAACCAGCCTTTCAGCATCGCGGGCAATCCAAAAAACCAAGTCGGGAACACGAACACCATGCCTTCCGCACGCGCAATCCGCCGGACATGGTCGGCCATGACGCCGTCGACGCTCTGCTGCGGATTGTTGATGTAGTCCAGCCATTCGCCTTCGCGAAGCACAGGATCGAACCCTTCGGCGTACAGGTCCAGCACATCGACGTCGTGACAGTGGACGGCGAGACCGGCTACGACGTGGTCGAGCAGCGCGCGACAGAAGCTTTGGGAATGGGGATGGCAGTAGACGACGAGAACTCTCAACGGACAGTCTCCGGAAAGGCGGATGTAAATCTGAAAAGTACAGCCCGGTTCCGGCTTCGCCGACGGACGCTCGCAATGACGTCTACGCCTGCGTCATGCCCCGAGCAATGGAGCGAATCTAGGACGAGACGGCACGACGCGCTCGCGCAAAATGCGAATCTAGGCGCTTCCTTCGTTGCCAGTGAAACCGCGCGGTGATCCCGCTCGTCTCTGACTTGCCGTGCGCGCGAACCGGCGTTACATGACGCGTGGCCCGATTGGATTTCCTATCCCCGCAGGAGCGTTTGATGTCGAGTGTGCAGACCATTCAGGCGGCCTATGCCGCTTTCGCGAACAACGATCCTTCGGTGCTGTTCGGCGCCATGGCGCCCGACATCCAATGGAACGAAGCGCAGGGCAATCCGCTGGCCGACCGCAATCCCTACGTCGGCGCACAAGCGATTGGCGAAGGCGTGTTCGGCCGCTTGCTCGCCGCCATTGACAACTTCTCTGCGGCGCCCGAGCGCTTCATCGACGGCGGTGACGACGTCATCGTGCTCGGCCACTACGGCGGTGCGATGAAGCACAGCGGCGCTAAGCTGGACGCGCCGTTCTGCCATGTCTACCACTTCAAAGGTGACCGGATCGTGTCGTTCCAGCAGTACACGGACTCCGCGCAGTGGGCGCGGCTGATGCCGTAGCGGCTCCACAACGGCCGCTCCGGCCAGCGGCAGGATCCCCATATCGGAATGGCGACATCGGATGGCTGCATCGATGGCGCCTCCGATTCTTTGGGCCGCATAGTCGCGAATCAGCCGATAGGTGTGTTCGGCACCTGATTCGACTCCGTATCGAAGCGTGCTGACGTATCGCGAAACCTCTTGGACATCCTCGACGGGCATTCCCGTCGATTCGCCGTTCTCATCGAGACGTCCGAGCGAACAGCTGGCGCGTTCGAGCAATCCGGCGAGTCGACCAGATAGGTCAAGTTGAGGCGAGGGAGGCAGCGGCGCTGGGATGAACGCGGCATAGCCGTCGGGAGCGCGAAATCTGACAAACCCCTACCGACACACCGGCAGCGCATCAAGACTCTCCTCGCGCTTCATACTCGACACCGTCAACGCCTGTACTGCCGCTGGTTCGGTTGGTGCCAACGTGATCGTCACCCGCAGATCACTCGTCGCGCAGCGCAAGCGCCAGCTACCCCGCAACGCATTCAGGGCCACCATGTCGCCCTCTTGCTTGCAGTTATCGCCCGCCGCGATGCGCAACGCTTGCATCGCGGCCCGACGACGCGGTTTTGACTCGTCGAGATAAAGGTTCATCGCTGCCAGACTATCCGCGAGCGTATCGTTCCAGTTCGCAATCAGTCGCGACACTTGGTCGCGCCGCTCCAGTAAGACCGGTGCCGGTTGCGGCGCACGCGCCTGTAGGCCACCAGTTTGCGCCAGTATCTCCAATGCGTGATCACTTACCGCGCCCCAGCTCGTGTACGTGAGATTGCCCATCGCGACAATACCTACACCGTAGTCTGGCAACCACTTCATGATCGAACCGAATCCGGGCAGTCCGCCCGAGTGCGCAATCGTAGTGCGGAACCCACAGCTCTGACGCACGCCAAGCCCATACCCATATCCGCCTGCGCTGAGCATCGGCGCACCCGATGCATCGCGCACGGCGGTGCCGCCATTGTAGCGAATGACCTGCTGCATTTCGCGCAGTGACGATCGTTTCAGCGGCCCGGCTTCTGGTCCGTCGCGCGCGGGCCATGCACTGAGCATGAAGCCCACCCATTTGCTGAGATCACTCACGGACGTGAGCATCCCGCCCATCGAACCAAACGCACCGTCGGGCAACTGTGCTTCTTCCAGCCAAGCGCCATCTTGGCGACGATATCCGTGCGCGAGCAGCGATGGTTTGACATCGGACGATTGCAGTGTTGTGACCGTCATGCCAAGGGGTAGCAACACCATCGTGCGGATATAGCGCGGGTACGGCATGCCGCCAACATTTTGCACGATACGACCGAGAATCGCGAAGCCGAAGTTTGAATATTCGTACCCAGTAGCGGGCGATGTCGAAAACGGAATACCGCGCAAAATCATTTGCGACAATTGCGCATCGGTGGCCGCAAGTTGCTGATCACCCCACGGATTGTCTTCCGGAAAACCGGCCGAATGCGACATCAGATCACGCACAGTAATGCGCGGTGCATCCGACGTGGCGTATCGCAGCTTCGCTAACTCCGGTACATAGCGTTCGGCCGACGCATCAAGGGAAAGTTTGCCCGCGTCGCGCAACTGCATGATGGCCAACGCCGTAAAACTTTTCGTCATCGACGCAATGCGAAATACGCTCGACGTGTCGACACGCGACTTTGGCGAAACGTCGCGCAAGCCAGACACACCGGCGTGTGCCAGTTTACCGTCGATGATGATTCCATACGCCATCCCGGGCACAGTCGAACGTTCGGCGAACGCGGACATCAGGCGATCAATGTCCGGAAACGCGTTGCCAAGTTTTGTCGCGCGATTGGCGTCGTTGAATCTTGCAGGCGGCGCAACGCTGGAGAGTTTGCCGGATGGTGTTTGTGCGGTCGCGACGGTCGACCAGAGTCCGAGCCACACCACCAGTGCACACGACCGCCACCGTCGCGTCATCGAACGCAGACTGCTGAATTCATACGTCCGATGCGAGGCCACGGAGGAGGAGGGTACCGATAGCATGGCAGACGTTGGTGGGGGAAACGGGCGAGTGCGGAAGACGCGAATGATCTGGACTTTCGTGTCACGCATCGATCTCACGCAACACTCGCACGAGAGTTCGCCCTTCCGCAAGCACAGCTTCTCCGAATCTCTCCGAAAAATCACCGCGCACACCGCTTGCAGCCTCGCTGCGTGGAACACTCGACGGCGTCGTGAGTAGCGAAGAAAATCCTGTTCAATTCAAACCCGGGTATGGAGAACATTCACCATGACTGCCAAGAAAGCCGCAAAAAAAGGCGGACGCAAATACAGCGCTAAAGCTAGCAAAAAGATTGGCCGAGTGATGAAGGAATTCGAAGGTGGTACGCTCAAGAGCGGCAAAGGCGGCACTGGCGGAAAAGTGAAAAGCCGCGCGCAGGCCATCGCGATAGGAATTTCTGAAGCGCGCGCCGAAGGCGATAAGGTGCCGAAAAAGCGAGCATGAAGCGCAGCGCCGCCCACAGTGGCGTGAACGTTGCATGAGTGGCTGGACATAACACGGAGTTCCGCTCAAACATTCAATCAGGAGGGCCCGTTCATGGACCTCATTACTTGGCTTGTGGTCGGTCTGGTTGCCGGCGTTCTCGCATCATTGCTCGTTGGCGGCGTTGGGCTTATCGGTGACATCGTCGTCGGTATCGTCGGCGCGTTCGTGGGCGGCTGGATCTTCCGTCAGCTCGGCGTCGCCACGCCGTTCAGCGGACTGCCGGGCGTCATCTTCACGGCATTCGTGGGTGCAGTGGTGCTGCTGCTGATCCTGCATCTGGTGGCGAAGCGGCGGAGAGTCGTGATGTAACGTTCGAGAGTTGAATCGTTGAGTAACGAGCGATCACCGCACGGTTACGCGATGGCGTCGTGTACGCCGTCTAGTTTCTTCGTAGCCTGCGGTAGCTTGGCGCAGCATTGATCATATTTGAAGCGTGCTCGGCTAACGGCGCGCGTCGATTCTGGGTCGATTGTGCGCCGACGCGTTAGTCTCGTGAGTCGTGGCTTCTGAACGTGCTATTCTTAAACCACTCCACCCCTTGGGAGATTCGGAGTGTCCGTCACGATAAAAACGATTGCAGGTGAAACACGCTTCGCGCGCTAACACCGCACACCCTGGGATCGCTGTCGAGGTGCGCTTTAGGAGCAGCGTTTGCACCGTACCTGTGCGTCACTTCAGCGCGCGAATCTTGATGTTGCGTAGTGACAGCGCACCATTGTGGTCGCCCTGAATGGCGATGTACCCAGATTTGGCGAGCGCAAAATTCGGATACGGCGCGAACTTAAGCGGCCGCTGGGTCGAGTCCCTTGGATCGCCGTGCAGCTTGCGATTCCACTCGGGCGACCAGAGTTCGTACTGTGAGAGCATACGACCGTTGAGCCAATGCTCCACATGCGCGCCTTTCACCACGATGCGTGTTGCATTCCATTCGTTGGCTGGATGTGCAACGCCTCGAATCGACGGATAGAAGCCGTACACGGCACCCACCGCTGTCATGATGTTTTTGCTATCGGGCGTTAGCGAGTCTTCGGCCAATTGATACTCGGGTGCGCTCCAGTAGACACGCGATTCTTCTTCGGTTGCGCGATAAAAAATGCCGGAGTTCCCACGCAGCTCCACCTTCCAGTCAATCGACAACTCGAAGTCGCTGAACTGCTCGCGTGTGACGATGTCTTCGGTGGTCTTTGTTTTGGTGAGGGTGCCATTCACCACCGACCACTCCGGCGGCATATCCGGCATCTTGTAGCCGCGCCACGCGCTCATGCTGGTGCCGTCAAACAACAATCGCCAACCGGCCGCTTTTTCGGCGGCAGTGAGCGTGTTGAGCGATGGCGACTGCGCACCCGTAACGGATGCGCAGGACGCAATGAGTGCGAGCACGAACAGTTGTTTACCTGCAAAACGACGGTTCACTACGGCACCAACGCTTTAGTGTCGCCCTTCGGATTCTTGACATAGACGTCGAACCACGCGAGCCAGCGCGCCCATAAATCGAGATCGCTCTGATACGTTGCCACGCTGTGATCCTCGTACGGATACATGTACAGCGCAGCGGGTTTGCCGAGTCCTTGAAGGGCTTGCATCATGCGAATGGAGCTGATGGGCGCGGTGCCCTGATTCTGATCTTCCGTGGCGTGATACATCAGCAACGCGCCCGCAATTTTATCGGCGCGAAAAAATGGTGACATATCGAGATACGTATCCTGCGCTTGAAAAAAGTTACGACGTTCTGTTTGAAAGCCAAATGGCGTCAGGCTGCGATTGTACATGCCGTCACCTGCAATGCCGGCCTTGAAATACGGCGTGAGCGTGAGCGCATTCACGGTGCTGAATGCCCCGTAGCTATGCCCACCAATGCCCATCTTATCGCGTGACACGAAACCCGAGTCGACCACGGCGTCGAGTACGGCGTCGAGATTTTCTTTCAGGTCGCGCGTGTAGTGATCATTCATCTTGCCCGTGTCGCCGAAAATTGGAATGTCGGGTTCGATGAGCGCGTAGCCTTGGCTCACCCAAATTTTGGTTGACGACGCGGGACGAGACGACGGGACTTCCGGAAACTTGTTGATGTTGGTGGTAAAACGTGACCGATCATATTCGTTTTGCGACGTGAACTCACGCGGATAAAACCAGATGATGCCTGGTAATTTTGTGCCCGGTTTCCAGTCGCGCGGCAGTGTGACGTCCACCCACATTTTAAGGCCGTCGCGCGGACGTACAACTTGAAAACGTTTGACGATTGCGAGCGAGACGCTGGGTCCGATGTCGACGTTGCTTGTGAGTTTCTTGCTCGTACCTGCCGACACATCGCGCAGGTACGCATCGGTAATCACGGTTGGCGATTCATGCGTGTAAATAAATTGCGTGTAGTCGTTGTTGAGTGGCGCCACAAACTCGTCAAACGCTTCGGCTGGGCTTTCAAAAATGCGCGCGCGCGTTCCCGTTTCGATGTCGAGTTTGTCAAGCCATGGACGCGGCGCTTGCGTGCTCCACTTCGCACCCGGCGCGCGCGAACCACTCAAGGCGACCGTCTTACCGTCGCTCCCAACGATGACAAATTGCTGACCGTTCGGGCCGCGTGTCATGGCCAACGCGCCAGTCGACGCAGTGTCATTGACCGCACCACCTGCACCACCACGGCGTCCACCTAATCCACCGGCGGGCAGCGTGACACTTTTGCCCAAGTTATATCGCTTGGTTGGTGCCGCGGTGTGCATCGCGATGACCATGCCACTATCGCTGACGAACATTGTTTTCGCGTCAGCGCTAAACGCGATCGTGCCCGTCTGCGGTCCTCCTTCGTACAAGACCTTCATGTCGCTCGGACCAAACGGCGGCAGCCAATTCATGTAGCGCACGCTTGTGGGCTGCGTTCGTGCAGCAGCAGCACCACCAGCGCTGCGTCCACCACGACCGTTTGCCGCACCACCGGACGGTGGCGTTGTTGGCGTTGCTCCATTCGCGGCAAATATCGATTGCAAATACACGAGCCCTGGACCAACCGGATTCCATTGCATGTTGCGCTTGCCGGTGTCGGCCGCCGTTTGCGCAGCACCACCACGACCACCAGTGGGCGGCGCATCAACGCCATCGGGCAGCGCGCCTTCACGCAGTGGCGTCGTATTAAGGGTCGCAATCACTTTACCGGTTGCGTCCCACAACTCTTGTACTGAAGCAAAATTTGACATTGGCACAATGTACGAAAACGGTTCAGTCATTTGCGTGACGCGGAAATACTGACCATCGGGTGACGCATCGACCGCGCGAATCATTTTCGGCGCGCCAATTTTCCGCACAGCTTTCGTCTTCACATCGAGTAAGACGAGTTGGCCTGTGCTGAAGTACTTGAGCAACGCTTTATCGTGAGGATCTTCCAACAGGCTGGCATGCACGGCCTGCGGCAGAGCTTTTGAGTTAGTGAGCCGCACTTGCGGACCATCTTCAACACCGTTCTTCCCATGCGTCGGCATCGGACCGCGTCCATCCGGCACGAGCAATGCGATAATGCTCTTGCCGTCAGCCGTCCACTCGATCGTTGTGTTGAGCGTCGCGAGCAACGCCACTTTGTTGATTTGCACCGACTTCCCACTCGCCACATCCGCGACATACACATACGACGCATCATCGAAGTTGGCGATGTACGCCACCGACGCACCACTCGGCGACCAAGTCTGCGCGGAAATCGAGGCGCCCTTTGGCGTGTCAAGCGCGCGCGTGATGCCAGTGTGCGGATCGACCAGCGACAAGCCGTGATGTGTGCTGGTCGTCAGCGAACGCGCACGATTCGCCTTCGTGTCGACTTGCAATCCACCCAAATAAATGTGCGGTTTGCCGTAATCTTGGATGTCGCCGCGGTCCATCGACGTCGCGCGCAAAAACCACTTTTGGTCGGGGCTTGGCGATGAGAACGAAATGTCGGTGCGCGGCGTGAGAATCATTTTCTCGACGTCGGAGGGAGGACGGACGTAGGTCTCCGTCTTCAGAATCTCCAACGGATTCCAAGCGGCGTTGGACTGCGCGGCCAAGGGGGCGGCGGCGAGCGCAAGAGCGATCGTCGCGGATATCGTCAGCGCAGTGGGGCGAACAATGGGGGACATGCGGGCTCGGATGCGGGGCGCGGTGGAAACGGCGGCTTGGGACCAATCAATAGTCTTACGTCCGAGCAGGGAAGACGCTGTGGGCGGGCGTTCCGTGTATTCCCAGCACTGCGATTGACAGCGCGTAATACCAATCGTAGCCTCTCGGCTTCTCTCACATTCTTCAGGCCGACTCATGACCACTCGCCGCGATTTTCTGGTTTCGGGTGCCGCTGCTGCTGCCGCGACACTTGCCGGACCGCGACTGTTGTCCGCATCGCCATCAGGACTGCTTTCGTCACCGTACCTCAAGGCGCCTATCGCTGCCACGTACGCCGATGTCTATGCGGTGGAACTCGCCGCAGAGGCGTTGAGCGCAGCGAAGGATGCCGGCGCGTCCTATGCCGACGTGCGCATCGGGCGCTATCGTCGCCAGTCCGTCAATACGCGCGAACGGCAGATCACGGGCGTTTCTGATTCCGAGTCGTACGGCATCGGTATTCGCACGCTGGTGAACGGTTCGTGGGGCTTTGCCGCAACAAGTAACATGTCGAAAGACAGCGTCGTCAAAACGGCACGCGAAGCCGCACGTATCGCGAAAGCCGCGAGGTCCGTGCAGAAGCGTCCGGTCGAACTCGCACCCACGCCGTCGGTGAAGGGCACATGGATGACGCCCGTTACGCGCGATCCGCTCGACGTGCCGATCGAAGAGAAAGTTGCGCTGTTATTCGCGGCCAACGAGGCGGCACTTAAAACACCGGGCGTCCGATTTGTCACGTCAGGCCTGCAGTTGCTGCGCGAGATCAAAACGTATGTAAATTCTGAAGGCACTGAGACGACGCAGACATTCATTCGCGTTGGTCCGTCGTTTGACGCGACCGCGGCGGGCAAGGGTGGCTTTCAATCGTACAGTGAAGAACTGGCACCGCGTGCCGCGGGATGGGAATACATCCAGTCACTCAATATGCCGGGCAATGCTGCATCGTGGGCCGCGCTGGCCGTGGAAAAGGTTGGTGCCAAGAGTGTTGATCCAGGGCGCTACGATCTCATTCTCGATCCCACAAACTTGTGGCTCACCATTCACGAATCGATTGGTCACCCCACCGAGCTTGATCGCGCGATGGGCTACGAAGCGAACTATGCGGGCACAAGTTTCGTCGCACCGCCCGATAAGCAAATTGGCAAACTGAAATACGGCACCGAACTAATGAACATTCAGGCCGACCGCACGCAAGCACAATCACTAGCGCTGGTCGCCTGGGATGATGAGGGTGTCGCCGCTGATAAGTGGTTGATCATCGAGAAGGGCATGTTCAAGGACTACCAAACCACG
>JANYHT010000067.1 GCA_025358925.1 Gemmatimonadaceae bacterium | reverse complement strand
CGTTCACCCAGATGAAGTGGAGTCTTACGTCGCCGATTATTTAGCAGCAGTGGGCGAGCGACGGGCTTGGAACGACCAAAATCGCCTCCGGCGTTTTGATGGCGAGTGGCGGTGGTTTGACAATTACGCCCAACCGCTGTTTGCCGCCGACGGTGCGTATCTCGGTCACGTCGGCATCACGATCGACATTACCGATCGCAAACGGGCTGAGTGCGAACTTCGTCACCGTGGCGAGCAGTTCGAGACGCTGATCGATCGGGCACCCATCGGCGTGTACCTGGTTGATGGCGACTTCCGCATCGCGCAGGTGAACCCCATCGCCAGACCAGTCTTCGGCGACATACCAGACCTGATCGGTCGCGACTTCGACGACGCGATCCACATTCTTTGGGAGCAGTTGTATGCCGACGAGGTCGTACAGATCTTTCGCCACACCCTCGCAACGGGTGAGCCGTATCACACGCCGGAGCGCGCCGAGTTTCGTGCTGACCGCAGCATCGTCGAGTACTACTCGTGGCGTATCGATCGCCTCACGCTGCCGGATGGCGGTTACGGTGTCGTCTGCTACTTCAGCGACATCTCTGAACAGGTTTGGGCGCGTCAGGCGATCGCCGAGTCGGAACTCAAGTATCGATCGCTGTTTGAATCGATCGACGAGGGCTTTTGTATGCAGGAACTCATCTTCGACGAGCGCGGTGAGATCGCCGATGTCATCTTACACGAAGCAAATGCCGCATTCGAGCGGCATACGGGTCTGGTCGATGTGAACGGCAAACGGCAGAGCGAGCTGGTGCCACAGCTTGAGCAGCAATGGCTGGATGCCCTGATGCGCGTTTATCAAACGGGTGTTGCCGAACGGATGGAAGGCTACAATGTCGATATGAATCGCTGGATTAGCACGCAGTATTCAAGCATCGGCAGCGCAGACAGCCCGTTGCTTGCCGCCGTATTTAATGACATTACCGATCGCAAACTGCACGAGCAGCAGCAGGAATTTTTATTAAAACTCAGCGATGCGCTGCGATCGCTGTCCGACCCGCTCGAAATTCAACAAACGGCGCTGCGCGTCGTCGGCGAACACTTGGCGGTTGACCGCGTGCTGTATGCCGAAATCACGCCGGACGGCGAAACGGCAATCATCAATGCCAACTACGTGCGTGGTGATTTTCCGAAATTAATAGGCAAGCTTCCAACATCGGCTTTTGGCGCGGCATCCGCTGATTTGAGAAGCGGGAAAAATATTGTCGTCAGCGACGTGAACGCCGAATCGAATCTGACCGCAGCGGAAAAGACGGCTTTCACCGAGCTTACTATTCACGCAACCGCCGGAGTTCCGCTCAACAAATACGGTCGTTGGGTTTCCGTTCTCGGCATTCATCACGGGGAGCCGCGCCGCTGGAGGGACGAAGAAATCGCGCTGTTGCAGGAAACGGCAGAGCGCACCTGGGCAGCAGTCGAACGCGCCCGTGCTGAAGCAGACTTGCGCGAGAGCGAGGAGAAATTCTCCGCCTTGTTCGCGGCATCGCCAGCACCGTTTCTGGTCATCAAGCCCGATGCGCCGCGCTTCACCATTACCGAGGTCAACGATGCCTACTTGTCCGCCACTATGCGGACGCGCGAAGAGGTGATCGGGCGCGGCATCTTCGAGGCATATCCCGACAACCCGGACGACGCGACCATCGGCGGCGTGAGACTCTTGCGCGCCTCGCTCGAATGGGTACTCGCCTCCAAGCAGCCGGACAGGTTGCCCGGACTCAAGTATGACATTATGCGGATGGACGGCACGTTTGAACAAAGGCGGTGGAGTCCGACCAACTCGCCCATATTTAACGAGAACGGCGAGGTGGTGGCGATCGTCCACAACGCCAACGACGTGACCGAGGAATACCGCGCCGAAGCCGCTTTGCGCGAATCGGAAGAGAAATATCGATCGCTGTTTAATTCGATCGATCAAGGCTTTGCAAGGATCGAGTTAATTTTCAACCAAACGGGCGAACCCATTGATTTCCGTCATTTAGAGGTCAATCCAGCCTTTGAGCCGCTGACGGGCTTAGTAGATGCCACTGGGCGAACGATTCTCGAACTCGTTCCAGACATCGATCGGAGCATTATCGAGCGATACGGGCGAGTCGCGATTACAGCCGAATCGACACGGTTTGAAGTGTGTGTCGAGGCAATGGCAAATCGGTGGTTTAGCATCTATGCCTCGCGCAGCGGCGACGAAGGCAGTCGGCAAGTTGCCATCATCTTCGACAACATTACCGATCGCAAACGCCTGGAGATTGGCACCCAAGCCAATTTGACGATCGCCCTCGAAGCCGCACACATGGGCACCTGGTATCTAGATGTCAAGCGAGATCCCTATCCCGTCCGCTCCCTGCGCCACGATCTGATTTTTGGCTATGATTCGATCCAACCGGAATGGGGACAGGAAATTGCCAGACGGAACGTATTCCCTGACGATCTGCCGATTTTCGATGCCGCTTTCGAGCGGGCGATGGCTACGGGAGAACTCGATTGTGAAGTCCGCATCTGCTGGTCGGATGGTAGCATTCATTGGATGTCCGCGCGGGGCATATTTGAACTCGATGGAGAGGGCGAGATCGTCTATGGTTGCGGCGTAAATTTTGACATTACCGAGCGCAAACTAGCCGAACAACAAATCCAACAGCAAGCCAGCTTACTAGATATTGCCTCTGATGCGATTTTCGTGCATGACTTA
>JANYHT010000050.1 GCA_025358925.1 Gemmatimonadaceae bacterium | reverse complement strand
CTCCATTCGCATGCCGGCCGCGACGAGTGCACTCGTTGGTGTATTTCCGACGCGCGGCCTCGTGAGCATCGCCGGCATCGCGCCACTCGATTGGTTGCTCGACAACACAGGCCCTATCGCCCGCACCGTCACCGATGCTGCGATCGCGCTGGCCGTGATGTCAGGAAAAGACTCGCTGGATCGCGCTACTCTGCAGACGCCAGATTCCGTCCACACCGCGAATGCTGCTGCGCTCACCGCCCGCGCCCTCGCAACGAGTACACTGAAAGGAAAACGCTTCGGTGTACCCGCCTTCATGCTGATCGGTAGCGGCATCCCGTTTCATGGCATTCCAGCAGGCGTCTCAGAGGCAGCGGCCGATTCGATTCGCGCAACCGCGAACATGGCACTCCGTCCAGAGACGCGCGCGATGTTCTCGCACGCGGTTGACGCGCTACGCGCCGCTGGTGCTGAGGTAATCATCAGCGACAGCATTTTACCGCCGAGCTTTGCGACGAGGGCGAGCCGCGTCTCGACATACGCCTATATGCAAGACGGAACCGATCGCTTTCTCGCGACGTACGGGCCCGCCTCGTATCACTCGTCCGCCGCATCTCAGCAAGTCCTCGGTGCGTCGCTCTTCGCATCGTCGATCGGCGTCGAAGATAACTTCCGCAACATGCCTGGCGCGCATCTGGTTCAGCGTTTGCTCGATGCCGATGTTGATGCCGAGCGAAATTATCATGCGCCGCGTCGCGCGATGCTTGCGGAGTACGTGGCAACGCTTGATCGCCTGAAGCTGGACGGCGTGGTGTATCCGGCCATCCAAATGCCGCCGCCGGACGAGTCGATGCCGCAAGACGGACGCGTGAGCGAAGGGCCGCACAGCGCGACGAGTTGGGTCAACATGATTGGCGTGCCTGCGGTGGTGGTGTCGGCTGGATTTTACGCGAGTGGTTTGCCGTTCGGTCTCGAGTTTTCTGCGCGCCCGTGGGCCGATCTCGAATTGATGCGCGTGGCGTATGCGTGGGAGCACATCACGCCGGTGCGCAGGCCGCCCGCATTAGTGGAGAAGGGATTGCTAGCGATCACTCCCGCGCGAAGAGGTAAGCAGACGCGTTAGTCGGCGCCGCCGCTCATCATGCGCTCAGCTTTGGACGAGCGACGCTCCTGCGTTACGGCGATGCATTGCACTGCACCGCCGCACCCGCAGCGTACCACTGTTCTGCGCGCGCGAGCGGAAGACTCAATCCGCGCCAGTGAGAATCCTTTGTCACACTCGGCGTTTGCCGCGCGTTCCACGCTCGCGAAAGTTCAGTGCGCACCGCCTGACACTCCGCAGTCGGCAGTTGCACGGCATGCGACAAGAGCGACGACACCACATCGGCCGAGAGGTGCGCATGGTACTGCGCGTCGAACGGTGCGCCTGCTACGGCGCGCGCGATATTTAGGCGCACCACCAACGCCTCGGGATTTACCACGTTCATCAGCACGACCCAGACAATCGTCACTTGAACGATCGTCGACGCGAAGCGGAGCGGACGATTTCGCAGCGTAGTCATGGCGCACGTAACCAGCGTCGCCAGCACCCAGATAATTGCCGCACACGCGAAGATGCGATCCACACTGTGCCCAAATATTTGTACGTAAATGCCAACGCGGGCCGCTGCGGAAACGAGCAGCGCAGTCACCAAGCCGAGCAGGATTGCCCCTGCAATGTGGTACTGACGGCGCGCGCGGGCGTCGGAAAGGAGTAGCCACTCCGCCACGACCAGCGTGCCGAGCACGATACCCGCAGCAAGGATAAGCTGAAAAAATCCATCGCGCGCGTAGTTCGCGACCGTGAGCCCCTCCGTCTGACGCAGAAATTCCGCGCCTCCGAAGAGCACGCGCGTCTGCGTAACGAGGAAGAGTGTCAACAATGCGACCAGTGAGTACAGCGGCACCGCGATGGTCGCGAAACGCAGTCTCGGCGACGTCGGCACTTGGACAGTGGCGCCGAGCACATCGCCAGTGGCGGCGCTCAGCCAGCCGGCGGAGATCCACGCGATAAGCACGATGACGAACAGGTCAGAGGTGAGCGAGTTCGCGATGCGCTGGAGCAGCCCCTCAAACACTTTGTCGGACGACATGAGCAGCAGCGTTACCACGGCCAACGGGGGCACTGTCAACACGACGCCGATGAGCAGTGCCCGCGTGCGTCCTGTGTCTGGGCGGTCCGGCGCGCGTTCTGCAGCGCTGCGACTAAGCACGCGAACTGCACCAGCAAGCGTGTTCGCTGCGGCCAGAGCGCCGGCCCGCACGGCTTCAACAATCGAAAGATCAGCGAATGTTTGACCGCTGCCGTGCCAGACAACCAGCACACCCATACACAGCAGCGAGAGGAAGTCGATGGCGTAGAGCATCGGGGCGTCGCGCAATACGAGTCCCAGTGCAGCGACGACGATACCTACGAGCATCAGCTTGCGTTCGCGCGAGCCGCTCCTATCAAGCACGATCACACTGGCGACCAAGCCGATAATCCAAATAGCGAAACCTAAACGCCACATGTTGCCGCCGCGCAGTAGCAGATCGCCGACAACGCCCGCGATGAGCGCGGTAATGAGGATCCGCGAGGCAGAGATCTGCATGAGTCGCTCTCCGGTGCGGGAAGACGTGAAGGCGCGAATGGGGCGCGTGTGGCGTCGATGATGCATACGCGCGAGCTCTTCAACTGTCAAGTACTTTGTACAACAAAGCTTACCGACACTCGGCGCGCCGGCACCAGCCCTTAGTCGCCGCCCGTCGACAAGTCGATCTCGTTGGTCGTCTGCCCTTTGATCGGCTTCCCAAAATTCCACGTCACGTTCAGCAACACGCCGCGCACGCGACGAAATCGCTGCGATGCTTGATAAAATCGCGGATCGTCGGTGATCGACTTCTCACGCTCGGTGCTAAACGGATCGGTCACGCGCAGCGTCAAACTGACCTTGTCATTCGCGAGCTTCTGACGCACCGCAAAGTTGAAGCGCCCCTGCGCGAGGTTGGTCCCCTGCTCGACGACTTGCTTCGCGCGGTAGGTGACAATGGCCTGCATGTCCAACGCTGATGTGATGCGCCACGCGGCATTTGATCGTGCCGTCCAGCCCAAGCCGCGCGCGGAAATTCCAGGCCCAAGGTTTGCGGCATTGCTCGACTGGCGAAACGCACTGGTGCCGAGAAAGCCCGAGAGTCGACCACCACGCAGCGCGATCGTCGCGTCCGCACCGACCGCATCGAGACTCGCCACATTGGCGAACGTCGTGGTCGTCACGCCGACGTTGTCGATGCTACGCACGCGTCGTACCGCATCAATCGTGTGCCGGTAAAACGGCGTGATTTGCAACGTCGTACGGGCTGCTGTGCGCTGGAGTCCAAGCTCGAGCGCCCGAATATATTCTGGCCTCAGCTGCGGGTCACCGCGTGACAGGTTGAGCGGGTCTTGATAGTGCGGCGTCGGATCGAGTTGATCTGGATCATCAGGGCGACGAATACGCGTGGAGTAACTGAGCTTGACCTGTTGTGCCTCATTCATCTGATACGACACGAGACCGCTTGGATACACGCTCGTGTATGTGTGGTCGAACCGCATGGCGGTTCGCGTGAGCACAAATCGCGTGTTGGCTTGCTCCACGCGCACACCACCCTGCAGCTGCAGTTTGCCAACAGAGCCGGTGAGCATGCCATATGCCGCGTTGACCAATTGACGATACGTAAAGTCGTTCGTGCGGGTCGGATCCGGCACGAATGCACCGGAAAGGACGCTCTGCACGCGCGTGTCGAGGTACGTATGGATGTTGGTCAAGGCGCCGCGATATCCGCCGCGCAACTGCAGGTGCTCAGCGAGTCGTCGCGCGTAGTCAATCTTGAGCGAGCGATCGGTAGGATTCTCTCCAGTACGCGTGGTCTCGAGCGCTGGGTCACCAAACGCGCTTCCGGTAAGCGTGCGTTGCTGCGTGCTGTACGTATTCGGTCCGCCTTCCGACGCGCGAACGAAACGCAACTCCGTGGTCAGCTCGTTGTCCTCAGCAAACGTGTGCGTGTGCTCGATGGTCGCTTCGAGATTACTCTCGTTGTTCACACTCGTGCTGTTGCGGTCACGCAAGCCGGTGATCTGCTGTGACGCGCTGAGATCGCGATACTGCAAATTGTAAGTGCCCGTCTCGCGGCGTGTGCTAAACAACACATCGCTCGCAAACTCGTCACGCTTACCGGACTTGACGCGCACGGAGCTGCTGAGCGTGTGCGACAACGGTTCCTGCGTACGCGTGCCGGTTTCATCGAGATACGTCAGTGGCGTGGCGAAACGGTTTGTGCGCGCTAACGACTCAGTGCGTGGCCGCTGGTCACGCAAAAATCCATAGCCGCCAAAGAATGTGAGCGGGCCACGTTGATAACCGATATTGCCGCCCGCGTCGGTGCGACCCGTCGTGCCTTCAGCCAGCGTCAGTGCACCACTCGATCCCGCATCGGCTTTCTTCTTGAGGACGATGTTAATGATCCCTGCCGAACCCTCGGGATTGTCGCGTGCCGATGGATTCGGTATGACCTCCACCTTCTCGACGAGCGCCGCTGACAACTGCGCCAGAAAGTTGCCGAGTTGCGCCGGCTTCATTGGGCTCGGCCGACCGTTGATTTGTATGATCACGCCATTGTCGCCGCGCAGGCTCACAATATTGTCGATGTCGACGTCAACGGCCGGCACCGTGCGCAAGACGTCCACGACTGTGCCACCACGCGTCGTGGGCATGTCCTTGACAATGTACGTGTAGCGATCTGGCGCGAGCTCAACCTGTCGTTCGCGTTGTTCCGTGATCGTCAATCGCTGCAGCTCTGTCGCGGCCACCGTCATGGCAATCGCGCCGACGTCCGCAGCGGGGGCGGATGCCGTCAATGTGAACGGCATCGCGCGCGGCCCAAACCCGAGGGCACGAACCAGTACGCGATGTCGACCGAGTGGTATCCGTGCAACGCGAAAACTTCCATCGCTGCGTGCAGCGGCGCCGCCGATGGCGATGGTGTCTGTCAGGCCAATGATTTGCACCGTCGCGTTGGAGAGCGGCGTTCCACTCGTGGCGTTGGTAATACGTCCGCGCACGTCGCCGCTCGGCGCAGCGGCAGTGCGCGCGGGTGGCGTTGCCTGCGCCCGTAGCGCGACTGGCAACAGGCAGAGCGAGAACAACAGCGATGTCGCTGCAAAGCGAGTGCGCATACTTCGAACAAAGACAAAGGGCACGTGGAGAGCTCCGAGATAGGAAACGAAGGCACGACGTGCCGACAATCATTGATCGAGCATATCCAGTGGGTGTGACGAGAGAATGACGCCACGCTACAGTTGCGCTACGACGGTGGGTGCGGTGTCGTTGCTGCGGACCGCGCGCATCGGAATCCCACTCTTGGCAACTCCTCGGATGTCGAAGTCATCTTCAAATAACCGCGTATCCAACCCGTTGCCACCGCCTGTTGCGTGTCGAACGCGCCACCGCGAAAGACGCGATATTGCAACATCGCTTTGGGCAACGGCGTCGCACCAGGATACGCCTGCCACGGGGAGCTGGTCCACTCCCACACGTTGCCGCTCATGTCCTGCAACCCTTCCGGTGTTGCGCCGCGCGGAAAGCTTCCAACCGGTGCTGGCCCGTTACGTCGTACAGAAATCGTATTGGTGTTCGCGCCATCGGGAGTATTGCCATACGGATACGTGCGCCCCGCGACTCCACGCGCCGCAGCCTCCCATTCAACCTCAGTTGGCAGCCGCCCGTCATTTGGATATTTGAGCGCAGAATAATTTTCCGCGTCACCCCACGTCACACGCGTTACGGGCAACGTGCCGAGCGGCTTTACCGCGCCCCACGGTGACGGCGCACGTTTCGTGATCACCAGTTGATCGTACGCGTCCACCGTGACTTCTGTGCGTTCTAGGCGAAACCCGGCAACATGCGCCACGTGTTGTGGACGAACGAGTGCCGGGCCGCTGTCATTGCCAATGGTGTACTCGCCTTCTGCGATGGTCACGAAGGCCACATCGTCGGCCGCAGACTGCTCAGCCATTTGTGCCGCCGAACCAACCGCGCGCCTTGCCGGACGACCAGTCGTCATCCACCACGCTGCGCCAGCCAACACGATCGCCAGCGCCGCGACACCAAGAGGCAACGTTGCACGATTCGCTTGCTTCGTCACCGGACTGGCGCGCGTTGATCGTCCGCCCGTCGTCAACATCTCCGCGTCGAGCGCTTGGAGAACCTCGTCAGCACTTGCGTACCGGTCAGCCTGATCCGCCGCGAGACACCGTGTAATAACATCGGCCACGTGTTGTGGGACGTCGGCACGTAGCGTCGTAACCGCCGCCGGTGGACCTCCAAGCCGCATCAGCATTGCCGCAGTCGGCGTTGCACCATCAAACGGCACGCGACCTGTCAACATTTCGTGCGCCATGACACCAAGCGCATAAATGTCAACGCGGTGATCGATGCTGTCGCCAGTTATCTGTTTGGGCGACAGGTATGCCGCGGTGCCGATCATCGTGCCGGTCGCGGTCAAGCCTTTCGCGTCACCCGAACGTGCGATGCCAAAATCTGTCACGAGCGATCGGCCCGACTCGGCGTCGACCAACACGTTTGCTGGTTTGATATCGCGATGAATCACACCACGCTTGTGTGCGTGCATCAATGCGCTGGCAACCTCGCGCATCACGCGCACGGCGTCTTCAATCGGCAATCGTTGTTCGTGCGTGAGCCGATCGGCAATGGAACCGCCGTCGATACATTGCATCGCGAGGTACAATAGCGAGTCGTTTTGCCCAATGAAATGCAACGGAACAATGTTTGGGTGCGAGAGTGCGCGACGGTCTCGGCCTCACGGCGAAAGCGTTCGAGCACCGCCTTCGATGTGATCATGTCGGGCGACAGCACCTTCACGGCGAGATCACGTTTGAGCATGAGGTCCTTCACCAAAAACACGACCGCAAAGCCGCCTTCTCCGAGTGGCTTCTGCACGGTGTAGCCGTCGCCTAATGCAGCGGCGAGTCGCTGCGCGAGTTCGGAGGAGTCGATCACGCGCAGATGATGGTGCGAGATGATCACTCGCGCCAGTGACTGTCACAAAGGCCTGCCGACGAGTGCCAAGCGAATACGCGCTAGCGTAGGCTGCAATGCTGCATCGGCCGTTGACCACAGGTCGAGCACCTTGATATACCACTCGGTCGTCGCGTTGATGACGGTCCATCGTCCGAGATCCGGCGACAAGAGGTTGACGCTGGCGTCACGCAGTCACGCAGGCTCCATTGCGCGCGACCGTTGCCATTGCGACGAACGCAACGATTGCTACGTTGTATGCGACTGGCGAACGCCGCGTGTTCACTGTACGCATCAACCCATTCCTCCAGAATTCGAAAGGTCACGGAGGTATGCGTCGCTGATGCTCGCTGCGCGGCGGACCCGCCAATGGTCGGCCACGGCATGCGGCGCAGCACATACACCGACATCCACTACCTCGAGGCGCTGACGGTGAGAAAAATCCAAGTGCAGGGCGTGCATCACATCACGATTGTAGGGTCTACTCGAACGAGCGCCATTGATTTCTGGGAAGGCGTGCTCGGCATGCCGTTTGTACTTGAGCAGCCGAACCTCGGCAATGCCGACGAGAATCATTTGTATTTCGATCCAGGCGACGGACGTTTGCTCACGGTATTCACCAATGAGTCACGCACTGATGCGCGACGACATGCGCCACGTGACATCGGGTGCGTGGAGCATCTCGCGTTCAACGTATCGCGCGCCACGTTTCAACAAGTGCCTGCACGATTGCGCGAACGCGGTATTGAATTTCTCGAGCGCGATCGCGGGTTCATGGATTCCATCTATTTCCACGATCCCAACGGGCTGAAGCTCGAAATGGCGTGTTACAAGTTTGAGACACCGGCAGGTTTTCGCGATGTGGAGGTGCTCATGACCGCGCAGCGACTGCGCATAGAGCGCAGCGATCATCACATCACGGCGGACCACCTCGCTGACGCCATCGCTCTGCTTATGCAAACACGGGATCGACTGGCGCACTAGGAGACGCCGCCACATGATTGTGCTGGTTCATATTTCGCTCGCGTCGCCGCTGTTGCGAAACTGATAAGTTGCCCTCACCAACGGGTGTACGTGTGGACGACCTGAAACGTCAGCTCCTCTGGCATGGCATGCTGTTGTTTTTGCTCGGTCTTCTCACTGGCCTGATCGAACCGCAGTTCCACAACCTTCGCATGGGCCTCGCGGCACATCTTGAAGGCGTGATGAACGGGATTTTTTTATTAGCCCTTGGTGCCGTGTGGCCAGAGGTACGGCTGTCACCACGTCTCAAGATCGCGGCTTACTGGAGTGGCCTCGTTGGCACGTACGGGAACTGGTTGGTAACGTCGCTCGCAGCGACTCTTGGTACGTCGGCGCTCTCACCGATTGCAGCCGCGGGTTACAGCGCACAGGCCATGCAAGAGAGCATCGTGAAATTCGGCTTTGTGTCCGTTGGATTGACGATCATTGGCTGCGCTGTACTCGTACTTTGGGGCCTGCGTCGAGCTGCTTCGTGATACACGTTGTGCGCACTGCTGAAGGCTATCTGGTCATGCGCACATGACCAAACGCCAATCGTTTTCAGTGCTGTTCGCGTGTTTGTTGTTAGGACCGTTACACCCATCTCACGCTGGCATCGCGAGTGCGCAGCCCGTACCAGTGCGGAGCGCCACTCTCGTGGCGGCATCCGACAGTTTCAAGGTTCTGCTCCTTGGTACCGGCGTTGGACCAAGAGTCGACTTGCAGCAATTCGGAGCAAGTATCTTGATCGAGGCAGGTGGTGAACGCTTCTTATTCGACTGCGGACGTGGTGCAACTCTACGGCTTACACAAATGGGAATTTCAATCGGTTCGATTAATCGATTGTTTCTCACGCATCTGCACTCAGACCACGTGATTCAGATTCCGGACCTCCTGTTGACTGGCTGGGCCGGAGCTCGACGAATAATCCCGCTCGAAGTTTGGGGGCCGAGTGGAACGCGTCACATGATGGACCACATGCAGCAGGCGTTTGCGTTTGATGTGCACGTGCGCCGCGATGTGGACGAGAAACTTCCAGCCTCGGGTATTGCAGTGGTCAGCCACGACATCAAGCAAGGCATCGTGTTTAACCAACATGGTGTGAAGGTGACGGCGTTCTTGGTTGATCATGGACCCGTGCAACCCGCATTCGGCTATCGCATTGACTATCGAGGCTATTCCGTCGCGCTCTCTGGAGATACACGTGTCTCGGAGAACTTGATTCGCATTGCACAAGGCGTTGATGTGCTGATCCACGAAGGCATCGATCCAGAGGCGGTGCGGAATCGCACGGACCATCCGTATCTGGCGGCAATAGAAGCAATCATCGCGCATCACACCACGCCGGAACAGGCCGGTGAGATATTCAACCGAGTGCGGCCGCGACTGGCGGTTTTTTCACACGCGCCAAACACTGAAAATATGATCAGTCTTACGCGGAAGACGTATGCAGGGCCGCTTCAAGGAGCGGAAGACATGTTGACAATCGTAATCGGAGAGAAGATTGAAGTGCGCCACTTCAGGCGGTGAAGTGCGTCACGCACGTTGCCCGACCGTCGAGCCAACATAAGGCCCACTAATTGCTTGCTGTCCGACCGCTCGCTGCGCAGACCATGACATTTAGTAACAATTTGTGTCCGGGCGGAAATTGCACATTCGCGACAACGCACCTAGAAGCTGGATTGCAGTTGAATTTTGGAGCGGGCAGCGGCACGTACTAATGTTGACCAAGCTTGACGGCGGATCGTTCGGCATCACGTCGAGTGATCTTGCCGCGCTGAATAGCAACGCCGCTGGCGGATTCGTGACTTTCACCGGCGATTTGTCGGGCGGCGGCACTGTCACGCAGATGATGAGTTGGAACCCATCAGGCGGCGCTCCTACATTTTCGACGAATACGTTCGCTAACACGTGGACGAACCTCGTGAGCGTAAAGTTTTCGCAAGTGAGTCCGTACTTTCAATTTGATAACATAAGTGCGCCAAGGAGTCACCGCGGTCGCGCCGGAGCCTGCCACAGTCGCGCAGCTCGCGGCGGGATTGGCATCAATCGTGGGCTTCGGATCGAGGCGTAACCTTACGCGCCTAGCGCTGCCGGTAGCGGCCAGGCTGTGGTGGCATAGTTAAAACGGCGCTCGGGTGAGCGTCCTTTTTGTGTCGGCAATGCCGTCGACCCGGTAACGCGATCCGTCGGTCGAGTGCACCCGCGCTGCTTGTCTCCAGTGATCACCCACCGTATCGTCTTATTGCTGCGTCACTCGACAACGCGCCGTCGTGGTCGTGTCCGTTTCCTTTCGCTGGGTGTCCCCGAACGTATGGTGCACAGCCTGAAGAGCTTCACCGCGCGCAGAACGTTGATTGCACCACTGCTCGTGCTCGCATCGGCGCTCGCGTGCGCCTCGGGAACGCGTAGTCCAAACATCGCGACTCCAACCAAGGTTGCCTCCTCCGGACAACCAGCCGCGGCCGACGCACCGATGTCTGCGGCCGAGCACATGATGCACGCCGGCATGTCCATGCCGGTTACAATCCCGCCCGGCGCTCTCTACACCGCCGCCGATGTGGACTTCATGCAAGGCATGATCGCCCATCATGCGCAAGCCATTTACATGTCGCGCTTGGCCGAATCACGCGGGATCAACCTGCGCGTGCTTCGATTCGCCAAGAAAATCGATCAATCGCAGCGCGCGGAAATTCGCTTGATGCAAGAATGGTTGGTGGCCAACAAGCAGATGGCGCCCGACACGAATTCGTTTCGCACGATGATGATGGCCGGCATGCTTACCAACGCGCAGTTGGCGACACTGGAAGCAACGCGCGGCGCGGAGTTTGACCGCCAGTTTCTCACGCTCATGATCCAACATCACGAAGGCGCACTGAAAATGGTGGCCGATCTATTCGCCACGCCGCGCGCCGCGCAGGACGTCGACATTTCGGTCTTTGCCAACGATGTCGAACTCGTACAAACCGCCGAGATCGCACTGATGCATCAGATGCTGGTTGACCTTTCAGGAACGGAGTTTCGATAGATGTGCACTACTTACGTGTTCAGCACGCGCATCGTGCGTCCACTGTCCGCAATCGCCGTCATCTGCGCGCTGTCTGCCACCTCGTCGATTCATGCGCAGACGTACCCCACCGGTAACGATCCGCGCAACGGATTGAAATCCGGTGTGCTTGATGCCGGGACGGCAATTAGCGGCATGAAACTGCTCTCGTTCACACCGAAAGCGGCGGAGTTTGACACGGCGCGCGGTCTGACGTTTGTGAACTCCGATATGGCGTTTCGCGGTTCGTATGTCTACCAAGGAAACTTCGCGGGTTTTTCGATTTGGGATGTGAGTAATACCTCGCACCCGGTAAAGGTCGCGGTCGTCTCCTGCATCACGTCGCAAGGCGACCCCTCGATCTACGGCAACCTGCTCTTCATCTCCGCCGAGGGTGCCGGCAATCGCAATGACTGTGGGAAGGGTGGTGTACAAAATCCTGCCGATCACATGGCTGGTGTGCGCATCTTCGATGTATCCGATCCGAAGCTGCCGAAACTGATCAAGAACGTGCAAACGTGCAAAGGCTCACATACGCACACGGTCGTTCCAAGTCCGACGGACAAGAACGTCATCTATCTCTACGTGTCCGGCAGCCAAGGCGCGCGACCGGCAACAGAACTCGCCGGCTGTGTGTCGAACGACGATCCTGCCGACACCACCAATTCGATGTATCGGTTAGACGTGATCAAAGTGTCGTTGAAAAATCCAGAGCAAGCATCCGTTGTAACGGGCGCACGCATTTTCACTGACATGATGCCAGCGCCACGTCGTGCCGGTGCGGTGGAGCGTCGTCCACGTGGTGCTGATTCTGCCACGGCAGCGGCAGCGCCCACACCGCCGCCAACCGGTCCGAGAAATTGCCACGACGTGAGTGCATATCCGGCTATGCATTTGCTCGCTGGCGCGTGCGGCAGCTACGGATTGCTGGTCGACATTTCCAACCCAGAAAAGCCCGTTCGACTCGATGCAGCGGCCGACACTAATTTTTCGCTCTGGCACACCGCGGTGTTTAGCAACGATGGCGCAAAGATCGTGTTTACTGATGAATGGGGCGGCGGCACGTCCCCGAATTGTCAGGCCAACAACATGATGGAGATGGGTGGCAACACGACGCTCACGATCGATCGCGCGAAGAAGTTTAAGCAGCATGCGTACTTCAAGATCCCGACCGCGCAGAGCGCACAAGAAAATTGTGTGTCGCACAACGGAGCGCTGGTACCCGTGCCCGGTCGCGATATCATGGTGCAAGGATGGTATCAGGGCGGTATCGACATCATCGATTTCACCGACGCCGATAAACCGTTCGAGATCGGATTCTTTGATCGCGGTCCGGTTGATGCCCCGCCACTCATCGATGCCGGTCCAACCGGCGGCGCCCGAGCTCCAGCGCGAGGAACAATTGGCGGTTCGTGGGGCGCGTATTACTACAACGGTGCGATCTACTCGTCCGAAATGGCGCGCGGTCTCGACGTCCTCGAACTGGTGCCCTCCGCGCATCTCTCCGTGAACGAAATTGCAGCGGCGAAGTTGGTGGTCCTCGACCAATTCAATCCGCAAAGTCAACCACGCATTACGTGGCCGGCGGCATTTCCCGTCGTTCGTTCCTACCTCGACCAACTCGTACGTAACAACGGCCTCGCCTCAACGCGCACCTCGGCCATTGATGCGGCGCTGAACGCGGCAGAAAAACAAACCGGTGCAGCGCGTGGCGCGTCGTTGCGCAAACTCGCCAAGCAGGTTGATGCGGATGTCGCAAAGGCGAAGGACAGCGCGCGTGTGCGCACGATGTCTGCCGAGATGAAGCGATTGGCGGCGGTGTCGAAGTAGCTACCTGAACATCTCGACGGTGCGCATTAAGTAACACGCGTTACGTGAGGGTGAAACGGCGAATGTCTCGGACCACGAGTTGTTTGGTCCGAGACATTCGTTTGCTTTTTTCGCGAGTTTTGCTTCTTCCGCTACGCGTTACTTGCCGGTGTTCGCATACTGAATGCACTGCCCTTGATTTGTAAATAGTCCCGACGCGGTCCATCCACCGTTCTTACATGCGTCTTTATTGCCGCCAGCGGGGTGGTTGCCTCCCTTGCGGAAGTCGTAGTAGGTGGCCGTTGACCCGAGCGCCCCTCCGCGCCGACGCAGCATCGTTTCGGCGTATGCAAACGGCGTCTGACCATTGTCCTTAAGGAACGTGCCACTGGACCACACGCCGTCGAAGTTCATGTCGGTGGTACCATCGGCGCGCTTGCCGATATAAATGGTGTGTCGTCCCGCCACTCGACCAGGAACGGTGCAGCCAGCGCAAAACAGGACTTGCTCAATCGCGGGCAGCGTACTGTACCGCTCGAAGCCGATACCGGTCGTAATCGAGAACAGTGAGCCTGCCGACAGACGTGGGCCGGACGAGTTGTAGTTGATGAACAGGTCGAACCCTTGTTGAGACAAGGCGTCATCCTCATACGAGAACAGCATCCACGGTGTGCCGTTGTCGTTTACGGTAGGATCGCCAGCAGAGGTCAGTGTGTTATCGCCGGCTTCGGTGCGCAGCAGGACCGCATTCCCGTTCCCGTCGATGCTGGCGTCGGCATTTGTGGAAACGCTCCAGAGCACACCTTTCCAACTGAACGACGCTGGACCGGTGACGAGCCGAGGTTGGCCGACGTATTCCGGTGCGGCGGGACTCGCGACTTCATTCGTGCAAGCGGCGAACGATAACAGTCCTAAAATCGCTCCGAAACGTGCGAATTGACGATGCATTGTATCCTCGTTGCAAGTGGTAATACTCCTCGCCCAACACAGAATCGAGGAGCCGCGCGGGAGAGCAATATTCTAGGACGCCTGCTGCAGTCCGCAAGCAGACTCGTGTATGCAAACACTTGTGGACCATCGACGCGTATGTCGATGGTCCACAAATTTGGGGCTAACGGCAGGACAATCCTTAAGGCGAAATCGGCGCAGAAACTATCTGCTGTGATGTTTCGGCGTCAGAAGTACAGTGACTGCACTCAGTACGAAAGCGCGCAGCCACCGGCGCCTGCGTTCACCCAATTGCGCTGTATGAGGTACGACTTACCGTCGGCCAGCGTCATGTTGGCTACACCGCCGTTGGCGGAGAACGTTGTACCCCATGTCCAAGCGCATTTGTCGGCGTTTTCATAGCCGCGACTGTCAAACCACGCGTTGCCCAGCGGATCAGTTGTGGTCTCTTCGATTTCATGCGCTAACGTGTTCACTTCGGAATTTGCCGCGACGTCCGCGTTAGGTGATCCGAATTGCGACGTGCATCCTGCGGCGAAATCTTGATTGTGCGGCATGGCCGCGTAGTACACGATTCCCTTACTCGTCGTGGCGTGCGTGTGATACGCACAATATTGCGAACCGAATCCACCGCCGAGATTAATGCCAGCACCAGTAAAGATTGCATAAACCGTATTGGCATCATAGGCAATTTTGCCCAGTGTTATACCTTGCTGAATGAGATTGGTCATATCCGCATCGGTTGGACTTAGCGATGGACCGGCAACGTCAGATCCAGTTGTCCAAAAACTTGTGTACGCAACCTGGTTTAACACGCGCACGTTCGACGCGTTGTAGTACGTGGTATTGATATTGAAATACAGCGAACCTCCTAAACTGCGCAAAAATGAGCCAATAAGTGTTGGATCGGCGGTTCCAAGTCCGGAGCCAATTGCTTGGTTCGCGTAAATCGTGCCGGTGCCCCAATAAATTGCAACAACTTTTGTTGCGGTGCCCGCGATGACCGTTCCGCCGTGATAAGAAATGCCGGAGTTGGTTGGGCGTGCATTGCCCGTTTTCGCGTAAAAATCTCGAGTATGGAATTCATGCCGTGTATTTAATTCCGGCGAATTCCCGTTTGCACCATTACTACTAGCGTTGCTGACGGCGCTGGCGCGCGGCTGGTTTGCCGGACCAGTAATGTTTTTTGTATCGACGCACGATGACAGCAGCAGCATAGTGACTGTTGTCACGCAGATGTAGCGAAAACCACGAGCGCGCTGCAGCATGAATTCTCCGTGGGTGATAAACGATGCCCCTGTGCAGAAACGCTTAGCGTAGCCGCTGCGCAACGTTATTGTGGGGCGTCAATTGGCGGAAGTGGTCAGACAAGCTTGCGACGTTGAACACGACATGGCCACTTGTTCGCGAAGCGTTCAGCATTTTTAACGGATACCTTATCGCTTGGCATGGGTATCGCGCCTAGCGGTGATCGTGCCCGGCCACGTGACCATGGATCGTTGCTCGACGCTGTTGGCGATGAGTCGGCCCATGCTGTACCGAGCGCTGAAAGAGGAGGACCAGTTCAAGCAAATCCTCGATGCGGTGTGGCAGAAGTAGCTGGCCGGAGCGACGTGAGCGACCATCGCCAACATCTGCCTCAGCAACACCAACGCGCACGCCAAAAGCTTCGCGTTCCTTTACACGGAGAACGGCGTGCAGCTCGCTCACCAACACTTGTTCGCTCCATCATTGAGCGCACTACAACCACGCTTCGAGCAGTGCTCGACGATGTGCTACACGCCACGCAACGGCAGGTGGGGGTTGAGGCGGCCGTGCTCCGAACGTAGGCGTCGATTGATCACCGTACGGCTGCCGGTGATTGAACTGATTGGCGTTAACTCAATAGCACGGCCGAGCCGCAGCTTCGTAGCGAACGCAAGAGACGCGAGTTTACGCACACCATCGCATGACGGTCGCCGCGATACGTCGCGCGTTCCCATCGACTCTCGCAACCCACGCGAGGCCGATACCACGTACGGAGCGTTAGCGAGTTCGGTGCCTTAGAAGGCGGGTGAAGACGTCATCATTTCCGTCCACGTGAGCAACGACGAAAGAAAGAAGATCTACAAGCTGCGCACTTCAACCGCGCAGCAGCCGTTGCAGCACACTGACCAGTACTTCAGGCAGTCGCTCAGGACGGCGCAGTAGTGCATAGCCGCCATCCCCGAACACGCGCGATGCATAACTCGGCGCTTCCCGGTCAACGGTAAGGCAGAATGGGTGAACGCCCTGCACCCGCGCCTCCGCGAACGCCTGCCGTGTGTCCTCAAGACCGTAGCGCCCTTCGTATATGTCAATATCGTTGGGGCGCCCGTCAGACAGCACCAACAGCACGCGCTGCGTAGCCGGCTCACGCGAGAGCAACGCCGTTGCGTGACGTACCGCTGCACCCACACGCGTGAAGCCGTCGGGCTCAAGTGCTGCAATGCGATTCCGCACCTGAACACCGGTGCGGTCGGTGAAGCGCTTCACCGGCAGCACCTCGACATTCCCCGCGCCCTCTCCGCGAAAAGCGAATATTGCGTGCGGGTCGCCAAGCGCGGCGAGCGCCTCTCCCACAATGAGCAGCCCCTCGCGCTCGACATCGATGACGCGCCGCGAGCCCGCAACCCACGAATCGGTTGACGCGCTTACATCGACAAGCAGAAAGATTGCAGCGCCGCGACGCATGCGACGGTCCGCGAGATAGAGCCGAGCATCCGGCGACACACCCGCGTGCGCATCTGCAGTCGCCGTGACGAACGCATCCAGGTCGAGATCACTGCCATCGAGCTGATGCCGCAGAATCTCGCGCCGTGGCCGCAATCGCTCGAAGTCGCGTCGCACACGGCGCACCAACGTCGCATGTCGCTCGAGCGCATCGCGCGCCCACACGGAGTCGCCGCTCGGCACCGACACCTCGCGCACCACTGCAGCCGCAGCGTGATAACGCCGCTCGCGGTAATCCCACTCGGGATAGACAACGGCAGCATCGCGCCGCGCGCGTTCATGCGGTGCCGACGCTCGCGGAAGCGGCTCGTCGCTTGCAAGAACTTCGCGCGGTGCCTCGGGCGTGCGCACAAGCCGAGCCTCTCGCAAATCCGACAGTGAGTCGCCGAGGTCATCTGGATCGGCGTCCTCCGAGCGGTCGGTGGGGCGCTGAAGCCCCATCGGATCTTCCACACTTTCCTGTGCATCGTCAGCGCGCGCAATCCATGTACCGACGCGTTCGTCGTCCTCGTCCTCAATTTCCTCGCGAGCACGCGGGCGCCGCGGCATCGTGTGCGTACGCGGAGGGCGCTTCGCGTCGGTGGCGTCGCGCCTTGTTGCAGCAATTGGAACGGCATCGGGCGATAGTGAGACCGTTCCCCACAGCGCGACGGGCGGAACTCCACGATAGCGTCCGGTGGCCTTCCGAATGCGTTTCGACATGTCCGTTGCCCAGCGGCTCGACTCGGCTGGGGTACGGAACGACGGGACGTCCGAGGGCGGTGAAGAACAATCGGCCGAGAGGAGCGCCGTTATGAGTTGTTCGACCGCTTTTTCCTGTGGACTCAGTCGCGCGCTGACATTATGTACCCGTGTTGCCAGCGCATCCGCGCGAGCCGCAGCAAGGTCGATGCGCATGCCTGGCAATAGGCGCCACAACAGCTGATCGACCGCCGCTGACTCGGCGAGGAGGAAAAGGTCGCGAACGAGCGGATCACCTGCGGGAAGCGCTGCGGGCGTGCCGCGTGCTGCTCGAGCCGCTTGCTCGAGCACGAGCAAACGATAGCGCGTAATCGCTGCTGCTCCGACCGGTCCGTCCATGACGGCGGGAAGGCGCAGCCGTTGCCCGTCGGTTGATGCGAGCGCGGTAGTTGGCCGTGCCCTGGAAGACAACGGCGAGGCTAGGCGAGCAAGCAGCGGAAGCGGCGGAGGCGGCGGCGCGACGCCAATTGGCGGGGCTCCCGGAAAAAGCGCTCCCACGAGAAGCTCGAGCCGTCGATGCACATCTGCCAGGCGCAGCCGATCATCAGCACCACGGTGACTGGCCCAAAGTGCGCGCGCCGCGACCGTCGCATAATGCGCCGCCTCGACGAGAACTTCTTCTGGCTCTCCCAATTTAAATCGTTGCCGCCACCAGATCGTGCACTGCGGCGAGTACGTCCGGGTCGTCAGTAAGCGGGCCGGCAAGCGCTGCTCTGCACGCGGTTTGTGGTGCAATGCCGCGCGCGATGAGCCGCGCAGTCGCAATCAGCACGCGTGTGCTCGGCACTTCAGGCAACCCGCGATCGCGGAGCCGCCGAACGCGCGTTGCAAGTTCCACCAAGCGGCCGGCGGTGTTTGCATCTATTCCACCTTCGTGCACGATGATCGCCCGCTCCAGCTCGGTCGGCGGGAAGTCGAAATCAATCATTACGAACCGCTGCCGTGTACTTGGCTTAAGGTCTTTGAGCGCATGCTGATAGCCGGGATTATACGACGCAACAAGCTGAAATCCCGGCGCGGCATCGACTATTTCTCCGTGCTTCTCAATGGGCAGCAGTCGGCGGTGATCGCTGAGCGGATGAATGACGACGACCACATCCTGCCGCGACTCGACCACCTCGTCGAGGTAGCAGAACGCACCATGTCGTGCGGCCAGCGTGAGTGCGCCGTCCTGCCACACGGTCTCGCCGCCGCGAATGAGATACCGCCCCGTAAGGTCGCTCGCCGACAAATCGTCATGGCAGGCAATCGTGACAAGCGGGCGGCCAAGGCGCCAAGCCATGTACTCGACGAAGCGCGTCTTACCGCACCCCGTCGGCCCTTTCAACATCACGGCTGTGCCGTCTTGATGCGCAGCCTCGAACAACGCCACTTCCTCACCCACCGACACATAATACGGCTCGGCGAGCGGATAGCGCAGACCACCAATCAGCTCCGCTTCAGTCGCGGGAAATAGAGCTGCGTCCTGCATTTGGCGCGAATCGTGAGCCAGCATGACGTTCGGAACTGCAGCACCGCGCATCACGCCTCCGCCAAGTCCGCCTCAGCGGTCCATGCTGACGACTTACGCGCATACCGCGGCGCCAGAATGAAGAAGTCGTAGAGAAACAGCGCGACGCCGATGACAAAGACGATGCCTGCCGCCGTCAGCATGACATAGTGCACTTGCATCTTGCGTTGGGTGTCGAGATAACCCATACCGAGAATTCGCTCGAGGTAGGTCTGCGTCACGCCCGCTGCCGCAAACGCCATCGTCATTCCGAACATGCCGCTTATCTGCAACCAGAATGACCAAAGCCCAACGCTGCTTTCACGCTTCTCGTCCGAATGTCCGTAGTACTCGGGTATTGCGTAGCTGATAATTGCGAGCACGATCATGACGTACGCACCGAAGAACGCCATGTGCCCGTGCATCGGCGTGATCATCGTTCCATGCGTCCACTTGTTCACCGACGGCCACGTGTGCGCGAGGCCCAGAATGCCTGCACCGAGCGCTGAGAATATTGCGCTGCCGATGGTCCAGTGAATGGCCAACTTGTTTGGATGCGCGAGCCCCGAACGCCGCATTGCCGAGTACGCGTAAATCGCCATGCCGAGGAACACCAAGGGTTCGAGCGCGCTGAAGAATCCGCCAATGGGAAGCCAGTATCCTGGAACGCCGATCCAGTAGTAGTGGTGCGCCATGCCAATCAGGCCCGAGATGAATGTGAGCCCGACAATGACGTACAGCCACTTCTCCATCACCTCGCGATCGGCCCCGGAAAGGCGAATGAGCAGGTATGCGAGCAGTCCTGCCTGAATCATCTCCCACACGCCTTCAACCCAGAGGTGCACCGTCCACCAGCGGTAGAAGATGCTGAGCGTATAATTGTCGAAGACCAGCAGGGCGGGCAGGTAAAGAATCGCTGTGAGCGCGAGCCCTGCGACCAACACGCCTTCAGTGGTGGTCAGGCGTTTTGCGCGCCAGATGGTCATGCCCAAATTGTACAGGAACATGAGCATGACGATCACGATCGCGATCTTCACCGGATACGGTTGTTCGAGGAGCTTGTTGCCCTCCGTCCAGCCGAACAGGTAGCCGACCACCGCCGTGACCCCCGCGGTCGTCCACAGCGCGAGCGCCGCGTACGCGAGCCGCGGCGAATACAGCTCTGTGCGCGACTCCTCGGGAACGAGCCAGTACGCGCCTCCCATGAATCCGGTCAACACCCAAACGAGCAGGACGTTGGTGTGAACTTCTTTGACCCGGTCGAACGGGAGGTAGTGAAGCAGTGGATCGGGACCGAGGTATTTCGCGACAGCCAGGAGTCCGAACACCATCTGGAGTCCGTACAGGAGCAGCGCAACAACCCAGTACGCGTAGGCTACCCGCTGCGACTTATAGCGCATGTGCAATGCTCCTATTTAAGCGTCATGAGGTAGGCGACGAGGTCGTCGATCTGGCGCGGAGTGAGCGACGCGTCGAATCCTGCGGGCATGAGGGAAAGCCCACCGCTCGAGAAAGTCGGGCCGACAACCACAAAGGCGTTCGGGTTCAGGATGGATTCGCGGATGTATGCAGCTGCGTCCTTGGACGCACCGTGGTAAGCCGGAGATGCAATGCGCCGACGAGCCGTTGCCGCAATGTCAGCGAGCGACGGTCCCACAAGGTTCACTCCCGGCGAAACGGAGTGGCACGCGAAACAACCCGGGGGCGACGCACGGTACAACGCTTGGCCGAGTGCGATTGGCTCGTTCGACGGCGCCGCTCCGGCGACCGCGCCCATGATCCCGGTACCGGGAATTGCGGACCCCGAGACGAGGATGGGACGCGGTGGCCATCCCTGCGTATCGATGTGCCCAACCCACTCGAGAAAGGCGATGACATCATCGATCTCCTTGTCCGAGAGATTGAGCGTCGGCATCAGGCGGCGATCACGTTCCTCGGAATAGAACTTCGACGGGTCCTTCAGAAATGCCTTGATGTACGGCGCTCCGCGCTGCTGCGTGATCTTGGTGAGATCGGGCGCGAAGTACGCACCCTCCCCCAACAGTGTGTGGCAGTTGATACAATCGTTTTTGTGCCAGACACGTTTTCCCTGAATTACCTCAGAGGTAAGCTTCGATTCGTTTGTCAGTTTCGGTATTTGCCGATGCGTATCCCACGTCATTCCGAGGAACACGAGGGCACAAACCCCGGTTCCGGCATAGAAAAACGCGCGCGTTTGCCGCTTATTCATCTTGCCTCCTCAAACTCCGATGTGACTCCAATTCGCGATCACGATCCACGTGGCGTAAATGATGGCACCCACCATAAGCGCGATCATCAGCAGGGAAAGCGCCCTGATGATGCCAGCCGCTGGTGGCAGCGAGAGACTCGGATCCGGCATTGGCGCCTCACAGAAAATGCAGAGTTTGGATGTGCCGCTGGCGTACGAACGGACGTGTCCTGCGGGGCCGACGCAATCAACAGCAGAGATACATACGGCTACCCGCCGACATGCGATAGAGCAAATGCCGAAAGGCAACGTGTGCTCTCGGCGTTCGCGCATTCGTCAGCGACCCCACCGCATCATCTGCCATGCACGGCAATCGTTCGATGCCAGACGGGCTCACCTTTCGCGGAGGCGCGTTGATTGTCGCCAGACGCGACGGCGGCGGATGACGCGGCTGTGCTCGAACGTATGCGTCGATTGATCACCGTACGACTGCCGGCGATTGAACGGATGGCGTTGACTCAATAGCACGGCCGAGCATCGCACTCAGCGCATCTTTGGCAACCACATGCCCAGCGTCGCGCCAACAATCCCGACCGCCATCGCGCATGTGAGCACCACGAGCAGCATTGCAACGATGACCTGCGCGCGATCGCCCGCAGTCTCGTGTGCCCACAGATATAGCTGCAGCATCGCGAGCGGCACAATTGATTCCGCAAATGCCAAGGTCGATAAAAATGGACCTTCAAATGTCTTTGCATCAAAGCCCGCGGGACGTCGAAAGATCAGCAACCACAGCATGAGACCAACGCGGAAAAACCATACTCCGCTTGCCGAAAGAAAGAAGCGCAACGCCCAACGGCGGTGCTGATCAAAATCGCTCGCTCGCGCCGCACGCCACGCGAGAATACCGCAACTCACAATCAATGACGCATTGAGCGTTGACGCGATATGCTGCGTCACGTCACCCACTGCCCCGCGCACCCACACGAGATATAATCCGCCAACACTGATCAATACTGCAGCCATGATGTACGTGCGGCCAACGCGGCGATGCAGCCAGGGCGCGTGTTTTCGCACCCACGGTATGAGTTGCAACGCACCGCCAATGATGATGGCTACGGCGAGTGCTAAATGCACGAAGACCGTGGCATTCCCCAGCGCGTCACCTTGCACGTAGCCCTTCGGCATGACGGCGTTAAAAACAGTGAGGTCTCCGCGCAACGCGCCACCGCCGTAAAGCACCGTGATGTACAGCGCGAACATTAACTGTCCAACAACTGCCACGACGTACCACAACACAGCCGCGCTCCGAAGCAGCGTACTTCCTATTCGATGGTGTGTCAACGAAACCCGCTCCGTGCGTTGCCGTAGATCCAAGGACAGCGACGCGCAGATGGCGTGGCTACTGAACACCGAGCATATGTCGTCGGCACCACGGCCACCATGATCGCACAGATCAACAACATGACTTCCGGCGACACCGCAACCGCAACACTCACCGACGTGACGATGGCCGCGGGTTACGCGCATGGTCTGCTCGAGTATGCCGTGTTACACGGCGCCGGTCGCGAGGCGCTGCTGGAGCACTCGGGGATCCATCCATCGTTGCTTGCAGATCACTTCAATCGCGTGCCGCTGCTGCAGTACATCGCGCTGATGCGCGGCGCGCAATCAGTGTGTAGTGATCCGGCGCTGGCACTACATTTTGGCGCATCGACTAACTGTGCGGATCTTTCGATCATTGCACTAATTGGCGCCGCTTGTGAAACCGTGACCGAGGCGTTTGTGATGCTCAATCGATACGGACGCATTGCGCTGGACGTGGGCGGTGTGCACGGTGAAAATCATTACGTGCTACAGCATGATGAGCGTGGCGTCTGGCTCATCGACAACCGGCAACACTACGGCCTGTGTCCCGAACTTACCGAGTCGACATTCACGCGCATGGTGACGAGCGTACGCAAGATGTTCGACCCAGGGCTCGTGTATGCGGTGCAGTTCGCGCATGACGCACCGCTATCGTGCGAGGAATATGTCCGCGTGTTGGGTGTACCCGTAAAATTTGGGTGTGCGCAGAGCGCGATTTTATTCGACCCCGCTTGGCTCGTGCAACGCATCGCGCGTGCTCCGCGCTATTCGCTTGGTGTGCTCACGGTGCACGCCGACGCGTTGCTGAAAACACTCGCGCAAATGCGTTCAACGCGCGGTCGAGTGGAGGCGACGCTACTGCCGATCTTGCATACGGGTCGCGTGAGCATGGATCGTATCTCGACGTTACTGGCCATGAGTCGGCCCACGCTGTACCGTGCGTTAAAAGCGGAAGAGGCCACGTTCGAACAAATCCTCGACGACGCCCGACATATGATGGCGCTGCACTATTTACGCGATCGCACGTTGTCCGTTGGCGACGTTGCACAGCGGGTGGGGTTTTCAGATCCAGCGGCGTTTTCGCGAGCGTTTAAGCGATGGACGGGCACGAGCCCGAGAGCGAGGGTCCGCAATGTTCCTGCGACGGCATAGTTGCGGCGCGCGACATTCGAGCGGACACAAGAAACGCCAGTTGACGCACACCACAGTATTACTGTCGACGTGGATCGTCGCGCGTGGCCGTGGTGCGCGGCGGGTTTTCCGTTGGCATCGAACAGCCGGTGTACCGCGGAGCAACGATTACGCCGTTTCTTGGGTTACGCTACGCGTTCAAGGTGTACTATCTCGATACAAAGGTCAGCAAAGGCGAGTGTCGGCGTCGGGAGACAGGGTCAGCGGCATTGAAGGTGAGTACGGACTGACGGCGCGGTACCGCGATGTGTATGTGGGTTGGGCCGCATCGCGTGACGGAGAAAGTAAAGGTTTGCGACCAACGGCGTCACGACTGTTTTTCGGTCTGACGTGGGGTACGGGTCGCCGCGAGGAGCGGTCGACGCGGTAGGAGCGTCGTCGTGACAGCGTGATAACGCATCCAACCCCCTACGTTCGTATGATTTCGCGCAGAATTGTGCAAAATCATACCTTCGGGTGACGCGCACGGACGACGTCGGCGAGTAGAATCGGCCGTCCTTAACCAACCAGGAGTTGCGATGCGAAAAATCGTACTGACGTTCGGGCTCATTGCCGGTGCCGTCCTTTCGGCGATGATGCTCCTCACCCTGCCGTTCCAAGACAAGATTGGTTTTGAAAATGGCGCCATTATCGGCTATACCACGATGGTGCTGGCGTTTCTCATGGTGTTTTTTGGCGTCAAGTCGTATCGGGATACGGTCGGCGGGGGTCGCGTCACGTTTGGCCGCGCGTTGTCGGTCGGTCTCCTGATCACGGCCATTGCGACTGTGTGCTATGTGACAACATGGGAGTTGATTTATTACAAATTGGCTCCGGATTTCGGGGACAAGTACGCAGCGTACGCCGTCGAGAAGGCGAAAACATCTGGCGCAACTGACGCGCAAATCGCCGCGCAAACGAAGCAGATGACGGAATTCAAAGAGATGTACAAGAATCCGCTCGTCAACATTGCGTATACGCTGCTCGAACCATTACCCGTGGGCATTTTGTTTGCGCTGGTGACGGCGGTCGCATTAAGCCGGAAGCGACGGGTGGATCGCGTACTCGATACGTAGCCGAACGCGACGTGGGAGGACACGTTCGGGGGTGGCCGATCACGCCATCCCCACTCGCGATTCACCCGCTTTCGTGCGAAGCTACAGGGAGTGAATTTCAACACGCTCCCATTTTCCGGACATCGTATGAATTCCGCCCCAATCACACTCACAGTGAACGGAACGCGTCGAACGTTCGACGGCGACGCAACGATGCCGCTGTTGTGGTTCCTCCGCGACGAACTGGCGCTCACTGGCACCAAGTACGGCTGCGGCATTTCGCAATGTGGGGCATGCACGGTGCATGTGGATGGCGCACCGGTTCGCGCATGTCAACGTCGCATGCAAACACTGAACGATGCCAGCGTCACAACCATTGAAGGATTGCATCCAAGCGGAGAACATCCACTGCAGCTCGCGTGGCGCGAGATCGATGTTCCGCAATGCGGCTTCTGCCAAAGTGGACAAATCATGCAGGCCGCGAACCTGCTCAAACAACACGTTAAACCCAGTGACACCGATATCGACGCGGCGATGAACGGACACATTTGTCGATGCGGCACATACCCACGCATACGCGCCGCGATCAAAGCAGCGGCGGAGATGCCGCGATGAGCGCGCACAAATTTCTTCCGTGGATGTCAGCATCTATCACGCGGCCTCCATCGTCAACAGTCTCGGATACGCAGCGTCGTGATTTCGTCAAATTGCTCGGCGTCGGAGGACTCGTGCTCGCCGCGAGCACGCTCGGTGTGCGTCGGCTAGACGCCGCAGACGGTATGTTCACACTGAGCGCGGAACCGTGGGCGCCACACGTGTACGTGCGAATCGGCGACGACGGCATCGTCACCATCCTTTGCCACCGGTCCGAAATGGGCCAGGGCATTCGCACCACCATGCCGATGATCATCGCCGACGAAATGGAAGCTGACTGGACAAAATGTCGCGTCGAACAGGCATTGGGCGACGAGAAAAAATACGGGAGTCAAAACACGGACGGTTCCACCAGTATTCGCGATTTCCTCTCGAAATATCGCGAAGCCGGTGCTACGGTGCGCGCGCTGATGGAGGACGCAGCGGCGAAAGAATGGGGTGTTGCATCGACCGACGTGAAGGCGCGCAACGGTGCTGTTGTGCACACCGCAAGCGGACGCACAAAGTCTTTCGGTGCGTTGGTGACGACAGCGCGCACCATTGCCATGCCCACAAAAGAGCGCGTGCGCATCAAAGCACCGTCCGAGCGGCGTTGGGAAGGCAAGAAAATGACGTCGATCGATCTCGTAGCAATGACGACAGGCAAGGCCATCTATGGTGCCGACGTCACATTGCCGGGCATGAAGTTCGCCGTCATCGCGCGTCCTCCAGTGTGGGGCGGCAAGGCGCTCAGCGTCGACGACAGTCTCGCATTAAAAGTCGCGGGCGTTGAACGCATCGTACGCATTCCAGAAACACCAATCCCCGGTGCGTATTTACCGCTCGGCGGCGTCGCGGTGATCGCAAAAAATACGTGGGCGGCCATCAAAGGACGCGACGCGCTTAAAATTACATGGGACAACGGGGTAAATGCTTCATACGACAGCGTGCAATACAAAACGACCTTGATGAATTCCGTTCGCCAACCGGGCAAGGCTGGCCGCGCTGTCGGCGATATCACGAAAGGACTCGCTGCGGCAAGTCGCACGGTGAAGGCCGAATATTACATGCCGCATTTGTCGCATGCGCAGATGGAGCCGGTTGCCGCGTTGGCCAACGTGACCAACGGAAAAGTTGAAGCATGGGCACCTACGCAATCACCGATGGATGCGCGCAACACCATTGCCCAATATCTCAAGATTGACGCGGCAAATGTCACCGTGCATGTGACTCTGCTGGGCGGTGGTTTTGGTCGAAAATCAAAACCTGATTTCGTGTGTGAAGCTGCGTTTCTCTCACGTGAAATAGGTGCGCCAGTGCGCGTGCAGTGGACACGCGAGGATGACCTACGCAACTCCTATCTGCACTCGGTCGCCGCGCATCACATGGAAGCGGGACTCGATGCGAACGGGAAGGTGACTTCATGGTTGCATCGTTCGGCGTATCCGGCCATTGGGGCGACGTTCGCGCCAAACGTGGCGGGCGCTGAGCCCGATGAACTGACCAATGGTGCGAGCGATATTCCGTTTGATATTCCAAACATGAGCGTCGAGATTTGCCCCGCCGTAGCGCACACACGCATCGGTTGGTATCGCAGCGTTAACGCCATTCATCATGGGTTTGCCATTGGCTCGTTTGTCGACGAACTCGCACACGCGGCAAAGAAAGACTCTGCCGACTTCTTGTTGTCGTTGTTAGGACCTGATCGCACAGTGGATCTGTCAAAGGCAGGCCTTGTGAAACCGGCGAGTAACTATGGCGCAAATTGGACCGACCATCCGCTCGACACGGCGCGCGCTCGTCGCGTTGTGGAACTGGCAATCGACAAGAGTGGATGGCGCGGCACCGCGTTACCGCGCGGTCGCGGACGCGGCATTGCGATGCATCGCAGCTTCTTGTCGTATGTCGCGATGGTCGTTGAGGTGGAGGTACTGCCCGACGGCACGGTGCTGGTACCGAAGACCACGGTCGCCGTGGATGCCGGCTTCATCGCCAATCCGGATCGTGCCAAGTCGCAGATGGAAGGCGCGCTCATCATGGCGATGAGCAATGTGCTGTACAGCGAAATAGCATTTGCCGACGGACGCGTGGTGCAAGCAAATTTTCGTGACTATGGCGTCACACGGATGCGCGCGGCGCCACACATCGTCGATGTGCATTTGGTACCGAGTGAAGGGTTGCCCGGTGGCATTGGTGAACCCGGTGTGCCGCCCGCCGGTGGTGCAATCATGAATGCAATTTTCGCCGCAACAGGCATACGTGTACGCGAGCTGCCCGTCGCGAAACAATTGGTGGGGTGGCAAGCGGGCAAGGCCGACGAGTAGGCGCTGCGTTCCACAACCACCTTCAACGCACGAGACACGATGCACTACGACATCTGTATCTGGGACCCCGTTCGGCACGAGCCGCTTCCGTCCACGCATCACGAAGCGTTGGAAATTATGGAGCGATTGAGCGCGGTGCCTGACTACGCGCACGCACCGCTCGTGGACTTAGGCGCCGCGATGGTCGCGCAGTACAACGCGATGCCAGTTGAACGACTTGCGGGTCGCAGCCTGACGGAATACTGGGGGAGTGATCCGACGGTGAGCGTGAAGACGTGCACCACGGCGGTGTATCGCATCTCGCTCCCAGAGGAAGAGCCGACGCTGCAGATCGCGCAGATCGTCCATCTTGCAACCACACTTGGGCTCGTGGTGTTCGACGACGAAGACGGGATGTGCTTTTTACCAAACGGCGGAATTTTGCCAGAAGACTCGCGCGAAATGTGGGAGTTTGAGTTGCAGGAACTCGCCGACGAAGCCGCCGGGCGCACGAACGACGTACCCGATAGCCGCACGTGGTGGCAACTCGCTGCTGGTGAGTTGTTTGATGCCATTGGTCGGGGCAACAAACGCATTTATTGACACGACCCTTGACGACACACGTTGTGCTGGTGCACCCTGAAATTCACTGGAACACCGGCAACGCGGGCCGCACGTGTCTCGCCGCTGGTGCCACGCTGCACCTCATCGAACCGCTTGGTTTTTCGCTCGATGAGCGCGAAGTGAAACGCGCAGGGCTCGATTACTGGGAACATGTCGACGTGCGTGTGTGGCCGAGTTGGGACGCGTTTGAACGTGAATTACCGTCGTTTGGTGAACCATATTTCTTCTCAACAAAAGCGACACAATTGTTCTGGGATGCACCACTCGCGGCAACGCCGGGAGTGGTGCTCATTTTCGGACGCGAGACCGGTGGATTGCCCGCCGACCTGCATGCGCGATATCACGAGCGGTTCGTGGCGATGCCAATCGAATCAGCACGCGTGCGTTCACTCAACTTGTCAACGAGCGTGGCGATCGCTGTGTACGAAGTTCTGCGGCAACGACGCGCCGTGCATCCGTAGATGGACATTCTTTCTGTTTTGCGCCAAATGTGGGCACACGCCGTATGGGCCGACGCGATACTTTGGGATGCACTGCAACGAGCGCGTCACGCCGACACCGCATGGCGCGAATATGCGCACATCCTTGCCGCCGATGCCGTGTGGATTGCGCGACTTGAGCAGCAAACGCCAACGGTTGCAGTATGGCCAACGCTTACACCGGATGCTGTGGACGCTTTGCGTTGTAGTGTGACCGCGCGGTATGACGCATACCTCGAGCGGCTTTCAGCTCAAGAGCTCGACGCCATAGCGTCGTATATGAATAGCGCGGGTCGCTCGTTCAACACGTCGGTTGGCGACATACTTTTGCATGTCCTGCTGCACAGTCAGTATCACCGCGGCAAAGTGAATCAGTTACTGTCGAATGGGGGGCATGCACCGGCAGCGGTTGATTTCATTGCGTTCGTGCGCGGATCTCCGGCGGCGCGATCACCGGCGAGTTAGAACGGCAAACAGCAGCCGCGAATTACGCGAATTTGTACATCACGGATGCCGACCTCGACGCGTCGCTGACCAACCGTGATTTTATTTTCTGATTTGGAGCTGTGCTCAGAAGGATGCTTTGCGCGAGGCCATAAAAAAGAATTACGGATTCGCGTTGACGACAAATACTTCACCCCCGCACCAATCAATTCGCGTGATTCGCTGTCGTAGTTTGCTGTTGCAGCCGTTCGCCGCAACGCGAAGCCCTTGCAGCCGACGCGCGCTCACCACATCATCTATCAAACCGCTGCGGCGAAACGCCACAGGGTCTGTCTTCAACCATTCTGTGCATGCTTCGCATAAGTGTCTACGCTGCTCTCGTCAGCCTTGTCTCCGGTACAGCGTCGATCAGTGCGCGCCACGCACCGCGCCCGTGCGGCACGTACACCAGTGTTGCCGCTGATACAGTGCTCGATATAACAGAAAAAGCGTCACAAATTTTAGTGCGCCCGATCATGGGCCGCGGTCCAGAGTACCCAGCAGAATTGCGGACCAGCCGCATCGAGGGGCACGTTCGCGCGTCGTTCGTGCTCGATACCATGGGGCGCGTCATTCGCCACTCCGTCCAAATCACCGAAGAATCAAATCGTGCGTTCGGACGGTCCGTCCGCGAATTTCTCACGTATGCGAAGTTCGTTCCCATTGCCGTCAATGGTCGCCTGCTCACAACAAGTATCAGCAATATGGGGTTCATGTTCGAATTGGGTTCACGGTAAGCCATCCGCACAGCTGTCGGCGCTTAGCGATACCGCGTTCCACCGCGCATCACAAACACCACGCGCTGCATCGCTGTGATGTCGCGCGACGGATCACCATCCACGGCGACAAGGTCCGCTTCATAACCGCCCGCCACCACGCCCAGATGCTCGGCCATGCCAAGTGCGGCGGCACCTGCTGATGTTGCCGACACAATCACGTCCATCGCTGACTGCCCGGCACGTACGCGACAAATCATTTCTTCCGCGTTGCGACCGTGGGCAAGCGCCACCGCATCCGTTCCAAAGACAATCTTGAGCCCTGGTGTGTTAATGGCACGCGCAAACATGGCCGTCGCCGTTGGTATCGCTGCCTTGAGCGGCGCGAGTGACGAATCGGTGAAACTATACGCGTCGGGATGATCCACGTAGTTCTGAAACACGAGACACACTTGCGGATCGAAGATTGTCCCGTGCTGTGCCATGAGTTTGAGCTCCACATCCGTAGCAAATGTCCCGTGCTCAATTTGCGTACATCCGCCCATTACGGCCGCGCGAATACTGACAGCACTAATTGCGTGCACCAACGTCCGAAGACCTAAACTTTTTGCCTCCCCACATATTGCCGCGATTTGCTCATCCGAGAGTGTCTGCGCACCGCCCGCGCCGAGCCCAGACGATGAAAAGAGTTTGATGAGATCGGCCGTCTGCGCGTGCAACGCACGAACCTGCGCGCGGAGCGAATCGGGCGACGGCCGCGTCGAACTCAATTGCGTGATCGACGTGAGAATACGCGGACCGGGAATGATGTCTCGCGCTGTCGCATCACGCAGCTCAAGATCTTCAATGCCACCAACACTTTGAATAGTCGTGAAACCAGCCATCAGCGTTGCGTACAGGTTACCGGCGCGCGCGAGCGCCGCCTGCGCCGGTGTATCACCACTACGCGCAGAGTTGCGCTTGCCTTGCCGATCGACGTACCACCCTGGATGCACGTGCCCGTCGATAAGACCGGGCAACAATGTGGCGGAGCCGAGTTCAATGGCTCGCGCGCCAGGAATATTGATCGCGGTGGTGCTGACCCGCTCAATGCGACGTCCCCGCACGACGACCCACACATTCCGCATCGATGCGCCACGTCCGTCCAGCAGCGTCGCGCTATGGATAACCGAGATGGCATCGGCAACGGCAGGTGCGGGTTGCGCGCGGCTGGTGTTGGCCGCCGCCAGCACGGTAGCGAATGCGACGGCGACAGTCGTGTGTACAGTGCGAAGCATGCCCTCTCTCTCCTCAAAGGTCGGTCGACGAAACGTGATCTCCTGAACAGTATGCGATGATCGCGCATCGTGTCCCACCGCAATTGCCCGTTCCCCTCGCCAAGCGCCTCACCCGCGTGCACACTTTGGTTGGCACGACACACACTTCTATCGTCCAACCATGACGAAATACACCCCCACCAAACGTGGCGCGGCGCTGTTGCAGGATCCTCTGCTCAATAAAGGCACCAGTTTTTCCGCTGCTGAACGTGATGCACTTGGGCTCCGAGGATTGCTCCCGCCACGTGTGATGACACAGCACGAACAACAGCGCCGCGTGCTTGAGAGCGTGCGCCACGAACCGACCGATTTAGGAAAATATCTTGATTTGCTTTCCGTTTTGGATCGGAACGAGGCGCTGTACTACCAAGTGATCATTAACAACTTGGTGGAGATGATGCCCATTATCTACACACCCACGGTGGGACTCGCTTGTCAGCGATGGGGCGAAATTTTTCGACGTTCGCGCGGGCTGTATCTGACCTCCGAAGACCGCGGGCATGTCATTAGTGTGATGCGGAATTGGCCGTACACGGACATCCGCATGATCGTCGTCACTGACGGTGAACGCATTTTGGGGCTGGGCGACCTCGGCGCGAATGGTATGGGAATTCCGGTTGGCAAACTGTCGCTCTATACCGCGTGCGCTGGAATTCATCCGGCACAGTGTATGCCCGTCACGCTTGATGTCGGTACAAACAACGACTCGTTGCTCGACAATCCAAACTACATTGGCCGTGCGGTGCCGCGGTTGCGTGGACCGGCCTATGCAGAGCTTGTTGACGAGTTTGTGTCGGCGGTCCAAGAGTTGTATCCGCACGCATGCCTGCAATTTGAGGATTTCGGCAACTCCAATGCATTTCGATTCTTACAGAAATATCGCGACGACATTTGCATGTTTAACGACGACATCCAAGGCACGGCGGGCGTGGTACTCGCGGGCCTCTACTCCGCGTCGCGCATGACGGGCGTGAAACTCACGGACATGCGATTCCTCTTTCTCGGTGCAGGTGAGGCTGGGATCGGCATCGGCGATCTTATTGTTGAGGCGCTCAAGGCCGAGGGCGTGTCGAATGCGGCAGCGCATCGGCAATGTTGGTTTATGGATTCGAAAGGATTGGTCGTGCAGGACCGCAGTGATCTTGTGGATCACAAAGTGCGCTTCGCACACGAGCATTTGCCGGTCGCTGACCTGTTGACGGCGGTGGAAATTCTGAAACCGCACGCGCTCATTGGTGTGTCAGGAAGAGCAAGCGCGTTTTCACAGCCGATTGTGGCCGCGATGGCACAGCACAATGCGCGTCCAATTATCCTCGCGCTGTCAAATCCGACGTCGCAGTCAGAATGCACGGCTGAGGAGGCGTATGCGTGGAGTGACGGTCGTGCAATTTTTGCGAGTGGTAGTCCGTTCGCTCCAGTCACGCACAGCGGTCGGGTGCATGTGCCAGGCCAAGGAAACAATGCATACATTTTTCCTGGCGTTGGACTCGGTGTGGTGGCAACGGAAGCAACACGTGTGACCAACGAAATGTTTTTCGTTGCGGCAAAGACGTTGGCCGCATGCGTGACGGACGAGGATATGGCGCTCGGTCGCATCTATCCCGATCTCAGTCGCATCCGCGAAGTGTCCACCTCCATTGCGATTGCCGTGGCGGACGTTGTCTTCGCTCGTAGATTAACCAAGATGCCCCGCCCGTCGGATTTGCCAGGATACATCAATTCGCAGATGTATCATCCCGACTACGTGGATTATCTCGCAACGTAGACGGCACAGCACGGGTATCGTGCTCGACCTAAGGGTCAGCGAGGCGGAGTCGCGGTTACCAATGACACGCGCGGAATTTTCTCGTTCCGCATTGCCGCGTGATATGCGAACGTGGCCATCACAATCGCGCTCTGCCTGAGCCCGGCCTCGCTCACGCGTTCGGCAAAGTCGGCGTTGGTGTGGTGCTCCCGCACGTCGTACGTATCGTAGTCCTTTATTGCGGTAAATGCTGGCAGTCCGAATCGCGTGAAGCTCAAGTGATCGGTACTGGGGATCGGGCCTATCACATTCTTGACCGTTCCCTGCGACTTGAGCGGTTCAAGCCACGCGTCGAAAATAGCCTTTGCCGGTTCGTTGTTTTCCATGTAGAACCCATACGTTGGTCCAGTGCCCGGATCGTCATTTAAGTACACCGACAAGTTGTCAAACGCGGCCTTGTTCGATGCGCCGGCGAAGTGTGATGTCGCATACGCAAGCGATCCAAGGAGCCCTTCCTCTTCGCCACTCCAAATCGCAATGCGAATCGTGCGACGTGGTGTGATGTGGAGCGCCTGCAAAATGCGCATCGACTCCATGGCAGCCGATACCGCGTCCGCGTTGTCAGTAGCGCCCGTAGCCGAATGCCACGAATCTAAATGCGCACCGATCAACACCACTTCTTTGCCAATGACTGGATCGCTACCCGGAATTTCAGCGATCACGTTGTAACTATTCGTATCTGCGCTGCTGAATTGGACCTGAAGCGCAAGACGCAATTGCACGGGCAGCCCACCAAGCAGCGCGTTCACCATCATGTTGTATTGCTCGGCGACCACAACAACGCTTGGTGTGGCATCTGGGGCGGTGGTTCGCGAGCCGCCTTGTACGAAGAAAGTGCCGTGCTCGCCCTGACTCGCTCGCAGCACAGCGGCCGCACCATACTTGCGAAGGATGGGCTCCATTGTACGCAATGGTGTTGTGTATTCACTGCGTTCGGAGGGAGGAGCGCCGCTGCGCACGGCGTCAACATTCGTCGCTGGTTGCAAACGATCACGGCGAATAAATGCAACTTGCGGCTTTTGCGCGAGTACAATCGCACCCTTGAGCTTCTCACCCATGGCTTCGATTTCCGCGACGCTTTTATCGCCCAAATAGATAGCGGGTGCTGTGATCACTCCTTTCGTACTTGGCGTCCAGGCCTCGGGAAAACCAGTGATCGGGAAGTATCGTGGGCCCGTCATTTCCAACGTGAATTGCTGCAGCTCCCAACCGCGACCAAACGGGAATGCCTCGAAGTGCGAATCTTTTAGTCCCCACTCGGTGAGCTTCGCTCGCGCATACTCTGCCGACGCTTTGTGCGCGCGCGAGCCTGCAAGTCGTCCGCCGATGATGTTGACGAAATAGTTAAACGTTTCGCCCACATGTGACCGATCATTTGCCTCGGCGGTGATGCGCGCAATCATGGCGCGGTCAACGGGTTCTTGCGTTTGCGCGGCTACGCACGGCGCAGCAAGCAAAAGCACAACGAGCAGTTGCGTTCGACTACTGTTTCGCGATGCCATCAAATATCCGGAGAGATGAGGTAGCTTGAAAATACAGCGACTTTCGCACGTCGTGAAGACCAACGGTGACATGGCGCATGTGCAGGCGAAAACGCAGGTGCTTCTGTTTCCGCACCATGCATGACAAACCATCATGTTCGGAAGCTCTCTAAGCCTCACGCGGGACGCAACTCTCCCAGCACGCGATCCAACATCGCGACCAGCTCCGCGCCGTTGTCCGCGTCAAACGGCATCGGCGGGCGGATCTTTACCACGTTGTGATGCGGACCATCGGTGCCAAGCAGAATTCCCTCAGCACGCATGCGGTTCGCCACGTACGTCGCTTCATCTGGAGCTGGCGCGAGCGTGGCGCGATCTCGCACCAGTTCAACGCCGAGAAATAGTCCTGACCCACGCACATCGCCGATTAGTTCGTGTCGGTTGGCAAGTGCTTGTAAATCGCGCAGCATGTGACCACCCACCTGTTGCGCATGCGACTGCAGTTCATCATCGCGCACGACATCCAGTACGGCATTCCCCACAGCGCACGAAACGGTATTGCCGCCAAACGTGCTGAAAAATTCCATGCCGTTGTTAAATGCGTCGGCGATTTCGCGTGTCGTAACCACCGCGGCCAGTGGATGTCCATTGCCGAGTGGTTTGCCCATGACCACGATATCGGGCACAACACCTTGCGATGCAAACGCCCAAAAGTGCGAGCCGATACGACCGAGACCGGTCTGCACTTCGTCCGCAATGCACACGCCACCTGCGCGTCGCACATGCGCGTATGCAGCCGACAGGTAGCCGTCGGGGAATACGATTTGTCCGCCAACGCTGGGGCATGACTCCGCGATGAATCCCGCGATGCGACGACCACGTTCGTGAACAGCATCAAGCACGAGCGAGAGTTCGTTCGCATACTGCACGCCCGCATTCGAATCGCTCCGCTTGTACGCGCCTCGATAGTCGTCGGGAAGTGGAGCGACATGCACCCAGTCAGGAGCGCCCTGCCCTCCCGGCCCAGCGTGCTTGTACGGGCTCATGTCCACCAGCGTACTCGTGTTGCCGTGATACGCAGCGTCCAAAACCACCATGTCACGCTGCCCAGTAAACGTGCGCGCAAGTCGTACCGCGAGTTCGTTTGCTTCGCTGGCCGAGTTCAGTAGAAAGCACACACGCAATGGTTCGGGTAGCGTAGTCGTCAATCGTTCCGCGTATTCCTCAAGTCCGTCGTGCAAATATCGCGTATTCGTATTGAGCACCGACATCTGTCGCGCAGCAGCGGCGACCACGTGCGGATGCGCGTGTCCAACATGGGGCACATTATTGTACGCGTCGAGAAAACGGCGCCCATCGTCGTCAAATAAATATTGACGCCACCCACGCACAATCCTCACTGGATCGTGGTACGCGACGCGAACACTCAGCCCAACAAACGCGCGACGCTTTGCACTGACGACACTTTTCGCTAGCGTCGCCGCTGGAAAGTGCGCCGCGGGTACGCCGACAATGAGATTCGCGTCCGGCGAAATACTGCGCCACACGTCGCGCCGACTCGGTGTCCCTACTCCCGGAAAATCACTACCAAGCTCCAGAAAGTCGGTAATGATTTGCAAGTGGAGATGTGGCGTCCATCCGCCGTTTTCCGCTGGGGCACCCAGCGACGCGATGCGTTCACCGCGCAGTATGCGTTGACCAACGTGTAGTGCAGTAGCAGATGCATGACTCAAGTGGCCATACAGCGTGAAAAATTCCGTATCGTTTTCGGTCACGTGTCGCAGCACAATCACACCACCGTAATCCAACGGCTGCAACTGGGTGTCGGCTGCGTGTACCACACCATCAATTGGCGCGTACACCGGCGTGCCCGCTTCCGCGAAGAGATCGAGCCCAATGTGAATAATGCGGTGCTCCTGCAGCGTGCCGTCGCCCGACGCAAAGGCCGGTGTCACATATAGCAAGCGTGCTTCATCGTAGCGTCCAATCGCGACCGCAACCTTCGCATCCTGCATAGCGGCGAACACGCGCTGCGTAAGTGCGGGCTCTGCGTTCTGTGTAACATCGCCATGAATTAGTGCGCTGCCAATGCTCAAGTCGAGCACGATCGACGATACACATTGTAAATCGATGCCCAAAACCGGCGCAAACGTTCCACTATTCGCGGTAAGCCATTGTCGAATGCCCACGCTCGTGGCAATTGGCTCACGTCCACACGCGCTACGTACTGTGGCCGCCGCAAACGCAAACGGAATGCGAGCAAGGCGTGGCAGCGTTCGTTCAATGGACGCCTGGCTCACGCTTAGATATGCATTCTCTGGATGCGCGCTCTGCTGGAACGCTGCGAGTACGGCACTCGTGCACAATCGCAAGATAACGAGTCCAAAAAACGACGTCATCTCCTGTTCGCTCATTGGCCGCACCGCATGATAGCCATGCACCATGTGCCACAGCACCGACAGCGGATCCGCCGCGTCAAGCACCGCATATGCGGCGGCAATCGCGAGCTCACCGATGGTATAACTGTGCAGCATGTCGCCAAAATCAATCACGCCGACCACGCGGTGATCGTGACCCTCCTCGCCACCCACCAGCACGTTGTAGTCGTTCAGGTCATTGTGGATCACGCTACACGGCAACGTCGATAGCAGCGGCGCGGTGTGCCGATCAAAACGCACCATAAGTGCGTCGACGGTCTCCGCCAGTGCCACGTTAGTCAATCGCGATCGATGATCGTCAATCACGGTGCGACCACGCGCGAGGTCCCATTGCAATTCACGATGCGTGGTCGGATCGTCAAACCCGACGAATGCATTCGTCAGTTGCGCCACTGTTGCGCCAAAATGCTCCCACAAGCCGGTTGTACGATGTCGAACATCGTCGAGGGCCACGCCAGGCAAAAGCGACACCATCCAGACGAGGTGCGATTGTGCGTTTGGAGCGCGTGTCAAAGCAAGCAAGTCACCATCAAGCGTCGGAAGCACGTGGGGTGCTAGTGCAAATGACCGCGCAACGTGCGCCATCGCCGCCTGCTGCGCGGCTAGAAATTCACGGCGCTCGGCGGCATTTGCAATTTTCAATACCGCGAACGGGACGCCTCCGGTCGCAAGCAAGAAATTTTGATCGCGCTCACTGGTCAGCGTGCGCGCCGTTGCCTCGAGTCCGTACACTGAACGCACAAGCGATTGGGCAGCGCGCGCGTCGAATTGTGGGGTGTCGTGCGTCATGCAACAAAACTAAACGGGCACCGCCTCCACCACCCGTCCATCAAACAGTGCGACTTCGCGATCGGCGTGCTGCGCATACCGTGAGTCGTGCGTGACCATGCACACCGTGCTGCCATTTTGGTTGAGTTCACGAAGCAGATCCATCACCGCTTCCCCGTTTTTGGAGTCGAGATTTCCCGTCGGCTCATCGGCCAAGAGAATTGCCGGATCGCCCGCGACCGCGCGCGCTACCGCGACACGCTGCTGTTGACCGCCACTCAATGGTGCCGGAAAGTGCTTCGCGCGATGCGACATCTGTACACGCTCCAGCGCGGCGTTGACGCGATCCTTGCGTTCACTCGCTGGCATGTCACGGTACGTGAGCGGTAGCTCTACGTTTTCAAACACGCTTAAGTCGCCGATCAGATTAAAGGCCTGAAAAATAAAACCGATTTGTCGATTGCGCACACGCGCCCGCTCGACCGGGGACAATTGCGCGACACGCTCTCCAGCCAACACATACTCGCCACCACTTGGCGAATCCAGCAGACCAAGAATTGAAAGCAACGTGGTCTTTCCGCACCCCGACCGTGAGCGCGCGTGACCGAACGGCAACTGCAGACCGCGAATGACGCGAATTGCGACGGTGCGACTCCGCGTGGCGTGTCGAAAGGCAGATCGCGTGGCATTCTTTTAAAAAATGAAAATCCGACATCGGCATCACGCGATTCACCCCGATCCCGATCGGAGCTCATTCGCGTCTATTCGCGTTCATTCGCGGTCGGTTGTGGAAGTGCGGTGAGCGCAGCCACCATGGCCGTGAGCGCGCGTGACCGAACGGCAACTGCAGACCGCGAATTGCGACGGTGCGACTCCGCGTGGCCTGTCGAAAAGCAGTTTGCCTTGCACTGTTTTGAAAATAAAAAGTACGACATCGACATCACGCGATTCCGCCCGATCCCGATCGGAGCTCATTCGCGTTCATTCGCGTAAATTCGCGGTCGGTTGTTGCAGTGCGGTGAGCCCAGCCACCATGGCCGTGAGCGCGCGTGACCGAACGACAACAGCAGGCCGCGAATGACGCGAATTGCGACGGTGCTACTACGCGTGGCGTGTCGAAAGGCAGGTTGGCTGGCACTGTTTTAAAAGTAAAAAGTACGATATCGACATCACGCGATTCAGCCCGATCCCGATCGGAGCTCATTCGCGTAATTCGCGGTTGGTTGTGGCGGTGCGTTGAGCGCAGCCGCCATGGCCGTGCGCGCGCGTGACCGAACGGCAACTGCAGACCGCGAATGACGCGAATTGCGACGGTGCGACTACGCGTGTCGTGTCGAAAGGCAGATCACTTTGCGCTGTTTCAGAAATAAACAAGTGCGACATCGACATCACGCGATTGAGCCGCGTCCTGTTCGGAGTTCATTCGCGTCCATTCGCGTCCATTCGCGGTTGGTTGTGGCGGTTTTATCCGCGTCCTTGCTGTTAAATGGCACAGATCCTAACCCAAGGGTACGACACACGAAGCAAAGCACGGAACTCACTTCCCCGCACCGTCGGAGCACCGACGTCTCATTTTGTGCAGTTGATGTGTCGACCAACGCGACGGATGGTCATGTGCGTCTTAGTGGCCAGCGCATCAACGCAGGCGTGCTCGGCAGACGTGGCATTGAGTCCGGAGGCCCTCGCGGTAGGCGTTGCGCAGACGCTGTGGCAACGGGTGCGACCTATGTCGAATAGCTACGCAATGGACCAGCAGGTCGTCTGTTTTTGCGCTACGGGTGGTACCGTGTTTCGCGTCACCGTGACCGGCGGGGTTGTTGTGCGCGCACGTGATGCCGCGACCGACGCGGACGTCGCGCCTGCGATGCTCACACGCTTTCGTACGGTAGATCAACTATTTGACGAGGTGCGAAGCGCGCAAGGAGTGCCGGGCAGATTGACCGCCGTGACCTATGATGCGACGTACGGATTTCCAAGCGATGTGTCGCTTGATCCGATCAAGAATGCCACCGACGATGAGGTCAGCTACCTGACAGGGCGTGTGGCCTTTGCACCGAGCTGAGCGTCGCGCCTCTGGCGATGTTCAAGGGCGCTCGCAATATTTGCGACACCGCCGTCGTTCTCGAGAGCACACCATGCGCACCGATGTTCTTGGACCGTACAGCGTCGTCCGCTCGATCGTATGCACGGCAGCCGTCGGCATTGCTGTTGGATGTGCCAGTCCGGCGTTTGTTGCCCCGGCACCAACACCGTCTGACGTCGAGCGCGCGTCCGCTGTCGACAGGATCGACGTCGCGCCCATTGTCGAACCGCCAACGGTTGCGGTGCGCGAGTATACGCGCTCGCCAACGGTAGCCGTCGTCGGCTGGGCTGCAGAAGAAACTGCATACGGATGCGCACGGTGCTGCGACGTGATGGCACATCAGATCTCTCGCACCGCTTGTACGTGAGCACGTACTTCGTGCCAGGCAGTGGTGACATCACACAAGCTGTTGGTTTCTCGCAACCGTTGCAACTATCGGGCGTGTCCCGCGATGATCAGAACTGCTATCGCAGCAGCAACTGCTCTCCGTATGAAACGTTTGGCGCGCGCATTCCGGATGCGTTGCTCCGGGCCAACCGTGACAGCATGGCGGTGAAGTTTTACGCACGGAGCGGCAGCGAATTGATGATTACGGTCCATCGCGACCTGATTCAAGCCTATCTCGGCGCGGTCGATTCGGTCTCAGCTGTATTGCGAAAAAAGTAACGTGACCGATTTTTCGGGCACTATTTCGCCAAGCATTGCATTCCATCTGTATGACGAGGAGCAGCGCGTGCATTCCGCTGCAAATCATTCTTTTAGCTCACGTACACCTAGGCATCTCATGCACGACATCATCGATACGGCTGTTGCCGCAGGCACGTTCAAGACACTCGCCACCGCACTCACGGCCGCTGGCCTGATCAACACGCTCAAGAGCGCTGGTCCGTTCACCGTTTTAGCACCAACTGACGCGGCATTCGCCAAGATCTCTGCTGCGGACTTGAATGCGCTGCTCGCCGACATGGCCAAGCTGACCGCAGTGCTCACGTATCACGTTATTGCGGGCAATGTGCCCGCCGCCACCGTTGTAACGCTGCACGAGGCCGCCACGGTCGAAGGCAGCAAGGTGACGATCGCCGTTGTTGATGGTAAGGTTGTGCTCAATGGCGCAAGTCATGTCACCGCGACGGATATCGCGGCATCGAATGGCGTGATTCACGTCATCGATACTGTCCTGATGCCACCCGCCAAGCACTAGTACGTCTCGCATGCGCAACGCGGGGTCCGATGCTGTAAACCCCGCGTTGCGCATGTTTGTTAGAACAGCACCAATGCTGGCAATCCTAACTTCGCGGCCTTTGCTGCAAATGCTGTGAGATCGTTTGCCACGAGCGCGCTGAACTGCGTCTTTAATCCGTCAAGTTGTTTGCGCAGCATCCCGTACACCTCGCCCTGTTGATCGGTCGGGCGAAAGTCCGCACTCGATGCGGCCACGTCACTGCCCACGGACGCCAGCTTTTCGTACAACTGATTCGGTGTGCGAAATGCATCTTCGCGCGCGCCGGTTAACGCCACGTCGTACAGCTTCCCTTCGATCGCCAACACTTTCTTCTCGACATCATCGATATCCTTCAGGAATGCCTCCGCATCGGCGAGCTTCGGATCACGTCCGGGAGAAGGCCCAAACTCTTTCGCATCCTTTATTTTTTCGCGCAACGTACTGCGTAATTGCTCAACGCCACGGCGGGTCCATTCTGATTCATCAATGAGCGCGACCGTTTCGTTCAGTGCGTCACGGATGCGCAGCGCCAGCGTCACCTGCGCCGCAATGTCGGCAGTTGTACCTTCGCTGTTTGGATCGCGCCGCACTTCAAGTGACTGACGGAGCGTGTCGCGCCCCCACAGCATTGCCACGATATACATGCCCGGCGCGACCAACGGACCTGCCTGACCACCAACCAAGTCCAAGTCCCACGGCACAAGCGGTCGTGAATCGACCACGCGCACACTCGTGTTACCCGGCGGCGCCGTGCGCAACTTGGCCTTACGTGGCCCTTCGTATCGCAAATCCCAGAGCGCGCGATTCAGACCGCGCAGTGCCGGTGCTGCGGAAAATTTTCGAATCATCGCGCCCGACGCATCATACACACGAAAGCGCACGGAGTCCTTCGCCGTCGAATCCTTCGGCAGCACAGCAATGGTGTAATTAAGTGTGGCCGCCAACGGAGGATCGTCGCCACTCACCAGCGAATTGGGAGCTGTCGTTGGCGTCGACACTTTGCGAAACCGATACGCAGCCCGCATTGGCAAAAACGCAGCTGGCTTCGCTACCAAAGAATCAGCGAGCGTTCGCAAATACGAGATATCATCAGCAATCCAAAACCCGCGCCCATACGTCGCCACCACCAGATCATGAAAATGCCCCTGCACCTGCAACCAACTGACCGGGGCGTGCGGTAAGCCTCCATTTATCTCCGTCCAATATCCGCCGTCGTTGAGTGACACGTACAGCGCGTTTTCCGTCCCCGCGTACAGCATGCCTTTTCGCACAGGGTCCTCGCGCACGACATGGACGTACCCAAACACACTTTTCGGCAAGTTCGCACTAATGCGCGTCCACGTGCGCCCGTAGTCGGACGTCTTGTAAATGTACGGATCACGATCGTTGATGAGATGCGCGTCCACCGCAATGTATGCCGAGCCTGCGTCATATTTACTCGGCTCAATACCGGAGACTGTACTCCATTTCGGTAAGCCCGGCACGTTCGCGCTGATGTTGGTCCATGTTGCGCCTCCGTCACGCGTCACATGCAACAGCCCATCCATCGTGCCCGCCCAAATCAAACCCTTCGTTAATGGCGATTCGGCAATTGCAAACACTACGGTCACGTTTTCGACAAACAGATTGTCGGTCACAAAACCGCCGGACGATTGCTGCTTTGTGCTGTCATTCGTAGACAAATCGGGCGAAATCAATGTCCAACTCTGCCCACCGTTCGTGGTTTTATGCACGAATTGCGATCCCACATAGACCGTGTTGTGATCGTGCGGTGAAATATGAATGGGATATGTCCACTGAAAGCGATACTTCAAATCCTTCGGCGCAACACCATACCCGGCCTCGGGCCACGGCTCCACCGCGCGCGACATTTTCGTTTGCAAATCAAATCGCTCGAGACCCGCGTCGTAGCAGCCACTCCACACGGTTCGCCCGTCTATCGTGTCGGGCAGCGCCCAACCACTCTCGCATCCACCAACCGCACTCCACACACCCACGGACCGTGATCCGCGCGAGTTACTCGGCCCGCCGTACGAATAACCGTCCTGACGATTGCCATAGAGATTATATGGAATCTTTGTATCGGTGGCCACGTGATACATCTGCGCATTCGGCAAGGCGATGCGCGTGAACGATTTCCCGCCATCGATCGTGATGCCAACACCCGCGTCGTCACCAACCATGAACCGATCTGCGTCAGACGGATCCCACCAAATATCGTGCAAATCGCCGCCGGCGCGTGGCGCGTTTGGCATCTTGGTCACACCACCGTCCAGTGTACCAACAAACCGCACGCCGACGATGAACAGCTTTTCCGCATCAACCGGACTCACGCCAAATCGTGTGTAATACTGCGGACGCTCCAACAAATCATGATCGCGATTGACCGACCGCCACGTGCGCCCACCATCATCTGATCGATAGAGCGCCGGCTCCTTCATCTCAATGAGTGCGTACAGACGCTGCGGATCACTACGCGCGACACCAACACCGATTTTCCCCATCGTGCCCACTTTCGGCAACCCTTTGCCCCACCCCTGACCGTCTGCACCGCCATCCAGTCGCACCCAGGTGTCTCCGGCATCGCGTGACATCCAGATGCCACTGCCCGCACCACCTGAATGTTTGTCCCACGGCACGATGTATTGTTGCCAACTCGCTGCGAACAACACCCGCGGATTGGTGGGATCCATCGCCACATCAATAATGCCGGTGCTGTCATTGACGAACAGCACTTTCTTCCACTGCGCGCCGCCGTCCGTAGTCCGCCATAATCCGCGCTCTGCCTGCGGCCCGTACCCGTGCCCCTGCGCCGCCGCATACACAATGTTGGCGTTCGTCGGATGCACAATGACCCGGCCAATCCGACCGGTGTTCTCGAGCCCCATGTGCGCCCAATGTCGACCCGCGTCGGTCGAACGGTAAATGCCATCGCCGATGGACACATTGCTGCGCAAAAATGTCTCACCCGTACCAAACCACACAACATTCGGATCACTCGGCGCCACCGCAATCGCACTCACCGACGCAACGCGCAGTGAATCAGTGATCGAGGTCCATCGCGTACCACCATTGGTACTCTTGAACAGTCCGCCGCTTGCGGCACCCGCGTAGTACGTCTTGTACTCACCTGGCACGCCGGTTACCGCGATGACGCGATTGCCGTCCGGTCCGACGAAGCGCCATGTCGGGATTTTTATGAAGGCAGTGTCGAGCACGGGCGCCGCTGGCGTCGAGGGAGTGCGCTGCGCCATCGTCACGCGTGCGGCAATCACGGAGACGATGATGCTGAGTGCGAGCAGCGCGACGTATTTGCGCTGCTTGCGGAGGCCGCGGAAGGCGATGGTGCTGGAAATCGTCACGTCGTAGTCCAGTGCGTGTTCGGGCGTGTGCTCAGCCGAGCCTATCGTCGAAGAAAGGTACCGTTGCAACGATAGTTGCGGAGCACCAGAGCGCGGCGTTTCTTCTCACATGGCGCGAAGCCTCCCGTCAATCATTTTATACGAGACCTGGATATGTCGAGTCGGAGATCAGGTGTGATTTATACGATCATTGCAGTGTCGCTGGCGCTCGCTGTCGTCGGCGCACCACGGCTGAGCGCACAGTCGCCAACACCGCCGCCGCGTCCCGCCATGACGTTGACCACTACCGCGTTTGCCGACGGCACTGACATTCCTGTGCTGTACACGCAGGCTGGCACGCAACGATCCCCTGCGTTGATGTGGACGAATGTTCCCGCAGGCACCGTCACGCTGGTCGTGCATATGCGCGACCCCGATGTTGCGCGCAACAAGACGACGGAAGACCAACTCCATTGGCTGGTGTGGAACATTCCGGGAACGGCCACGGGTTTGCCTGAGGCAGTACCGCAAGGTGCAGATTTGCCGGATGGAAGTCATCAGGTCAGCGCCAGCGGTCCGATGTATCGTGGGCCCGGCGCAGCGGCGAGTGGACCGCGCCATCACTACACGTTCGAAGTGTACGCGCTGGATACGAAACTCGACGTGGTCGCGGCAACGGACGCGTTCGAAACACGAAGGACAGTAATGCAGGCGATGCAGGGGCACGTGCTCGCCAAAGCCGTTTATGTTGGCCTTTTTCATCGCCCTCAGTAGCGCGTTGGCGATGGTGCATACACCTGCTCGTGCGGTGTTATTTTCGCGATCGATCGAATCGTCGCCACGTTCAAAGCGTGTCGACATCATCGCGGGCTATTCCCGACTGGGTTCCGTATTTCACGTCGCGGCAATGGTGATCACTCTCACGTTCGCCATTCGACATTACAGCACGTTTTACGCACTCGCCGCACCGTATTTTTGCGTCTCCTCTTATGGCCCGCATACGCTGCCGCGTGGTGGTGGACCGGTAGTCTGATTGCGAGGCGACAACGCAGTGGCGCATGGATGGCCATCGCTTCCATCACTGTTCCCCTCCTCACTGGCATTTTCACACATCGCCCCGGTGTCATTGCATCGATTATATCCGGCGCCATCGGCCTCGCGGCAATTGCCAGCGTTTGGAAAGAATTGGAGTAATTCGGTGCGTCGCGGTACACCGTCGCTGTATTACGTGCGCTATGTCACAAACGATTGCGATCCAAAGTGACAAGTAAGACATGATTGTTGTTCTTCATCAATCGCCTGTTGTGCGAATTCGTCAAATGCAGTTTCGGCGTAAATCGCGTTTTCACCCAAGAACGGAAGGATCATATGCATACACTTTGTCGTTCGGCACTGCTGCTGGCCATAACGGCCGTCGCGTCCGGCGAGCTCACGGCACAGTCGATTGTTGGCACCGTCACCGGCACGGTCAAAGATCCGACCGGCGCTGCGATTGCGGCTGCCTCGGTGGGAATTCCGGGCACGCAGTCTGGCGCGCTCACGCGTGATGATGGTATCTACCGGATCGCATTGCGCCCGGGCCGCTACGAAATTCGCGCACGACTGGTGGGTTATGCCAGCGTGAAGGATTCGATCACCATCATTGCCGGGCAATCCATCACAAAAAACTTTACGCTCGAGAAAGCGTCAACCACGTTAAATGCTATTGCGGTGCTGGGTACCAGAACGGCAGAACGCACCGTTCTCGACGCACCCGCACCGATCGATGTCCTCACGGCGTCTGAGCTCAAAGCAACGGGACGTGTCGAAGTCGCGCAAATGATCCAGATGGTGGCGCCATCGTTCAACTTTCCACGCACAACAATTGGTGACGGCACCGATCACGTGCGTCCGGCAACACTGCGCGGACTAGGCGCCGATCAGGTACTCGTGCTCGTGAATGGAAAGCGTCGACACACCAGCGCACTCGTGAACGTGAACGGATTTATTGGTCGCGGGCAAGCTGCTGTCGATCTCAATGCCATTCCCGCGAACATGATTGATCGTATCGAAATTTTGCGCGATGGCGCCGCAGCGCAATACGGCTCGGATGCAATTGCTGGCGTGATCAATCTGGTGCTGAAGACCAACGCGCCAACAGAAGTGAACCTGACCGTGGGTCGCACGCAAACGACGCTTAAGGGCAATCCCGCGTGGCCGGTGGATGCAACGCAGAAGAATCAAACGTTCAGCAAAGACCTGACGGACGGCGCTGCCGTGCAGGCAAACGGCAATTACTCATGGGACTTTGGTGGCGCGGGCTTCTTAGCCGTTGGCGCGGAAGTGAGAAATCGCAACCCAACCAATCGCTCCCTGCCTGATTATCGGCAGCAGTACTTCACCGGTGACCCTCGCAACAGTAATCCGGCGCAAATCAATCATCGGCAAGGCGACTCTGAAACGCGCGACTACGTTGGCTTTTACAATTTCGGTCGCAACATTGGCACTGGCAGTATGCAGCTCTATTCGTCTGGTGGTCTTTCCGTTCGGAAAGGAAACTCAGCTGGATTTTGGCGTCGCGCACAGGATGATCGCACCGTGCGAGCGTTATACCCTGATGGGTTTTTACCGCTCATCACCTCGAACATTCGCGATTATTCCGGCACGGTCGGCGTAAAGGGCAACGCCGGCAAGTGGAAGTACGACCTCAGCAGCGTTGCGGGCCGCAACACGTTCGAGTTCATCATCGACAACACGGCCAACGTGACGCTCGGTGCGATCAGCCCACGCACCATGAACGCGGGTGCACTCGGATTTTTGCAGAGCACGACCAATGCGGATTTCAATCGGGAATTTGACATCGGCTTACGCAATCCACTGCGCTTTGCCACCGGCGCCGAGTTTCGGTACGAAAGCTATGACATTGGTGCGGGTGCCGCAGATTCGTACCGGGATGGCGGTGCAAAGATCTTAGATGGCCCGAACGTTGGGAAGCAAGGTGCGGTCGGCAGCCAAGTCTTTCCGGGATTCCGTCCAACGGATGCTGGCACACACACACGCAGCAACGTTGGCGTATGGGTGGAAGCCGAGAATGATGTGACGTCGCGTTGGCTGCTGTCCGTGGCCGCACGTGGTGAAAACTATTCTGATTTTGGTGGCACGGCGACAGGTAAGGTTGCCACACGCATTTCGCTCTTAGAAAAGCTCAAACTGCGTGGTGCCGTCAGCACTGGCTTTCGCGCGCCGTCGTTGCATCAACAGTGGTTCTCATCCACAGCAACGAATTTCGTAAACGGCGTACCGTTTGACGTGCGCACGCTGCCCGTCAATGATCCCATCGCAAAAATTCTTGGATCGCAAGAACTCACGCCCGAAAAGTCAGTGAACTGGAGCGGCGGATTTGCGGTGGAGCCCACACGCAACCTCTCGATCACGGCCGACTATTACAACATTTTTATCGCCGATCGCATTGTTTTCTCCGAGAATTTTACGGGTGCGCAAGTGACGGCGTTACTTGCCGCCAACGGACTCACCAGCGTGCAGGGAGGTCGCTACTTCACGAATGCCATCAATACGCGCACGCAGGGAGCGGACATTGTGGCGAACTACGGCGTGCAAGTTGGCAAAGTAGGCTTTCTCCGTCTCACCTCGGCGTACAACACGTCAGAAAACAAAGTCACGCACGTGAAAGCCACACCCGCTGCGTTGTCGTCGCAGTCGGAGAGTCTCTTCGGTCGCGTTGAGCGTGGACGCATTGAAGTCGGGCAACCGAGAAGCAACCTCGTATTTTCGGCGAACCTCTCTCGCAAGTGGCTTGGGCTGACCGCGCGTACGCAGCGGTTTGGCGAAGTGGTCAATCGCGGCACCGCAGTAAACGGATCGCTCGACAACACCTATCGTGCGAAGTTCATCACGGACCTGTCTGCAGAAGTTACCGTGCTACGTCGTGCAAAGCTGACTGTGGGCGCGGACAACGTGATGGACACTTATCCCGACTACAACAGCGCCGCAACAAACAACTCAGGCATTTTTCCATTCAACGGAACGTCACCGTTTGGCTTTAACGGACGGTACATGTACGCACGGATGAACATTACACGGTAGTGAGGGTCACGGCTGCCTCAGTGCTCACACGACGAACACCGAGGCAGCCGCCCGACTACGCGTTAAACCAATAGCGCCGCTTAGCCGCCGCTACGCACAACAAGCCCGCGGCGAACAACGCGAACGTCGCCGCTCTGGAACGATCGTATTGCCGCCGGTCGGATCGAATAGCCGGACCTGCTCGGCGGTCAATGCGCGGTTCCAGGTAGCGATGTAGTTCACGAGCCCAGCGGAGGCCTCGCCGCCAACCGCAGTGTCGTCCTGGAAAAATCGCACGGTGTTCACCGCGACGGTTGCAAGATTACCTACATCCGACAACGTATATTGGAGCACGCCGCCAACATAGGCAGAAAATGTTCCGGAAGCGTCTCGCGTAAACAAAGAAAGTGCCAGTTGATTTTGCGCGTAAATTGGATTGACACCCGTCATAATATTATAGAAGTTGGCGTTGCCGCTTAATACGTACGGTCCAGTATCCGAGGCGCGATCTTTGAAATCGACAATTCGACGAAAGCCCGTGATGTCATCGAAGCGAAATCGCATGGCGATTGTGTACGTCGACCCGAGAACACCGGCAAGCTCAATCCATCATTTTGCGCGAAGCTGAATCCGTTTGCGGCAATGGTACCGCCGAGTGGGGACGAACTTGGTCCGGCGTTCGCATCGGTGTAAACGCCGTTGAGATTGTAAATGTGATCCTGCGCACGCGCGGAAAACGGCACTGCTGCGAGGACGGTAAACGCGACCACAAGGACTGGGAGTAACTCCTAAGAGTGTTTGGCGGAAGGCCACATGGATCGCGTACTGCGCGCGCAGAGAAATAACGGTCACAGTGTCAGGAGGCAAGACGCAACCTCGTAAAACGGAGCAACCTCAGCCGCTATCAGAGTTCAACAGGCTCAGCGTTCACACTGTTTGCAATGCAATGCGGATGGTGCGTATGATGTCCGCAAACCGCGCATCATCAGCGATGCGAGTAAATGCCGGGCGTGCGCCAATCCACACCAAGTCTGCTGCGCGCAAGTCGACCGCGCGCAACAGATGCTCGATGGCCTCGTCCGATTTACCCAATGCTGCCAAGATTTCCGCAACAATAACCGGTGACACGTAACGCGATGTCGCCAGCTGGTCGAGGTGCGTGCACACGGCGGTCGCTTCATGCAGTCGACCACTGAGTGCGAGAATCATTCCGCGTGCACCAAGTGGCTCGACGCTTGACCCGAGCAGTGTTTCCGCACGATCAGTCGCGGTAAGCGCTTCGGCGTAACGACCAAGTGCGGTAAACGCGCGCGCTAAGAAATAGTGCGCCATACCAAACTGCGGCTCGCGTGCCAACACGACCTGAAATTCACGAATGGCGGCGAGATGATTGCCTTGGGAGTGATACGTCACTCCCACACTCAGCGTGACAGCAGCCGACAACGGATCCACCGCACGCGCGCGCGCCAATTGTGCATGCGCTTCCGCAAAGCGGCCAAGCGGCACGAGCAAATTTACGGCGAACCATTGAAACGCCGTGGCGGATGCTTGCGGGCTACGCGTCGCAAGCACGAACTGCTGCCCTGCCTCTACCCAATTCCAGTCGTAAATGCCACGCACACAGATGAATGCAGTATGCGCCTGCGACGCACCGGCTTCCAAACGCAACGCCTGTTCCGCCGCAACGCGCGCTTGCGGCATTAACGCGTGCGGTGCGTCTTCGCCGTACATCGCGAGCGTGACGCAGCAATCCGCCAACGCCGCGTGCGCCAACGCAAACACGGGATCAAGCGCCACCGGGCGCTGCAACAATTCCACACTGCGATGCAGCGCGTCCGTCGTGCGTTGGTTCCAATAAAATTTCGCTTGGAGAAAGAGTTCGTACGCCGCCATGTCACTGGTCGCCACCTGTACCAATGCGCCAGCTTGCGGTTGCAACGTACCTTCGAGCGACGTCACGATCGCTCGCGCGATTTCGTCTTGCACGTCAAACACATCCTCGAACTGTCGATCAAATCGCTCGGACCATCGTTCAAACCCTGTAGCGACATCTATCAGCCGCACATTGATTCGCAATCGATTGCTCTGTCGCCGGACGCCACCTTCAAGCAGCAAGGTCGCCGCGAGATCGCTACCAATGGTGCGCACGTCACCCGTATGCCCCTTGAATTGGAACGACGCCGTTCTCGAGACCACCCGAATGCCGCGCACCTGTGCCAGCGCGTGAATAAGTTCTTCACTCAATCCGTCACACAGATATTCGTCACGAGTATCGCCACCAAGATTTACAAATGGCAGCACCGCCACCGCCGGCATGACCATCGGCCCACGCTGGTTGTTCGCCGTTGTTGCGTTGTAGTTCAACGGGGCCGAGCGCAGTGCGGCCATCATACTTGGTACAACCGGGAAGCGATCGTGCTGCTCGCGCTCCAACGCCCGTTGCAGCACTGCCGCGACGTGCTTCGGCACGCCACTCGCATCATCCGCGATCAGCTGCGGTGGTGCCTCGAGGCCTTGCGCATCAGTGAGGCCATCGGCTGATCTCCGCTCCACGGCGGTGTACCGGACAGCATTTCGTAGAGCACGCAAGCGAGACTGTACACATCACTTCGTTCGTCAACGCTTGCTTCACCAAACGCCTGCTCCGGGCTCACGTACTCCGGCGTGCCGAGTCCAAATCCTGCTTGCGTAATGCGATCGCCTTTGGTTTCGGTCAACGCTCGCGCGATGCCAAAATCCGCGACCACTGCGTGTCCCGCAAAGAACACAATATTTTCTGTTTTAATGTCGCGATGCACCACGTTGCACGTGCGCAAACGCGAGCGCCTCAGCGACGTGGCGTGTAATCTCGAACGCCTCACTCCATGGCAACGTACGCGCGTGATCCAAGCGCCCACGCAACGATCCGCCCTCGACATACGCCATCACGAAGAACAGACAACCCGCTGCTTCGCCCGAATCGTACACGGGGAGAATGTTCGGGTGTTGGAGCCCAGCGGCAATTTGAATTTCACGAACGAAACGCTCGGCATCAACACCCACCCCTCCGCGCGGCAACAGAATCTTGACGGCCACCGATCGACGATGTTTTCTGTCCGTGGCGAAGTACACGTCGGCCATGCCACCGCGACCAACCAGCCGGTCGATCTGGTAATGGTCGTGCAATGATTCCCGAAACGCTGTCAGCAACTCGTCCATGATGGGATCATAGAGCACATTCCACATGGCGACCCGTCCAGGCTATTGCCGAAAGCACGAAGGCGCTGACCGACACCGTGCCGTCAGCGCGCGACGCCCAATTTTTCGAGCAGCCACGCGTCCATCTGTTTTGTTTGAGACGGCACGCGAAAGTGTCCAGTTGCCACGACGATCAACGCTTGCTTCGGTGCGGTAATTAAATTGTACGCCGCGTACGAGGAGGTTGGCGGCACCGTCACATCATTGTATCCCCATGCATAGATGCCCGGAACCGTTAATAGCCGGGCGAAGTTGTCGGTGTCGTAGTACCGCATGGTCTCGATTTTTCCGGCAGCGCTTTCATTCGTGCGGTGTCGGCGAACATATGCGGCCACCCGACAGCGCGACCGCGCAAATACCCAAAATGGTCCGAGAGTGCTGGATAACTTGCCTCGATGGCCTTCACGCGCGGGTCCAGCGCGCCAGCCATGATCGTTAAGTTGCCCCCCTGACTTCCTCCTTGCACCGCGTAATTCGTACGCGCATCGGCTTCATGCGCTCTTGCGCAATGGCGACAACCACCCGTGACTCCGGCACGTCGCGGCCGTCACGATGCACCGCAACATAAAAGTCCGCGAAGTCACCGACGCGGTACGTCCAGTCTGGGCGATTGAGCGTCACCGAAACGATAATAGTGTCAGCAGACTGCGCAACAACGGACGCCGTTGGTGTGCACAGCAACGCGACGATGATCGCGTGCGTCCGCATGCGCGCGATCATCCGTTGGCAGCAGTTCATATGAGGTCGTTAAGCACCGTTGATGCGAAATACCTGGAGTACCGAGCCGTCTTGATACGCACCCGCCTTCCATGCCATGGATTTTACGACGAAAAGCAATAGATCCGGAAGACCACGAATGCGTCCCAGCGCAACACCAAGCACTGGCTCACCTGCACTCGCATGCACCCATCGATCAAAACTTTGGAATTCCATTTTTCCAGTGACGGAATTGGTTCTGAAAAAATAGGCAACAGCTTGATCCTTTGCGGCATCACCAAACGTGTACGATTGCTTGCCGTAGTTCCGTTCGCCGTAACCAAGCATAGGAATGAAGAGCAAATTATTCCCGTACCGCACGCCACCACCGCCGATACGCTCTGTCGACCACACGCCTTTGTCACCCACCGGTGGTATACACACCCAACTTGGTGGGTCTGTGCATGAGTAGCCCGAATCACGGGGCAATCGGGGCGACGTCAGATCACCAAACATTGGCGGTGCGAGCACGCGCTGCCACGACCCGTCACTCCGCTGCGTCGCGTAACTCAAACCCGCTACCGAGCCCTGCCCCGAGTCGTACGCACCGGCGCCAATTTCTTTCACGTCCAACTGGCCGTCGTCATGCTTGATGAAGCCAGAGAATTCTTGTTCGGGAAGATCGACGGCGATTTCTCGTGTTGCGCCTAACACCGTGCCGCCACTACGTATCTCACGTACGTTGATTTGCGAAAATGCGCGCGGACTTGTGTTGTAGTACACGCGTCCAATGCCGAGCACGTCGTAGCCCGACGCGGTAGTGCTGACAGAAAGGTCGCGCAGATTCTGTCGCGCGAGTAAGCGCGGAAATAACTCGCTAACCGTCCACGTTCTGATTGGCACGAGGATTGGGTACGCGCTCACATCACGCCCCGCGCCGAACCGTGTGCTGATGTCGTACAGATGCACGCTCGATGTCTGCGCATTTGCACCGGCCATGGCTTGTACGACAAATCCATCGGCATCTCGGATTAACGCGAGACCTTCGCTGGCGAAATCAGATTGCAATCGATAGCCGCCCAACAGTTCAAATGAACTCGCGACGGATTGTTTGGCGTTGTACGATGGTACTGATGGACTGAATGGCCTGGCAACAGTTACGGTTTCGACTGCGTTGCTGCAGTGCAGCGATACCGCAATCGACAGAACGAGGGGCACAGTTTTACCGTTCACGGTGCTGCGGTTGCGCCGCCCTTCAGGATACGTTGCACTTCGAGAAAGTTGACCGGTTTCACCAGATGATGATTGAATCCCATTGTGAATGCCCGCTCGCGGTCTTGCACTTGACCGTATCCTGTCACCGCAACGAGCACCGTCCGGCTGAGCACTGCTTGTTCACGCATGCGTTGCGCCGCGGTATACCCATCAAATCCCGGCAAACCAATATCCATGAGCGCCACGTCCGGATGAAAGTCGATCGCAGCATCAACGGCACTGGGTCCGTCGTGCGAGATGCGCACGTCATGCCCGGAGGCCAGCAAGAGTAACGCGAGACTCTGTGCCGTATCGACGTTATCGTCGACAATAAGAACGCGGCGACGATCGACGATCGTCTGTCCCGCGTCCGTCACTGCACGTGGCGGTGCGATGTCGGTACGGGGCGCGACCGGGAGTTGGATCACGAACTCGCTGCCTTTCCCAACTTCGCTCAATGCCTTCACCGTGCCGCCATGCAATTCCACAAGTCGCTGTACGAGACAGAGTCCAATACCTAACCCACCTTGTGATCGATCGAGCGAGCGGTCGGCTTGCGTAAACAGATCGAAGATGTGCGGCATTAACTCAGGAGCGATACCGATCCCCGAATCACGTACACGCAACAGCACGGTGTCACCTTCTTCGGCAACCGTCAGCGCAATACGGCCACCGTCGTCCGTGTATTTTGCCGCGTTGGTGAGCAAGTTTACGATCACCTGCTCCATACGCGCCGCATCTGCATACAACCAGACCGGATGCAACGGTAACGTGATGGTCAGTTCGTGCCCACGCTGTTTGATCAGCGGTTGCGCCGTTTCGATCGCCCGTTCCACAATACCGCTCACGAGCACGCGTTCCTGACGCAGTTGTACGCGGCCCGTCGAGACGCGAGAAATTTCCAACAGATCGTCTACCAGATGCTTGAGCTGCCCGACTTGCCGTTCAATGATACCGCGCGCCTGCTGTTGCACGGGATCTTCGTTCTTGTGCAAGCGCAGTATGTGCACCGCATTCGAGATCGGCGCCAACGGATTGCGCAGCTCATGACTGAGCATCGCCAGAAATTCGTCTTTCCGTCGATCGAGGTCAACTAATGCGGCTGCTTGCTCTTGAGTTTTCTGCTCTAAACGACTGCGTTCGGTGATGTCGTAAAAACAGTTCATCGCACCGGTAATATCGCCTCGATCATCGAAAAGGGGGACGATATTGGTGATGACCGTGAGTCGAATGCCATCTGGGCGCTCGATAACCATCTCCCGATTCTGTGCTGAAGAGAGTTCGCCTCTGAGCACCTTCGACATCAACGTGTCCTGGTGAAGGACGCGCTCTCCGGTCGGGAGGAAAAACTTGAACGCGCCGCGAAACTGTTCGTCGGTATCTCCCGCATACGGCTGCCGTCCCCACAACTCAACCGCACTCGGGTTGAATTGCCGGATGACACCCGTCGTATCACAGGAATACATCGCAATCGGACCTCGATCAAACAGCGCCCGAAACCGTTCTTCACTGAGGCGTAGCGCATCCTCGGCTTTTCGGCGTTCCGTAATATCATTGAATACGACCGCGACTTTCCGGCTTTCAGGCGCACCAAATCGACAGGCATAAATATCAATCCAGCGACCCAAACCCTTCACTTCATCCATGACGCGAACGGCTTCGCCCGTCAGTGCGACTTTGCCGTACATTTCATACCAATGCGGTTCCAGGTTCGGCAAGAATTCGCTGACCCGCTTGCCAATCACATCGTACATGCCGGTCTGACGTTCGAACATCGGGTTTACTTCCAGGTAACGGTAGTCAACTGCCCGTTCGTCGTCGTCGAAAATCATCTCGATCACGCAAAATCCTTCGTCAATCGAATTGAAGAGCGTGCGATAGCGCGCTTCGGATTCGCGTAGCGCCTCGTCGGTGCGAATACGTTCCATGCGCGCCCACACACGCCTCGCGAGTTCACGCGCGATCTCAATTTCATCGTCGCGCCAATCGTACGCGACCGACTGATACAGGCAAAGCGCGAAGCGCCAGACGCCATCCAAAATGAGGGGCGCGCAAACGAACGAACTGATTTTGAGGGACGCAAACGTTGGGGCGTCCGTGCGCGGATCCGTCACGGTGTCCCGCACAACAATCACCTCACCCGCGCGCGCTTGTTGGATAAACTGCGGTCCGACAAAGTCGCTGAGCGCATAGACACCAACGAGCCCTGGCACATCGTCGCGGTGCCAATCGTGCGCGATCACGACTTGCGCCGCCGACTCGTCAATTTCTACAAAAGCGCACAGCGAAAGATTGAGGTAGGCGCCGAGACGCTCACCGACCGTTTGCATCATCTCCTCGATGCTCATCAAACTCGGCAAATCCTGCGTGACCGAGGCAAGAAACGCCAAGTTCAGCTCAGCGCGCTTACGGTGCGTGACGTCACGCGACACCGCGAGGAGTCGCGAAGGCCGACCACTGGCGTCAAGAATTGGCGACACCGCAACATCCCACCATTTCGGGTCACCACGCGTCGTTCGGTAGTACCCGACAAAACTCCCCGCCCCGCCCCCCCGCGCCTGTGCAACCGCTTCTTCCGCCGCACGCCGATCATCACCCGCCCACGTGTCAAACCACGAGCGGCCGATGTACGGGGCAACCTCGGTGATACCGAGCAGTTCCTTCCCGCGTAGCAAGGCGCGCAATGTTCCATCGAGATCAAGGACCTTAATGCAGTCAGGGCTACTCTCGATGATGCTGCGATTGAACGCTTCGCTCTCGCGCAGTGCGTAATCTGCGCTTTGACGATCAGTAACGTCACGCGTAAAGCAGCGCGTATGCACGAACACATCGTTCTCAAAAAGTGCATTGGAATTGATCATCACATGTCGTAGCGACCCATCCTTAGTGCGCAGGGTCGCTTCGTGGTCCTGCAACGTCTCACCCTTCAGCAACCGCGCGAGAATATCCGCAATAACACGTTTATCGTCGTGAAACTCGATGATGTTTTGACCGATGTACTCGTCGTGCGTGTACCCGAGCATGTCCAGCTCGGTTTGATTCGCCCACAGAATCTCACCGTCCGGCCCAACCCAATGCAAACCGATCGCTGCGTTGTCAACGAAATCACGCAGGTTCGATTCAGATCGGCGCAATCCATCGTGGCTCTCACGTAGTTCCGAGATAAGAGCTTTCATCGCTTCACTGGACTGCACCGCATCGTGCAATGCTTGCGTAGCGCGAAGCTGCTCCGCGACCGCCCGTTTCTGCGCCTGATACGCTACCGATGCAAATGCGCCGAGACTCGTGAGTTGTCGCAAGTCCTCGCCGTCAAACGTGCGAACATCGTCGTGTATAATGGCCCAAATAGTACCGATCGCTTCACCATCGACGTGAAACGGCACGAGCAAACACTCGCTGGCTGCCAAACTCGCGGACGACAGATAGGTGTACCGGCGCTCCGGGTGCGCGAAGAGTAACGGCGCATTGCAATCGAGCACGTCGCCGCACGGTCCAAAATCGCGAGGAGTGCCACCGCCTAAATGCGGTTGCCACAGACCGGCGACGGCAGGCCAATAAAATGTTTTACCATCATGCGCCAACAAACTCACACCGGCCGAATCTACGCCCAACACCTTCACGATTTTCTCGGTCAACACCTGCAAAATAGTGTGCGGCGACGTTACGACCGAATTCGAGAGGGCGAGGAGTGCGCGATTTTCGGCGAGGTAGTCGGGCTCACGAGCCGGTCGCTGATGGAGCACGTCAGTGCACAGCACCGCCTCAAGCGGCACAACCGGCGCCCCGTCTTGCTGAACGGTCATATCACGACCAAGCCGGCGTATCTATTTGGCACGAGAAAACCTGTAGTGAGCGGCGCAGTTATACTGTCATAGTATTGTATTGGAGGTGCACGTCGCGTGCCGAACACTGCCCAACAGACTCGACCGTGGCACACTCCGTATGCCAGGCGGGCGTTACTGCGGCGCGATCACGTAGTCGATCAGCACGCCATTCACAAACGACATTACGAGTTTCTTTCCATCGTACGCATAGATGCGCTTCATCAGCGTGAGTGATCCTTCTTTCGACTCCGCTGCCGTATTCGCCGGTCCGAAAAGTGTTTCGACATCGGCAATCGAAAGCCCTTTTTTCAACGTCAGCAAGGCGTTGGCATTGCCGCTCGGGCTATTCGTCGGCAACGCGGCACCCGTCAGCTTGGCACCTCCAGCAATATCCGCCAGTTGCGCTAATGCGCGCAGTATTCCATCTGCCGTCAGCGCCTCGGCCGGGATGCCATGTCGGAAGCGAACGTTAAATCGGCTGCCACTTTCTACACGCTTCACGCGAAGATTGGCCTGCAGCGCCGCACTGGCCTGTTCGGCCGCCGCACGTGTGCGCGAATTCTCGCGCTCGCGTTCGCCACGCGCACTTGATAAATCTTTTTCGAGTTGCTTTTTCTTGTCACCGTTCGGCGTGGCCTTAATAGAATCACGGAGCGTGCGTTCGCGTTTGCTATCGCTCTCCTCATTCGATGAAACGGACGAGCCGGTGTTGTCGCCAAACGTCCCGTAACCGCCGCCGCCGAGTTGCACTTCAATGTGCGAATCTTTCTTGACGACAACTTTCGTAATCATGCTGGACTGTCCAATCTTGAGCGACGTGCCATTGTCCTTGAGGCGCTGCGCGACTTCGCGCCAATCCACCGGCATCGGTTCCTGGGGAAACACATCGATACCCTTGCTCGTGCCCGGCATGTCGATCTTCACCGTGAGCATCCGGCCCTCAAGTGCCGCACGCAACGCGGCCTCGTTTTGCGCGCGCGCGCCCTGAGGGAGAACGGTGAAGAACAACATCAGCGTGAGTAAGTGCCGCGTGCGCAAACGCCCTCGGCGCGCGATCAACGTCACGAGCAGCCGTCGTGTCCTGCTATTGGTAACGCTCATGCGGAATCTCGTGGCAGAATGTACGACGACGTGAAGACGAGCCAATCTTACCACGATCTGCGCTTTACCGACAGCACACGCACCTCGTCCCTTCTCCTTGCCACACTCGGCGCTCCCCGACATACTCTCGCGCATCCTCCCGCACTCCTGACTGTCCAGCATTTTCCACGCATACCGCTGATGGATAATCTTATGGATCTCCCAGTTGCGCTGCAGTTGAACAAGACGAGCGATCGGTCCAACACGCGTCGGCGCCTCTGGCGCGCGCTCGGCACTGCGGTGATTCTGTCGCCGCTCAGCGTTGCATCTGCGCAGGGCCGTTGCGGTGGCGCGCGGGTTGGCACCGCAGCGTGCGACACGACACCGGCACCACCGCCGTTTGCACCTACAGGTTGGACGACCGTCGCGCTCGATCACTTTTCCATGCAGGTCACCGACTATAAAAAGGAAGCGGCCTACTACGCCACGCTGATGAACTGGAAAGTTCGCAGTGATGACGGTACGAAGGCCGTGCTCGATATCGGTGACATCGGCAGTGTGGTGATTCGCGGTGGATTTGTCGCGCCACCACCGCCGCCGCCGCCGCCGCCGCCGACGGCTGCCGATAGTGCAGCGGGACGCGCAGGACGTGGTGGTGGTGCGCGGCCCCCACGCCGCGCCGTGTGGGATTCATTTTGTTGGGTCATCGCGCCGTGGGACACAAAAAAGGTTGAAGCTGAGCTCATCAAGCGTGGCTTACATCCAGTGGCCGACAACGATGGCAAAGGCTTCGAGAGCTTTCATGTGAAAGATCCAGACGGCTTTGACGTGCAAATCAGCAACGGCGCGAATCTCAAGATTCGAAAGTCTACGCCAGCGACCGCAAAACTGCCGATGGCCGCACCGTTCGAACCGACTAATTGGAAAACGATGTGGCTCGACCACATCTCGTTTGGTGTGACGAACTACAAAGAGACCACCGCTTTCTACACCGCGCTATTGGGCTGGAAAGCCACTGGTGACGAAGGCAGCCAAAACGAAGTGCAAATCGGTGACGTGGGAAACATCATCATTCGTGGCGGCAACCCTGCAACGCTCGCACCTGGCGCGCCAGCACCGGCGCGGCGCGCGGCCATGGATCACATCTCCTTTGGCTTCGAGCCGTGGGACACTGATAAAGTCAAGGCGGAGCTTGATAAGCGTGGCCTGACAGGGCGCGCGGACACCGGTGGCAAAGGCGACATTCATGATGCGGCTGCGTTGTACAAGAGCTACCACACCACCACCCCCGAAGGTTTCGATTTGCAAATCAGCAATGCGAACAAGGCGAATCGCACCGTGCGATAACTGGTTATCAGTTGCAGAGAACGGCGATTCGTCCTCACCGGGTCGCCGTTTTCATATGCTGTTTCTCCCTTTGACGAGAACCGCAATGCGTAAGTCAATGATGAACGCGCAAGCAAACAACTGGATTGATCGCGGTGAGTCTGCGCTTCCTCATTTACGGAAGGTGCTCCGTCACTTCTTTGAACGGTTCGACAAAAGCGACGGCGAGTGGCTCGATGAGCAGGCGACCATTGTGTTTGGCATGGTGGATGCGAATGCGACCGAGGTTCAAGTGTCGGCGTATTTGCGCAGTGTGGTGCGCGAAGCCGGTGTGCCAACGCGCGAGCCGCTTGGGTCGCGCACGGCGGCCGTTGCTCTTTGGCATGTCGCGAAGGCTGCGATTGTGCGCGACTATGCCGAACGCGTGCTCCGCGATGACGCGCCGAGCAGCGCGCCTACGTCCGCGCGCTTAAGTGATTGGATGGCGCAACGGCTGTTGTCGCCGGATGAATGGACAGAGCATGAGCGTGAGTAACCAAATTTTGGTGCGGGGGTACGGCACCATGAAATGCTTCCCAACCGCGTCATCGTCTCCGCATACGTCGCGCGCAATTTTCAACTGTGGGTATTGGCGCGTCTCTTCGTCAGCGGCACGGCGGCCAGGATTGTTGCTCGTGCAGGAGGTAACGATTGCGGATGATGCCAAGAGTTATGCGTATCGCGAGCGCGAGTATGTGAGTTATGTCTTTGAGGTACGCGGCATGCGGTGAACGGCGTTGCAGCGCATTGAAGTGTTGACGTGACGCTTCCGCGTGCGCTCCTCGACAGAACGTGCACTCGACCGCACATTCTCGCCGTCGACTGAGCGTCGGCGACACGCCGCGTATCCTACATCCACGTTCCCGGAGTTGAGATGTACACCGTGCAGATCGAACATCCCGTCCGCGACTTCGATGGGTGGAAGGCGGCTTTTGATCGTGACCCCGCCCAACGGGAAGCATCGGGCGTTCGCCGCTATCGCGTCTTTCAACCAGTGGGCGACGTTCACATTGTGGCGGTGGATCTGGATTTCGATTCCCAGGAAGGCGCAGAAACATTCGTGAACGCCATGCGGGCGATCTGGCAACGTGTTGAAGGGACGGTAATGTCGAATCCGCGCGTTCGGATTCTCCATTGTGTGGAGCAGCACGAATACTGAGCAAAATGGGATAGAAAACTGGCGCGGCACCGGTCAGAAGTCGACATTCTCCGAAACCGCACTCACCTCCCGCCGAGCCCCGATTGTCCTACATCGCCCCAAGCACCCGTCTGCGTGAGCTCACGCCGATCCCGCTTATCGTCGGATCGCTGCTCGGTCTCATCTTCGGTGCCTCATCGCTGTACCTGGTGCTCAAAGTTGGACTGACAGTCAGTGCGTCTATTCCCGTAGCCGTTATTTCAATCACGTTGTTCCGACTGTTCTCGCGCTTCGGTATTCGCGACGCAACAATTCTCGAGCACAACATTGTCCAAACTGCTGGCTCTGCCGGTGAGTCTATTGCGTTCGGCATCGGTGTCACGATGCCCGCCATTCTGATACTCGGTTTCGATCTCGAAATTGCCCGTGTCATCCTCGTCGCGGTACTCGGCGGCTTGCTCGGAATTTTGATGATGATTCCACTCCGACGTGCACTTATCGTCGCGCAACACGGCATTCTCAAGTATCCCGAAGGCACAGCGTGCGCGGAAGTGCTCAAGGCTGGTGCAAACGCGGAGTCGCGCGCAGCGGCGAGCGACAGCGCACGACGTGAGCAAGAGGCAATGGGCGGCGCGGGCACGAGTGCGCGTACGATCTTCACCGGCTTTGGCATCGGCCTCGTGTACAAAACGGCAATGTCCGCATTCCGCGCGTGGAAGGATGTGCCGGAAAAGGTTTTCGGTGCGCCATTTGCATCGGCATCGATTTCCACGGAGGTGTCCCCTGAATTGTTAGGCGTTGGCTACATCATCGGACCGCGCGTCGCGTCCATCATGTTTGCCGGCGGTGTACTCGCGTATCTCGTGCTCATTCCGATGATCGCGTACTTCGGCGCAGCGCTCACAACACCACTCGCTCCCGAAACGCGCGCCCTCATTAAAGACATGAGCCCTGGCGCGATTCGAAATGCTTACGTGTTGTACATCGGCGCAGGCGCGGTCGCTGCCGGCGGAATTATCAGCGTGTTTCGTTCACTTCCTGTTATCTGGCACGGGCTGCGCGAAGGTCTCCGCGACGTGTCGAGTTCAACAACGGCCAACGTGCGCGAGACTGTGCGCACTGATCGCGATCTCTCGTTGAAAGTCGTGTTGCTTGGGATCATCGGCTTGGTCGTTGCGCTCGCTGCAGCGAGCCCGTTGTATGTCGGTGGCACCGGTATCGGTACACGTCTCGCTGCGGCGCTACTCATTGTCATTTTTGGATTTCTTTTCGTGACCGTCTCGTCGCGGCTGACTGGAGAAATTGGCTCGTCTTCGAATCCGATTTCCGGCATGACGGTGGCAACATTACTGCTCACGTGCTTGGCGTTCGTCATTCTCGGATGGACCGGCAGCAACTACTATGTGACCGCGCTCTCGATCGGCGCCGTGGTGTGCATCGCGGCATCGAATGGTGGGTCCACGTCGCAAGATCTGAAAACCGGATTTCTGATTGGCGCGACCCCTCGCTCGCAACAAATAGCGATCCTCATCGGCGCATTTATTTCTGCGGTCGCACTTGGACCCGTATTGCTGCGTCTTAACGCGGCAGGGTCGGTATATGTGGATGTCGCGAGCGCGAATTCGAATACACGCGGCGGCGCGGCACTGAGCAACAGCGAAACCGTGGACGTGCGCACGCTGCAACGACGCGAGCATGTTGAAGGCTTGATGGCCTCAGGCGCGAGCGCCGACACTCGCGACTATTGGGTGTGGCACCGCCAGGACGCCAACGGTGGGAACGCCGAAAAGTATCTCGTCAATGACGCGGGAAAGCCAATTTACTTCGTCGATCCCGGCATCAATGGGAGCATTCGCAAACTGGCGAACGGTCAAGACGTCCCAAAGTTCGATGCGCCGAAAGCCACGCTGATGTCCTACATCATCAAAGGCATACTCGGCGGAAAACTGCCGTGGGGATTAGTGCTGCTCGGCGCCATGATCGCAATTGTGCTTGAGCTGTCGGGCATTCCATCACTTGCCTTCGCGGTGGGCGTGTACCTGCCCATCTCGTCGTCCGCACCGCTGTTTGTTGGCGGCGTTGTTCGGTGGGCAGTTGACCGCTGGATTGCACGCAAGCACGCGGCGCGCAACCTCACACCTGATGAATTGATCGCCGAGGGCGATAAAAGTCCGGGTGTGCTCATGGCGTCTGGTTATATCGCGGGAGGTGCGATTGCCGGCATTATCATTGCGTTTCTCGCGGGCGTGCCGGCAATGGCGGGGCTCAATCGTGCCGTTGAAAAGATGTCGGAGAGCAATCCGATGTTTAACGGATCCATGGCCGATGTGCTGTCGCTGATTCCGTTTGCGGTGTTGATCGTGGTGTTGTACTTGACGGGTCGCGAGAAGCTACTGCGAGGTTAGCGACTCAGCGTCGGCCGCGGCGCTTGCTCCAATTCTCGACCGTGACACCGCTGAACGACGAAAAATCCTTCACGTTGTCCGTGACTAGGATCAAGTTGTTGACGAACGCAATTGCGGCGATCTGACCGTCGACGTACGGAGCAGGTTTACCCAACGCTTCAAGTCGCACGCGCTCCAGGCCGTGCCGGTGTGCTGCCTGCTCGTCGTATGCAAGTACGGGAAACGACGTGATCACGACGTCTTGTAAATACGATTCAAGCGATGCGCGTCGTTTCCCGCTCGGCAGTCGGTGGCATCCGTAAGTGAGCTCGTGCCACACCGGCGCCGAGATCGCGCATTCGTGGCCGACCATCGCGAGACGTTGCACAATTTCAGCGTTGGGCAACTTCGATATCGGCGACGAGACGACGTTTGTGTCCAGCAAGTAGCGAAGGCTCACAACGCGATCTTTCGACCTACGTCGGTATGGCGAATCGACTTGAACAATCCGGCATCAAGTCCAACTTCATACAGCGAATGCGTATCCAGGAACTTCGCGTAGGCCTGACTGAATGGCACGCGCGCATTACTTAATCTCGCGAACTCGCGAAGCGAAACAACAACGGCAATCGGCTTGCCGCGTCGTGTCAACTCAATTTCCTGCCCCGCCTCTGCCTGATCGACAATGCTTGACAACTGTGCACGCGCCTCGGCGATTGAATAGCGTTTAGCCATTGCTAAATGTACATTTCCATGTACATCCTGACAAGGCCAATTTCACCCTACCCCCTACCTTACCCCACGCCGCGGATTAACCGCCACCGCAAGATTCAATCGCGTGTCATGCGTGTTGTAGCTGATCTGCAAATTGTATCCGTTGGGCGTTGTGGTGTGGTAACTCTTGTATTGCGCTACGTGAATTTCCGCGCCATCCGATGTATCAATCGACCACGTCAACCCCCGCTTTTCGAGCTCGGCCTTCACACCGTCGGTGTCCCACGGTGAAATACCAAACGAGATATGATCGATGGTGCCGCCTGCACGACCAGCACCTTGCCCAAAGTTCGGATCGAGTACGTTGCCGCCGCGAATGATGATGTCGCCCACGTCGCCAATCATAAGCTCATTTTGGCTGCCTTCATCGTACGTCGGTCCCCACCCCAACAGAGTAGCATAGAACGACACCGTGGCCTTGTAGTTCGTAGCGCCGAACGACAGATGATCGAGCCACACGGTTTTCCAGCCCGTTGACTCGAATGGCGCAACCACGCTCAGCTTCGCAGATGCACTCGCGGCACGTCGGGCTTTCGTGAAGCCTTGGCCGTTGCCAATCTGCACATCAAAGCCGTCGGGATCTTTGACGTGAAAACTTTCGAAGCCGCGGCCGTCGTTGTCGGCTATCGGCGTAAGTCCTCTTGTGCGGAGGGCGGTTTCAACCGACTTCGCGTTCCACGGCGTAATGTCGAACGTGAATCCCTCAACCACCGCGTGCACAGGAACCGCGTTCGCACGACGTGATGGTGTGGTCGGGAATGCCTCAACCGGCGTTTGTTTGAGGACAACACTACCCCAATCACCCATATCCATTACGATGGCCTTGCCGTCGTTGCTGCGCACGGTCCAACCCATCACCGCCGCGTAAAACGCCGCTTCCTTTTGCGCATCCACCACACGAAAGGTGATGTGATCCAACGACGTGGTGTGCCAACCGGTGCGTTCAAACACCGGTGCGATGGCGTCGGTGTTACACGCTGGCGTGCCGTAGGCGCGAATGCAGCGCCCTTGCGCGTCAGCCTCGCGCGCGAGGGTCACGATGCTGACGATGACGAGAATGGCGCGAGAGGCACGGGCGATCAGCATGGTGCGCGGGGTGGTGAGGAATTCGACGCTCGCGCATAAACTATATGCGTGGCAGGCAGTATGCCGATCGGCAACCGCATCGAGCTGTCGCGCCGCGCAAATTGAAGGCATTCGATCACTCCCATCACACCGAGTCTACATGTCCGCGAAAGAATTTCCCGATCATCATGACGCTGAACTGGTGCTCAAACTTTACGAATTGCGTCGCGAAGATGTCATGCGCGCATCACGTTCAATGATTGTCACAAAGTTTCTGCCGACGAGCTTCGAAGACGTGTTGGCGGTGACAAAATCGGAACACCCGCTGAATGCGGCATTTCGCCAATGCTCCACGTTCTGGGAAATGACGTACGCGATGGCGCGACACGGCGTGATGCATGCGGATTTCATGCTGGAGAGCAATGGCGAGGGGCTGCTGTTGTACTCACGCATCGAACCGTGGCTTGCGGAGTATCGCGAGCATGTCAGTCCGCTCGGTTTCCGTAACGCCGAGTGGGTGGCGACGGAAACCGCATACGGTCGTCTCATTGCAGAGCGGTTTCGCAAGCGAATGCAGACAATGCTGGCGTCCGCGCGCCCATGACGGCGACAGATTCGGATCGTACAGTAGACTCTGGTTGACAATCTTTCTGGCGAGCTGCATGACTAACCTCCATCCGGGTTGAGGCAGCGTATTTTATCGCTGTCGAAGGTTTCTGTCTCGAGCGCGCACTGGAGGCGTCTCAATTATGGCTCAACTTTCATTCTTTTTACGACTGCGTCGGGCCGTATCCACATGCATTGCCGCATCGGTCGGATTACTCGTTACGGCGAGCACCGTGCGCGCACAGGCGCTTACCTACTCGACGTTCGTGAGTTCGTCGTCGCTCTTCAACTTGCTGGGTCAGAACCAGACGATCGGCTTCGGCTACGCCGGCAATAAGTTTGTAGGCAGCGTCTACAACGGTACAAACAACGCACAGCTGTATGCGGTCGACCTCGACGGAACCAATCTTCGGAAGTTTGGCACACTGATTCCTTCAGCATCGGGCGAAGTGTACGTCACGAGCTCACTCGGACTCGGCGGATTTGCTTCGCGCAACGTGTTTGCCGGTTCGGAAGCGAGCGGCACCATTTACCAGATATCGAACGACGGAGCGACCCTCACGCAATTCGTCACTGGACTGGTAGGAAGCGTGCGAAGCATCGCGTTTGACCCATACGGCCTGTATGGCTTCGGTATGATCGTGGCGACCAATCAGGGAAAGATTTATAACGTAAATTCCGCCGGAACCGCCGTGTTGCTGGCGACACTTGGGGAAGACGCAGAAGGCCTGAGCTTTGCGCCGCAAAACATCGGCACGATGGTGAAGGGCACGCTCGTCGTGGCATCCGAAGGCACCGGCTCGTTGCGTGCAATTCTTCCTGGTGGAGCTTTCTCGACATTCGCCACGGTGGCAAGCGCAGAAATGGTGAGTTTCGTGCCGCTCAATCTTGGGACGAGCGGAAATTCTGTAGAAGGTTTTTACGCGGCGAATTTTGCCACGGACATTCAACGCGTGAGCTATCAGCAATTCCTGCCATTTCTCGGCGACATTATTGTTACCGGCGAAGGGACGCATGTGGTGAGCCGATTGCACTGGGATGGCACGAGCTGGGTGAAGACCGATTTCACGAATGCGTTTCCTGGTCAGCCCGAAGACGGAATTTTCGTGACGTCGGACGTGATCAACCCAATTCCACAAACTGGCGTGCCTGAGCCGATGACGATGGCGATGCTAGTGCCGACGCTATTGGTGGTGGGCGGAGTGGCTCGCCGTCGCAAAAGTCGCTAAGAAAGACTGTTGTTTCGCAATTTGGACGTTGCTCCGGGCCGCCCCTGTCACATGCGGCCCGGAGCGATGACTGTTGAATGGTCGGTACGTTACTTTGTAGTATAAAGTACTTGTTTCGGCGAAAGTATATCCACCAAGCCCCACGGAGGGCCTGTCGATGCGTCAGTCGTTGATGAAGCAACCGAGCGCCTCGTTACCAATTGCCATGTCGCTCACCGCACTCGCGTTGGTGCTAGGCCATGCCGCGATGTTCGGCATCGTACACGAAACCGACGAAGGCACAGCAGCACACATCGTTCAATTGCTGATGGTCGCACAATTGCCAGTCATCGCATTCTTCGCGATTAAATGGCTGCCTAAGCTGCCGTCGCCAACACTGAAAATCCTCGCCATACAATTCGTCGCGGCGCTCGCGGCCCTCGCCTCCGTCTACTTTTTTACGTAGCACAATTATCGAGCGTGCGTTTGCGTTGGCGGGCACACACCGCACTCAACGCAATGTCTTGGCAAGTGCGCTCTGCGCTGCATGAAATCCGCACATCCCGTGCACGCCTACGCCCGGTGGAGTAGACGACGAGCACAGATACACGCCGTCCATCGCTGTCGCGTATGGATCGCGCGCGAATACGGGGCGCGCGACAATCTGACGGAGATCGCCAGCCCCGCCGCTTATGTCGCCGCCACGAAGATTCGCATTGCCGCGTTCGAGCGCTTGCGGTGTAAGCACGCTCGACGCAATGACACAATCGCGAAAACCAGGAGCGAATCGTTCGATTTGCTGCTCCATCCGCTCCTGCATGTTCACCATTGAGCCATTCGGCACGTGACAGTACGCCCAAAATGTATGCTGACCGTTCGGCGCACGCGTCGCATCGTACACACTGGCCTGTACCGCTAAGACAAACGGTTGTGCTGGATGACGTCCTTCCGTCACCTCGTTTTCACTCTGCGCAATGCACGTGAGTGAGCCTCCGACGTGAATCGTTCCAGCGTTCATGCACGCCGCCGCGCGCCACGGCACCGGTGCATTCAGCGCCCAATCCATTTTGAACACACCGGCACCTTGCCGAAAGGCTCCAACCCGTCGAACGTATCGCCTCGGCATGTCGTCGCCCGACAAACGTAATAGTTCGTTTGGCGTTACGTCGCAAAGCACCGCGCGCGAATCAGGAAGTTCCCGCAGCGAGTTGATCTTGGTGTTCGCGATGACCTCGCCACCGAGCGATTGTAGGTGGGCAACGAGCGCATTGGTGAACTGTTGCGTGCCTCCGCGTGCGACGGGCCATCCATACGCGTGCGCAGAAATGACAAGCCCTAACGCGTAGCCGGTGGTGGCAACCTGATGGAGCGAGAGCATGCTGTGCGCCGCAGCTCCGGCAAAGAGTGCGCGTGCGGCCTCCGACGTGAATACGCGTTGCACAAACCGTTGGAGGGGTTGGATGGCGCGGATGCCGAAGCGTGCCATGAGCAACGGATGATTGCAACCGATGGGGGCTAATAGCGCCTCCATCAAATCATCCGCCTGCGCGACCAACGGCGCGATCAATGATCGATAAGCGCGCGCGTCGCGCGAGCAAAACGACTCGACGGTTTCGGCGATGGAGCGCGAGACAACGGCAGCGCTACCATCATCAAGCGGATGCGCGAATGGCAGAGGGGCATGCACCCAGTGCACACCATATTTTTCTAATGGCAGCATCTTGAAAAATGGTGACGCCAACGCCAATGCATGAACCGTTGCACCCCAGTCGTGCGTAAACCCCGGCCGTGTAAGCGATAAAGACCGCGCACTTCCGCCGATAGTTGCTTCCGCCTCGTACACGCGTACCGAGCGCCCCGCGCGGGCGAGCGTGATGGCCGCGCTGAGGCCGTTGAGTCCCGATCCGATAACAATCGCATCCAGTGAGGCATTACGTGAGATTGGCACCGGTCAGCGATTCACCGGATATGCTTGAACCCCTACGGCGCACATAAGCGCTACAGCCCGAAGTACACGAAGCAGAAACAGTATGCGACACGCAACGCGGCGCTCGAGAAAGCACGGTCAGTCATCCGCGTAACGTACGACGCATGAGCGAAAGGGCCAGAGGCAATCCTATTGAATGGTCGCGGGGTCCATCCACAGCACTTCCCAGTGATGGCCGTCAAGATCATAAAAGCTCTGCGAGTACATGAACCCGTGATCCTGTGGCGGCATTACTTTCGATCCACCCGCGTCAATTGCTGCGTGAAACATCGCATCGACATCAGTACGGCTGTCGCACGAAACTGCGTACATCGCTTCCGTCACCACCGTCGGATCACTCGGCGTCTTCGTCGTAAATCCGCGGAAAAAGCCATCAGTGAGCAGCATAAAATACGCGTCGTCGCTCACCACAAGGCAGGCCGCGTTGTCGTCCGTAAACTGTGTGTTGAACGTGAAACCGAGCGCGGCAAAGAACGCCATGGATTTTTGAAGATCGTTGACGCGAATGTTGACGAAGAGTTTGTGCGAGGTCGACATGGGAGGAGTTGGCGTGAGCATAATTGGATAGACAACCGGCATCGGGGACGAGCGCGGCTAAGCGCGTGCCCGTTCGCGCAGTCGCCTATGGTGCAGCGAATGCGCAGCGAACAACAGAACAAGTCCAATCGAAAGTGGCAACCATTGCATTATTGGATCACCCACCGAGAACAGCGAGTACATCGCCGACACCAGATCAAAGGCAAATCCCGCAAATGCCCATTCCTTCACGCGCGGAAAGCCTGGAATCACAAGAGCGATCGCGCCAAAAAGTTTGGCGACGCCAATGTACATCAAAAAGTATGGCGGATATCCGAGATGATTGACAATCAGGGTCACGGCGTCCGGCGCGTGAAGGATATCAGGGATTGCCGACGCCACCATCAGCAGCGCGAAAACCCCCGTGACAATCCAGTACAGTATGTTCGTGCGGTTCATCGATTCATGCCTCGAGAGTCAGTGAATGCAACGGCAGGCCGAACTTCGGGAATAATGTTTGCGCGTCGAGGAAATAGTTCATCGACGCGATGTGATCGCCGTCAATTTCCAACACGATGTGTGCCCATGGTTCCGCACCGTTTTTTCGATACTGTCCAAACGCAGGTGAGCCGCACGCTGCCGTGGGCACGAGACGCGAACCCTTGCAGCCAATTCTTCGGCCAAGAAACCAACGCGAAATCGAGGGATGCCCCCTGCAACCAGAGCGAGTACGGCGGCATTGACGTGGTTGCATCATCACGCAGCAGCGTGGTGATGGCTGCGACATCTTGCGCCTCAAACGCACGAAGCGTTCAACGAGTTGCGCTTGCGCGACCTTCAGCGCAGTGGGTGCGTACGGCGAAACCCGTCGTCACGATGCATTCACTCGCCGCTCGGCCGAATGCTTTCCTTCAATACAGCACGCGCAAGCGGACCACTGTCGGCCGGAATAGCGCGCAGATCGGGAATAGGCTCCATCCAGTGCGTGCGGGGCATCTCGACGTGGGAGTCGTCCGTCGTGCCGACTGGTCCCATCTCCCGTGGTCGTGTACGTGGCGTGCGATCCGCGAGTACGTCAAGGCAGACGTTTGTCGCGGTACGATACAACCACGTGCCCAGCGACGCCTTCCCGTCGAAACGGGCAAGCCCGCGCAACGCGCGCAACATCGTGTCCTGCACCGCATCATCCGCGTCCACCACGGAGCCGAGCATGCGGCAGCAATGGCCAGTGAGTGCGACGCGGTGTGGTTCGAGGAGTGTCGGCGAATGCATGCGACGTATGCGGAAACGGTAATCGAGACGAGGCCAGCCAGTCGTTGTACTGTTACGTTAGACTCCGGCTGGTCGAGAAGTCATCGGTCGACCTGTCATTTGGTGTTTCACCGCCTAACTCTCGAGTATGACACTGCGCTTTCGACTCACCACCGCGCTTGTACTCGGCATCACGGCACTCTGCGTGATGCCCGCCAATGCGTTACTGCATGCGCAAACCGCGCCACTGACGGCGCTTCGATTTCGCGCGCTCGTCGATGCCGCTGGCACGTCAACGCCTGACGCCGTCGTCATCATACAGGCCGACACCATTGTTCGAGTTGGCCGCGGCTCGGCGGCGATCCCAGCCGGCGCTCGCGTGATCGATCTCCGTCCGTTCACGGCAATCCCGGGCATGATCGACGTCCACACGCATATGACCTACTATCGGGACAAGGCCAGCCCCACAACAGCGGGCCCGCGATCGAAAGATTCCGTAGTGATGGCCGCTGCGTGGAACGCGCGCCGAACGCTTGAAACTGGCGTGACAACGGTGCGTGATCTCGGTGCCTCGAATTATGCCGACATCGCGATGCGCGACTCAATCAACAAAGGCGCAATGATTGGCCCGCGCATGTTCGTATCAGGGTATGGTTTGTCGAAAATCACAACAGCACCGCGAGCTGGCACACCCTCTGGTGCGCCGCGCGGACGCGTCATGGACACGACCGAGATCAAAGAGGCAATTCAGGCGCAAGTGGATGCAGGCGCCGATTGGATCAAGATGTATGGGTCCACCGGCAGCTTTCAAAACGTGACAGGCGTACAAACATTTACCGATACCGAAATGCGCGTCGCCGTTGAGACCGCGCATCGTCTTGGAAAGCCAATCGCGATTCATTCGTACGGCGATTCTGGTGGTCGCGCCGCTATGCGAGCGGGTGCCGAATCCGTTGAACATCCGGGCATGCTCGACGACGCAACAATCGCGGAGTTCAAAAAACGAGGTACGGTGTACGTGCCGACCGTCGATCACAATCGCTTTTACGCGGAGAATGCAACGCTGCTGGGTTACACGCCTGCGCAGGTGGCGGAATTGGATTCGTTTCGTGTGTTGAACTTAGAAACTGTCCGACGTGCACATCGAGCGGGCGTGAAGCTCGCGATGGGTTCAGACGCGGTCTATTGGATGTTTGGTGAGAATACGCGCGAACTTGGCTTCATGGTGAAAGCCGGAATGACACCGGCGCAGGCGCTTGGCACCGCGACAACCAACGCCGCAGCGCTTCTGCGCCTGCCAAACAAACTCGGCAAAATTGCGCCGGGCTATTTCGCCGATATCGTCGCCGTCGACGGCGATCCGCTCCGCGACATCAACGTGATCATCAACCGTGTAAAATGGGTGATGAAAGACGGCCGCGTCGTGGTGGACAAGCGTTAGTCAGGAGACCTACGCGTTACGGAAGTTCTTGGGTGACTCGACCACCGGCTGGTGGCGTTGTGTATTTGTCGAACCAGCTGCGGAGATACAACTGCGTGCGCATGAAGTTGGACGGCGTCGAACTTGTGCCGTGCCACTCATTGTTAAAACGGATCATCGCGGTTGGCACTTTGCGAATTTTCAGCGCCTCGTAAAACTCTTCCGTCTGACTAATCGGCGTGCGTAAGTCATTCACGCCCGTCATCAGAATGGTTGGTGTCTTCACGTTGCCCACATACATCAATGGTGAGCGTTTGAGATGCTCGGTCGGATCTTCCCACGGGAACTTGGCGAAATTGTAATACCAACTTGACCCGTCGGTTGTGCCGACAAAACTGACCCAATCGATCACGGGACACAGCGCGGCCGCAGCAGCGAAACGATCCGTGTGACCAACGGTCCACGCCGTGAGCACACCGCCGCCGGAGCAGCCGAATACATACATGCGCTTCGTGTCGACGTAGCCGCGATTGATCACCGTATCAACGCCGGCCATGAGGTCGTTGAAATCCTTGCCCGGATACGCGTTCTTGATTGCGTTGCCAAAGGACGAACCGTAACCCGTCGAGCCGCGTGGATTCACGTAGAGCATCACGTAGCCATTGGACGCGTGGTCCTGTCGCGAAAAATTGAAGCCCACGTTGTACATCGAGTGCGGGCCGCCGTGAATCTCGAGCATGAGTGGATATTTTTTGCTCGCATCGAAGTCGGCCGGTTTCACGATCCATCCTTGAATCTTGTATCCGTCCACCGAGGTGTACCACACCTCTTCTGTTGTCGCGAGTTTCTTGCCCGCCAACACATCGCCATTCACATCCGTGAGCTGTTTGAGCGAGGGCGTGCGCACGTCAAATGTGACGATATCATTCGGCTTCATGGCGCTCGATGCCACGCCAACGGCCATAAAGTTCTTCCCCACGTCCGTAACCGTGAGCACCTGCGCACCCTTCGTCACCATCTTTGTCTCGCCCTTCAGCGAGACAAAATACAGATTTTTCGACCCTTCATTCTCGACGTTGAAGTAGAGGCCCGTGCCATCGGGTGCCCACATCATACCCGCCGGTGTGCGATCAAGCTTTTCAGTGAGCATATGCGAGTTGCTGCCGTCCGCGTTCATCACATACATCGCCGCGTCTTTCCACGTCGCGTCGGTGCTGTCATATCCGGTGTACGCAATCAATTTTCCGTCGGGCGACGGCAGCGGATTGTTGTCCGGGCCTTTGCGATGTGTGAGTTGCGTGATTTCGCCCGTCGCGACATCGGCGCGATAGATCTCTGATTCTCGCCATGCGTACTCGGAATCTTTCGTGCGCAACGATGTGAACACAAAGCTTTTTCCATCGGGCATCCATGTCGTGCCGTTCGACGCCCAGTCACCGGTAGTCACTTGATGCGGCGTGCCACCATCGGCCGGCACCGTAAACAATTGACGCAATCCATCTTCAAGAAAACCCTGTCGATCGGCGCGATACTTCACCTTCGTCACGACGCGTGGCGCGTCCGTCCACTTGGCACCCTTCGGAGCGACCGGCATGTTGATGCGCCAATTGTCTGTCGCGCGAACGAGCATTCCGAACGCGATGGTCTTGCCGTCAGGCGACCACTCCACCTCGCTCGGCGCCTCCGTCAATCGTGTGATCTGTGTGGTTGCGCCTTCCGCATCCAAATAGCGCACCCAAACTTGTGCACCGCCCGGCTCACCGGTGGCGACGTACGAAATACGACTGCCATCTGGTGACCATTTCGCGTCTGCACCCTTCACCAGCGCGCGATTTCTACTGCCATCGGCATTCATGATCCACACCGACGACTCGCGCTTATCGTTCAGCTTGTCGATCCACGTGCGCGTGTAAATGATCTGTCGACCATCGGGCGACAGCGCAGGATTCGCGACATCTTCCCAATCGAAGTAGTCCGCAATGGTGAGTTTGTCTTTCGGTGACGTCGCCATTTGCGCGCGCGCAGCTGGTACGACGAACATCAAGGTGACGGCACAGACGGCAGCAGGAACGCGGCGGAAGCGAGACACGGCGCGCATGGAAAACCTCGGGGGGTAGGAATTCGTGAAACGACGGACCCCAATATGCTCGTTCCGAAACCGAGGCACGTCAACTGGACCACGGGTCGTTCCGAGTGCTCGATACTTCCCCCTTCTGGTATACGCGCAATTTCTGTACAACGCACGCTGCTTGCACCGGAGTGCCGCGCCTGCGACTTCGTGTCGACTCAACCGGGAAGGCTAGTATTGTATTTCTTGACGCGAGGGGACGAGTAACACTTGCTATCGTTGAAAGGCGGGCCTGACGTTCGGCAGTTAGCTGAGAAAAACGCTCGACATTTCGCGCGAATATTTCACGACATTTGTGACGATAAGATAATCTTCATAACATCATCTGTAGTGGCGTTGGCGCACTGGTCCGTGTGTTGTTGCGTGCGTATCTGTGACGACGTATCATGCGCCGGTTCGCCACGCAGTGTTTCTTCAGTCAAGGAGTTTGGATGCGCAAAGTGCTCACGTTTCTCACCCTCATTGCGTCGACCGCTGGCGCGCAAACCACGATCGGTACGTATACGCCGCCGACTGTGCCTGCCTTCGCCAGCTCAACTGGGCCGTTCAGTACCAACGCAGTTGGGCAGGGATTTTTTGCACCGGTGGGTGCACTGTCGCTAACGTCGCTCACTTATGGTCTTGCATCCATCGGCAACGGCCCCGGCGGCGGGCCAAGCTCCATTTCCATTTTCACTTTTGATGGTACGGTGCCGACCGGCCTCGCGTTGTACACGCAGGGATACACGAATCCAACAACGTCCGGCTTCACCGCTGTCACGATTACCCCGAACATCACGGTCACCGGCGGTGCGCGATACATCGCGCTTGTCAGCACGACGGTCAACAACAGCAACCTCGAAGCGAACATTTTCGAGATCGTGAACACCTCGGCGAATACTACTGGTGATGTCTTTTACCTGTGCTTTGCCGGCACGACGACGTGCAGCGTGCGCAACCCTGGAAACGTGTCCGCATTTCAGGCAACGTTTCGCACCGCGTCGACGACGGTACCTGAGCCGAGTACGCTGGCCCTCGGCGCAACGGGTCTCATCGTGTTGGGGCTGATTCGGAGGCGCCGCGCAAGCTGACGTCTGGATGCGTGGTACACCCGTAGGAAAATTCAAACGGTAGAGTGCGGTGCGCGGAAGACGGCGCACCGCACTCTACCGTTTTTCGTGGGTGTCATGGTGCGTGATTGTTGCGGCCATCCGCATTCATGAGCTACACGAATTCCCGTCCCCGACTTACCCGAACCGCTTGAGATTGCGCAGTTTCGCTTTTTCCATCTCGTCCTCGCGACTTCGCGGCGGCGCGTTCGTGGTGATGGCTCGCACCAACCGTTCCGCAGCCGCCGTTACCTCGTCCACTGCGCGATTGAACGCCTCTTCATTGACGCGCGACGGGCGTGTGGTTCCGCTCAGCTTGCGGACGAATTGCAGGGCGGACGCCTGTATCTCAGCGTCGGTTGCGGGAGGCTCAAAGTTGGCCAGCGTTTTAATGTTGCGGCACATGCGACGCTCCTTGGTTTGGTCTAGCGTTGTCTTTCGTCACAAAGGAGAAATGCGTCAGCGAGCGCTGCGAAATCTGAGCAGCGCAAGAGACCAGATCATGCGCGATTTTCTGCCGAACCACCTGCCTAATCACACTCGACGTCCAATTTCTATAAGCGGCTCACCGTTGGCCAGCAGCTCAACGACGCGCGGCCAAGCGCGCGAAACGATCTCGCGCAATTCAGCATTCCTGACGTTCCCGCATGTTACCCACACAATTTGCGGCGGTGGACCTTGATGATGCACAAGCTCCACGAAGTCTTCATCCTTTGTGACCAAGACGGCGGCCGCGCCAGCGCGCGCGGCGGCGAAGATTGCTGCATCGTCGGCCCCAAGCTGATCTACGTCTTGAACATGCACGACACGCACGTCGTAGGTCGCGTCGAGCCAACGTGCGAGGGACGGCGGCAGCTGCGCATCGATCCAAACGGTTGAGGGCAGTCGAGGAGGCGATCCCGCGATACTCACTCTCTACGCCGCGACGTTGGGGTGATCGAGGCGCCGAGCCGCGTAGAGCAAACAGGCGGCGATATCGTCCGCCTCTACGTATGGAAAACTCTCGAGGATTTGCTCCTTGGATTCGCCCGCCGCCAAGAGCTCCAAAATATCGATCACGCGAATACGCATCCCGCGAATGCATGGTCGACCGCCGCATTGCTCAGGACGGACGGTGATACGCTGGAGTAGATCGGCTTGTAACATTGAGTATGGGTTGAAGACTTTGAATGATACGCGTGAATAGATGCGACGCAAAGCGATCGCTGCTTTGCAGTCACACCGCCCGACGAAATCTGAGCAGTGCACAAATCCCCGCACCAACCGTCGCCGCCACGAGCACATCGCGCGTTTCCGCACGCGACGTATTCGCCAACAGCCACACCACCAGCACCATCGCTGCAATTGGAATTGTGAGTCCGCCCGCGAGCGTAAAGCGTGCAGGCAAAATTGCCGTTCGACGACGGAGCACGGGCAGCGCCGCACAGGTCATCGCAAACACCAGCAGTCGCGCAATCGTACTAATCGTCAGTAAATAAATGTGCGAATTTGTCAGCGTCAGCAACCACACGATGGCCGTAGACAACGCGATGCACAGCACTGGTGTGCGAAAGCGCGGATGCAATACCGCAAATGCTGCAGGCAACGCGCCGGCCTCGGCCATCGCAAACGGAATGCGCGAAATCGTCAGCATGCCGCCGTTGATCGTACCCAGCATCGAGATTACGGCCCCGACCACAATCACGGTTCCGCCAATCGGACCCACCAGTGCCAATGCAGCATCCGCCAAAGGGCGCGTCGATGCACTCAGCATTGGGAGCATGCCAACGCAGACTATTTGCAAACCCATGTACAGGACCGCTACAACGGCCAACGCGACAAGCAAAGCGAATGGCATATCTCGCCGTGGATCACGCAATTCACCCGCCGCCACCAGCGCCGTTTCCCATCCGACGAACGCGAATACCAACAACAACATCGCTGATGAGAAGTTCGGCGCTGACGGCGTGGCAGAAAAATCAAGACTGTGCCAACGCACGGCGGGAACTCCGATAGCGACCAACAGCACAAGCGGTAGTAATTTCGCGATAGTGACCACATTGCTGAAGCGAATTGCGCGACGAATGCCTGACACATGCAGCGCCGCAAATCCAAAAATGACGCACGTCAGCAATACGACACGAGGCATTCCACTTGCGACGCTCGGAATCAGGAATGCGAGATACTGCACCATGATCCCGACAATCGCACAAATGCCCGCGATGCGTGCCAACCACAACAGCCATCCCGCGATAAATCCCGCGAATGGACCGAATGCTTCCGTCGCGTAAAGAAATGGTCCACCCGTTTCCGTAAAGCGACTACTCACTTCGGCAAAGCACAAAATGATGAGTAACGTGAGCACGGCGCAGGCGACAATCGCGAGAATACCCCACGCGCCGATGAGCGCATGCACCTTCGCCGGCAATCCAAAAATACCGGCGCCAACAATCCCGTTAATCACCAACGCGACCAAATCCCATCGACCCACGGCGCGCACCAGACGCGGCGCGCGCTCCGTCGTGCCCGTCATGTCACTGGTGCCACGCCAGATCCCGATACCGGACGGGCCACCACTGTTGGCGCCCGCAACCGCGGCATCACGAGCTCACCAAACCGTCGACACTCTTCAAGATGAGGATAGCCCGACAAAATGAATGTCGAAATACCCAGCGCTTGATACGCGCGCAGTTTGTTGGCCACTTGCTCCGGATTTCCAACAATTGCGAGCCCCACACCGGTACGCGCCAGCCCGACTCCGGCCCACAGATTCTCCTCCACCACCAATGAACTGCCTGACGCAAGCGCGAGCTGACGACGTTGCCCTTCGGAATCCGTGCGTGACGCCGCCGCCACAAACGCCGCGCGCGTTGCTGGATCAACGCGACTGATCAACCGATCGGCGGCGGCCCATGCTTCCGCTTCCGTTTCACGAACAATCACGTGACAACGCAGTCCGTACCGCACCTGTCGTCCAGCTATTGCTTCCTGCACACGCATCGTGTCCAAGCGCGCGCTGACTCCCTCCATCGTATCCGCCCACAACAAATACACATCGGCAAATTCCGCCGCTAATTGTTGTGCCGGCGCGCTGTGTCCACCCACGTACACGGGAATCATCGGTGATGGCTTGGGTTCAAGCACCGCGCCCACTGTGAGATAGAACTCGCCCTCGTGATCAACCACCGAGTCCGTCCACAAACGGCGCACGAGCAGCAAAAACTCGCGCGTGCGTGCATATCGCGCATCATGCCCATCCTCATCGCCATACATCGCATTCTCGGCCGGATTCGAACCGGTCACAATGTTGAGTCGCACACGTCCCGGAAATAGTGTCGCGGCCGTCGACGCCATCTTCGCGAAGATTGCGGGATGAAACATGCCGGGTCGCACGGCGATCAACAGACCGGCCCCACTCGTGCGCGCGAGTATCGCGACGGACGACGTCCATGCATCATGCTCCGCATGAAAGTTCGTGGCCGTGAGGAGGCTGCTGAAGCCCATCTCCGCCGCAGTCTCCACGAGACTCGCCATGTAGGCCAACGTTGGACGGCGTTGCGGGCCACCGCCAATAAATTCACCATCGGCCGCAAGTTGGCAAAACCACAACAGGTCGAGTGTCGGCGTCGCGGTCACCGACCAACCGCACTCTTCTTGCGCGCATCAAAGAACTGCATCATGCCCGCGAGGTTCGGCTCAACGACGTTGCTGTGATTGCCGCCCGGAACTTCGATATACGTGACGTCAACATGCGCGGCCTTCATCGCCTCAACCATCGCGCGCGAGCCGCGAACATTGACGGTGGGGTCCGCATCTCCGTGCACAACAAATGCAGGAATATTTTTCATGCGTTCGACCGTGGCGGGTGCGCCCTGCCCCGAGAATGTACCAATCGCTGCCCATAGGTCCGCGTACTTGGGCGCCAGTTTAAAAGTGCCAATCGCCCCCATTGAATGTCCCATCAAATAAATACGATCAGGATCGACGTTGTAGAGTGTGCGCACCGTCGCCAGCACCTGCATCACATCCATCTCACTGAGCTCCGCACCACGCCGTGTAACCGCGTCGGTCGGCGGTGCGTCAACGCCCCATCCGTACCCACCGTCCACGCGATAACCCAAGGGCGACACTACGATATACCCGTGTTGCTCCGCCAACAGCGGCAATTTTTTACCGTAGCCGTCGAAGAACGTATCCTCCGTGGAGCCAAGTCCATGCAACGCAACAATGAGTGGCATTGGCGCTGACGGTACATATGTGGATGGTACATACAGCCGATACGGCATCACCTCGTGCGCGGCGTCAAGCGTGTAGTGTCGCTTCATGTCGCCGGTGCGCTTGGCGAACGGATCTTTCTTCGCCTGCAGCGCGAGGCGCAGCGTATCCACAATGGCAAAATCTTTTTCGAAATCCCATGTGCGCAATTCAAGGCGGCCACGATTCACATTGCGCAGACGATCACTCGGAAAGAGCAACTCCGCGCGTTGCGATTCGGGCGCCCGAGCTGCAGCCGATGCCAGTGTACGCACCGTCTCATCAATGCCGTTGCGCACCGCGATGCTGAGCGTCGCGCTGCCAATGACGCGCGCAGAGTCCGAGACGTCCACCACCAACACATATCGGCCATCCGCGACATCACGCAAATCAAACTCCATCGCCAATGGCGACTCCCGCAAATCGCGACTCACCCCCTCAAACGCGCCGAGTTCTTTCACCACGCGTGCCGGTTGCACAGGCAATCCAGCGGGGCGCGCAGTGAGCGTTGCGTGTGCCGAGAGGGAACGTCGTAAGTCGATGGCGGGCGCATACAGCTGTTCTAACCGCACCGCATACGGCGTTTGCGACTCGACCACGACCCGATCGGATCGGAGCAGTAACGAATTATTGAAGTCGGCTACATCCGTCCATGCGCGGCCCGCCAATAGCGTGTTGCCCTTTGCCAGCAACCGCCGCACTTGACTGAGTTGTCCTGCACGATTCGCGGCAAGCATATCGCGGTCGAGTGAATCGAGTCGAGCTTTGAGGTCACCGGTCGGGGCAGCCGTCACGCGTCGCGTGCTGAACGTGACGTACAAGGAGGTGATGCTGGTCAGTGCCTGCGCGTGCACCGATCCCGGGCCCAACAGGAGCAGCAACGTGGCACGAGCCATCGAACGAAAGCCAAGCATAGCGCACATACCGGAGAGAGCGAGATGTAAACGTGCGCGCCGTGTTCCGCTTGACACTGTTTCTGATATAATGGACATTGTGTCCATCATGACAGAACCAAGCAGTGACCTCACAGAACGGATCTCGGAACGCGTGCGGGAGTTGCGAGCGGCACATGGAGTGTCGCTGGATGCGCTCGCCAGCAAAAGTGGCGTCAGCCGATCCATGATATCGCTCGTCGAGCGCGGGGAAACCAGCCCCACGGCGGTCGTCCTCGAAAAACTGGCCACCGCGCTCGGGGTCGTGCTGGCCTCGCTGTTCGAGTCACCCGCCTTTCGCTCCGTCGCGCCAAGCGGGCCCGTTGCGCGACGTCAGGACCAACCACAGTGGGAGGACCCCGATTCCGGATATCGACGACGCAATGTGTCGCCGACCGGCGTCGCGCAACCGATGCAGATTGTCGACGTACAATTTCCGGCGCGCGCGCGCGTCGCATTCGAAAGCGCGGCGCGTGACGCGCGCGTGCATCAGCAAGTGTGGGTGCTCTCGGGCGTGATCAATGTCACCGTGGGAACGCATCGTCATCAATTGCGGAAAGGCGACTGCCTTGCCATGCAACTCGACCAGCCAATCATGTTTCACAATCCCACGGCGAAGGCCGCGCGCTATGCGGTCGTGATCGCATCTGAACCTCCGGTACAACGATGAACACGTCTTCGCACGCACCAACGTGGAGTCTTCGCCGCATATACCACGTGGACGACATGCAAATTGCGCAACTCGCTGATGTGCTGGTCAACTGCGTGCAGGGTGGCGCGTCAGTCAGCTTCATGCTGCCGCTCACGCACGAACGTGCGGAGGCGTTTTGGCGCGACGTGGCGCACGGTGTGGCAACGAAGAAACGCGCACTCCTCATTGCCGAAGATGCGCATGGCGTTTGCGGAACGGTACATCTCGTGCTCGACCAGCCGGAGAATCAACCGCATCGGGCCGACGTATCGAAAATGCTGGTCCATCAACGCGTCCGTCGCGAAGGCCTCGGCGCCGCGCTCATGCGTGCGGTGGAGGATATGGCGCGCGACTGCCACAAATCGGTGCTGGTGCTTGATACCGCCACGGGCGGGGACGCCGATCGTTTGTACGAGCGAATGGGATGGCAGCGCGTCGGCGACATCCCACACTACGCGCTGTTTCCCAAGGGTGAATCGTGCAGCGCCACGTTCTTTTATCGCCACATCGCACCGCGCGGCTAGCGAGCGGTCGCACGCGGCGACATGCTACAGCATGACCACTCCTGAAGAGCGCCTTCGCCCTCGTCCGCTTGATCGTTTTGCAGCGGCCGAACATCTGCTGGACCTGACAGCGTCGTTACGTGTGTTGCGCAGTGAATCGCGCGCCAGTGCGAATGGACACCGACAAATTGCGCTGATGCATGAGGGCCCCGTGCGACTTGTGCTCTTTGCGTTTGAGGCGCAAGGACGACTCCCACAGCATTCGGCACCGGGGTGGGTCACCATTCACGTGCTGCGCGGCACCGTGCGCGTGCAAACGACAGAGGCTTTGCATCTGCTACGTAGCGGGACACTCCTTTCGCTGGCGCCTGGCGTACTGCACGACGTTGAGGCGTCGGAAGAATCTGATGTTCTGTTAGGCATTTATCCTGAAGCCGCGCGCCCGGCATAAGTGATGCTACCGCCAGGTATCGATTGTCGGTATCGGCGTGATGGGGCTATCTGCGTGCGACGCCTCGCATACCCGGCGCGACACGACTATCACGCTGATCGATAGCGTGCGCGTGAGGGAGACCGAACAACTGTTTGTCGGTTTCCCGAATGCAATCGTCACGAAACCACGGGGCACCGTGTTTATTTCAGATAGGGCCGAGCAAAAGGTGTTACGCGTTGACATCGACGGCCAGTTGACGACCGTGGCGTCGAAGGGAGGAGGACCAGGTGAAGTGATGAACCCAGTCTCGCTCACTGTGCTTGGTGACACCGTGCTCGCCGTGAAGAATGCCGGTCAACGTGTAATAGAGCTTTTTGACCTCGAACCACAGCGTTTTCGTGTAAATATGCCAATCCCGTTTCCAGCGAGTGCGATCGCCAGTTGGAAAGGGACATTTGTATTGCGGTCAATGGTAGCGGACAGCAACTTCGCGTTTGCCATCGTGTTTGATTCGACGCATCCGCCGCCTCGCGGTGGCAGCGTTCCGGAGATCTATCGTCGTTTGCCTCCCATCGCACACGCGTTTGGGTTGAACTTGCGCGTGATGACAGCACCGTTGCTGGTCTATTTGAAGCGTCCAATACTATAATACCGGATACCGGTGGCATCTTGGCCGGACCAATATTGATTCGGTGGTGCTATCGGTCACGAAGCGTCGCGGTGCACAGCCTGCGGTACTCGAAACACTGCTACGTGATCCGACCAAAGTTGAACTCGCTTATACGTGGTCCTTTCCAATGCTGCTGGCGACGCAATCCGTCGAGCGAACGGCAGTTGTTGTGTACGACCCAACACTGCGCAACGGTAAGTTCAGCGGACCGTCCTACTTGCAAATGGTTGATTGGCGTCGTCGCGTGAGTTGTCGCGAGCTCGCACTGCCGGTTCCGACAGATGTACCTCCACGCTTTGCGATGCGTGGCGACACACCGATCGTCGTCGTGCAGCATGCCGACAGCGCACTCGGTGCGTCGAGTTGGATCGTTCGCTGGCGGGTGGGTGCGCAGGGCTGTTAGTCGACTGCTACAATCCGCGCCGTCACCGAGAGTTGTCCAACGTGACGCATCGCATGTTCGGCGGCGTGGACCAAACATCCAATCACCGTTGACGGGAGTTGCGCGCGACCAACGCCTCGCCATTCGTCGAGCGTTGCCGGATTAATGCTGCGTAATTCGTCAACCGCTGCGTCGAGGCGCGCGTGAAGATGTGCGATTGCTAGCGGAATTTCCGCCGTCGTAATTGCGGCGCCTTCAGCACGCATGACGGTGCGCTGTGCCTCAGTGAGTGCGTCACCGCGCGCGTACGTGAAGAGTCGATCCACGACCCCGGTAATGTGTCGCACATGAAAGGCGATGGATGCAACGTTGGCCGGTCGCGCGTTCCATTGTGGTTCCGTTAGGGGCGCGACCAACTCGTCCACGCTGTCCACGACCTGCAACAAGATGTGCGCGACGGGTTGGAGCATACTTGGAACGTCGGCGATCGGACCGCGTTGCCACCATTCGGTGTTGCTCATGTCTTGTCCTAAAGAGGAAGGGCGAACGCGACGCTTCAGTAAACGAATCTGGTTTTTGGTTGAAATTTACCTCTCTTGCATATATACGTACCACGTACGTAGCCAACCGCTGCCGGTTCGACCATCGAGTATTGGTGCTGGCCACAGCGGGCGCGGCGAGATCTCTGAACGCGCCGAATCGCTGCTTGATGACATGGGGAGCGACGCGTGATCGTCGCCGACACCAGCGCAATTATCGCGCTCGTTGACGCGGACGACCGGCACCACACCACCATGGTGCGCCTATTCGACGCAGATCCGGCCGCATGGATTCTGCCGTGGGCTATTCTGCCAGAGGTGGACTACCTCTTATCGCGTCATGTGAGCGCGCATGCAGCAGAGGCGTTTTCGGGCGATGTTGTCGAAGGCGCTTTTGAAATTGAGTGGGGCGACGCGAATGATTTGCGTCGCGCACAATTGCTGCGCGCGCAATATGCCGATCTCCAACTCGGTTTAGTGGACAGCGTAGTCGCGGCCATCGCCGAACGACTCGGCGCGACCGCTATCGCCACGCTCGATCTCCGAAATTTCGGCGCGATGGAATTAGTGGGGCAACCGCAGGTCTGGCCTCGCGACGCGGTGTAACGCTCGGCGACGGTCTACCGCTTCCCCATATCGCCCGCAGCTTTCCCGTTTACCGGCATAATCTCACGGAACGCCGTCATGAACCGCAGCATTTCCGTTGGCGATCCAATCGACACGCGCAAATGTTGCGTCATCGGCGGAAACGGACGTCCCACTAACACGCCCTTCTTTTTAAAGTCGTCAATGACCGGTTGCACCGGACGCTTCAAATTCACCATGAAGAAATTGGCGTCCGACGGAATGATCTCGTAACCAATGCCTTGCAGTTCACGCGTCGTTTTCTCGCGCAACTCAATCGTGACCTGCTTCACGCGCACTTGGCTCTCAGTATCACGCAACGCCGCCACACCGCCCAACTTCACGAGTGCGTTGATACTGCCAATCGAATGTGGACGCAGGCGATTGATCAGCTCGGGCGGCGCCACCGCGTAGCCCAGCCGCATGCCCGCCAACGCAGCAATCTTGGAGAACGTGCGTGTTACAATCACCGGCCGCCCTTCTTTCACATACGGCACGGCCGTGGCATATGCCGAGTCGTTGACGAAATGATGATACGCTTCGTCGATCAACACGGGCACGTCTTCGGGAATACCGTCCAACAAACTTTTCACTTCGGCGGATGTGATAATGCGACCTGTCGGATTGTTCGGATTGCACAGGTACACGAATCCAACATCGCGCCAGTTATTCCGCGTCGCGTGAATCATCGCCGGAATATCTTGACGATAATCAGCCAGCAGCGGGAGCCGAATGGAGTCGGCCTTCACGCCCGTGGCATACTGATACACGGTCATAAATGTTGGATCAACACCAACGACCTTGCGTCCGCCGCTCAACAAGGCAAGCGCCGCAACGCTTAACAGCTCGCCTGAACCAGCGCCGAGCAGAATGTTGTCGGGTGATACGTCGTGGTGCTTCGCAATTTCGGCGACGAGGTTGCCATCCGGATACGAATAGCGATTCGAATACTTGAACGCCTGCGTCATGGCATTCATGACCGATTCGGGCGGTCCGTACGGATTTTCGTTGGCCGCCAACTTCGCGTAACTATCGTAGTCGTCGACCGCAAACGGACGATCCATCGCACCCCCGCCCTGCCGCATCAACACCTCAGCCGCACGCGCGGTACTCGGCGACAAGGAGAGATAGCCAACTGCAGTGGCCAAGCCACCAACAAAGCCGCGACGAGACAACGGGTGTTTTGCTTCCATGACGAGCCTTCCAGAGCGTGGGTATCTTCTCCGATCGCGCGTGAACACTGGGAATCGAACGCGATCGGCGCGTCAGCGCAAGCGCGGTCAGGCGTTGACGCGGACGGCGCCGAGCCACACCATGAGGCGACTGTTTACTTCCCCTGCACCGAGTAACTCATGAATCGGTCCCGTGCGGCTGCCTGTTTCGCGTTGCTCTTCGCGCTATTGACGGCGCGTTTGGTTCACGCGCAAACGCCTGTGCCACAGATCAAGTTCGACGCCAACATTGAGCCGCTCAAACTTCCGCCCTCGATGCATTTTGGCGAAGTCGTCGGCGTGGCAATGAACTCGAAGCGTCACGTGTTCGTATTTACGCGAACGGGTGAGCGGAGCACGGTGCACGGTGCGAGTGCGTCGCAACTATTCGAATTTGACGCCGCTGGCGTCTATGTGCGCGAGATCGGTAAAGATCTCTACGGCTTCGCCTTTGCGCATACGGTCCGCGTGGACAAGGACGACAATATTTGGGCGACGGACGAAGGTACGAACATGATTATCAAGTTCAATCCCGCAGGTCGGGTAACGATGGTACTCGGTCGTCGGCCGGAGGCGATTGAACCGGAAGCCGCACCAACGCCAGGCGTCGAGCCGCGTGCACAGTGGGGCACGTTCAATCGTCCTGCTGACGTGGCGTGGGACCTCGCGGGCAACGTTTTCGTCGCCGACGGATATGGGAATTCACGCGTGGTGAAGATTGATAAAGATGGACGTTGGCTCAAGACGTGGGGCTCACGTGGCACAGCGCCTGGACAATTCAACATCTTGCATTCGATCGCGAATGACGCAAAGGGCAACATTTACATCGGTGATCGGACCAATCGTCGCATCCAAGTATTCGACGCTGATGGCGCGGCGCTGCGCACGTTTTCCATTGACGTTCCGTTTGCGAAAGAGCCGAACATTATGGTTGGTGCAGCGCCCGGTGGCGGTGGCAATCCACTCGCGGCCTCGGGTGCGCCGTGGGCAATCTGTATCACCCCTGGCACCTCACAATTTCTATATGTGGCTGACGCCGTACCGGGACGCATTTACAAACTCACGCTCGACGGCAAAGTGCTGGGCGTGCTTGGTGAGGCAGGAAAGACAGCAAAACAGTTTGGATGGATACACGAGATCGCGTGTCCATCAGAGCACGAGTTGTGGGTGGCAGAAATTCTGAACTGGCGGGTGCAGAAGTTGATACTGCACCCGTAACGTTTCGCACTACGGCCACGGCAACACGATCACGGCGTAACGCGACCGCGTTTTTGGATCATCGCGTCCAGCGAAATACCGATCAATATCGCGAACCGATTTCGCGCGTAGCGCGCGATCAGCTGCCGTTCCCGTGTTCATGGCCGCGAGACGCGTCCGAAGCGCCGTGAGTTGCAATTCGCACGCGGCGCGCACTTCACCAAGCGCAAGGGCGTCGCCAGCGCGATCGATGAGCGTATTCAGCACCACCTCTTGCACCGTGCGACGCAGCGCCTGATCGCCTGCACCGGCCGACGCTGGCGCACCCCACGTGCGAGTCACGACGGTGCGAATCACATCGTCGAGCGTGGGGTTAGCGGCGTCGCGCGCACTGAACAACACCACGCGCGCGGCACGATTGCGTTCGAGAATGCCTTCCACGACTTCAGTGGCCAGTCCACCGGCGAGCGTGATCTGATCAAGCGCCGTACCCGCATAGTCAAGCCATGCGTTGTCGGCATCACCACCAGGCGGCACGGGTGGAATGAGCGCGAGCACGCGTTCTGGAACGGCAAGCGCCGCTGGCTCAAGCGCATCGAGCGCCATCGCTAACGCGCGACGTTGTGATGCTGCAGGCAGAATTTTTGTTGGCGTTTGTCCGTCACCCCGCATCGCGTAGGTAAAGTCCATGCCACCAACAAACTTGATAAGGCTCTCCAACGAATACCGATGATGCAGGTACACATGCGCGAATCGCATGTTGAGCAAGTACATCGGTTCGCCCGGTTTGATCGCGCGTTCGTCAAATTTGTCAATCAGCAGGCGACGAACTTTTGACGTGCGCTCCACGGCGTCAAACGCGGTGGCGCCTTCCGTCCACCGTGTCGCATCGGGAATTGAACCCTCTGCACCCGAATGTTGATCGGCGATAAAGCGAATGCCTTTTGATAGCCCGTCCTTCACAATTTGCCCCAGCCCCGACGCTTCTGCCGTTGCATTTGGAAACCACGTGTAGCCATAACGCACCGTGAGCGTATCCCACGCACCACCAGCCGGTGCATACGCTTTCGACAAATCGATTTCGTTTTTCGCGTTGAGTGAAATGAGCGGAAACGGATAGTCCATCACCGACGTGCGTCCTTGTGCCGACGCGATGTAGTTGTGCGGGAAGCCGAGTGTGTGTCCAATTTCGTGGGCGGCATGTTGTCGACGACGCGACATCGCGAACTGCTCGGCACTCACACTCAAGCCTTGCGGCCCAGCGGCGGGAAGCAGTCCCGCATAGATGTTGTAGTCGATGAGCGAACGCCACGCGTCGATGCGCACGACGGTTCGCACAATTTCGCCCGTGCGCGGATCGGAAAACGACGGACCAACACTCGGTCCCGGGCCTGCACGGTGCACCCAGTACAGCATGTTGTACCGCGCATCCATCGCATCTGCACCCGCCGGGAGATCCCGCACAAAGAATGCATTCTTGAAGCCCGCCGATTCGAACGTCTTGTTCCACCACATACCGCCTTCACGTAACGCTTCGCGATACTCAGCCGGAATTCCTGGGTCGAGATAGTAGACGATTGGTTTTACGGGATCCGACAGTTCTCCCCGCTGGTATGCCGCTATGTCTTTCGGCACTAAACGCCAGCGTCCGGCAATCGTGTTGTGATACGTGCCGTCATAGCTCTGCGAGAGGTCGAGAAACTGGGGACCACTGACGCCTGATCGACCGTCGCCCTGCCGCGCATGAAATCCTGCGGAATCAGGCAGTGCGACCAACGAGTGATGCACTTCCATCGTAACCGAATTTGCGTCAGGCGCGTTGCGCCGCAGTGTTTGTCCGGCATTATCCACGGCGAGCGTCAGCACCGCGTGAATTTCGGTATTGGTCGGAAATGATTTTGTGCGTGCCGTATCAATCCAACTGCGGTTGGCGTCAACGCGCGCGGTGCCTTGCTGCGCGCGACGAATCGATTCCGCGATACCGTATGAGTCGGAGAGGAAGAGCGACGTCGCATCGACAACGAGTGTGCCGTTCGCCTCCGATTCGATCGGGAAAGAAGCGACTACCGACGTTGGAAACGCCTCGGCAGCAGCACGCTGCTCGGCGGCCTTTGCACCAGGCGCGCGCACGCTCCAATTGTCGCGCACGAGCAACACGCGTTTGCCGCGTCGTTCAAATCGCACAACCACGCTGCTCCCTAATTGCCCACGATCGAGACCGAGCGCACCAAGGCCCGTTGCCAGTGTGCTCTGATGGAGAAAATCTTTGTTGAGGCGCTCGGTGGGAATCTCAAGCAGCACTTTGTTGCGGTCGGCATCGACACGCACGCCAACGAAGCCTTCGCGCTGAAACATGGCGTGTGCGAGGAGCGGCGTGTACGCGAGCGCAAGTTTCGGGGCACCGGCGAACAGCATACATGCAATGAAAATCGCAACAATTCGGTTGAGCATGGGAGCGTGGTTGAAGGGTAAGCGTGAAAGTGTACGCGCATGTTGGCGATTCGTGCATTTCTTATTTGTCAGTTTGGGAGTGGGACACGAACTATTTATTGCCCGTCGGTCCTTTAGACCCACCGGACACTTTCGGATTTCGCTCGAATGGCACTGTTACCAAGCCGCGATGCTCTCGCACGTCGGTGGCAACAACAACAAGATCGTATGGTCCGATTGGAATCGTCGAAAGATCCAGCGTGACGGACCAACCTTGTGCTCGACCGCCGCCACCAATGGGGCCGAAGCGCAGGGGTGTTTGCTTCCCTCCAGCAATCGCGATCACACTGATAATGGGAAACGGTGACTGCACGGTGGCAATCACCGTCATCGTGTCACCGACCACGAGATGGGCAACGGGAATAGGAATAAACACCACGATATCGGTATCAATTGCGGCTGTGACCGAGAGCGCGAACGCGCCGTGTTTGCCTTCGCTGATTGCTTCGATAATCGCGGTGCCAGTGGCGAGCGCATGGACAAGTCCACTTGTCGAAACACGCGCAATTGTCGTGTCGCTTGATGTCCACGAAATCTCGCGGCCAGTCAGACTATTGCCGGCGAAGTCTTTCGGCGTCACGAACAGTTGCAACGTGCGCCCCGGTTCGATGCTTGCGACAAACGGACTGAGTGTTACAAATGCAACGGGTGCGGGTCCGGCGGGAGATGGCGTTACCACGAAAAGTGCGCTGCCTTGTACGTCGCCAACCCTCGCAATGACCATCGTTTGCCCAGTAGCAATCGCCGTGACAACGCCGCTCGCGCTGGCGGTCGCAATGGATGGCGTGCTTGTGGTCCACCCCGGAACGCCAACGGTCATTGTTGCGCCGTGCTGATCCAACGCTGTAATCACCGCCGTCGTAGTCTGGCCAACTTGTACCGAGGCGACCATCACTGACAGCGTGGTAAGTGCTTGCGGTTGCGCCACAGGTGTTTGCGGCGCGGTTGGCGCATCGTTGTGACCTGCGGCGGAGCCACACGCGACGAGAAATGTCAGTGTGAATGCGCTGGTGCTCAGGAGACGACGGTGCTGCACAAGACACCGGGGACGCGCTGACATAGTGATAACAGTATTCTGCGAGCGCGAAATCGCCTAGCCAATACGGTGCCGCGTCTGAGTGGATTGGGACGAACCGATGACCGTAGCTTTCGCCGCGAATCCGCGCGCGCTAGTCTTGGCGCACGCCTCTTACTCGGATTCCCAATGCGTCTTTCGCTCCTCGCTCGCCTGACCCTCGCGGCCACTGGGCTGCTCGCGTGTGCTGCACATGCACAAACGCCCACGCAAAACGTGTCGACTCCTTCACCGTTAACGGCGCTGCCCTTTGGTGCCAAGGACGACAAGCCCGTTTCCAAGTGGACCCCGCCCGCAACGGCTGGCCGTCAACTGACCGTCAACGACTTACTGTCGTGGAAGGGCGTGCGGACACCCCAGTTATCGAACGACGGCAAGTGGTTCGCCTATGTCATCGCGCCCAACGAGGGCGACGCCGAAGTCGTTGTGCGCAGTACTGCGGCAGGCGCGAAAGAGATGCGCTTCCCAATTGGTGATGCATCGGCTGGCACTACGGGCGCTGGCCGCAGCGGCGGCGGCGGCTCGCCGAGCATCGCGATCAGCGGCAACGCACACTGGGTGGCATTTCTTGAGTACGCGAGCAGTGCAACTGCCGCAGGCCGCAACGGACGTGGAGGTCGTGGCGGTACAGGAACCGCCGGTGGAGCAGCGCCTGCGACCGCTGCGCAAACAAAGCTGGCGGTCGTCAATCTCGTGGATGGTACGAAGCGCGAGTTTGAAAATGTGCGCGCGTTTCGTTTCGCCGGTGATAAATCGGACTGGATTGCCGTGCATCTCGCAGCCCCGCGCAGTGTGGTAGTCGCACCAGCAGCAGGCGGCGCCGGCGGTGGTGTCGCCGTCGGCTCGACGCTTGAACTCGTGAACCTCGCAGGCGGCATGCCGACACCAATTTCCGACGTTGCTGAATTCGCATTCGACGATGCAGGGGATTGGGTTGCCCTCGCCATCGCGACGACCGATCAAGCGGGCAACAGTGTGCAGTTACGTCAATTGTCCTCAGGCATTGCACGCACACTGGACGTGAAGAAGGCATCGTATCGTCGCCTCACATGGGGCGATTCCAGTGATGCACTGATCGCGTATCGCGTGGTAACGGACACCGCCGGTGCTGATGATGATGTGACGGTGCTCGCCTGGCCGCATGCCGCGTTACCCAACGCGAAAGTGATCGAACTGAACGCGAAATCTGCGGGTGTGCCGAGTGGGTTGGTGTTGAGTAGTGATCGCGCGTTGGAGTGGGGCGACAAAGACGGTGTGCTCTATTTTGGCTTGCGCGAGCCGCGTCCGCCGCGTTCACGCACCGCGAATGTGTTCACTGCACCCAACCCCGGTGGTGCTGCGCCAGGCGCCGGCAACACGGGGCAAATTGCAGCTGCACCGCAGACCGATGCGGAAGTGCCCTCACTTATTTTGTGGCACTGGAAAGATCCACGTCCGCAGGCCCAACAGCAGGTGCAAGAGGGGCAAGACAAAGCCTTCAGCTATCTCGCCGCGTACAACATGGTCACGGCGAAGGTGGTGAAGCTTGCCGATCCAAGGTTACGCGAGGTCTCGGTCGGTCCGAAAGACTCTTGGGCGGTGGCGTCTGATGCATCGGCGTATGAGCGTGTGCAAGGCATCTCCGGTGTTTCGTTTCGCGACATCTATGCGATCAACGTGAGCACGGGCGAACGCAAACTGATTCAAGCGAAAGTACCAGGCGGTGGTGGTGGTGGCGGACGTGGTGGCGGTCCGTCACTGAGTTTTTCGCCTGATAACAACAAGTATGCGTACTTCGATGCGGGCGATTGGAAGACGTACGATTTTTCAACGGGTGCAACGAAAACCATTACAACTGGTGTGCCGTCGCAATTTTGGAATACGGAAGACGACCACAACCAAGTGAAGCCGGCAATTGGTGGTGCGTTGGTTGGGTGGACGAAGGACGGCGCACAGGTATTTGTGCGTGACAACTGGGACCTGTGGCGTTTGCCGGTGGGCGCGACGGGTGCCGCGGTCAATCTCACAAGCAACGGCAAGACGGAGCAGATTCGTTATCAGACGCGCGTGCTCTCCGACCCACGCGATCGCGGCATTATCGACGTCGCGAAACCAATGTTTATGGAGACGTACGGCGAGTGGACGAAGAAGGAAGGGCTCGTACAAGTGGACGCGCTCAAGGGCGGCGTAAAAACCATCGCGTGGGAAGAGGCGAAGGTGGACTATCGCAAAGCGCGTGACGCCAACATCTGGGTGTATGCGCGACAGTCCGTCGTGAAATATCCGGACTTTTACGCGGCCGACGACGGTTTGAAAAACGAACGTCGTCTCACGGATGCGAATCCGCAGCAGAAAGACGTCGCGTGGACGCCAGGCGCAAAGTTGATCAACTACGAGTGCGAGAATGGCGGCGGCAAGCATCAGGCGGTGTTGTATCTCCCGGCCGGCTATGAGCAGGGGAAAACGTATCCGATGCTCACGTACATTTACGAAAAGCTGAGCCAAGAGTTCAACGTCTACACCGAACCAAACGCGACACGCTATTCCAATCCCAGCGTGTACACGTCACGTGGTTATGCCTTCCTCAAGCCGGACATTGTCTATCACGTGAATGATCCGGGTCGTTCGGCGGTGTGGTGCGTCGTGCCAGCAGTGAAGGCAGCCATTGCCACGGGCATGATCGATACGGCACGCGTTGGCCTGCAAGGGCACAGCTGGGGTGGCTATCAAACCACATTCATCACGACGCAAACTAATATTTTTAAGACGGCAGTGGCTGGCGCGCCGCTCACGGACATGGTGTCGATGTTTGGCTCAATGTATTGGAACACCGGTACCACCGATGCCTCAATTTTTATCTCGAGCCAAGGTCGGTTTACTGGTGGACCGAACGACGTGCCCGACGCGTACATGCGCAACTCGCCACAAAACTTTGCGCAGAATCTGAACATTCCGTTCATGATTTTGCATAACGACCGTGACGGTGCGGTGGATTTCAATCAAGGTATCACGTACTACAACCATCTCCGTCAATTGGGCAAAGATGTGGTGCTCCTCGAATATGTGGGTGAAAACCACGGACTCGCACGACCGGCGAATCAGAAGGACTACAATCTCCGCATGACGGAATGGTTTGACACATTTCTTCGCGATCAACCGGCTCCAGATTGGTTGAAAGACGGCGTACCACGCTTGCAGATGGAAGACCATTTGAAAGAGCGACGTCCGCTGGTCGATCCGAAGGCAGCGCCCGTCACGAAAATTATTCCATAGGGACTGAGTAGGGATTAGGGATTAGGGACTAGGGACTAGGGGTTAGGGATTGAGACGAACCCTAATCCCTAATCCCTAATCCCTAATCCCTAATCCCTAATCCCTAATCCCTAATCCCTATCCCGTGTCCCCCGCCACCCGGCGTCTCGATCGTTAGTACGTCGCCGGGCTGCATGGTCACACGACATTTGGCTGGCAGCACAGTGCCATTCAGCAAATTGCGCCCAGGCGCACCGTCCGCACCACCTACGGCGCCGGGCGGCGCGACGCGGCGGCGCTCCGTCAAGAGTGTGGCGGTACACGTCACGCGCGCTTCATATCGACGCACCACGCCATCGCCCCCGTGATGCGCGCCGGCACCCCCACTGCCGCGTCGCACCGAATATTCCACTACACGCAAGGGATACGCACGCTCTAACGATTCTACGGGCGTGTTGCGCGTATTGCTCATTCCAACGTGTACTGCATCAGGTCCGTGCGCGCGCGCACTCGCCCCCTGCCCGCCTCCCAACGTTTCGTAAAAACTCCAACCCGAAGCGCCAAGTGTCACGTTGTTCATCGTGCCCTGCCCCGCCGCAGGTATCGGCAAATCATGCACTCCAATCGACGCCGCCGCTCGCGCCAACGCCGCGAAACACACATCCGTGATGCGCTGCGAGAGCTCCACGTTCCCGGCCGCCACCGCACTCGGACTCTTCGCGTTCGCCACACAGTCGGTTGGCATGACAATGCGCAGTGCGCGCGCAACGCCGTCATTCACGGGCACATCATCATCACATAACACGCGGAGCACGAACACCGCCGCCGCACGCGCAACAGCTGGCGGTGCGTTGACGTTGCCACGCACCGCAGGTGACGTACCGGTGAAATCGAGATGTAAGAGCGAATCTGCAATGCGCGCATGCACCACCACCGGGATGTCCGCATCACTCACGCCATCGCTCTCTAACGCATCAACGGCGCGCCCCTCCGCGCCTTCCAATAGCGCGAGCCGCGCGCGCACGCGACGCTCCGTGTAACTGAGCAACGCATCAATCGCATGGCTGAGCTGCGTCGCACCAAGTCGCCGATACAGCAGTTGCCACGAGTCGCGCCCCGCTGCACACGCGGCACGCTGCGCTCGCAAATCACCCTCACGCTCTCCCGCGACGCGCACGTTGGCAAGCACAAGGCGCATGACATCGACCTGCGGTACACCCGCAATTTCAAGGCGCACCGGCGGCACGATCAATCCTTCCTGATAAAGCTCCGTCGCACCAAATGGCATACTGCCCGGGCTCATACCGCCGACATCCGCATGATGCGCCCGCACCGCCGCATATCCGATGATGCGCGTCTCGTCGTCCGGATCAGCGATGACCTCAATCATCGTCAGATCCGGCAAATGCGATCCGCCATGCGACGGATCATTGAGCAAAAATAGATCGCGCGGCCGCGCATCGCGCGCCCGCACCGCGGCGACAGACTCGGGCATCGCTCCAAGATGTACCGGAATGTGCGCCGCTTGTGCGACCATGCGGCCGCTCGCGTCAAATAACGCGCACGACGCGTCGCGACGCTCGCGAATATTCGGTGAGATGGCGCTCCGCTCCAGCAACGTGCCCATCTCTTCCGCGAGCATGGCGACACTTTGCGAGAAGACCGTTAGTTCGAGCACGTCAAAACTGTGCGGCTGACTGCTACTCATGCCTTGGCTCCTGCTCTGCTACAACAAATCCCGCCTCGATGATGGCCCGCTCGCACTTCACTTTCCACGCGTCAATCAGGTCCGCCATCTTCGCGCCGCGTCCGCGATCCGGCGCCATCGACAGCAGGCCTTGCGCCGATGGATGCGCCATCGCGCGTCGGACAAGCCCGTCCATCGGCATTCGGGTCAGTACAACATCCATGGTTTTCATCGCGACACGTCCTAGCGTGACAATACCACGCAAGCCTCGCGCCCGCAGTGTCATGAGTTCCCGCGTCAATCGTGCGATGTTGTCCGCGCCTTCCAGTTCAACGCGAGTCGGCGCGCGAAACGTCGTCCCGTTTTCCGTTGGACAACGATCAAATGCATTCCCTAAAGCGATACCGTGCGCGATGGGCGCAAGTTGCGCCGAAGCAAACGTTGCGCCATCCCAAGGGAGTGCATCAATACTTGTCGGCAACACGACGGCGTTCATGCCGCGCAGCACCGCATACAAATGCTTTCCCGCAGCATCACCAAAAAACGGAACGCCACTCTTATCTGCACCGCGCGGACCGGGTGCTTCGCCAAGCAACAGCACGTGCACCGGCCCTTCAGGAGGGAGCAACGGCAACACCGCCGTGCCAACAATGCGAGAGCCCTGCTCATGACGTGTCGACTTCACGATACTTCCAACATCCAACCGCCAATCGATAACGCGCGTGCTGTCCATCCAGACGCGACATGTAACGTGGCATCAGGCAAACGTATCACCGCCGGGCCAACCACCGTACGCTCCAGCGCGCACCCATCGTCTTCTTCACGCGAAGGCTCCGCGGCGAGGCGTTCGGGGCGCACAAACTGCACTGGCCACGGCGCGCCAACAAGTGCCGTACGAACGCTGATACACTCAACGGCGCGATCTAAAGTGAACCCCGCACGCATTTGATGTCGATCAACAAATCGTTGTGCAATCACCGAACCGTCATCACCGACGGTGATGGGAATATCAACTTCGTACCCTTGTCCTTCATAGCGTGATCGTGCCCACCACCGTGCCGTAAGTCTGCCACCAGTATCACCCCGCAATTGCGCCGCTTCCTGTTCGAGGAGCAACGCAAGTGCGTCCGCTGCGAGTGCATCCGTACGCGATACCAAACTGGCCAGACCCTCGCGACGCTCTGGTGCCAACGCCAATCCAACCGCGCTCAATACACCAGCGTGCGGCGGAATCACAATACGTGTCATCGCCAGTCGTTCGGCCAAGCCACACGCGTGCAACGGACCGCCGCCGCCAAACGCCACCAGCACTGCGCTGCGTGGATCCACTCCACGTTCAACCGATACACGCCGCAGTGCGCGCGCCATCGTTGCATCAGTGGTCGCAATCAACGCCAACGCCGCACGCTCCACGGTCACACCCAACGGCTCGGCCAACGTAGCCATTGCCGCGCGCGCGAATTCGGCATTGATTGTTACGCCGCCGCTCCACGTGCCCGATGCAACATGGCCGAGCACGACGTGCGCATCGGTGACAGTCGGACGCACGCCACCGGTGCCGTAAGCCGCAGGTCCTGGCGATGCGCCGGCACTCTCTGGGCCCGCGCGTAACGCACCACCGGCATCAATCCACCCAATGCTCCCACCACCCGCCGCAACGGCCTCAACGAGCACGCGAGGTAGTGCGATTGGCACGCCAGCAACGGCACCGCCGCGTTCAACGAGTGGTTCGCCATCCTCAATGAGGCCGACGTCGGCGCTGGTGCCACCAATATCGATCGTTAGGGCGCGTAAGAACCCGAGGGCGCGCACGACGGCCGCCGCACCCGTCACGCCACCAGCTGGACCAGACAACGCCAACGAGGCCGCATGTTCCGCTGCTTCATAAGCCGACAATGTGCCACCCGCCGATGTCATCACGCGCGGTGCTGGCAGTCCGCGCTGCGCCAATCGCTCACCGAGCGCGTGTAAGTAGCGTCGAACCGCAGGGCGCGCGTACGCTTCGGCCACCGTAGTTGCCATGCGCTCATACTCGCGAATTTCTGGCAGCACCGCATGCGAGCAGATGACATCGCACTCGGGTAACGCGCGTTGGATCGCATCCCGCACTCGCAATTCATGCGAGGCATCGGCATACGCGTGCAGCAGCGTGATCGCCACCGTTTCTGGGTTCAGCGCGGTCACGGCGATGACAACCTGGGCGATCGCGGCCTCATCGAGTATCAGCAAGACGCCCTCCGGCACGATGCGTTCCCGTACGCTCACGATGTCGGTACGTGCAACGAGCGGTGGCGGGTGATGCTTGGTGAGATCGTAGAGCGACGCGCGCTCCTGACGTCGTAACTCCAACACGTCGGTGAAGCCTGCGGTGGTACACGCCACCACACGCGCGCCACGACGTTCGAGCAAGAGGTTCGTGACGACGGTGGTCCCGTGCGCGATAAATGCGATGTCGTGCGGGTTCAGTGATGCCGCATCGGTCGCGACAAGCACGCCGGCCGCACGATCGGCCGGATTGCTGAGGACTTTCGTCGCACGAATAGTCCCGTTGGTGGTGATGGTCACGAGATCGGTGAACGTGCCACCAACATCAATGCCAACGGCGATCATACCGTGCGATTCATGCGCCACATCGTAATAGCGATGGCAGCGTGCACCGGCACCGTCACCGCGAGCACAACCCCACTGTGTTGCGTAAATGCAGGTACGAGTTGCAGTGCGGCGCCGCATGCCGCCAGCAGCGCCGCCGTGACGCTCACGCCGAGCGCAACGCGACTCCGCACACCGCGAACAACGGCGACCGGTACGACGATGGCCGCCACTAAAAGCAATGGATGTATTTGCAGCAGCGTGGTGTTGGATCCCATGTACGGTGCGTGCTTCGTGATTGTCGCCGCGAGCAAGAGGAGTGTGCCAAGCACGCCACCGACGGCGTACCACACGGCGACGATGGTGGACAGCATCACTCGCGCCGCACGTCGTTTCGCGTCCGCCAATACCGCGAGCAGACCAGCGAGTGTCAAACCCAACAACGCGGCGGGAACGATACGCGATGGTTCGTCGGAGGGCAAAGGAACGCGATTGGTCATCGCGAGCATCGTGTCTCGCATCACCAGCTTAAACCGACCACCGAACTGGTCTCGCAACACGAGTGACGTGAGATGGTCGGCTAATAACGTGGGCAGGAATGACTCCTCCCATCGCGTGAGCGTGCGATCCGCATTGCGCCCCAGCGCCAACTCAATTCCAGCATAGACTGGCAACTCAGTCGCGGTGATGCGCGCTGTTTCACCACGCCAGGTGCGACCACTGCCCAAGTTGCTGAACGCTGTGCGCAGTTGTCCACCTAACACCCGATCCAAGGCGTCGCGAATCCGCGTCGCGCAATTGTCACGGTAGTAGTCGTAGCGATAGTACTTGTGCGCTTCCGTTGCATTCCACGCGACAAAGTCAAACAGCGCCGCGCGTTCAATCGCGGGGAGAAAAAGTGTCTGCATGCGAATCGACCGATCGTCGCGCGCGTACGCGGCATTGAAATCCATCACACGATAACCGGCCATCCAATACTTGGTGTCGCCACTTAAAAAATTCACCAAGAAGTGCGGCTGCGCGAAATCAAACATGCCCCAATTGAAGGCCACGTCCTCACCAGTGGCACTGTCGCGAATGGCCAACGCGATATGCCCAAATCGCTCAAAGACTTCGCTGCCCGGTCCATACGTGTACATCACCACACTCATGCGCGCACCGCGAACGGCTCGTGCACTATCAAGCGATGGGGAAACACCCGGCGGAGGTGGCGCGCTGTCCACGCCTTGCGCGTGCACCGAGACGCTGGCAAGACATGCCACCGCAACGGTCAGCGCACGCCAAACACAACGCATCAGAAACGAATCTCTTTCCCGTCGTCCGCCGCACGATAAATCGCTTCGAGCACACGATGCACCAACACTTGATCGTTTGGCAATTCGTACGGAACAATGCCCTGCATCACCGCGAGAAAGTGTGCAATTTCAGCACGATAGCTCTGCAAAAACGGGCTTTCGCGGGCCGCAGCACCGGACGGCGACACATCGACCGCGCGTCCGTTCAATTCTTTCTGCACGCGTAACGGTGCGAGTCGCGCTGAACCGCGCGTCGCGTGCGTTTCAAACCACCAGCGATCGTCATCACCAACGTACGACCACGACACGTCAAAGCTGATCGTCAGCCCGTTCTCGCACTCGAGCAGGACTTGCATGGCATCTTCAACCGCGGTGGCAGCGCGACCGCGGCGCATGGACGCTGAGACACGCACCGGTGGCGGTGAATCCGCGAGCCACAGCGCGAGGTCAAGCAACGGAAAGCCAAACTCTTGAAAGGCGCCACCGCCCGCTTCGGCGCGACGATTGCGCCATCCGTCCGCATTGCGCTTGAAATGCAGCGCGCCTGCGCGGATGGACGTCAGTTGGCCGAGCTCCGCATTGCGAATGAACTGATCAAGGGCTTGCACGTCCGTACGAAAGCGATGATTGTGCCCAACGACCAATCGACGATCCGCCTTCGCAGCCGCCGCGATGCAGCGTTCGACGCCACGCACCGTCAGCGAGAGCGGGCGCTCACACAGCACGTGCAACTTGGCCTTGAGCGCCGCGAGCACGTGCGGTTCATGCAGATGATTGGGCGTGGCAATAACAACGGCATCGAGTTCGTCCGATTCCAACAATTCTTCGAAGTCGGTGAACACGTCAGGTACGCCGAAACGATCCGCCAACGCGCGCGCCTTCGCCGCATCGTTGTCACAGAGCGCCACCAGCGAAGCGCCACGCAACTTCGACAGCACCGGAATGTGCGTGAGTTGTGCGATGGCACCGGTACCAACAACGGCGATACGAACGCCGTCTTTCATCACGCCTCCAGAATGTAGAACGTCAGTCCGCGTAGCCGACGATGGTACCCGGGTAGTAGTGGCGCAGGATCGTTCGTGCATCCTGCCCCGCGCGCGATCGACCGATCGCACCCCACTGACACATGCCTACCCCGTGCCCATTGCCGGCGCCACGCAACGCGACACCGGTGAGATGTCCGCGCAATCGCGACTCGCGATCAATGGAAAAATACGTGCTGGGTAGAATAGCGTCACGCGCATCGCGAAACACAGCGCGCAGATCATTCGCGCGTACGGTGACGTCGCCACGATCAGTCCGTAGGACCAAAGTCCCTACACGTCCAGACGGCGTGCGGTCGTCAATACGCACTTCGCGAACGGCACTTGGCTCCGGCGTTCGCGCGCCGGCCGCAACCAACGCACGTCGCACCGCCTCGCTCAATTGCGCTTCATCGAGTTCGGCGGTCCAATGGTTACGCGGCGCAATATCGCAGAACGCCGCGCCAGTAGCCGGATTGATATCGTCAACGGGCTGCAGATACGGCTCCTCACGTGCATCACGCCAGTTGTCGTGCGGTACGGCACTCCGACCACCGCACGACGACGAATACGGAGCATCGACCAGCAGCCCACCGTATCGCAGCACGAGTCCAGCCGTCGCATCGATGGCCGCATTCACGACCGGATGCTCAACGTCTGCACCCGCATACACCTGATTCACGACGGTTGCCAGCATGTGCCACGACACGGCACGACTCGGGTCTTCTTCCGACGGCACGCGAATATATGCATAGCTGCGTGCCGCAATCGCTTGCGCTTCCAAGGCCGAACGATCGGTCTCGAGTCGCGTGCCCAATTCGATAGGCACCACGCCGCGCAAATACTCCTCGACCAAGAGACGGTTGACCACCAACAGGCCGCTATCCGTAGCCGTAATCCACAACGTCCCGCGGTAACGACGACCGCCGTACTGCACCATACCGTCGTTCGCGATCGGCGTGAGGACAAATGGCCCCGCGCGCCACGGCGTCGCATCGTCCCCGACACCAGCAATGCGCAGCAGTCCCTGCTTTTGCTCAATGCGCCACTGCTCGCGTCCAACGCCGCGCACCAGCAGCTGGCGACCACCTTGTTCGTCAACACGCCATTTTGTAGTGGCCGACACACTCGCCACCGTAACGCGCGCCGCCAACGCAATACGCACCACACGATCCGCACTCAGTTTGCCGTGCTGTTCAATACCCGCAATCACCGCACCGCCGGCAACTCCGCCGCGCGGGGCACATGCGAGCGCGAACACCGCCGCCGCTACAACTGCACCCATCGCACCAGTCGCGACGACACGCAACAACGGCGTGTGCACCTACTCCCGATCCGCGACAGCCGCACCTAACGCCGCATCCAAACGTTCGAGCGTGACGTCAATCTCGTGCGCTCCGTGCGCCGCCGACATAAACCCCGCTTCAAACGGTGACGGCGCCAGCGATACACCGCGACGACGCGCGGCATGAAAGAACCGCTTAAACAACGCGGTGTCCGACGACTTTGCGTCATCAAACGTGCGCACGGGTTCCGCGCGAAAGAAAAATCCCCACATCGAACCCGCATGACCCGCCGTAAACGGCACGTTGTGCGTTGCCGCAACGACACGCATGCCTTCAACGAGTCGTGCCGTCTGCGCCGTGATCGCGTCGTGTACGTCGCGCGTGAGAACGCTCAAGGTCGCAATGCCAGCCGCCATCGCCAACGGATTTCCAGACAAGGTCCCCGCCTGATACACCGGACCTGTCGGCGCAATGCGCGACATCAGGTCCCGTCGACCACCGTAGGCGGCCACGGGCAAGCCGCCGCCGATCACCTTGCCGAGGGCGGTGAGATCGGGCGTCACATCGAAGCGCTCACGCGCTCCACCGTAGGCAATGCGGAATCCTGTCATAACTTCATCAAAGACGAGCAACGCACCGGTTTCGTCAGCAATGCGACGCAATCCGGGAATAAATTCTGCCGTCGGTTCGATAAAGCCACCGTTACCAACAATCGGTTCGAGCATGATGCACGCCAACGGCACCTCGCGCGCAATTTTCTCCACTGCCTCGAGATCGTTGTACCGACACGTGAGCGTCAACTTCGCGAGCGCGTCTGGCACACCCGGTGAATCGGGCAAGCCAAGCGTGGCAACGCCCGACCCCGCGCGCACCAGAAACGAATCGGCGTGACCGTGATAGCAGCCTTCAAATTTGAGAATGTGTTCGCGCTTCGTGACAGCACGAGCCAATCGCGCAACGCTCATCGCGGCCTCGGTGCCGCTCGACGTAAAGCGCATCATTTCCAGATGCGGCATGCGCTCCACGATGCGCTCGGCCAACTCCACTTCAAGTCCGGTGGGCATGCCAAAGCTCGTGCCGTCTTTCATCGTACGAGTCAACGCGTCCAACACCACACGCGGTGCATGACCGAGCACGAGCGGTCCCCACGACAACACATAGTCGATGTATTCGTTGCCATCGACATCCCAGATGCGCGCACCGTCGCCCCGCGCGACAACAAACGGTTCGCCACCAACGCCACCAAACGCACGCACCGGCGAATTCACACCACCCGGAAAACGAGCGCGCCCTCGCGCCATGATTGCGGCGGAACGCGCGCTCGGTCGATCAATCGCTGCGCCAACAACATCAAGTGCGGTGCTTATCCTCATCGTCCGTAACTCCCCACTGTAGAAAGACCGATAGTCGCCAGCGGCAAGATGCGGGATGGTCGTCGCTCCGCATTGTGCGGCAGATCGGCAATCGCGTGCATCGTTGCCGAAAAATCGTAATCGTCTACCACGTGATCGATCGTGACATCGAGGAGCGCCCCCGGTGGCGCCGCGCCGCGCACAAAGGTCACACCATCAATATCATCCGCTTGCCACGGCGCACGACACACCAGTCGGCCCGGCACATCGCCCGCGCGATCCACCATCACACGCGTCGTCGTGCCAAGGAACCGCTCATAGCGTTCCGATGTGATGGCGCGCTGCAACTCTTCGACGCGCTCCTTGCGCTCGCTCTTAATCGAATCCGGCACATCGTCTTCCATGTCAAACGCGCGCGTGCCTTCCTGCGCCGAATACGTGAAGCAACCCACGCGATCAAACTGCATCTCCTCGAGGAAATCGCAGAGCACATTAAAATCGTCTTCGGTTTCGCCAGGAAAACCAACGATCACCGTGGTACGCACGGCTAAGTCTGGCACGATATCGCGATAGCGTTGCAACCGTTCACGAATTGTTTTCTGTCGTTCTGGTCGACGCATGCGCGCGAGTACCGCGTCCGATCCATGCTGCATGGGCGTGTCGACATACCGTAACACGCGCGGATTTGCCGCAATTACCTCGAGCAGACGTGGCGTAATGCCCGCCGAGTACAAATACAAATTGCGTAGCCACGGAATTGATGTCTCGCGCACCAACGCCTCGAGCAGTTCCGGGAGGGCAAATCCATCGCGGCGATCACGCCCGTAGTGCGCCAAATCCTGCGCAACGAGATTCAGTTCGCGCGCGCCTTGTAACTCCAGCAATTGCGCTTCGCGCACGAGATCGTCCAGCGCAAACGAGCGGTGCTTGCCGCGCATCAGCGGAATCGCGCAAAACGCGCAGCCATGATCGCAGCCTTCGCTGACTTTCAAGTACCGCACGTGCGCAGCATCGCCGCCAAACACGCGCACGCCCGGGTGCTCGAGCATCGCGCCACCGAGGAAGCCGCGCTCGACCAACTCCGGTACGAGTCGATCCGTCTCCGACGTGCCCAAAAACACATCCACTTCAGGCAACGCGTCTTCGAGTTCGGTTTTGTGTCGCTCGATCATGCACCCAATCGCGAACACCGCTTTGCATGCGCCGTCGTCCTTCAGGCGCGTCGCATCAAGAATCGCATCAATCGATTCCTTCTTCGCCGCATCGATAAAGCCGCAGGTGTTCACCACCACCACCTCGGCCTCACGCAGGTCCGTGACCTGTTCGGCACCGTGCGCAATGAGGTCGGCGAGATACCGCTCGGAGTCCACCGTGTTCTTATCGCACCCGAGGGTGACCAAGCCGAATTTCAACATTCCGGAAAGATACCCGGAAACGGCAGCTTATCGGAAGTTGCCGAATTGGAGTTCTACGCCAAAATCGCCTTTGCGCAGTACCGCAATTGCTTCCTGCAAGTCGTCTTTCGACGGCGAGGAGACGCGCACTTGATCACCCTGAATGGACGCCTGCACTTTCTTTAGTTTCGCGTCTTTCAGAAAGGCCGAAACCTTTTTCGCCGTATCGCTATCCAGCGCCATTTTGAGTTTGATCTCTCGGCGGACGGTGTCTCCACCCGCTGGCTTTACCTCGCCCATGTCCAGATTCTTCACGGGCACACCGCGTTTGATCAACTTGGACTGAATGACATCAAACATCGCTTCCATGCGCATATCGCTGTCGGTGATCAACAACAACTCGCCTTCGGTGCGTTTGAACTCAATCGTCGCGGTCGCGCCCTTAAAATCGTACCGCTGCGCAATTTCTTTTTGCGCTTGATTCACGGCGTTGTCGACTTCCTGCAGGTCGACGCCAGTGGTGACGTCGAACGAACTATTCGTGGCCATAAGACGAGAGACTGGGGCTAGCCGAGGAAACTTTCGAGGGACTTGGCGCGCGAGACGTGACGCAAGCGTGAAAGCGCCTTCTCTTTGATTTGTCGCACCCGTTCCCGCGTGATGCCAAGCAGTCCGCCGATCTCTTCAAGCGTCATCGGCTCGGTATCTTCGATGCCGAAGTACAATTTAAGAATGCGGGCTTCCCGATCTTTCAGACTACCCAACGAATCTTGGATCGCTTCCGTGAGCGCCTTTTCGAACGTGATCTCGTCGGGTGTTGGATTAACCGTGTCGGCGAGATAGTCGAGTAAGCGATTGTCTTCGCCTGGCGTAAGTGGCGCGTCGAGCGACAAATGCACCTGCGAAATAGACATCGTCTTTGACACTTCTTCTTCAGAAATGTCCATCCCTTCGGCAATCTCGGCGTGCGTGGCTTCGCGTCCAAGTTCCTGCAGGAGCGTGTTCGCGCGCTTGCCGATGCGATGCAACGTCCCCGCGCGATTCAGCGGGACGCGTACAATGCGGGACTGTTCGGCGAGCGCTTGCAAAATCGCTTGGCGAATCCACCACACGGCATACGAGATAAACTTGATGCCCTTCGTTTCATCAAACTTGTGCGCCGCGCGAATGAGGCCGAGGTTGCCCTCGTTGATCAAGTCGGAGAGCGACACGCCTTGATTCTGATATTTTTTTGCCACAGACACCACAAACCGCAAATTCGAGCGCACCAGCTTGTCGAGCGCTTCCTGATCGCTCACGCGAATGCGTCGAGCCAGTTCGGCTTCTTCTTCTCGCGAGATCAGCGGATACGCGCTGATGTCTCGCAGGTATTGGTCGAGCGACCCTTCGTCGTACGTGGACGCTTTCTTTTTCGACGATGTGACGGCCATGAGGACAGCGGCTCGTGGAACGGTAGGCGAGGCGGACGGCGGGGTCGCGTGTGGAGACGCGGGTGCCACGGACAAAACGAATCGTGAACTTTCGTGGAAGTCTACGTCAACGCACCACGTTTCCTACACGCCCCCAACGAATACGCGTGAGCCAAGGCGCAATCGCGGCGGAGTCTGGCGTGAAGCTGTAGTACACAACGAGTGGAGTGCCACGCAATAAACTATCGGGTACGAAACCCCAGTAGCGACTGTCGAGCGAATTATCGCGGTTGTCTCCCAACACGAACATGTGACTGGGGGGCACCACCAACGGCCCCCAATTATTGCGCGACGGTCGATACCCACCACTCGGCGGCGTATCGGCAGCCGACGCGGTATTCACGAGATAGCCGCGCTGCCAACGAAAGTCTTCGTTGACGGGATCGACGCCCGGCTCCGAGTGCACAACGTACTGCTCCACGAGACGCGCTCCGTTGCGCGAGAGCACCCCATCGCGCATGGACAGCGTGTCTCCCGGAAGTCCGACCAACCGTTTGACGAAATTTTTGCTCGGGTCGACCGGCCAGTCAAACACCACGACGTCACCAAGTTTCGGTGTACGAATGGCCGGCAGTCGTTTTCCTGTAAATGGAAATTCGGCTCCATAGACCAACTTGTTGACGAGTAGGAAATCGCCCACCAATAGCGTGCGCTCCATACTGCCCGACGGGATTTTGTAGGCTTCCACGAAAAACGCCCGAAGCACCAAAAACAGCAGCACGGCTGCTGGGAAAACCTTCGCCCATTCCCACAACCACGTGAGACGAAGCGGATGCGCGGTACGTGTGCGACCGTTGGCCGCTCGCAGCGCTGCTGATCGCACGGCTTCGTCACGATCAGCAATCGTGGGCACGGTGCGCGGCGCTTCGGGTGGGGTCACTACCGGACGATCCATCGGCACTTCGTTCGCTGTCGTCGGGGACACTGCGCGCCTCTCGTTGAATAAAGCCGTCGCGCGGGCACCGTCAATAGTTGTCTATCTGTGCACGCTGCAATACGCCAGAATAGTCGACGTATCCCACCTTCGTCTCCGAATAAAATTCGTACACTTCCCAGCCGCCCTCGCGATGACCGTTGCCCGTTTCCTTCACACCACCAAACGGCATGTGCGCCTCGGCACCAATCGTTGGCGCATTCACGTACGTGATCCCGTTATCGAGATCCTGCAGCGCACGAAAGGCGACGTTCACGTTCGAGGTATATATGGAGGACGAAAGTCCGTAGCGCACGTCATTGTTTACCGTGAATGCCTCCTCCACACTCGGCACCCGGATAACGGACAACACTGGTCCGAAAATTTCTTCTTGCTCCAAGCGTGAGCCCGCCGTCACACCCGTGAAGATGGTGGGTTCGAAGAAAAATCCGCGCTCGAGCGAGCCGCCGTTCAAGGTGCCGGACGCGCGTCGTCCTCCGGTGCGCAACGTGGCACCTTGGCTCAGGCCAATTTGCACATAGCGTTCAACTTTTTCGCGCGAGGTCGCATGCACCAACGGACCTACATCGGTGCCGGCCAGCCGACCATCACCTAATCGGAGCGCCGTCGCACGCGCCACAAGCTGATCGACGAACGTGTCGTGAATACCATCTTGCAAAATCAAACGACTAGTCGCCGTACACCGTTGTCCAGTCGTGCCGAATGCCCCCCACAACACTCCGTCAATCGCGAGATCGAGATTCGCATCATCAAGCACGATCTGCGCGTTCTTGCCACCCATTTCAAGCGAGAGTCGTTTGTGCATGCGGCCGCATGTTTCCCCAATCGAGCGCCCAGTTTCCGTTGATCCGGTAAATGAAATCACAGGCACCAGCGGATGTTCGACGATGGCTTTGCCGACTTCACCCATACCATGCACCAGTTGAATCACGTCCGATGGCAGTCCGGCTTCAAGCAAAATTTCCACCAACACGGTGGCCGTGTGCGGGACATCTTCCGCTGGCTTGAGAATGACTGAGTTGCCACACAGCAGTGCCGGGAACGCCTTCCACGTCGGAATCGCTAAAGGGAAATTGAACGGCGTGATTAAACCGCACACCCCAATTGGACGACGCATACTCATCGCCCATTTCTCTCGCAACTCGCTTGGCACTGTATGACCGAAGAGGCGGCGACCCTCGGTTGCTGCGTAGTACGCGGTGTCGATGCCTTCCTGCACGTCGCCGCGCGTTTCCGCGAGTGGCTTTCCCATCTCGCGCGTCATCAGCGTCGCAATTTCTTCTTTGCGCGCCGCGAGTAAATCACCAACACGTCGCAGCACATCGCCGCGCGCCGGTGCTGGTGTGTTTTTCCAACGCGCAAATCCGCGCACCGCACTCTGTACGGCACGCTCCACATCCTCCGCGCCAGATGCAGGGAAACGACCGATGAAATCGTCTTGATCGGCCGGATTGCGATTGTCGAAATATTCGCCCGTTGCGGGCGCGACCCACTGGCCGCCGATAAAATTCTTGAACGTCGTCATCTCGAAACCTACTCAATCAAGCGCGTGGCGTGCTCGGTACGGGATTCGCCGGTGGCAGCACTGTTGGCGCGGTATTTGGCGCTGACAGCGAAGGTGACCCCATCTCACATTGCCAGTGCGCGCCGCGCAGCTCCGTGGGTATCGCGTAGCCGATCCGCGGCAGCACCTCCCGAGCGCCCAACAGCACGCCCCAGACAATGACGAGTAACGAGGCGAAATGCGCCACGCCCAGTCGGTGCCGCCATGTGCCTACCGCACTCCAGACGCCGAGGAGTGCGACGGCGCCAGTGGCGGCGGTGAATCCGACAAGCGGCCAGCCGCAATGACCCGCAAATGGCCAAAACATCAGTCCTGCAGCTCCTGCGACTGCGATGACCACTTTTACCCATCCGCGCCACGTCCCGGTGGTAGCGGAAGTGGTCGGCGCGGTCGCGGTGCGCACCGAGGGAGCGCTTGCAACAGAAGGCGGTGATTTGCCAGGCGGCAACGCTTTCCCCGCAGGCACGGGCTTCGCCAGCAACTGATCGTCGGATACGGACGCGAGTTGCTTGTCGATTTTCGCGAGTTCTGCTTCCCAATTGCGATCGGTCATGGTGGCGTTGTATCAGGCGGGTGTGCTTTCGCGTGTCAAACCATAACGCTCGATCTTCTTATAGAGATTCGACCGCGGCATGTCGAGGCCGCGCGCGGTTTCTGAAACGTTCCAGTCATACGCGCGCAACTTGGTGAGCAAAAATGCGCGTTCGGCGGCGTTTTTGAAATCTTCAAAGGTGTCGCAGTCCGCCAGTCCGCCTAATGCCGCTGGTTCGACAGCCCGACGTCCAACGAGTCGTTCAATATCCGCTTCGTTGATCGTGGGTCCGTTGGCCAAGATGACCAGACGTTCTACGGTATTCCGCAACTCGCGGACATTGCCGGGCCAGTCCAACTCGGTCAATCGTCGCAGCGCATCGTCGGTGATATTGCGCACAGGAAATCCATCGCGTGCTGCCAGTTGCTGCAAGAAGTGCGCGACCAACATCTCCACATCTTCGCGTCGTTCACGCAGTGGTGGCACCGCGATGGGCACGACATTCAGTCGATAGTACAGGTCTTCGCGGAACCGACCCACCGCAATTTCTTCCTCGACATCTTTGTTGGTCGCCGCGAGTACGCGCACATCCACCTGAATGGGCTTGTTGCCGCCAATGCGCGTGACCACGCCGTCTTGCAGAACTCGCAAAACTTTCGCCTGCGCGGCCAGTGACATGTCGCCAATCTCATCAAGAAACAGCGTCCCATGATCGGCTTGCTCAAACTTTCCGGCGCGATCCGCGATAGCTCCGGTGAACGAGCCCTTCATGTGGCCAAATAATTCGCTTTCAATTAACTCCGACGGAATCGCCGCACAATTCACTTCTATAAACGGTTTGCGTGCGCGCGTCGAACCCCGATGTAACGCGCGCGCCACGAGCTCTTTGCCCGTGCCATTTTCGCCGGTGATCAGCACGCGCGCCGGCGTACCCGCCACTTTCTCGATGCGTTCGAGCAATGCCCGCACCGCATACGTGCGTCCGACAATTTCGTAGCGCGATTCAACCGTTTGTCGTAAACGTTCATTTTCTTCAGTGAGCGTGCGCTGTTCGAGCGCATTTCGCAACAACACCAAGACGCGATCGGTATCGAGTGGCTTCTCGAGAATATCGTATGCGCCCAACTGTGTCGCTTCAACCGCCGTTTGAATGGTCGCGTGTCCCGAGATCATCACCACCATCGCGCGCGGATCGAGCTGTCGCAGACGCTTCAACACTTCAAGGCCGTCGAGCCCGGCCATTTTCACATCGAGAAAAACCAGCTGCGGTTTGAATTTCTCGTACTCCGCGAGTCCGTCGGTTCCACCCGCCGCCGTGCGGACCTCGTAGCCTTCGTACTCCAGCAGCTGACCAAGCGCTTGGCGAATACCCGGTTCGTCGTCAACTACGAGGATGCGCAAAGGGCTCATGTGTGTCTAGCGAATGATCGAAGGAAACCTCAGAGACGCATACCCGCGTTCGACGAAAAATGCACTCGCTCCACTCGGCGGACCAGCCGCGAGTGCTACGGCACCGCCCTGTACAGCGTGACGCGTCCATTCATGACGCGCACGTCGGCGATGGCCGTGGGCAGCGGCAATGCAATGGCGTTGTCGGCGATAGCATCCTTCGACGTTGCCCGTTGGAACGAATGCAGCACGGTTGGAATCAGACGCGTCGGCAGATCAATGCCTTTCAATCGAACGTCGCGAATACGAAACTGTGCCAAGCCGGGCCGCACGACGTCGAGTGTGCCGCCGAGTTGCACGGTATCCCGCGTGTTTAGTGCCGATCCAATCAGCGCGCCGATGGCGCTGCTGCCGGCGAAATCGCGCAACTCGACGACGGCGCGCACGAGCAGTTGATCACTGCTGATCGCGATTTGCGCATGCGTTGCTGAGCGCGGCAGTTCGCGTTCGAGGCTGGCTATGAGCAAGCTCGCTAACTGGGGAGCGGTCAGCGTTACAAACGCGGGGCCATTACGTCGGCTCAGTTGACGGAGTGCATCCATGTCACCCGTTGGTGCATCGTCGAGCGACATCCACGCGATCGGTCGCGCACGCGCATTGTCGGCACCGTTGGGCGTGCGCAACGACTGCGCACCTTTCCTCACCTGATCGCTGATCACCGATCCCGCGCGCTGTGCCGATCGCGTGAGGTCGGTCGGCACACGATCACCGTACATCGACCATGCAATGACGCCACCAACGGCGAGCACCGCGAGACATCCGATGCGGGAAAGACAGCCCATAATGAGGCGGAGCAAGAGGAAGCAGCGAAGATCGTGTGCTGTGGCAAGCTAGTACCGTTGTCGTTGATCGAGGCGTGGCTCACTGCGTGGTGTTGGATTCTGTGTCGGGCACTACAGGGCGATAGCGCAACGCCTCGCCAACGTGTGCGCGCGTCACCGCATCGAGATCATCGAGATCGGCTATCGTGCGCGCGACGCGCAACACACGGTGATATGCCCGCGCGGAGAGGCGCAGCCGATCGGCGGCGCGAACGAGGAGTGCGCGCGCGTCGCCGTCGAGTCGTGCCGTTGGCGCAACAAGACGCAACGGTGCCGATGCATTGGTGATTCCCACCTCTTGCCTTTGCGACGCATCCGTGTGCGTGTACCGCGCGCGCTGTCGGTCGCGCGCCCGGATAACACGATGGCGCACGACCAGCGAGCGCTCAGCCGACTCGTGCGACGCTAATTGTTCTGGTGGTACGCGTTGCACCGGCACATGCAAATCAATGCGATCGGCGAGCGGACCCGAAAGACGCGCGCGATGTCGCTCCAATTCGGCCACGGTACAACGACAGTGTCGATCATCGCTGCCGGCGTATCCGCACGGACACGGATTGCTCGCGGCAATGAGCGAAAACCGCGATGGAAACCGAATGGCACCCAGCGCCCGAGCGATCACGACAACACCATCTTCGAGCGGTTGGCGCAGCGCTTCAAGCGTACTGCGAGGAAAGAGGGAGAGTTCGTCAAGAAAAAGCACGCCGCGATGCGCGAGACTCACTTCGCCAGGCCGAGGCCAGCTCCCACCACCCACCAACCCCGCCGTGGAGATCGAATGATGCGGCGCACGAAACGGACGATGTGGTCGCGAAGCAAACGGTGCACCAGACGTGGGGAGCAACCCCGCCACAGAATGAATGGCTAACACTTCGAGCGCTTCATCATCATCAAGCGGTGGCAGAATACCTGGCAATCGTCGCGCGAGCATGGTTTTGCCCGCGCCAGGCGGGCCATGCAGCAGCAAGTTATGCGAGCCCGCTGCAGCAATTTCGAGAGCGCGCACGGCCATCTCTTGTCCCACCACGTCGCCCAATTCTGGCGTGTCGAGCACGAGCGGTGCATCGGAGCGTCGTCGTGTTTCTGCCCGCAGCAAACCGCCACGCAATGCGGCCACGAGTTCGCTTAACGTGCGCGGTGCCGTTGCGCGCGAGAGCGGCACGCGCAACGCTTCCTCCAGATTGTCCGGCGGGACGATGAGCAGTGCATCACTGGTCGCCGCGATGTGCCGAGCGACAGCGAGTACACCGCGCACGGACCGGAGTTGTCCGTCGAGACCGAGTTCGCCAATCGCACACACGCCCTGCAACGCATCCAGCGGCAGCTGCCCACTGGCGGCGAGCAGAGCGAGAGCGATTGGAAGATCAAAGGCTGTTCCTGTTTTCGGTGTGTCGGCGGGTTGGAGGTTCACCGTGATCCGTCGCGGCGGAATGACAAACCCCGAGTTGGCCAACGCCGCCCCGACGCGGTCGCGGCTCTCTTTCACTGCAGTTGCCGCGAGTCCAACGAGCGTCCACTGCGGTAGCCCATTGGCTACATGCACCTCAACGACAATGTCGAGGGCGTCAATTCCAAGGACGGCGGCGGAGGCGGCGGCTGCAAGCATGACGACATGGTAGCGCGACGTATTCGATGGTTCGTCACCATTTAATGGCGGGTGGTGTCACGCTATTGCGTTTCATCACATATCCCTACAGACGTGTCCGCCTATAGAACCGCAAACGACACGGATACGAACAGAAACCACAGAAACGCACGGATACTAAATGTGTCTGGTCCTGAAGAACGTCTACACCGGAAGGACACCATTCATCATGCAGCGTTCGCAAAGATGGTGTCGGGGGTCTGGTACTGCAGCTGACTGTGTAAGCGGACGCGATTGTAGATGGTGATCGCGTGCGCGACCTGCTGCTGCGCGACGAGGAAGGACGGGAATTCCGCATCGAGATTGAATTCGTCTTTCAGGATCCCGTTGACGCGTTCCGCGACGGCGTTTTGATAGCAGTGATCGGCGTCCGTCATGCTGGCGACGATGTGGTGTGCGCGGAGCGCCTGTTGATACGCGTGACAGCAATATTGACTGCCGCGATCGGAGTGATGCCGGAGCTCCGCCGTCGCGCCGAGCACGGACACGGCCTGCGCCAGCGCGACGAGCGCGGCGTGATGCGACAGATCGCGACTGAGATGCCAGCCGACGATGCGCAGCGCAAATAAATGGGTGACGAGAAACAGATACACAAACGCCCCACCTGCGAGGCGGAGATATGTGATGTCACTGACGACGACCTGGCGCGGCGCGGTGAGCGGATGATCGCGTAGGCGATTGGGCGCGACGACATAGCCGTGCTGCGCGTAGGTGGTGCGCGTGTAGCGCGGTTTCCGGTGCACCAGCTGCCCCGTCGTGCGCAGGAGCGTAAACAGGCGATCCCGTCCGACGGTGACACCGGCCGCCGCGACCTGCGCCGCCACTAGCGCGAGCGCCGTTTGGGGGTCGCGCGTGCCGCGCCGCTGCCGCGTGTAATAAGCGTCGCGGGTGCGACCGAGCGTGGCACAGACGGCGGTGACGTCCCGTCCGCCGCCACTGAGGGCGTCAGCGACGGGGTACCAAAGCTTTTTGAAAATCGGTCTTGTATAGGCGATTCGCCAGCGTGATCAACTCGTCGTACACGACCAGCTTCAAATGCGCGTCCGCCAGCGCTTTCTCCAGCGCGGTGATCTTGTCTTGCTCGCTCTTCATCACCGCCTCGACGATGTCGCGTTTCGGTTTGAAGCGGCCATACTCCTCCAGCCACTGATGCATCAAGGTGACGGTCGTTGGCGCGTCTCGCGCGGCCCCCCGAATCGACAGATGCCCCGCGTCGATTTCGGCAACCAGTCGCTGCTTCAATTCCGCACTGTACCGATGCTGCGCCCGCTCTCGGGTCATCACGTCTCTCCCTGCTGGGTGACGTGTCCTCTGCTGTTTCGTGGGTTGCCTTGGGATGTCTCCGGAATTTCGACAGGATCGTCACCGAACGAATCAACGCCGTCGGCGCGATCGTACACCGCACTTCCCTCGTCAAAGCGATTCCCGAAAACTTCTTTGCCACTTCAGGCGCTTTCGATTATGCCACTAATTATTTGACAGCTTTTCATTCGGGGCGTACGTTACTCGGTCATAACGTGACCTACGGCACGATAAAGTTTTGTAGTGAGATTTCGGCCTGTCACGCTCCCACCACACGAACGCTCCATCGGTTCCCGCAGCGAGCGATTCGGCCCCTCACGCGTCTCCACCCAATTGTCTGCCTCATTGCGCTCGAAGCGAACGTCCGCACCAGGACTCGCCGATTACCACTCCCCGGTACACTGGATGATGAAGAAACGAATACTCGCGATGCTGATAGGCTCGCTCCTCTCCGCGACGCAAGCCATCGCGCAACAAAAAATTGTGACGGGCAAAATCACGAGCGCAGGCGGCGCCCCATTGGCCGGTGTATCCGTCGTCGTTAAAGGCACAGGGACGGGCACACTGAGCACAAGCGAGGGCAACTATTCCATTCGCGTTGCCCAAGGCCAAGTGCTGCAGTACAAGCTCATCGGCATTGTGCCAGAAGAGCGCACCGTCGGCGCCGACAACATCATCAGTGTGCAAATGCGTCGAGTCGCAACACTCGATGCCATGGTCGTCACCGCGCTCGGCCAGACAGCCACGAAACGCTCGCTCGGCACCTCGCAGCAGAGTGTGGATGGTCCGGTCATCGCCGACACCCATCGCGAAAACTTCGTCAACGCGCTGCAGGGACGTGTGGCCGGCGTCGAAGTCATCAGTAGTTCGGGCGTGCCGGGTGCGTCGTCGTCCATCACAATTCGTGGCGTCAGTTCCATTAGCAGCAGCAACCAACCGCTGATGGTCATCGACGGCTTACCGATGGACAACAAAACGCTGAACACGGGTGTCTTGGCGTCGGATGCTCCGGGTTCACTGACGGCGTTTAACAATCGTGGCATCGACTTCACCAATCGCGCGGCCGATATCAATCCGGAAGACATCGAATCCTTGGTGGTGCTCAAGGGTCCGGAAGCCTCCGCGTTGTATGGAATCGACGCCGCTAACGGTGCGATTGTCATTACTACCAAGCACGGGCAGTCGGGCGGTGGCATGGAGTACAGCAACAACTTCCGCGTCGAACGCACCGGTACACGTCCCGAACTCCAACGCAACTACGGTCCAACATCTGTCGACGGCAACACGCTCGGTTCGTTCTCGTACTTCGGCAATCCGTACGCCGCCGGAACACCCTTCTTCGACAATGTCGATGGCTTCTTCAAAACCGCGTTAACACAAAGTCACAACCTGTCGTTCAGTGGTGCATCACCCGATAACCGAGTGAATTTTCGACTTGGCGTGTCGTCCACAAAGCAAGCCGGCGTCGTACCCAATTCCGATTACGGACGCATCAATATCACGGGACGATCGCAAGTCGTGGCCAATTCGTGGTTCAAGGCCGACTTGTCGATGAACTATTCGTACGCCGACAACAATCAGGCAACGAAGGGCGACAACGGTCCGCTCATCGGCTTGATGCTCTGGCCACAGACCGACAACGCGAAAGATTATCTCACGCCCGCAGGCAATCGACGCCGGAAAACGCTCCTCGCGGCAGCGAGTGAAATCGACAATCCGTATTTCAACGTCGAAAAGAATAAAATCAACGCAAAGACAAGCCGACTCATCACCAACGTCGGCCTCATCGTCACGCCGTTTTCGTGGGGCGAGCTCAAAACGACAATTGGCGTCGACGGTTATACCAATCAGAATCTGATCGAACGAAATCCGGAAAGCTCGGCAGGCATCACCTATAACGGTGTCCTCGATCAAGCCAACGACATCACGCGCAATATCAACGCGGTGACATTGTTGAACGTGTACAGCCACGCGCTGACCAAGCGTATTTCCGTCAGCGGCCTGCTGGGCAACCAAGTCTCTGACGCCAAGTCGTCCACCGACGCGCTCAAGGGCCAAGATTTCTTGGATCCAAATTTTATCTCGATCAACAACACCAATCTTCGAACCAACCGCACTACAATTTCGCAGCGCCGCTTGCTGAGTGCGTTTGGACAGCTCACGCTCGACTACCAGAAGTATCTCTACCTGACCGTCACGGGACGGAACGACTGGACGTCGACCATTCCCGTCGCGAACAACTCGTTCTTCTATCCGTCGGTATCGTCGAGTTTCATTTTCTCCGACGCGTTTCCGTCCATTGGTCGATTCATGACGGGTAAGCTGCGAGCCAGTTACGCGGAAGTCGGAAAGGATGCACGCCCATACGCGTATCGCCCGTCGCTTGAGTACAAGACGACCACGAACGGTGGATACGGATACGGCTTTACCGGACCCAATCTGAACTTGCAGCCTGAATTTGCGCGTTCAAAAGAGTTGGGTACTGAGCTGGGCTTCTTTCATGACCGAGTTGGTCTAGACGTGACGGTCTATCGCAAACAGACGAAAAACCAAATCGTCAATGACATTCGCGGCAGCTATGCCACCGGATTCATTTTGTTCAACTTGAACGGCGCGGTTACGCGAAACGAGGGCATCGAGGTTTCGCTCCGCGGCACGCCGGTACTGAAGCGCAATTTCTCGTGGGACGTGCTTGCGAACTTCGAAAGCTCGCATGGTCGCGTGCTGGCGCTACCCAATGCCTTGCCGGAATCGTACGTCTCCGACACCTGGCTGTTCGGCAACGTGCGCAACGGCACCGCGCCCGGACTCTCCACGCGCTCGCTCACCGGTCTGTTCTACCTTCGTGACACCATCCCTGGCTCGCGCAAGCTGCTCATCGATCCAACCACGGGCCTGCCGCTGCGGTCCAGCACGTTCGTCAACGCGGGATATGATCGTCAACCCGACTTTACGATTGGCCTCACCAACACGATTCGATACAAGCGCTTCTCGCTCAACTTCCTCGTTGACATCCGAAAGGGTGGCGACGTGTTCAACGCGACACAGCAGTTCTTAACCGCGCGTGGCCTCAGCACACGCACCCTTGATCGCGAAACGCCGCGTGTCATCGCGGGCGTGTTGCGTGACGGCAAAGAAAATACGGCCAACCCGACACCGAACAACATCGTCGTCATTCCGGCCGTGCAAACCTCGTATTACACGAACATCAGCGAAGAACTGTTCATCGAGAAGAACATCAACTGGGTGCGACTTAAGGACGTGCGTCTTCGCTACGCCCTCCCCGGAAGATTTCTCAACGCGCGCGACGCCAGTATCTCCATCACGGGCACCGACCTGTTGCTCTTCACCAACTACACCGGCCTCGACCCGATCGTGAACGGCAATACCGCGGCTGTTGGTGGATCCGGGGCGGCCGGTATCGACTACGGCAATTTCCCTGTACCGCGCGGCGTCAGTTTCGCCCTCAAGATCGGGTTCTAGGCATGACTCAACTATTCGCACGTTCAGCGCGTCGTCACACCGTGCACACACTGCTTACCGAAAAACCGATGAAAATCATTCGCGGAGCCCTGCTTGGCGGTGTGCTCGCGTTATCGACGAGTTGCAAAGATTTCCTCGACGTCAACACCAATCCAAACGCCCCCCAAGTCGTCTCGGCCAATTTATATCTTTCGCCGATGCTGCATTGGATGGTGACATCGCCACAGTTCGACGGACGCTTCGTCGGCCGATACAATCAAGAATGGTTACTCACGAGCACCGTCGTGACGACATGGGATCGCATGGGCTACGATCCGTCCAGTGACAACGCCGCGCAGCAATGGCGCGACGTCTACTGGACGCTTGGGCAAAACTTGGTGGACATGAACACCAAAGCGGAAGCCGAGCAACGGTGGGACCTGCTCGGTGTGGGATACGTGTTGAAAGCGTGGGGCTGGCAGGTGCTGACGGATATGCATGGCGAGATCATCGTCAAAGAAGCTATCGATCAGTCCAAGTTCAGCTTCAACTACGACACGCAAGAATACGCGTATCAGGAGACGCAACGTTTACTCACGAGGGCTATCGAACTCTTACAGAAGACCGATGGCGCAGTGGACGCGGCGTATCTCGCACGCACGGACAAGATTTACAACGGTGATCGCACGAAGTGGCTGAAGCTGGCGTACGGCATGTTGGCGCTCAACCTGAACCACTACTCCAACAAGTCAACGTACAAGCCAGCCGACATCATCTCAGCGGTCGACAAGTCTTTTGTCGGCAACTTTGATGATGCGCTGCTGACCTACCCGAATACGCAAAACGACGACATCAACTTTTACGGACGCACACGCGGCAACATCAACGCGTACCGTCCAACGCAGTTTGTAGTCAACCTGCTCAACGGCTCGCAGTTTGGGGGGGTCGTTGATCCGCGCTTGAGCCGGATGTTGCCGCCGTCACCCGATGGGCAGTATCGCGGCCTCGACATCAACGTCGTCGGGTTTGGCGCGCTGAGCACAGCGCAGCAGCCGAACAACTTGTATGGCTATGCGGGCACCGGTGGGTTGCAGCTCCCGGGTCGTTATTTGTTTGACGACAAGGCCAAGATGCCACTCATGACGTATGCGCAGTTGCAGTTCATTAAGGCCGAGGCCGCGTATCGTTCGGGCGACAAAGCAACGGCCCTGACCGCGTACCGCAACGGCGTCTCGGCGCATCTCGATTTCGTCAACGCGCGCAACAGCGACAACAACCAGTCACCCACGCAGATCACGTCAGGTGAAAAGACAGCGTTTCTCGCCGATCCCAATATCGTGCCTGGCGTCGGTGGCTTGTCGCTCACGCATATCATGTCGCAGAAGTACATCGCGCAGTGGGGCTGGGGGCACAACGAAATTTGGATGGATCTGCGTCGCTACCATTACACCGACATTGATCCTGTAAGCGGAGTACAGGTGTTTCCAGGCTTCACCGCTCCGACCAGCCTGTATCCGGACAACGGCGGAAAGATCGTGCAACGCATACGACCCCGTTACAACTCGGAGTATGTGTGGAACGTGCCGGCGTTGACCGCCATTGGCGGTCTGTTCTTGGATTACCACACGAAGCCGTTGTGGATCACTCAACCGTAACCGAGACATGAATAGCTATAGATCACTCGCGGCGCTGCTCTGCGTTGCCATGTTCGCCGGTTGCGAGAAAAACGGCGTGCAGGATATCACCGGGCCTATCGCCTCCTCGCGCATCAAGTTCTTCAACTTCGGCGTGAATGCGCCCAGCGTGAACTTCTACGCGAACGACACGAAGGTGACGGCGATCAGCTCCACGTCCGGCGCCGAGTCGACGCTCGGTGTCGCGTACGGCAGCGTAGGGTCAGGCGGATTCTACTCAGCCATCGCACCAGGTCAGTATACGTTTGCGGGAAAAATCTCGGCGACAATCGACAAGGATCTGGCGGTGTCGAAAGTGACCGGAACCATCGCAGATGGAAAAAACTATTCGTTCTATATGAGCGGATTTTACGACGTCACGGCGAAAACTGCGGAGGGGTTTCTTGTCGAAGACCCGTTCACGACAGTGATCGACTTTTCGGTCGCATACGTTCGTTTTGTCAACGCGATTCCGAACTCGGCGCCGATGACGTTGTATGCGAAAAATTCGACCACATTGGTCGAGGTCGCGGTTGGCAATGCAGTAACATACAAAACCGCCGGTGCATTCACAGCCTTACCGAACGGCGTTTACGATATAAGCACAAGGTTCGCGGGCGTGGCAACGAACGCGATCAGCCGAGCGGCGGTGTCGTTTTCTGCCGGGAAAGTCTATACGATCGGCGCGCGTGGCGACATCACCGTGACATCGACCACGGCGACAACGCGGCCAATTTTGGATAATACCGCGAACAGATAGTGGTGGCGCAACAGAGCGGCACTCTTCATTGCGAAATGCAACGAAGAGTGCCGCTTTTTATTTAAGACGTTTGTTGCCGTGCACGCGTGAGGTGTGGCACCATACCAAGCAGCCGTTGCATTTGCATCAATTGCGCACGATGATGCATCTCATGTTCTTTGAGGCCGAGCAAGAGTTCAAAACGTGACTTGTCCGTCGCCATGACGGCTACAGGTTCGGCCAACTGTTCATCCGTCATCTGTTCCAACTGCTTGGCAAGCGCTTCGCCATTCTCAGTAAGCGATGCAACGATTGCATCCTTGCTCGTCAACGCCCCAGCTAGCTGCTGAGCCTCGCCCATATAGCGACCAAAATCCTCACCTGACACGGCGCTCTTCTTGTCGAGGAAATGCAACTGCATTGCCCAGTGTGGACCGGTGGCGAGGTGTTTCAACATCTCGGCGACCGACATGGTCTCGGGTGTCGCACGAAAGGTGTACTGCGCCTCTGGAATTTCAGTGGCAACTTGAATCGTGTTCTTACGCACCGTACGCCAACTCGCCGCCATTTGCTTCGCGCCGTAGTAGTTCATGTGTGGGTGTGGGTGGTGGTGGTGGTGGTTCCTAATCCCTAATCCCTAATCCCTTATCCCTACTTTACCGTCACCAACTCCACGTCAAACACCAACGTGGCATTCGGTCCGATCGCGCCACTACCACCGGCGCCGTAGGCAAGCGTGGAGCCAATGACGAGCTTCCGCTTTCCACCAACCTTCATGCCGGCGATGCCCTGATCCCAACCGGCAATCACCTCGTTCGCGCCGAGCGTAAACGAGAACAGATTCTTGCCGGCGTTTGTGTCGAACTTCATACCGTTCACCAAATATCCAGTGTAATTCATACCCAACGTGCGGCCCGCGATGGCCTCGGCGCCAGTGCCAACGACAACATCCGTGTAGTACAGCGCATCGCTTTTCTTGGTCATGTTCGCAATCGACACACCCAACGCGGATGCGTAGGTATCGGTGGCGGGGTTGGACGGCGTCGTTGGCGAGTCACCGCCACCGCACGCAGAAAGCACCAGCGTCGCCATGATGGCCACACTCGAAGAAATTGCAGACGACAGGCGACGGGTCGGCGAGATTACGCGATTCATAAGTAGCGGAGGCTGGTGACGACGTTGGGGCGACGAGTGACGCGCCGCGCACGGGCAATTCCCGCGATTTGACCATTGCAACATAGCAGCGAGGCTGTTGCGCAGGGTGTCCCTTTCGCCTACGCTCTGGATCATGATCATCGGTAACCCTGACGCCACGACAGACCCGCGCGACGCCGCCGCCATCACGTTTGTGCTGGAGCTGGCGCGTGCCCTGCACATGCACGGCACGCCAGCGCATCACCTGGAAACCGCACTGTCCACCATCGCGAGAAAACTCGCACTGCGCGCGGAATTCTTCTCCACGCCCACCAGCATCATGGTGGGCTTCGGCCAGTTGGTGGATCAACGCGTACACCTCCTCCGCGTCGATCCGGGTAAACCCAATCTTGGACACTTGTCTCGACTCGCCGATATCACGCGCGACGTGATGAGCGGTGACGTGGCGCCAGCGGACGGACTGCGACGCATTCGCGCACTCGACATGGATCCGACGCGTTGGCCGCTGTGGTTGCAATTGATGGGTTATGTCCTGGTCTCCGCAGCTGTCGCCGTGTTCCTTCGTGTGCGCGTCGGCGATGTGTTTGTTGCATCCATGCTCGGACTCGTGACCGGACTCATCGCACTGTACGCCGCGCGCACCGAAGACTGGCGCAACGTCACCGAGCCACTCGCCGCATTTCTGGTCACGACACTCGCCTTCATCGTTGACGTCCTCGCGCACACCGATAGTGGCTATCTGACGTCGCTCGCAGGCCTCGTGATTATGCTGCCAGGACTGACGTTCACCGTCGCGCTCACCGAACTCTCGACGCGCCACTTGGCCTCGGGTACTGCGCGACTCAGCGGCGCTTTAGTGGTCTTTCTTGGACTTGGTTTTGGACTCGCCCTCGGTGCCAAGCTCGGTACGTTTTTTGGATTCGCCCTACAGAACCTTGTGGGTTCCCATATGCTCGACTGGCTCGCGCGCGCACCACTCCCTCTCTGGACGGAATGGCTCGCGCTGCTCATCGCCCCTCTCGCATTTACCGTCCTGCTCAACGCCGAAGCGCGCGACGCAGGCTACATCGTACTCGCGTGCGTCGCTGCGTACCTCACATCCCGCTTCGCCGGCGCAAGTATGGGTGAAGAGCTCGGCGCATTTCTCGGCGCGTTTGTGGTAAGTGCCGGCAGCAATGTGGTAGCACGACAATTCCGACGTTCGTCCCTGGTGACGGTGGTGCCTGGCTTGCTCATTCTCGTACCCGGAAGCATTGGCTTTCGTAGCGTGACGTCGTTACTCGGTCAACAAGTGGAAGCTGGGGTGTCGACTGGCTTTCGCGTGCTTATCGTCGGCATTTCACTCGCGGCCGGTTTGCTAGCGGGCACCGTCGTGTATAGTGGTGACAGTCGAAGCGAAGCGTAGGTCTCAAAAACAAACTACACCAACAGGCCGCGAATGGCTCCGTCTCAATTCGCGGCGTTCGTTCCAATTCGCGACAAGCCGTTCGTTTCTTTTTTTTCAGCACCACGCGTGCAGCGCCGACAGTCGACGCAACGATGAGCGGTCTAAAAAACTACCACAACAGACTGCGAATCTCGCGAATGGCGCCGTCTCAGTTCGCGGGAGGCCGTTCGTTTTTCTCGACCCACATTACGCGTCACGCGCGGCAACCGTTTTCCGAAACGCCGGTCGCACCCACGATAACAACGCGATTGTCAATGACATGCCAACCACAGTGCATACCATCAACGACCAACGCAGCGACGTTTCATCGCCAAAAACTTTGTCAGTGAGTAGCGCAACGGCGGTTGGCCCAAGCACACCTGACAAAAGATTGACAACGAGCTGATAAAGCGCACTGCCCTGCCCCCGCATGCGTGATGGCATTGCTTCAGCAATCGCCGCGTTCGCCGCTCCCCATGGAAGCGCCGCAAAGATATTCACAGGAATCAGAAGCGCTGCCGCAACGGTCGCCGACGGTACGATCGGATACAATCCGGCAAACACCAGCATGCCCACCGCGCCCGCGATACCAACGCGAATAGGCGCATCGGTGCTGCCCTTGGCGGCCCAGTAGTCAGTGAGGCGGCCGCCACCGAGAGTGCCGACAACGCCGAAAATCATGGTAAGAATGCCTTGCACCGTGCCCGCGTGTTGGATCGTCCATCCGTGCGTCCGTACAAAAAACGTCGCGAGCCACGCGCCGATTCCGTAGTTCACGGAGGCCGAACACGCGAAGCCAAGTGAGAGCCCGATAACAGTGCGCGCATTGGCGCGGACATACGCGATGACCTCGTATAGCGGAACACTGACATTGGTCGTGCCGTGTACCTGCGGTCGCGCAGGCTCGCGCATCGTCAGCGCGAGCAAAGCGACCAAGACACCCGGCAATCCCACGATAAAAAAGATCGTCTGCCACGGCCGGACATCACCGACAATCGGCAGCGTGACAAATCCCGGTGCATCAATGGCACCGACAATCCACGCGCCGAGCGCGTAGCCAACGCCTGAGCCAAAAAATGTGCCGAGCATGTATACGCTCATCGCGGTACCGAGTCGACGTCTTGGAAACGCGTCCGCGATGATCGACACGGCGGCTGGTCCGAGTGTGGCTTCACCAATGCCAACGCCCACACGCGCCGCGAATAGTTGACTGAAGGTGCGCGCCAGACCTGATGCAGCCGTCAGCACACTCCATACTGCCGCGCCGAGTGCGACGATCAGTGGTCGACGACCCCGATCAACCCATCGTCCGATAGGAAGTCCGAGCACCGAGTAAAAGACGACAAAACTCAGGCCCATCAGCAAGCTGAGTTGCGTGTCTGTGACATGCAGGTCGCGTTTGATCGGCGTCACGAGGAGCGACAAAATTTGTCGATCCACCGATCCAGAAACGTTGGCGAGCGTCAGAATCGCCACTGCGTACCACGCATGGGCGAGCGTCAACCCGCCGCGACTGCTCTCGTTCTCTTTCATTGGCACGCGATTGAAGTGGTCTCGAAAAAATCCTACGTGTTTCGGCGCGCTTCGTGAAGTGCAATGCCACCACCGAGGTGACGTGTGACGCGCTGCACGTGAAACCCCTCGCGCTCGAGCAACGCGCTGAACGCTTGCCAACTCATAAAATGCTCGATGCTTCGCGCAATGTATCCGTACACGACGGGATCCCGATGCCATAGCCAACCAACCGCATTGCCCGCAAGCGACAAATACCACAGCAGCAACGCGCGCCACGGTGAAAACGCGGGGCGATAAAAATCGAGCGTCACCAAAACGCCACCTGGTCGCAATACGCGCGCCATTTCTCGCACCGCGCGCGTCGCATCCGGCACATTGCGCACGCCGTACCCCGCCATCACCACGTCCATACTGGCATCGGGGAGATTAAGCGCCGTCATGTCTCCAATCGTTGTACGAATACGCAAAGAAACATCGGCATCTCGTGCGGCATCAACCAATCGCATGTCCGCAGCCACGATCATTTGCGCAGACGCATCGACGGCTGTCACGTGAACCGCAGGCAAGGCGCGCGCGATGGCGACAGCGAGATCACCGGTGCCGCAGGCCAAGTCCAGCGCAGCCTGTGCGTTGGCGGCGCCGCGCACGACGGCCGCGATAGCTTCGCGCTTCCAGGCGACGTCCATGCCAAATGAAAACAATCGCGTGAAGGCGTCATAACGCGGGGCGATTACATCGAACATCGGTGTGACGAACGCCTGCTTTAGCGTTGGATCCCGCAGATAGGTGTCGACGTCGAGCGATCCCAATCGCACCGATGATGGTACCGTCGCTGGCTCGTTCGGGTATTGTTCTACCATGGCTCTCTCTCACAGATCATCCCATACCTCTCTCCGAAGCACCGCGCGCGGCGGTACAGTAACGTTGGGCAACCTGCTGCTCATTTGCTGCGCCTTCGGTATCAGCGTTGTCGCTGGCCAGCGCATGTTCGGAGTCACCGACGATACGCTCACGTCAAATCTATTGAGCGGAGCATCCGTTGTTGCAGGGACCGATACGGCATCGGACACGCAACCCACCGCCGAGCAAGCCGTCGGTGCGTTTCGCGTACGCAACTTGGCTGGCAAAGTCGTGCCGCTCATTACCAAGGGGGAGCCGGTCATTTTGATGATCAGCTCTCGTACCTGTAGCTGGTGTAAACGCGCGCTCAAAGACTTAGGCGAACTCTCCGCAGGACGCCCTCTCCCACGATTGAAAATGCTCACGCTTGAGGGCGCAGCCGACGGCATTCCAATGCTGGCGAAAGAGAACATTGTCGGCGCGCAACTCGTTGGACCGTTTGGAAGCTCCGATCAGGTTTTGCTCACGTTTCGCTATCGCGGCACACCAACCTTCATCGCCATCGATCGCAATGGCCGCGTCGTGCAAACCATGCCCGGCTATCCCATGCGCGAGGTAATGAAGCAGTGGTATGCGGTCATGGTGGGAGACGCTGAAGTACCTGGATAGGGATTAGGCATTGGGGATTAGGGATTAGGGATTAGGAGTGGCAAATTGCAAACTGGTCGCTCCTATCCCCTAATCCCTAATCCCTACCCCCGAATCCCTATTCCTGTCCCAGACCACCAACACCGCGCACACCACAATTGCCGTCGCCGAAATCGCGCACCACGGACAGAAACTTCGCAGCACAATAAATTCGCCGTATTTGAGACGCAGCGTGAACAACACCGCTGGCCAAATCATCAACTGCATCACCGTGTTCGGCCACTTCGCATCTTCGTATTGTGAGAACGTGCCGATCATCGCCGTGACAAAAAGCATGGCATATCCCACCGTGCCGATGAGCGCGACGTCCACACCCAAAAACCACCCGTAGCGGCTCCCCTGCACGTACTCACAGCCACCGTTGCCCGTACATACCAGTGAACCCGTGATGCCAAGTTTCCAAAGATGCAGATAGAGCGCGACGATACCGGAAACGAGGCTCGCCAAGGCAATGCCCATGCGTTGCGTCACAGAAAATCCAGTGCGAGGTCCGCGTGAAGAATGACGCGCCACCGTGTGCAGCGCGGCCACGTCGAATATGACCCAAATTCATCGTAAAGTGATGCCATCCTCAACAAGCCCTTGGCATGGCGCTCGTCCACCCGTACCTTCGCGCGCTATGACGACTCCTCGTCCTTCCGCCGCCGCAGCCACTCGCACGCTCGCGATCCGCCGCTGGCGCCTCGCCGCATCGCTCACAGCGTTGATGGTCTGCGTGTACTTCGGCTTCATCGCACTCGTCGCCTTCAAACCGTTACTCCTCGCCTCACCACTCGGCGACGGACTCACGGTTGGCATCGTCCTCGGTGCACTCGTCATAGTGGCAGCATGGGTCCTCACATTCGTCTATGTGTCATGGGCCAACCGTGTCTACGATCCAGCGCTCGCCGAGTTGCGCGCACACCATGAGGACGAGCAATGACGCAAGCGACTGTTGGACTCGGCTCCCCAGATCGAGTAGCCGTCGCATTTTTTGCCGGCTTCATCACGCTCACGCTCGCCATCACGTATTGGGCGTCGCGACTCACGCGAACCACCGAAGATTTCTACGCGGCAGGACGGTCCGTGACCGCAACGCAAAATGGCATAGCTCTCGCCGGTGATTACATGAGTGCTGCGTCGTTCCTCGGCATCGCGGGACTTGTGTCCACCAGCGGTTTCGACGGGTTGATCTATTCTACCGGATGGCTCGTCGGGTGGCCTATTGTGTTGTTCTTAATTGCCGAACCGCTGCGCAACCTTGGACGCTATACATTTGCCGACGTCGTTGCCGCGCGACTCGACCCCATGCCCGTACGCATCGCCGCGGCATGCGGAACCTTAGCCACGATCGCGTTCTATCTCGTCGCGCAAATGGTTGGTGCTGGCGGACTTGTTCACTTGCTGTTCGGCATTCCGTATGAGGGCGCTGTTGTCATCGTAGGCTTTGCGATGATGGCGTACGTGCTCTTTGGTGGTATGCTTGCAACCACGTGGGTGCAAATCGTCAAAGCCGTGTTGCTATTAGGGGGTGCTGCAGCGCTCGCGCTGCTCGTGCTGAGTCGTTTCAACTTCGATCCGCGACAACTCTTCGCGGCGGCCGCTGCGAAATACGGCGCCGGTGTGCTCGCACCAGGAAAGTTGGTGTCCAATCCGATGGATGCCATTTCGCTCGGACTCGCGCTCATGTTCGGCACCGCTGGTTTGCCGCACATTCTGATGCGCTTCTACACCGTGCCCGATGCACGCGCTGCGCGTCGCTCCGTATTTATCGCGACAGGACTTATTGGACTCTTTTATCTGATGACGTTCGTGCTCGGTTTTGGTGCAATGGTATTGGTTACACCCACCGCCATCAAAGCCGTTGACGCCGGTGGCAACATGGCGGCACCAATGCTCGCCGAACTTCTTGGTGGACGTCCATTCCTCGGCTTCATCGCGGCCGTTGCGTTCGCCACCATCCTCGCCGTCGTAGCTGGACTCGCGCTATCCGGTGCGGCCGCCATCTCGCACGATATTTGGTCGAGCGTGATACGACGCGGTCAACCAAAACCAGGTGAAGAACTCAAAGTCGCGCGTCTCGCAACAATTGCACTCGCGATGATTGCCATTGTACTCGGCATCGCGTTTAAAGGGCAGAACGTTGCATTCATGGTGGGGCTCGCGTTTGCGATTGCGGCCAGCGCGAATTTTCCGGCGCTCGTGCTCAGCGTGTTCTGGAGACGGACCAGCACCGCCGGGGCGACCTCGAGCATGATCATCGGCACCGTCAGTACGCTCACGCTGATCACGCTGTCTCCGGCCGTGCAGATCGACCTGCTGCATCACGCACAAGCGTTCTTTCCGCTCAAGAATCCGGCGATCGTGACCATTCCCTTGTCCTTTGCAACCGGCATCATCGTGTCGTTGCTACGTCCAGACGCCGACGGAGAAGCGCGCTATGCCGCGCTCGAAAAGCGCCTGCTATTAGGGGCGGATTAGCGAAAATATGCCTAGGTCAATCGCACGGTCCGGCAATCCTTGCCGGGCAACGGCGTCGGCTAAATTCTCCTTTTTCCGCAAAGCGACATAGCCCATTCGCGTAAAGCATTGCTGGTACACGATTTATGAAAAGGTCTATGTCATGCTAGAGTCTGGCATGACGGTTGCAATGAGTCGGCGCGTTGGCCGCTCGGCTGCGGCTTAAAATGTCGTCGGTAGCGGCACGCCGTTGCTGCACGTCTTCGCCTTCACCCCAGAGCAGCGCATGTTCGACCGATTGCTTGTGCGCGCAACTTTTTGGACTGCCCTCGCGGTCGGCTGTGCTGTCGCATCACTCGATGCATACGGCCTGACGATCGGCGCACCCACTTTTGGGCAAATAGCTCCCTTGCTGTCACTCGCGGCATTAGCGGTGGTGGTCGTCGGCTGGCGCTTGCTGCATGGGGAAATCGGCCGACTCCAATCGGATAAGGCATCGCTGCGCGACCGCGTCCGCCGTCTCGACGATGCGATGCACGCGAGCCCTGACGGCGTTGTGCTCCTGCGCGCGCAGCGAAATACAACCGGCGATGTGCTTGATTTCGAAATCACCGACATTAATCCCAGCGGTGCCGCCCTGCTCCGTGACACGCGGAACCAACTTGTTGGGCGATTGTTGCGTCGCGATCTCACATCGATGCTCGGCGTGGATACCATCGATCGGTACATCAACGCACTGTCGACGAAGCGATCGCTGCTGGAAGAAGTTCGCGTCCATCGCCGTCGATTTACTGCGGCGTGGCTGTCGCATCAAGTGGTGCCGACAGCAGACGGACTGGCGGTCACGCTGCAAGATATTTCTGAACGCAAGCGCGAAGAGATCCGGCTGCGTCGTGCTTCGCTGACGGACGATCTCACGCAGCTCTATAATCGGCGCGGATTTCTCACCCTTGCTGAACAGCAGCTTCGCGTGGCGCGTCGACAAGGGAAAGATGTCGTCCTGCTATATGTCGATCTTGACGACTTCAAGTTGCTGAACGACCAATACGGACACGCCGAAGGAGATCGCGCACTGATTGCCGTGTCGCGTCTGCTCCGTCGCACCGTGCGTGATTGTGACATCGTTGCCCGTATGGGCGGTGACGAGTTTACGATGCTCGCCATTGATGCCGACGGTGCAGCGGCGCGCATTATCCAGCGTCGCATCGAAGATCGCGTCGCGCAATTCAACGCAACGCACGAGCTACAAGGAACGCTCGCGCTGACGATCGGACATACGCGCGTTCGATCCTCCGATCATTCGTCGTTGATCGAACTCCTCGCTCGGGCGGACACGCTGCTGTATGCGCGCAAGAAACGCCGCAAACTGACCGCCGCAGTAACGGCGCGCGCCGCATCAAACCCGATCGCGCGACTGCCTCGAGCACGTGCTGCACTCGTGACAACCAAGCTATCTCCGCCAGACTTGAGTCCGGTCTCGCGCGGCATTGTTCACACTTCCGCGCTTGACCACGCATAGGTCAAGCGCGGAGTTTGTTGTATGACATTTCACGCGTGCAATCCCACCACTGGCGAGCTCGTGCAAGACGTCGCCGCGCTCACTGCCCAGCAGGGCGAGGATCTGCTCGCCACCACGCACGCGCAACAGCAAGTGTGGCGGCGACTCACGCTCATGCAGCGTGCACCGTTTGTTCGCGCGCTAGGCGCTGTGCTGCGTCACCACCGCGAAGCGCTGGCCGCAATGCTCACGCTCGAAATGGGCAAGCCAATCAACGCGGCGCGCGCCGAGATTGACAAGTGTGCACTGCTGTGCGATCTCGCGCCGGACATGGCAATTCGTGCGCTCGCCGACGAGGTGCTGGTCGATGATGCGACGGCGTTGGTTCGTGTTCGACACGATCCGCTGGGAACGGTGCTTGCAATTATGCCGTGGAATTTTCCGCATTGGCAAGCGCTGCGATTTGCCGTTCCTGCCCTGCTCGCCGGAAACGGCGTGCTCATTAAACCCGCTGGTTCTGTGCCGGGAAGTGCGGTATTGCTCAGTCAATGTTTTGCAGAAGCGCGAGCCGAAGCCCACAGCAGCGCCGGCGTAGATGCGCCGATCCACATCGCGCTGTTCGCCCTTAATGCGCTTGATTCCGTAATCGCCGATGACCGTATCGTTGGCGTAACACTCACTGGCAGTGATCGCGCCGGTCGTCACGTCGCGGAGGTTGCCGGCGCACATCTCAAAAAAGTCGTGCTCGAACTTGGCGGCAGCGATCCATTTATTGTATTGCCAGGTGCCGATGTCGTGCGCGCGGCAACGGTTGCCGTTGCCGCACGGACCGTGAACTCAGGGCAGTCGTGCATTGCCGCAAAACGATTTATCGTTTGCGACGCGGTCTACGACGAGTTTCTCACGCACTTCATTGATGGCATGTCGCACTTGGTTGTTGGAGATCCGCGCGACGAGCGCACACAGATTGGTCCGATTGCGACAGCAAGTGTGCGAGACGGCTTGGCCGAGCAAGTGGAAACATCCACGCGGATGGGTGCGCGTATTGCACTGGGTGGCGGCAGCGCAACATCGCCGGGATACTTCTATCCGCCGACCGTGCTCGTTGACATTCCAGATAACGCTCCCGCCGCTCGACAAGAACTCTTTGGCCCCGTGGCGTCGGTGTTTCGCGTTGCTGACGTTAACGCCGCCATCGCGAAGGCGAACGACTCAGCGTTTGGACTCGGTGCCAGTGTCTGGTCGCGGGACCCCGCCACCATTGATCGCTGCATCGCCGAGCTCGATGCGGGCATGGTCTTCATCAATGACATGGTCGCGTCCGATCCTCGATTCCCCTTTGGCGGCATCAAACAATCTGGAGTGGGACGGGAGCTTGGTGCCGCCGGTTTTCGCGAATTTACGAACGCAAAAACGGTGTACGTGCATCGTTAGGTGCAGCTGTGGGCACGTTCTCGCCGTCTTCCTCTTGCGTGCCGCCAATTAATCGACGCCACCACGGTCGCGCATCTTCAGCGCGACGAATGCTGCGCACCACCTGACGCCATTCAACGCGCATCTCTTGCGCGTCGGGGAAACGATCTTCGACGCGCGACGCGAGCCCGTGACGCAGCCAACTACTGAGCGCGTCGGGAAATCCGTCTTGAGATAGTCGCTCCGGTAGTGTATCGGCCAGCTGACGCGCGAGAATCATTTCGCCTGGGCCGTCACCAAACGGCGCAACGCCCGTCAGCACGAAGTACACGATGCTCGCGAGCGCAAAGCAATCGGTCGCGGGTCCTTGTGCTTCGCCAAGTAATTGCTCGGGTGCGGCGAATGATGGTGTGCCAGACGAGCCCGCATGTTCGTCGCCGAGCGCGTAGGCAATACCAAAATCCCCGATGCGCCAGCGACGGTAGCGATCTATCAGAATATTTTCTGGTTTGAGATCGCGATGAATGATGCCGCTCGCGTGCGCCGCGATCAACGCCTCAAGGACATCGTCGACTTGCTGTGCGATTTCTTCAAAAGCACGTGGACCGCTGCGCGCAATTAAGCTCGCGACTGATCCACCTTCAGCGAGCTCCATCGTATACCACACAATATCACCGCGACTATCGGTGTCATAGATCGGCACAATTGATGGATGCGCGAGCTGCGCTGCGAGTCGTGCTTCGCGACGGAATCTGGCAACCGCAACATCGTCTTTCGCGATATGTGGATGCAGCACCTTAATCGCGACTTCGCGCGCGAGCGAAAGATCCCGCGCGCGCCACACGCTGCCGAACATACCATCGCCCAATGGCGACAAAATTTCATAGTCGTCCGCAGTGGCCCAGCGTAATCGCGCATCGGCCGTATCGAGCGCTGGCGGCAGTTCGTCGCCTTCAGGCGTGATCATCACCTGCCGCACGTTGACATGGCGATCCATATCGCGCAGCAATGCCGCAATGGTTGGAAAGCGTGCCGCCGGATCCGCACTCAATGCACGCGCCAAGACCGTCGCCAACGCCTGCGGACAATCTGCGCGCAAGAGCGAAAGTGGTGGCGCATCGCGCTCCGGCGGTGTTTCTCCGGTCAACATGGTGAAGAGCATCGCGGCGAGTTGCCATTGATCCGACGCGGTCGTTGGTTGCCACACGTTGGTGCTCGTCCACTCCGGCGGCCGAGGCGCATGCAACGGATTTGGGCGCAAGCCATCCGGAATCTGGTCTCGCGTGAGCACCCACTCCCAACCAAGCAACCACAGTCGTCCACCCGGAGTTAACCACACCGTGTTCGCAGAAATGTCGCCGTGTGCCGATCCCGTATCGTGCAAATAAGCGAGTGTGCTGCCCGCTTCGCGCAACACTTGTAGTGCGACCGGCACGTTTTCCGGACCGAGGCGTGCGATTCGCGAGAGTACCGTTTCACCGCCAATCCATCGACGTAAGTAGCCTGGGCCGCGGCGACTCTCTTCATACGACGCCCAATAGTGGTACGTGGTCGGTATCGATGGATGGTTACGGTGCGCGAGTGCGCGCGCTTCCTGCAGGATCCATTCACTGTGTAACGCATTCGGCGCACTCACCAACGACAGCGAGCGCCCGAGCGCGTCCACGACCTCTTGGTAATGTCGATGTCCTTGTAGTAACGCTTCATTTCCCCACGTCCAACCGGGCGGAAGCGTCCACGCTTCTAGATGCGGAGGGGGCGACGCAGTCGCGCGATGAACGTCGAACAAGGCATCCGAAGGCATGGCGAAAAATAACGCGGCGCGCGCCAACTTACGTGGCGGATTGCAGCTCGATGCGCACTTCCGTACCACCCCGCTCCGGACTCACCAGTGTGATCATTCCGCCCCACCCTTCGATCAGCCGCCGACTGATCGCCAGACCAAGCCCGCTGCCGCTCGTGCGTGTCGAAAAATGTGGTTCGAATACCCGCGACATCACATCGTCGGCAACACCAGTCCCATCGTCATGCACTACAATGGTCACGCGCGTCCCCTCGGTCACCACGGAAACCAAGACCGAACGCGCCTGCGCGAGTCGCGCATTCTCAAGTAGGTTGAGCAAGACTTCCCGTAATTCGTCCGCTTGGGCGAGCGCCAGAATATCAATAGACCCACTTGATGCCTCGTACAGCCAACGCACGCCGTCATCTCCCATCCGCTCGAGCTCAAGCACGTCCTGCACGACCGCGCCCACATTGACCGCGACTGCGGGTGCGCGATCCTGCGGTGCAGTCCCGTAACGACTGAATGCGCGCGCTATTTCGTCGAGGTGATCGATTTCCGCCAACACGCGAGTCACGTTCGTCTCAAGGATTGCGCCGAAGTCACCGCGACCATCTTTGTACGCCCGACGCAAGTGTTGCACGCCCAGACGAATGGGCGTGAGTGGATTCTTGATCTCATGAGCAATTTGACGCGCCATTTCACCCCATGCGAGCACACGCTGCGCCGATGCAAGTTCCGTCACATCATCCAATGTCAGTACCGCGCCACTTGGGAGTCGTGTCAAGCGTGCGCGTAGCTGCCGACTGTGCACCACCAATTCAAAGGCATCCGTTTCGCCCTCCGAAGCGAGGAACTGCGTGCATCGGTCGACAAGCGCCGTGAGTCGTATCGGCAACAACGTGAGCGAACTGCGCGGCTCACGCACCGGCGTGGCCAACATGGTCTCCGCGCGCGGATTGGCGACGAGAATGCTGCCGTCGGGTCGCAACGCGAGCACGCCGCTCGCCACGTGTTGCAAGACTGCTTCCGTTCGTCGTTGCGCGGCTTCGAGCGCAGCACGACTACTTGAGAGATCTTCGGCCATGCGACTGAACGCACGGTACACGGGTGCAAATTCTGCGGCCGGTGCTGCACCGAGCGACGGGTCCGCGCGTCCCGCCGCAATCGCCAATGCGGCCTCGCGCAGTGCACCGACAGGTCGCGCGAGCGAGCGCGCAGCAATACCACTTGACCACACAGCCGCGAGCGCACCAAGCGCCGTAACAAACGCCAGTAACACGCCGAGATCTTCGCGCCGAAGGTCGAGCGCGTATTCGTCACCGCGGGCGGGGGTCGCCAAGACCGCTCGCGGTTCAAGCTGCGGTGTGCGGCGAAAGCCGACCAATGCTTCTCGTCCACCAACCTGCAGGCGACGGGTCGCGAACACTTCATCGGTGCCAAAGTCATCGCCATCGAGCGACACCGGCAAGAGACGCCCGAGCGGAGCCAGCGCGTCTAGAAGCGGGTCGCTGGCGGCCATCAGTTGCCCGTTACTGTACAGAAACAATGGCGCGCCAAGGCTCGACGCCGAACCGTCGAGCGCACGTCGATCCGCATCCACGGCCGCAACGCGCAACGCCTCGCGAACCAACAGTTCGCGCGCGGCACGATCATCATCTTGCAAGCGATACCACGCCCACGCCGCAAAGATTGCCGCCGGTGCCACGAAAAACGCCAGCAATGTGGCGCTCAATCGGACACGATAGGATCGTGACCACCGCGTCCGTCTGAGTCGTAGCCACCGAGTAAACGCACCGTCGGCCATCGCGCTCGAGCCCCACAACACGATGATCACCCCAAGATCAAGCAAGATGAGCAATGCGCCACGCGGCAGCAGCACGTCCGCACCGCGCAGTTCCAATTCCACATGCGCTTGTCGCGCTTGTGGGCCGTTGCCCACCACACCATCGCCATGCATCGCGCTGCCAATGCGACGCCATTGCAGTGGCGTCGCACGAAGCACGTTCGACTCCGGTGCCGTCAGTGTGAGCCGATACGGCGGCTCTGTACGTCGTGCACCAGCAACACCAGTGAGCGACGCAAAGGGATCCGCAGGGAGCAGTCGTGTGCGTGGAGGCACTGCGATCGTGATCACAACTCCATCACGCGACGGAATTGCCGCAACAAGCATGGCGGTCGGCCCGTCGTCGACGGCACGAATTTCGATCGCACCACTTTCACGTGCGATCGCCGCAATGATGGCCTGTGCGCCAATCGTATCATTCACTGGCACGAGCGCAAACTCGCTAATGGGCGTGTTCGGCTGCTGCGGAATCCAACGCGCAATGCGCGCCGGATAGCCTGCCGATGCGAGATCGCTCGCCGCATAGCGACGTAGCAGGGCCGCGTTGCCACTCGGCGGCGCGGCCTCTGCGCCAATTGCGGTCGCAAACCGCTCCAACAGGCGAAAGGCATTTTCGTCCACGACGGTGATGCGCGTGAGATCATGTTGCGCGAGATCCATGCGCGCGCGCACGGTCGCACCCCACGTCAACGTTGCCGCTCCCGCACCCGCAACGATAGCAGTGCTCATCACCAGTGCGACACCGCGACGAGTAAACGCTAACGCGCCCGCAGCCAACACCCAGAGCACTGGATACCACGAGGGCCACGTGCCAAGCGCGCTCCATACGAATGGCCCCAACACAGCCGCCACAAGTCCCAAAAGCGGCGCCGAAATTGGTGGCACACCACGTCGACGGCCCAAGGCGATCTGACCAGCCGCGGCACCGGATAGCAACACCGACGCCGCCGCGAGTGCGAGCGCCAGCTCCCACGCCATCCACAACGGGACATTCGCCCCTTCTGGCGGCAGGGCTACGCCGCGCGCAAGGTTGCGCAGCAGAAATGGTCCGAGCGACGCTACAAGCACCACCAGCACGAACGACCACACGCGCGCCGGCGCATGTCGCACGTGGATCGCGCGCAACACTAAAAATACCATCGCGAGTGTAAGCGCACTCGTGATGAGGAGCGCCGCAACGTTTGCTGTAAGTGGACCACCCATCGGCGCGAAATAACTGGCCGCGTTGAAAATCGATGAGACATTCGACAACGCGTTGAGTGGAGCGATCGCGACCGCCGCGAGCAGCGCCAGCGCCGTCGCAATGCGTTCCATCGTGCGCGCCGGGCGACGCCAACTCGTGACAAGCACGAGCAACACGGCAATCGCGAGCGGAATTCCCGTGCGCGCGCGTGCGCGCTGCAGCATCGACTCTCGTGTCTCCTCTTCCGAATACGCTAGCGCACGCACGCGGGCGAGTCGCCGTGGTCCGTCGGGGACCACGATCACGGTTGAACCAGACACCACACGCGCCGAATCCGGCGATTCAATCACTGTGCGTGCAATATCCAAACTGCCCGCAAGACTTTGGGTGAGTGAGTGCGCAAATCGATCCGCCGGGGGCGCCGACGCGATAAGAGCGACCGCCACGGCCTGCACTTCACCGTTTCGCGACGGAATACGCGTGACCAATGACGTGTGAAATGCGCCTTCAATCAATCGCGTGCCGATTTCGCCAACACTCGTGAGAGCGATATGCAACTGTCCGGCGCGCGCCACCAAAACGCCATCGCGAAACACCAACATTGCCGACTCCACCCCATCGTCGAGCCGCGGCGGTTGCAGGACATGCGACGCCGTGCCGTCCACAAGCGCACGCACCAACGCCGTGTCAGCAACCACACGCGCCGCAGCGCCTTCAAGCAACGTCGCAACATCAGCCACCTTCGTTGCCACTCGCTCCGCGCGCGCTTCGCGTTCGGCGGCCGACCAACCGCTCCAGTCGCTCGCAGCAGCACGTATGGTACCGAGGTCCGAACGCGCGAAGCTCAGCGCGAGCAACATCATCAGCACAGCCGCGACGGCCCAGCCACGAGGCCGCCGAAGTGTTCGAAAAAACACCAACATGCCCAGCGTGCCGAGCGCTGCCACGGCGAGTAATTGCCAACCGGGCGCACGCTGCCACACGGAAAAAGCGATGATCGCACTCACCGCCGATGTCACCCAACCGTACGGCCAACGCTCGGCCTCGCGTTGAAGGACGGGAACGCGATCCAGTGGCAGCTCGATACGTGACGTGGGCGGAGAAGGCATCGCCGCACAATACCCCACGCCACTCTGTATGGCGACCAGTGAACGCTGGGCCGTGCGCTATCTTTCACGAATGCCCCGTGCCTTGCATTTCGTCGCCTGCGCCGCTCTTGCGATTGTCATGGGCGACCGGCCCGCATCGGCGCAGGGTGCGCGGCTCGACGTGGGCAGTTTTACGCTCCTCAGTAACGGCACACGCGTCGGGCGCGAGCAGTTCTCCATGCAACGCATGCAATCGCAGGAGGGCGGCGTTTTGGAGTTGCGCGCCGAATCCGTGACAGGCGGACGACGAACGGCTATGCGACTCGAAACTGACTCGGCCGGCACACCGGTGCGCTATTCGTTTGAGGAACGCGCGGGTGCTGAGGTCACCATGCGGCTTGGCGGACGGCGCGTGCGCGGCCGATTCGCGACGCTGGCGCGAAGCAAGGTCGGCGAAGCCGCGCACGAGTACTTGCTTGTGCCCGGCGCCTTGGTACTGGAGGACAATGGCGTGTCGCAGTATTCGCTCGTGATCCGCGACCGACAACGAAAGATGAGCGAAGCAGCCAGCATTCCGATCCTCTCGCTCGGCAACAACCTACAGGGAGTCGTCCAACTCGCACGCGAAACCATGCGGGATACCGTCATTATTGCGGGTACGCGTCGCGAGGCGACACGTTGGTCCCTTGTGTTTCTGAGCGGCGAAGTGCGCGTGGTGTGGGCGGACGCTGACGGACGTATCTTGCGCGTGGTGATTGCGTCGCGCGGCTTCGAGGCTATACGAGACGACGTACCTCGCTAGACTGCACGGCGACCATCGAACTTGCTCGCATCGAATACACTGAAACCGTGTCGGGAGGGTGACCGTACGGCCCCGTGACTATGACCTCTTCTCGACACTCCATTATGCGCACGCACGCTTCCGCGTTTGCCTTGGCATTTGCCGGCGCTGCATTCGTCCCACTGCTCTCACTCCACGCGCAAGCGGTGCCGAGACCAGCGGCGTCCGCTTCCGCAACGGTGGGCGCAGTGCTCACGCTCGCCGAGGCGGTTGCGCTGGCGCGTCGCAGCAATCCCGGACTTGCCACGTCCATCAACGCGCGCCGCACGGCTGCAGCTGCGCTCCGGTCGGCCAACGGTGCGTTATTGCCAAGCTTGAACACCAGCATTGGCGGCGACTTTCGCGAAGGTCGGCAAACGTTCTTTCAAGGCCAGGCATTCGGCGCCACGAACGATCAGCTATCCTCCAGCGCGTCGGCAAGCGCGTCCTACAATCTTTCGCTCGCCACCTTTAACGATCGTCGCACGGCCCGTGCAAATCAGGCGGCCACTGAGGCGGATATCGCGTCGGCCGAACAATCGCTCCGCACGAATGTCACGACGCAGTATCTCGCCGCACTCCAAGCGAAAGCGCGCGCCGTGTTACAGGACACACTCGTTACCACCACCACCGCGCAACTCCAGTTAGCGCGCGCGCGCTTGCAGGTCGGCTCGGGCACCCAGCTCGACGTGCAGCGCGCAGAAGTCGCCGATGGACAGCAGCGTGTTGCTTCGCTGAACGCGCGCAATCAGGCAGCGATTGAAGTGGTGCGGCTGTTTCAACAGATCGGCGTTCCCGCCGTGCTGGATGTGGGGCTCGACGCGAATCTGCCCGCAACGCCAATAGTCGACATGCAGCAGATCCTCGACATGGCGGGCAAGTCCAATCCGCAAATCGACGCGCTGCGGTTTCGAGAGGAGTCCGCGATACGCTCTATCGCATCGGCGCGAAGCGCGTATTTCCCCTCGCTGTCGCTGAGCGCCTCTGTGTCGGGATTTACCAATCGCTACACTGATACGCAGTTGCTGATCGACGGTGGCAAAAATAGTGCGATCTCGTCAAAGGCCGGTTGCATTCGCGGCGAAGAGGTTCGTGCGGCGCTCAACCTATCCAACAATCTCGTGGGCTGTCAGGCCATCGCCTTCACGTCGGCGCAGGAACAAGCGATTCGTGATTCGCAAAACAAATATCCCTTCGATTTAACGCGCAATCCGTACAGCCTGTCAGCGTCGTTCTCTTTACCTATTTTCAATGGCTTTCGGCGCGAACAGCAAGTTGAACAAGCCACCGTGCAGCGCCGTAACGCAGAAAACGATCTGAAAACGCAACAGCTCCGCGTTTCGGCAGACGTCACGTCGGCATACCTGTCGCTCACGAATTCGCAGCAGACCGTCGCCTTACAAGAACAAAACGTGCGCACGGCGCGCACAGTCCTCGCGTTAGCGCAAGAGCGATATCGCGTTGGCGCGATCAGTCTCGTGGATCTGGTGCAGGCCCGCGGTGATTACGAGAAGGCCGAAACCGATCGCATCAACGCGGTCTACGACGTACAACGTGCCTTTACCGCGCTTGAAGCTGCGGTCGGCCGTCCTCTTCGCTAACCGGACCACTTCATGACGAACGCAGTAAAATACGGGATCGGTGTCGTAGTTGTGGTCGCCGTGGGCGCACTTGCTTATGTCGCGCAACAGAAAGGCCAGACAAAAGCGGTGGAAGTTCGCACCGAAAAAATTGAGACGCGTGACCTCGTCGCTTCAGTCACCGCCAGCGGACAAATCCAACCGCGCACGAAAGTCAATGTCAGCGCTGACGTCACGGGAAAAATCGTGCGACTCGCCGTCAAAGAGGGCGACATCGTCAAGAAGGGGCAGTTTCTGTTGCAAATCGATCCGGAACAGGTAACGGCCGCGTTGCAGCGCGCCGAAGCCGGACTTGCGTCGTCAAAAGCGCAGGAAGCGCAGTCGCGTGCCAACTTGTTGCAGGCGCAACGCAACTACGATCGGCAATTGCAAATCAAGAAGCAGTCACCAGAACTTGTCAGCGTTGAGCAGGTTGAGCAGCTCAAAACGCAGACTGAAGTGAGCACGGCACTGCTTGAGGCGGCGGGTTTCAGTGTCACGCAAGCGGTCGCGTCCGTACGCGACGCGAGGCAGGCCCTCACGCGCACAACCATCGTCGCGCCGATGAGCGGCAAGATCACGCGACTCGTGGTGCAAGAGGGCGAAACCGCCATCATGGGCACGCTCAACAAAGATGCCGCCACGTTGCTCACCATCAGCGACATGAGCATCCTTGAAACCAAGGTCAAGGTTGACGAGACTGACGTGGCCCGCATTAGTCTTGGCGACTCGGCGATCATTCAAATCGATGCATTTCCGGACACCACGTTTGTCGGCAGAGTCGTTGAGATTTCCAACAGCTCGGTTGCCAAGAGCGGAGGTGCAGCAACGGGCGACCAAGCCATCGATTACGAAGTCAAAGTGCAATTGCTTAATCCGCCCATCGACACGCGTCCCGATTTTTCGGCGACGGCCAAAATCGTCACGGCGAGCCGATCAAAGGTGCTTTCGATTCCGATCATCGCGTTAACCGTGCGTGAAAACGAAAAGTTACCAAACGCCGATACCGCAGTGACAGTCGGACGCGGTCAGCCAGCCAAAGAAGTGGGCAAACGTGATGTTGAAGGCGTCTTTGTGGTTGGCACTGACAACAAAGTGAGCTTCCGCCCCGTTAAGGTAGGCATCGCCGGTGAGCGCCATTTCGAAGTGCTCGATGGTCTCAAGGTCGGCGAAACGATCGTGGCCGGCACGTATCAGGCAATCCGTGAATTGAAAGACGGCGCCGTGATTCGTACCGCGAAACCCGAAGACAAGAAGCCGCTTGCACCAGGAAAGAAACCGTGACGGATACGCTAGACGATATCGGAGTAAGCACGACCGGCGAACGGAAAGCCGTTGTCACGGCACCAGGCGTCGCGCCGGAGAAGGATTGGGTCATCGTTACACGCGGCCTCACGCGTCAGTACGACATGGGTGGCGAAATTGTGCGCGCGCTGCGCGGCGTCGATCTCGCGATCCGTCGCAACGAGTACGTCGCGATCATGGGCCCGTCCGGTTCTGGCAAGTCCACGCTGATGAACCTCATTGGCTGCCTTGATACGCCGAACGACGGCGAGTACTGGCTGAACGGCATGCTTGTCAGCGAGATGTCTGACGATGCACTCGCACATGTGCGCAACAAGGAAATTGGTTTCGTGTTTCAGACGTTTAACCTTTTGCCGCGCGCATCGGCGCTGCAAAATGTCGAGCTGCCGCTCGTGTACGCTGGCGTGTCTTCGGCTGAGCGCAAAAAGCGCGCCTCCGAGGCACTGGATCGCGTGCAACTCGGCGAGCGTATGGGTCATCGTCCGAACGAACTCTCAGGCGGTCAGCGTCAGCGAGTGGCGATCGCACGCGCGTTGGTCAATCGACCGTCCATTCTGCTCGCGGACGAACCCACCGGAAACTTGGACTCGCAAACGTCCGAAGAGATTATGCGCGTCTTCGAAGAATTGGCGCGGGAAGGTCAAACCGTTGTCATGGTGACGCACGAACCGGACATCGCCGCGCATGCGCGCCGCGTCATCGTGTTGCGTGACGGCGTGATCTCGAGCGATGAACGTCGCGAACAGTTCGCGGCAAAAGTCGGCATTGAGGTGCCGCAGCTTTAAACTCCGGGGCACGTGCCCCCGGGGTTCTCCAACTCCGACCGGCGTTGCGTGCGACGCCTCGAGTCACTGTGCCCATCTTCGAAGCTATCTGGCTCGCGCTGCGTACAATACGTACGCAGAAGCTCAAGAGCGCATTTACACTCCTCGGCGTTTGCATCGGGGTCATGTTCCTCATCGCTGTCGTCTCGATTGTCGAGGGGATGGGGCGGTACATGGAAGATGACCTCGTCGGCAAACTTATCGGCGTCAATACATTCGAATTGCGCAATCGCCCCAACATCACCATGGGCGATATCGATCAGGCCACTTGGGAGGAATATCGACGTCGGCGTCGACTTGAAATCACGGACGTGCCCGCGGTGATTCGGGATTTACCCGCCGATGTGCGCTGGGCCATCACCAGCGAAGATAACATTGCCGTCAGTACCCCAACTGGTGGCAAACCGCGTCGAATTCATGTCACCGCTATTGATGGCGCCTACTTTGAAATGAAGAAACTCGGGGTCACGCAGGGACGCAGCATGACACCGCAAGAACTCGCGCGCGGTGAAAAAGTCGTCGTAATTGGCGTCGATGCCGCGAAGCGGCTGTTTCCCGCGCTCGATCCACTCGGACGCGATGTGAAGATGGGTGGCGTACCATATCGCGTGATCGGCGTTGCGGAGCCACAAGGCAGCGCGCTTGGCATCTCGTTTGACAATTTCATCATCGCACCGTGGCATTCACAAGCGCGTCGTTTGCTCAACTCGCGACCGAACATCATTGACGCACTGATGGTGCAAGCGCCGAGTGAAGCGGCGATGAAGGAGACGATGGAAACGGTTCGTGCAAGCATGCGCGCCGCGCATCGTCTTCGACCGTCGCAAAAGGATGATTTCTCGCTACAAACCGCCGACTCCGCGCTCGAATTCTGGAATAAAATCAAACGATACCTCGTGCTCGCCGGTGTCGCGCTACCGATGATCGGTCTCGTGGTCGGGTCCATCGTGATCATGAACATCATGCTCGTCGCCGTTTCCGAACGCACCCGCGAAATTGGCATTCGCAAAGCACTTGGCGCGCGACGTCGAGATATACTGTCGCAATTTTTGATCGAAGCGTCCACGCTCGGTACGGTGGGATCAGCCATCGGCGTTGCCCTCGGCATTGCGTTGGCCAAACTCATTTCGGTGTTGTCGCCATTGCCGGCCAGCGTTGCGCCGTGGTCCATCGTGGTCGGCGTCGCGCTCGGGGCGGGTGTTGGTATCGTCGCCGGCGTCTATCCCGCCAGCCGCGCATCACGACTTGATCCGATCGCCGCCTTGCGGCAGGAGTAGTACGTGACCAATCTCTCCACGCGGTTTGCGTCGGTGGGCGAGGGTGTGCGCATTGCAATTGATGCCATTCGTGCCAATCGCGTTCGCGCGGGCCTCACGATTCTCGGCATCGCTGTTGGCGTGTTCGTCGTTGTCGCGATGTCGGCTGCGGTGCACGGTATCAACGAATCGGTTGCTCGCGATTTTGCGGCCACCGGACCGAGCACGTTTTTTGTCTCGCGCTATCCCATCAGCTTCGAGAATTGTGACGGATCCGATGGCACGTGTAAATGGCTGCGCAATCCACCGGTGCGCGCCTCGGAAATCGCAGCATTGCATCGCCTCACGACGCTCGAAGCGGTGGGATCCCAACTCAACTGGAGCGCGTCCGTCAAGTATCGCGAGCGCGAACTGAGCTCGGCACCGCTCGAAGGTTACTCGGCCGAGTGGACAACCATCGCCGCACCGGAGGTCTTTCCTGGACGGGCGTTTACGCCGGCGGAGGCGCGAACAGGCGCTCGTGTAGCTGTCATCACCACGCTGATGAAAGATCGGTTGTTCGACGATCTCGATCCGATCGGCAAGACGATCACCATGAACGGTGTGCCTTTTGAGGTTATCGGTGTCTATAAGGACAACTCCAGCTTCCTCTCCGGTGGAGATCGTCCGAAGGCGGTGATCCCCGTGCAGGCGCTCACGCGCTATCTCGGCGCTCGCGCAAGCAACATGGCGCTCGCCATCAAGCCACGAGAGGGCGTGGCGCGTGATCAGGCGGTGGATGATGTGACCGCATCACTGCGCGGTCAGCGCGGTACGCGACCCACTGAGGAGTCGACGTTTGCAATTATTACGCAAGACAAGCTGATGGAGACGTACGACAAAGTTTTCGGTATGTTCTCGCTCGTGATGATCGCGCTGTCAGCGGTGGGCCTCATTGTTGGTGGTGTTGGCGTTGTGGCGATCATGATGATTTCCGTCACCGAGCGCACGCGAGAAATCGGCGTGCGCAAAGCACTGGGCGCTACGCGCGCGACCATTTTGTGGCAGTTTTTGGTCGAAGCGGCAACGCTCACGGGGATCGGCGGCGCCATCGGTCTTTTCGTTGGCTGGCTCGCCGCGCTGGGTATTCGCAGTTTCACGCCGATACAGGCATCCATTCCCCCCTTGGCCGTCGTCGCGGCACTCGGTGCGAGTTGTATTACTGGAATTCTCTTCGGACTGCTGCCGGCGAGTCGCGCGTCACGACTCGACCCCATTGACGCACTCCGGTATGAGTAGGAATACCGGTCTGTACACGCCAATTTTTCACGCTCCAACACCGAAGCCTTGACCCACGCATGTCGCTACAGTAGCAGTCAGAGGTGAAAACTCGTGATGCAATTGGTCTCGCCCTCTCCCAGCTCCGTGTTCAGAAGCTGAAGAGCGCCTTTACCCTCCTTGGTGTGACGATCGGCGTGATGTTTCTGATCGCCGTCGTATCCATCGTCGAGGGTATGGGACGTTACGTCGAAGAAGACTTTGCCGGCCGGCTCATCGGCGCAAACACGTTTACGCTTCGCCGTTACGACAACATTGGTCCGGGCGGAAATCGCGGATTCGACTCTCGCTCGGTGTTGCGGCGCCCGCTCATTCGCATGACCGATGTTGTCGCGGTTCGCGCGGTCCTGCCATCGACAATGACGTCAGCTGTCTCAAGCGAAAACTTCACATATGCTACTGCACCCGGCGCTCGTCCTCGGCAGGTGCAAGCGGTGGCAACGGATGCAGAGTATTTCGCAATTAAGAAACTGAAGATTGATCAGGGTCGCGCATTTACGGATCAAGAAGTACGCGCGGGGTCGGCAGTCTTGGTCATCGGGGTTGAGGTTGCGGAGCATTTCTTTCCAGGGCTGAATGCCGAAGGACGACAGCTTCGTGTCGCGGGTATTCCGTTTACCATCATTGGCGTTGTTGAAAAGCAAGGCTCGGTATTTGGATTTTCGCTTGATCGACTGGCCGTTGCGCCGCGCACCTCACCGATGGGACGCATCATTCGTCCACGCGGCGATTTAGGTTCACTGATAGTGCAAGCAAAAACGCAGCCGGAGATAACGGATGGTGTCGAGCTGGCGCGTGGTGCGATGCGTTCCATTCGAGGACTGCGCGCCGGAGAACCGGATGATTTCGGTTTAGTAACGCAAGATGGCGCGTTCGGATTTATCAACGAACTGAAAGGACGACTCGTGTTGTTTGGCACCGCGTTGCCCGCCATCAGTCTTGTGGTGGGCGCAATGGTCATCATGAACATTATGCTCGTGGCCGTCGCAGAGCGCACGCGCGAAATCGGCATTCGCAAAGCGCTTGGTGCGAAGCGCAGCGACATCATGTCGCAGTTCCTCGTTGAAGCGGCCACACTCAGCACATTGGGCGCCGCCATTGGTATCGGGCTCGGCATTGCGTTGGCCGAAATCATCGCGGCACTCACGCCGTTGCCTGCCGCCGTTGCACCGTGGTCTATCGCGGCCGCGCTTGTGACCGGCGCCGGTGTTGGAATTGCTGCGGGGTTGTATCCGGCAAGTCGCGCATCGAAGCTCGATCCGATTACCGCGTTGCGGCAAGAGTAGCACAATGAATCGGCTACTTCTGATTTTCGAGGGCGTTGGAATGGCACTCGAAGCAATTCGCTCCAACAAGGTTCGCGCAGCACTGACGATCGCCGGCGTGGCCATCGGCGTGTTTGTGGTCGTGGCGATGGGGGCGGTGGTCAACGGCATTCGGGCATCGTTTCAGCAAGACCTGCAGGCGATTGGCGCCACCACGTTCATTGTGCAGCGCCGCAGTGCCGGTATTAATGCATGCGATGGCACGGACGAGAAGTGTCCTGATCTGCGCAATCCGCCCATTGCATTTTCCGAGTGGGAAATGATCAAACGGTTGCCCGGCATCGAAAACGTTATCGGTGCGATCGGTGGCAACAGCAACTTTTCCTACAAGAACAATCGCGTCGAATCGGTTGGCTACGATGGCTACAGTAGCGAATGGCCCGAGGTCGACGCGGCGGATATTTTTCCTGGGCGAAACTTCACCAAGAATGAACATGATGCGGGACAGCCGGTTGTCCTCGTCAATGACACCCTCAAGACGCAGCTCTTCGGCACGTCGGAACCGATCGGCAAACCGATCACAATCGACGGTCGACAGTTCACCGTGATAGGGATTTACCATCCAAAAGCGGGATTTCTGAAATCGCTGCAAGGTAAAGGTCCGGACACACCACGCGCGATACTTCCGCTGCAAAGCGCCATTCGTCATCTCGACGCGTACCGGAACAGTCTGACATTGCTCGTGCGTCCACGATCCGGTGCGGTCCAGAGCGAAGTGATGGACGAGGTGCTGGCGGCGACACGCGCGCGCCGTGGACTGAAACCCGGCATGCGCAATAATTTCTATCTCGTTGAACAAGACCGATTGATGGAAACATTCGATCAATTATTCAGTGCGATTTTTTCAGTCGGCCTCGCGCTGTCAGCCGTCGCGCTGCTCGTCGGGGGTGTTGGCGTCGTGGCGATCATGATGATTTCCGTCACCGAGCGCACGCGAGAGATTGGCGTGCGTAAAGCGCTCGGGGCAACGGCCGCGACTATTCGATGGCAGTTTCTCGTGGAAGCAGCGACACTTACATCCATTGGCGCGCTCATCGGCTTGGCCATCGGCGGGTTACTCGCGTGGGTCATTCGCGCGAACACCGTGATTCCGGCGACGTTGCCGTTAAGCACCGTATTGATTGCGCTTGGTGCGAGCGCCATCACGGGCGTGGCGTTTGGCATGCTGCCCGCCGTGCGGGCATCCAATCTCGATCCCATCGACGCACTGCGACACGAGTAACGCGTGCGATTCAGCGATGTCATTCGACTTGCGCTCATGCAACTGCGCGTCAATCCGCTGCGCACGGCGTTCACGCTGCTCGGCATTGTAGTGTCAGTGGGGTTTTTGGTGGCGGTGGTGGCGATCATTCAGGGCATGAACGCGTACGTAAAGGAAAACATTGCCGACGCGATGATTGGCATGAACACGTTTCAAGTGCGCCGCACGCCACTCAGTATAGGCCTGTTCAACGACGACGAATTTCGTGTGTTGCAAAAGCGCCCGCGCATTAATGAACGGGACGCGGACGCGGTGCGCGTGGCACTCCCAGATGCGCTCGCCATCAGCTTGCAATCCGGGTGGCCGACGCCGCAAGCGGATGTGGTGTGGCGTGATCGCACGCTAGGCAACGTCCAGGTTTTTGGCGTCACGAGCGCGTATCAGACCGTGCAAGATTATCGATTCACTGACGGTCGTCCACTCACGGACCTTGACGTGCGCGAACGTCGCAACGTGATTGTGGTTGGCGCTGACGTCGCGAGCACGTTGTTTGCCGGTGCGCCAGTCGTCGATCAAGAAGTGCGCATCATGGGTCAGCGATTCACCATCGTTGGTGTGATTGCGCGCAAGGGTCGCGTCCTCGGTCAATCGTTTGACGGCTTTGCGCTGATGCCGATCACCGCGTTCGAAGCCATGTACGGTCGTCGCCAGACCACCACAGTCTCAGTTAAGGTGCGCGACGCCGCGCAGGTCGCATCAGCGATGGCGCGCGCTGAGGAGGCGATGCGTGTTGTGCGCGGTTTACGCCCGACTGACGCGGACAATTTCTCGGTCAGCACGGCAGAGGCGTTGGTTGATTTCTGGAATCAACTCACCGCCGTGCTCTTCGCCGTAGTACCCGCTGTCGTGGCGATCGGTGTTTTGGTCGGCGGCATTGTCATCATGAACATCATGTTGATGTCCGTGACTGAGCGCACGCACGAAATTGGCATTCGTAAAGCGATGGGGGCCACGTCGCTCGATGTGCGTAAACAATTTCTTGCGGAAGCGATTGCGCTGTCACTGCTTGGCGGAATTTTAGGGGTGCTGAGCGGTTGGGTCCTTGCGGCAGCAATCGCGGCGTTCTCACCCCTCCCAGCGCGCGTCACACCGTGGTCCGTGGCATTGGCGCTCTCCCTTGGGGCCGGTATTGGGGTGCTGTTTGGTGTTTACCCTGCATCACGGGCCGCGAAGCTTGATCCGATCACTGCGATGCGCGCCGAAACCTGACGTGCGTCCTGCCGGTGCCCTCTCAGAAAATGTGCGTATCGCCATCGATGCGCTGCGCGCAAATAAGCTGCGCTCGTCGCTCACCATTCTCGGTGTTGTCATTGGCGTTGCGACCGTCATGGCGATGGCCGCTATTGTGCAGGGCATTCAAGGGCAAATCAATCGCACATTTGAAGTTGCTGGCCCAACCACGTTTTACGTATTGAAAAAGTTTTCGGCGGTGCCGCTCAATCCAGCCAACCTGCCAAAGGATGTTCGCATTCGCCCTGACCTCAGCGAGCGCGAAGCCGACCGTATTCGTCGCTTGCCGGAGATTGGTTATGCAGCGCTCTGGGGTCAGGCGCTGGCGCGCATCGAGTCTCAAGGCATTCGCTCGCAACCGATGGCAGTGTTTGGCGCCGACGATGGGTTCCCGTTGATTCAGGGTGGCGAATTGCAAGCGGGCCGTTGGTTTACGAAAAACGAGATGAACGCAGGCTCTCCCGTCGTCATCCTGGAAGAACGCGCGGCGCTGCGGCTGTTTGGTCGTGAACAAAGTTTGGGTCGATGGATTCGGATTGGTGGACGCCCGGCGGAAATTATTGGTCTCTGGCAAGAACCTGCGAATATCTTCGCACCGCCCGGAACATCCGTTGGGGCCGTGGTGCCGTACCGCATGCTTGATCATCAATTCGATATTGATCGCACCAACGCGTTATGGATTCCAATTCGTCCGCGCACCGGCGTAAGCGTGGCAGACGCGCAGGGCGCGGTGATCATGGCGCTTCGCGAGATGCGCCGACTGCACCCGGCCGACGGCAACACCTTCGATCTCGTCACGCAAGATCAAGTGCTCGACACGTTCAACAATCTCACGAATGTGTTTTTCTTGGTGATGATTGTGCTGTCGGCGGTTGCCTTGCTTGTCGGTGGTATTGGCGTGATGGCGATCATGACGGTGTCGGTCACCAGTCGAACACGTGAAATTGGAGTTCGGAAAGCACTCGGAGCAACACGACGTGACATTTTGCAACAGTTTCTTGTCGAGGCGGCAACACTCACTGGGATTGGTGGTGTGATTGGCATTCTGTTTGGGCTGGTGCTTGGACGCGTTGCGTCGCTCGCGATGAGCATCGATGCACCGGTGCCCATTTCGCTCACAGCGATTGCCGTCGTGGTTTCCATCAGCATCGGGATTGTCTTTGGTCTCATTCCAGCGCGACGGGCATCGTTACTCGATCCGATTGAAGCCTTACGATACGAGTGAACACGTGCGCCCGCACGACCGCGCACTTCGTGTCAATGCTTTCGCACCGCCAAGAACCAATACTGTACATTTTTTTCGGCGTGATCAAGGGCGACAAAGTTTCCCGAGCAACGTAAACAGTGAGGCAAGAGCGAAACATGTTTTTGCGTTTCACGGAATCGTCAATGACACGATGTGACGCGTATTACTACGCGGTACTCTATCCGGACTTTTACGCATGGGCCATTCCGCACGGGGCGACAGCCAACATCAGAACCGGTACGTTGCAGTGCGGCTTCGGTCTGAAACAGGCCGTGGCGAGTTTACGACACTGGGCGGGTTTAGACTCGGTTGATACTACTCTCCCGGCAGGCGCGCCGATTCCCATTAAGCCGCATCCACGCTGGGATACCGGATTCGACGTCGTTTTAGTCGGCGATGCCGCCGGAGTAGTTGCGCCCGCGAGTGGCGAGAGCATTTTTTATGCAATGACCGTTGGCCGTTTGCGGCAGGTGCCGTGGTAGAGTCGCTATCTTCCAGTTGCGCTGGAGCGCTGTAACATGCGGGTCGTCGATTCTTGCGAATGCGCGGTACCGTATTCGTCGTGGCCGACATGCAAGATTTTTGCAACAGCGACGGCCATCGTTGCGAACCATTGGGTGCTATCTGTCGTGACAGGGATGTACAGCAGCTTACCTTCGGCGGCTCCATGAACAAGCAGTTGGTCACCGCGAAACCATTCGCACATTCGCGCATCGTCGTGAAGAATCTCGCGCACCTCGCGGGTATCGCTTCGGCATGAGTTTCCTGTCTTCGTCTTCTGTCCGATGCTGATTTCGATCGCTATCGATTTCCGGCTTGCCGATGTGGCGACGCGTGAACGCTTCCATTTGTCGGAGGAGCGACTCACGCAACTCTATCGCACGGCGCGTAGCGAAGTTGTCACAGAAGTCGCTTTAATTGCTACGTGCAACCGCACGGAACTGTATGCGTGGATCGATAGCGACGATATGAAGGTGGTGGAACGCGCAGTGCTGTCATTGGCCAGACGATGGATGCGCACTCGTGCCGATGCCGACGATCTGCTGCACATTGCGACACGTCGCTACGGTGACAATGCGGCTCGGCACGTTGTGCGCATTGCGTCGGGTCTAGAATCGCAGGTACTGGGCGACGGAGAAATTCTTGGCCAGCTGCGTGCGGCTTATAAAGGCGCGACGCGTGGTCAAGCGGCGGGTCCGGTTTTGCATCGGCTGTTTGAAACTGCACTTCGCGCCGGTAAGCGCGTGCACACGGAGACGTCGCTCTCAGCAGGTCGCCACTCAATTGGCGCGGAAGCTGCCGTTACCGCAGCGCAGCGTTTAGGCGACTTGCAGAATGCGCGATGCGTCGTTGTCGGTGCGGGTACGACAGGTACGCGCGCGGCGAAACAGTTGCACAAGCTCGGCGCAGGCGACGTGGTGATTCTCAATCGCACGTTCGACAAAGCGCATGAGCTCGCGCACTATATCGGCGGTCGCGCGGCTCCTATGGACGCGATTCACATTGAGGCCGCCATGGCTGACGTGGTCATTGTCGCGACGTCGAGTGATATACCCCTAGTGATAGGCCCCGCGCTGGCGCGCGCGCGCGCGGACTGCGCGGCGTCGGGCTACGCATTGTTGCTGATGGATCTCAGTGTGCCGCGTAACATTGATCCACGTGCGGCAGATCAACTGGGCGTGACGCTGATTGACCTCGATACGCTGCATCAGCCACTGCTTGAGGCAGAAGACACGCGCCGCGACGCAATACCCGTGGCCGCGCACATTTGTGAAGACGAAATTTATCAATTCAAACAATGGCTCGCCGCAATGCCCGCGCGCGACGCTATCAAACCGTTACGGGAAGCATTGGAAGGCGTGGCGCGTCGCGAAGTTGCTTACGCGGCTGGCGATGCAGAAGTGGCTGAGCGTACGGCGTCACGGATCGTGGCAAAATTATTGGCGGGCCCGATGGCGGCGCTTCGCCGAACCGTGCAACGAGGCGAACCGTTGGATGCGCAGGCGATGATGTTGCTCGAAATGTTTGCCCCAAGCGCCACGCCGATGACGCGCGCTCCGCGCACTAGTCGTCCCGCAGCATCAACAACTCGCGAAGTGAGCTCGGTGGGCGCGAGAGGCACTCCGCGTACGGCGCCGACACGCGAACTGCCGTTCGCACTTTCGACGGAATAGTTCTGGTGACTGCTTTACCTGCTGTTGCACTCACCAACGATCTGCTGCTGCGCGCGCTGCGTTCGGAACCGGTAGAACGCCCACCGGTGTGGATGATGCGTCAAGCGGGACGTTATCTGCCGGAGTATCGTGCGGTGCGGGCGAAATCGGATTTTTTGACGATGTGTCGGACGCCCGAACTTGCGGTGGAGGTCACGTTGCAACCCCTGCATCTCGTCGGCGTTGATGCGGCAATTATTTTCAGTGATATTCTTGTCGTTCCTGAAGCGATGGGCATGAAGCTTACGCTCGATGAAGGCATCGGACCGCAGTTCCCGGTGCCCGTGCGCACGGCCACCGACATTGCTCGGCTGCGTAAAGTTGACCCGCAGGAAAGCCTGGGGTATGTCCTCGATGCGCTGCGTCTCGCGCGCCATGAGATTGGCAATCGCGTCCCATTGATTGGGTTCGCGGGAGCCCCGTGGACGCTGGCCGCGTACATGATCGAAGGGAAAGGGACCAAGCAATTCGCGCTCGCAAAGCGACTGCTATTTGAACAGCCTGCGGTGGCACACGCGCTGCTTGATCATTTAGCAACCGCGGTTGGCGATTATATGGTTGCGCAGGTCGAAGCGGGTGCGCAGGTCTTGCAGTTGTTCGAGTCGTGGGCCGGTGCGCTTGGTCCGCGAGAGTTTCGCACGTTCTGCCTGCCATACCTGGCGCGCATTGCAAAGCGCGTGCAGTCAACCGGCGCGCCGCTGATCGTGTTCGCTCCCGGTGCGGGTTGGGCGTTGGGCGAAATTGCCGACGCAACAAACGCCGAAGCCATTGGTGTTGATTGGCACACGACGCCGCAAACGGCACGGCAGCTCACCCAAGCTCGCACGGTGGCGTTACAAGGCAATCTTGATCCGTGTGCGTTGTACGCAGCGCCGGCGAAAATTCGCCAGCGCACGCACGAGATGATTTCCGCGTTTGGTCCGATTGGCCACATAGCGAATCTCGGTCACGGAATACTGCCGGATATTCCGCCCGCGCACGCGCGCGCATTTGTCGATGCCGTGAAGGAATGGCGTTGGACCGATGAGGCGCTCGCTCGATCTGCCAATCACGCGCAACGTGCCGGTGCGCCGTGAGCAAGTCCGTGTTGCCAACGGAACGGTTGGCCGCGACATCGTCCGTCGTGTCGCGACGAGCAGAAGCAAAGCGGTGGATTGCCGGGCTGCATGATGAGTTGACGTCTTTCTTCGGGCGACTCGACCAAGGGGGCACGTTTGCTGAGGATCGATGGGAGCGTCCGGGCGGCGGTGGCGGCGTTGCGCGCGTGATGACCGACGGCATCACATTTGAAAAAGCGGGCATCAATCGCTCGGCCGTACTTGGTGAGTTACCTGAGCTTGCCGCGCATCGATTGGGTGGAAACGGTGCGGCCGCTGGTGCCACGCATTTTTTCGCGACCGGCGTGAGCCTCGTCGTGCATCCTCGGAGTCCGATGGTGCCTACCGTGCATCTCAACGTGCGGTACTTCGAATTGACTGATGAACACGGTCATCTGACCGATAGTTGGTTTGGCGGCGGTACCGATCTCACGCCGTTCTATCCGCATCGAGCCGATGCGCACGAATTCCATCGTGCGCTCCACACCATGTGTGATCGGCACCACGCGTCGTTTCATCCGCAATTCAAACGGTGGTGTGATGAGTATTTCGTGAACACGCATCGCGGAAATGAGGCACGAGGCGTTGGTGGAATTTTTTTCGATCACGTGCGCGCTGATGACCCTTCGCATGGATTGAATCACGAGCAAGTATCGGCGTTTGTCAGTGATGTTGCGCGCGTGTTGCGTCACGCGTACGAACCCATTGTCGAGCGTCGACGTCATGAAACGTTTGGTGCTGCTGAACGCGAGTTTCAGCTCGTGCGCCGCGGTCGCTACGTGGAGTTCAATCTCGTACATGATCGCGGCACGATTTTCGGATTGCAAACGCAGGCACGCGTTGAGAGTGTTTTGATGAGTCTTCCACCGCTCGCGATGTGGCAGTATGCGCCGCGGTATGCCGAGGACTCGTTTGAAGCGCGTTTGGTGGCAATGCTCGTTCCGCGCGATTGGGCGTCGGACGTGAGCGGCGCGTAGCCATGTCGGCTGTCGTCGATCGGATAGCTACGATGCGATCCGCAAGCGATTCGGACAAAGGCGAGCACCGGTCCGTCGCGGTGGTGGGCGCAGGCATCACTGGACTCGTTGTCGCCTTCGAACTGCGACGGGTTGGCATTGACGTGACGCTGTATGAAGCATCTCCGCATGCTGGCGGCAACATTCGCACCACGAAGGACGACGGTTTTCTTGCGGAGCACGGACCAAATTCGTTCGTGACGTCTGCACCCGTTGAAGCATTGCTTGCCAAGCTCGATTTGTTGGATGAGGTCGTCGAGGCCAATCCGTCAGCGAATAAGCGCTACGTCGTACGCAACGGTCGCCTTGTGCCGTTCCCGCTCTCTCCGTCGACGCTGTTACGTACGAAACTGTTTTCGTTTCGCGCAAAACTGCGGGTGTTACTTGAGCCGCTGGTATCACGCGGAGCGAGTGCGGATGATGAGTCGATTGCATCATTCGTGCGACGTCGTCTTGGACGTGAAGTGTTGGATTTCGCCGTTGACCCGTTCATTTCCGGAATCTTTGCCGGTGATCCGGAAACGCTGTCGATGGCGCATGCATTCCCCCGCGTGCACAACTTGGAGCGTACGTACGGTTCGATTTCAAGAGGGTTGATGGTGCAGCGCCGCGACGCCAAGCGCGCCCGTGCAAGTGTCCGCACGAACGGAACGGTGGTGGGGAGTGCAACGCCGACGATCAGTGCGCGTCTGATTTCATTCGTTGATGGCATGCAGACGCTACCCGACGCGCTCGAAGCATCGCTAACCGACACGCTGCGATTAGGATGCCCTGCGCGGCTGTTGCACCGCGACAATGCTCGGTGGGTGCTTGAGGCTGGGTCAGATCTCGACACACGCAAACAAACGGTAGATGCCGTGGTCTTAGCGGCGCCGGCGCACGCGTTGGCGGCGATGGAGTTGCCAGCGGAGCTTCGTCGGTTGGCCGGCGGTGTTGAACGCGTGGAGTATCCACCAGTGAGCGCTCTCACGCTTGGCTTTCGACGTCGGGATGTCGCGCATCCGCTTGATGGATTTGGAATGCTCATTCCGGCCGTAGAGCGGCGAAATATTTTGGGCGTATTGTTTAGCTCGTCGCTCTTTCCTGCGCGCGCGGCGGAGGCGCATGTCACCGTCACCTGTTTCGTTGGAGGTGCGCGACATCCAGCGTTAGCGCGCGAACATACGGCAGCGCTGGTGCAGCGTGTGTTGCCTGACCTGCAGGCACTGATCGGCGTGCGTGGCGAGCCGGTGTACGTGAAGCATGTGTTCTGGCCGAAAGCAATTCCGCAGTACACGGTGGGATACGGGGCCGTAAAAGCGGCGGCCGACGCGATGGAGTTGGAGAACCCTGGTTTGTATCTCGCGGGGAATTATCGCAATGGTGTGTCCGTGGGGGATTGTGTGGCCAGTGGGCAGCAGATTGCGGCGCGAGTGGCGGTGTACTTAGCGCGCGCTGAATGACAGGTCGCATCGCGCACGTTGGTCGTGGCGCGTTAAGTTGTGCACCATGACTGGACTCGATTTATTAGCGATCGCCGCACACCGCGACGATGCAGAACTGACATGCGGCGGTACGCTCATTCGCGCGGTTGACGCGGGGCATGCCGTTGGAGTGTTGGATCTTACGCAAGGAGAGATGGGAACACGCGGGTCGGCGGAGTTGCGCGCTGCAGAGGCGGCGGCGGCGGCACTCGTGATGGGGTTGTCGACGCGCGAGAATCTGGGACTGCCCGACGCGGGCATTCGTAATGACGATGAGACACGCGCGCTGCTGGTGCGGATGCTGCGGCATCTTCGTCCGCGCGTCGTGATTGCACCGGCGCCACGCGGCCGACATCCCGATCATCGTCGCGCGACCGAACTTATTCGCGATGCCTGTTTCTTAGCGGGGCTAGCCAAATACGCGCCTGGCGATGCAGCAGCATTTCGTCCGTTCAAACTGCTGCATGTGGTGACCTATCGCGAGGACGCGGGCAAGCCCTCCTTTGTCGTGGACATTAGCGATCAATTTGCCCGTAAGATGGCCGCCGTTCGCTGTTATGCGTCGCAATTCGATGGCGCCATTCAAGCGGGCGAAGTTTTCCCGAATGGCGAACCCCTGTACGATGTCGTTATGCATCAGGCGGCGCACTATGGCACGCTCATTCGAGCGCGGTATGGTGAACCCTTCTTTACGGACGAAACGATGCGTGTTGATGACGTGACCGCGCTGAGCGTGTCGACGTTCTAACCGTATCGGCCGTATTGTTGCACTTGCTCTCTCGACTCCGAGCTCCGATATGACCGATGCCGCCGGTGGAATGAATTACAGCACGTATTTGCGCGTGGACGAATTGCTTGCCTTGCAGACGGTGCAATCGTCACCGGAGCATCCTGACGAGATGCTGTTCATCGTTGTACACCAAGCCAGCGAATTGTGGTTTAAAGTCTTGCTGCATGAATTGGAGCAGTTGATTGTGGCGCTCCAACACTTCGATACCATGCGTGCGTTGCTCGCGGTACAGCGCGTCAACGTGCTGATGGAGATTGTAGCTCAACAACTTTCGGCGCTCGACACACTACCGCCACAGCGGTTTGCGCAATTTCGCGGCTATTTGGGCGCGTCAAGCGGATCGCAGAGTGAGCAGTTTCGCGCGATCGAAGCAACCGCTGGCTTACGCGATCCGCACTTCTTGGCGGCGATCGCCGATCATGGCGAACCTCCCGCAGCCGTTGCACGTGCGCTTGCTCGGCCCACGTTGCAAGCGTTAGTAGAGGTGTTGCTGGACCACGAACAGGTCGCGCTGGAGGTGTTGTACTCGGGGCCGGGACCAACGCCGTTGTTCTTGCTTGTTGAAGGCTTACTGGAGTTTGAGCAGCGCTTCGCGCGCTGGCGTTTTTTGCATGTGCAATTGGTGGAGCGAATTATCGGTCCTGGCACGACAGGTACTGGAGGTACGCTTGGTGCGAAGTATCTCGCGCGCACGATGTCGCAGCGATTTTTCCCGGCGCTGTGGGCTGTGCGGAGCGCGTTTTACGGCAAGGGCGGCTGACGCGGGTGCTGATCGACATCTCGCTGTCCTTCGCTGCACACGTGCCCGTCTGGCCTGGCGACACCCCATTCTCCTGTGGTTGGACAGCACGGCGCGAAGACGGTGCGTCGGTGAATTTAGGCGCGCTCACAATGAGTGCGCATGCCGGCACGCATGCGGATGCGCCGCTGCATGTCGAGTCGTCGTGGGGTGCCAGCGAATCGTTGCCCGCCGAGGTTTTTGTTGGCCCCGTTCACGTGATCGCGCTGCCGAGTGATTGTGCAGCGGACCTTGTGATTACACGTGAACTCGTGATCGGGTTGCTCACCATGCACGACACCGAAGTGATCGTGCCAACTCGCGTACTGTGTCGAACCGGTTACTCCGTATCGCGCGGCGCGTTTCCGGACGCGTGGCCAACACTGCATGCCGACGCGGCGGTATGGTTGGTGAACAACGGACTACGGTTGTGGGGCACCGATGCTCCGAGTGTCGATGCGCGATCGAGTACGGCGTTACCGGTGCATCGCGCGCTCTTTACGGCAGGCGCGTACGTACTGGAAAATCTCGCCCTTCGTGACGTCGTCCCCGGCGTATACGAGTTGCTCGCGCAACCGTTAGCGATACATGGTGCGGACGCGGCGCCGGTGCGCGCCATGCTACGGTTGGCGTAGTTGCTATTGGTCGCGATTGCTCGACCGTTGCATCGTATCAAACTTTTGTTGCACCGATTCCGGCACAAGCAAAGTGTCGGCGATACTTGCTAGGCCCTCGGCGTCACGCCACGCACGCTCAAGTGTTGCAAGTTCACCATGCAGCGCGCGATACTCGCTGTCCTCGTGCAAGGCCATTTCGAACGCGAGTCGTGCGGGCGCTGGGATGTAGGAGAGATCACCAGAGTCGCCGTACGTTTGCAACGAATCCCATGCACGGCGCTTGCTCACCGCCCAACGTCCAAAGTTTTCCGGACCTCCCGCATCCTCAATCAGTTGTACGCCGTCCGCAATGACGGATCGCGCCGCGCCCGCGCGATTCACGCGCGGCAATATGTGTCGCAAAAATGTTAGTGCCGGGGATGCAGGAAGTTTGACGCGTACCACGTCGGACAAATGGTACTGTGGTGTTTCAAACCACGCTGACTTGGAGCGAGGTGGCGCGATTGCAGAACCTACCGGCACGCATCCCAATTCAAGACCCCACCCTTCGGCGATATCCATCGCAATCAGTCGAGGCGTACCCAACGCGAACGCAATCGATCGATCCGGACGTTCAATGCGAGGGCCGGTCGCGCGCGCCGTGAGCGTTAAGATACCTGCAAGCAAAGGGCCGATGGGCAGGAGCGCTACAGCGCCGAGTACTGACACGACTCCGGCGCCCGCAGAAGCTGCAATACCAACGGCCGCGCCGACGCCAGCGGTTACACCGACGGCGGTAATGGCACTGCGTATTCGACGTTTTCCAAATTGGTCACCATAACGCCACGCGGCGAACTCAGGACGCAGTGGTGATCCGACCCGGACCAACTCCGTGTCGTCGCGCAAACGCGCCAGGCCAATGTTGTCGGTACTGACACGCACTCGCGTCGCACGAAATGCGCGCTCACATTGCTCGACCGCTTCCCAGCGCTTTTCGAGTGGCGACAAATTTCAACGTTCGCACGCGCGACACACAATCCAGAGTCGTCCATGTTCTGCGTCGAAGGCAATGCGACGCCCAATCGGCAGCGACTCGAAAACGTCGTTGCTGCCGAGTGATCGCTGGCAATGCAGGCGGGTGGAATACATTTGGTGTTGGCGCGCGGAAGTGCGAGAAAGGCGAGTCTATTTGTTGTCGCGAGGAAGACGCAGCGTCTCCACGTGTTGCTGCATGGCGGGCGTGACAAACATATCGTCAGCAATTTTGGCAATTTCTTCAGCCTCGCGCCACGCTTTCTCGAGGTCCGCGAGTTCCCCGTCCATCGCGCGCCGTTCACTCTCTTCGTGCAACGCCATCTCAAAGGAGATCCGTGCATGTTGCGGTAGCGCATGCAATACGCCAGGCAGTTTCTTCACCGAAGCCGCACCCCATCGCGATTTTGATTTCCACCGTGCGTCCGTCGCGTTCGCACCAAACGAATCCGCCAGGTGCGTGAGCACGCGAGTGGCACCGCCGTGTGCTTCGAGAAACGCCACGGCATCGTTCACACTGCGCGCCGAGCCGCCAAATCGATTCACGGTGGGCATCAACTGCGCGGCAGCACGCATCGCTTCTGCACCAACGAGCTGCGCGGTTCCCTGCGTGTGTTCAACACGTAGCGAAAACGGCTCGAACGGCCCGACCCGCTCAATCGCGCTCATGCGCGCGTGACGCCGCTGCACGGTCAGCAACGTGCCATCCACGGGAATGCGCGCGACGACCGTACTTGGCTTTCCGTGTATGAGCATATCCCACAAGCCACCATTCGCGTACACCCCCGCAAACGAGCCTGCCGACGCGCCAATAAAGGTGACCGCACCAACCACCGTCGCCGCTGCGCCAACAACGGCGCCGGTGATGAGCATTTGTCGCTTCCGACGACGGCCGAATTGATCGCCGTAGCGCCACGCCGCCATCTCCGGTCGCTGCGGGTCACCAATGCGAATGAGGTCGACACCCTCACGCAGCCGCGCGAGGCCGATGTTCCCGGTACTCACGCGCAGTCGACTATCACGGAATCGTTGCTCTGCGGCCTCCACGGCCTCCCAGCGCTCGTCAAGCGGGGAAAGGTTCCAGCGGTCGCACGCGCGGCACACCACCCACAGGCGGCCACGAGCGGCGTCAAATGCCAATCGCGTCCCGACGGGGAATATCTCAAAGGCCTCGTTGCGGCCCAAATCGGCGGTACAGTGGATGCAGGTTGTAAACATTGGCCCGAGTGCAGCTGTTGGACGACGGGTGCAGTCCGTCCCCGTCCTCGATAAGTTTATCCGGATGAACACGCCCGTGTATCTGGACCACGCCGCCACTACGCCCGTGCGCGATGAGGTCATGGCCGCGATGGCCCCGTTCTTCTGTTCGCGTTTTGGAAATCCATCCAGCGTGCATCGATGGGGTCGCGAAGCGCGCGTTTCGCTCGACGAAGCGCGCGAGCGTTTAGCAACCTGCCTCGGCGCGCACTCTGATGAGGTGTGCTTTACGTCCGGCGGAACTGAAGCGGACAATTTCGCGGTGCTGGGCGTTGCACGTACGTTGCGCGCAAGCGGGCGCACGGTTGCGGTCACGACGCCCATCGAACACAAGGCCATTCTCGCGGCCGTGCATCAAGTGGCGCATGAAGGTGGTATCGAGCGTATCGTGCGCGTATCGTGCGACGGTGTTGTTAATGCCGATGATTACGCCCGCTCGCTTGATGCGCAGGTCGCTGTTGTAAGTGTGATGTGGGTCAACAACGAAACGGGAGTCATTCAGGACATACCAGCACTTGCGATGCAAGCCAAATCGGTCGGCGCAGTGTTTCACACGGATGCGGTGCAGGCATTTGGTAAAGTGAGTGTCGACGCCCGTCGCACCCCATTCGACATGCTTTCGATTTCCGGACACAAGCTCGGCGCACCGAAGGGTATCGGGGCCCTTTTCATTCGACGTGACACACCACTCGAACCACTGTTTCACGGTGGGACGCAAGATCGTGGACGTCGACCCGGTACGGAAAATGTCGCGTTCGCGGTGGGTCTCGCTACCGCCGCCGAATTGATACTCGCCGAGCAGGTGCATGAGCACGCGCGACTGTCTGCGCTGCAAGGCACGCTCGAATCATTATTGCGTGAGCGCATTCCAGACGCCGTGATTCACAGCGCGCGCGCTGCACGAGCACCGCACATCACAAACGTTTCGATTCCTGGAACAGACAGTGAATCCATGCTCATGGCGCTCGACTTGCGCGGTATCGCGTGCAGCGCTGGTTCGGCATGTCAAAGCGGGAGTGTTTCAGCGTCGCACGTGTTGTCGGCGATGGGTGTTTCTCCTGCGCTCACCAACGCCGCACTGCGTTTGTCGCTGGGCTGCTTAAGCAACGAGGCGAGTGTGACGCGCGTCGTTGACGTATTGGCCACACTCGCGGCAAAGGCGCGCGGCACCCATGTGCAGGCACTCACATGAGCACCCAACAATTGCCGTCAGCCATCGCACAGCGCGGACCACAGCGCGGTGAACGCGTGCTCGTTGCCATGTCAGGCGGCGTGGATTCGTCGGTCGCTGCAGCGCTACTCGTTGAGCAAGGTTGTGACGTTGTTGGCGTGACGATGAAACTGCACGACGACGGCCGTGATGTACCCGACCGTCCGTGTTGTTCGCTCGACTCAACAAGTGATGCGCGACGCGTGTGCGACACACTGGGCATTCCGCACTACGTGACGAATCTGGTAGATCGCTTCGGACAGGACGTCCTCGCCGATTTCGTGAACGAGTATGCGCGCGGTCGCACGCCGATTCCGTGCGTCCGGTGCAACACGTTTACCAAGTTCCACGATCTGTTGTTGAAGGCCGACGCGATTGATGCACACTGGCTGGCCACGGGGCACTACGCGCGCATGAGTGTGTCGAATGGACATGCAGCGCTCATGCGCGGTCTCGACCCGGCGAAGGATCAGAGCTATTTCTTGTGGGGAATAGATCGATCAGTGCTTGATCGACTTGTGCTTCCGATCGGTGGTCAGACCAAAGCAGAAACGCGCGAGATGGCGCGTCGGTTCGGCTTACGCACGGCAGAAAAAGTGGAGAGTCAAGACATTTGTTTTGTGCCAGACGGCAATCATGTGCGCGTGTTGGAAGAGCATCTCGGCGTCGATGCGCCTGCGCTCTCGCGCGGACCGCTACGCTTGCATTCTGGTGAGGTGATTGGCGAACACGCGGGCTTTGCGCGATACACGATTGGTCAACGCAAGGGTCTCCCAGGTGGCTTTGCCGAACCGATGTTCGTGGTGGAGATTATTCCGTCGGAACGCGCCGTTGTCATTGGTCCGCGTGAAGCGTTGCTCGGCCGCGGACTTGAGGCGCGTGAACTGAACTGGCTCGCTGACCCGCCACACATTGGTGACACTGTACACGTTCAGGTGCGCAGCCGTGCGCGTGCAGTTTCCGCGACCGTTGTGCAATTGAGTGCCGACGCGATTGAGCTCGCTCTTGACGAGGCCATCCCGGCGATTTCACCGGGGCAATCAATGGTGTTGTTTCGCGACGCGATGGTATTGGGCGGCGGCGTTATTGAGCGCGGCATGCGCGACGATCTCGCAACGTCCGCGCAGCGTGCACGTCGGACATTGCAGATCGTCGCGGCGTAGCGGACTAGTTTGCGCTAGGCAACGGTGTGTATTGACGTCGCAGTTGTCTAAAAATCGTTTCATGAATATAATTAAAGCAACACTTTTTAGACGGAGACGCCGTATGCTCTACCTCGCAGAGACAACTTCGCATTCTCGCATGCTGGCGAAACGAGTCGAGCGCGGATCTCTCGTCCGGCTCGCGCGGGGAATCTACTCGGACGACAAGGAAACGACGGCGGAGGAGCAGATCAGAGCGGCGGCGCTCCCCATTGCGGCGCACCTTTTCAAGAACGCGTACGTCTCACATCGCTCCTCCGCAATCCGAGGACCAGTGGGCGACGTGTTATTCCTCGCTGAGGCGGGCGGGAAGCGCAATGCACTCCAGCTACCGGGTCTCCGTCTTGTCCGAATGAAGGCGTTACCCCATCCGGAAACGGAACGCATTGAACTCGCGATGGAGCTCGTAAAAACGAAGGACGACCTGCCATCGGCGAGCACCGTAACGGTATCGAGCGCACTGCAAACCACGTTCGAGTGCATGATCCCTTCGCGACACTATCCAGAACGAGAACTCTCCGATGCGGGGCTGCTTGCTCTGATCAAGACGCTCAGCAAAACGGATATGATGCGGGCGAGTGCCTTTGCCAAACGCAATCAGCTCGCTGCGGAATACGTACGATTCAAGCATTTGGTGGAGGGCACGAATCAGTCGGCGACCGTTCATGCCGACGGCGTGAAAAAATTTGACCTGTACTTCTACAACTGGCCGGTTGGTTCGCTCACAGCGTTGAACAATACTGAATTTCGATTCGAGTACCACCAAGGATGGTCCGTTGCGCTGTCGAAAGAACTGCCGCTGTCGAATGAGCTTAGCGTGTCGTATGAAGGTCCGCGCATGCCAGCCTTCTTTGAAAATCTCCTACCGGAGGGTTGGACCGAAAGCCGAATTGTCAGGACCTATCAGATCGACCGTAATGATTCGGTATCGCTGCTCGGGAGCACGCGAAAGTACCTGTCAAACCTGACGCTCCGTCCGCTTAACATTCCGCTCGATGAATTTCGATTGGACACGCACAGCGTTCGATTGCAGGACGTCGAATTCGATCCAACGAAAACAATCCGCGCCACAGAAAAGATTGAACTCGATCCCGAGACGAACGCGTTTTGGAAAGGATTGAGAGCACGAAGTGCGGTGGGCTTGTCCGGCATACAGCCAAAACTACCGGTGTCGCTCTCCATAGAGTCGAACACACCTACGGTGAGAATTGGTGATCTGCGAACGTCGTGCACACACATTCTGAAATTTCAGTCTCCCCACTACGAGTCGTTGGTGGAGAACGAATGGGCGACGATGGAGCTGGCACGTCGGAGCGAGCTCATGGTCGCCCCCGTCCGCCTCATCACGTTCGACGAGGGCAGCCTACTTCGCGGAACTTCGCTCATGGTGGAGCGCTACGACATTCCGATGCGATCAGCGCTCGAGATCGAACCATCGCGAGTCGATCTGGTGCTGCAGGAAGATACCTGTTCACTACTGCTGCTGCCGCGCAAGGACAAATACAAAACGTCTGTTGAGCGGATTGCAGAAACGCTTCGAATCGCCGGTTTATCCCCCGACGTGACGGCGTCAGGACTCTGGCGACTGATCGAACACGTCGCCTTTTCATGGCTAATCGGAAATGGCGATTTACACGCCAAAAACATTTCCGTCGTCCGATTGATTCGATCCGGTGCGCTCGGTGGCGCTCCACAACTTCGAGCGAGTGAATATTCACCGATGTACGATCTACTCAACACGAGAGTGGCTATACGCGATGACGATTTTGCGATACCCATCAATGGCAAGAGAAACAACATCCGACCGCGCGACATCGCGAGCGTTACAGAACGATGGAACGGTAGCAAGCGCGTTGGCGAAGAGCTGATCGCGCAACTGGCCAGTAAAGTACGAGCGAATCTGCACGATGTTTTGTCGATATCGCACATGCCCGCCGACATCTCCGAGCGATATTTTCGAATTGCCGATGCGCGGTTGCGAGACTTCGGAGCCTAAGCCAGCGCGCATCGCCTTGGCCGCGGCCATCCATGGTGTTGTTTCACGACGCGACGGTATTTGGTGACGGCGTTGCCGTTGGACGATACGTGCCAAAGTGCCAATGGTGACCTTCGAGATCCTTTACAGAGTATTCTCGCGCGCCATACGACGTGTCAGCGAGCGGTCGTAGAAGTGTCGCGCCCTCAGAAAGAGTGCGCGCACAGTGTGCGTCCACGTCGGGCACAAACGCACAGATCGTTGAGTTCACCGCAGGTAAATCCAGCGGACTAATCCATCCCAACTCCGGCTTCGACGATCCGAGCATCACGATCTCTTGGCCGAGAGCAATTTCTGCGTGCGTGATGGCGCCGTCGTCGTCATGTACGATGAGTACGGTGACAAACCCGAATGCGCGCATAAGAAATTCAATCGCCGTCGCAGGATTGCGATACGAGAGACACGCGTACAGCTTGGGTGGAGCGGCGTGTGAACGGTTTCCATATATCAACCCATAGAGGTGAACGACGCGATGCACGGCTCGCAAGAGCGACGAGTCGATGATACGCGCACACAGACACACCGTCTTGAACAAATTTTTCGCTGCAGGTTGGCGGTGACGGTTAGGCGACGATGCCGCCACCGTCGGGGAGCCGCGTGCGCAGAAACTCGACGGGAGTGCAACCTGCAAATTCAACGAAATCGCGGTGCAGATGCGACTGGTCGCTATAGCCACAGTCGTACGCAAGTGTCGACCATTGAACTAACGGCTGTGCACCCACGCGTTGCACGAGGTGGTCGAAGCGCATCAGTTGCGCGATCGTTTTTGGCGGTAGTCCAACGCCATCACGAAAGTGTGCAATCAGTCGCTTTGGCGACCACCCCAGCGATGTTGCCAGCGACGTGATTGACATCGTACCATGCGCGTTCGCGAGTTCATCCCACGCCCAGCGAAGATGCGGCGATGCAGGACGCGCATTCGCGAGACATTTGCACAAAAATTGATCGAGCTCGATAAAGCGCGCGCGCCACGATGGTGCGTTGACGAGTCGTTCAATCAGCGCGGAGGCGCGCGCACCGAATAAATCGTCGATGGCGACAACGCGATTTACGAGTTCATGCATCGGTACGGCCAGCAACGCATGCGCACCGAGTGGCGTGAGATTGACTTGCAACGCTTGGCTCTCGCGCGCGCCTTCAACGGCCACCCACGTGTCATAGAGACCCGCCGCAAACGAATGCAGCACGACCGAGCGCGTTGCGTCATCGTGACCACTCACAATGCGATACGGCGATGACAGATTGAGAATGATGGGGATGATGGTCCCGGCCACTTCGCGGCGTGTCACCGGCACTGTCGTGTATTGCGTCCAACCAACGTACGGGCCATGCACGATGCCGCGTAGCGATTCGTGTGGAGCACACAGCGCAGATTCCGACCACCCGTGCTCGAATTCGTATCGCGTTGGCATGCGCCTAAAAGCCGAACCCTACCGACCACGTGACAATGTGGCGTTTAAGCGTCGAGGCACCGCGCGCATCGCCCAGTCGAACGAAATATCCAATGTCGCCACCCAATCCAAATACGGGCCACACATGCAACGATGTGCCCGCATACGTACGCATGCGCGTGGCGCCAAGCGGCGCGCCGAACGTGCGGAGTACATCGGCTGAGAGCGCGAGGCCCAACCCGTTTGGCCCTTTGGATTGCGCAAATCCAATCGATCCCCGCGCACCACCGAGGCCCAACTTCGCCGCGCCGAACGCGCAGTAATCGCTGCTGTGTTCACTCATGCCTTCGCGTACGAAGCCACCACCAAACGCGACGGCAAGTTTTTGTGGTGCGCCGAACGTGATGCCACCCAAGCATCGATCGAGCTTCCAATGCGCGTCGGTGCGATCGCTCGACTGCGCGCCCGCGCGTGACCCCGCGCAAAGCGCAAGCATCGTCACAAACACACCCACACTACCCCGCGCATAGCGCATCAAAACTTCAACCCACCGGCTTCTGCGAAATCGCGCATCGCCTTGTCCTGCGCGTCCGACAATGTCTCCGGTACCGTGATGGTGACCTCGACAAAGAGATCACCCTTTTTCCCATCTTTTTCGATGCCTTGTCCAGAAATACGAAAACGTTTTCCGGCCGACGTTCCCGCCGGAATACGAATAGCGATTTTCTTTTCGTCTAACGTGCGTACGGTAATGCGCGAGCCCAGCGTTGCTTGCGCAATGTTGATCGGCACCGTGCCAATAAGATCAAGTCCTTCACGTTTGTAAAAACGATCGGGCAACACTTCAAACGTGATCACGAGATGGCCTGCTTGTCCGCCAGCCGCACCTTTCCCGCCCTGCCCTTTCAACCGAACCTTCGCGCCACTCTCGGCACCGGCCGGCACGGCGATTAACACGCGACGCTTTACGCGCTGTTCTCCAGCACCATTACACGTTGGGCAGCGTTCGGTGGGTACCTGTCCGCGTCCCATGCACACCGGGCACGGACGATTGACCGCGAAACCTCCTTGACCGAACGAAATGACGCCGCGTCCACTGCACTCTCCGCACGGTCGCAACATGGCACCCGGCGCCGCGCCCGATCCATGACACGTCGCGCACTCTTCGTTCACTTCAAGATCGATGGGCACCTTGCCACCCATCGCCGCAATGCGAAACGGAACGTCGACCGTTTGCTCGATCGTTTGACCGCGCTCTGGTCCGCGCTGCTGTGGTCGCGCGGCGCCTTGGCCAAACATTGATGAGAAGAGATCGCCAAGTCCGCCAATGCCACCGACATCAAATTCGTTAAACGTGCCAGAGCCAGATTGGCCCGGTCGCGCCGATCCAAAACCACTGGTACGCGCTGACTGCGCGCCACCTGCTGGACGCGACGCGAATCCGCCAAACGCGCCAAGCCGACGCATGTCGTCGTACTCTTTCCGCTTGGCTACGTCTCCAAGCACCGTGTAGGCCTCGGAAATTTCTTTAAAGCGTTCCGATGCCTTGGGATCGCTTTGATTGGCGTCAGGATGGTGCTTCTTCGCGAGTCGTCGATACTGTTTCTTGATGTCGTCCGCCGTTGCCGACGACGCCACACCAAGCACCGCGTAGAAGTCCTTCGTGCTTGCCATGATTAGGAGACGAGGGGCGGTGCGCCGCCGGTCCACTGCTTCACGACCACGCGCGCCGGACGCAATACGTGACCATTGATGATGTAGCCCACTTGAAACGTGGCGGCAATCACACCGTCTTCGTCGGCTGTTGCAGCGGGAGCGGTGCTCACGGCTTCGTGTCGCGCCGGATCAAACGGCTGCGCGGTCGGATCGATGGTTTCAAAGCCGTGCCCCGCAAGCGATTTAAATAGTTTTTTCTCCACCATCAAAACACCGTCGACGACTGTTTGCGTGGTCACGGTGGTGGGGTCGACATGTGCGAAGCGTGTGATGTCATCAATGGCGTCGAGAATTCCGCGCACGAGTTCTCCTTGCGCGCGCCATCCGGCCTCCTGCCGTTCTTTCGTCGCACGACGACGAAAGTTGTCGTACTCGGCGGCAAGTCGCAGGTATCGATCTTTCTGCTCGCTGAGTTCGCGTTGCAAACTTTCGATGTCAACGGGTGCGACATCGGTCGCGTCATCGGCAGCGGTGTCGTCAGGTGATGCGATGTTTGTTGGGTCAGTCATAGTTGGTCTCTCTCGTCCGTACGTACGTGGTCATTGAAAGTTTAGCGGGTACTACGCACGTGTCATCCACGCGACGGACTCTACGTCGTTTGTGAATGCGCGACGCACTCGATCAAGGGCAAGTTGCGCACCGCGATACCGTATTTCGTTGCGGTCCCCCGGAAGAACGGCGCGCACCGCGTGCACGTCACCCGCCACATCGATTGCTACCCACACCGTTCCGACGGGTTTCTCAGGTGTGCCACCATCTGGTCCAGCGATGCCGGTGATTCCGATACCGATCGTACTCTGAAAACGCTGACGCGCCGCCGATGCCATCGCGCGAGCAACGGCTTCACTCACTGCGCCGTGCTCCGCAATGTCCGTGACGGCCACGTTCAGCTCGCGGACTTTGACGTCGTTGCTATACGCGATTATACCGCCGAGAAATGTGGCACTCGAACCAGGAATTGCTGTGAGTCGACTACCGAGCAATCCGCCCGTGCAACTCTCGGCGACCGCGATAGTGGCATGTCGTTTTACGCACTCGGCGAGCATGAGTGCCGCGAGGTCATCGTCGCCTTCGCCGTACACGTAGCGTCCAACCTTTTCGTGAATAAGCGCGGCTGCGTCGGCGAGAATTTTATCCGCTTCGTTGGCGGGGAGTGATGCCGACGTCAGACGGAGATCGACGCCATCGCTGCCCGGAAGATAGGCCAACGGTAGTCCTAGCACGCCTCTCGCAAGTTCGCCCAAACGATCCGCAACGGCCGACTCCGCAATGTTGACGGTGCGTATAGTGCGTGATCGGATGACGGGTCCGTTGCTTCCCGCGCGCGCGCGCAGCAACGGCATGAGCGTATCGGCGAGCATGCCGCGCATTTCTCTCGGCACGCCGGGCAACATGGTCACGAATCGATGTTGTTCGTCTTCGAGCCAGATGCCGGGTGCTGAACCATGCCGATTTTGGAGGATCGTTGCGCCTTCCGGCACGAGCGCTTGCTGCCGATTACTTGCCGGGAGTTCATGTCCGAAGCGTTTGAGCCATCGTGCTTCGAGATTGCTGAGGATTTCGGCATCGAGGACCATGGCACGTCCAAATATTTCAGCGACGGCGGGTTTGGAACGGTCGTCCGCCGTTGGACCGAGTCCACCGGTGGTGATCACGGCACCAGTGCGTTGTAGTGCGTCGCGCACTGCGGTGGCAATATGGTTTGCGTCGTCACCTACGGTGGCGCGCTGTACGACACGGATGCCCAGTGCCGCGAGTTCGCGTGCGAGGTGTGCGGCGTTGGTATCGATGGTGAAGCCGAGCAGGAGCTCGTCGCCGATTGTGACGATTTCGATGTTCATGGCGCGCAATTTAGCGTGGGTGGCAACGAACACGCCCCCGGATCCAAATACGAAATTCAACGTGGGTGATTTCTCCTATTAACGGTCGCCAACATCGGTTCGGTTCTCTTGATCCGGCACAAACGTGTACAACGGTCAATATTTGACGGCTGGGAGTCTACCAATTCATGGCAAGACACGTGATAATTGCCGATGGCCGTTCGGTAAGGGTGCTCTCGCTTGGCTGGGTCTGCTTTTTGCTCCCTCTTCGGTCATTGCCCTCGGGACGTGGCCATTTCCCGGATTCGTTCCTGCGTGATACCCTTGCAGTTGCGACACATTCGATACTCCTGCGACATGATCGCGCATCATTTTTCTGACTGGGGTTACAACATGATTGGACAGGATCCGAAAATTGACGTGCTATCGGACTGTTCGCGCTGCGTTGGAACCTCGTGGAATGATGCGCGGCAGTGCAGCAGTGGAGAGCATACTGCTTGTTGGTCAAAATGAGTCGACCCTCAATCTCCGATTGTTTGGGTTTTTTGCAATATACCGGCGAGGGCACGTTCTTACTCGGTCGTCGTTTAACGATCGGCGTCACCATCGAGATAAGCGTGGAGCACGGTGCTGTGCAAGATGGCGTCGCGGGCATCGGTGTATGGTTACCCGCCACTGTACAGAGCATCAGTGGCGATGAAACTATTTTCTCGACGTCGCTCGCGACATTCAAGGCAGCGCCGAGTTTGCGAGCTCGATGGCCGTCTGGAGCTGCGCCATTTACTCGTAGCGAATTGTCACAGCTGTTTACTATGACTGCCGCGCGAACCGGGGACCGACTCAGGCGTTTGGCGGAACGATTTTCTGTTGATCCAGAACTTCGTCGCGCTCCGAACACGCAGCTCGCGGCATACGCCTCGGCGATTGGCGACGAAACGGATACCGTGGCCGCATTGGCCGCATTGCCCGAATTAGTTTCGCAAGACATAACTGCCGGGGCGGACCGCGCAATGCTTGTCGTCGCGGCACCATCCTCGACACCTTCGACGGATCGTCGATTGGCGAAATAGGGCGCGGCAAATCGTTAGGATACCCAGCGATCGGCCGCGTACGACGTTCTGACGATTTACACGCCAGGTTCGTGGTCCAACAGCAGATGGCGGTTCGCTATCGTTGGTTCCGCTATTCCTCGGATGCTTAAGGTCACTGTCGCAGCGGCGCTGGTGACTCTCGCCTTGGGTTTAGTGAGCGTCGCATATTATCGAATATTTTCGCGGCGCTTCTCGCGCTGACTTCGCTTGTCGTTCTGACGGTGGTGCCACTCTTTTTAATGGATGCCCTCCAAGTGCGCCTAGTGCTACCGGAGCGCATGACCGGAAAGGTATTCGTCGCTAACGTCAGCTTCGCGATCATGTTGTCGGTGCTAATCAGCCTAGTGCTATTCGCCTGCGCGGTGACGCTGCGCAAGACCGCCAAGTGGCTCAAACTGGACCTCAACTCTCCAGAAAATGTTGCAAGTAGGGAGTGGAATCAATGAACTCATAAACAGCCGCTGGTGCCTCTGGTACGCACTGCCAGATGCGCTGGCCGCCAAACAGGCACTACTAAGGCGTTGGTATCTTTCCTCCGAGACATTCTCTCAACCTCATATAAATTCACGTCTAGACGCATTTAGAACGAAAGTGTTCAAGGCTGTCGAGTAACCGCGACAACACCTGTATCATAAGGTCGAGAATGCTTGCGTCACGCTACCGGCACAAACCATCACCCGGCGCGCACCGCCCCGTGCACCACACGCGATCCGTAACGCCGCAAATACAGCCACAGACTCCACAACGTGAGCGCCACCGCTCCCACCATACTGCACACGCCCACGAGGCCATTGAAGTGCGCAAATGATTGCCACCACGGCAACTCCGTCCACCCTTGTTTCGTTGCCGCCGTCACCGCAAAAAACCAGAAATACGCAGACCCCATCCACAGCGATTGAAATGCCATCTTCCATTTGGCCGGACCAATTGCCGCAATCACCAACCCACGGCGCGCGGCGACTTGTCGAAACACGGTCATAAACGCTTCACGGCCAAGTACGACCAAGAGCATCCATAACGGAAAGGCCACGCGACCAAATGGTGTGACAAACAAGAATGGCGATGGTTCGGGCAGTGCAATATCGAGCGGCGAGATGAACAAAAAATGTCGCTGCATAACGTACATCGGCACCAATGTCGCCAATAACAGCAGTTTGTCCGCTAGCGGATCAAGCAAGCGCCCGAGATCGGTGACCATGTTGTTTTGTCGCGCGAGATGCCCATCCCAGTAATCAGTCACGGCCGCAATGGTGAACAGCGCAAAGGCCGCGAACCGTGCGCTCCACGTCGTCGTGAAGGGCAGCCACGCGATCAACGGCGTCAGGGCAATGCGTCCGACGGTGATCGCGTTGGGAAGATTCACGAAGGGCTCAGGCGAGCGTCTTGAGGACGAGCTTGGACACAGCTTTCAGGGTATCGAAGACACCATCGCCAGTGACGGCGACCGCTTCGAAATACGGAGATCGTTCGACCCACTCACCCGTTGGAAGCTGCGAGATGAGTAGTTCACCTGGTCGGAACGGATCGGCCAGTCCGCGCATGCGCGCCGGATCGGTCACTTCCCAACCGGGATTGAGCATCGTTTGCAACTCGGCCAACGGTGCAGCGTTTGGCAGATCGCGCTTGTTGTATTGAATGACAAATGGCATGCGCGTGAGATCGTATCCGTACGCCGCCATGTTGTCGTACAGGTTCTGCATGGACTCAAGATTTGCTTCAGCGCGTTCGGTTTGCGAGTCCGCAACAAAAACAACGCCGTCCACACCTTTTAAGATGAGCTTCCGGCTCGCGTTGTAGTAGACCTGTCCGGGCACGGTGTACAAATGAAAACGGGTCCGAAAGCCCCGAATGGTCCCGAGATCAACCGGGAGAAAGTCGAAAAAGAGCGTCCGCTCCGTTTCTGTTGCAAGCGAAATGAGCTTGCCGCGCGTGTTGGGCGACACTTTGCCGTACACATATTCGAGATTGGTGGTCTTGCCGCCGAGTCCCGGGCCGTAATAAACAATTTTACAGTTGATCTCGCGGGAGGCGTAGTTGATCATCGACATCGCGCGCGATTACTGGAAGAGGCGGTCAATCTCGTCTTCGGCACCAGCCAGAAAGCCCGGCGGCGCGGCGTGGGCACTGCTGCCACGCGCGAAAACGCCTTCGAAAATTTTGGTGAGTTCGTCCACCGCGCCACGCATGCGAAGCCGCACCAGTCCCAGCGTCGTCCGATTGTCAAACAACACAACCAGAATCACCCGACGCGCGATGTCGGCCAAGTACATCGATTCGCGTTCGCCCTGATGGAAGAGCACGCTGAAATCGCTTTCGCCGATGAGTCGTGCGAGTTGATCGTTGGCGCTGAAGTCGGCCGCCGTGAGCGTTGCAAACGCCGTCGCATCAAACGTGGGCGGCTCGCCGACTGTGGCTACCAACTGTCCGCTCCGATCGACGATGAGCGCGCAGCGCGCCTTGGCATCATAGAGAAAGCGCTGCAGCGTAATGGTGATGGCCCCGAAGTCATCCTCAGTGAACGACCAGGTGGCTGCGCCGACGGACATGAACGTGGGGACAAGGGGAACGAGCACTCCTTCACACGAAAGGAGTTGCGCACTATCAACGCGTATCGACCATCGAAAGTAACCTTTCCCACCACGCTCGCCATCTCGCCAGCGGCATTCACACCATCTCACGTCTCGCCGAGAGGGCTTGGGCGATCGTTACACCGTCGGCATATTCGAGGTCGCCACCAACAGGCAGTCCGCGGGCAATTCTCGTGACCCGCACCGACTGCGACGCCAATTGCCGCTGCACGTATAACGCCGTCGCCTCGCCTTCGAGTGACGGATTTGTCGCGAGGATGACTTCGCGCACGGCTTCCGGGCCGACGCGGGCCAGCAGCGGCCCGATGGCCAAGTCATCCGGACCAACGCCATCCAGCGGCGACAGGCGCCCACCAAGCACATGATAGAGCCCACGGAACTCACCGGCGCGTTCGATCGACGCGATGTCCGCAGCTTCTTCCACCACGCAAATGATGGTTGCATCACGACGCAGATCGGCACAGATCGCGCACAGCGGCATCTCGGTCAGGTTGCGACAGCGATCACAGGCACGCACGCGCTCACGCAGTGCAGCAAGCGCTTCTGCCAAGCGTTTGGTTTGCTCCGCCGGCTGCTTCAGTAGATGATACGTCAACCGCAGTGCGGTTTTCCGACCGATGCCCGGTAGCCGTGCGAGTTCGCCCGTAAGCGTGTCGATAATGGACATGCGCGCGTGTGCGCTTAAAACGGCAATTTGAACGGAAGTTCGATCCCGCCGGTCACTTTGCTCATCTCGCTCATGGCGCTTTCGCCCGCCTTTTTCTGCGCTTCGGCAGTGGCTACCACAATCAGATCTTCGAGCATCTCGATGTCGTCCGGATTAACCACGGTGCGATCAATCTTGACGCGCTTGACTTGCATCTTGCCGTCGCATTCGACGGTGACCATGCCGCCGCCGGCGGATCCGCTGAACGATTGACGCGCAAGATCTTCCTGCGCCTTTTGCAGGTTGCCCTGCATGTTCTTGAACTGCTCCATCAATTTGAAGATGTCGGCCATGATCGTAACGTAGTGAGAGTGCGGTGGTGGATGCAGCGCCGATGCGTCGCTGCGTGTCAGTTGAGCAATTCGAGATCCAGCACACGCACGGCGGCTTCGAGTACCGGATCGCGCGCCGACAACTGATCAAGACGCTGCTGCTGCGCATCCGCTTGCGTTAGCCGTGTGTTATTGCGCACGACATGCTCTGCAGGTGCCGTCTGCGCGCGCAGAGAGAACGCGGTCACACCCTCAAGGCACGCTTGTATTGCGGCGAGGACATCAGCGCGCGAACTATCGACGGCGCGCGCGAACGTGTCATCGGTTGCCGCATAGCCTAAGAGCACGGCACCATGCGTTGTCACTTCGAGCGGAGTGATGCGTTGCAGCGACTCTGCGACCATGCCGCGTCCCGCCTTGCGCATCGTTTCCACCACGTGCGTCCACCGTGAACGCACGTGCTCGATCGATGGCGGCACGATGGGTGCGGCGGTGGTCACGTTCGCGACGCTGCTTGCGTGCGGCACTGATGCCGAATGCGCGAGTTGCGCCGCGGCCGCGGCTTGCGCGACTTGCTGCGTCGCGGGACGCGGCACGGGTACCTGCAGGGGGGTGCGTAACGCGGGTGAGGCATCCCCGCGAATCGCAATTGCCGCAGGCGGTGCGGGAGGTGACGCGTGTGCGGACGCGATACGTGGCTCGTGTGCGACGCGACGCGAGGGTGGATCGTCACGACCACCCTCACCAAAGCCACGAAGGACGTTTTCAAGTTCGACGGTGCGATCGAGCAGCGCAAAACGCACGAGTAATGTTTCGATGAGTAATTGCCGTTGACCGCTGCGCCGGAACATCGGCTCCATTTCAAGTAACGCGTGCAGCATGCGCAACAGGTCACCGGTCGCGACTTTGGATTTCCGTTGCTCAAGTGCCACGCGCATGCGTTCCGGCACCTCCCCCGGCACGCCACCCAACGCGTACGTGAGTTGCGCCCGAAGCAGGTCCCCGAATCCAGACAAAATGAGCGCGAAATCAACGCCGTTGTCGGCAAGCCGTTGCACGGCCGGAAACACATCCGCCGCGCGACGTTCGATCACAATGTCGAGGAGCGCGAGGTACTCCTCATCCGGCACAAGTCCCAACGCAACGCGCACACTGTCGGCGGTTACATGTCCGCTTTCGCCGATCGACAACACTTGATCGGTGAGCGAGAGTGCATCACGCAAACCACCATCGGCCGCGCGTGCAATCATGCCAAGTGCTTCGTCCTCAAACGCAATGCCTTCTTCCGTGAGCACGATGGCGAGCCGTTCGCGAATTTCGGCAGGACCGATGCGTTTGAGATCGAAACGCTGCAATCGCGATAGCACGGGCGCGGCGGCCTGCGCAATTTTTTGCGGTTCAGTCGTCGCGAATACAAACACCACACGTGGTGGTGGCTCTTCAAGAATTTTCAGCAGCGCATTCCACGCTTCACGTGTGAGCATGTGCGCTTCGTCGACGATGTACACTTTGTAGCGATCGTCGCCCGACGGCGCATACATCGCGCGCTCACGCAGTTCGCGTGCATCATCAACGCCACGGTTGGACGCCGCGTCGATTTCAACGACATCGAGGGATGCGCTGCCCGCCCAAATACGCTGACAGCTGATGCACTGACCGCAGGGTTCGCCCTGCAGCTCCGGGTCGCCGCGTCGTTCGCAATTGAGCGCCATGGCGAGCACGCGCGCGAGCGTGGTTTTCCCGGTGCCACGCGGCCCACAAAGCAGATAACCGTGCGCCACGCGGTCGCGAGCGATGGCGCCTTTGAGCGTGTTCGCCACGTGCGATTGCACGGCAACGGACGCGAAATTACGGGGACGATATTTGCGAGCGAGCGCGAGAGACATTCGGAGAAAGCTAGCAGGGATTAGGGATTAGGGATTAGGGATTAGGGATTAGGGATTAGGATTAGGGATAGGTAAAAGCGCGCGGGAGGTCGTCTCCAATTGGAGCAGATCCTCCCGCGCGCAGTGCTCCGGGCCTGACGAAGCGACGCTAGACTCCACGTGCCGCTGCTACCTTCGGGGTCCTGACGGGATTGGCGGGCTGGTGCCCTCCGGGACCCGGAGCCTCAGGAAGATAATCGATAGGGACTACCGTCGACAACTACGACAACGATTCAGCGATCGCTCGCATCAGTAGCGGCGCCGTAGCCGCGATTAAGGCCATTGGCGCGTCGAGATGCGTAACCGCGCGGATACGACTCGGGGTCCACGCGGAAACGAGTACACCGAGTGATTGTGCGCGCGCGACGATGTCATCGGCGCTCGGTGAGGGAAGGTCGAGCATCACGATGTTGGTGTCCGGCTGCACCACCGTCGCGCCACCGACGCCATCGATGAGATTTGCGAGATAGCGTGCGGCTTCGTGGTCTTCCGCGAGGCGGGCGAAATGATGTTCGAGTCCATAAATCGCGGCGGCCGCGAGTACGCCACTCTGGCGCATACCGCCGCCAAAGCGTTTGCGAATTTTGTAGGCGCGCGCAATATGTTCGGCGCGGCCAGCCAACGCCGCTCCGACCGGCGCGCCAAGTCCCTTCGTGAACGACACCATGACGGTGTCCGCGCACGACGCGAAATCGGCAAGCGATGTGGCAGTTGCCGCTGCGGCATTCCAGAGACGTGCGCCGTCGAGGTGCACCGGCAGTCCGGCGCTGCGCGCGACGTTGAAGAGCGCGCGCGACGCGTCGAGTGACGTCACCACTCCGCCCGCCCCATTGTGCGTGTTTTCGTAGCACACGAGTGAGGCATCCATACCCTGCGCCGAAAACGGTCGGAACGCGGCGGCTAAATCGGCCGCCTGCATCACACTCGTGGTCCCGTGCACCGGGTATAACTGTACGCCAGCCAACGCCGACGCTCCGGCCATTTCCCAGTGCACGATATGGGATTCGGCGTCCACGAAAATTTCGGTGCCGGGCTGCGTATGTAACCAAATGGCGACTTGATTTGCCATCGTGCCCGTTGGAAAAAACAACGCTTGTTCCTTGCCCAATCGCTCGGCGACCATGGCTTCAAGGCGACGCGTGGTGGGGTCGCCATCCAGCACATCATCGCCCACGTCTGCATCTGCCATCGCGCGACGCATCGCGTCCGTGGGTTTGGTGACCGTATCGCTGCGGATGTCAATCAAGGGGCGTGTGCGATAATCGTGCGAAGCGGTCACTTTTTTTTGCGAGTGGGGGGTCGCGTGGGCACGATAGTCTCGATGGACTCGATGCGGCGACGATCGATCGCGTGTGCGACCTCGCCGCCAATGAGGAAGAGTAACGCGCCGTAGTACGTCCAGAAGACGACCGCGACAATTGCGGCGATCGAGCCCGTATAAAGGGAACTGGGATCCAGTTGTTGCACCAATATCGCAAATACATGTCGCGCAATTTCGAAGAGCAACGCCGCAGAGCCAGCGGCGACGACCGCTGTGCGGATGCTCGGTCGATGTCGCGGCAGTCCGCGATACAGCGCCAAGAAAAGCAAGAACACAACAGCAATCGCGACCAACCTTCCGAAGATGTACGCGATGCCGCTCATTGCGGATGCGCGCAATCCCAGGCCGACGAGAAATGCGAGGCCGCGCGTGGTGGCTAGGTCGAGATATGTGGAGAACACCACATACACGACGACCGCGACGGTGGTGACAATCGTCGCGACAAAATCGTACAATTTCCCAAAGACAATGCCGTGATCGACACGATCGAAAACCAACGAAAGACAACTGCGGAGCGACCCAAATAATCGCGTGGAAAACCACGCAAAGCTGATGGCCGAATACATCCCAATGGCACCGCGCGTACGCAGTACGTCCGCGACAATACCGCGCAAAAGTGTTGTTGCTGCGCCAGGATTATTTGGCAGCAACGCTTCCACTAAACCCGTAACGGTCGATGCCGCTTCTTCCGACGAACTACCGAGCAAAAACGATAAGCCGGTAATAAGTAGCAGCACGAGCGGTACCAACGCGAGCAGCACGTTAAACGCGAGACCGCCGGCCAAGAAGAGCACATTGTCCTCCGCGCCTTGATTCCAGACGCGAAGGACAATGTTGCCTGCCGCTTTAACCCTCGCTCGTAGCGCCGTCAGCGGATTCCTGAACGATATCCGACGCTCCATGACTCAAATGCGCGTCGTCGTGATGATGGCGTCTCGCGTCGGCTGCGCGCGCCTCGCGGTATGCACGACGACTGTCGGCATAGGCACGCTTCGAATCGGCAACGGCACGCTCGAGATCGGCGCGCGCGTCAAGCGCGGCCTCGCGCGCCGCATCAACGGCGTCCCCGAGCGCTTGTGTACGAGAACCAACGGCATCTTTTGCGCGCGTGACCTGCTCGTCAAAACGCGACCGTGTACGCTCAACGCCATCGGTGATGGTCTCACCGAATTCGTTAGTCATCTCTTTCACGCGCCGCCCAGCGCGGCGCGCCTCACGCTGCAACCGCTCGCGCGTTTCTTCGCCGCTGGCTGGTGCAAACAGCAGCGCCGCACCAGCGCCGATCGCGAGGCCTAATAACATCATGCCGACACCGGCATTGCCGCCGTCGCGCTTGACTACCACTACACGTTCATCGTCGTACTCATCCTGTCGAGACATGCGTTGCTCCTGCCGCGGTGCGGCGTGTGTCAGTCGCTCAAATCCGCGTCGTCTGGTGCCGCGACAATTGTGCTGGCACCATCAGGCAGCGGGCGATGCTGTTCAGGCGCCGAGACGTATTGCGCGACCATCGCACGCGTGCCGGCGATCCCGAGCTGATTGAAAAGGAACGTGAACTTCGCGTCGTATGCCGCAGCTAGTGTGGCACGGACATCGGCGGGCAAACTCCAGAGCTGACGCTTGAAGGGACCGATCGCCTTCTTACGCGTCTTGTAGAAGAACTGTTCCGCACTGTCGGTTGGCTTGCGTTCTTCTTTCGCGTTGATCTCCAGCCACGCGTAAATCTCGTCGCGCGTTACCGCGGGCAGATGATCGTACAGCATGTTCTGAAAATTGGTGGCGAGATGAATTTCAGCCGTTTCCGTGCGCGGAAAATTGTGGAACGCCGTGTCAGGCAACGTCGACGCGCCATGCTGCACAGCGCCCGAAAGCCCATATCGCTCGCGAGAAATCTTCGAAAGTGACTGGAGTGTATCGAGATCGAGCTTCACGTCAGCGATTGAGCCATCGGACAAAACGACCCCACCGTGCGACGTGCCAGACTGGACGGAGATCTTGGAGAGACCGGCCATGTCCCCAGCCTGTGCACGCAATGTGCCAACGTAGCCGTCCATGAAGGCCTCCAACTCGGCGGGGGTAGAGTTTTCTGTGCCGACTTCACCAATCTCGCCACCAATCGAAATGGTCACACCCGACGGCTCTTCAGCACGCACCGCACGTGTGATGTCCACGCACACTTCATAGTTGAGCCGCTGCTGCTCCGTCAATGTGGCCATAGAAAGATCGACCAGTGTCGACGTATCAACGTCGATGTTGTAAAATCCGGCAGCTACCGCTTCTTTCACCAACGCTTTGACCGCATTCACCTCCGTGACCGGATCGACCGCGAATTTCTTGTGGTTCACTTGGAAGTGATCACCCTGAATGAACAGGGGTCCACGAAATCCCTCACGCAATGCCGACCCGATCGCCACGGCCACATACTCCGTTGGACGTTGCTCGGTGTACGCAATTTCGGAGCGTGCAATTTCCAAGATGAACGCACCAGCGTCGAGCGCAATGGCGGTCCGAAAGATTGAACGCATCGTGTCGTACGATGACGCCCGAATATTCATTGCGGGTACGGTAAACCCCTGGCATTTTCCCTGCCCTCGCGCCGCATACAAATCGTGAATCGACGCGGGTCGAACCCCGACGGCTTGGCCGATTTCCCACAACAGCCAACGCGCCACGTTGCGCTCGCCTTCGTCACCAAAGACCGCTCGGCGCACCAGCGCGTCCATGTGAGCAGACTGTAACGCGGCCGGATCGAGCACGTGTACGCGACCGGCATCTACAGTCACGGCACCGCCAAACAATGCAGACGAAGACGTCGAGGTATGTGGCATTCGTGGGAGCGGTTGGATAAGTGGCTTCTCGGCCGATGATCGTTAAACATCCTTAGTTCGTGCTACCAACTTCCTACGACCGAGGCGCTCGCGGCAAGGCCGTCGCGACGATTTTGCGTGTCAGACGCGCCAACGGGGATCTGGTTTGGGCAATGCATCCCACTCGGCGCGCGCGGCATCGCTGCCCGGTCGACCAAGCATCGCATACGCGAAATTCTTGCCAAGCTCGACACCGGGCTGATTGAACGCATTTACGCCGTACAGTGAACCCGCATAGGCCGTTGCGAGTGCAAAGAGCTGCATGAGCCCGCCCACATGCCACGCATCGATGGCATCGATGTGCAATGTGGCGTTGAAGCGACCTCGTGCGGCCAGCGCTCCCGCCGTAGCGCGCTGCTCGATGTCGAGGAGTGTCCCGAGCGTCCGACCACCGAGGTAGGCGAGCTCGGGAATATCGGAGTGACGTGATGGAATCGGACCGTCGTTTTGACGTCCGCTGACCGCGACGAACGTGACTGTTTTATCGAGCGGTCCCTCCATGAACAACTGCACTTGCGAATGCTGATCGGTGGCGCCGAGCGCGGGAATAGGCGTCGGACCCGCGTGCGTCCCATCGGGGCGGATTTTACCAAGCGATTCGGCCCACAGTTGCACGAACCAGAGCGCGAGGTCGCGCAGCGGATCGGCGTACGGCATCAGCGCCTGTATAGCACGTCGATGTTGTGTATCGGCGACCCATTGTAAGACCGCAAATATGCCGGCGGGATTCGTGGCGAGGCTATCCGATTGCGCTCGCTGCGTCATGTCCGCCGCGCCAGCGAGCAGCGCGCGCACATCGATGCCGATGAGCGCGGCCGGCAACAGTCCAACAGGTGATAGCACGGAGAAGCGACCACCAATATTGGGTGGAATATCGAGCGTCGTGACGCCTTCCGCGCGTGCGATGCGACGCAACGCACCCACGGTTGGATCGGTGACGAAGACGATGTGTTGTCGCGCTCGCGTTTCGTCCATCGCCCTGGCGAGTGCGTCGCGCACGATGAGGTACTGCGCCATCGTTTCGACGGTGCCGCCGGACTTCGACACGACGAGGACAAGAGTTTGCGTTAGGTCGAGTCGTGATAGGATCGCAGCGATCGTGAGTGGATCGACGTTGTCGAGCACGTGCAGGCGAGGAAATCCGTCGCGCGCTGAGAGATCGAGCGCGTTCCACGCATACGGTCGCAGTGCCGTACGCAGCGCGATTGGTCCAAGCGCTGATCCGCCAATCCCGAGCAGCAACACGTCGGTGTACTTTCCGCGTGCGTTGTCTGCAACGGCGAGCGTCGACGCGAGCAGCGCCTCATTGGTCGGAAGCGACAAAAATCCCAGCGAGGCGCGCTGACTCTCCACGGCGGCGTGCGCGGCGGAGAACGCCTTTTGGGCATTGGAAAATTGCGATTCGGTAATGCCTTGGCCGCTCGCGAGCGCACCGGCCATCATGTTTGTGAAATCGAAGGCTATCGTCATAAATCACCCTTGCTGTGCGAGTTCAACCACGAGCCCATCGTAGCCGGGGCTGATGCCGACCGGAAGCTCGGCTGCGAGATCGGCGTGGAAATAGTGGTGCGTAAGATGCGTAAGTAGTGTGCGTTCAGCGCCGATGACTTGGCTCACCGCGACTGCTTCGGCAATGGACAAGTGCGTGGGGTGCGGCGTTCGCAGCAGCGCGTTGAGCACGAGCACGCGTACTCCCACTAACGCCTCAATCGCGCTGTCGGGCAACGATTTCGCATCGGTGACATACCCGATCGGACCGACGCGAAACGCCAATACATGCGTCCGACCGTGCGGTACTGCGAACGGTAAAATTTCCGTGTTGCGTACGCGAAACGGAACGCCATCGACGACAGGCATGAGCACGCCTTCCGGCTTTGTTGTGCCAGGCAGCGGCCGCATGCTGTCGTCAACGATGTATGGGAAACGCGTGCGAATGGTCGCCAATGTGGCGGCACCGCCGTACAACGGGAGTGCCGCACCACGACACATCGTAAACGCTCGCAGGTCATCGATACCATGCAAGTGATCAGCGTGTTCGTGCGTGTAGAGCACCGCGTCGACATGCGATATATCCGCCGCAACTAACTGCAGGCGTAATTCTGGCGGAGTGTCAATGAGTAATCGGGTGCCATCATCTGCTTCGATGATGGCGCTGCACCGCGTGCGCTTATCGCGCGGATCGTTCGAGTGACAAATCGCGCAGGGGCACGCAACTTGTGGTACACCAAAGCTCGTACCGGTGCCGAGCAATGTGAGCTTCACACCAGTTCGACCTTGAGCAGATTGGTCGTACCGGGCACATCAAACGGCACACCGGCGGTGACCGCCACGCGATCACCCTTGGTCACAAGTCCGAGATCGAGTGCTTCGCGCAACGCCATCGCCACCATGTGATCGTAGCCACGCGCCGTCGGCACGAGTCGCGGCAACACGCCCCACACGAGCGACATTTGACGACACACGCGTGGTTCATCGGTGAGCGCGAGAATGGGAACGCTCGGCCGATGCGATGCGACGATCCGCGCGGAGAATCCACTCTTGGTGAACACCACCACTAAGGGAGATTCCAGCATGCGAACGGCCGCAATGGTTGCGGCGGCGATGGCTTCTTCCGTGTTCATCGCGCTGGTGCCCGTGCGCCGTTCTTCGCGATGATTCTGCAGCGGCGTCGGGTGCGTTTCGATCTCGTTGATTATGCGGCGCATCGCTTCAACCGCGAGCCGTGGATACGCGCCGGCGGCCGTTTCGGCTGACAACATCACCGCATCCGTACCATCGAGAATGGCATTCGCAACATCACTCGCTTCGGCGCGCGTCGGCCGCGGATGTTCGATCATCGACTCGAGCATCTGCGTGGCAGTAATCACGGGTCGGCCGATACGATTGGCTAACGCGATAATATTTTTCTGCGCGATCGGTACTTGCTCGAACGGCAGCTCAACGCCTAAGTCGCCACGAGCAACCATCACGGCATCAGCCGCGCGCACAATCTCTTCAATGTTCTGGAGCGCGACATCTTTCTCTATTTTCGCGACGATGAGCATTGTTTTCGGGATGAGCGCGCGCATCGATTCGATGTCTTCTGCGCGTCGCACAAAGCTAAGTGCCAGTGCATCGAGATCATGCTCAACGGCGAACTTGAGATCGGCGAGATCTTTTTCCGTCAGCGACGGCGCCGACACCGCGATGCCCGGCAAGTTCATGCCTTTGTGGCTCGACAACATACCGCCATGCACCACCATTGCTGTCACACGCAGCCCACTCACGGCGGTCACGTGTAACTCCAGCAACCCGTCGTTGATCAAAATACGATTGCCAGGCCCAACATCGCGCGCGAGGTCATCGTACGTAATCGGAATCTCGCCTTCTTCGACCACGCCCTCTGGTGCCAACACTACGCTACTGCCGGGCTCGAGATGCCGCGGCGCAGCAAGATCGCCGATGCGAATGCGGGGGCCTTGTAGGTCGCCGAGAATCGCAACGGGGCGGCCGAGTTCTTCGGAGACAGCGCGCACAATGGCAATGGTGCGCGCGTGTTGTTCGTGCGCACCGTGTGAAAAGTTGATGCGCGCCACGTCCAATCCCGCTTCGATCAATCCTCGAATGCTTTCGGCAGTATTGCTCGATGGGCCAAGCGTACCAACAATTTTCGTTCGCGGCACATGCGTGCGGCGAAAAGGAATGGCGGCACTGTCGGCCGCACCTTGTGCCGCAGCCGCGCGCTCGGGACCCGAGCGCGGGATGGCGGAGGTGTCTTCACTGAATGGCAACGTCGGTAGCTCCAGAAGGCGAATGAAAAGTCGACGTGAGTGTGGCTCGTTTGCGTTCCAAACCGGCCAGCAGCGTCACGAACGATTGGGCGAACGACGCGAGGCCGTCGGCGAGCAGTGTGTCCGTCGCCGTGTGCAGTGAAATGCCCGCCGCCGCGAGCGCGGCGATCGCCTCTTCAGCACCGGCCACATCGCGCGTGACAGAGTGGCGCGTTTCGCCGTGATCTCGAAACGCTTCGAGCGTTGCCGGAGGCAGCGTATTGACCGTGTCGGGGCCGATGAGTTCTTCAACGTAGATGACATCGCGAAACGCTGGATTTTTCGTACTCGTACTGGCCCAGAGCGGACGCTGCACCTGTGCACCACGGGCGACGAGCTCGGTCCATCGCGGTCCGGCAAATGACGTTGCGAAGAGCCGGTAGGCGAGCTTCGCGTTCGCGATCGCTGCTTTGCCGCGTAAGGCGCGCAACTGGTCGGCATGCGCAGCGTCGGAGGCGATTGCCGCCATGCCATCGAGCTGTTTGTCGATCGCCGTGTCAACGCGACTGACAAAGAAGCTGGCAACGGAGGCGATGCGGTCGACCGGTTGACCGGCCGCGACGCGTGCTTCGAGCCCCGCAAGATACGCTTCAATGACTCGAGCGTGCGCGTCGATCGCAAAGAGCAAGGTGATGTTCACGTTCAGTCCATCGGTGATCAACTGTTTTACCGCGAGGGCGCCCTCAGCGGTGCCCGGTACTTTGATCATCAGATTTGGACGATCAACGAGCGACCATAGCCGGTGCGCTTCGGCAATCGTACCGACGGCGTCGCGCGCGAGTTCGGGTGATACTTCGAGCGAGACGTATCCATCAGCAGCGTTGGTGGCGTCGTACACGCCGCGAAATGCGTCGCACGCGTCGCGAACATCGGTCGACGCGATGATTTCAAACGCCGACTTCACAGACATCGCGGGATCGAGCGACGCAAGTTGCGCGTCGTATGCTGACCCCTCGGCTAGCGCTTTTTCGAAGATGGTCGGATTGGACGTCATACCCGTGAGCGCGTCCTCACGAATACGCCGGGTGAGGTCGCCATTCGAGAGAATACTGCGATCGATATAGTCGAGCCACAGTGACTGACCGGCCGCGTGCAACTCATGCAGGCGTGAAGACATAAGAATCAGGGAGGACGAGAGTGTATGAGCGAATTACGGCTTAGCTTCCCAATCGACTTCGAGCACAACCGTGCCCCACACAATACGTAGCACGCCCTTGAGCCCTGTGGCGGCTGGCGCCAGTGCGATTTGTAGTGCGTCGAGCGGCTCGGTGACGCGACGCGTACGCATCTCGATACGCGCAAGGTCCTGCGCCGCATCGTATTGTGTGCCCCACTGCCCGACCTGCTTGTTCACAATGAGCTTCGTCCCGCTCTTCGAGCGGATCGTAAACAATGTGTAGGTCCCTTTTGGAATTTTTGTACCGCCGATCACGAGATCGACGTCGGTCGTGAGGCCGGTCGCACTGTTGGCGCCTGTCCGCCACGCGGTGTCGAGTGGCATAAGCGGCAATACGTCGCGTCCCCGCAAATGGGGTTGTCCGTAGTCAATGCTGACTCGCAGTGGCACCGGACGCTGCGACGGCGGCGTATCACGGGGCGTCTGCTTCGTAATTTCGATCATCGTCGATGCTCGTCCGCTCGGTGCCAGTGCATGCGTGGCCGTCTGTGCGCCAAGCGGGGAAAAGGTGCCGAGGGAGAAGGCAATCGTGAGCAGGGCTGCGCGTCGCAAATCGCGCGCGAGGCTCGATCGGATCATGAGAATTCGGTTAGGGTGACGTAGCCTTTCATGGTAACCCACGACGCAGCTGTATCGCGAGTCTGGTGTCGCCCGTCAGAGGTAGAACCCGTGAGCTAGCACCTCGCCCGACGGTTGAACACGCTTCTACACTTCTCCCATGCGAAATTCTGGTTCTCTGCACCGAACTGTTGCGTTCACCATCGTTCTGTTGGGTGCGGCGTGCCATCGCGGTCCGGGCGCGCGCGCGCGAACGACAACCGTTGGTGAGCTGTTGGACGGAGGCGTTTGCGCGGTCGCGCCCACCAACGCTTCGCTGGCAGCGAGCACGGTTGTCGACCCATTGGTGACGTTCGACTCGGCTTGGCTGATTATCGCCCGATCGCACTGGGACACCACGTACAACGGTGTGAATTGGCGCGCGCTGCGGGATACGTTGCGGCCGCGTGCCGCCGCTGCCAAGACCACGGGAGAGCTGCGGACGGTGTTGAGCGAGATGATCGGTCGATTGAAGCAGTCGCATTTCTCAATTATTCCGCGCGAAGTGAGTGATGAGACGAACGGCTCCACGAGCATAAGTACGCGTGAGGATCGGAGCGGGGCTGTGGGCATCACGCTGCGCTACGTCAATCGCGAAATACTGGTGACACACGTTCGCGCTGGCAGCAGCGCCGCGCGGGCCGGTGTGTTGCCCGGATGGTCCGTTGGCGCGGTGAACGGGTGCGCGCTGTCAACCCGGTTGGCGCGCATTCCGAAGGACATGGAATCGCGGCGCGTTGCATTGACGGCCTTTTCGTTGGCCACGCAAGCGTTGGCTGGCCCCGTCGGCGATACCGTGCGCATCGCCTTCCTCGACGGCGCGGGCGCGGCGCATCTGCTGCCGATCGCTCGTGAGTCCGAGCCCGGCGTGGTCACACGTTTCGGCAATTTGCCGCCACTCAACGCGTACCTCGAATTCGAACGGATTCATCGCGACGATCTTATCATTGGTGTCATTCGGTTCAATATCTGGATGCCCGTGCTCGTCTCGCAGTTCAACGCCGCCATTGACGCGTTGCGTGATACAGACGGCATCGTGCTCGATCTGCGTGGGAACTTTGGTGGCGTCGGTGGGATGTCGATGGGGATCGCCGGGCATTTTCTCGATTCAGCGCAAACCATCGGTACGATGCATCAGCGAGGCGCGACGCTGCATTTCGTCGCCAATCCGCAACGCGTGGATTCACACGCACAGCTTGTCACGCCGTATGCAGGGCCGCTGGCACTCGTCGTCGACGAGCTGTCAATTAGCACAACCGAAATATTTGTTGGCGGCTTGAAAGAGCTGGGTCGCGCACGCGTGTTTGGCGTGCAGACGGCGGGTCAGGCGCTTCCGTCGGTGCCAGAGCGGTTGCCAAATGGAGATGTGCTCTATCACGCGATCGCTGATTTTGTGTCACCGAGTGGTAAGCAGGTGGAAGGAGCGGGCGTTATTCCGGATGTGGTGACGCCGCTCACACGAAAGGCATTGGCGTCGGGACGTGACCCCGCGATGGAGGCAGCCGTCCAATGGTTAGCCGCGACGGCGAAACACCCCGCCAGGGCGATGCCACGCCACGGGCGGACGCCATAGTGACCAATCGTGACGACACTGCACATCAACTCGTTCCGGAGAAATGCTGTATGAAACGATGGACGACGTTCGTGGTCGCAGCGGTCCTCTCGTTGATGGCGAATGCGTTGTCGCCAAAGCTCACCTTCGCACAGTCGCTTCCACCGGCCGCTGACCTCATCGCGAAGTACGTCGCAGCCGTCGGCGGCAAAGACGCCATTATGCAGATCACATCTATGCAGACAACGGCGACGATGGAGATCCCGACCATGGGCTTAACGGCGTCGATGGAGATCTGGACAGCCGCGCCCAATAAAATGGCGCAGAAGACGAGCATTCCGGGCATGGGCGACATGGCCGGCGGCACCAACGGTAGCGTGGCGTGGGACGTGAATCCGATGAATGGACCACGGCTGTTGGCCGGAAGGGAGCTCGACCAAATGCTGGAGAATGCGGATTTCTATTCGAACATGCTCTATCCTGCCGATCGCTTCGCCAAGATGGAGACCGTGGCGATGGTGGATTTCAATGGCGAAAAGGCGTACAAAGTATTGACGGTTCGCAAAGCAACGCAGCGCGAATCGACGCAATACTTCTCGGTGGCGACCGGACTGCTTATTGGCAGCGAGTCGACCACCGAATCGCAAATGGGACCGATGACGGGCGTGCAGAGCATCGGTAGTTACAAACAGTTCGGCACTATGAAGATGCCGACAAAAATCGAGCAGACGATGGGGCCGCAGAAAATGCTGCTGACCACGACCAACATCGTTTTCAACAGCGTGAGCGATACGGCGTTTGACCCGCCAGCTCAGGTGAAGCCGCTGATCAAGAAGTAGCTACCGAACGCGAGGCTACTTCGTGCCGACGTACAGAATGCGGTAAATACGACCACCCTTATCGTCGGACACCAGCAGCGCACCATCAGCCGCCGTCGCAATGCCAGTCGGCCGATGTTCGGCCGCAGACGGATCAAGTTTCCCGTTCGCGAAGTTGTCCGCGAACGTCTCGTACTTACCGTCGAATTTGTTTTTGGTTGACGGAACGAACACGATTTTGTAGCCCGCCTGCTCCTTCGGTGCGCGATTCCACGAACCATGGAATGCGATAAAGGCGCCGTCGCGGAAACGTGCTGGAAATTTGGTGCCCGTGTAGAACGCCATCGCGTTCGGTGCCCAGTGGCCAGGGAACGTCACAAGGGGCGTTTTCTTCGTCGTGCATCGACCGATGTCTTTCGCGTTCCCGCCATACTCGGGGGCCATCACGAGATGCTTCACGTCGGTATCGAAGTAGCAGTACGGCCATCCATAGTCGTCGCCGCCCGTGACCTGCATGAACATTTCTGCCGGCTGATTCGCTGATTTTTCCTCGTCGTACAACGGCGCCCAGTTTTGGAACAGCTGATCGCGACCGTGCGCCGTCGAATAGAGCGAACTATTCGACTTGTTCCACGCAAGGCCAGTCGCGTTGCGAATGCCCGTGGCAAAGCGCGCCGCAGGCGAAAACTGTTGACCCTTCTCCATCGAAGAGAACTTCCAGATGCCAGCCCGCGTCTCGAGCTCAACGCACGGGTCAATACCCTTCACGTTGTTTTTCCGATCTTCGACTTGGCAGCTGTTTGTGTTGGACCCAATGTTGACATACATCGTGCCCTTGCCGTCGAGCACAAAATTTCGCGCCGCGTGCCCACCCGTTGGTAACCCCTTCACTATCGTATCGGGCGGGCCGCTCGGCATCATCGCCCCGGTCGCCAGCGGATAGCGCAAGATTGCCGACATCGCATCGACAAAAATGAAGCGGCCTTCAATGGCGATACCAGTGCCGCCCGTTGGACCGAAGCGCGTCATGACGTCGGCCTTGCCGTCGCGATTTGTATCGCGCATCGCGACCACGCCGCCCACCATCGTGTCGCCGCGCGCGCGGTTTTGACGCATCACGAACACGTCGCCGTTGGGCGCCACGGTCATGTGCCGTGGGCCACCCAAGCCGTCCGCGAAGATCACCGCGCAAAAGCCGGTCGGTAGTGTCAATCCCGCGTTGTCGGCGGCGCATCCCGACGAGGTCTTGGTCGTCACTGTCCGGTGGGCCGCACCCACGACGCCTATGCCAAGTATCGCCGTGATGAGCATCGTACGGGTCCAGCGAGTTACAGGTTGCTGAGTTCCAGCGGTCACGCGAAATCCTCCGAGTCGGGTACATGCGCACGTATGCGTAGCGAAGCAGGAAAGGTCGCGCGGCGTTCCAGTTGCGCGCCAGAGTATGGGCCATGTCGTCCGTCCAACGCCTAACTTTTGTTGACAAGCCCCTGTCAATTCCGCGATTGTCGAGTAACGTGCCGCACGTATTATTACTTCAGATCCCGATGAGATCGCCTCGCCCTCTTCGTCACGGCGTCACACTGCTCGAGCTGCTGGTGGTGCTGCTTCTCATGGCGCTATCTGCGGCGATCGTGTTACCCGCGCTCCTTCCACCAGCGACCGCCCTCGAAGTGCCGGGTGCGGCAGCGTTGGCCCATGCACGACGATCGGCGATTCGGCGGGGTGAATCGCTACGGTTTCAACTCGCGACTGATGGCGTGTGGGCGCTCGCGTCGCTACACGATGGAAACCTGGTGGACAGCGGGCGGGTGGTAGCACGCAGTCAAGGCAGCGACTCGGTCATGGCGCTCAACGTCCTCATCAATCCGCTTGGAAGTTGCCTACCCGTGGCGACGGATAGCGCGCTGGCCATGTTCGATCCGCTCGCCTGCGCGTGGCGAACCGTGGACACACCGTGACCGTCTTCGCCGACATAACAATGAAGCGGCAATGACGCTACTCGAATCGGTGGTGGCCTTCGTTATTCTGGCGCTCGTTGGCATCGCGTGTTTAGATCTGTCACGCGGTGCCGCGCAACTTGAGCGTTCGAGCGTTGAATGGTCGCGTGCGGTTGCGCTTGGTGAAGCTGCACTCGCGGCAGCGTCCGTCGACGCGCCGATGAGCGTCGCACCGGGCGTGCTTGTGCAACGCGCACCGTGGCGCGACGGTGTGGACCGCGTGGACGTTGCGGTGGCCCTGTCGGCCGGACGCGTTTTTCGTATCACGCGACTCGTGCCTATGCGCGATGTGCGAACGCGAGCGTTTGTAAACAGGGTGGCACGATGAGACGCCGCGCCTTTACGCTGATCGAAGTGATCACGGCAATTACGCTCACCGCGATTGTGCTCGGCATCGCTGGCGGTGCGTTGAGTGCGGCGGGTGCCACGCGCACAACTGTGCTGCGACATCAACACACACTTGAAGCGGACTCTCGACTCCGCGCGACGCTGAGTGATATGCTGCGGCATGTGCCGAATGCGGAGTCTGTGAACGAGCCCCTCTTGCGTGTTCTCCGCCATGCCAACGGCGATGCTGCGTTGGTGTTTTTGTCCAACGGCGTGCGTGAACCGTTCGGGACGGGGCATGCGTGGCGTGTCACGCTGTCTTTAGGTGACAGCGGATTGATGATGGACGCCGTCGCCATTGGTCGAGATCACGCCGACACGCGTCTGCGCACAACCGTTTTAGGGGTGGACTCGTTGCAGATCGAGGTGCTGGAAGAGGCACGCGTCGGCGAATCGACGCAGTGGCGTACGGACTGGCCGTTGGAGCGCGCACGACCAGCGCTCGTTCGTCTGCGCTTTGGTACGGCGCCCAATGCGCCGTCGCCACTCGTCGTTGCGCTCGCTCCATTAAACGCACGATGAGTAACATCTCAGATGGTTCGCACCGCCGCGGTGTCGCACTTCTCGTGGTGCTGTGGACCATTGCGGTCTTGGCGACGGTGACGGCAATTGCCAGTAGTGCGGCGCGCAGCAGCGCATCGATTGTGGCGAACCGTCGTGCCATGGCGATCGCGCGCACGATGGCGGAAAGCGGGATTGTTGCGGCGACCTCGCTGGTCAATGACACGCTCCGTGCGCTTGCCGGTGATAGTGTTGCACGAGATGCGTTTCTGGCGCGCCTCGAGCCACGATCTGACAACGCGAATGCGCTGGCACAGGACACGCTCGATGACGGTAGTTTCGCCGTCACGGTTGTCGACGTGAGCGCGCGATTGGACGTCAACAATGCCGGCATGGAAGGCCTGTTGCGGATATTCCGCGCCGTAGCGTCCGAAAGCGAGGCGCGCGCCGCAGCGTTGGCCATTGACGCGCGTGTTCGCGGAGACGGCCGTCCAACAGACAGCGCGTCCAACATGCGCGTGCAACGCGATTCCGTGAGCGCCGAGTTGCTGGGTCGCGCCGCTACCCGCGGTATCCGACGACCTTTTGAATCGCTTGACGAACTCGTCACCGTGCCCGGCGTCTCCGCCCAACTGCTCGATCGCGTAGCGACTTCGCTCACCGTTGATGGTGATGGCCGAGTGAATCGACGCGCCGCGTCCGCGCAAGTCTTGGCAGCGGCGAGTGGCTCCTTGATAGAACGACCATCGCGATTGCTCTTTATTGCGCGTGGATGGGAACGCGCTCACCTGCTGACGCGCGAAATTCAAGCGGTGTACGATGTCGCGGACGATGGCCTGCGTCTGGTGCGTTGGCGGGAGCAGGACCGATGAGCGCGCCCATCGCGGTATTACTCGACAGCACGCGTATTCGCGCATTCGTGCAGGATGCGAACGGACCGACGCTTGAGATCCCGTGGGATCCGGCGTTGCCAGAGGCGGCCGTTGCAAAGCTGCGCGACACCTTTGGAACGTCTTCCTCAAGCGTACTCGTCGTGGGGCTTGGCTTTCTCGAAATTGCACGGCCGGAATTGCCGCCGCTTGCGTCGAACGCGCGACGCGACGTGTTGATGCGTGACGCTGATCGCTACTTCCCGATTGACGGCGACATTGCGGTCGCCTGGACGAACGGCGTCGCGTTTGCAATGGCCTCGGAAACGCTTGATGCATTGGTACGCGCGTTTGATGTGCTAGCGCCCGTACGCGCGGTCACGACCATTGCGCATGCGTGTCTGATGGCCGGCTGCGATGGCAGCGTGGTCGTTGACGCGGGGCAGCATGAGCACGGTCAGCTTACGATTGCGGGCAATTTATTGCTCGAAGCGCGACGGGTACCAGGTAGTGTACAAACCACACAAGCCGCGCGCGCGACTGATACGCCGAACGTTGTGCGCGCCTCGCTGGCATTGATTCATGCGCCCGGTGATCAGTTGTTACTTGACGTGCACCTATCGGATCGATTTGCTGCGCTGCGTCACAAGCGATGGTTGCGATCGGGCGCGGTGTTAGTCGCATCGTTCGTATTGTTCGCGTGGAGCGCTGACAACTGGCGCGAACGTGAACTTGCGACGCTGCAGCAGCGCATCGCGATATTGCGTGTGTCGGCCGTACCAGCGTTGATCGCGCAGCAGCGTCTGTGGCGCGCCGCCACTGAACGTGGCATGCTCGGTGCGGCCGACAGCGTAACGCGCGTCGGTGCCGGACCTGCAACCGTGCTGGCGCAACTTTCCGCGGTACTGCCGATGGACGCGTTTATCCAACGTCTCGAGTGGGACGGCAATGTGTGGCGCATTGACGGTAGCGCCAACGACGCGGCGCGCATCGTGCCATTGCTCGACGCCGACCTGCACTTTCAGGATGTACGTTTTGTTGCGGCGAGCACACGCTTCGTCGATGGCGGTCGCCAGCGCGAGTCATTTTCAATCGCGTTTCGCACGCGATCGCCAGCCGGTACTTCATCGTCCGAGGGTGTTCATGGCGCCCCGTAGCGCGACGCAGCAGCGTGAGCAAAAGGTCGTTGCTACCGGCGCGGCAATTGTGATCGTTGCGCTGCTCGCTGTGTACGTCGTCATTCCATTTGCTCGCCACTGGACCGCGCGCGCGGAGCTCTTGCGTGAGGCACAGACCAATGTGGCGACGCTAGCCGGCCTTGTTCAAGCAGCACCAGCATTCGAAAATGCCGCGACCCGTGCCGAGGCCGCGCTTGCCGTGAATCCTTCGCGCATTTTTCACGCGAGATCCGCTCCGCTCGCGGCGAGTGCGCTCCAATCGCTACTTCAAGACGCGGCCAATGCCAGCCATCTTTTGGTCACGCGTCTCGACGTCGCACAATCGTTAGCGACGCGCCCGACGCAAAGTTTTGGCGCCACCGCACTGGGCGCCACTGCACTGGGCGCCACCGCACTGGGCGCCACCGCACCGGGTGGTCCCGCGCCTGCTGACAGTGCGAGTAGCTTGAATGCGAGTCTACCGGCAACGCTCGCGGCATATTGTGATATCATCGGATTGGCCGCGTTGCTCGATCATCTCGCACACGCACCACGCGTTGTTCGCGTTGAAAAGTTGACCATTCAGCAAAACTCGGCACTGCGCGGCGCTCCGGATATGTTGCAAATCACACTGACGTTGCGTGCGCCAGTGGTGCTGGAATGAGGGTGCCATTTGTGCGGCCGCACGCGCTTGACATCGTGAGCGGAGTGTTGGTGCTCGCCGCGCTTGCCGTCATAACGCGTCGCGGGGGTGAACCAGTGCCGTCGCGATCGCCGTCGGTGATGGCGCTGTCGAACGCACCGTCACCAGTGGCGCGACTCGATTCGTCCGCGACGATGATGGTCGCGCGCAACGTCTTCAGTGCCACTCGTCGTGCACCAACCGTTCGATTCACGCCGCCCGGTACCGACCTCGGCGCACCGAGTACACCGAGCGTGTCGACCAACGCTTACACGACGGCCGTCGACACGTCGAGCGCGGTGCCGACGGCGCGCGGCGACGCGGCGCCCCATTTGTACGGCATCGTGACCGAAGACGGCGTCCGCCGCGCGTTATTGTTGCTCAGCACCCATGGAGAGCCGCCGCGGCTCTTCGCGGTCGGTGAGAGCAGCAGTGGGTTTCGTGTCGTGTTGATCAGTGTGGATCGCGTTGTGCTCGCCTCGTCCACCGGTTCACGTACACTACGTCTTGTCTCGCGCGCGTCGCGCGACTCCCTCGAGAATCTGCCGTGAATCTACAACGCCAATTTCGCGCTCGCTCTTACCGACTTTTCGCTTTTAGCGCTACGCTTTGCGTCAGCGGACCGGTGATGTCTACGCTGCGAGCGCAGACCGCCGGATCATCGACGACGACGCCGCGCGGGGCGACGTTGGATTTCGCCAATGCCCGATTGAGCGATGTTATTCGCACGCTCGCGTCGATGCTTGGGCGAACCGTCGTTGTCAACGACATTCCAGATGCGCGTGTGACCTTCAGTACCGCCAGCGCACTGAAGAGTGGCGAATTGGAGTCTGTGCTCGAATCCATTCTTGAGGCGCATGATTTGATGCTGGTGCCCAAGGGTTCGATCTGGCAGGTGATGGCGACCGACAAAGCACCGGCGACTGGCGTCCTGCGCACGGGATTGGACTTTCCTGATCCACCACCGCTGGGGTTAGTCACGCAACTCGTGCCGCTGCAATCCATTCGCGCGGACGAAGGCGCAGACGCACTGCGCGCCGTGCTGTCCAAGGGTGCGCGCGTAGAGGCTGTTGCGCGCTCAAACGCATTGCTCATTACGGATCGTGGCATCAACGTCGCACGATATCTCGATCTGCTGCGCAAACTCGACGCGGCACCGGCCGGTGAATCTGGCTTGCGAACCTATGTCATCAATCTGAAGTACGCGGCAGCCGAGGATCTTGCCGGTGCACTGGGGCAGCTATTTGGAATTCAGGTCGCGGGCGGCGGTACCGGATCACTCGCTGACCGGTCGCTTTCTCGTGCACTGAGCACTTTTCGTTCGCGTGACGCAGAGACCTTTCGCACGCGCAACGCAGCGGCGCCAACTGCGGCCCCTGCGGCTCCAGCCATGTCGCCTCGAGATTCGGCAGGGGGGCTACTCGTGGGACGAACCACGATCGTCGCGAATAACCCCACCAACGCGCTCGTCATTCGAACAGCGCCCCCAAACTTTCCGCTGCTACGGGAGACAATCGACGCGCTCGACACACGCCCGGCACAAGTGCTGTTCGAGGTGACCATTGCTGAAATTTCACTCGGCTCCGGACTTGAGTTTGGCGTGGATTGGTCTGCCGTCAACCGCGGTGGCGATGTTAACGCACAATTCGGTCGACCAGAGTTTCCCGATTCGAATTCGAGCTCCGCGTTGTTGCGCGTTGTGCACTTGAATGGAACCGGCGTTCGCGCTTTGCTGACTACGCTCGCGTCGAAGAGCGCCGTGCGCGTGCTCTCCACGCCAGAAATTATCGCCGCCAATAATCGCGAGGCCACCATACTCGTCGGCAGTAAAGTGCCGTTCATTTCGTCCACGCGTCTCGGCAACGATATCTCGATTGATCGTGCGGTGCAGTATCAAGATGTGGGTACCAAGCTGTCGATCTTGCCAACCATCAACGACGATGGATACGTGTCCGTGCAGTTGTTGCAAGAGGTAAGTTCGTTGACGCAACAAACAGTGGCCGCCGCGCTCAGTGCGCCTGTCATTTCCACACGCGAAGCGTCTACGCGCGCGGTCTTGCGCGACGGGCAGACGGTGGTCATTGCCGGACTAATTGGTGAGACGCAGCAAACCACAGATCAGGGCATTCCCTTGCTGATGGACATTCCATTGATCGGCAATTTATTTAAGCGAAAGTCCATCACGCGACAACGCACCGAGCTGGCCATTTTTGTGACACCATATTTGGTGCGCACTGATGCAGAAGCGGATGCGATTCGCGAACGGGTGCGGAAGCGGCTCGAAGCGCGTTCGCCGGGCGTGCTCGATGGAACGCCCGTGGTGAAGAAGCCGCCAACCGAGGAAGCTGGAGCGCGATGAGTGATGTCGCTGCGACCAACGGTGCGACGGAACGGAGTGCTCCGGAACGCGAGGCGCGAGATCTTCGCGACGCGGCGGCCGGCGCGTTGGCGTTACGCTTACCTGCGCGCTGGCTTGAGGAGCATGCGGTATTGCCGTTATACGAGGACAACGGTGTTGTGATTGTTGCCGCAGACGGTGCGCTTCCACCGCTCGTCGACGACGCGCTGCAGCGTGCACTCGGGGTACCGGTGCGCGCAGTGCCCGTGCACGCGGCAGATATTCGTGCCGCGCTCGTTGGAGCGCCGCGAGGACATGGAGCGACGACGCACGATGATCCACTCCGCGGCGAGGCCGCCGAGTCGCTTGATGATTTACGCGCATTGGCCAGTCGTGAGCCTGTCGTGCAAGTCGTGAATGCGATGCTTGGCGAAGCGGTGCGCGCTGGTGCGAGTGATATTCATATTGAGACGGTCGCTGCTGGGCTTCGTGTGCGACTCCGCCTCGACGGCGTGCTCCATGACGCGCAACAACTGGGTCGTGGGTTTCAGGCAGCCGTTATTTCACGACTCAAGGTGCTCGCGGGCTTGGACATTGCCGAACGTCGTTTGCCGCAGGATGGGCGGGCGCGCGTGCGCATCGGTGATCGCGAGCTTGACATTCGCGTCTCAACCTTGCCCGCGCTGCATGGTGAGAGTCTGGTGTTACGCCTGCTGGATGGCGGTACCGCGGGCGACCCGAGTGAAGCACGAACGCTCACGGCGTTGGGCTTCGCGAACGACGTGTACGCGCAACTCACACGCATGCTGGCACGCAGCTCGGGATTAGTGTTGGTGACCGGGCCGACGGGCTCTGGCAAGACAACGACATTGTATGCTGCGCTTGCCGAACGCAGTACGAGTAGGGTGAAAGTCGTGACGGTGGAAGATCCGGTAGAATATCGACTCGACGGCGTGGTGCAGCTCCCCGTCAACGTGAAAGCGGGCTTCGGATTTCCGAATGCGTTACGCGCAATTTTGCGACATGATCCCGATGTTATTCTCGTCGGTGAAATGCGCGATGCGGAAACCGCGGAGATCGCCGTGCAAGCGGCGCTCACCGGGCATCTTGTCCTCAGTACGCTTCATACGACAGATGCTACCGGCGCGCTGGCACGCTTGAGCGACATGGGCGTGCCTCCGTACTTACTCGCCGCCACGTTACACGGCGTGCTCGCGCAGCGACTGGTGCGAACAAATTGCGAGGCCTGTAGCCAGTGGCGACCGCCCACGTCCGAAGAGCGCGCATTGCTCGGCGCTCACGCAGGCGCGATTGCGCAAGTGCGCGCTGGCGAGGGTTGTACACCGTGTGCAGGCACGGGTTTTCGCGGACGCGCGGCTATCGCCGAGCTGCTTGTGTTTGATGAAGGAATGCGTGCGCAGTTTGTAGCGGGCGCGTCGCTCGCCGCCATGCGTGCGTCGGTGCGTGCGCGTGGCATTCCCTCGCTTCGGGATGATGGATGGCGACTCGTGGGCGCCGGACGCACCACCGTAAATGAAGTCGCGCGTGTTGTCAGCGAGGATGATGTGTCGTGACGGATCGGGCGTCCGCAGCAAGTGTGCGTTGGCGTTATCGCGCGGCCGATTCACGCGGCGTGGCGAGCAGTGGCGAAGTCGAGGCGCCGTCGGAACGAGAGGCGGTGGATGCGCTACGACGACGCAACCTTTGGGTCACCGAACTCGTGCCAGTTGGCGCGCCGAACGTGGCGCCATTCGCCAATGACAACAGGCCATCTGCGATACCGTGGCGATGGCGCAATCGTGGCGCGTCGACAGCCGATCTCGCCGTGATTATGCGTGCGATGGCGACCCTTCTCAGCGCGGGCGTACCGCTGGATCGTGCGCTCGCCTACGCTGCGACGCAGGCCGTGGGCGATGAGGCGAAAGAGGCGTTCGCTGCCGTTCGCGATGCAGTCCGCAATGGGCAGGCGTTGTCCACAGCGATTGCGCGACACTCCATCTTTCCCGCCGTTTTCGCGCCGACACTCGCGGCGAGCGAAGTCTCTGGATCACTCGACGCGTCGCTGACGCTGCTGGCGGATCAGCTCGAACGTTTGGACGCGACGCGATCGCGCTTGCAGGCGGCGTTGATCTATCCTGCGATTTTGGCGTTCGCGTCAATCATTGGCGTGTCGGTGATTTTGCTCCTGGTGGTGCCACGCTTCGCGGTGTTGATCGCGGACAGTGGTGGCGCGCTGCCGATGAGTACGCGCGTGCTTGTCGCGTTGAGCACAATGCTCGCGCGATGGTGGTGGTTGTTGCTATTGGGTACAGTGGTGACCGCAGCCGCGTGGCGGCGCTGGCAGCGGAACGATGGGCAACGGGCACGTTGGCATGCACAGCGTTTGACGTGGCCCGTGCTCGGCACGCTGGAACGACTGCAAGCCAGCGCTGCGTACACCGGCACTCTCTCCGTCGCGCTCCGCTCTGGAGTCACGCTGCTCGCGGCGATGTCGCTTTCTCGCGGCGTCGTTCGTAATGTGGCGCTTGCCAGCGAATTGGAGCGCGCCGAGGGACGCGTGCGCGATGGTGGAACGTTGGCGGCGGCGATGGAGCGTGTTTTGCCACCGTTGGCAGTCCGACTGCTCGACGCTGGTGAAGTCAGTGGTGACCTCGCCGGTATGGCTGGACGCGCTGCCGATGGAGCAGACGCTGCCGTTCAACGCGCGGTCGCTCGAGCGGTGCTCTTAGTTGAGCCCATCATGATTCTTGGCTTCGGTGGTGTCGTGGGGTTTGTGGCGTTGGCGTTGCTCCAAGCGATTTACGGAGTTAACGCTCGAACGCTTTGATCGTCATAACAGTGCAGCACGCAAGAACCGATGTGAGCGTTCGGAGTTGTGTTATCGGCGTATTTTCTCCGCTAAGAAGCCTTAACACGAGGGCATGCGTCTTATCACAGCTTCCTCGCGTTTCGTCACCGAATGATGAAACGTGCAGGGAAACCGCCCGGCTAGGTGGTTCCGCAGTTGACACACTCGTTGTTTGGATCGACCATACAGAGAATCTTCAGTCGGGAGGATCGATGAGGGTCACGCAGGTGACCACCGTCTTGCCTCCCTGTACGTAACGAACCACGCACGACTACCGGCCTGCCCATGCAGACGCGAGACGAAGCGGACGTGATCACGCAGGACAAGACCATCGACGCCGAATTGGCATCGTCCAGTCGGCGACGGTTTTTTACGATGGGTGCTGGCGCTGCCGCAGCGCTCGCAACCGGCCGGATGGCGTTCGCCCAGCCTCCGCGGGGACGCACGTCGCCCTTTCCAAATACAACGGCCGACGCGTCGAAGGATTGGCACGACCCGCTGCTGCGTTTGGTGCGACGCATCTCGATGGGCTTGTCGCCTGAAGAGGTGGTCCTCGCGCGCGGTCTCGGTTACGCAGGCTACCTCGAGTACCAGCTCAACGCGGCGGCGATCGACGATGGAGAGACCGAGGCGTATGTTGCGCTGCGTATGCCGTTCACGGCGCTAGTCGGTTCGGCATTGCTGACGCAGGACAACGGCGAGGCATCCAATCAGTTGATGGACGCGGCACTGTACCGCGCGGCGTTTTCCAAGCGTCAACTGAAACAGCGTATGATCGAATTTTGGACGGATCATTTTACGATCAGTATTAATAAGGTCGGCAATTTGAAGTTGGCCGATGATCGCGACGTGATCCGCACCTACGCGATGACGTCCTTTCCGCAATTGTTGAGAGCGACCTCGCAGAGTGCGGCAATGATGGTCTATCTCGACCAGAATCGCAGTAGTACGCCGACGCCGAATCAAAATTATGCGCGCGAAATTATGGAGTTGCATACGCTCGGCGTCAACGGTGGATACACGCAGACTGATGTGGCGGAACTCTCGCGCATTTTGACGGGATATTCCAGCAACAACGTTGGTGGGTTCAGCTATGTGCGGAGCTACCATGATCGTGGTGCGAAAACGTTTCTTGGTCGCGCGTTTGCCGCGATGCCGATCACGGCCACCGACGCGCAGCTCAAAGGCGAAGCGGATACAGCCATTCAAATGTTGATCGACCATCCGAGCACCGCCGCGTACATCTCGCTGAAGATGGCGCGCTGGCTGCTCGCATATACGCCATCGCAAGCCGTTGTTGACGCCACGGCAGCGACATACACGGCCACTGGCGGTGACATCGCGGCTATGATTCGTACGATTCTCACGAGTCAGAATCTTCTCGCGGCGCCAGCCAAGTACAAACGTCCGTTTCATCTCGCGGCGTCGGCGTTACGCAGCATGGGTGCCAGCGCTGCGAACATTCGGCCTGCGCGACAAAACGCGGATGTCATGGGACAACCGATGTTTCTGTGGGAGCAGCCGAACGGCTATCCTGATCGCGTTGACTGGTGGAGCGGTCTTGTCCTGCAGCGTTGGAACTATATGTCGTATTTGTCGACGCAAAATTCTACGACTGCGCTGAAGGTCGACTCTGCGTTGTTCCGGTCGCCCGATACGGCGGACGGCGTCGTGAGTCAGATCTCGACGCGGATGTTTGGTGGTGAGCTGCCCTCCATGTTGCGCGCACAGCTCTCGACCTATCTCAAGGGTGGCGCGTACAGCGATGCCCGCGTCCGCGAGACGATCGGATTGGCCGCAAGCGCCAATCAGTTCCAATGGTACTGAGCTCCGATCGCCCCCAGTCTCTTCACGCCACATCCGGATTGCGCGCATGAGCGACGAACTGAACGACACAGGCTGCCGCGAGTACAACGACCTCGCGCGTCGCGATTTTCTGCTGACGTCTGCGGGCGTTGGCATTGCGGCATTCCTTCCAACGTGGCTGCCGAACGTGGTGCTCGCGCAGACGTCGGCGAGCAATCGAGACATCATCGTCTCCGTATTTCTGAGCGGTGGCACCGACGGAATGTCCCTCGTAGTACCGTTTGGCGATCCAGATTATTACACGGGCCGTCCAACCATTGCGGTGCCTCGTCCTGACGCAGCGGGCACTGGTCCGAAAGCCACGGCGCTCGACAACTTCTTTGGTTTCTCTCCCGGCATGGCGCCGTTGATGCCGGCCTATACAGCGGGTGATCTCCTGATCGCGCACGCGACGGGTTCCGTTGATACGTCTCGTTCGCACTTCGATGCGCAGCGCTACATGGAAGTGGGTGTGCCGCAGTCGCCGTCGGTGGCAACGGGTTGGCTTGGTCGACATTTGGCAACTTCTACACCGATGCGCACGAGTGCCCCGCTCCGGGCGCTCGGCTTAACGACGGGATTGCCGCAAACGCTCTCGGGTGCGCCGAAGGCACTCCCGATTCCCAATCCGGCAACCTTCTCGCTCAACGGAAGCGGCGCCACCGCCATCTCGCGCGTGGCGTTTATGGACACGAATTACAGCGATGCCAGCGCTCCGGTCGGTGCAAACGCGCTGGATGCCACAAACACGATCGCGCTACTTCGACTGATCAATTTTACGGGATATTCGCCTGTTAACGGGGCCGTGTATCCGAACTCGGCATTCGGTCAGGCGCTGCGGTCGAGTGCCGCGCTGATCAAGTCGGACGTCGGTGTGGAAGCCATTCACGCGTTCAACGGTGGCTGGGATACGCACAATCAAGCGGGTCCAATTGCCACGCTTGACGGTGGCTACATGCACGGCAAGATGATGGATCTGTCGCAATCGCTCGCCGCGTTTTATGCGGACGTTATTCAGGGCACGACCGCATACGGCGTTACTGTGGTACTCATTTCTGAGTTTGGTCGCAACGCGCGTGAAAACGGCAACCGCGGCACCGACCATGGACGTGGCAACGTGGCGTTCGCGATGGGCAAGAAGATCGCCGGCGGCAAGGTGCTCACAAACGGCTGGCCTGGACTGGCGCGCGAGAATCTGGAATCAGGACAGGATTTGCGTGTCACGCTTGATCATCGCGATATTCTTGCGGAAATTGTGCAGAACCGATTGGGTAACTCCAATCTGTCCACGATTTTCCCGAGCTTCATTCCGCGGTTTCGCGGCGTCACGGAACCGTAGGGACTAGGGACTAGGAGTGTGCGGAAGACAGGCAGGGGACCCCAAATTCGGTCCCCTGCTTTTTTCGTTTCCCTAATCCCTAATCCCTATTCACGGCGAGACCACCACGTCCCCTTCCATGCCGTTATGCAGCGTGCACTTGTAGTGAAAGACGCCGGACGTTGGGAACACGCGCGCGACCGTTTGGCTTGACGTCGTGTTGATATCGGCGGGTGATCCGGAAAGTCGAACATCCCAAAACACATTGTGTGCGAGCGGTGGAAAGACGAAGCGCACGGTGCCGCCAACTTTCACGATTGTTTGAAATGCGCTAAACGTGAGGCCCGGCATGAAAACATCTGCGCTGACCGGCGCTCCGGGAATAGACGTGACGGTGACAGTCACCGATGCAGTGCGTGACACTGCGCCGTCTTGCACGGCAACGTTAATGATCGTGCTGCCCACACCGACGCCTGTAACCGTGCCCGTTGCGCCCACCGTTGCAATCGTCGCGTTACTACTGCTCCACGTCACGACGCGCGTGCCCAACGCCACCGTGCCACCACCGCCATCACGACCAATCACCGACACTTGAGTGAATTGTCCAAGTTGAATCGTGCCGTCGGTAATTGTGGCAGCGACGCTGTTTAATACGCCTGCAGCAGCGGTAACGGTGATGGTGGTTGTGCCTGTCGCACTCCCCGCCGTTGCACTCAGGACCGCCGTACCGGCAGAAACGCCCGTAACCAATCCACTCGCGTTGACTGTGGCGACATTGGTCGCGCTTGAGACCCAAGTAAACGACGAAGACACGCTTGTGCCATCGCTCGCCCGCGCCGTCGCCGACAACTGCACCGTTTGCGCGTTCGTAATGGTGCTCGTGGCCGCAGACACATCAACGCGCGAGACTGTTTTCGGCGGAACGACAACCGGACCCGTACCGGAGTCTCCACCGCACGAAACGAGCGTGGCGGCCACGCTGAGCGTGCCCATCACGAGCAGTGCGCGAATGACGTTTGGAATTCGGTAACGAATAAACATCAACATGCCCTATCTCCGTTAAAGGTACCGTCGCATCGCTGATGATCAACGCGGTGGACGTGGTGCTGGTGCCTCGGGTTTTCCACCGGGGTGCCAAGCGGGGCGCGGGCCATCAGCGAGCAATCGCAACGCACGCGCCGTTGCAGAAATCACCTGCGCCATGTGCGGCGCGTCAATGGTTGACGCTTCGTCCTTCGGATGGTGATACGGAGTTTGAAGATTGAAGGTCGAAATGGAATGCGCAGGAATGCCGATGCGAGCGAACGCGACGTTGTCACTCCGCTCGAAAAAATGTTGACCCGGTCGCGGATCCGGAACTAACGCAATGCCGTTGTCTGCGAGCAAATCACCCATGGTTGATCGTTCGTACCCCGTCAACCATGCTTTGCCAAATCCCCCGCCAAGCGAATCCGCGTGCGCAATCATCTCAACGTTGAGATCGACGACAGTCTTTTCGAGTGGCAACAGTGGGTGTGCGATATACCAGCGCGTGCCGAAGCCGCCCACTTCTTCACCAGTAATCGCCATGAACAGAATGGTGCGTTTGGGACGCGGCCCTTTCGCCAAGGCCTTGGCCATTTCGATCAACGCCACGTTGCCGGACGCATCATCGTCGGCACCGTTGTTAATCGAGTCGCCGTTCACTGGTGCACCAATACCAATGTGATCGTAGTGCGCCGTGACCAACACTACTTCATCACGCAAGGCGGGATCACTACCGCGAATCATGCCCGCAATGTTTGCGGTTCGCAGGCGCTGCTCGACCGGCACCGAGTCCCACGCGGCCCACGACGTCACTGGCGCGGCGCGTATGCGCGACGACGCCACCGCGCCGATGCCTTGCGCCGCGCGCAGCGGAATGTGCTGACGAAACGTGCCGGAATCGCCGGCTGGCGTTAGTCCGGCGGCCTTGTACTGCGCTTCAATCCATCGCGCGGCACGTTCTTGTCCGCGCGATCCCGTCATCCGACCCTCCATCGAATCGGCCGCGAGAATATTCATCTCACGCTGTATCACGTTGGCGTCGAACTTGTCGATCATCACCACGCGCGGCGTCGGCGCTACTTTCGGTTTTACGTCAGCGACCATCGCGAGCCATTGCCCGTTTGGACTCACGGCCAAGCGCGTGATGCCCGCAACATTCGCAAACGCAAACTGGGCCAACGGATTCCAATCGGCATCGCCACGTCGCCATGTCGAGAGCGCGTTGCCTTGGCCGCCAATCATGGTTGTACTATCTATCCACGCCACATCTTCACTGCCCGGCAACGTGCGCACCAATGTGTCCGACATATGAGTAGTCGGATTGTACGCCATGACATACCAGGGCGCGCTGCTCGCACCTTTTTGCACGTAACTGACGCGCGTCGATCCAGGGATGCGGTGCAAGGAACGGCCAATGTTGCTCGCCACGACCGCGGCACCCGCACGTCCGGTGTGCGCGATTTGCAACGTTGCGGGCGAGCCCAGTACAAACAGCGCCCACGTTGAATCATCCGCCTGTGCGAAATAACCCACAGGTTTGACGTCGGCGAATCTCACTGACGGCGCGTCGTCGTTGAGTGGCAGTTGCCAGACACGTTGGGTGGAATCGGCTTCGACGCGGACAACGGTGATGGCTTTCCCGTCCCGCGTCGGCATCGCCGAGTATTCACTTTCGGGCACGGTTTTGCGTACTGGCGTTGTGAGGCCCGTGCTAAGATCGAATCGATAAATATCGGATTGACCATCGCCGCGATTGGACGTGAAAAAGAGCGACCTTGAGTCGAGTGCAAAGGCTGGCTGATTGTCGTACCCATCGCGACGCGTCACGTTGGCGGGCACGCCGATTTTCACGACACCTCCCGCACTGCTGAGCGGCACCAAAAACACCTCGGCGCCCGGCGGTGCGATGGTGGTGCGCGGTGTGACTGGCTGTGTGACTGGCTGTGTGTGCAGTACGGCCGGAAACACGAACGACGAGCAGGTGGTCGTTACGAGGTGAGCAAATCTGACGAAGCGAATCGACACAGGCACGTTGACGGTAGTCGTGAATTTTCGAGGACGTGTGCGCGGGATGCGTCGACGGTCATCTGTTGGTCGTCACATGAAGAAAGGTATGGGTACGGCAGGCGTTGCGCGCGATACCCGCGCACAACTAGGCTGCGATGTATGCGACTTGCCCGTGTGCGTGCTGCCGCTCTCAGCGGCCTGTTAGTGATCGGTGTGACCGCGTGTGACAAGCGCACTCCGATCGAGATCGTGGTGCCACCGCCGCTCGGCGCCCGCGTCGCCTCGATCACCGTGGTACCGGCGTCGATATTTCTGCAACCTGGACAGGACGTCGGCGTCGCGGTGGAATCGCGCGACAGTACGGGTGCGTTGATCGCGAACGGTGCGTTGACCTGGCGGAGTGAGGCACCAACCATCGCCAGCGTTGATGCGCTCGGTCGCGTCCGAGCGGTGTCGCCTGGAACAGCGCGCATTACGGCATCATCAGGGACGCTGGTCACGACAGCACAAGTTGGTGTCACCGCGCTTGCTCCAGGCGTGCAGCAATGGCGCGTGGCGCGCGCAGGACTGACCGATGCCACCATGCTCGGTATTTGGGATGATGGCGCTGGCACCACGTATAGCGCGGGCCAGAACGGCGTGTTGCTGCGGTCCCGAGCCGATGGATCGTGGGAGCGGATCGCGCTGAATACCACTGAAACATTGGTTGGCGTTTGGGGATCATCACCGACGGATATTTGGCTCGTCGGTACGGGCGGTGTCATCCTGCACGGCAATGGCACCACCTTCCAATCCGTCGAAAGCGCCACCACATCGGCGTTGCTTGAAGTGTGGGGACTGAGCGCCAATGATGTTTTCGCGACAGGGGATAAGGGCACGATTCTCCACTGGGATGGTCAGCGGTGGACGCAGCAGGCCACGCCCGTCACCGATGACCTGTGGGGCATCTGGGGCACGAGTGGCAGCTCAGTGTTTGTCGTCGGTAATAACGGCGTCATTCTTCGTTACAACGGCGTCGTCTGGACCCGCATGGCCACGCCGTCATCCGCACCGTTGTTTGATGTGTGGGGAACGAGTGTCGGCAACGTATTTGCGGTTGGCGTGAGTGGTACGATTTTGCGATTCGACGGCATTGCATGGCAAACGATGACGCCGCCCGGTATGGCTAATCTCTTCGCGCTCACGGGTCGCGCGTTCGACGACGTTTATGCTGTTGGAAATACCGGCGCCACCTATCACTTCAACGGCGCGGTGTGGACGGCACTCACGATTGGCAGCGGACAAAATCTTCGCGCGATTACCAAACGTGGTGATGGCACGCTGCGCATCGCGGGGTGGTGGGGCACGGTGGTCACGGTACACGGTGTTGGCGCGGCGGCATCCGGCACGACAGAAATTTCTGATCCTGCGCTGCTGTCCACGTGGGGTGGCGGTGCGACCGGCGGACCGATGTTTGCGGTTGGTCTCGGTGGTGCCGTCTTTCAACGTGTTGGCACAGCATGGAGTGCGGCGCGCGTACCGGGAACAAACGATTTATACGGCATAAGCGGTAGCGGACCGACCGAGATTGTCGCGGTGGGCGACACAGGAGCGATCCTGCGGTACGACGGCACTAGTTGGCGCAAAGAGGCGTCGCCGACAACGTTGTTGTTGCGCGCGATTTGGAGTGGTGGCGTTGGTCAACAGGTGATTGTTGGTGAACGCGGCACAATTTTGCGATCCAATGGCGCATCGTGGAGTCCGCAGTCGAGCGGGACACAACAATTTTTGCGCGCGGTGTGGGGTAGCGATGCATCCAACGTCTACGCCGTCGGTGATTCCGGCACCGTGTTGCGCTTTGATGGCGGGCGATGGTCGCCAGTGAGCGTGCCAACGAAGCCGCGCTTTCGCGCGATCTGGGGCACGGCCGCGAACGACATTTTTATCGCCGGCGATAGCGGTACGATGCTGCGCTTTGATGGCGTGACGTGGCAGCGACAAGCGGTGCCCACGACGCGTACGCTCCGTGCGTTGTGGGGGCGTGGGCCCACCGAGATTTATGCGGCGGGTGACAGTGGAACCGTGCTGCGTTTCGACGGTAGTGCTTGGCGTTCGATGAATGCGCCGTCGACCCGTATTCTGTATTGCATTTTCGGAATACCTGGCACGGCGCAGATCGCGATTGTGGGCGAGATGGCGCGCATCATCGAAGGTCTTCCATAGCGTCAGGCTGTCTTCACATTTCGGATGTGTGCGATATGATGATCGCCGTGCCACGCGTACATCGCGACCACCTGCTCCACCGTCATGCGTCCATTGTCCGGATGTATCAGCCCTCGCGCAAAATCCGCGGGCGTTAACGACCGCAGTGCCGCCACCAAACGTTCGTGCACGGTGGCAAGCAACGACAGCGAGACCATCGGGGACACCGTGCTCACGTCGGCCATGTGCACCCACGCATCTTGATCATACGCATTGATTGTCGGCTCCGTCGCGGACAGCGCGAGCTTAATGCGAATGTACATGTGCATGTGGCTATCGGCGACATGATGCACAACCTGGCGCACGGTCCACCCGCCCGGCCGATACGGCTGCTCGTGCTGCGCCTCCGTCATGCCACTCAAGGCAGCGGCCAACGCCGCCGGCTGCGCGGCAACGCGCGCAATGAAGGCCGCACGTTCATCGGCCGTATACGTGTCCTGTCGTACGTGTTTCCCGATGGGGAAGCGCAGTGCGTCCGCTGGTGCCGCCGGACCTTCCATCGGCGCACCAGCCTCTTGCCACGAGCGCCAACCGCCGTCGACCGAATACACGTTCGAATAGCCCATCTGTTGCAACGAATCGGCGGCGAGCGCAGATCGAAAACCACCGCCACAATACAAATAAAGCGGCGTGTCTTTTGCTGGCACCAACTTTTCGATATCGCGCTCGATCACTCCGCGCGCTACGTGTGTCGCGCCGACTGCATGCGCCGCATCCCATTCGCGGTCTTCACGAACATCCAAGAGCTGGGCGTTGGGATTGCTGCCAAGGGCGCGTTGCGTCTCGGTCACCGAGACTTCCGTGACACGCGGTGTGCGCGCCAGCACGTGCGCGAGAAAGCCGGGGGAGTGATCCATGATGTCGTCGACTGGAGAAGGCGTGAAGATTTTGGCCACGCGAAATGGTCAAGTAACGCGTCTTTCGCGATGCTGAACCGATGCGTAGCATACCCGCTCTCCCCGCCTTCCGCCCGATTCTTTCCGGAACGATGCAATGCCCGTATTCCGTCAGACGGCCGTACGTTGGGCCACGGCTCTTCTTCTCATCGCGTCCAACAGCTCCTGCACGCCTGCTACGGCGCGACGTGGCGGCAGCGATCAGCAAGCCATCCAGGCGGCCGCAGCGGGCACGCAGTCGGCACGTGCAACGACCCCTGATGGCAGCTGGCAATCACTCTTCGATGGGCGGACCATTGTTGGCTGGCACGGGTTTTCCACGCCGGGCGTGATTCCAGCGGGTTGGCAAGCGGTTGACGGCGCGATTACTCGTGTTGGCGATGGCGACGACTTGGTGACGGATAAGGTGTTTGGCAACTTCGAGCTCACCCTCGAATGGCGCATTGCTGCAAAGGGGAACAGCGGTATTCTGTATCGCATCGATCCGGCCGCCACGGTGACCTACGAAAGTGGTCCAGAAATGCAGGTGCTCGACGACGATGGCCATCCCGATGGCAAATTGCGCGTCACCGCCGCTGGCTCCGCGTTTGCCCTGTATCCGGCGCCGCTCGGCGCCGTGAAGAAGGTCGGCGAGTGGAATGCCATTCGGCTCGTCGTCAATGGCGCGCACGTCGAGCACTGGCTCAATGGCGTAAAAACCGTCGAATACGAGCTATGGTCACCCGATTGGTTGCAACGCGTTCAGGCCAGCAAGTTCAAACAATGGAGGAACTATGGACTCGCCAAACGCGGATGTATTGGCCTCCAAAATCACGGTGACCTGGTCGCGTTTCGAAGCATCCGGATTCGGGAGTTGTTGTAAATGAGCGCCAAGGTCAAGCTTTCGGCGATGATGTTTTTGCAATACTTCGTGTGGGGTTCATGGTTTGTCACGATGGCTACGTATCTCGGACAAACGCGCGGGTTCAATGATACGCAAATTGGAAGTGCGTACGGTGCGACGGCGATTGCCGCTATCGTCTCCCCATTCTTTATGGGCATTATCGCGGATCGATTCTTCGCGAGTCAGAAGTTGCTGTCGATTTTGCACGTGCTCGGCGCCGGCTTGATGTGGGCGCTGTCGCTGCAGACAACGTGGGTTGGCTTCTATCCGCTGCTACTTGCGTATGCGTTTTGCTACATGCCGACGCTCTCCCTGACGAATTCGATTTCGTTTCAGCATGTGAAAGACCCGGCTCGGGATTTCCCCATCATTCGAGTCATGGGCACCATCGGTTGGATTGCCGCCGGCATTTTGGTCGGAAAAGTGCTGCACGCCGATAAGCTCGCGCTGCCCATGCAACTCTCGGCTGGGGCGTCGTTGCTGCTCGGCCTCTATGCGTTGGCGCTCCCCCAGACGCCGCCGAAAGGGGCTGGTGCGCCGTTTAGCGCGCGTGACGCCCTCGGCCTCGACGCCCTCCAGTTGCTGCGCAACATGGATTTCTCAATTTTCGTTTTGGGATCATTCCTGCTGTGCATTCCCTTGCAATTTTACTACTCGTTTGCAAACCCGTTCCTGAACGAGATCAGGGCGCCTGATCCCGCCTTTATCCAGACCTTTGGACAGATGTCGGAAGTGGGCTTTATGCTGTTGCTCCCGTTCGTGCTTCGTCGTTTCGGCATCAAGATCATCATGCTGGTCGGCATGTTCGCATGGGCGGTTCGCTATTTCGCCTTTAGTCGCGGCGATGCAGGCAGTGGAATGTGGCTTCTGTACGCGGGCATTTTGCTGCACGGCGTGTGCTACGACTTCTTCTTCGTTGCGGGACAGATTTACACCGACGAGCGTGCGGGTCCGAACATTCGTGCGGCCGCGCAAGGATTTTTGAATCTCGTGACCAACGGCTTCGGGTATCTTGTGGGAGCATCGGTTTCTGGTTCTGTGGTGAGTCGATTTGCAAGTACTGATGCAGCGCACGTGACCACGCACGACTGGTTGAAAATTTGGCAAATACCGGCACTTGGCGCGCTCGGAGTCTTCGTTGTTTTTCTCTTCCTGTTTCGCCCAGCGGCCCGTGCTTCCGGGGTCGCAACCGCCGCAGCCCATTGATGACGTCAACCATGCGCAGCCAGCCGCTGGTCGAAGCCTGTTGTGACTCCATCGCGTCCGCTCGCATAGTGCAAGCGCTCGGCGCCGGACGTGTTGAACTCTGTGGATTAGGTGATGGTGGCTCCACGCCGTCGCTCGGGTTGATTGCGCGTTGCCGAGATGCGTTGTCTGTGCCGATGCACGTCATGATTCGACCGAATACGAACACCTTCGTGTATACGTCGGAAGATCTCGACATCATGTGCAATGATGTCGTCGCTGCTCGCGCGCTTGGTGCCGATGGCATCGTGGTTGGGATTTTGCATAGCGATGACACCATTGACGTGCAGCGAATGGCGGAAGTGATCGCCATCGCGCGTCCGCTCAAGATCGCGTTTCATCGTGCGTTTGATCGCACGCCGAACGCCACGCACGCGATGGCGTCGCTGTTGCAATTGGGAGTGGACTATGTGCTGACGGCGGGGCAAGCGCCAACCGCGCTCGATGGAGCGCCGCGACTGCAGGCGTTGCAACAGCAAGCGGGCGACAAGTTGACGGTGCTTGCCGGCGGCGGAGTACGTGGGCACAATGTGCGCGATGTCGTGGCAAAATCGGGCGTACGCGAAGTGCATGCGCGCGCGTCTGACCCGACGATTGTGCGCGATGTTCTCCTCGCGCTCGCCGACGCGTGACGACGGGCGTCCGCCACGCGTTGCATCGTCGGACGCCGCGTCTTGCGTGGCGCGTCATTGTCGTCGCACTGGTTTCCCTCATCGCGGCGCGGGCGATACACGCGGCGATTGACTCGACGAAGTATGCGGTTATCCCGCGGCCAGTGGTCTTGACGCCGCGCGCGGGATCATTTGAGCTGAGCGCGTCAACGGTTGTTCATTCGGATCCTGCATTTCTCACGGTGGCGCACCGGTTTGCGCGCGATATTGCGGATCCCACTGGCATGGATCTGCGTGTGCGTAGCGCGGCATCTGTGGCCGACGTGACATCGGGCATTCGACTCGTTCGCGTCGCACGCAGTGCCGCGCTGGGTGCAGAGGGCTATTGGCTGGACGTCTCGTCCACCGGCGTAGTGGTACGCGCGGCCACGGCGGCTGGTGCTTTCTACGCGCTCGAAACGTTCAAGCAGCTTTTGCCGGCCGCGATATACCGCGTTGCGCCGATCTCAAACGTGCGCTGGCAGGCCGCCGCCGTTCACATCGAAGATATGCCGCGGTTTGAATGGCGCGGTGCGCATCTCGACGCTGCACGTCATTTCATGCCGAAAGAGTTTGTCAGAAAATACATCGACATGCTTGCGCAACATAAACTGAATCGCTTTCACTGGCATCTTACAGAAGACCAAGGTTGGCGTCTCGAGATTAAGAAGTATCCGCGATTGACGGTCGTGGGCTCGTGTCGCGAGCAGACGTTGGTCGGGTCAGTCGTGGGAGATCCGACGAAGCGGGTGTACGATGGCAAGCCGCATTGCGGTTTTTACACGCAGGATGACGTGCGCGAAATTGTGGCCTATGCCGCAGATCGTTTTATCACGGTCGTGCCGGAGATCGAAATGCCTGGCCACTCGCAAGCTGCGGTTTCCGCGTATCCACAGCTCTCAAGCAGGCCCGACACGAATCCTGGTGTGTTGCAACTGTGGGGCGTGAGTGAGTTCATCCTCAATCCCGATGACAGCACAATCGCGTTCATGCAGGATGTCCTCACGGAGGTATTGGCGCTCTTTCCTGGGCCGTACATTCACATCGGTGGCGACGAAGCGGTGAAAACACAGTGGAAGAACAGCCCGAAAATTCAGCAACGAATAAAAGACCTCGGTCTCAAGGACGAACATGAATTGCAAAGTTGGTTCATCCGACAGATGGATGTTTTCCTGACGCAACATGGACGACGACTTGTTGGATGGGATGAGATCCTCGAGGGTGGACTCGCCGAAAATGCGACGGTGATGTCGTGGCGTGGCATGGCCGGTGGTGTCGCGGCGGCAAAGGCCGGGCACGACGTCGTGATGGCGCCAGGCAGTCACACGTACTTCGATCACTACCAATCGCTCAACAAGAAAATCGAACCACTCGCGATCGGCGGATTTTTACCGATGGATACGGTCTATTCGTTCGAAGCAGTACCGGCCGAGTTAAGCGCAGCGGAAGCGAAACACATCCTTGGCGCGCAAGCACAGGTGTGGACAGAATACATTCAGACGCCGAAGGACGTTGAGTACATGTTGTTCCCGCGACTGAGTGCACTCGCCGAGGCGCTGTGGAGTGCGAAGAGTCGTCGTAATTATCCCGACTTTCTTTCGCGCATGGTCACGCACGAGCGTCGCTTGCAGGCGATGGATATCAACTATCGTAAATTCAAACCCACAGTGCTGCAGTAATCGTTCGACGTCGCGCGTTTGTCAGCGCGGCTTCCATGTTCCTTGGGCGACGGCTGGAACAAACGTATCTACGCCTCTTGGCGGAAACTGCACGGTTTTGCCCTGCTCCGCGCTCATGTACGCAGCCATGAGTAGTCGCACGACATCGAGTCCGTCGTGCCAAGTGAGGATTGGCGGTTCCTTACCCAGAAATGCGCGTACAAAGTGCCGGTCTTCGGCCTCGTAGCCGTACGCGACGGCTTCACTTGCGACGACAGGCATTTGTCCAACTTCCGCGTTTTGTTTCTCGACCAGATCTTCGCCCGCGCGTCCTTTTACTTCGCGCGAAAAAAATAGATCGAGCCCGGATTCAAGAGAGTTCCATTTCATCGAATACTCGGGACCTAAAAGTTCGACGCTCAGGCGCAAACCGGGTCCGACAAAACTCCAGCTGGTGGTGGCTTCGCCAATTGCTATACGCCCATCCGGTGTTTCGAACTCGATTGTGACACTCGCAAAGTCCTCCGATGGGGTTTTAAGATAGTCAACACCCATGCGTTTCTTGAGCTGCGCGGCGTATTCCTTTCGCGTGTATTTGAGCGAGGCAATGTGACCGGTGACTCGCTTCGGCACGAGCGTGGAGAGCGAGTCGCCAGGTGGTGTCAGCAACTGGCGCACAACAAGCGCCGAATGACACATCATGTCATTCAGCACGCCGCCGCCTTGCAGCGCGCCATTCCAGAACCACGGCATGTGTGGTCCGCTGTGTTCTTCTGCTGCGCGTGCAAGATACGGTCGTCCTGTTGTCGCGGCGCCGCGTTTCCACAGCAGATTGTGGCCCGTCGTGATTTGCGGAGCGAACGCCTGATTCTCAAGATAGCCGTGCAAAATTCCGGCCTTCTCTGCCAGCTTCAGTAGGTGCTTCGCTTCCGCAACGTTGCGGCCCAAGGGTTTCTCGCAGGCGATCCCTTTCAGCGTGCCTTTGCCCGAAGTAATCGCATGCACAATTTCTTCGACGTTCTCAATGCGCGCTTGATTTGGTCCGTTAATCCAGATTGCGTCGATAGCCGGATCGGCCACCATCTCGGTGATGCTCTTATATGCCTTCGCCGCACCAACATCGAGCTCGCGCGCATACCGTGCCGCTGACGCGGCGTTTGTCGCGTTCGGACTCCATACGCCGAGAATATCGGCATCGCGCACGCCTTTCCAACCGAGCATGTGGAAGCGCGCATTAAATCCGGAACCAATAAAGCCGACGCCGAGACGCATGATAGGGAGTAGGGAGTAGGGATGCGGCTAATGCGTGAGCGCATACATGATGTAATTCACGCCGAGTTTGTAGGCTTCGTTGCCTTCGGCAATGGGGCGGAAACCGGTGCCGGAAAACTCCCAATAGTCGGAGACGTCGGTGTCAAAATTGATCATCGCCAGCATTCGCTTTTTAGGATCGTTGTTCTCAAAAAGGCCGCGAAGGATAGGGCGACCGCGATCGTACGCCTGTGGGATAATGTTGAACGACGTGATTTCGAAGAACGAATGGAAAATTGGATATGAAGGGTCGAGGTCGATAAAGCGCGCGTCCGGGATGATGCGACGCATTTGGGTCAGGAAGTTTGCCCAACCGACGCTTTGATTGCGAAAATCATCGCGAAAATCATCGAAGATGATAAACCCACCTTTGAGTACATACGCGCGCAATGACGCGGCCTCCTTGTCGTTCATGCTCCAATAGTCCGGCTCGGCCATATAGGCGACGGGGAATTTGAAGAGTTCCGGATCGTCGAGCGCGAGCAAGTTACTTGCATCAATATGCAGGCGCATCGTACTCACATCTTTCAGAATGCGCCCAAGGTTGTTTTCCGCTTTTGGAAAACCGTGTGCCCACGCGGGGAGCCCCATGTAGTAAAAACCACCGGGTGCCGTCGTGAATTTGAGTCGCGCAAAGACGAATCGGCCATCATACGGCGTGAGTTTGACGTCGAGGTCAGGCGTCGGCCCGCGAAAGCGACGCTGCGCCGGCAATGTGGTCGAACCAAACACGAGTGACAGCGCCAACAACACACTGAATAACCGACGCGTCATGACGGTCTCCAAAGAAAGTGATCACATCCGAAACGTAGCGTTTGAAGTGGTGCTGGTACACGTCGAGATCGCGCGCGATCATCAACCTTGTATCAACCTTTACGTACGCCCGCAATCAACTCGGCGTTGGTTCCGCCCATGCGCACGATGTGCGACAACACGAGGGCTTCACTCCAGCGCGTGCGGTCGGTCACTGCGCGCGCGCCTGACGTTCCTTGTCCACCAAAAACCGTCGGAGGATTTTTCCTGAAGGCGACTTGGGAATGACGTCGATGAATGCAACCGCGCGCACTTTCTTGTACGGCGAGACACGCTCCGCCACATACGCCATGACGTCCGTTGCCGTGAGTGGTGCGCGCAGCACAATGTACGCTTTCGGAATCTCACCAGCCTCGTCATCAGGCACGGGAATCACGGCGGCGTCGGCGATGCTTGGATGGGAGAGCAACACCGCTTCCAGTTCTGCGGGGGCGACCTGTAGGCCTTTGTATTTGATGAGCTCCTTCACGCGGTCTACGATGGCAAACCATCCGTTTTCGTCGACAATGGCGATATCTCCAGTCTTAAACCAACCGTCTGGTGCCATGCACACAGCAGTTGCCTCAGGTTTGTTGAAATACCCTTTCATCAACTGCGGACCGCGAATCCATAACTCACCGCGTTCGCCGACCGGCACATCCAGACCAGTATCTGAGTCGACGATACGGCATTCCGTGTTCGCGATCATTGGTCCCACGGAACCGTGGCGAGACACCGCGGTGTTCCACGGATGAAAGTGTGTTACTGGGCTTGTTTCTGTGAGCCCGTACCCTTGGCGCACGACAATTTTGAGGCGGTCTGCGCACGCCTGTGCGATTTGTTCGCCTAACGGGGCAGCGCCGCTGCTCACCATGCGGAGCGCACTCAAGTTGTAGTTCGCAACCGATGGATGTTTTGCCAGCGCGATGACGATGGGCGGCACAACGAATGCGAGAGTGACACGATAGTCCTGCATCACTTGCAGAAATTGTTCGAGCTCAAAGCGAGGCAGCGAGACAATGGTCGCGCCGGTCATGAGCGCCGAGCTCATGATCACTACCATGCCGTAGATGTGAAAGAATGGCAGTACACCGATCACCGTGTCCGTTTCCGTGAGTGGCAACTGCCCACCAGGCTGCACCAAATTTGCGACCAAATTGCGATGCGTCAGCATCACACCTTTCGGAATGCCGGACGTACCGCTCGAGTACGGCAGCGCGGCAACATCGTTCGCCGAATCTATGTCGACATGCGGCGGTTCATTGCCGTGTTGCATCAGTGTCGACATCGGCACTGCGCCCTCTGCCTCGCCAAATACGATGATCTCGCGAATGGTCGGTGCGAGGCGCGCGGCGACCTGACATTTCTCAAGCAACGCGGGCAAAGTAAAAACGCAGATCGCTTCAGAATCATGGAATTGCGCACCGATCTCTTCGGCGGTGGCAATCGGATTGACCGTGCTTGGAATGGCACCGATGAGCGCCGCTGCATAAAACGCGATCGGAAATTCTGGAACATTTGGACTGACAATTCCAACAACATCGCCTTTACGAATACCTCGCGCATACAGCCCTGCCGCCACTCGGTAAATTGCATCCGCGAGCGCGCCATACGTGTACGAACGACCCGTTGCACCACAGACGATGGCGGTTTTGTTATGGAGTTCCTTCGCGCGCTGTAACACAAATGGCACGAGCGACGTGTCGGGAATGACCACGTCAGGATACGGGCTCCGAATAATCATCGTTGCGACGCTGCCTCAGTGAGAAGTTGTACGCTGTACCGCACCATGTCACTGTAGGCGTTGACGGGAATACGCTCGTCGCGACCGTGCATGCGTTCGTGCACCACGGACTCGACAAAAAATCCTGCAACACCGTATACAGGAATTCCAGCGTTCCGAAACCAGAGACCATCGGTGGCGCCGTTTTCCATGAAAGGAATAACTGGCGTGTGCGGATAGATCGAACCCACGACGCGCTCGAGCATCGAGACCATCGCTGCCGGCGGTATCGACGGCGCACTTGGCGTGGCCGCTTGCAGCACGGCTACCTTCACGCTCGTGTCGTTCACTGCAGTTCGCAACAGATCAAGCACGGCATCAACGGGTTCACCGGGCAGAATTCGACAATTCACCGTCGCGACTACTTCTTGTGGCATCGCGTTTGGCGCGCTGCCCCCGCGCAGCATGGTCGCCACACATGTCGTGCGCAGTTGTGCGTTCATCTGCGGGGTTTTCAAAAGTGTAGTCTGTGCCGTCAAATCATTCGGATCGTGCGCCAGCGCCAACATCGCGGCGCCCTCAACACCAGGCGTGAGTGGCGCTCGCCGTTCGAGATACGCGCGGACCACATTGTTGAGTTTCACTGGAAAGCGGAATCGTCCGAGCCGGTCCAACGCACGCGCTAAATGGTCGATCGGTGACTCGTCATGCGGTAGCGAGCTGTGGCCGCCGGGTCCGCGCGCCGTGAGCGTGACATCCATGTACACTTTCTCTGCCGCCTGCACAGCGAAGGCGCGTACCACGCCATGGTCTACGTCGCCACCGCCGGCATCGAGATTGAGCACGTACTCACCGTCCACCAGTGCGCGTCGGTTCTTGAGTAACCACAGGACGCCGTTGTCGACATCGCTCTCTTCGCCGCTCGTCAGCGCAAGTACGAGGTCGCGCTGCGGAGTAAGTCCGCTTTTCTTCGCACTTAAGAATGCCGCGATCATCGCCGATGCTGGGCCTTTGTCATCAAGCACGCCGCGACCGTACAACCAACCGTCTTTCTCGGTAAGCTGAAACGGATTCGTACTCCACTCAAGCTTCGGAGCTTCAACCACGTCGAGATGCGCGTTGAACACGATGGGCTTACCGCGCGTCTTTCCACGCCACGTCACTACCAAGTTTTTGTGCTTGGGCGTTGGTCCGATCACAAGGACATCAGCGGTAGGAAACCCTGCCGCACGAAATCGTGCCGCAAGTTTTTCTGCTGCGGGCGTCGTTGCACCTTCCGACACCGTGGTGTTCATCGCTACGAGTTCGGTGAGCACCGCGCGAGCGAGCGATTCAACAGGCTTGCGTTGCGCAGGCGACACGTTCGGCGCGAGGCAGAGCGAAAGAACGGCGAATGCGGTTTGACGACGCATTCAGTATAGCCCCGCCTTACCCTTCACTGATTCTTTGATGGCCATCGGATCGTATCCTACACCCTGTTTGAACACCGTGTGTACCTTGCGAATGTCGCTGATTTGCGCCGCAGGGTTTCCATCAATCACCAGAAAGTCCGCTTGTTTACCCACTGCGATTGAACCCACGAGTGCGTTGCGGCCCAAGTACGTCGCACCATTCAATGTGCCGATACGAATGGCTTCCAGCGGTGTGAAACCCGCATCAACCAATAATTCCAACGCTCGTTGATTGGAATAGCCAGGCACGAGACCACCGCCGCCGGTGGGATCGGTGCCAACGATGAGCGTCCCACCTGCGCGAACGAATGCGCGTTCCATCGCCATACCAACCGGGAATAGCTTCGTGTAAACCGACTGCGTCTGCTTTGACGTCGCGGCGTACCGTTGCTCATACTGTTCGCGCAATTGCGGTAACAGCATATCAAGTCCAGCGCCAATCGGTCGACCCGGTGTGAATGTCTCAAAGATCGTGAGCGTCGAAGTCACGGTGACCTTCCTCGCAATCAACTCCTGAAAGATCGCCTGCACCTGAGACGAATTCGGATCAAGCGCCGCCACCGTGGTTTGTGCGGCGCCACCGCGTGCCGAACATTTATCGAGCTGCTTATTGGGTACGAAATCATTCATCGCAAAAAAACCATGCTCGAGATTATCGATCCCGGCGGCAATGGCTTCGCGATACGTGACGGAACACAGATGTCCCGTCACCTTCAGTCCAAGCTTGTGGGCCGCAGTGGTTGCCGCTCGCAATTCATCACGCGTGATATTCATGTACGCCTTAAACGAACTCGCTCCTTCGTTTGCCCAGTACTCCACCTGATGCCGCGCGTCAGCTGAATCTTTCAGCACGCGCACTTGCCCGAAGTTGAGCCCAGGCCCGTCAAGGTAGGGTGCCGTCGCATCAATCCACGGACCCGCCTTCTCGCCACGCGCAATTGCAGCTGCGATCGCTATATCGCCGAAGCCGTTCATGTTGCCGCCGGTACGCATCGACGTGACGCCACCGGCGAGATAGAGCCGCGAAAAACTCTCCGCGAGATTGGCGTAGACACCGGGACCGGTGGGATAAAACAGGTGCTCATGCACCATGACCATGCCCGGCATCACACTCTTCCCGCTCAGGTCCATCACCTGCGCTCCAGCCGGAATCGCAATCTTGTTGCCCATCGCGGTGATTCTTCCGTCGCGGACAATCAGTGTCTGCCCTTCAATTGGCGCGGCACCCGTGCCATCGATCACGCGTACGTTTGTCAGTGCGAGCACATTCGTATCGACGCGCACAAACGAGCGAACGGCTGGCGCGATCGGTGCACGTTGCGCGGCTATGTCGGCGCGCGAACCGAGTACGTTGGTCGCGATCAGCACACCGAGTGCTACACGCGCGATTGTCACTACGACACTCCCAACTGCTTCTCCGCCGCGGGCGAACATCCATGCCACGCCGACTGCGGAATATTGCCCAAATAGCCGATATCTTTCACGCCAATACGACTCGTGAAAAACGCACTCGCCGTAAGATCACGGAACGCGCTGAAAAAGCGCGCGCCTTGTACAAACTGCGGCTTTGTCTTCGCGGGCCACGCGATGTCATCAACAATCTGTAATCGTTGCAGCGCCTTCGCGTCGGCAAACGGCACACCAAACCGCGTGCGCGCCTCCGCATTGAGCCATCCCAAACCTTCGCGAATGCGCGTCTGGTTGTTGGGAAACTCAATCATCACATAGTCCATAAACTCCGGGACACCAGCGTCGGTCGCGCTACCCGATTTCGCGTCACGCGGAATCACGATATCTGCAAGTACTCGAACCGCATGCCATTCCAACGCCGAAAAAAACTTCGGCACAAATACCGACTTCGGTTGCGCCGTCTGCGCGCTCAAAACTCTATGCGTGTGCTCCGCCGCATCAACCACATCGCTCGGCGTCAGCGCCCATGCGCCGAGTGGCATAGTGGCGAGCATCTTCATCATATCACGACGTTCCATCAGAGGGCTCCGGCCTTGCGCTGTGCGGTGATGAATCCAGCGGCTCGCATCGACAGCGCAAGAATGGTCCACGTTGGGTTCTTGTCCGCTTGCGACACAAAGGGGCCGCCGTCGGTCACGAATAGATTTTTGCAGTCGAACGCCTGACAGTTCGCGTTGAGTGCGCCGTTTTGTGCAGACGTCCCCATGCGCACCGTTCCTAACTCGTGAATGATTTGCCCGCCCGTCGCGATGCCATAGCCACGTTCTTTCGTGGGCGTCGGTGAAAATACTTTTCCGCCCATCTCCGCGATGAGCGCACGAAATGTTTCCTGCATGTGCTTCACTTGGTTGTACTCGTAGTCGGACCACGCGAAATTGAAACGCAATACCGGAATGCCAAACTGATCTTTCTTTTCCGGATCGATTTCGCAAAAGCTCTTTTCGTTCGGCACCATCTCACCGCGCCCGCTAAAACCAATGGTCGTGCCCCAATACTTGCGATAGCTCTCTTTCAATGACGCGCCGTAACCGCCGCCGTCCGGATAGTTCTGAATGCCGCCCATAAAGCCATAACTCGGCATACCAAACCCGCCCCACACTTCGATGTGATAGCCGCGTGGAAAATCGACCCTCTTGTTGTCGATCCACCATGGCATGTACACGTGTCCGCCTCCTACCCCATCGCAATTGTGACGCGGCATCGATTCAAGTGCCGGCACATAACCCGCCACATCGGTGCCGGTCGTATCGGTGAGATACTTGCCGACGATACCGTTGGTATTGCCAATGCCGTTCGGATGCGATGAGGACTTCGAGTTCAGCATGATGCGGCTCGACTCACAGCTCGATGCCGCCAACACCACCACCTTGGCATTCACGTGCTCGTCGTGCCCAGTGTGCTTGTCGATGTAACTCACGCCCGTCGCTACCCCTTGCGCGTTGGTCGTCACTTCGCGCGCCATCGCATTGCTGATGATCTTCAGCTTACCGGAGGCCATTGCCGGAAACAGCAACACGTTGGGTGCCGAAAAATTCGAGTTGGACATACAGCCGCGATTGCACTGTCCGCAGTAGTGACACGGCGCGCGGTTGCCGAGCGGTTTGGTGATGATGGAAAGGCGTGCGGGAATGCACGTGACGTTCTGTTTCTTCGACGCCTTCAGCACCAATTTTTCATAACAGCGCGGTTCGGGCGCTGGCATGAAATGCCCATCGGGATGATTCGGCAAATTCTCGTGACTGCCGAAAATACCAATGAGGTCATCGACGCGATCATAATACGGCGCAAGATCATCGTAGCTGATGGGCCAGTCTTCACCCAATCCGTCGTGTGACTTGCCTTTAAAATCCTGCGGGCCAAACCGCAGCGAGATGCGTCCCCAATGATTGGTGCGACCGCCCAACATGCGACCACGCCACCAACGAAACTGTGAGCCATCGGCTACCGTGTACGGTTCGCCCGGAATATCCCAGCCGCCAAGACACGCATCGTGTTCGCCAAACTGTCGCTCTTTTGTTGATGCGCCGCGTCGTGCCGTGTCGTACGGCATCTTGAGCATCGATGAGTCCTTGGTATTATCCCACCACGGTCCCGCCTCGAGCATGATGACATGAGCGCCTCGGCGCGTGAGTTCGTATGCGGCCATCGCACCGCCGGCGCCGGAGCCGACAATGCATACATCGTAGGTGGGGCGGCGAGGTTGAGCAGTGGCGGGCGCTTGCATTCGGCGGCGGGATAGGGCGTCATAAAACAGACGAAAGGATCACGTCGAACATGGGGACGGCACGGGCGTTGGCAAGGGATCGGGAGGAACCGTTGCAGTGGCTAAAAGCTGACCGCGAATGACGCGAATCCGTTCCGCGCCGCGACGAACGTCGTTTCTATTCGACAAGATGCGGTTTTGTTATTTACAAAAGGATGATTCATTCGGCAGAGGGCGTCGACAGGGTACCGCGCGAGACGCGAATCACGTGCATCTGCTCCGTGTGATAACGATCGTTGTTGCTACTCGACGGGTGCGATCTTTGTTGATGACAAAAAAAGGCGATCTAGTCGCCTAGGTTAATAGTTGAGCATCGCCGCAGCACTCGCCTGCACCGAGAGGAGCGCATCCTTCGGTTCATCATGTTCGATGAACCAATGCTTGAGTCCCTGCGCCCGCCCGGCTGCGAGAATCTCTGGAAAATCAATCGTGCCTGCGCCAACATCGAGCATTGCGCGTTCCGGCGGCGGTCCAGCGTCTTTCATGTGAAAGCACGTGTACCGCCCCGACCAGCGCTTGATCATCGCTAAAGGATCTTGCCCTGCTTTTACGGCCCAATACAAATCAAGTTCAAGATCGACGTGCGCTTTATCGGTATTCGTAGTGAGAATCTCGTACCCTGTTGTCTTGCCGATCGGCGCAAATTCGAAGTCGTGATTGTGGTAGCCGAAGTTTAGTCCAGCCTGACGTGCCAACATTCCGCCCGCGTTCAGACGGTCCGCGAGCCGTTTCCAACCGTCGGCACTGCTCCGAAATTCTTGGCCGACAACCGGCACGATTACCCAGTTGTGTTCCATTGCTTTCGCTTGTGCCAGCAGCGGCATCCAATCGTCATCTTTCGCCGGTAATGCGATGTGCGTCGACGGTGCGGTGAGACCATGTCGCTTGAGCAGGCCGCGCCACCACACGGGCGGCTTGTTGTAGTAACCAGCAAACTCCAACTCGTGAATACCGACCGCTGCAACGGCCGCGATCGTGCCTTCCAGATCTTTCACCAACGCTTTGCGAACGGTGCTGAGCTGCAAGCCAACCCGTTCGATACGCGCGCTCCTCGCAGTCGCGCGCGCAGCCATTGCGACGCGTGGTAGCAACGTTCCGTTGGCGACACCGGCGGCCAGCAAGCGTAACACTTCTCGTCGTGTGGTTAACATCAGTTTGCTCCGTCCGATCCGTTAGCAAGTGTCGTGAGTGCATCACCGGTAACCCTGTAGACGGTCCAATCATCGTGCGCGCGCGCGCCGAGTCGCTCGTAGAAGCCGATGGCGTCCACATTCCAGTCCAAGACCGACCACTCCAGTCGACCACACCCACGCTCGATCGCGAGTGACGCCAAATGCTGCAGTAGCGCTTTCCCAATACCATGTCCGCGAAACGCTGGGCGGACGAAGAGGTCCTCGAGGTAAATACCAGGTCGCGCAAGGAACGTCGAAAAATTGTGAAAGAAAAGCGCAAATCCCGCCGACTCGTTCTTGTATTCAGCAATGACCACCTCCGCATGCGGTCGCGTACCAAACAGATGTTCAAGCAAGAGTGCCTCCGTCGCAACGCAGGCGTTCGAGAGTTTCTCATACGCGGCAAGTCCCGCAATGAGCTCGCGAATGAGCGGCACATCAGCGGGTGTCGCGCGGCGAAGCAGCAGCGACATTGCGCTATCGACTCGCGGTCGCGGGACTGCTTGCGGTGCGCAAGCGATCTGAAATGCGCGTCATTCGTCGGCGATTCACCCCCATGTCACTGCGCCCCACGCGTGACGCGGAACGAAAACGAAACACGTGTGCGGACGAATCGACGACAATTTCTACATCATCGACGAAACGAAACAACAAACTGCGGCATTCGCCGTGGACGTAGCCGGTCTGCTGCGACACCACCGAACTCCGAGGTTCGGCCAAAAGTGCGGCGCTCGCGCGCGCTTGGGCGAGGTTTGGACTATCCGTGAACGGAACCGTCGGCATGCGCTGCGATTCACTCGACGCCTCTGTCGATACGCAATTGGGCGTACGTGGACACGGCGCCAACGTTTGCCCATCGGCAGACAGACGCGATGGATGGACATAGAGCGCCATGAACGACGCCATGAACGAGGCCATAAGTCGTATCTGCATTAACGGTGAGTGTGTTTCCACTGGTGAGATGACAGCTGCGCGCGCGTCAACAGCGATTCATACTGCCGAGTACGCACCGCGACTTGCGGCACAAAATCCAATGCGAGTCGCGACGCGACCAACTCACTGAGCAGCGGAATGCGATCTTCTGAACTTTCGAGGACGTACGCAGCACCATCCGTCGGCAACGCGAGCTCGCGAATGGACGGCGCCGAGCGTGTGTGACCAAGCTCACGCGACCCATCAACGGACATCTGAATCACGGAGTCGCCGCCTACAACCACGCGTGACGGATTCGACGGGACGGGAACGAACCACACCTCGATGTACGTCTTTTGTGGCAGTGCGAGCGGAATAAACTCATACTTTCCGGCACCAGGCAACGGCGCGGAGAGTCCGCGAAACAACGCTCGCGCAAGGCCGGCGGCACGTGCCGTGTCAACCGGATCCTTCACGACCACGCCATTGCCGCGCAACGCATACTGCAAGCGCACCGCAAAGCCGGGTGCATGCTCGGTCAGTTCACCGAATACACCGCGCCACTCGGCACCCTGCAGCATGCAGGCGATGGACCATTCGCGTGGCACCGCGCCTAGTGCGCCACCCCGCAACGCGTTGACGGTGCGTTGCATGCACCCCAAATAGCCCAACGCACTCTCGGCACGCACATCACGCTCGGCAAACAAACTGTCGAATGTGGTCGGGATCTTGAGCGACGAGGGTAGCTTCGGTTTGGGCGGTGGGGCGCTCTGCGCAGACAACAGGAGTGGCACAAGCATCATCCCCATTACCACGGCGGCGCGGACTTGACGTGCAGCGTTCATTCCTTCCTCGACAGCGGCGCGGAATACAAAAAGCGTATGCGCAATCTAGCGTCGCGGCGTGGCCGAGTTGCGCGGAAAATCCCTACGATCGCTTGCCGGCGCCATACGATACACGCCGGTGCGCTCGCCAAGAACGCCAACGGCAGCGTCGATCAGCGGGTCGCGCTCGCTATCATAGGTGTCGGGGTTCCAAGCGAGCATCAGATGCGGCGGCACCCCGTTGCCTTCGATTGGCTTCCGATCAGGTCCGTATTCCAACCAGCGCGGCACGCTGAACTGCCATCCGTTTTCCAGTGCAAACGTCATGGGATTTCCGGACGCGCCACCCGTGGTATCACCGATCACCGTCACGTTGGGCAGCGTGCGCATCGCCGCGACAAAGCTTTCCGTTGCACTGAAACCGGCGCGACCGGCAATGATGACGACGGGGCGTGTAAACTGCCAGGCACCGCGTGGTGAGACTGTCCGTGCCAATGGTCGATCGAGATCGGACGGTGATGTGCCGTTGCGCAGTTGAACATACGAGGCGGCGAATGGGCGCGTCGCGAAGCGCGCGACGAGCGCGAGTGCCGTCGCGTCGTTGCCACCGCCATTGGTGCGAACGTCAATGATCAGTCCGGAGGCATCGCGCGCGCGCGCGAGTGCGAGATCGAGACTTGTGATATCGAGAGGAGCATTCCAAGACGCAATAAAGAGATACGGATAGCCGCCGACCATTGCCTCGCCGATGCCGTTGCTTCGGCTAACGAAGCTCGCGTCGCGCAACGCGCGCTCCCAACGCGATCGGTCAAAGTTGGCAACGCCCGACGGCTGATAGGTTGGCACAATTTCACCGCGCGGATCAATCAAAAATGCATGCAAATCGTGCAGCGGCGCGAGCATCTCGCGCACGACCGCGATGAATTCATCTTGTGATCGCGCGCTTTGTGCGCGCGGTCGATAAAGGGCGCGTTGCGCACGCCAGTCGACCGCTTTGTACGGAAACGACGGATACAGCTGTTCGTATTGATTCCAGAGATAGTCGAACTGCGGTGTGAAGATACGCGACGCACTTGGCGACGCGATCGCACGCGTGCCAACAACGACCACCCGATTTGGTGTCGTGACAGGCACGCACGCGACGAACGCGCACACCACGCTGGCGCACGTTGCCCGCGCCAAAGCCGCGCGCGACCACTCTCGATGCACGCGAGCGCTCAGGCGGTAAGCCCCAGCGCCACTTGACGCGCGAGGACCGCCAACTCCGGCGATGATTGCACGGCTTGATAGAACAAACGCTGGAATGCGTCACCGTCCGTATCCGCGCGTAACATACTGCACGCACGATCGAACAACGCTTTCGCTTCGACTGTGCCGAGCAGTGATTTCTTATCGCTGGTCCGTTCGTCAATCATGAGCACCATTTGCGCCATGGGACGGAGCCAATCAAACCATGGATCGGCGATGACCAGCTGCAGAAACGCACTATTGTTTGCCACGCGCCCGTGCACTTTCTCGAAGCGCAAACGCTCAGTTTCAAGGAGCGCACGATGGACACGCAGCAGGTCGCGTCGCGCGCGTTCCAGCCGCTCCAGATCGTTGGCGTCGGCGACAACCGTATCCGCCGTTACGGTTTCACTCGTGGGCTGCGATTGTGCGGCTAGAGAGGCGTCCGTCATTGCGATTCCTGACTGAGAAAGAGTATGCGTCGGTCCGCGCCGCAGTCTACTCGCAAGCTCTACACAAATGTGACGCCTGACGTTCCGTCGCGCGAGTCGTCCATCAGCGATTCTCGCGGCCCCATTCCCTACCTGCACTCCCTTGCTATCTATTGTCGCTCGGCACGCCGACAAGGACTCACAGGAAGGAGAAGCGCACATCCTCACGCGACCCGCGGTTAATCGTTGGTCGGCACGCGCAGGTTTGGGCGCGCTGATTACTCGGTGCGGTACCGTCCCGCTGCACGCACAGTCCGCGTCGTCGTTCCAACGCTTGCCGGGCGTTGATGGTTTTGATATCTGGGTCGGCGGCTCTGTCGGCACGCATACGGTCAAGGCGAACGAAAATATTCACGGTTCGCTGCGCCTGATCGGCGTGCAGTGCACGCACGATCTGTTTGCGTTCCAGCGTGCGCGCGTTGAACTGGGTGATCGAGGCGTTGCCGCTGATGCGTGTAAATCGTGCCGCGCCAGTTATGGCTTCGGCGTCGCGCCGCTGAGTGCGCAAGCAGAGATTCCGCTGCGGCCGCGACTGTCTACTCTGTGCCACGTGACCTCGGGCGCCGCGTGGTTCAGTAAGGTTGTCCCGTACAGCAACGCAACCCACGCCACTTTTACCGTGTCACCAGGCGTATCGCGGCAATGGGAGACGTCGCGCAATACGCGACTCGCCTTTGGATACACGATGCATCATTTGTCGAACGCGAGTTTGGAACACGCAAATCCGGGAATAAACTCGCACGTGTTTTATACGCGAATAGGGAACAGGCAATAGGGACAAACAACAGCGCGCCGCTTCGCTATAAGCAGGCGCGCTGAAGCAACACCAGCACCAACACAACAGCGGACTACGGCGTGATGACGCGTGGTTTCGCGGGCTTCGTACCGTTTAAACGAGGGCGCGGGCCATTGCCGACTTCCACCACCAGATCGCGAATGTAGTTCGCGATCTTCGCATAATGCGGATAGTCGATGAACTCGGGTTCGTCGCTGCGCTGGTGATAGTCACCGTGCAGGCCGGTAAAGAAAAACGCGATCGGCACACCGGACTTGGCATAGTTGAAATGATCGCTTCGACCATAAATATTATTGTAGCCGTCCCACGCGATCGGATCGTCAAACTTGTAGTCCAACGACAGTGGCTTCGCGAGTTTCTTATTCACCGCTTGCACGGTCTCGCCGAGGTCCTTCGAATCGAAGTACGATCCAACTACGCCCATGTAGTCTGGTCCACCACCCGGCAGATCTTCCGCACGGCCACGACCAATCATATCGATGTTGATCTGTGCCACCACAGAATCCAACGACACCGTCGGATTTGCAACAAAGAATGCCGACCCGACCAATCCGCCCTCCTCACCCGTGTGCCACACAAACAGCGTCGAGCGCTTGGGCTTCACTGGCATAGCCGCTATGGCTTCCGCAATTTCGAGCACACCCATCGAACCCGACCCATCATCGTCCGCCCCGTTATTGATCGAATCCAATCGCGGCTTCGGATATATTTTTCGAATACTGTCCATGTTCACTCTGTAACCATCTGCAGTCATCTTGCCGGACGCTGCCAACTGCTTCATATCCGCCGCAAGTAAATACCGATTTTTCGCGATGTTATAGGCGCGAATGGAATCTTTGTCGACCGGCGCATTCATCCCGACGTGGTCGTTGTGTGCGCCGATCGCGACATACTGATGTTTAAGCTTAGGGTCACTACCCGGAATAATCGCAACGACGTTCCGTGCCCAGTCAGTGGGCAACTCCACATAGTCCAGTGATGCCGTGACCATCGCGCCCTTCGCACCCGGGCTCAATGCCTCGATCATACGGCCCTTGAACAGCTGCGCAGCGCCCTCTCGCGTGAGACGAATCGCCGCCTGCGGTGTCATGGCAGCGAGCTGCGCTTTAAGCAACGTCATCGAATCCACCGGTGCGCTCGCAGCCGCGCCGCCACGACCACCACGCGCACCACCACCGGACGACGCGACAGTTGGCTCATTCAGCGCGACGCGCTGTGTCGGCGTCAGCGCATCAAGATCCACCGTCGCGATCGCGACGGCATCAGGAAACGGCGACGACTGGGGTGCGCCAAAACCACCGGGACCACCGCGACCACTCGCTTGCGGCGCACGCATAGACGCGCCCAGCACGACAAACTTTCCGGCTCCCTGCGCTGCAGGAATGAGCGTGCTGCTATCACCGGCGACTCCGCCGTATACCACGTCAACGTTGGCGATGGCGCGCGGTGCACGCGCACCCGGCACGGCGGTCCATTCCGTATTCCACGCGAGCGGATTGCCATCAACGGTGAGCCGCGAATGATTCGTAAACTTGCGCACGTGATATGGCAGGACCTGAAAATACGTGCCGTTGTCACCTGCGGGCACGAGACCCAATCGTTTCACCTCGGCGGCAATCATGTCCGTACCCTTCATGTTACCAAATCGGCCGACTTGGCGGCCCTGCATCGAGTCGTCCGCAAACTGATACAGTCGAATCTGTAAATCGCGCGCGGTGATCGCAGCCGTGGTCGGCGCTGGGGTGATGTGCGCGGGATTTCCAAATGCGTTTACCTTGGCCGGTTGCCCGTACGTCACATTGGGTGCAGCCATCGCCACCAGCAGCAGCGATGACGCAATGGCGCGAACTACATACATGCGAACTCCGTGATAGATGACGGTTGGTGCCGCAACGGCGACAGTGAGAGAACGCCGTTGGTGGACAGATCGCTGCAGGAGATGTCGGAACGGTTGGCGAGCGGGCCAGGCCAACAATGCTGGCGCGTCACTTGGCGCCTCCCCATTCTTCCATCTGACTTTCGACCGTGCCGCGCACGTGATCGAGCCGATCCAGTATCTCCCTCGCGCCCGACTCTCCTATGATCTGGCTTCTGTTGCTGCCGTTGCTCACGCAAGATCCGTCGGAGCGGCGAATTCTCGAGCTGGAACATGTGCGTACGGACAACGCGCTGGAGTTAGTCGCCGCACTCAAAAGTTCGAACACGAAAATCCAGCGATTGGCCGTGCGTGCGATTGGCCGACTCGAACGTCCTGCGTTGCAGCGCGACGTTGAGCCACTCACGATCGCCGCCGATGTCGACGTGCGGCGTGAAGCCGTAAATGCGCTGGCGCAGATGGGAGCAACATACCCGTTCGCGTCGCTACTTCCCGCCGAAAAAAGCGGTCGTGTGCGCGCGATGATCTACGAATCCCTTGGGCGATCGGCGCGCAGTGTGTTCTCGGACGCGGAGCCGGTCCTGCTGGGTGGATTGTCCGACGCGAGTGTTGACGCACGCGTTGGTGCCGCGAGAGGGTTGGAGTCACTGATTCGTCGTAACGCGCGCACCGCTAAACCAGCGTTAATCACACTCATCGCGATACGTCGCGCGATTCGCGATAACGAGAGCGAGTCATTGCGTGAACTAGGGCTGCTCGCGCTCAACACAGCTGGGGATCACGATTCAACGACCTTCGCGATCGCACTGCGCGACGCGAGTCCGCAGGTGCGCCGCCTGGCAGTGCTTGGCACACGACAATTTATCGACGATGCGTCGCCAATCGTGCGTTACGAAGTCATGCACCTCGCTGCCACCTGCGGTCGGCTCATGAACAGCGTCGACGACCCCAGCGAGATGGTCACGCTAGCCGTTGCGGATGCGTTAGGCCAACGAAATTGCGACGCCCGCGTGATCGAATCGATGGTGCTTCGTGGGGCATCGTGGCGCGTTCGCGCGCATGCGCTTGTTTCGTTAGCCAACGTTGCGCCAGACGCGGCGAAACCGCACGTGCGCGAAGCGGCAACCTCGAAGATCTGGCAGGAGCGCGCATGGGCCGCGACAGCCGCCAAGCTGTTGAAGGACAGCGAAACGCTCTCGTTGTTGGCGAAGGATCGTGAACCGAATGTGGCGATTGCGGCTATGACGACTTCCGCCGATGCGCTGCGCGGCCTGATGAGCACGCACGCGGGTCTCGCATTTGCAGCCGCGGAACATTTGCAGGGTACCGCTGCACTGGCGAATGCTCAATCGCCGCTGCTTGCCTCGCTGCAACGCTTCACGCGCACTGGCCGCGCCACCGTACGCGAGCCGCGCGTTGCGGCGCTCAATCGGCTTGGTGAGGTCGATGACAAAAGCATGGTAGCCGCGTTACACCCACTGCTCGCTGACGTCGATCCAGTGGTCGCCGCACTCGCCGCAAAGATCATTTCGCAGAAGTCGGGCAACGCCGCGCAGCCGACAACGACGCGCTACGTACCCGCGCCGCTCCAGTCCGATGCCGACGTCTCGGCACTACGCGGCGCAACAGCAACTATTCGCATGAAGGATTTGGGCACAATCACGTTGGAGCTGCTCACCGACGATGCGCCGGTGACAGTCGCGACGTTCGCGCAATTAAGTGAACGTGGGACGTTCAAGGGACTCACATTTCATCGTATTGTGGCGAACTTCGTCATTCAAGGGGGTAGCCCAGGCGCCGACGAATATGACGGTATCACGCCCACCTTCCTACGTGACGAAGTCGGTCTCCTGTCGCATGTGCGCGGTACGCTTGGAATCTCAACACGCGGACGCGACACCGGAGACGGGCAACTCTTCATCAATCTCGTTGACAATTTCCGTCTCGATCACGAATACACGGTGTTTGCGCGTGTAACCGATGGTATGGATGTTGTCGATCGAATACAAGAAGGCGACGTTATCGAATCAATTCGCATCGTGCGAAAGCCCACCACCGTTAAATAAGGATTGCACAGTGCACATCGCGTTAGTAGCCGCGCTCCTGTTGCAGATCGCACCTGATTCGGCGCTCTTGCATGGTGCGCGCGGTCCGTCGTACGCGCCCGATGGCCGATTAGCGTTTGCGGTTGGTGGCGACATTTTTGTACAGCGCAGCGGCGATTTGTCCGTGCAGCGCGTGACCAGCGGATTACCCTGGGACCGAGATCCCGTGTGGACGCGCGATGGATCGGCGATCGTATTCGCCTCGGATCGTAGCGGTAATTACGACTTATGGCGCGTGACCATCGCAGTTGATGGCACCGCAGGTACACCGGAACGAATTTTCGGGACCGCACAACCAGAAACATCCCCGAGCGTTGCACCGGATGGCGGCATCGCCTTCGTGCGCGGCGCGGGCCAAGCGCAGCGTATCTGGATGCGGGATGCCAGTGGTCACGAGCATCGACTAACCACGCGCGAGCAGATGGAAAGCGCACCGAAGTTCTCGCCTGATGGCGCGCGCATCGCGTTTATCTCGGCCACAGAAACAGGTCGTCGCATTTATGTGCGCACCGTCGCATCAGCTGCAGAAAACACCGCCAATAGCGATGGAAATGCAGAACGCATCGCGTGGTCCCCATCAGGCGATCGACTCGCGTATTCGTCGCGCTCCGGTGTGTTTGTAGTGCCGCCGAACGGCCGTTGGACCAATTTCGCGTCGTCGCGACATGGCGACGTAGCGTGGTCGCCGGACGGACGCGTGCTTGCGATCGCCGAGTCGGATGACGTGGCCGTCGCGTACAATGGTGATCCGGATCGCGGGCTCGATCGGTCGGCCGTCGATCGTGCACTGAGTACAGACGCGCTGTATTTCGTGAATGCGCCCGTTGCGCCGGATGGCACGACATCCGAGTACAAAGTGTCGGTGTTGCTTGATCGTACGGCGCACAACGCAGAGGCGTTTGATCGCGTGTGGGAACGTTCGGCGAAACTGTATTTTTCGAGCTCTGATGCTGCGCCGCGACTCGCGTTATGGGACGCGGTGAAGCGCAAGCATCGTCCGGCAGCGATGGCCGCTACCACTGAGGACGCATTGCAAGCGCATATTTACGCGATGCTCAAAGATCGTCCGCCACTGCGCGTGGCAGCGACCGGACGTGCTGCCGTATCGAGCGCCCATCCGGTGTCGACGGAAGCGGGCTTAGAGATATTGCGCGCCGGCGGCAACGTGGTCGACGCCGCCGTCGCCGTGAGTTTTGCGCTCGGCGTTGTAGAGCCGGACGCGAGTGGTGTTGGCGGATACGGAGAGATGGTGATCACCATGGCATCGATGAGCAAGCCGACACTCATCGAGTTTATGAGCCGCGTTCCAGAAGACGCACCACTGTCCAACACCTCATTGCTGCAGAACGGTCGGTATCCGTCGGATGGGCCGGTGTTGGTGAATGTACCGGGTACGGTTGGCGGGATGCATGCGGCGTGGCTCAAGTACGGCAGCAAGAAAGTACCCTGGAGTGCGCTGCTACAGCCCGCAATTCGCGCCGCGCGCAATGGTTATGCCGTGAGTGAAGGACTTGCGACCACGCTGGCGACGGAGCGCGAGCACTTTGCCAAATACGAAGGCAGTCGCGCGTTGTTCTTTCGTGACGGCCAGCCGCTCGTTGCCGGAGACACGCTCCGAAATCCCGATCTCGCATGGGTGCTTGAACAGATCGCCAAAAATGGCGCAGACGGTTTTTACAAAGGTGACGTGGCGAAAAAGTGGGTGGACGACATGCACGCGAAGGGCAACGCGATGAAGCTGTCCGACCTTGCGCGATACTTTGCGCCAGAGCGAGAACCCGTGTCTGGCACGTATCGCGGCTACACCATCTACTCGAGCGCGCCGCCCGTAAGTGGTGGGGCCGAATTGGTGGCTCGTCTCAATTTGCTGGAGCAATTTCCAAAGCCGACAAATTATACGGACGACGCAAACACACTCCACGCGATGCTCAGCGCGTGGTTTCTTGTGCCGTCCTCGCGCAATCGCATCGCCGACCCCGCATTGTGGCCGGTTGACATCGCGCCCATTGTAAATCGCGATACCGCACATGTGCGTTGGGGTTGCTTCAACGCCGAGAAAGCATTGCGCCCAATCGATGTGCGCGGTGACACGTTGTCGTGCTTGAAGAACATCAAGCCAGTCGACGCCGTAAAGGCACCGAGTGAGCGTAGCGATGCTGTGGCCACGCTGCGCGCCGAATCGCCGTGCGGACCGGAGCACGCGCTCGAAATGACCGTGTGCCACGCGGCCGGTACAACTGCATTCACTGTCGCCGATAACGAAGGAAACGCCGTCGCCGTCACCCAAACGCTCGGTACGTGGGGTGGCAACTTTTATGTTACGCCAGGACTCGGTTTTCTCAGCAACGACAAGCTGACGTCTTATGGCACGGATCCCACGCAGTACGGATCGCGATTGCCGTTTGCTCGGCACGGCAGCACCCTAGCGCCAACTATAGCATTTAAGGGAAAACGGCCAGTGTTCGCGGTTGGAGCCGCTGGCAACGCGTGGATCACGGCGGCAGTGTACGAAACGCTCATCGGCGCGCTCGACTTTGGTCTCGATCCACAACTAGCGTTGGAGTTGCCGCGGTTTCTTCCCGCTGGCAGTGGCGGTGCTGCTGCTGCACCTACTGCGCCGACACCGTATAACATCCAACTGGAAGATGGTTTTGCGCCGTCCGTCATCGCAAAACTTCGCATGCTCGGCTACGACATCAGCTTCGTATCCATGCGCGGTGAACTGCGCGAAGGCTATGGAGCCGCGATCTCGATTGACGGTAAGTCTGTCACCGCAGGCGCTGATCCACGGCGGGCCGGCGCTGCCGGTGCGGTGAAGCCGTGAACCACGGTAGTACAAGCGCTGTACTTGCGCGCGGCAACATCGAGCACGAGTTCGCGGCCTTTGTCGTCGCTACCAAACGCGCCCTCCTCGGCGAAACGGCCATTGGGTATTCACCACGCGCCTTCACGAGTGTTACGTGAAGGCGCGCGAGATTCACGTACCGCGGCGCCCGCCATTCTTAGCTTTGGCCGGCGGCTTCTGTGGTTGCCGAGGATTTGGCGTGTGCGTCTTGTCGCCTGCCACAATCGGCTTGTCGCCCGCCACCGGTCGTTTTCGCGAAAAGTCCGGAATGGCGCTGTTGTTCTTCTTTTTCATGGTCATGTGATCTCCTGAGATCGGTACGAGTGAAATGTAGTGACATTGACGAGTTGAGTGACACCATATGGCTGCCGATACTGCTACGGAGACCTTTTATCGACCGTGAATGCTGATCAGAACTACCGTCCGTCCGGATGCGCGTGAACTCGTTGACGGAGCCGCCGACTTTCTCGCGCCGGCGCAGCACTATCTCGCGCGAATTCGCGAGGGGAGCAACTTTCCGGCGCTCTCGCGCCAGATCATTGATACGATCACGGCGCTGGATGACGACGGCCAATCGCTGCAGCGCTTGGCGAATGTGGTGTTGCGCGAGTATAGCCTGACGCTCAGCGTGATTCGCACGGCAAACAGCGTGCACTATCGCCGCAGCACGCGTCCGATTCAGAGCGCGACACACGCTATGCTGCTGCTCGGCGCCAAGACCGTGCGGCAACTGGCTAGCAGCTTGTTGCCGTTTGAGAACTATCAGCGACAATCGCCTGGCCTTAAGGAGTTGATGTTGCTGTCGCTTCTCACGGCGAATCACGGCGAATCACGCGCGAGAGATTGCGCTACGACTTGGCCTTGGTGTTCCTGAAGAAGCGCATCTCTGCGGTATGTTCCGCAATCTTGGCGAAGTATTAATCGCTTGTCATTTTCCGCATGATTATGCGCGCATTCACACGATGATGTTTGAAGAGCGAAAGAGTGATCATGCGGCGGCGTTTAACGTGCTCGGATTTCGCTACGAAGAATTGGGCGAGCTGGTTGCGCGATTTTGGGATATGCCGGAATCTGTGTTGATTGGCATGCGTGCGCAGGCTGCAGCAATGCACGCCGACGAGAGTGCGGTTACCTCGTTTGGTCATGAGCTCACGAATGTCATCTATCGTCGTGATCTCGATGAGCGCGACGCGCAAAGAGGCGTCGATGAACTGATGGCGCGGTATCGCGTCCGCCTGAAGCTTACACGCGAACAAGTGCGTGACATTGTCGACGCGGCGCTCAGCGAAACGCGAGAATTGTTTGTGAACGCGCGCGTCGCCATCGGGGCATTGCGTATGCGACAGCTTTCGAATGCAGCACGTTGTGCGATGGGCGTCGCACCGCTAGAGTCGGGTGAGTGGCGTGCGGTAGAAGCGGCGACGCCCGCGGTGCTTGGTACACAGCAATTGCGCGAGCGCCTGCAGCAAGAACTGGAGGGTCGGATTAACCCCCAGTTCGAACGCGAACTTGGTCCCGTGCTCTTGCTCGCGCTCGAAGGGGCCTTCCGCGGTGCGCCGTTCGATCGTGTGATCGCGTGCGTCGTCAACGCCGACCGGACGCGATTGTTCGCACGCTCCGGTTTTGGACTCGACGTGGAATCGCTGATCACGCGCCTCGACTTTCCGCTTGCTACGGATGGCGGTCCCGTCGCTTCTGCGGTACTGGGCCATCAAACGCTATACTTGCCCCTCGACCGGGAGATGACCGACGTTGAGGTTCGTTGGGCTGCGTCGTTCGGCGTCGCGCAGTTCGGGGTGTTTCCCATTGCCGTGGATGGCGATGTTGTGGGTTGTCTGTATGGTGATCGCGTGTGTTCCCAGCCAATGCTCGACCTTGACGCCCGTCGCTTTGCCGAGACGATGACGTCGCTGGTTGTCGATGCAATCGCTGCGCGTCGGAACCCTTAGCGGATTCTTTGTTAGCGCGTTCCGCGCGCATCAGGTAAGCTCACGGAGCGTTACATTGATCGGTCGCAACTCAACGACGATGCCGGGACACTCCGTATGCCCCTTTGCCAAACGTTTCGCGTGTGTGGTGCGCCAAGAGGCGCGCTGGTGCTGACGCCAGGATTCAACCGCGACCGAGATAAGGCGCATGAGCAAAGATTCATCGAATCGTCTGTTGACGTCTCGAAGGGTTCGCGGCTGGCGTTGCGTATGACGCATGTAATGGTCTCCGAGCAACCGGTCGAGACATGGCGATGAGGCGAGCGCGCGCGGCCATCGTCCTCGCGTGTCTCGCACTGATGGCGTGTGGTGATACAGCGAGCGACAACGAGTCGAAGCAACCACCAGCACTGCCACGCGGGATGCGCACACTTCCCTCGCCAACCAATGCGGATGAAGCGCCACCGGCTGTTCCGTTCGACGCGACGACGCCGCGCGTTCTCGTCAAGGCTGTGCGAACGTTTCCGCACGATACGTTGGCCTACACGCAGGGATTGGTTATCGATAACGCGCGCATGTTCGAAAGTACCGGACTCTTTGAAAAATCGGACGTCCGCATCGTCACTGCGACGACCGGTGTCGCAGAACGAAAAACAGCACTGCCGTCGTCTGATTTTGGTGAAGGGATCGCGTTGCTCGACGCGAAATTGTATCAAGTCACGTGGAAGACGGGCCGCGGCTACGTGTACAACGCGACTACGCTTGCACTCCTCGACAGTCTTCGGTACGACGGAGAAGGATGGGGACTTACAACGGACGGCACATCGCTCTACCTCAGCGACGGTTCCAATTCCATTCGTGTGCTCGACCGCGACGGCTTTCGTGTCACGCGACGTATCGCCGTGTCGGAAGCTGGAACGCCGGTACCTATGTTAAACGAGCTCGAATGGGTCCGGGGCGAACTGTGGGCCAACATTTATCAAACCGATTTTATCGCGCGTATCGATCCGATAAGCGGACGCGTGTTAGGCTGGCTTGACGTCTCAGGACTGCTCAGCGCAGACGACAAACGTCGCGTGAAGCTGCGCGGCGGCGTTGCGAACGGCATTGCGTGGGATGCGGCGCGTCATCGGGTCGCCCTCACCGGAAAATTCTGGCCGCATCTCTATTACATTGATGAGCCAGCGTCACTTGCAAAGTAGTAACCGTCGTTTGATGAAACGCTGGGTGCGTGTCCTGCTATACGGACTCGGCGCGGTCGCGGCGGTCGTGGGCACAGTGCAATACGCCAACCACGGCTCGACAGGACATCCGTCAGCACTCGTGCCGATGGATACAACCTTACGTACGCCCTGGTTGTATTTCTATCCATCGCGAACAAAAACGCCCGCAGTTGGAGTGATCCTGTTAGTGGGCAACGACGTGGCCTTTCGAGCGCCGCACCAGGATCTCGCGTGGCGACTTGCCGACGATGGCTATGGTGTGATTGGTCTCGATGTCCGGCAGTTTCTCTCGACGCTGCCGGAACGCGAACCACAGCGCGACAGCACGTTCGGCGTCGAGATTGCAAAGCTGATGGCGCGCGCGCGGCACGAACTTCAGGCGGATTCGCTTCCGATGATTGTCGGGGGGCATTCGTTTGGTGCCGAGGTGGCGCTCTGGATTGCTCGGTATCAGCCGCCACCACATCTCGTTGGTGTGTTGGAGCTCAACATCAGCGGCTCGGGTCATTTGTTCATCACGGCAGCGGATTTGCTGATGTCTGAGGCAACAGGGCCGGATAGTTTTTCGACGCTCGCACTCACGGCGCAGCTTGATCCGCACGTACGCATCGCCTTGGTGCGCGGAGCGAATGATCCGTTTCGGCATCATGATCCGGACTTTGTGCGCATCGGTGGCGCGCGCTTGCGCCGATTCGAAGTACCGTTGGCGGGGCATGGATTGAAAAGCATGATCGTTGCGGGACCGATTATTTCGAAGGCCGTGCGATTTTTGATGGATTCGACAACGCGATGAACACACGTTTGGCATGGTTAGTGGGCGTTTGCGCGAGTTGTTACGGGAGTGCAGTTGCGCGCGCACAAACGTGTACGTCGCGCACCACGCGTACCGAACCCACGGGCGTTGCGGGAACGGTCATCCGGCAGATTGTGATCAAATCCGAAGGCACGGGTCCGATGCCTGTTGTCGGTATGTGGTTGCATATGTTGCGACCGACCACATCGGCCACGGTCGTGCGTCGCCAGCTGCGGTATAAGGCGGACGACAGCGCGAATGCAGAGCTCATGGGCGAAGCGTTGCGCCGACTGCGCCGTCAACGGTTGTACGCGGACGTGTCGATGACCATCGATCAGTGTGTCGGGAATGATTCGATTAACGTCACCATCAACACGCGCGACGCATGGACACTCACGCCGGTGCTGCGCATCGTTCCACCGTCGACCGTGTCAGGCGGCATCGACGATCGCAATCTCTTCGGCACTGGGCGCGCACTCTCGATCACCGATGATCGCAATGTTCGTGGTCACGGCGGTTCGCTCGCCCTCACTGACCCGTGGCTCTTTGGCACCGATATCGTAGCGTCGCTGGGCGTGTCGGGTATTGCCGGCAATCAACTGCAACGTGTATCGCTGCGACATCGCGAACTCTCGCTTGCTGATCCGTGGCGCATGGAGTTGCTGATCTATCGGCAGATATTCAGCCATTTGGGAGACAGCGTACCAGCGCGACGTGCGCTGTTTGGCAGCGCGCAGCTTGGCCGCATTGTCGGCGATGTCACACATGCGTTTCTGGTTCCATATCTTGGCGTCGAATTCGACAGCACAGATTTCTCCTTGTTGGGTCGCACCGATACTGCAGCGACAACGCGAGCCCGGGCCTTCGCCGGTATCGAGTTGGGATTGAGTCGTCGCGCCGCCATGTTCGATACTGCAAGCTGGATTGTTCCGAAACGTGGACTCGTCGACGTGCCGATCGGACTCGAAGGTGATGTGCTTGTTGCGCCCGGGCACGATCGCGCGCAGCATGCGTATGCGGCGCGTTACGATGCGTGGATTGGTCGCATGTGGATGCCCACACGGGGGCGTCTCATCACGGCCGACGCGTGGACGTCTGGCTTTCTTGGCAACGTGCGGGAGGATCACATCAGCCGCGCCTCGGTGAGCGTATATGGTGACGCGTGGCGTGGCTTCTGGGGCGGACGAGTGCAGATGGAGCAACTGTTGCAAGTAGATCGGGATCGTCGGTTACTTTCGTTGACGAACATCAATACCGATCCGACGTATTCCGCTGTGCCACGTGCTTTTCGTTTTGCGAATCGCGCGGTGGCGACGTCGCTGGAGCGTTCGTTTCATGTGCGACCGCTTGGGCGAGGCTCGGTGCTTGATGCGGCGTTGTTTACTGCCGGCTCCGTACGATGGGATAGTCCCGTACCAACAACGCCGAGGCATCTGGCGGTTGCCGTGGTGGGTGCGCGATTGCGAGTGCTCGCGGCAAACGGCGTCGTGTCGTCCACGCGTGTTGACGTGTCATTCCCCGTTGCATCGAACACGCGCATTCCACGCCGATTGTTATTGAGCATCACGGCGGCGCCACTGTTCGACGCCGCGCGACTGCGTGACGGACGGCGGCGGCATCCGTAATCGGTATGCGAATGCGATTTCCAACTGGTGTCAACGCGCGTTGCCTTGCTGCGTCCGCGACGACTGCCTTGATCGATCGACATGATGATGACAACATTTACCACACCACTGCGGGTCTGCGCATACGTTTTATTGATACGCTTCGAACGTCTTCTTTTACTGGACAATACCTATGATGTCGCCGTTGAATGCTCGCTACGGGCCCGTTGCGCAAACCGCACTACGCATCGCCGCCGGACTCGCTTATTCTGTGCATGGCACGCAAAAAACTTTCGGTTGGTTTGGCGGCGTGGGCGCGAACGGCGGCACGGCAGAGTTGATGAGTCGCTACGGCGTGGCCGGTGTGCTGGAGGTTGTCCTCGGCGTCTGCTTGGTTGTTGGACTCTTCACGCACCTCACCGCGTTCCTCGCGTCAGGCGCATCCGCGGTCGGGTATTTCTGGATTCACGTCGGTGCCGGTGGACAATTATTGTGGTGGGTGAATCACGGCGAAGTGCTGATGCTATTCGCGTTTATCTGGTTGCTCTTTGCGGCGTGGGGCGCGGGACCGTACAGCGTGGATGCGTGGCTCGAACGGAAACAATTGCAACGCTGATAAATTGATACTGGAACGGCGGGTGCACTGACACAATCAATGTCAACGCGCTCGTCGAGAACGGCGCAATCAGGTGACTACTGCGTTACAGATCGCACAGCGCGTAAGCGATCACGGTGAACGTAGCGCCAGCCGTCGAGGAGCATCCGGTGTACATCCTGTGGCTCACCGACGGTGATCGATTCATCGTGAATCGCGCGTCTAGGGCAATTGCGACGAGCGGAAAGCGCGCAGAGGGCGCAACTTCGGCCTCAGGGTGGCGAAGAAGATGGCGCAATGCGGAATCCCGCCCAAGCACTCAGTGCGCCGCAGTTGTTCCTCTGCAACAACGATTCGTTCGCGTTCCTGAAGGAGAACCGGATGCAGAACGACGGCAGCTTCAACATCCACGATCTTCATCAGGTTCGTAAGTGTCGCAGGACGCCGCGGTCGGACGCTAACGGCGTGCATTACACCGTACGCCGTCTGCAGAGGACGCGTAACGTCCACGTTGAAGACCACAGACGCGCGCGCGGGTAGTGCGAGTGCCATTCAACGTGCCGATCCTCTCGCGGTTTCATTTTCGAACGGGGACTTCATATGCCGGAAACACAAGAGATCGATACCGATAAGCTGCGCGAGACCATCGACGATGAAATGGAGAAGAAAGGCGGCGTTTCGTTCCTGCGCCGCATTTCGCTGTCTACTGCGTTGATCGCGGCGCTCGGCGCCGTCGCAGCCCTGCGCGCGGGGGACACTGTTAATGAGGCCCTCGCAAACAAAACCGATGCAGCCACGTTGCAGGGACAGGCGTCCGATCAGTGGGCGCTGTATCAAGCGAAGGGGATCAAAGGCGCGGTCGCGCGCGCGGTGTCGCAGACATGGCAAGCGGCCGGAAAGTCATCGCCGGCGGACGTTGAGGCCTTGGCGACTCGCTACGACGCTGAGCAAGTCGACATTCAGGCCAAGGCTCGCGAATTGGAGAAGGAGCGCGACCACAGGACGGACGAAGCGGCGCGACTGCTTACGCGCCACCACGCGTTCGCCAATGCCGTCGCGCTCTTTCAAGTTGCCATCGCACTCGGGGCCATCGCCGCCCTGACAAAGGTGCGGCTGGTGTGGGGGGCCTCCCTCGTGCTCGGCGGCATCGGCCTCGTGTTCTTTATCCTGCCCTACGTGAATGCGGGTTAGTTCAAGAGTGCGAGGCCTCAGGAGACACGAAATCACTACTGACACACAGTCGAGCGTAGCGATCACGTGTCGCGCGGCATGAATTTGAGCTGGTATTTGCGCCGGACCATAGCATCGTTGATCTGCTAGATAATAACGGAGGGATGCACTCACCCCTGCGTCGAACGAGCGACCGGCCACGCGCACGCGCGGGCCGGCCAGTCGGTACGATCAATGTCTACTTGTGGTTTGTCGAGCCATGTGCCGCCATCGTATGCTTGTGCGCATGCTCGCTGTGGCGATGCGCGGCAGCCGCGTGCGTCTTGGCGCTGTCGTCGTGTCCTTCTTCGTGATGATGTGCCGCTTCGAGATGATGATGCGCCGCGGCGTGGTGCTGGGCAGCCGCATCATGATGATGTGCGGTTGCGGGGTGCATCTTGGGCTCTGCCACTGTCGTGTTCTCCGTTAACGTTGACGCCACACGCGGCAGATCCGCGGGTGGCCTGTTCGCGCGTAAGGGGCTGCCGTGGTTTGAGATAAACCCGCGACAGCGTCACCACGACATCTCGAGGGCACACTCCGAGACACGCCGGGACCACCTGGACGCACTCGGTAATCGTGCAACAATCACGCCATCTGGATGCATAGCAGATGGTTGTTCAATGCAATCGCTTAACCGAATGCACAGGTGAGCTGCGTCGGGTTGGCGCACTCCACAGCACTACCGAATCATCGTGTTCGTATTCAAGGCAGGAGCGCACGCACGGCCGCTCAAAGCGCGCCGTCACTGTCGCTCATCGCGAGTGTGCTTGCACTTCGACAACGTCGTCGGACGAGGGGAGGGAAGGAAGTAGACGCACATCCGGCAACATGGCCTCGGTATGTTCAACGCGTCGAGATGGAATTCCTGAGATTACGCTACGTGTGCAGCAGCGCGGATGGTGAACTCACCGGCCGCGCTGCAATCTGACGCGAGGACTTGCTACTTCACGCCGCTACGTCACAACCGAACCATCTCACATCCACATCCGCACCCCACTGAACGCCCCCGCCAACACCACCCCGAACAACCACTCGACAACGGTCGCGGCCGCTCCACCACCGCTAACGGCGGGGAAGCGCTCTAGATTGGCAACCGAGAACAATGCAGTGTTCATGCGTGGCTAGCGTCAGGTAAAAAACAGCGTATCGAGAATACACTTCTAAAAGGTGTGAAAACGGTTTTGCGTTCCGACATTTCCATGTGTCGGTCACCCGCATTCGCTGAAGCCGCACACATGGCACTTCACGCACCCTTCGGCAAACTCCAACTGGCTGCCGCAATCGGGACACGTGCCCATGAACACCTCACCACCGTGACCGCCACTAAACACGTCCGGCTGCATCTGCTCTGCACCAACGGGCGGACGCGACGTTGGCACAATGCCGGCCAGCGATTGCGGCGGCACGAGCGAACTTACCGGCGCCTGCTGGCCACCACCCAACAGGTCTTGCTGCACACCCTGCTTGTCTCTCCACCACTGCTCCAGCGCGAGACCCACCGCATCGGGCATCGACAACACTTTATTGGGACCGAGACCCACGGCGCGGTCTGACGAAATGCCACGCAGCTGCCGATGAATTTCCATCATCGGAATACCACTTCTGAGCGCGAGCGACACGAGGCGACCGATCGCCTCCGCATCGGCCATCGCACTGCCGCCAGCTTTTCCGAGATTTAAGAACAGTTCGAACGGCTGTCCTTTTTCGTCTTCTGTGATGTTCACGAACATCGTGCCCAGCGGCGTGTCTTTGCGAATGGTGGTGCCACGCATCGTTTCCGGACGCGAACGTTTCACACGACGCGATGCGTTTTCCGACTCCGCACTAAACAACTGCTTCTGCGTACGCTCCAACTCATTCTGCAACTCAGCAATGGTGCCTTGGAGTTCGCCCAGTTCACGCTTCCTCGCCGCTTCGGCTTTCGCATCGATTGGCGCACCATCACGCTTGGCTGCCGCCCCTTCGGTGGCACCCGTGCTCAACACTTGGTTGTCGCGTGAACCATCGCGATACACCGTCACGCCTTTGCACTTCGTTTCGTACGCCATTTCGTAAATCGCGCGCACGTCGTCTTGAGTGGCCGAGAATCCGAAGTTGGTGGTTTTGCTGATGGCGGAGTCGCAGTGCTGTTGAAACGCCGCTTGCATGCGAATGTGATAGTCAGGCGTAATGTTGTTGGCCGTGTTAAACACCGCCTGCCATTTGATCGGCACCTCAGCGTGCTTCACCGAGCCCGTCGTGGCGATACGCTCCATCAGTTCATCGCTGTACCAGTTTTCTTTCTTGGCGATGGCGATGAAATCTTCGTTGACATCGGGCATGCGCACACCAGCCTGATTGCGCATAAATGCAACGGCAAACAGTGGCTCTAGTCCGCTGGAACAGCCGGCGATGATGGAAATCGTGCCCGTTGGTGCCACCGTGGTGACGTTACAATTGCGCAGCATCTGTAATGGTCGAATGCGCGCGCCGTTCGCATCACGCGCACACGTTTCGTCAGGGCCCCAGATAGACTGCGCCCACTCGGGGAACGGACCACGCTCTCCCGCAAGACGCTGACTTTCCTTCTTGCTCTCGACGTCAACAAACTGCATCACGCGACGGCCCATCTCGACGCCTTCCGTGCTGTCATACGGAATGCCCATGCGCACCAGCATGTCGGCAAAACCCATCACACCAAGTCCAATGCGACGAATGCGCTTGGACAACGCATCGATTTCCGGCAACGGATATTTGTTGACGTCGATGATGTTGTCGAGGAAGTGCGTACTGATGGCGATGTCGCGCTTGAACGCGTCCCAGTCCATCACGCCATTGGTGACGTAATAGCCGCAGTTGACCGAGCCCAAGTTGCACACGTCATAAGCGAGTAATGGTTGTTCGCCGCACGGGTTGGTGGCCTCGTAGTCACCCATATGCGGGACGGGGTTGTAGCGATTGGCTTCGTCGATGAAAAACACACCCGGCTCGCCCGTACGCCACGCGCCCAGAATCATCTTGTCCCACACCTCACGCGCGCGCATTTGACCCACCACTTCTTTCGTGGACGGCTCAATAAGGTCGTAGCTGCCATCCGCCTTCACGGCATCCATAAACTTCGTGGTGATGCCGACGGAAATATTGAAGTTGGTGATCTGCGTGAGATCTTCTTTACACGCGATGAAGTCCATCACGTCTGGATGATCGACACGCAAAATCCCCATGTTGGCCCCACGTCGCGTACCGCCCTGCTTCACCGCATCCGTGCTCGCGTCGTACAACTTCATGAATGACACTGGCCCTGACGCCACGCCCGTGGTCGACCGTACCATACTGCCCTTGCCGCGCACGCGAGAAAATGAAAAACCCGTTCCGCCGCCGCTTTGGTGAATGAGCGCCATCGAGCGCAGCGTGTCATAGATGCCGTCGTGCCCGTTGGACAACGCATCACCCACCGGCAGAACGAAGCACGCCGACAATTGACCAAGTGGACGACCCGCGTTCATCAACGTGGGCGAGTTTGGCTCAAACCGACGTTGCGTCATGAGGAAATAAAATTCCTCGGCCAACGCCTGCACGCCGCCATCACTCGCGCCGTATCGACGGTCTGCCTCCGCCACCACAGTCGCCACGCGCCAGAACATGTCCTCTGGCTGCTCTACTGGCTTGCCCGTTCGATCCTTGACGAGATATCGCTTCTCGAGCACGGTCCGCGCGTTAGCGGACAACGTTACTGGACCTTCCGGGGGCGTGGCGGAAAATGGCATTCGATCTGACTCCGACTTAGGGCGTGGGGCGGACTTTGGCGAGCAACAAACGTCGGCGGCGGAGGTGCGGCATCGCACCGTCATCGGCGTACCGGCGGGCCGCGTAGGTTACTCGGTTCGTGATGCCGCGCAAGGGAAGCTGTAACCTTCTGTTAATACTGCACTTACACAAGACAGATCACGGAAATGTGAAAGCGGTCGCGTTATCCACCGAGCTTTTTTCGCCCTTGACGACGCAACCTTTGTGACAGTCCTATCAACGTACGGACTCCAGCAACGTTTCCGCGTTTTTCGTTGAGACAGTGAGGTAAGCGTTGCACCCACATAAACTTGCGAACACAGAATGTTCCTCGCATCCGTCACCATCCGCGCAGCAATCCGACATGGACAACGTCTACGAACAGTATAGTAGAGCTTGTCATTTTCCATCCCGCTTGCTTAGAAACACATCCAAATGTGTCATTTGCTTGCTTACACAGATTTCAGCGACGGCCCGTATGTGATCCACGACCTTGCTCAGGTGTTACAAATCGACGCTTCCCCGGTACGCGGGGATTTGTCCGGCGCGATATCGCTCTTTCAGTTCGACGTATCGGGCGGCGTTGCGCACAGTCGCCGCTTGTGCCTCTGCCGAGACGGCGCGGATCACTTTGCCGGGTACGCCAACAACGAGTGATCCCGGTGGGATCTGCATGCCTTCTGTACAAACGGCGCCCGCACCGATGACCGAACCGGCGCCGACGTGCACCTCATTGAGCAGGATCGCGCCCATGCCGATCAGCACCCCATCCTCAATGATGCTGCCGTGCACAATCGCGCGGTGACCGATCACACAATCGTCGCCGATGAGGGTTGGCTTGCCTGGATCCGCGTGTATGACGGCCCCATCCTGGACGTTGCTTCGAGCACCAATGACGATGCGTTCAACGTCTCCGCGAATGACGGCGGTAGGCCATACAGACACGTCGTCAGCAAGCGAAACGTCGCCGACAACAACGGCACTCGGGGCGATCCAGGGACGGCCGGGCATTGGTGCTTTGAGGCTGGAGAGAACAGCTGTTTCACACGGAGGCACGGAGGCACGGAGGCACGGAGGCGCGGAGAACAGGAGAACAGCAACAGCGGCGCGCGATGAGACCGGACTCTGCGCCGTACCCATTAAAGGAAAGAAGAACATACAACCACGCCTCGGCATGCTATGCTGTTCTCCGCGTCCTCCGTGCCTCCGCGTGAAACCTGCTGTTAAAAAAACGAACCCAACGTGACATAAAACGCTCCGCGGCCCGACACACCAATCGGCTTCACGTACGGCGCTGCGGCCCCCAATCGGAGCCGATATGGCGTATCGTATTGCAACGCCAAGTCGATTGTGAGTTCCGCGCCCGCCGACCCAATCCATCCATCACGCAAACCAGGTCGTTCACAGACCGGCGTGAGTGTCTTGGCCAACGTACTTGGACACCACGCACGCGCCGCATCAGTAAACACGGACAGTGACAGACGATCCGCAAACAGCGTGAACGGCGCGGGCGCGTCGCGAAACATGAGCAGCGGCGCGCGATACTCCACCGTACCACCGATCGCTCGAACACCGCGTTGCGAACCGGGCGCAATGCCGCGCACCGGAAACAATCGCGACGGATCGCCGAGTGTTAGACCAGGAAATAGTTCGGACGAGACACCGCTGACGCCACCGACACTAAACTCCGTCGCCGTCTTCGTATCTGCGGCTGCGAGCGCGACGTACGTGCGAATGACGTGTCGGCTGTAGCCTGGGAGATCGAGCGGCAGATAGCCACGTCCCGTGAGTAAACCGCGCCATGACCCGAGCGACGGTGCATCCTCACGCCAGCGATACGATGTGCTGACGCCGACGTTGACGCCCTGCTCAATTGAGATGGATTTCGCACCGCGTGCGAGCGTGGAGAAAGATGTGCCCGCAAACACCGTGGGGTAGCGCGTGCCGCGTCGCAGCAATGAATTTTGCGCGCCAAGCGCAGCGTCGACATCTGACGTAAAATCACGCGTTTCATACTGCGCCCCGATGTTCATCGAGAGCGCACGTCGCACGCGCTGCAGCGGGAACGACGCGGAGACCGTCGCAAAACGACGACGACGTGCAACACCACCAATGACCACACCTTTGGCGTCTTGCACAACGAAGGTGCCGTCCCACGCCTGCGACCAATCCAAATCGACGACGGGAATACCGAGGCCGGTGTAGCGATAGGACGTGGACGCATCCACCTCACGTGTGTGCGGATTGACCTCAAGGTCAGCGCGCCACGTGTGTCGCTGCAAAATGTCGCTACTGCTCGACGACGCACCATACGTCGCCGCACCGTCTCGACCTTGCCCGATCACCGGCGTCCAGTAGCGCGGTAACAGTTGGCGAAATGCCGTGTAGCGGTGCGTGGCACCAACGGTCGGCGTTGCACTTGGCGTCGCGAACGACGTCGTCGACAGTACGCGACGCTGCGCATCGGGATACCACGTGTTCCGCGCCATCGGCCCCAACGTATCGAGCGACGTCACGGCGACGTGCGAGCCGTCCACACGATAGAACAATGCGACAACCATCCGTCCGTCCGGCGACACGCTCGGCTCATACACGGCCGTTGTCACTCGACTGGCCACGCGCACCGACTCGCGTTCATCACGCCATCCGCTGGTGTCCGACAACGCACCTACGGGTAACACGCGCGCGGTTTCTAACTGCATGCGACCGCTACGATCACTGCTCCACACCAAACGCGCGCCATCCGGCGTGAACGATGGTGAAGCAAACACCGCTAGCGCGCCGGTGACGACTTGCTGCAATGCGCCGCTGGTATCCAGCACCACCACGCGCTCTTCCCCAGTGGGCAACAGCTCGATCGCCGCAATGCGCGAGCCGTCTGGCGACCAGCGCGGTTCAGCCCATGTATTCGTGTGCGTGAGTGGCGTAACAACACCGGCACGCGTCACACGCACAATGCGCGATGACGCGGTTGCCAATTGCACCGCGATAATGCTGCCGTCGCGACGCACATCCGGCTGTGTCAGCCGAGCACCGTTGGTGATGCGACGCTCGTGCGATCCTTGTCCTGCATAGAGGTCCGTGCGGATCACATACGGATTCTGCAACTCCATTTGCGCGAATATCGTGCTGTCACCGTGCGTTGGCACATTCGCGTCCAGGGCATTCCGTCGTGCGAGGCGCGACACGACGCCTGGCACACGAATGTCTGCCGTGTAGAGGCCGGCGATATTTCGACCCGTACTCGCCGACCACACGAGCGAATCGTTGGTGCGCCAGCGTGGTGCCGCCGCATACCATCCGTCGGCCGCGATCGTACGCCACGCGGCATCACCGCTGGTATCCATCGCGCTCACAAGGGTGTGCAACGAGTCACGCATCGTGTCAAACATGTGCGAAAATGGCGTGCCAAATCCAATGCGTGAGGCGCGATCCAGCAGATACGGAATGGGAAACGTGGCCGTGGCGTCGACAAACCGTCGCATGCCGGAGTCACGTCCCGCACGAGATGCGGATTCCATCATCAGCGCACCATACGCATACGCCGTCTGTCCACGCGGGAAGCGCGACGTCGACAAACTCCATCGTGATACAGCCGGAATTTCACCCGCGCGTGCAGCGGCACGCGCAACGGTCCGCGATTCGGTACTTACGTCGCGGCCACTGCCCGTGATCTGCGACTCATAGTGAATAGCCAATCCTTCTTTCACCCAACTTGGCGTGAATGCATTCGGAAAGAGCGTGGGGTTCCGCCCAAATATCCAACGCCCAGCGCGCCACAGCCCGGCCGCTCGATCAAGATGAAAAATGTGCGACAGCTCATGCGTCACAACAAGACGCAACCATTCACTGTGAAAGCGTAACTCCGCGAGGCTCACCGGAGGCACCGCGTAGATCACCACGCGATTTGACGGAAACACCTGCGCATATCCATTGCTGTCGTCCACATTATCCGCAATCAATAAATCCACGGGGAAGGCGGGCGACACCAACTCACGCGACAGCGCCGTCCATGCCTGTTCCGCGTATGTCGCGACCATACGCGCCGCCGCTTCGTGCTCAACGTGGAAGTGCACGCGAAAATGTGCGGTGGGTAGGGTGCGTACTGATCCACGAGGGTCGACTTGCGCGTGCACTCGCGTCGCGAGCGACATCAGCATACACAGCACGTTCAAAAGCTGAGAGGCACGTGTGCGCGTCAATGCTGCCCCAGATCACGGAAATACGTCTCGAGCCCGGCAACAATGGCTTCCGCATATCGCAACTGAAACGCAGGATCGCGCATGGCCGCCTCTTGCTCGGGCAACATGACAAAGAGGCCTTCGGTGAGCACGGACGGATACCATGTTGGTCGCGCAATCGCCAAATTTTGATAGTGCACACCCAAGTCACGCAGTCCAAAGCGCGCCACTAATTCGCGTTGTACAGGCCGAGCGAGTGGCTCACTGTGCTGATGATAAAACAATGTGCTTGTGCCGTTCGCTGTGAATGGATTGACGCCGTCAGGTAGCGCATTGAGATGAATGGAGACGAACGCGTTGGCATTCATGCGACGCGCGGCGACGGCACGTTCGGTTAACCCAACTGGCGCGAGGGTGGTGCGCGTCATCACCGCGTTCGCGCCACGCGCGCGAAGCAGTTGCGCCACGAGCGCACCAACCGGCAAGACTGCGTCGCCTTCATAGAGCCCCGTCGGTCCCGTGGCGCCAGCAGGCGGGTGTCCGGGATCAACCGCAATCGTGAGGCCTCGCAAGGGTCGCGTCGCATCAATCACCGGTGGCCGCCGCACCCGTACCACCAGCGCGCGTCGTGACTCATCCCACACCGCGAGCCAACCGTACACGGGTCGCGACAGCGTGAACGTGACGCGCACGCGTTCACTACTGACTTGATCCCAACTGATGCGTCGCACCAACGTATCGTTGCCTAAAATGGGCGAGATTTCCGGGTTGGCTTGCACGCCGTACAACGTCAATACCAGCGATGCTCCGTCAGGCTCAACGAGAAACGCTGGACGTTCGCCAAGCGGAATGGAAATGTCGACGAACTCTGATGACGGAGTGAGTCGCAGTCCACCGGTGACGCGACGCGGCAACGCGGTACCGACGGGCATCGTGACGATGTCTTCGTTGGCCACCCAGACATCAAGTGCATCATCGAGTTTCACCCGGGTTGCTGCGCCTTGCTTCCCGGTGATTTCGAGGGCGGTGCCGGGCATGAGCAACCACTTATACGTGCCATCGGGAACGGTACGCGCATTGACGACACGATCCGTGTCACTGCCAATCGTTGATGCGCTGCGCAGCAGGCCCACTATACGCGATTCCGGGTCCGTCATTTGAAGGATCGGCAGCGCGAGTCGCACCGTGTCGGTTGCGCGAATGGCCAGCACTTTGGCACCCGCGAGGCGCCGCGCGGCAATCTCGGTGGCAAACACAGCACCCGCATCACTGGATGCGAGCGGGCGACCGAGGGGAAGCATCGGCCGTCGTGTACCGTCGGCACTTTCGAGCCAGAGCAACGCATTGGTCGGCGCGCGCATGCTGACGCGCAGGAGTTCATCGGGTCGCACCATATTGCGCGCACTGGGTGCAAGGGATGCAGAGTCGACGTGCAGTTTTCCATCGAGGGGCATGAGCGTTCGTGTCGCATACCGGATGCGCATCGTTCGTCGCACCGTGTCCACGCCCCGTATGACAACCACATCGTATTGTGGGGCGTGCGTCGGAGGATTGGGCAACCAAGCGAGAAAGGCACCATTGGCCGCGACGGGAACAGGTACGCCGTTGACGAGCAGTGTCGCGTCGCCTGATCCGAGGCTTCCCAACACAAAGTTCGAATCGCGACTGGTGATAAGTTGGTTGTCCGACGGATAGCGCACTTGCACATCAAGCGCCGCGCCATTGACAACAGGGACCGGTGGCAATCCCCCAGGTACACGAGGCGACAACGCGGGACCGCCACGGGTTATTGTTGGCGTAGCACGCGCATTGGTCGACGTGGGCGACGGGAGCGCAGCGGTGGCTGCGCAGCCGCTGAGGAGTGTGGTGCTGAGGGCGGCCGCGAGAACAATGCGGTGAGAGGCCTTGGACATTGGTAGCAAGCTCGCGATGATCATCAAGCGAGTCCAGCGCAACATCTGGCCCACATCGACGGCGTGGGCCATCTTTCTCTTCAAGTCCTGTTGCGTGGTGCCGTCGGGTCGGCCACGTTGGTCCTCGTAAAACCTTCGGCGTCCCCGTCCGTAAGGTTTCGCTACCGTCCCTTGTTCGCACCGGCCTGCGCTATGACGCTGTGATCGCCTCTGTGCCTCAACCGAACGATCTTCCTGCTGACAACGACCCGACGGTCGTGGTCCGCGTATTCGCGCTATCCGATGTTGGACATACGCGCGAGCACAACGAGGACACGTTTCTCGTTGCGAATCTTGAAACGGGTATGCCGGTCGAGTTTGACGGGGTGCCCTACAGCGTAGCGCCAGCATCCCACGGGTTGCTCTTTCTCGTGGCGGACGGCATGGGTGGCGCCGCGTCAGGTGAACTCGCGAGTAGTATGGCAGGCGATGTCGTGCTGGATGTGCTGCGGGAATCGTGGATTGATGCAACCGGCCCGTCAGCCGACGTTTTTGCCGAAGCGCTGCGTGATGCGACCGAAGCAGCCAACACTCGCATTCACCAGTACTCACGAGAAAACCCGGAGCATCGGGGCATGGGCACCACGGCCACCATTGCCGGCCTGTTTCGTGATCGATTATTTCTGGCACAGGTGGGCGACAGCCGCGCCTACCTCGTGCGCGACGGGCAGGCGCGCCAGCTCACCAAAGATCAATCGTTGATGCAGCGATTGGTCGAAGCGGGTGAGCTCACGCAAGAAGAGGCAGACGTTAGTGATCGACGCAATATCATTTTGCAAGCGCTGGGTCCCGAAGCACACGTCACGGTCGATCTCACGCATCAGCAAGTACGACGCGGCGATACGCTCATCCTGTGCAGCGACGGCCTCTCCGGCTTAGTGCGTACGAGTGAAATTGCGCAATACGCCCGTGAAGAAAGCGACGTGCGCGCGCTCTGTCAGCGCTTGGTTGATAAGGCCAACGAGCGCGGCGGGCCGGATAACATTACGGTCATTGCGGCGCGCTTCGACGGCGATGCGCTTGAAGCATCGAAGGATGTTGACGTGGTGGGCTACGCCTCGTTTCCAATGCGCGAAGCGGTCAACCCCGACACAACGGCAGATCGCGTTCCGCAAGCACCATTTCGCAGCGACCCCACGCCGCGCTACGGCACGCCAATTCCCTCCAAGGCGGCAATCGACCTGGAGTTTTCGCGGGCTCACGCGGCGGAAGACGACGCAGCGCTCGGCGCCCCGGATGATGTGGTGGAAAAACGCCGACGCTCGGTGCAACCGTTGATGTGGTGCTTGGCGTTGCTTGCCGTGGTCGCGGTGGTGTGGCTGGTAAGTCGGTTGCGGTAAACATCCATTTTCAGTTGGCTCTTCCGGGAATTTCGGGAGATGCGTTGGTCGAACAGCAACGGCTGACCGCGAATGACGCGAACGGCGCGAATGTGTTCCGCTCGGGATGCGGCTGGATCGCGTTCATCTGAAAATCGCATCGTTAATAGAGAAATCGTGCAACGCCGGTCTGCCCGTCGACACGCTACCCGAGAGCGCACCGTCCCCGTTCGTGCGGCATTTCCCGGAATTCCCGGATGAGTCTTTTTAAATTTGGTTTCGTCCGTTTTTTCTCCGCGTTCTCCGCGCCTCCGCGTGAAACCCGTTGTTCCCCGCGCGTGAAACTGCTATTGGTGTCCGTTCCTACTTGCGCGCTCTCGCCAACGCGCGCGCCGCCGCTTGCTGCATGACGCGATCACCACTCCACGCAACAATAGTCGGCACGTCGAGCGCAAGTTGCGCCACAAAACGCGGATCACCCAACCCGACTAACACGATACCGCGTTGCAGCACCGCCGCTTGCTCCATGAGCGCATGCACGCGCGCAATCGTCTCGGGCAGTAGCGTGATACGCACCTTGACTGGCAAATAGTCCGCGAACAAACCCACCACGAGCGGACCACCACTCACCACTGACGGCGCATCCACCGCCCGCGCGTCATGTCCGCCAAGTCGCAGTGCATCCACCAGTGCATTCCGTGCCGCACGCGTACCTGGTACGCGCTCATCATCATCAACAGCCGCGACTTCCGTGACGACGCCGAGCATCGGCAACGGGCCATGCAACACGTGCAGCACACGATCCGCCAAGAGGGCGCCCCACGCCGTGTCCGCACCACTGGGTCGGCGCCAATCGTTTGGTGGTGACGCCCACTGCGCCCACTTCAGACGACGACGCACCGACTGTCGCACACGTTCCGGATCCAACGTCCCATCATCAAGGGCGCGCTCGAGCGCATCGAGCGCCGCGTCGAGGGGGCCAGGATCGAGCAGCACATCACACCCCGCACGTGCCGCGAGCACAGCAGCTTCCGCTGACGTGCGCAGATCAGCATCACGATCGTGCGTCACCGCAGCCAGCGTCAACGCATCGGAGACAATCAAATTGTCGTACTTCAGTTGCTGTCGCAGGAGCCACTGCAACATCTCGCGCGAAAGCGTCGCCGGCATCCGGCTTGAATCGAGCGATGGATACGCCACGTGCGACGTCATGATGCTCGCCACTCCACCACTAATAGCGGAGCGAAAGGGTTGGAGATCCACATCTTTCAGTTGATCCGCCGGCACGTCAATTACTGGTGTGACGACGTGCGCGTCGGTCGTAGCGCGACCCGTGCCTGGAAATCGCTTTGCACAGGCGAGCACGCCTTCGGCCTGACACGCTTCAATCCACGCCGACACGAGCGAGCCAACGCGACGCGCATCATTGCCCATGGTCTGCGTACCAAGCACCGGATTTTCTGCGAGTAAATCCAGATCGCACACCGGTGCGAGATTCCAATTCACGCCCATCGTGCGCGCCTCACGTGCTGTGAGGCGTGCGGCGCGCTTAAGCGATTCAAGATCGCCAGTTGCTGCGATCGCAGCGAGCGGCGGCAGTCCGGTTGCATTGGCAAACTGCTGTCCGGCACCACGCTCAAGTTCGGCGGCAATGAGCAACGGATGTCGCGATTTGAGTTGTAGTTCTTTCGCCAACGCTCTGACCGTGTCTTGTTCACCACCAACGATCTGGAATCCGCCAACACCAAGCGCAAGCGCATGCTCAATGAGCGGACGGACACTCGCAAAGCCACCAATGGGTTGCCACGTGATCACCGGAATCAGTAATTGCGCGAGGTCACGTCGCGATTGTTCGCTCATCTGCGCTCGAAGTTCATATTGAAACCCTCATGCGGGCGTAAGCGCGCCGAGTATGCGCGGGCCACGCGCACCGGTTGCGCTGGGGAGATTGCCGCTGCGTCCCGAAAGATGCAGATAGCCGAGGAGTGCGAAGGCCACCGCTTCTTTGGCTTCACCGTCGAAGAAGACATCCTCAAATCGCTTGACGGCAATGGTGTTCGTGTGGCGGGTTGCCGCACGTGCATCAATCGCGTCGGTAATAAATCGGACCAGCGTCAGGTTTTTTGATCCGCCACCTGATAGCAGCACATCGCGGATTGGTTCGGTAATGAATCGCTCATATTGATCGACGATGCTTCGTGCCGTGAAGGCCGTGGTCGTCGCGACCACGTCGGTATCTGAAGCGCCATGTTCAAGACACGCGCGCATAAACGCGGCGGCGAACTCGCGCGTGTACAGTTCGCGACCCGTACTTTTCGGTGGATGTTGTGCAAAATACGGGTGCGCGAGCGCGTCGCGCACCACCGTTTCAATCACAGTGCCCGCGCGTGCCAACGCGCCGTCGGCATCGTACGACAATTGTGGATGTAACGCACGCGTCACAGTATCAATCACCACGCAGCCGGGGCCCGTGTCAAACGCGCGGACGGCGCTGAGCCCACCGTTGGCGATGCTCGACGACGGTGGCACGATCGTGACGTTGCCAATGCCTCCTAAGTTTTGTAGTGCACGCCACTCGTGCGCATGCGAAAAGAGCATGGCATCGGCCATCGGAACGAGTGGGGCGCCTTGCCCGCCCGCCGCAACATCGCGCGACCGAAAATCCGAGACGACGGCACATTGCGTGCGTTCGGCTATGCGGGCCGCGTCACCGATTTGCCACGTACTATGCCCCGGTTCGTGCCACAACGTTTGTCCGTGCGATGCGACGGCAGCGATGTCATGTGAAGTGAGGCCCGCATCGTGAATCGCGTGTATTGCAGCCGCCGCTAACCAATCCGCGAGATCGACATTCAATCGGCAGTATTCACGAGCGCTCCCCTCACGACACGCCGCTTCAAGGCGCCCTCGCTCGGCCGCGCTGTATGGTCGTTGCGTGAATGCGAGCAGCGTCGCCTGTGGAATGCCGTCTGCGTTGTCGCGAAAATGCGCCACTGCGGCGGAGATGCCATCCAGCGACGTGCCTGACATAAGTCCGACGAGCACCAGTTCCTTCGGTGCACTTTCCGAAATCGTCATCCGTCGACCACCTTCGGTGGTGCGACTCGCAGCAGTTTCCGAATCACGCCGCCAACATCGTCGAGCTGTTGTTGCGCTGTCGTCGCATCGATGTGCAACGCGGCCATCACGATTGCCACTTTTACTCGACCGCCGGCGCGCGCCAATCCGTCGCGTGCGTCCGCACGCGAGACATTGCTTACCAACATCACCATGCGTTCGGCACGGTCAGTCAGTTTGTCATTCGTCGCTCGCATGTCGACCATGAGATTGCCGTAACTTTTCCCAATGCGAATCATCGCGCCGGTGGTGAGCATGTTGCACACCATTTTTGTTGCGGTGCCCGCCTTGAGTCGCGTTGATCCCGTCAACGCTTCTGGACCAACAATGGGCAGGATGAGCACGTCCGCCGTCGATCGCATGTTGGCCGGTGGCTCGCTACACGCGATGAGCGCCGTCGTCGCGCCGAGTTCGCGTGCGCGAAGCAATGCGCCGCGAACGAAGGGTGTGCTGCCCGACGCCGCGATGCCAACAACCACATCACCCGCAGTTACGTGATGTCGGTCGATGATTCGACCCGCCTCGACGGCGTCATCTTCAGCGCCTTCGATTGGAGTGCGCAAGGCGCGATCACCACCGGCGATGATGCCGACCACCATCTGTGGATCAGTACCGAACGTGGGCGGACACTCGCTGGCATCGAGCACACCGAGTCGTCCGGACGTGCCAGCTCCCACATACAACAGGCGATGTCCTGAGCGAAACGCGCTTTCGATATGTGAAATCGTTTGCGCAATGGCGAGGCGTTGTGTTGCGACGGCATCCGCAACAGCACGATCCTCCGCATTGAGCAAATCGACAATCGCTTCTGGGGACGCGAGGTCGATATCGACAGTGCGAGGATTGCGACGTTCGGTGACGCGAGGATCAAGCGTCGAAGCGGCCACGAGTCATGTAAGGGGGAAGCAGGTCGCAGCAGGTGACGTAGCACCCGCGCAAGCACGGAGCTAAGTTAGAGATCGCAATGTGCGAACCGCAAGCTAGATCGACACTTGGCACGTGTCGTCGCTCTTTGAGCAAAGCACGCCTACCTATGCTGTCGCTGTGCGTCCTCTTCGGACTTACCGCGATGCCGCTTGCCGCGCAAATCCGCGGCAGTGGCGCGTCGTCGAGAGGAAGCGGGTGGTGGTTGTCGGGCGGCGCGGGTTCCGTGGGCATTACCGACATCAATGACGGTGCGACACAAAGCCGATGGAGCTTCAGTACCGATCCAATGTGGCAATATCGCGTCACATTGGAAAAGGCGAGTGACGAAGCGACCAGCCTTGGCGTGGCTGTGTCCTACGGCACAGTCGACCTGACACTCGTTCCGTTTACGACAACGGCAACGGCGACACCGCGCACGCCAACCACGCCGTTACCCGGAGCGTGCGCGTTATCGTGCGCAGCACAGAGCGAATTGTGGTCGTTGATGGGACAATTTCGTTCGGGCGGCGGCGCTGGTTTTCATACACTGTTTGACGCGAGTGCTGGCGTCACCAGTTTGCGCAACATGCACGTGCGCAATGCGCCGACCGTTGCCATTGGTAAGCCAACTGGCACGTTGGATCTCACCGGCACAATCGGCGCTGGATTTGGTTATGCGTTGTCTCGGCACTTGGTGCTTGCGTTAGTGCAAGATTTCGGGATTGGATTGCACGCAAAGACCAACTTGCCTGATGGTGTCGGGCGCAGTTTTAAGATGCGCACCACGCGCGCCAGCGTGCGCATCGGTTTCGGTAACTAAGTAGGCGTTCTCCCTTCTACCTGTATCGCCCATGCTGTGGTCAATGACACGCACTACTGTGCGTCGCGGGATTCAGTCTGCGATGTTCGTCTCCTTGTCTTCCTCATGGCTTGCGGCGTGTTCGCGGAGCGCGGGGAGTGTGGGTGGAAACGCGACGAGTCAGAGCGCGGTGAGCGCCGGTGTTGGAGATCCTGCCATTCCTGCACGCGTTGCGGCGACCTTTCCAACGGGGTGGCACCTGCCAGCTGGAGCGAAGGCCACGTTTGCTCCGCAGGCAATGGCGGTAAGTAATAGTCTGGACGCAAGTGCAGCCGCCGCCGAAATTATGCGTGCGGGCGGTAATGCCGTCGATGCCGCCGTCGCACTTGGTTTTGCACTTGCTGTCGCGTGGCCCGAGGCCGGCAACATTGGCGGCGGCGGCTACATGGTGATTCGCATGGCTGACGGGCGAAGCGTTGCCGTGGACTATCGCGAAATCGCGCCATTGGCAGCAACGCGGAACATGTATCTCGATGCGGAGGGCAATCTCACCGACCGAAGTATTGACGGACATTTGTCGTCGGGTGTGCCGGGCGCAGTGGCTGGGTTGTCCGCTGCGCTCGCGAAGTACGGTACGATGTCGCTCGCGCAGGTAATTCAGCCAGCTATTCGATTGGCGCGCGATGGGTTCGTCATCGATAGTGCGCTTGCGGGGTCGATGTCACGGGCGCGCACCCGTGTACTCAAGTTCAGTCCGACGGCCGCGTATTTTCCAAATGGTGTGGCGCTCAAGACTGGTGAACGACTCGTCCAGAAAGATCTCGCCCGTACGTTGCAGGCCATCGCCGAACGCGGCGCGAGTGCGTTTTATGAGGGGTGGATTGCCGATTCGTTGGTGGCGGAACAGAAGCGCGGCGGTGGCATCATCACGCGCGACGATCTCAAACGCTATGTGCCCGCGCTGCGCACGCCCATTAACACCACGTATCGCGGCTTCGCATTAGTGTCCATGCCGCCGTCATCGTCTGGTGGTGTGACGAACGCTGAGGCAATGAACATTCTCGAGCAATATCCAACGCTACCGGCGTATGGTACGGCGAAGTGGTTTCATCTGGTGGGGAGTGCATATCAGCGCGCGTTCGTTGATCGGAACGCGAAGCTTGGCGATCCAGACTTTGTGAAGGTGCCGCTTGCACAATTAACCAGCAAAGCGTATGCGAAGTTATTGCGCAATACGATTGACGATACGCGAGCGACGTCAACAAAGCAGCTCGAACCGAAGATGGCGCAGGCGGCACGCGAACCCACGCACACCACGCACTATTCCGTGGTCGACAAAGTCGGCAACGCGGTGGCCACCACGACGACCCTCAATAATTCGTGGGGATCGGGCGTTTGGGTACGCGGCGCTGGCTTCATGCTCAACGATGAGATGGATGACTTTGCCGCGCAGCTTGGTAAACCGAATATGTACGGCTTGGTGCAGGGCGAACAGAATGCCATTCAGCCAGGCAAGCGGATGTTGAGTGCGATGTCGCCAACGATCGTGCTTGATCGGAATGGTCGCGTGCTGTTGGTGGTCGGTGCAGCCGGTGGGCCGACAATTATCACCGGTACGAGTCAAGTGATACTCAACGTGATCGAAAACCGGATGTCGTTAGCAGATGCGATGCGTGCACCACGTGTACATCATCAAGCGCTGCCGGATTCGCTCACATTTGAGACCGGCGGACTCACGGCAGCCGTGATCGCTGAATTGAAAGGCATGGGGTACGGCTTAAAAGAACAGCGGGCACTCGTGAACGTGAATGCGATTATGCGCGTGCATGGGGGTTGGGAAGGTGTACCCGAACCGCGCCGGAGTGGTGGCGCGGTTGGGTACTGATCTTCGCCTCGTGATAGCCTAGTTCTTTAGAGCTGGGCGCACTGTTGCCGGTGAATCCAAGCGCACGGTAACCGAGGCTCCGCTCTGCAAACACGTGTCGTAGTCGGCCGTCTTTGCGGCGGCGACCGTTCCGGCGGCTGCACCGGCGGCTGCACCGATGACGGTGCCCTTTGTGTCCTTGCCGATGATTTGTCCAATGATGCCACCGATGATGGCACCGCCGGCAACTTTTTTCGCGTCCGTGGTCTTGGACGCGCTACGCACTTTTTCGGTGGCCGCCGTTTGTACGGTCGCATCCACTGGATACGTGCGTCCAGCGAACGTGATCGACACGAGCTTTACCGTTAAAGAAGTGTTGTCACCGGAGTTCGCGGCCGTTTTTTTCTCGGTGACTTCGAAAGTGCCGGTCGCACCGGCCGGAATGTCGACGCCGTTGGTTGCGGAAACTGGCGCATTCAAATCTGCAGTAAACTTTTCACCAACTTGCGTTGTGTTGCTGCACACTTTTGAATTTGACGCGAAGCTCATCGTCGTTCCGGCAGCAACTGTTCCCGAAACCGCCGCGACGGGCGCGGGCGTCGGCGCCGGACTTGGCGTCACGACCGGCGCTGGCTTGGGCGCGGGTTTGGGTGTTGGCTTTGGCGTTGGACGCTTGATTGGCGCCACAGGGACCGGGGCCGGCGCGGGTGCGGGTGCTGGCACATCTTGCAACTTGGGCTGCACCACAGAATCGCGCGCGGCCATTGCGAGATCGCGGCCCAGCGCACTGTCAGCAACAACAACCGCGCTGTCTGGCTTCTTCTCACCGCAGGCAGCAAGGCTTGTGAGCGCGAGCACCGCGACACTGTACATCGCGAGCGTTGCATTTTGACGACGGGTATATTCCTGCATAGTTGCATCTCCTGAGAGGGGAAACGAGGTGCCGCTTTTGAGCGGCACCTCGCGAACGCTGATCGAACGTACAACAGCTCCGTACAAATGATGCCAGTGTCACAAGGTCCTGCGGCCGGGCCTGTATCGCCCCCACGCCGCCCGCTGCAGCGTCTCGTTCCGTACTACCACCCGTACCGTCTGCAAGTTGCCGTGGGATTGCTAGCCGTCGTGCTCGCTGCGGCGCTGGCGAGTGTCATTCCATCGTTGTTGAAGCGCGGCATCGACAGTATGCGATCCGGAGCGGACGTCAAAACGCTCCTCACCATTGGCGGCGTGATGCTGCTCACGGCTAGTGCAAGTGGCGTGCTACGCTTCGTCATGCGTCAATTCCTCAATGGCGTCAGTCGACGGATCGAGACAGATCTGCGCCACGACCTGTTTGCGCGACTGGTGGAACTCGACCCCAGTTGGTATGTGCGCTGGCGCACAGGCGATCTCATGGCACGGTTAACCAACGACCTCAGCGCCGTGCGCATGGCCGCCGGACCCGCGATCATGTATCTGGTCAACACCGTTGCTGGTGGTTTGTTTGCCATGATCATGATGTTGCGCATCAGCCCGATGCTGACGGGATTTGCATTATTGCCAATGGTGGGATTGCCGTTGCTGATGCTGCGATTGGGTCGGTTGGTGCACGCGCGCTTTGAAGCAGTGCAATCACAATTCAGTCAGCTCTCGACGCGCGCGCAGGAGAATCTTACCGGCGTGCGCGTGGTCCGCGCGTACCAACAAGAAGCGTCCGAGTCTGCCCGCTTTGATACCCTCGGTGATGCGTACCTCGATGCGAACATGCGTCTCGCGAAGTTGAACGGGATCATGAATCCGGGATTTGCGCTACTGGCAGGCTTAGGTGGTGCGATTACGATTGGCGTTGGTGGACAATTGCTCATCCACAATCGCATTTCGGTTGGCGGCTACGTCGCCTTCGGCATCTATCTCGCGATGCTGACGTGGCCGATGATCGCGCTTGGCTGGACGACAAATCTCTTTCAACGCGCATCGGCGTCCATGGCGCGTGTGATCGTTTTGCTGGATGCAACACCAGTGTCGGTGCATGACGATGGACACGCCATACTCCCAGTGGCCGCTGGCGGACGCGCGCTTGAATTTCGGCACGTGTCCTTTCGCTATCCGGCGGCGCACCTCACCAGCGAAGATGGCGCCGCGCAGCTTGCACAATACGAGAACAGCGTGAGCGAACCGCGGTGGGTGTTGCGCGATGTTTCGTTCTCCATCCGCGCCGGCGGCACACTCGCCATCGTTGGAGCCACTGGGTCAGGCAAGAGCGCGCTCATCGATCTCATTCCGCGATTCTTCGATCCGCAAGAAGGAGAAATTCTATTGGACGGCGTGCCGATTTCGACGCTTCCACTCTCTGTATTGCGCGCAGAGCTCGGTCATGTGCCGCAAGAGTCGCTGCTCTTTAGTGAGACGATCGGCGCGAACATCGGCTATGGACTTGACGACACGCGCGCAGCGATTGGCATCACGGCAGAGCATCATGCCGGTGAATGGGAAACGCCACCGGAAGTGATCGAGGCCACAGGTATCGCGCAACTGAGTGACACCGTTGCTCGACTCCCTGCTGGATACGCCACTCGACTAGGTGAGCGCGGTATCAACTTGTCCGGCGGACAAAAACAACGCTCGGCCATAGCGCGCGCGTTGGCGCGCCACCCACGAATTGTCCTGCTCGACGATGCGCTGTCCGCCGTGGATACGCACACCGAAGCCGCGATTCTGGCCGGTCTGCGCGATGCATTGCACGGACGTACGGCCGTGATCGCCTCGCATCGCATCAGCACGGTACGCGACGCAGATCACATCATTGTACTCGAGGATGGTCGGATTATTGAGCAGGGACAGCACGACGATCTCGTATTGCGTGGCGGGCGATACGCGCGGCTGTTACAGCGTCAGCAGTTGTTGGAGGCTATCGAATCTGGTGATGCGAGCGAGTCGATGAGTCCTACGTAGTAGTACGTGGCTCGTCATTATCCAGGAACGTGATTTTGTGAGGTATTTGCTCAGAATTGTTTGATGTGCTGAAATCCGGCACCTGTATTGCACTCGTAGCGGACGACCACCGCAATGAACGCGGCGTGTGCGCGCAGCGAGCGTGCGACTGTTAACGAATAACGGGGATAGACATGTCCGACAAACCAAAGCTCATCATTGCGGATCCGGGACTGCTCGGCGCTGCGCGCACGAGGCGCGATGTGCTCAAGATCATGGCGATGGGTGGCGCCGTTGTATTTTTGCCGACCGTCATCGCTGCGTGCAGTAAAGACAACAGCGTTACGAATCCGATCACACCAGTCACGCCGGGTTCCGGTAGCGCGCTCACGATCGATTTCGCGAAGGGCGACATCGCGGTGTTGCAGTTTGCCTATTTGCTTGAACAGCTTGAGGCGGACTTTTATACGAAAGTCGTAGCGAATTTCGGCAGTTCGAATCTGACAGCCGTCGAGAAAACGGTGCTGCAGGACATCAAGTACCATGAAGTACTGCATCGCGAATTTCTGAAGGCCGCGGTCGGTGCATCCAACGGCTTTTCGGCGACGCCGACGTATCCGGGTGTGACGTTCACCGATCGCCTTTCTGTGCTCAATACCGCTAAGACGTTTGAAGATTTGGGCGTCGCGGCATACAACGGTGCGGCGCAGTACATCTCGTCGACGGATTATCTCACACTTGCAGGCAAGATCGTGTCGGTCGAGGCGCGGCACGCGTCGGCCATTCGTGATTTGCTCAATCCGAAGTCGGGTGACTTCGCGCCGAATACGTTCGACAACGTGTTTAAGCCCGCGTTAGTCGCTGCATCCGCGCAAGGTTATGTCGTCGACAAGCTCGGCTTTGCCAACGCGCCCGCGACATTCATTCAAGGCCCCAACGGAAACGGGTGAACTGACCATGACAACGACAGAGCAGCTCCCGTTGATCGAATCGATCGATCCGGAAATCCTTACCGCTCTCGACGCGCGAGGCACTGAGATCGCGCACGGCGCCGGCATGAGCAGCACGACGGCTGCGTTGCTGGCTTTGGGATCTATTCCCATCGCACTAGGCGCACTGGCAAAGGACGTATACGGTCAAGCGCCATCGGATGTACTTGACGTCCTGCAATTCGCGTTGTTGCTCGAGTATCTCGAAGCCGAGTTTTACTCGCGTGGGATCGCGGCGTCGGGATTGATCGATGCGGCAGATCGAACAATTTTCACAACGATCACTGCACACGAAAACCAGCACGTTGCGGCGCTGCAGTCGCTGATTACCGGGAAAGGTGCGACGCCAGGTGCGAAACCGAATTTTGATTTTACCGCTAAGGGTAATGTCGCAGGATTCAACTTCTCGGCTGGGCAGTACGAAACGTTTAAGGCGCTCGCTATGGCTTTTGAGGACACCGGGGTGCGCGCATACAAGGGGCAAGCGCCGCGACTCATCAACGACAAGGCTGCACTGAATGCAGCCCTCAGCATTCATAGCGTCGAAGCGCGTCACGCGTCGGAGATTCGTCGCCTTCGCGGCAAGAAAGGTTGGATCAGCGGTAATAGCCGCGAAGATCTTCCCGCATTTACGCAGGGCATTTACGACGGCGAAGACAATCTCGTGCAAGGTGGCGTTACCATCACAACGCTGCCGGATGCGGCGAACAACGGTGGCACGGCCGCAGCGACCGAGGCGTTCGACGAACCGCTCACGAAGGCGCAGGTGACGGCCATTGTCACGCCGTTCCTCGCGTAGCCCGATGTAGCATGTTGTACTGTGGCCCTACATGCGCTCAAAAAGAAATTCTGGCGTGTAGGGCTGCAGGATAGCGGCAAGTCGTTCAAACCAGCCCGTGAACATGAGGACACCAACTACAATGAGTAACGAACCGGCAATGCGATTGACCAAGCCCAACTTGCTGCGAAATTTTTGAAAGAACGTGAGGAAGCGTTCGAGGAGTAACGCGCTGAGCAGAAATGGTACGGCCAGCCCTGCGGAGTACACCGCGAGCAACGTGATACCCTTCGCTATCTCCGTCTGATTGGCAGCGAGCAACAATATCGCGCCCAAGGTCGGTCCGAGACACGGTGTCCAACCCGCGCCGAAGGCGATACCAACCAACACAGTACCCAGATAGCCAATCGGCTTATCGTTGAGATGAACGCGTCGCTCTTGTTGCAATGCGCCAATCTGCAACACGCCGAGCATCCACAGCCCGAGCAAGATCATGAGTACGCCGCCTGCGCGCGCAATCCAAGTGCGATACGCGAGCAGGAGTTGACCAAACGCCGTGGCGCCGGCGCCAAGAGCGACAAAAATGAACGAAAATCCGAGGACGAAAAGCAGTGCATGCACCAGCGTCGTGCGTCGCGCGCGAGAAATGTCTTCGAGGCCGAGGCCGGTGATGAACGTGATGTAGCTTGGTACGAGCGGCAACACACACGGGCTCAGGAAACTGAGCAGCCCGGCGGAAAACGCGACCAGCACGGAAAGTGATTGCGGCGCCATATTAATTGGTGGTTGAGTCGCGGTTGTTGGTTAGCGAACGCCGCTACGCGCGGCGCCTCGTTGGCAATCACTGCACAGACCGTGAATAACGAGGCGATGGCGTTGTCGCGAGTACCCGTGTGTTTCCGCCAATAACGTAGTCATGCGCTCAAGCCGCTCGTCGCGAAATTCTGTAACCTTACCGCAATTCGTACACAACAAATGTTCGTGGTGCGGAACGCCGCGTGACGCTTCATATCGTTTGAAGCCTTCGCCGAAATCACGCTCGACAACGAGACCACTGCGCACGAGCACTTCAATCGTGCGATACACGGTGGCCGTGCCCGCTGCTGCACCGTGCGAACGTAATTGTTTCGCAACATCTTCCACCGACAGGTGGCGATCGGTACCGAGGATCACATCCGCAATGGCGAGCCGTTGCGCGGTGACCGGCAAATTGTGATCGCGCAGATACGTGCGAAACGCTTCGCGTCCGTCGTCGTGTGCGGTGTCCTGCGCGAAGAGGCCGTCAATCATACCGCAGGCAAATCGATGCGAAGGGCGTGGGCGACTTGCGCAGCACTGAAACGCGTGATGGCGGAATCTTCGCCCGCGCGACGTTGGACGCCACGCACCACCATTTCGACGGTGACGAGCGGCGCTTCCGCTTCCGCGACTACATCGGTCTCCCACTTACCACGATCAGGGCCTTTGATGGCGAGACGGTAGCGCGCGGTGGAGATGGTGTGTCTAAGGGAAGAGGGAATCGGGAGTGGAGACGGGAGGAGCGCGACCGCATCGTCCGCGTACGGACCCGTGTCGACCGCTCCTTGCTCGACGCTAACTTCTAGGTTTGCCTCGGCGTCTCCCTCCAATCCAAGCTCCAACACTGGTACTGCCGACACCAATTCCTCGCGCGCCGCTATCACGGCGATTCCGGTCTCTGAATTTCCAGACCGTAGCGGTGAGAAGAGATGGATCTCCTCGATGTGATCGAGTGGCACCGTTGCGATGATGGCCCGCAGAAATCGTTCGGTCACGACGGAGACCGGAGCATCCGCGCGGTCCGATTGTCTGACAACATCGTCAACAGCAGTGATCTCGTCAGATACGACGGGTGCGGTCATCAAGAACCTAGGTAAAGGGTGTTGGCGAACATTTCGGCGGCACCACGCGAGCTAGTTCGCCGCACCGACAGTGGCAAGTTGTGTAATGGCTTCTGCGGCGCGCGCGAGCACGTCGGCCGGCTGCACTAAAGACACTCGAAAGTGTCCGGTTCCGGCAGGTCCAAACGCGAGTCCGGGCGTCACAACAACACCAGGACCATCCATCAACGCCTCTACCCAGCTCCAGTCGTCGAAGCCATCAGGCACGTCGAGCCACAAATACATGGTGGCCTGCGGTGCCGTAACATGCCAACCCCCGCGGTGAAGCGACGCCACGAACGCATCGCGTCGCACCTTGTATTCAGCGACAACTGGCGGCACGATGCTCTTGTGATTCGCAAATGCCGCCGCTCCCGCTACTTGCGCCAGCGTAGAGACGCCATAGCCGATGTTCGCGCGATATGCGTCAAGCGTTGCAAGCGCCTCTGCATTGCCGGCAATGAATGCCACACGGAGTCCGGCCATGTTAAAGCTCTTCGAACATGTGTGCAGCTCCACCGCCACGTTCATCGCGCCTGGTACCTCAAAAATGCTTGGCACACGAAATCCATCGTACGACAATTCGCTATACGCAAGATCGCTCACGAGCACCAGCGCATGCTGCTCCGCAAACGCGACGAGTCTCGCGAGCTCGCGTGTGGTAACCGTTGCCGTTGTTGGATTGCACGGGTAATTGATGATGAGCATTCGCGCGCATGCTAAATCCGAAACCGCAATGCTCGCCAAGTTCAACGTACCGTCGGCAAACATCGAAACGAAAACGGGCGTTGCACCAGCGAGTCGCGTCGCGCGTTCATACACGGGATAGTAAATCTCCGGCACGAGGACCACGTCTTCCGCATTGCAGTGCGACAACACCATCTCGGCGATACCTTCCTTCGAGCCCGCGAGCGCCATGAGTTCCCGTTTCGGATCAAGCGTCACGCCGAAACGTTCGTACATGTATTGCGCAGCCGCACCGACAAATGTCGGATGTCCGTGAAAGTCTGGATAGCCGCTAAGTTTACGATCCACAATGGCACGCTGCATTGCCTCAATGACAACGTGTGGAATGGGTTGGTCGGGGCTGCCGATTCCCAGGTCCACGAGCGTGCGTCCGCGGTCCCGATGCGCGGTGCGACGCGCGTCGAGTTCCCAGAAAATGTACGGCGGAATGGCTTGTAAACTGCGTGATGACATTCGATGCGGTCTGATGTGAGTCGTGAAAGTTAGTGGTGTATCGACGAAGTTTGCTACAGCAGTGCCACCGGATCACGGTCAACCACAAGGCGCATTCCTGCAATTCGCGCTATTGGACACTTCTCGGCGACGTACCGCACCACGCGAGTCATTGTTGCTGGGCGCGATGACTTCAACAAGAAATGCCAACGCCACCGATCTTTGATACGGTCAATTGGGCATGGGGCGGGGCCGACAAGCTCGATGTCGCGCACGTTCGCGCGTAGCGCCAATTGCCGCACCCATTCGGCTGCCGCGATCGCCGCTGCCGCTGTTGCTGCCTGATCAGTTCCGCTCACAATTACGTTCGCGATGGACACGAATGGTGGATATGCGGGTGATCGACGTGCCGTGAGCTCGTCGCGCACGTAACTCAGAAAATCATGCGCCACCGCGTGCCGTATCGCGGCGGTGTCCGGCATCCGCGTTTGAATCAACACTTCGCCACCTTTCGGTCCTCGTCCCGCGCGACCTGCCACTTGACTCAGCAACTGAAATGTTCGCTCAGCCGCGCGAAAGTCTGGCAAATTGAGGCCTGTGTCCGCGTCGATCACACCAACGAGCGTGACGTTCGGAAAATCGAGACCCTTCGCGATCATCTGCGTGCCGAGCAAGATGTCGACATCGCCGCTGCCGACGCGATCAAGAATGGCGGTATGCGCCCATTTGCCGCTGGTCGTATCGACATCCATTCGCGCGATACGCGCCTCAGGAAAACGTTCAGCAACGATGCGCTCCACCTGTTGCGTACCAATGCCGCGACGACGCATGGCATCCACTTTGCACACTGGGCATCGCGTCGGCACCGCCTCCTGATGCTGACAATAGTGACAGACCAATGCCTCGGGGACTCGGTGATAGGTGAGTGATATGCTGCAGTGCGGACACACCTCGACGTGTCCGCACGCTTGACACTGCATAAAGGCCGAATAGCCACGGCGATTAAGCAAGAGCAAACTTTGCTCACCGCGACGCAGGCGCGTTTCAATCGCTCGCGCGAGGACGGGGCTTAGTACGCCCATCGATTCATCAAATGGCGCATTGGGCCCGCGCGATGCCACCGCATCACGCACGACAGTGCGCAGATCAACAACGTGGATGCTTGGTAATGATGCCCCTGCTGCGCGCTCTGGAAGCGTGAGCCGAATGGACTGCCCCCGTTCTGCGCGCTCCCAACTTTCGAGGCTCGGCGTTGCACTACCGAGCACGACGACCGCCCCCTCTGCGCGCGCGCGCATGATCGCTGCCTCACGCGCGTGATACCGCGGAGTTTCCGATTGCTTGTAGCTGGACTCGTGCTCCTCGTCGACAATCACAACGCCTACGCGCTCTAGTGGAGCAAACAGCGCCGACCGCGCGCCGACAGCAATGCGCCGCTCGCCGCGCCGGAGTGCGCACCATGCGTCATAGCGCTCACCATCGCTCAACGCCGAGTGCAAGACGGCAACATCATTGCCAAACGCACCGCGAAAACGATCAACGGTTTGCGATGTGAGCGCAATTTCCGGTACGAGAACGATGGCCGTTTTTTGCCGCGCCAACACCGCCCGCAGCACCTCGATGTAGACAAGTGTTTTCCCGCTACCAGTAATACCATGCAACAAAAATGATTGTCCGGGATTGCCAGCCAGAATTGCAGCGACGGCCACACGTTGGGCATCACTCGGGCGGGGTGGTGGTACAACGCCTGGGCGATCCGCAAACGGGTCTCGCTGCGCAACTTCATCGCGCACTGTCACGAGGCCACGCTTGACCATCGCTGCAATTACGCCAGCCGAACACGACGCCTGCGTGCGCAGTGCGTCGAACGATGCCATGCCTCCCTGTGCGTCGAGCAGATCATAAACGACACGCTGTTGTTTCGCGCGCGCGAAGGTTTGTTCGCGCTGCAGCAGTGAGGGAAGTTCTTGTTCGATGCGTACGATACGCTGCGTTTTGTGCAGCGCGCGCTGCGATTGCGCACCAGTCAGCGCCGCTGGCAGCATCGCGCGCAGCGTAATACCAATGGGGGCTGCATACCACTTGGCAATCCATTGCGCGGTAGCGACGAGCGCGGGCGGCAACGACGGCACAGCATCCGCGACGCCGAAGAGCGCTTTAAGCGGAACGTCAGTCGGCGGTTCAGCATCTCCGACAACAATGCCAAGCTCGCGGCGATTACGAAACGGCACGAGCACACGAGACCCTGGTGCAATTGGCGTCGCAATGCCGTCCGGCACTTCGTATGTAAACGTGCGAAAGAGCGGAACCGCGATCGCCACCTCTACACATCGGGTGGCCATGTGCTCCTCAATTACCGCTTGCGCACGCCGAGGCCGGGTGCCTCGCCGATTCTGATTTGTCCATTGGGGATGTGCGGTCCAATGAATGGATCGTCGGACAGCAAGGCCGCGCCGTCGAGATCCGCGTCATCGAGGAGCGGAGAAAAATGCGCGGCTGCCGCAATGCCGAGTGACGTTTCAATCATGCAACCGCACATGACCCGCATCCCGTGCGCACGCGCAACGGCAATCATGCGCAGCGCTTCGCGCAACGATCCGCACTTGGCGAGCTTGATATTGACGCCGTCAACCACACCTTCAAGTTTCGGAATATCTGCGGCGATCAGACACGATTCGTCGGCAATCACATCGATTGGCGAGCGCTCGCGCACGAAGCGCAAGCCGGCGAGATCATGCGGTGCCAGCGGTTGCTCAAGCATGTCCACGCCATAACGCGTGAGCGGCTCCAACATGGCGAGGGCGTGCTTCGGCGTCCATGCGGCATTGGCATCGACACGCAACGTGGCGTTCGGTGCCTCTTCACGAACAATACGGACGATGTCCGCGTCGCGCTTTGTCCCGAGTTTGATTTTTAGAATGGGATATGCAGCCGCATCGCGCACGCGCAACCGCAGTGTTTCGTCATCTGGTGCAATACCGATTGTAAAGCTGGAGAGTGGCGCTGCCTTGGCATCGAGTCCCCACACTTTGTAAAGTGGAATGCCGAGTCGCTTGGCCATTAAGTCGTGCAGGGCGGAACTCACGGCACATCGCGCGGCCGCGTTCCAACGCAACGACTTCTCCAACTCACGCTCGATCGCATCGATCGACCATGCGTCGGCGTGCTCGAGCAACGGCGCGAAACGTTCGATAGCCGTTATGACACTCTCGGCGCTCTCACCGTAAAACCGACTTGGCGCCGCTTCACCCCAACCTTCCGCGCCATCAATGTCCTGCAACCGCACCCACACAACGTGAAATTCGCTGCGACCGCCGCGCGCAATGATGAACGGATGCGTCGTGTGGACCGTCAGAATTTCGGCAGAGAGTTTCATAGATGTGAAGGCTAAAGCGGTGTGAGACCCGTCGCACGTGCGGCGCGCGCGGCGCGCAAATCTGCTGCGTTGCCGCTGCCGCTGCCGGACAAGAAGCTAACGAGGGCATCGGCAAGTTCGAATCCGCGATCGTACCGATCAGCGGGCTGCTTCGCGAGGCACTTCAGGACGACGGCGCTAAGTGTACTCGGAATGCGAGTATCGACTTGATCGGGCGATACGGGCGTTTCATGTACGTGCTTGTAGCCAACGGCGTACGAATCTTCCCCGTCAAACGGCGGATTGCCGAGCAGCATTTCGTACAGGAGCAAACCAACGGCGTACAGGTCGCTGCGACCATCGACCAGCTTCCCCATCGCCTGCTCTGGGGACATGTAGTGCGGCGTGCCCATGGCCCGACCAGTGACTGTGAGGCGTCCATGAAAGCGTGCGGTCGCAATACCAAAGTCCGTGAGTGCCACGTTGCCGTCTTCATCGAACAAGATATTGTCGGGTTTTATATCGCGATGCACGATTCCATGACGATGCGCGTAGTCCAACGCGCAGGCGACTTGTACACAAATCGACGCCGCGGCCGTTGGTCCGATCGTTTTTTGTCGTCCGAGACGATCGGCCAACGAACCACCCGCGTAATACGGCATCGCAAGATACTCGATATCGTCGGCGGCTCCCATGTCCACAATGCCACACACATACGGATGAACCAGACGCGCTGCCGCTTCTGCCTCTCGACGAAACCGCTCGCGCATTTCCGCATCGGCGGCCAACGAGCGATGTAACACCTTGATGACCAACGAGCGCGCGAGCATGGCGTGCCGCGCAAGGTACACGTGCGCCATGCCGCCGCTGCCGAGGCGTTTGACGATGGTGTAGCGATTCCCTGTTGCTTGGCGGAGTGCGCGCAGTTCGTCATCAGGCACATCGAGCGGTGGCGCAGCAACCTCCGGGAGCGGCACGCCGCAGCGCGTGCAACGAGCCGCCGCCGCGCGGTTCCACGTACCGCATTCTGGGCAGAACATCTGTCGGTGTGCTGTGAGAAGAGTGCGAGTTAGCAGCTCAGAGCAGCCGCCGCCAACGCAGAAAGGTAAGCAGTGCCACACCCAACGCGAGCTGCACCACCAGCAGCATGACGAACCCGTACGGAGCGTCGGCAAACGGGATTTTTGACACGTTCATGCCCCACATACCGCTCACGACGACAAACGGAATCGACATCGTCGCCACCACGGACAACGCCTTGGTAGTGGCTCCAAGTCGATTTGATACTTGCGTGAGATACGAATCCATCGTGCTGCTCAGGAGTTCGCGATAAATGTCCAGCGAATCGTTGATGCGCAACACGTGATCGTAGATATCGCGAAAATAAATCTGCACATCTGGCGTCAACAAAATACTCGGCCGATTCGTGAGCACGTTCAGCACCTCCCGTGATGGCTGCAAGTATCGACGGAGTGATAGCACCAACCGCTTCACAAGAAACAGGTCGCGTAGCGCCGCGTCATCAAACGTCACAAAGACGCGCTCTTCGAGGCCGTCAATGAACTCGTCGATCTGATTGAGAATTGGGAAAAAACTGTCAATCGTATCGTCCAGAATCGCGTGGAGCGCACGCTCGACTCCACGCGTGAGCAGTTCCGGTGAACGTCGCAGTATTTCCGCGACGCGCACGACACCGGGCAAGTCACCGGCATGCACGGTCACGAGATAGTGTGCGCCGAGAAAACAGTATAGATCCTTCGTTTCGAGGTCATATGGGTCGTCGGTGCGATGCGCGAAGGCGATTCCTCGAATGATGATGAACAGATATCCATCATACTCTTCCAGCTTCACGCGCGAATTTGGATTGAGCGTGTCTTCCACCGCGAGGGGATGGAACTTGAACACCTTCTCCAATAGCGCGTGCTGCGACCGCACGGTCGAATCGATGTCCACCCACAGCGGACCGCCCTCGACCAACAATTGTGGCACATCGCGTGGATGACAGTCGATCACATCGCCTCCGTTCGGCGAGCGATAGATCAAGCGCGGTAACGCGTCAGCAGCGATCGATGTCATTCCACAAGCTACGCAAGCGCTTCAAGGTGCGCGATGACTGCCTGAGCGACCACGTCGGGCGCGTAACCGCCTTCAAGTGCACTCACGAGGCGACCATCGCACCAACGCTCGGCCCGCTCAACTAAAGCGAGAGTCAGAATACGGATCTCGGTGAGGGTGAGTGTAAATGCACCGAGTGGATCGCCATCGAGACAGTCGAAGCCAGCGCTGAGGAGCACAAGATCCGGCGTAAAGTTTTCCGTAGCCGCATCGACCGCTGTCAGCAGTGCAGCAACGTACTCGGACGGCGGAAGGGACGGTGCCATCGGAACATTCCACACCGTTTGTAGCGGTCCACGGTCGGCGGCGGCCCCGGTGCCGGGGTACCACGGCCACTGATGCATCGAGACAAAGTGAATGCGCGGATCGTGTTCGACCAGCGCTTGTGTGCCATTGCCATGGTGCACATCCCAATCGACGATCAGTACTCGTGCACATGGGTGCGCGGTCAACGCGTAGTGCGCCGCGATGGCGACGTTGCCGAAAACGCAAAACCCCATGGCGCGATCATGTAGCGCGTGATGACCGGGCGGGCGTACTGCGGAAAAGCTGCGCGTTGCCCGACCATCGAATGCCATGTCCACTCCGTCCAGCACGCAGCCTACACCCGCAATCGCTGCGTCCCACGACCCCTCACTAACGACCGTATCGGGGTCAAGTCTGCCACCGCCGCCAGCAACGAGTGCTGCAACCCGTTCTACGTATGCTGCGTCATGCGCGAGCTCCAGATCTGATGATGTTGCGTGTCGCCCTTCGTGATGCAACAAGGTCTCGAACAGTTCGAGTTCGTATCGCAGCACGCGCGGAATGGCACGGAGTCGACCAACGTGTTCGGGATGTTCCCATCCCGTGTCGTGGCGACCACAGTCCGAGTGAGAGATAAGCGCGATTTGGCGTTTCATATGCCGAGTGTCAAAGCAGAGAAGAAACAGACATGCTACGGTGCACCACGCAATCGCCGAGACGTCCATTCACCGAGCAGCGCACACACGGCGAGCACGTAGAGTAGCCAGCGACGTGATCGGGTATGCTCGCTGGACGATGCAACGAACGGGCTTGTTACGGGTGTGCCCCAACGCGCAACAAGATCAGCGTAGGGTGCAGCGTCACCGGGCCACGCAGCCGCGAATTTGTCGCGTTTCGCTCGCGGTGCGAACGCGACGTCACTGATCAACGCACTCCACCACGCACGATGCGCGTCGATGCCCTCGTCATTGCCTTCCATGCGCCAGCGCCATGTATCCCGGTAGCCACTCGCCACAACGCGTCCGGCACCGCGCCGTTGCACAACGACGGCAGGCGTGCGCCGCGCGCCAGACCCGTCGTACTGCAACACAACGGCGCGAGCACGCGGCGTAACGCGCCACAGCGCGAGTCCATCGCGCGGCGCGTCGGTAAGCAGTGCACCCGGGACAGCGCTTCGTTGTCCGTTTACGTTCGCGGGGAGGATCGACGTGAGCGCCTCGTCGCGCAGTGCGTCGCCGGCGATGACCAATCCGCCGCCCTGTTTGATGAAGCGCGCCAGCGCCGCGACACGAGTAACCCCACTATCCAACACAACGACCGCTGCAAAGCGTGACGTGTCCAGCGTCGATGGCGTACCAATCGTCACTGACGTCTTCGGCGAGAGTTGCAGCGAACCGTCAATCGTCCAGCCATGTTCTTCTAGTGCTGCGACGACAAACTTCGCTTCCCAGCCGACGCGTGCCAGCAATAGCACATGCCGCAGTGTAGGTAGGGTTGGAGGATCGACATTCGCCTTCGATGCACCACTTGACGCGAATGGACGCCCGGCAATACGCATCGCCCGGAGCGCAACCGCGTCAGTCATTCCCGAATCAAGCACGCCCGCAGCATCGCGTAGCACCAGCGCGCGCGCAGGCCGAACCATCGGGCTGGATCCCACCGAACTTCGCAAAAGCACTCCGCCGTTCGGATCGAGGATCGCCTCTGCTGAGAGCGCAAGTCCGCTGGCATTCGTGCCGTCATACCAAGTGAAGGGAACACCCGCAGCAATGGCGACCGAGATGGCGCGGCGCTGCGCAAGCGCGGGAATACTTCCGATGGAAGCGTACGCGCGTGGCCAACTCGTTGTCGTCGCATTGGTCTCACGCGCCAGTTGGCGTGTAAGCTCGCCGATTGTTGTCAAACCCGTCGTGTCCGAGAGCGCGGCACGTGAGATCACGACAGCGGGCGCACTGGACGTGCGCGTAGATGCGCGCCATGAGATTCCCACCGCTGTCGCGAACGCGGCCAACGCCACGACACGAAGCACAAGCTCCACTATCCGACGGGTGGGTGTTTCCATCATTAACGCGTGAGTGCGTAAACGACGAGATTCACGGCAAACTTTGTATTGTCGATTGAGAGAAAGCGCTTGTTATCCGGATGGTAACTCCACTCAGAACTGTAATCTTTGTTGCTATACAATACGGAAATACGTTTGCCCAACAGCACCGCCTCGAGATGCTCGTGAATAAGGTTGTCCCCCCACCCGTTCATTTCGTGCGATGTGGTGGGTGGCCCATTTTCGAAGTGAAAGAACGCCTTGTAGAGCTCGTGCGTGTTGGATAGTGCAACGAGCGGTCCGGCAACGCGCCGAATCTCTTCCCGAATCGTTTTGTTGAATGCCCCGTCAACGTCGTGATTGTGGTCGTCGACGAACAAGAGGCCACCCCGTTGCAAATACTTATGTACAACCTCCGCTTCCTTGGTGGTAAAACGCACAGGCAGATGCCCGGTGAGATACACCAAAGGATATTGAAAAATGGCTTCTGATGCGAGCGGCACCGATACGCCCTGCGGTCGCACCGGCAAACTCGTGTAGCGCGCGATGGCATCAATCACGTTCGCCGGAACGAGTGGTGCGGAATCCCAATCGCCCGAGTCGTATTGCGCCGTCGCAAAAACGAATGCTTCCGACGTCCACCTCACGGAGAACTCGCGCGCGACCACGCACCGCCATTCTCACGCACGATTCCACCGAGCACTCGCCGCGCCTGAACGAACCGCGCCGTTACGTCGCCACCACGACGGAGCTCGGCCAGCATCGCGTCGAGCGAGCGCGCAAAATCCGGCGCATCGGACACGGACTCCAATCGTAGCACGGCGATCGAGTCACGTGCATCGGAGGCGTTGCGCACGGCAAGCACCGCCGCCGCAAGCAGGCGTGTTTCACGCTGGGCCGACTTCACCGACAGTCTACCGCGTGCAATGCGTGCGTTCGTGATACCGGTGTCACGACCCGCCAGTCGCACCTTCGCAAGATCCACGATTACAGTGGGCGACTTCCCGCGTAAATAGAGTCTCGAGGCCGCACGCGATCGCTCGATCGCGGCAAGCGCAATCTTCATGTGCGGAATCGCGCCTTTTGTATCGCCCTGCTCTAACGCACGGCCCGCATCCCACATCGCGTTGTATGCCTCGAGGAGTGGTTTGTTGATCGCCACTACCGGAGAATCATCACCTTCTTCTTCGGCCAACAAATCTGCTTTGCCGACTGGTGGTCCAGAATTATCAGCAGCGCCTTCCGCATGCGCGGCGGAGGACGCGCCTCCAAGTCGTTGAAACACAACGTCGCCGACCGCAAGGCGCAATCGCACTTGATCCCGAGCCAGCTTGCGCGATTCATCCAGCAACACAGGTCGAGCCAAACGAAGACCACGCGCGTCAAGTTTCTCCGTGAGCAAGAGCAACATACGCTGACTCATCAACGATTTATCCACTTCAGGCGGAGGCGCAGGCTCCACGTCGATCGAATCGTACTCTGCCACGCGAGCGATACGAAACGATCGCGTCTCACTCGTTCCCATCTCGCGCGACGCCGCTGGGTGTGCGTCGCGCGCAACCGCGCGCAGGTGGATGATATCGCCAGGTCCAAGCAGCAGCGAATCCAGGTTGAGCACGACGCGAAGCACCGCGTCGCGAATATTCGCATCGCGGCTACGCGTATAGGTGCGCGCGCCGACACGCACCGTGCGAGCGGTGAAGCGCTCCCCTTCGCCACTACTCATGATCAATTCAAAAGCCGCGCTCGCGAGGCCGAGGTCATCATGCAGTGTCGCTTCAAGCGGCAGCGCACCGGTCGCACGACGTAGCACACTGTCGCGGGCGGGAAGCTTCAGGTCAACGCGCGGTATCGAATCCGCGTATCCGTCAATCAATAGCAATCGCGTCACCGATCCGCGCGACACGCGCAATTCTGTCGGCGATGCGACCGTAGCAACCGTCATTTGCCAACCGCTCGCGGTTGCAAGCGCAGCGATGTGCGTTGCGGTTGTGCTCAAGTCCGTGAGGATGCGCGCGCTGCTTGACAGCGGCACCTCTCCGCTACCAACAAGTTCCAGGCGGCTACCTGCGAGTGCGCGAACGGACTCAGCATCGCCACCGTCGATCATACGTAATCCCGCATAATTCGGCGGGACGATGCGCACACGCCAGGCACCAATCGGTGCACTATTTTTCGACGTGGCGCGCGTCGTGGTAACGAGCGCATCAGAATCGGCATTCCGAAATGCCGACGGCCGTTCATCTCGTAGGAAAGCCAAAACTGCAACAATGCCAACTGTAAACAGCGCGGGCCCACGTAGCTGATGCAACGCGGCGCCGTGTAACGCACGACGCGCTTGGACAGTTGCGGCATCGGCGTGAGACGTCGTCCCGTTATATGCGGCCGCGAGACGGAGATTCGTTGGTGAGTCAAGGGTATGCATTGCTTCTGACTCACCAACCGAAACCGCGCGCTCAACCAACGTCACTAACGCAAAGTCTGACGGCATTTGCTCTTCCATCCACAAAGCAGCGCGCACTGCATCAATTCGTCCGCGACGACGCCATTGCAAGGCAACGAGAGCGAGTGTCACGCCCAGCACCATCAGCACGAGGTACACCGCCGACGTTCGCGCCGACGGCGACACCAATCGCACGATGAGCCACGCTGCGCCCGCTGCGCCGAGCGCGACGAGTGCGGCGCGCATCCACACGAGGGCCGTGAGGGAACGTCGCACCGACGCAACTGATGCAAGCACTGACACGACGCTCGCCGTCATGCGGACTCTGGGGTCGGCGTACCCAGAGCTCGGCGGCGATCGCGCACCGCCCATTCCACGAACAGCAGCGTCAGCGCGATTAGCAACAGCAAGGGTGCGAGCCATGCTGGTTGTGACGATGTCTCGTCTATGTTAGCAATGCGCAATGCGGCAGCGACTGCAAGCGTCGCGTGTTGTGTTGGATCGTCGGCCACTTCTGCGATGGGTACCACACGGCGTTGCACGCCGCACGGCGCGATAAGCGCATCAAGAAGACCTCGCGCCGACTCGCTGAGAAGCACGTCACCCGACGAAGGCAGCGCAATGCCAACGTGGCGCACGCAAGCACCGTTCTTCATCTGCTCCACCGCGGCAACGTCGCCATCGCTCCACCACGCAATCGCGCGTGACGTGCGCAACAGTTCCGCCGACATCCGCGCGCGCCGCGTAAACGGTGCGACCATCGCGATACCACGCGCGGCAAACGCGCCAACCGTATCGTTGACCGCGCGCCAGTGTGCCGGCACACCGTCTGTGGGCCAAAGCACCGTGACGTCATTGCCGATGGTCGTCGTGTCGATTGCTTGGCGAAGCACGCGCACTGTCCTCGTTTGCGTCGCCGGTGCGAAACTTGCGCCCGCGGCAGCGACCGCGTGTGATGCGTATGCCGCCGTCACCGCGTCATCAGCATCGGCGCTTGTCACTTGCACAACGACTCGCATGCTGGAGTCATTGATTGGCGCCGACGCCAATCCCGTCGGCACTGACGAGTACACGCGAATCGCGCCCGGCCACGCCGTTCGCCACACCCTCCACGCTTCGCTGCTGGCGCTGCCACCAAGCGGTAAGACGATGTTAAGTGCAACCGAGTCTGCATCGCGCAGCGTAGCGGTCACCTGTGATGCAGCGCGCAATGCCAATGGGAACGCCGCTGCAAGTTCGGCCCGCATACCGCTGAGGGAGCCGTTTACCGCAACGGTATCGCTCCACACCATGCGATTATCCCCGTCGACACCAGATTTCGACGTGTGACCTGCGTGTACCAGCGTGAGGAGCGCACTGCTGTCGCGCATCCACGAACGATCCGCGACGATAAGATTGACGACACGTCGCGAAACGGGCGTCCATCGCGGGCCAGCAAACGCAATACCTGCAAACAGCAGAGCGAGCACGCGCAGCAGTAGCAACAGCACATCACTCGGCTGCGTCGACCTTGATACTGCGCGGGCGTCACGATTCGCGAGGAATCGCGCGGTTGGTAGCAGTAACACCGGCGGCCGTCGCACCGAGAGGAAATGCAACGCAGTGACGGCAATCGTGCCGAACACGGCCGCACCAAGCACCCACGGCATCACGAAACCGATCACAAGCGAGCACCTTGTAACGAAACGACTTGTCGCACGAGGCGCGGCAAGGGCGCGTCCGTACGTACCTCGGTATAGCCTGCGCCTGCGGCACGCCAGCGACGCGCGACGTCTGCGCGAAATTCAGCGAATTGTGCGTGATAAGAAGCCAAGGCACGCTTATCCAACACGCGATGCATCTCCGTATGCTCGGGATCCGTCGCGAGATAAACGCCGGACGGTGGCGCGATCTCTTCCGCCGCTACCACGTGCACGCATTCAACGATGGCACCCGCGGCCGTTCGTTGTGCCGCCGTTCGCAACAACGCGTCTACGTCACCAAGCAAATCCGAGATGATGACGATCCGCGACGATACAGGCGTCATGGTCAGTAACGGTGCGAGCGGCTCGCGGCCGCCGCACGTCAGGGCATCGAGCGTGCGAGCCATCTCGGCAATCGTGCCACTGCGCGTACGGGCCGCGAGCCGCGTTGTGCCGTCCGCGCTCACAGCGAACAGACCCACGGGATCACTCGACGCATTCGCCACAGTACCGAGTCCAATGGCCACCGCGCGCGCGACAGACCACTTCGTAGCGATGGAGGAACTACCAGTGATTGGGAAAGCCATGCTCGCTGAACCGTCGACAATCAACCACGTTGCAACGATCGCGCGATCGTCAGTGAGTCGCACAAATGCGCGGTCACTCCGCCCTAGCAACTTCCAATCGAGTTGTTTTGGATCATCACCTTGTCGATACACGCGATACTCAGTGAATTCACCGGAAGTACCGCGCTGACGTGATCGATGTGCGCCGGGAAGCGCCGCACCGACGGCCCGACGCGCGGGCCAGCGCAGTCCACGCAGTGCATCGAGCAGTGGACCGTAGTCGCTCACGTGTAATTCCAGAGTCGCACGCGCGTCAGGAAGAAATTGCGCTCGACGGCGGCGCCACGTGCGCCAACAATGCGTCGACGATGGGTTCGGCCGACACACCGTCGGCCTCCGCCGCAAAATTTGGCAAAATGCGATGCCGCAAGACAGGCAACGCCACGCGCCGTATATCGGCTGGTGCAACGGCCGCGCGGCCGGCAAGCAGCGCAGCCGCCTTCGCGCCGAGGATCAGTGCTTGACCCGCGCGCGGCCCTGCGCCCCACCGCACGTATTGGCGCACGATCGCGGGTGCCGTGGCTTCGCTAGGACGAGAGGCGCGCACGAGCTGCGCCGCATATCGTAACACGAGTTCGCTGCAGGGCAGTTCGCGCACGAGTCGTTGCAACGCAATCGCTTCCTCTGCTCCAAACACCGCTTCAATCGCCTCACCGCGACGTCCGGTGGTGGTACGCAAAATCGCGATCTCCTCCGTTTCATCCGGATAGCCAACCCGAATGTCAAACAAAAAGCGATCAAGTTGTGCTTCTGGCAACGGATACGTGCCTTCTTGCTCAATCGGATTTTGTGTCGCCAACACAAAGAACGGCTCCGGTAACCGCATCGTTTGTCCTGCAGCCGTCACACTGTGCTCTTGCATCGCCTCGAGTAGCGCGGCCTGCGTGCGCGGCGGCGCACGATTGATTTCGTCCGCAAGTACGATGTTCGCGAAAATTGGTCCGCGCACAAAACGAAACGCACGCGCTCCATTCGCACCTTCCTCGAGAATCTCTGTACCCGTAATATCACTTGGCACGAGATCCGGCGTGAACTGAATGCGCCGGAAGTCAAGTCGCATGGCTTCCGACAAGGATTTGATCATGAGCGTCTTTGCGAGCCCCGGCACACCAACGAGGAGCGCGTGTCCGCCGGCGACGAGTGCCATCATGATCTCTTCGAGTACTTGATCCTGTCCAACAATCCGCTTCCCCACTTCTGCGCGCAGACGTTGCGCAGCGGCAACAAGTATTGAGGCGCGCTCAGTGGAGAGTTCGCTGGTGGAAATACCGGCATGTCTCACCATCGGCGTTGTCATCGCACCGCTCGTCGGCGACGAGACATGAGCAGAAGCGTTGATCCATCAATCGCGCCACTGGACTGTATTGATTCGCGCTCGTTCACGATTTCAAATCCGCCTAATTTGACGACGTATTGATCGATCGTATCGACATCAGGCATCAGTGCACCCATCGCTGCTTGCTTTACATCGCGCACGAGCGTGTCCGGTGCGACTTCAATTTTGATCGCATCCCACGCCTCCGCACTTTGCACGCGTAGTGTCCAAACGAGAGGCGCGTTGTCGTTCACGAGTCGAATGGGCGCGGTGCGTGTTCGCAACGTCGTAACGAAGCGACCGCTCATGGTAGTACTGGCTCTGTCGCGAGGGACGAGGCTGGGGGTAGCGAGTCGAGAAACTGTGCGACTTGTTGATCGAACAGATAACTCGAACCGGACACCGCGGACCCACCAGGCGCGACGCGCGCGGCGATGATCAGCTCCTCACCACCTTGCCCACGCAACACGAGATGTGATGGACCCTGTGTCTCAACGAACGCCGCGTACACACCACCGCGCCTGCCAAAAAATTGCGTGGCTACGCGTAGCACGCTCGCGACATCAAGCGTCGTAATGCGTTCCTGAAGCTGACGATTGGTCTGCTGATGCATGAGGTCAATGGTGGGACGGTTCGCGACGCCCTCGTCGAAAACGAGGCAACGGTGCACGGATGAAATCTGTCCGCGGTTCAGGTCGGACGGCACCACCAGAGGTACGCTACTCCGCGAACTCCATTGGAAAGATCAGCGTCAGTCCGCGATCCGCGTCATTCGCATCGACCTCATCACGTTGTAATTCACCACCGAGCCGATTCGCAATGGCCTGCGCTAACGGCCAATCAAACGGCGTCATCGCAGAATCCACGTGACGCGCGACATCGTCCGCCTTGCGCGCGCGCCATCGTACACGATGCGCGACAAAACCACGTCCGAGCTCGACATCTGCATGGACCAGCGCTTCAGCAGTCGCTCCATCAGTGATTGCCAGCCCGAGCACCAACTCCAACAAACGCGTGAGCCAAGCGACGTCAGTCCGCATCGTTGGCAATAGCACCGTTGGTTCGCCGATAAGAATCGGCACGTCGCGCGCGCGCGACCGCCAGTGGTGCACCGCGTCCAATAGCGGAGTGCGTGGATCGGTGTCCGACTCATCGAACACCACCGCACCGCGTTCGATGGAGACAAGCTCGCGCGCTGCGCGGGCAATCGCCGCTGCTCCGGCGACCGGATCCTGTCGCGTCGACGAATCGTGCAGGGCGGACGTGAGTGCGGTCGTTAGCGTCTCTACAAATTTTTCATTGCTCTGCTGCCGCGCGGCCAATAATGCGGCTTGCGCTTCATACTCAGCATTCGCTTCCGCAAGCGCGGCATTGGCCCGACGCAGTTCGTCAATGAGTACCGACTTGTCAGCCGTCGCTGCCAACTGATCGGCAACCAGGCGTACCAACGCACCCTGCTCTACCGTTACCTGCGTCGCATCGGTGAAGTAAAACGCGATGGCTCCAACAGGGCCGCGCGCACCAATCAGGGGCGCCGCTACAATTGAGCGAAAACCCAACTCCTCGGCCACCTCATACCACATGTGCAGTGAGGGCTCCGCGAACAAATCCGCAATTTCCACCACGCGTTGCTCTGCGACCGCCACGCCACTCGGTCCGTCACCGACGCGCACGCGAAGTGCACCAATCCAATGGCGATGCTTCGTCGGCCATTCGTGTTGCGCAACGGGACGTAACAGTTCGCCATCCTCGCCCAACTGCATAATCAACGAGAAAGCTGCGCCGAGGAGCGGAGTGACGCGACTTAAGGCAAACTGATACACGTCGCTTGGAGCGTCCGCAACAAGAAACGCGTGCGCGATCTCCCGCACCGCCCGTAGTTCTCGAAGTGCGAGCGGTTCAACAGCACGTGCATCGGGCATCGACACTCAATGCGACTGCGGCGTGCTCGATTCGCGCGGCCGTTTGGGAGACAATGGCCGCACTTCAATGCGATGGACGAGCATATGCGGCGGCGTGTGCACCACAAACGCAACAGCGTCAGCAACATCACGCGGCTCAAGCATCCACGTACGGTTCGTGCTCGCAGGAAATAAGTCTGTATCGACGGAGCCCGGCATCACGACCGATACGCCAACGCCAGCGTCGCGCACCTCCAGCATCAACGATTCACTGAAGCCCATCACGAAATGCTTGGTACCCGCGTACGCTGTGCCGCCCACAAACGTGTTGCGCCCCGCCGTGCTGCCGATCGTACAAACGTGCCCGTGGCCACGCTCCACCATACCCGGCAAAACCGCGCGCGTGACGTGGTACAACGCGTTGACGTTGACGTTTACCATGCGATGCCATTCCTCAGCCGTCATGTCGAGAAACGGCTTCATCACTGCCACGCCAGCGTTATTCACCAACACGTCAACGTGCAAACCGGTCAGCCGCTCGGCGGTCGCGAGAAAGTTTGTGACATCAACCGCGATGCAATCTGTACGTGCGCCTGTCGCCTGACAGGCAATGGATACATCCTGCAGTTGCGCCTCGTCACGCGCGACGAGAATCAGATCGTGTGTCTCAGCAAGTCGTTCGGCGATTGCGCGACCAATGCCCCGTGAAGCGCCGGTGACGAGCGCAATTGGTCTGGTCATCCGACCAGCCTTGTCGCGAGATATTGCTTGAGCTGATCCGCCGCGATTCGCTCCTGCATCAGCGTATCGCGATCGCGCACCGTCACCGTCTGATCACTCACACTCTGCCCATCGATCGTGATGCAAAACGGTGTACCGACTTCGTCCTGCCGACGATAGCGCTTCCCGATCGATCCGGTTTCGTCATAGTCCACCGCGTATGCAGCGCGCAGATCTTGCACGATGGCCTTCGCGAGATCCGGCTGACCATCCTTCTTCGTTAACGGAAAGATCGCCGCTTTGATTGGCGCAATGCTATGGTGCAGTCCTAGCACCACGCGTCCTTCGTCTTCGCCCGCAACCGCCTCTTCGCGATATGCGTTCACCAGCGCCGCCAACGTCACACGGTCCGCACCCACAGACGTTTCGATGACATATGGTAAGTAGCGTTTGTTGTTGGGCTGGTCATAGTACTCCAGCTTCTTTCCAGAAAATTGCTGATGCTGCGAGAGATCAAAGTCGCCCCGATTGTGCACGCCCTCAATTTCCTGAAAGCCCAACGTACCGCCAAAATCGAACGTCACATCGAATGCCGCTCGTGCATAATGCGCAAGTTCACCCGCCGTGTGCTGATGAAACTTGAGCCGCTCCGGCGACAATCCAAGCGCCAAATGCCACTCCATGCGCAACTGCTTCCACTGGTCAAACCACGACATGTCCGTGCCCGGCTCGACGAAGAATTGCATCTCCATCTGCTCAAACTCACGCGTACGAAAAATAAAATTGCCGGGCGTGATTTCGTTGCGAAACGCCTTGCCAATTTGCGCAATGCCAAACGGTACTTTCTGCCGCATCGATTGCTGCACGTTCAGAAAATTCACGAAAATTCCCTGCGCCGTTTCCGGTCGCAGATACACAACGCTCGCGCTCTCTTCCAACGCACCCATGTGCGTCTTGAACATCAAATTGAAATTGCGAGCGTCCGTGAGCTGACACTGCTCAGTCTGACCGGGTTGCTTACTGGGCTTCTGCGGGCAACGTGCATCTTCCAATTTGTCAGCACGAAAACGCCCTTTGCAGGTCCGACAATCCACCAAGGGATCAACAAACCCGGCAACGTGTCCGCTCGCTTCCCATGTGCGTGGGTGCATAAGAATCGCGGCATCAAGCCCTTCGATATCATCACGCGACCGCACCATTGAATGCCACCATCGGTCCTTGATATTTTTCTTCAGCTCAACACCAAGGGGACCATAGTCCCACACGGAGCCCGCGCCGCCGTAGATCTCCGACGATTGGAAGATGAAACCGCGCCGCTTACAGAGCGACACAAGTTTTTCCATGACGTCAGGCGTGCTGGACATAGTGGCTCAGGATTGATGTTCGGAGGACGACATACGACCGACGATACTCGCAGCGATACGGTCGCCATGATCCCGGCCATTCTCGATAAAGATCTTGTTGGCGTCAAACCCCGACGCGATCACTCCCGCAAGGTAGATGCCTTCAACCGGCGTCGCCATTGTCGCGCTATCATGGTGCGGCACACCAGTCACCGCATCAATCGGCACGCCAACGTGCTCAAGCAAGCCGGTCTCCGGCAAATATCCGGTCATCGCATAAACCTGTGTTGCCGTGACGCGCACCTCGCCGTCGGGACCGGCAATAACCACCGCGTCCGGTTCAATCGCAATCACACGCGATTGATAGCGCGCCGCGATACTCCCCTCCGTGATGCGCGCCATGATTTCCGGCCGCACCCACGGCTTCACGTTTTTGTCGAGCTCCGGCCCAAAGTGCACGATCGTCACGCGTGCGCCGGCGCGATACATGTCGAGCGCAGCATCGACCGCCGAGTTGGCACCGCCAACGATGACCACCGACTCGTTCCATGCCCCGTGCCCTTCCGTATATCCGTGTTGCACGTGCGGCAACGCTTCCCCGGGCACACCCAATCGATTGGGTTTGCCGAAATATCCGGTCGCGACAACCACAGCGCGCGCCGCATACTGACGTTCGCCCACCGATCGACCTCGCGTGTGCACCATCCACCGCAACGGCGTCTCGTCGACCGCAATCGACACGATCTCCAACACCGTTTCATACTGCCGCACATCCAACGCATGAAACGATGCCACACCGCGATAGTACGCCAACGCATCCCGACGCGTCGGCTTATCCGTCGCGACAATGAACGGCACTCCGCCAATAGACAAACGTTCCGCGGTCGAAAAGAACGACATGAATGTGGGATAGGACGCGATGCCACTGACAATCGGACCGCGATCAATCACCACCGCCGAGAGTCCCACGCGCTGCGCAGCAATCGCGCACGCGAGACCACAAGGTCCCGCGCCGACGACCACAACGTCCACCACCTCTACTGCCGCGGACGGCGCCATCAGACGGAGGCGTGCACCCCGATAATCTGATCGCGTCTCGTGCCCACGCTCACGAACGCGATCGGCGTTTCACACAACGCTTCCATCCGATCTAAATAAACGCGCGCTTCTTTTGGCAACGCCTCCAACGTGCGCGCATCCTGCGTGGACTGCTTCCATCCCGCATACCATTCGTACACCGGCTCGGCACGCTCCAACATCTGTACATCGGCGGGGAACTCTGTGTGCAACTCACCATCGACGCGATAGCCGGTGCAGATCGCGAGTTCGTCGAGCGTGTCCAGCACGTCCATTTTCGTGACCGCGAGTCCCGTCAAACCGTTCACGCGCGCCGCGTAACGCACCACCACCCCGTCAAACCAGCCGCATCGACGTGGCCGCCCGGTGGTCGCACCAAACTCGTTGCCGAGCGTACGCACTGTCGTGTGTAGCGGCTCCGCGAGTTCTGTCGGTAACGGTCCATTGCCCACGCGTGTTGTGTACGCCTTCACCACGCCTAAGGCGTATTGAATTGCCAGCGGGGAAATACCAACACCGGTGGCGGCACCACCGACCGTCGTATTGCTCGACGTGACAAATGGATACGTACCGTGATCCACGTCCAACAACGAACCTTGCGCGCCTTCAAATAGGACTGCCGCACCGCTCTTGATCGCGCGGTGCACGCACAGTCCAACGTCGTCCGCAATCGCGAGGAGTCGCGGCGTGAGTGCGGCCAACGCACCCATCGTTTCGTCGATCGACGCACGCACGTCGCCCCCAGAACGCTCGAGCAACCAATTGGAACGCTCAACACCAGCCGCAACCAACTCGCGTAAACGATCGACGTGCCGCAAGTCCAACACGCGTACGCCGCGACGTGCCACTTTGTCTTCGTACGCCGGTCCAATGCCGCGTCCAGTCGTGCCGATGGCTTTGCTCGACGCACTCGCGCGATCAATAAGCTTGTGATACGGCATGACGAGATGCGCGCGTTCGCTCACATACAAACGACCTTCGACATCAACGCCATCGGCGACTAGCTCGTCGACTTCAACGAACAACGTCTCCGCATCCATAACCACGCCGTTGCCAATCGCACAGCGCACACCCGGATGTAAAATGCCGCTCGGGATCTGATGCAGGACGAACGACTTCTCGGCGATATGGACCGTGTGGCCCGCATTCGCGCCGCCCTGATAGCGCACCACCCAATCGGCCCGCTCGGCTAACACGTCCACCAACTTGCCTTTGCCTTCGTCGCCCCACTGCGCGCCGACCACTACCAGCGTGCGCGTTGTCAAATCAAACATGCGGCTCTCGTCGTCTAGGGCGGAATTGGGGGCGCAGACGTGGTCCGCACACAAAAAAACGCCCCGGAAACAATCCACGGGGCGTTGGTCGAATCTATCTCGGGGCCGTGCGTAATCAACCGCTAGCTAAGCTTCCAACAACGGCTGCGGCCATGATCCAGCTCGCTACCACAACCCCCAAACCACTCTTCGCCGCCGCCGCGACAGCACGCCCGACCAACGCGCCTGTCGCCACCCGCGTCGGATTAGCTCGCGCATCACGATGCACCGTCAGTTCGCCAACAAACGCCCCGACGAACGCCCCAATAAATGCGCCGAGCAGTGAACCGAGGAGCGGAAGCGGCACTCCCACAACAGCCCCCACCAGCCCGCCGGTAATGGCACCCCACGACGCTCGACGCGAGCCGCCGTACTTGCGGGTGTAGCGTCCGGCAATGGTGTACTCAAGTACCTCGGCCGTCACGACAAGCAGTGCAGCACCCGCCATGGTCCACGCGCCGATCCCACCCTCGGGCAACACCACCCAATACGTAAGCGCCGCTCCTAACATCACCCATAAGCCGGGCAAGCCAAGCGGCACTAACACCAGCGCGCCAAGTAACGAGAGCGCCAGCAACGTGAGCGCAAAACCGTTCACGTTGGCAATAAACCCGCAGTCGCGAGGCGCTCACGAATCGTGGTCAACTCGACGGTATCCACCGGCAATAGCGGTCCGCGCGGCACGGTGCCATGCAATCCCACCATCGTCATCGCAGCCTTAATGCCTGCAGGTCCCATCGCGCCCGCGATATCGATTGCCAGCGTCTTCACGCGCTCTTGCATTACGGTCGCCGAGACGACGTCGCCCGCGCGCAAGGTGTCAAGCATGGCGCGCACCATCGGTCCCGCGTATAACGCCACGGCGAGAATCGCGCCGGCGGCACCCGCAACATGCGCCGCTACCGTCGTTCCACCACTACCAGTCAACACGCGAAACGTTGCGCTCTGGGCCTGCAGATATTCGGTAAAGATCGGCATGTTCCCCGCGCTGTCTTTCATTCCAATCACGTTCTCGTGTTGCGCCATCTCGTGCACAAATTCCGGCGAGAGCACAACGTGCGCGTACACCGGAATATTGTACAACATTACCGGCAACGGACTGGCATCGGCGACCGCCCGAAAATGCGCGAGCAGCGCTGGTTGCGTCATGCGCTTCAGGTAGTAGTGCGGCGACACAATCAGCGCGGCATCGGCACCAATGGCCTTCGCATCCTGCGCGCGCGCAATCGTCTGTCGCGTACTCTCACTGCCAATGCCCGCCAACAACCACTTGTGACTCGGCACTCGTTCGCGCGCCCACATGAGCAACCTGCGCCGATCCTCGTCATCGAGCAATGCAGACTCGCCGCTCGATCCGGCCACCAACACGCCGTCCATGCCGAAACCCAAATGCGCATCAAGGTTCGTCTCGAACGCGCGGCGGTCCAGCGCTCCGTGCGCATCAAACGTGGAGACGGCGGGCACCATCAGCCCGCCAACGGAAGTTTTAGTCATGACCAAAATCTACCAACATTGCCGACACAACGACCAAGCCACTCGACCGGCTACCCGCCAAAGAGGCTCTCGAAACCGCTGCCAAATACCGTATCGGTGACCAACGGATTCGGACTCGTCACCGTGTGGTGGCCGCTGGGACTGGTGGCCAGCGGCGGCAAATTATTGCCAGTCCCGAGCGGATTTGGTCCGAGACCGTTGGGTTGCGCCACGCCGCCGCGCTGCGCGACTCCTGATGCGGTCCGCGCCCCCACCGTCGTCGACTGCGCAAAGGGACGCGCAGCAATCGCCGACGTGCCAAGCTCCGGCGTCTGGCGCCCTTTCATCATGCGAAACATCAGTTCGAAATCGGCCGGCCGGGTCGATGCCGCAAGTGCAACCTCGAACATCACCTGCCCAGTCGTCACGAGCTCGCTCAAATGTTGGTCGAACGTCTGCATGCCGTATTGAGAACCGTCGGCGATGTAGTCGCGAATTTCACTGATGCGATTCTCTGCAATCAGATCGCGAATCGTTGGTGTGACCACCATGACTTCCGCTGCCACAACGCGTCCTTGCCCGCTCGCACGCGGCAGCAAACGTTGCGACACAACCGCGTGCAGTGACTCCGACAAACGCTGCAATACGACCGACTGTTCTTCGGGCGGAAACATCGCGCAAATACGCAAGATGGTGCTCGTCGCATCCGGCGTATGCAGTGTTGACACCAACAGATGTCCCGTCTCGGCGGCCTTCATCGCGGTATCAATCGTCTCCGCGTCGCGCATTTCACCGATCAAAATCACATCCGGATCCTGACGCAGGGCCGCGCGCAGGCCCATGCGAAAACTCTCCGTATCTATGCCCACTTCACGTTGCGTCACCGAGCTTCGCAAGTCGGAATGAATAAATTCAATCGGATTTTCCAGCGTCAGAATATGCTTCTCGTCTGACGCGTTGATCGCATTCACGAACGCCGCCATCGTGCTCGATTTACCAGAGCCAGTCACCCCGGTTACCAACACCATCCCGCGCTCCGCGCGCGCGACTCGATTAAGCACTTGCGGCAATTGCAACGACTCGAACGTCGGTATGTTTTCAGGAATGACACGCAAAATTACGGAGTGCGACGCTCGCTGTCGCATGATATTCACGCGAAAGCGACCAATGCCTGCCGCCGACCATGAGCAATCGTGATCACGAATCGTATCAATGGCCGAACGGTCAAGGTCACTACTCATAAAATGCAACGCGATCGCACGAGTTTGCTCGGCCGTGAGCGCCTGTTTTGTCAGGACGATCAACCGCCCATCAATGCGCGCACGCACCACGTCGCCCGCTTTGATGTGGACGTCTGATGCACCGCGTTCAACCGCTGCCTTTATGATCCGCTCTATCGCCACGATCGGGTTCCGTCCCGGGTCCCCGACGTCGGCGTGTACTCAGTAGCCGACGTCGAAGTTCACAACGTTACGCAACGGTTCGCCCGCTACCCAACGTTGCCAATTGTCTTCGAAAAGGTCGAGCGCGCGCTCCCAACGCTTCGGAGAGACGCCCGACACATGCGGAGTAACGAGCACGCTTGGATGCCGCCAGTACGGACTCTCCGCCGGGAGCGGCTCAGTGTCGAATACATCCAACACCGCACCGCGCAACCTTCCCGTATCGAGAGCGTCCAGCAACGCATCGTCCGCCACTAGTCCACCACGCGCTACGTTCACGACGATTGCGGAGGGCGGGAGCAACGCCAGATGATGCGCGTTTAACAGCGCATGGCTCGACGTTGTCAGCGGCGCCGCGAGCACGACCACGTCCGCTGTGACAAGTTCGTCCTGCAGCGCGTCCGGAGACGTAACGCGCGCGAACCCGGGCGGCACGCCAAGTTCGGGGCGACGACGAATTCCGACACACGTACATCCCAACGCCGCGAAGCGCACCGCGCACGCGCTACCGATGCCACCGGCGCCGATCACCAGAATGCGACATTGATTCAATTCTTGCAGCGGCGTTGACGCTTGCGTGAACCGCGTTTGGTCCCAGCGCGACTCGGCCTGCTGGTGTACCGCGTAATCCAATCCGCGAACAAAATGCAGCACACCCGCCAACACGGTGTCGGCAATACCCTCGGCGTACACGGCGGCGCTGTTCGTCAAAACAATGCCCGCCTGCAAAAGCGCCGGCGTGATCGATCCCGTCACACCAGCCGCAGCGCTATGTACCCACTTGAGGGCCGGTGCCGCCTCGATAAGCGCAGCCGATGCACCGAATCCGAAGTACACCTCGGCGGTCTGTACGGCGGAAAGCGTCTCCGCACTCACCGTATTGGTCCCCTCTCCTTTCGACAGCGTCGTGGCCTCAACCACCACAACCTCCCAACCCGCTGGTGCGTGCGCGCGCAATTGCTCGGCACCCGACTGCGGCAAGCGCATGTGGGGCGAACTACTCATTAAGTCCACCACCAAGCGACGCGACGAGACGCCCATCACGCGAGGGCCGATTTGGGCGTGGGTGCAACGAGCGCATCAAGGCCCATCCGCGCGCGCACATCGCGCATCGTTTCCTGTGCAATCGCACGCGCCGTCCGCGCACCATCAGCGAGCGCATCAAGTACACGTTGCGGGTCCGCATCCAATAACACCGCACGGTGACGAATCGGCGTCAGTTCGCGAACCATGCCTTCCAGCAGCACTTTCTTGCAATCCACGCAGCCCCAGCCTGCCGATCGACATTGGACAGCCACGTTTTCCACGACGTCGGGCGGGTTAAAGGCTTGGTGCAACGAATAAATATTGCACACCTCGGGACGGCCTGGATCGGTACGGCGTACGCGCTGCGGATCCGTCATTGCCGGTCGCAGCTTCGCCCAAATGTCGTCATCGCTCTCTAGCAACCCGATCGTGTTGCCCAGCGATTTCGACATCTTCGACTGACCATCAAGTCCCATGATGCGACGCGTTGGCGTGAGCAGTGGTTTGGGCTCTGGGAAAAATGCGTGCTCGAAACGCGCGTTCCATTTGCGAGCCGTGTCGCGCGCGAGTTCGAGATGCTGGATTTGATCTTCACCAACCGGCACCAAGTCGGCGCGATAGAGCAAAATGTCCGCCGATTGTAGCACGGGGTACATCAAGATCCCGGCCGGAATGCTCTCGTGCTTCGACGACTTTTCCTTGAATTGCGTCTGTCGTTCTAAGTCGCCGAGCGGCGTGAGCGTGGTGAACACCCATGCCAGCTCGGTGTGCTCGGGGATGTCGCTCTGTTGAAAGAGTGCGCACAAGGCCGGATCAATCCCCGTCGCGAGCAAGGACTTCGCCATTTCCCAACGACGACTGCGCAAAACAGCCGGATCATAGTTGCCGGTGATCGCGTGATAGTCGACAATGCAGAACAAGGCACCCGGATGCGTCGACTGCAACGCCACCCAGTTCTTGACGGCACCAAGGTAGTTTCCGATATGCAGCTCGCCCGAAGGCTGGATGCCGCTAAAGATGCGTGACATCCACCAAACGTATCAGACGCCGATTCCCCGAGCAACGCAACGATGACTTCGTTTGCACAATCTCCGCAGCGTCGGGACCTCGCACATTGGCGCACCATCGCTCTTGCCGCCGCCGCCGATGCCGCGTCATTTATCGCGCAGCGCGCCAAAACGCGACGGGCGCTGGAGTGGCAGGAGAAGTCCGCGACGGATTTCGTAAGCGAAGTCGACATCGGCGCGGAAGAGCGCATCAATAGCATGCTGTCGCAACACATTCCGGAGCTTCGACTCGTTGGTGAAGAATTAGGCCCGACAGGTGACACGAGGACCGGATTGGTCGCGATCGTTGATCCATTGGACGGTACCACGAACTTCTTGCACGGCTATCCCGCGTATTGCGTGTCCATTTGCATTGCGCTGGATGGCATTCCGCTCGTTGGAGTGGTCCACGATGTCGCGCGCGGCGGCGTGTACAGTGCCACTGCAGGGAACGGCGCATTCATTGATGATGTACCGTTGCGTGTGTCAACGATCAACACGCCGGCCCGTGCGCTTGTTGGCACAGGGTTTCCATTTAAGAGTCTCGCCGAGGCCGATGCGTTCCTGACGCAGCTTCGTACGCTCATTCCGCTGCTCGCTGGCGTACGTCGCGCGGGCGCCGCCGCACTGGATCTGTGCGACGTCGCACGGGGGCGGCTCGATGCCTTTTGGGAACTGACGCTTGCGCCATGGGACGTTGCGGCCGGACTCCTCATCGTGCGTGAAGCGGGCGGAGTCGCAACAACGCTTGACGGTACGGACGCTCCACTGCAACACGGTCCCGTTGTTGCCAGCAACGGTGTACTGCACGATTGGTTACTCCAACAACTGGCTCGGCGTTGAACGGAGTCGTACCATCATCGTACTTCCGCCTATCACCTATCCAGATGACACTCGTCGAGTGCGTTCCGAATTTTTCTGAAGGTCGTGATCCGCATGTCATCGCGGCGATTCGCGATGCCATTGCGTCAGTACCGGGCGCACATGTACTCGATGTTTCGTCGGACGCGTCACACAATCGGACCGTCGTGACGTTCGTCGCATCACTCGAGGCTGCAGTGCCGGCGGCGTTCGCGGCCATGCAGGTCGCGCGAGATCGCATCGACCTCACGACGCACGTTGGCGCACATCCGCGCATGGGTGCAACCGACGTCGTCCCGTTCATTCCACTAGATGGTGCGACCATGGACGACTGCATCGCGCTCGCGCGTGAGCTCGGTGCGAAAGCAGCACACGACCTTGGCATTCCCGTGTACCTCTACGAACGCGCAGCGACGCGCGCAGATCGCGAAAACCTCGCGGATGTGCGTCGTGGCGAATTCGAAGGATTACGCGACGAGATCGGGGGCAACGCCGCGCGGCAACCCGACTTCGGTAGTGCAGCCGTACATCCAACCGCTGGCGCAACGGCAATCGGTGCACGGCCATTTCTCGTTGCGTACAACGTGTATCTGGGTGACGCGAGCAACCTTCATGTCGCGAAAGCCGTAGCGAAAGCAGTGCGCGGCTCCAGTGGTGGACTGCGCAATGTCAAAGGACTTGGACTCGACATTGATGGACAGGCGCAAGTATCCATGAACTTGGTGGATACCGAAAAGACGCCGCTGCATCGCGTGTTTGAACTGGTAAAATCCGAAGCGGCAGCGCACGGCGTCGTCCCGACATGGACCGAGATTGTGGGACTTGTGCCCGAGCGCGTGCTGTTGGAAGCGGGTGCGCGACACGTGCAATTGCGCGGCTTTTCCAAGGACATGCTACTCGAAACAAAAGTTCGTGAAGCCATCAGCGGAGGTGAGGCGCTTGATGTCTTCGTCTCGCGCATCGCAGCGGCGGCACCAACGCCCGGCGGCGGCTCCGTGGCCGCGCACGCTGGCGCACTAGCGGCGGCGCTAACCCAAATGGTGGCCGGCCTCACGGTGGGTAAGAAAAAGTACGCGTCCGTCGAGACGACGATGCAAGAAACCTCGCTACGCGCGAGCACCTTACGCCGCGAACTCTCGTCGCTCGTCCAGCGCGACGCCGATGCATACGAACGCGTACGCTCGGCCTACGCGATGCCCCGTGAACCGAACACCGCGTTTGCCGCACGGGAGACAGCAATTCGTGCAGCATTGTTGTTCGCCGCGGAAATTCCGCTCGAGTCCGCACGCGCTGCAGCGCAGGTGGCAGAACTCGCTGCAAACGCCGCCGAACAGGGCAACACCAATGCCGTAAGCGATGCAACCGTAGCGGCGCTACTCGCGGAAACCGCGTGCAAAGGTGCAGCGCTGAATGTGCGCATCAACGTCGTCGCCGTCGACGCGGACGGCGCTGCGGCAGGGGCGATACTCGTTGTCGAAGCACAACAGCTGGTCGCCGTTGCCAGTGCGCATGCACGTCGGGCAGAAGCAGCGGCGGAACGCGCAATGCTGTCGTCGTGAGCAAACGCGAGCTGTTTGCTGTCGCCCTCGTGACGCTCGTTTCCTGTCGCTCGGCAGCATCCACATCGACTTCGACCTCGACGTCGCACAACGGCGCGACCGGATCGCGGGACAACGAATCCCTCGTGACATTCACTGCGTGCACATCGCGCAGCAGCCCCGCGCGCAATGCTACCGCGACGCTGTCAATCACGTTTAGTCCGGCACCCGTCGCGGGTGCGATCGCCAAAATTCAAATCGAAGGCGAAACCACCAAAAGCATCACACGCGACAGCATCGAGCAGATTCACCGCTTCGAATTGGAGCGCGGGTTATACGACGTCCGGATTTCGATGCCCGGATTTATTACCGCAGCCGCTCGCATCACACTCACTGCGGACTGCGCTGCGCAACTTTCGGCAACGCTCCGCAGACGCGACGGAAAATGATCATGCGCTCACAGTTTTGGCCACCGAGATCCATGGTGCGTCGCCTGCTCGAACGCGTGCGCCATCTGTAACACCGACCAGTCTGCGCGTCGCTTGCCGACAATCTGCAACCCAACTGGCAGGCCGTTCGCCGTAAATCCGGCCGGCACCGAAATGCACGGACAGGCCATAAACGTGACGTACCAGCACGAGCGCATCCAGTCGATGTACGTTGGCATCGTCGAGCCGGCGACACGCATCGGATATTCCGTCGTAATGTCAAACGGTTCCACTTGCGTCACCGGCAATACGAAATAGTCGTACTGCTCGAAAAATCGAGCGACATCAATTGACATCTTCGCTTGCCGCGCAGAGGCGCGTGCCACATCGGCTCCGCTATTTCGCTCCGCTTCTGCAATCTCCCACTTGACCGTGTCCTTGAACAGTGTCGGATTCGCGCGCGCCATCGTTGCGTAGCTCGCGTGATACGACAAATGTCGCAAAATCGGAAACGCCTCGTCGACGCCAGTAAAGTCCGGCTCGGCGCTTTGCACGGTGCATCCAAGATCGGTGAACACCGACTGACACGCGTTCACAACGCGCGTGATTTCCGATTCAAAAGGGATACCGCCAACGTTCGTAAACCACGCCACGCGTGACCCCTTGAAACTTCGGGCGAGCGGTGCGCGAAACATCGCGCCGCTATCGACGAGCGCGAGCGGATCATACGCGTAGTCACCCACCATCGCACTCAGAAACAACGCGACGTCGGCAACCGTGCGCGCCATTGGTCCGTTCGTCGAGAGCGGCGACCACGAGCCATCGTCATCGGGCACTCGGCCTGGCGTTGGACGAAAGCCCACGACGTTCGTAAAAGCCGCCGGGTTGCGCAGCGACCCTCCGGTATCACTTCCACCGGCGATGGGCACCATACCGCAACGCAGCGCTGCGGCGGCGCCTCCACTGCTGCCACCAACCGTTTTCTCGAGGTTGTACGGATTGTGTGTCGCGCCGAACACGGCGTTGAAGGTGTTCGAGCCCGCGCCAAATTCCGGTGTGTTCGTTTTGCCCAAGGTAATCGCACCAGCCGCTCGCACGCGCGCGACGATTAACGCGTCGACGGTCGGTACGTTGTCGCGAAACATGGGGGACCCATACGTCGTGCGAATGCCGGCAGTGTTAACCAAGTCTTTGTGCGCCACGGGCAATCCGTGCAGCGGGCCCAGCGGGCCGCCGCGCGACTGAAGTTCGTCAGCACGCGTCGCGTCGGCCATCGCGCGTTCCGCGACGAGCGTGACGATAGCGTTGATCTTGGGGTTCACCCGTTCGATGCGCGCAATGTGCGCCGCCATGACCTCGCGCGCTGAGAGTTGCTTCCGACGAATGCGCGACGCGAGTTCGACGGCTGAAAGATCGCAGAGTTCGTCCGGCGGAATGGTGGCAGGGTCCATGCGCGTGTGAGTCGATGAGGACAACAGTGGTGGCGTCGAAAGAAATTTGCTCGGCAGCGCACCGGTCAATGCCGCGACACCGATAAGCTGTCCAAAGTCGCGGCGACTCAATTCGTCCGACGTAGCGTCACTCAACTTACCTGCTCCACGCTGGTACGACGTTGTTCGTGCGCGCGTACATACTGGATTTCTGCCCGAACATGTCCACCGGCGCTGACAACGACGGCGTGGTCATCGTCGCGCTCGCACGCGACGGAAACAGCGTGGCCGCGTAACATCTGGCGCATGTGGAGACTCGAAAAAGGAGAAGGATATGTTGTTCCTGCGTAAACAAACGCTCCAATTTGCTGGAGCGCAAATCTGCTTGCTCCATCGGCATTGCAATCTGCCGCCAGCCGTTCGCGAGCTATCGGATTAACGCACCCGTCAACACGCGTGGACCGTGCTCGGTGATCGCCACGGTGTGCTCGAAGTGCGCCGACCGCTTTCCATCAGCCGTGACCACCGTCCATTTGTCGCCCAACGTACGCGTCTTCGCTGTACCGACGTTCACCATCGGCTCAATCGCGATGGTTAATCCAGGCGCGAGGCGCTTGCCGCGCTTCGCTTTGCCATAGTTTGGAATTTGCAATTCTTCATGCGGCGAAAATCCAACGCCATGTCCAACCAATTCGCGCACGATGGCGAATCCCTCTGGCTCGACGACGGCCTGAATGGCCGCTCCGATGTCGCCGACGTGATTCTCTGGTAACGCGGCGGCAATGCCGGCAACAAGTGCACGCTGCGTTACGTCAAGCAGGGCACGCGTCGCCTCGTCAATCGTTCCGACAGGCACGGTGATCGCCGCATCGGTGAACATCCCATCGAGCTTCACGCCGACGTCGAGCGACACAATATCACCGTCATTGAGTAGGCGCTTTCTCGACGGGATGCCGTGCACGATCTCTTCGTTGATCGAGATGCACACACTGCCGGGAAATCCGTACAGCCCCTTAAATGCCGGCTCCGCGCCCACATGTGATCGAATGAACGATTCCGCCAACGCGTCCAACTCCAGAGTAGAGATGCCGGGAGTGACGGACGCGCGCATGAGCGACAACGCACCGGCGAGAATGACGCCACCACGCGCCATAATTTCGATTTCGCGCGGCGATTTCAGCTGCGTAGCGGGGGCGGAAGATCCGACAGCCACGACTAGTGCTGAAGCGCCTTCATGACGCGAGCCTCAACTTCTTCGAGTGTTCCGATGGCATCGATGTGGACGAGGCGCGCACCGTGTGTGTCATACCAGTTAATGACCGGCGACGTCTGTTCACGATAGACCGTCAGACGTTTGCGTACGGCATCCGGCTCGTCGTCTTTGCGGCGAATCAGCGTGCCTTCGGGCGCGTGCCCGTCAACCGCACACTTCTCACCTGGCTCGCGGCCAAAGAACGGGCGTTGGCAAATGTCGCACGTGGTGCGTCCACTCAAACGGCGTACTAACTCATCTTCAGCGATGTCAAACATGATCACCGCATCCACTTTACGACCTAATTGCGCAAGCTGTGCATTCAACCCTTCCGCCTGCGGCGTAGTGCGGACCACACCGTCGAGAATCGCACCCTTCGCAGCATCAGGCGACGCTAGCGCCTCACCCATAATGCCCATGATGACCGCATCTGGCACTAAATCACCACGATCCATTGCCGCTTTCGCTTCGAGTCCGAGTGGCGTTCCGTCGCGCACCGCAGCTCGCAGCACATCCCCAGTCGCGATCTTAGGAACGTCAAGGCGAGCAGCAAGCCGCTCGCCTTGAGTTCCCTTACCTGCGCCCGGCGGTCCAAGAAGGACGATCACCATGGAGTTGGAGTGCTCCTAAAAGCCTGTGGTTGTCTGACGCCCACGAAAGCGAACGCGACCTTTCTTCATGAAACCGTCGTATTTCCGGAGCAACAAATGCTGCTGCATCTGGGCCATCGTATCCAGCGCAACACCAACAACGATCAGCAGTGATGTTCCACCAAATGCGAACGGTACGTTCACCAAACGTGCGATCACAATTGGCATCAGCGCGATGAACGTGAGGAAAATTGCACCCGGCAATGTGATGCGCTCAACCACCTGCTCGATGTACTCCGCCGTCTTCGCGCCAGGCTTGATACCCGGGACAAAACCACCCTGTTTTTTCAAATTCTCTGCAAGATCCACCGGATTAAAAATGATGGACGTGTAGAAATACGTGAACAACAGAATGAGTATGGCGGACAGAATAAAATAGAGCCACGGATTGGGCCCCTGCGGATTAAATAACTCCGCAATTTCCTGCGCCTTCGCGTTGCCGCTGAACTGTGCGATTGCACCTGGAATGACGATTACCGATTGCGCAAAAATGATCGGCATCACTCCAGCAGTGTTGATGCGCAACGGAATGAAATTGCGCGCTGCTTCACGCTGCCGTCCACGCGCCATCGTGCGCTGCGGGATCTGAATGAGCACGCGGCGCGCGGCGACCGTAATCGCTACCACACCCGCAACGACGCCCACCATCACCAATCCCAACACGACCAACGAAAGCGGTGCAATGGCGCCCGTCGTGACAAAGCGGAACGTCTGCAAAATCGCCGGCCACATCCGCTCAACAATCGAGAAGAAAATGATCAACGACGCACCGTTGCCAAGGCCATTTTCCGTGATTTGCTCACCCAACCACATCACGAAAATCGCGCCAGTGGTGAGGAACAACATCATCTGCACTGTAAACAACGGACCCGGATGCGACACGGCCGCCGGCAACGACGCCGTAAACAAGGCAAAGCCATATGCCTGCACCAACGCCAACACCACGGTCAAATAGCGCGTGTACTGCGTGAGCTTTTTTCGACCGTCTTCATCCTTCTGCATCTTGTCAACCGTCGGCAGTACCGCGCCGGCGATCTGGATGAAAATACTGGCCGAGATGTACGGCATGATGCCGAGCGCAAAAACGGTTGCCCGCGACAGTCCACCGCCAACGAACAGATCGTACAGGCCGAGCAGTCCGCCGCCGCCTTGTGTTCGCGAGAAGTAGTCCGTCAACGCCTGAACGTCGATGCCGGGCGCCGTGATGTGCGCACCGATGCGATAGATCAACAAACACACAAACGTGAACGTGATCTTCGCCCACAGTTCAGGCGTTTGGTAAATGTTGGCGACAGCCTGCGCCGCCTTGTTGTTGGCTTCTGCCATTCGCCCGGAGGTCTCCCTCAGCCGTCGACGCGGCCACCGGCCGCTTCGATTTTCGTCTTTGCCGATGCACTCAGTTTGACACCACGCACCGTGAACGCGCGAGGAACGTCACCGTTCGCCAACAGCTTGGCCGGACCGTGTCCTTCGCGGATCAGTCCGACAGCCACCAACGCCTCTGTCGTGACCTCATCACCCGGCAGCATGGCCAGCGCGTCAAGACGCACTTCCTGCGCATACTCTTTGAACGGGTTTGTGAAACCACGCTTCGGAATGCGGCGCGTGATGGGCATCTGGCCGCCTTCGAAATGCGGTTTGCCACCACCGGGTCCGCCGTGACCAGACCGAGCCATGGAACCCTTGTGACCCTTGCCGGACGTCTTACCGGTTCCCGAACCAGGACCGCGACCGATGCGCTTGCGCCCACGATGCGAGCCCGGCGCTGGCGCCAGGTTGTGAAGTCCGATGTGCTCGACGCTTTCAGCGCCCGTTTGCTTTGCGGCCACGTGCTTACTCCTCCACCGGCGTCACCGACACCAAGTGACGAACCTGCTTGAGCATACCGCGCAGCGAGGCGGAATCCTGCTGCACAACGCTAGCCTGATGATGCTTAAGGCCAATCGCCGCAAGCGTCAAACGCATCCGCCACGAATGACCGATCGCGCTACGCACCTGCGTAATGAGCACCTTGCCGTCCGTCGGCGCCTGCAACTTTGGCGTTTTAGCTGGTCCCTTTGACGGATGCCACACAAATGTACGCGGCATCAGACCACCCCAGCAGCCGTCACGGCCGCCTTGCGATGATCATGCGACTCGGTCCGGGACTTCGCACGCGACCTGTACCCGATCTGCGAAACCTCGATCCCACGCTCTTTCGCTGCCTGTTCGACGGTGATCAAATGCATCAGACCATCCAATGCCGCCAACACCATGTTATGCGGATTTGTTGAGCCCAACGACTTGGTCAAGATGTCATGGATACCGCAGCACTCGAGCACCGCGCGCACCGCGCCACCAGCAATCACGCCGGCACCAGGAGCCGCAGGCTTCATGAGCACTTCACCAGCGCCATGCTTGCCAACGATTTCATGTGGAATCGTGGAACCTGTCATGGGAATCGTCACCATGTTGCGACGCGCCGCTTCCACGGCCTTGCGCACGGCTTCCGACACTTCGTTCGCCTTGCCGGTCGCAAATCCAACCTTGCCCTGACCATCGCCCACCGCGACCAGCGCGTTGAACGAAAAGCGACGTCCGCCCTTCACGACTTTTGCAACGCGATTGATCGCGATCACGTTTTCGACGAGATCGCTCTGCTCGCGATCTTGACCCGGTCGACCATCGCCACCACGACCGCGCCCGTCGCGACCGCCCGGCCCGCCCCCCTCACCGCCGGGACCACGGCCACGATTGCCACCGGGACCGCTTGGAGCGCCGCCCGGTCCACCGGGTCCGCGTCCACGACCGCCACCGGGCGCGCCACGACCGGCACCAGGCCCGCCACGACCACGTCCACCTGGGCCACCACCGCTACGGGCGCTGCCACCCGGCGCGCCACCTTGACCTGTTGCGTTTGCCATATCAGAACTCCAGGCCGCCCTCGCGGGCGCCATCGGCCACGGCCTTCACTCGACCGTGATACTGGTAACCGGCGCGGTCGAAAACGACCTTCGCGATGCCTGCGGCCTTCGCCTTCTCGGCAACTGACTTGCCGACGGCGAGAGCGCGCTCTGACTTCGTGCCGTTCATCCCTTCGCTGCCAACGGTCATCAGCGTCTTCTGCGTAATGTCGTCGACGATCTGGGCGTAGATGTGTTTTAGCGACCGGAACACCACCAGGCGCGGACGCTCCGCCGTACCGTTTACCGCTTTGCGTACGCGCAGATGACGCCGTGCGCGCCGCTCCGGCTTCGTACGCGGGATCGCGATCTTGGCCATTACTTACCTCCCGCCTTGCCAGCTTTACGCCGGACGACTTCACCTTGGTACTTCACGCCCTTGCCCTTATACGGCTCGGGCTTGCGGAAGCTGCGAATTTCTGCGGCCACCTGACCGACCAGCTCTTTGCTCATGCCTTCCACAAATACCGTGGTCGGATTGGGCGCAGTGAGCTTCACACCGGCAGGCGACTTGTACTCGATCGTGTGCGAAAAACCCAACGACAGTTGCAACCCGTACGGTCGGACTTCCGCCTTGTAACCAACACCGGAGATCTCGAGCGTCTTCTTAAAGCCAGTCGTCACTCCATCCACCATGTTCGCCACAAGCGTTCGCGACAACCCGTGTAACGCCTTGTGCTTCTCTTCGTCGGACGGGCGCTTCACCAGAATCTCACCGTTTTCTTGTGACACGGTGATGTCCGTCGGAAGCGTCCGGGCCAATTCGCCCTTCGGACCCGTTACCTTGACGTGATTTCCTGTAATCGCCACCGTCACCCCAGCCGGAACTGGGATCGGGCGTTTGCCGATACGTGACATGTCGGCTCCTTACCAGATGAGGGCGAGCAACTCGCCGCCAGTATTCGTAGCGCGCGCCGTCCGGCCAGACATCAAGCCTTTGGACGTGCTCAGGATCGCCATGCCAAGCCCGTTACGGACCCGTGGGATCTCCTGCACGCCGACGTATTTGCGCAGTCCAGGCGTCGAAATACGCTTGGCTTCACGAATGACCGATTGGCCACCGTGCGCATACTTGAGAATGACGCGCAGCGCGTCGTGCCCATCCTCCAGTTCCACCGTGCGATAATCCTGGATGAAATGATTCTCCTTCAGGATACGCGCGATTTCGATCTTGATTTTCGACAACGGCATGTCGACGCGGCGATGCTTGGAAGCACACGCGTTGCGAATGCGCGTCAGCATGTCGGCAATAGGGTCGTTTAGGCTCATGCGGGGATGTTGCTCCTATGGTATCCGGGCACGCCGGACCTTTAGGAATGAAAAAAGGAGAAATGCCGAACGGTCATACCACAACCGTTCCGCATTCCAGAGACTCACCAGCTCGCCTTACGCACTCCGGGAATCAGACCGTTCAGCGCCATGTCCCGCAGTGCAATGCGGCTCAACCCGAACTGTCGGAGAAACGCGCGTGGTCGACCGCTCATCGAGCAGCGATTGCGGACGCGGGTCGCCGACGAATCACGCGGGAGCTTACGCAACGAATGATACGCCTTCGTCTTCTCCTCATCCGTGCTCTTCGGGTTCTGGATCACAGCCTTCAACGTCGCGCGCTTGGCTGCGTGGCGGGCCACCAGCTCTTTGCGTTGCGCGTTGCGGGCCAACTTACTCGTCTTCGCCATGGTCTCGGTTCTCTCTCTAAATCCGTTAGGCCGCTGCCGCCGGCTGCGCCACCTTAGGCGTCACCGGCTTGTCGTCACCCTTAAACGGCATCCCCAATTGGTGCAGGAGCGCAAAGGCCTGTTCGTCCTTCGCCGCCGTCGTCACGAACGTGATGTCCATGCCGTGAATCTGCTCCACCATGTCGTAGTTGATCTCCGGAAAGATCATCTGCTCCTTGATGCCCATCGTATAATTGCCACGCCCATCAAATGAACGCGTGCCGAGTCCGCGGAAGTCGCGAATGCGTGGGCAGGCGACGGTGACGAAGCGGTCCATGAATTCCCACATCTTTGCGCCGCGCATCGTGACCGACGCGCCGATTTCTTGGCCTTCGCGCAACCCAAAGTTGGAGATGGATTTCTTCGCTTTGCGACGCACCGGCTTTTGGCCCGTAATCAGTGCCAACTCTTCCACTACGACATCGAGCATCTTCGGTTGCTTCACCGCTTCGCCAACGCCGCAGTTGATGACAATCTTTTCGAGCGTCGGAATTTCGTGCGGATTACCCAGCCCAAACTGCTTGGCGAGCAACGGACGGACTGTCTGCTCGTAATGCGTTTTGAGTCGCGGCGCTGCAACTGCCAGACCCGCGCCTGCATGCTCGCGCTTCGTAAAGTCTTGCGCCTGACGCGGCTGCGCGGCTTTACCCGCACGGTTCGTCTTTCCACCCTTGGCAGCGCCCGCACTCTTTGGTGCCGAGCCTGCCTTCCCACCAGTCTTGCCACCGGCTTTTGCGCCGGCCTTATCCTTGGTCGCCATCGTCTATGCTCCGGGGGTCAGCGTGCGCGAGGAATAACTTCGCCGCTCTTCACGCCGACACGCTCCTTTGTGCCGTCGGTGTCGATGCGCGCCTTCACGCGCGTCGGCTTCCCTGTCTTGGAATCGAGCAGCATCACGTTGGACGCATGAAACGGAGCGGGCATCTCGATGATGCCACTCTGCTCTTCTGCTGTCCGCGCTTTGCGGTGCTTCTTCACGATGTTGATGCCTTCCACTTTGATACGGCCCGTCTTGGGGTAGACCATCATCACCTTCCCTTCCTTCCCCTTGTCGTCACCGCGCATCACGCGCACCGTGTCACCCTTCGTCACATGGATTGCTTCACGCGACGCCTTCAGCGCGTGACGCCCCGCGCCTAAGCGCTGTCCACGATCGGTCTTGTAATACTTGTTGATCCGCATCTCAAATCACCTCTGGCGCCAACGAGACGATCTTCATGTACCGCTTTTCGCGCAACTCACGCGCCACGGGACCGAAGATACGCGTCGCTTTCGGCTCGCCCTTATCGTCAATAATGACGACCGCATTTTCGTCGAAACGGATGTAGCTACCGTCCTTCCGTCGCGTCTCCTTTACCGTGCGCACAACGACGGCTTTCGCAACGTCAGACTTCTTCACGGTGCCGTTTGGCAATGCGTCCTTCACCGCCACGATGACCTTGTCACCAAGGCCCGCGTAGCGACGGCGCGTGCCGCCCAACACACGGATCACCAGGGCGCGCTTGGCACCACTGTTGTCCGCAACCTTCACGATGGATTCCTGCTGAATCATGGCTTGGTCCCCTTAGCGCGCGCGCTCAACGATCTCGACCACGCGCCACCGCTTGTCCTTTGACAAGGGCCGGGTCTCCATGATGCGTACCGTATCTCCAACCTTCGCCGAGTTCTCCTCGTCGTGGGCTTTGAGACGCCGAGTCCGCGTCACCATCTTGCCGTACTGCGGGTGCGGCATGCGACGATCAATGCGCACCACCACCGTCTTATCCATCTTGTCGCTGACGACAAGGCCAATGCGCATCTTGCGCGCGGTCCGAGCCGAAGCTTCGTCTAGCGAGGCGCCATTCTGCGTGGCGCCCGTCGCGTTTTGCATGTTTGCCATCGATCGATATCCCGGTTAGCGGCCGCGGGCCTTTGGAGTGGCCTTCTTCGCCGCCGCTTTCGTGGCGGTCGTTTTCCTTGCGGCAGGCGCACTCACGCCGCGCACCAGTCCGAGCACACGCTCGCGCTGAATGGTCTGCAAGCGCGCGATGTCTCTGCGGATGCTGCGAAGCCGTAACGGCTCCTCCAGCGCTTCCGTCCCACTCCGAAAGCGAAGCCGAAAACGCTCCTCCTCCAGTTCTCCGATACGAGCCTTCAACTCAGCGTCAGCGAGTCCGCGGATCTCATCTGTGGTCATTCGGTTACCGCCTCCTCACGCACGACAAACTTGGTCTTCACGCCTAACTTCGCGGACGCGAGCGCCATGGCCGTTTCCGCCACTTCGCGCGTCACACCCTCGAGCTCGAACAACACGCGGCCCGGCTTGACCACCGCGACCCACATTTCTGGCGGTCCTTTGCCCTTACCCATGCGAGTTTCTGCCGGCTTCTTCGTAATCGGCTTGTCCGGAAAAATACGAATCCAAACTTTACCGCCACGCTTGATGTGACGCGTGAGCGCCACGCGAGCCGCTTCGATCTGGCGACTCGTGACCCATCCAGGCTCCAGCGCTTTGAGACCGAAGGTCCCGAAGGACACCTCGGCACCACGGTGCGCGAGCCCAGTCGTGCGGCCTTTAAACATCTTGCGGAACTTGACCCGCTTCGGACTTAGCATCGTCGTGTCTCCTTAGACGCCAGTCGAGTAAGTCTTGCCGCGACGATCATCAACGATCTCACCCTTGAAGACCCACACCTTCACACCAATGGTGCCATAGGTGGTCTTCGCCGTGCTCGTTGCGTAATCGATGTCGGCCCGAAGCGTATGCAGAGGCACCCGACCCTCATGGTAGCCTTCCACACGCGCGATCTCAGCGCCGCCCAACCGACCGCCGCATTTGATCTTGATACCCAACGCGCCCATGCGCATCGCGCTCTGCACCGCTCGCTTCATCGCACGACGAAACGAAATACGCTGTGCCAACTGCGCGGCAATGTTGTCGGCGACGAGCTGCGCTTCAACCTCCGGGCGCTTGATCTCCTCGACATTGATACCGACTTCCTTCCCGCTCAGCTGCGTGAGTTCGTCGCGCAACTTGTCAACTTCCGCACCCTTCTTGCCGATCACCACACCAGGACGACCAGTGTGAATGGTGACCACCACTTTCCCAGGCTTGCGCTCGATGCGCACGTCGGCAATAGCAGCGTTCTCAAGGCGCGCCTTCAGATACTTCCGGATCAACGCATCCTCGCGGATGAGCGCGGGCATCTCTTTCTTCGCGTACCAAGTCGAGCGCCAGTTCTTCGTGACACCGAGGCGAAACCCGATCGGATTGGTTTTCTGTCCCATTAGCGCACCACCTCCGTCACGATGATCTCGACGTGACTCGTCCGCTTAAGCATCGGCGTCGCACGGCCCATGGCCGCCGGCGTCCAACGCTTCAGCTTCGGGCCTTCGTTCACAATGGCCTTCGTAATCACCAACGCATCCACATCCAGCGACGTGTTGGTTTTACGGGCCGCCTGCTCGGCGTTTGCTACCGCACTGGCCAGCGTTTTTTCGATCTGCGTGGCCGCGCCCTTCTTCGAAAATTTCAGCAATGCCAGCGCGTCGTTCACACGCTGACCGCGAATCTGATCGATCACCAAACGCATCTTGTACGGCGACTGTCGCGTCGTGCGCTGGATGGCATGCGCCTCGATGCCAACCTTCAGTTTCGTAGCCATGGGTTACTTGCCTCCCTTCGGAACGCCGGACGCCTTCTTGTCGGTCACTTTCTGACCGGCATGACCGCGAAACAGACGCGTCGGCGAAAACTCACCGAGCTTGTGTCCCACCATGTTTTCTGTCACGTACACCGGAATGAACTTGTTCCCGTTGTGCACGGCGAAGGTGTGCCCGACAAATTCGGGCAGGATCGTGCTCGCGCGCGACCACGTCTTGACCACCTTCTTCTCGCTACGAGCATTCATCCCGAGGACTTTCGTCTCGAGGCGCTCAGCAACGAATGGACCCTTCTTGATACTTCTTGACATATCGGTTCTCTGTTCTCGCTAGCGGATCACTGCGTTGCTTTGCCGCGCTTGCGGCCGCGCACGATCAGACGCTGCGACGACTTCTTCTTGTTGCGCGTCTTCACACCTTCCGGCTTGCCCCACGGACTCACCACGTTACGACCACCGCGTGTACGTCCACCGTGCGGATGGTCCACCGGGTTCATCACTTCACCACGAACCTTCGGACGCTTGCCCAACCAGCGGCTCTTGCCCGCCTTACCGTGCGACTGCAGCTCATGCTCCGAGTTGCCAACTTCACCGATCGTCGCGACACAATTACCGTGCACGAGACGCATTTCGGTGCTGCCCATGCGCAGCGTCACGTACTCGCCTTCCTTCGCGACCACCTGCGCAAACGCACCCGCCGAGCGCGCCATCTGACCGCCTTTCGCGATCTTGAGCTCGATGTTGTGCACCGCCGTACCGAGCGGCACTTCTTTCAGCGGCATGCAGTTGCCAACACGCACATCGGAACCAGGTCCCGAGACAACAGTGTCGTGCTGCTTGAGCCCCTTCGGATGCAAGATGTAGCGCTTCTCGCCGTCCGCGTACTCGAGCAACGCAATACGCGCTGAACGATTCGGATCGTATTCGATCTCACGCACCACGGCCGTAATGCCGTGCTTGTTGCGCTTGAAATCGATAATGCGATACTGACGCTTGTGACCGCCACCGATGCGACGCATCGAGATGTGACCATGATTGTCGCGGCCACCGGATTTCTTATTCGGCTCGACCAACGACTTCTCAGGCGTGCTACGCGTGATCTCGGCGAAATCGGAGACCGAACGAAAACGCGTGCCTTTCGTAACTGGTTTGAATTGACGAATGCCCATGGTCCTCAGCCCTCGAAGATCGCGATGGAATCGCCCGCGCGGAGCTTCACAATCGCCTTCTTTGTATGTGGACGACGACCAATCGACTGCCCAACGCGACGCGCCTTACCACGCGCATTCGAGGTCCAAACTCCCACGACTTTCACGCCGAAAAGAGTTTCGATGGCGGTCTTGATCGAGTACTTGTTGGCGTCAGGCGCCACTTCAAACGTGTATTCGCCGCGATCCTGATATGCGGACGACGTGGCCTCAGTCATAATGGGGCGCACGATGGTGCGATGCAGAGTGGCCATCGCTTATGCCTCCGACGCGGCGGGCGCCGCCTTCTTGGCACGCGGCTTTCTCACAGTCGCCAATTCGGCGTCCGCGGCCACGGCCTGGGTCTCGTTCAACGCCGACGCCTCAATCACCACCACATCCGACCAAAGAATGTGATACGTACTTGCGTCGGTATACGGCATCACGTGCGCCGTCTCGAGATTGCGCGCGCTCAAATAGACGTTGGGCTTCACACCATCCGTCAGGAACAACACCTTTTTATCGGCCGCACCAATCGAGACCAACAATGCAGTCATCGCCTTGGTTTTCGGTTCCGACCACGATAACGCATCAACCACCATCACCGCACCCTCACGGGCCCGTGCATTGAACGCGCTCTTGCGCGCCAGCGACTTGACCTGCTTCGGCACGATCTGCGTGTACTTGCGCGGAATCGGACCAAACACCGTACCACCGCCTGGCCAGTTTGGCGCCCGGATCGAGCCCTGACGAGCGCGACCAGTACCCTTCTGTTTCCACGGCTTCTGGTTACCACCCACCACCTTGCCGCGCGTCTTCGTCGAAGCCGTGCCCTGACGACGATTGGCAAGAAATGCTTTCACCGCCTGATGCATGACCGGCACGTTGACAATCCCGTCGAACGTGGCCTCGGGCAGAGTGCGCGTGCCCCCCTGCTTACCCTGCGCGGAAAACGCGCGCGCTTCAAACGTCTGAGTTTCAGTCATGATCAGCCCTGCTTCCGCACGAAGACGATGCCGTTGGTCGGCCCCGCCACACTACCGCGCAGATAAATGAGATTGCGTTCCGCATCGATCTTCTCGATGCGAATTCCGATGGCCGTATGGCGAACATTGCCATACTGACCCGGCATCTTCTTGCCCTTGATGACGCGCGACGGATTAGTACCCGCGCCGATCGATCCAGGACGACGATGCTTCGTGTTGCCGTGCGTGTTGGGACCGCCATGAAATCCATAGCGCTTTACAACGCCCTGGAATCCGTGTCCCTTAGTGGTGCCTTCAACCTTCACGCGTTCACCCGGCGCGAAGATGCCGACCGTCACCGTATCGCCCACCGTGTACGTCGGGACCTCCGGGTTTTTGCCCGGCGCATCGTCGAGACGAAAGGACCGCAGTACCGAAGGCGGTGCGTCAAGCCCCGCCTTCTTCGCGTGTCCCACTTCCGCCTGCGTCGCGCGACGTCCCTTCGGCGTGCGCTCACCCTTCTTATTTTCGCGCGCCACCCGCTGCGCACCATAACCGAGCTCCACCGAGGCAAAACCAGCGTCCGCGACCGTCATCACTTTCGTGACAGGATTCGGAGTGGCCTCCACCACCGTGCAGGGCACTTGTTGCCCCTGCTCGTTAAACAGCTGGGTCATCCCCAGCTTCTTGCCGATAATGCCGATCATGAATTCCTCGTACGAGTCGCGGCGAACCAAAGGTTCTGACCGTTGGACTGTGGAGGAGAACGCCGTGTGCGAACCCCTCAGTACCCCATCACCTGCAACCACACACCCGAACTATTCGACCTTGATCTCCACATCCACACCGGCCGGCAAGTCGAGCTTCGTCAGCGCGTCTACCGTACCTGGACGAGAATCAAGAATGTCGATCAACCGCTTGTGCGTCTTCAACTCGAACTGCTCTCGCGACTTTTTGTCCACGTGCGGTGACCGAAGGACCGTCCAACGCTGCGTCTTTGTTGGAAGCGGAATCGGGCCCGACACCTGTGCGCCGGTCTTCTCGGCTGTACGCACAATGTCAGCCGACGCTTGGTCGATGACCGCGTGGTCAAAAGCTTTGAGACGAATGCGGATACGTCCTACCATGCTGGGTCTCGGAAAAAGACAAGAACCGGGTGGACAACGATCGATGATCGCTGCCCACCCGGCTTTGATTTAGGCGAGGATCTTCGTGACGACGCCGGCACCTACCGTGCGTCCACCCTCACGAATGGCGAAGCGCAAAGCTTCCTCCATCGCGATCGGGATGATCAGTTCGATCGTCATCTGGATGTTGTCGCCCGGCATCACCATCTCCATCCCTTCCGGGAGTTCGATCGTGCCGGTCACGTCCGTCGTTCGGAAGTAGAACTGCGGGCGGTAGCCCTTGAAGAACGGCGTGTGACGGCCACCCTCTTCCTTCGTAAGGACGTAAACCTCTGCCAGGAACTTGTGGTGCGGCTTGATCGAGTTCGGCTTCGCCAAGCACATGCCGCGCTCGATGTCCTTCTTGTCCACGCCGCGGAGCAGGAGACCGACGTTGTCGCCGGCCCGACCTTCGTCCAACAGCTTGCGGAACATTTCGACGCCCGTGACGATCGTCTTCTTCTCGGAATTGTAGCCAACGAGCTGCACTTCCTCTCCAACCTTCACGATACCACGCTCGATACGACCCGTTGCGACCGTACCGCGACCCGTGATCGAGAACACATCCTCGACGGGAAGCAAGAATGGCTTGTCAATTTCGCGAATCGGCTCCGGGATGTAGCTGTCGAGCGCTTCATACAACTTCTCGAATTCGGCCGTCCACTTCGGGTCGCCGTTGATCGCGTTAATCGCCGATCCACGGATCACCGGCGCGTCGTCGCCCGGATAGTTGTACTTCGACAACAACTCACGAACTTCGAGCTCGACCAAGTCGAGGAGCTCTTCGTCTTCGACGAGATCGCACTTGTTGAGGAACACGAGCACCGAGGGCACGTTGACCTGGCGCGCCAGGAGAATGTGCTCACGCGTCTGTGGCATCGGGCCGTCTACGGCCGACACCACGAGAATAGCGCCGTCCATCTGCGCCGCGCCCGTGATCATGTTCTTCACGTAGTCGGCATGGCCCGGACAATCGACGTGCGCGTAGTGACGATTCTTCGTCTCATACTCGACGTGCGACGTCGCAATCGTCATAATCTTCGACGAGTCACGACGGCCCTGCGATTCGGAGGCCTTGGCCACCTCGTCGTAGGCGATGTACTTGGTGCCGAATCCTTTGTCTGCCGACAGCTTCGTGAGAGCAGCCGTCGTCGTCGTCTTGCCGTGGTCGACGTGGCCGATCGTTCCCACGTTCACGTGCGGCTTGTTCCGCTCGAACTTTGCCTTGCCCATGGTCCGATGTGTGTTGGGTAGTGAATGAGTGGGTGAGGCTTACGCCTTCACCTTGCTGATGATCTCTTCGGCCTTCGACTTCGGCACTTCCTCGTAATGCGAAAACTCCATCGAGTAGACCGCCCTTCCCTGCGACATGCTGCGCAGTTTGGTCGAGTAACCGAACATCTCGGCGAGGGGCACAGTGGCCGAGATCACCTGCGCCTCACCGCGCTGCGTCATGCCGCCGATCTTGCCGCGACGCGAGGAGAGGTCGCCGAGGACGTCGCCCATGTACGCTTCCGGGCTGACAACCTCGACCTTCATCACCGGCTCAAGCAAACAAGGGCTGGCCTGTCGGCAAGCTTCCTTGAACGCCATTGAACCAGCGATTTTGAACGCCATTTCCGACGAGTCAACGTCATGGTACGAGCCGTAAATAAGCTGCACCTTGATGTCCACCACCGGATAACCGGCCAGCACGCCGGTTTCGAGCGCTTCCTTGATACCTGCTTCCGTCGGTCCGATAAACTCTCGCGGAATGACGCCACCAACCACCTTATCCTCGAACACGAAACCCTGCCCCTGCTCGCTGGGCTCCATGTTGATGACGACGTGGCCATACTGACCCTTACCGCCGGACTGACGAATAAACTTGCCTTCGATTTTTTCGACGCGCTTGCGAATGGTCTCGCGATAGGCGACCTGCGGACGACCGACGTTCGCGTCAACCTTAAACTCGCGCATCATGCGGTCGACAATGATCTCCAAATGGAGCTCACCCATACCAGCAATGATGGTCTGTCCCGTTTCCGCATCAGACCGCACACGGAACGTCGGATCTTCTTCGGCTAACTTCTGCAACGCGATGGCCAACTTGTCTTGGTCGGCTTTCGTCTTCGGCTCGATCGCGACGTCGATGACGGGGTTCGGAAACTTCATCGCTTCCAGAATGATCGGCGCATCTTCGGTGCACAGCGTGTCGCCGGTGCGCGTGTCCTTCAGACCGATTGCTGCCGCAATGTCGCCGGCGCGCACCTCCTCGATCTCTTCGCGCTTGTTTGCATGCATCTGCAACAAACGACCGACGCGCTCACGCTTGTCTTTCGTGCTGTTGTAAACGTAGCTACCTGACGCCAACACACCAGAATACACACGGAAGAACGTGAGCTTTCCAACGAACGGGTCGGTGGCAATCTTGAACGCCAATGCTGCAAAAGCGGCATCGTCCGTCACCGGACACTCAACAAACGTTTCGTCGTGCTGTGGCAAATGACCCTTGATGGCCGGCACATCCAGCGGGGCCGGTAAAAAGTCGATCACCGCGTCGAGCAACGCCTGCACGCCTTTGTTCTTAAAAGAGGCGCCGCACAAAATCGGAATGAACTTGCCCGCGCACGTTGCCGTACGAATCGCGCTCCGAATTTCGTCGACCGACAACTCTTCGCCCGCCAAATACTTTTCCATCAACGCTTCGTCGTATTCCACCACGGTGTCGATGAGCTTGTGACGCGCGACTTCTACCGCGTCATGAAACTCAGGCGGAATATCCGTCACCGTAAAGGTTTTGCCGAGCGTCACTTCGTCGAAGATATACTGCTTGCGTTCGATGATATCGAGATGGCCCGTAAACAACTCACCTGATCCGACCGGGAGCTGCAACGGCTGCGCGCTCTTCGACAGACGATCATGAATCATGGCCACGCAGCGCTCGAAATTTGCGCCGACACGATCCATTTTGTTCGCGAAAATCATGCGCGGCACGCCGTAACGATCTGCTTGGCGCCACACCGTTTCCGTTTGCGGCTCAACACCAGCCACCGAATCGAGCAGTGTGACCGCGCCATCCAGCACACGCAATGAACGCTCGACTTCGACGGTGAAGTCCACGTGACCCGGCGTGTCGATGATGTTGATACGATACTCCGGACCAGCGCCCTTCACGTCGCTCTGCCCGTGGCGCTGCCAAAAGCAGGTCGTCGCGGCCGACGTGATCGTGATGCCGCGCTCTTGCTCCTGCTCCATCCAATCCATCGTCGCCGCGCCATCATGTACTTCACCAATCTTGTGCGACTTTCCCGTGTAATAGAGAATACGCTCAGTCGTGGTGGTTTTGCCGGCATCAATGTGGGCCATGATGCCGATGTTGCGGTACTGCTGAAGCGGGGTGAGACGCGGCATGTGCGGTGCTCGGAAACGTTCTACTTCGAGGATCCTGCGCCGCAGTCAGAACGCTGGTTCAAGTGCCAAGGCACTCTCACAGCAATTCGCAACCGGTCGCGGGTGCAAGTTCGTATCAGCAAAAATGCGGATGGATCGGGCGCTTCCCGAAGGAAACCGATGTCCATCCGCCCTCGCCGGGTACGGCCGCCGCTGGAGCGCGACCGGGGACCCATGGCGCGTCGAAGCCGCGCGGGTGCGCGACGACTGCTTCGACGTTCAAATTGTGTCCAGCAACAGCAACTCCAACCCAGGAGCAAGGATGACTGAGATTTCCGGCCACCCCTAGCCAAGAGAAGGTAATGCATTGCCCTCCGCAGTCAATGGGCGCGGTCGCCGCACACGCAACAATGCAGAGGCTTACCCACAGCGACAAATCTCACAAACAGTACGTGACGTAGATCACCAGAGTACTCGTGAATTCTACTTGCAGATGGGTTGCGTACGAGAGAAAGCACGATGAACTTGGACGCGGACGGCATAGCGGCGTCGACTGTCAGTTTGTGACAGTCGTTCCGCACAGCGCGTCCTTCCAACGGCGAGCTCTCCAAAACGACGAGCGACCCATCACCCGCGCCGGCGCCGCGTGAACGAATTCCCAAATCGAGCGTTTTTTGCTTTCACGGTAGCGCTCGCCGCCAGCTCATGGTCCCTCTTCACGGACATCGGGAAACCGTACCTTCCCTCGGTCCCAATCGTTCTATACACATTGTACTTGTATGCGAATCGCGGGGCCGTCGGACAACAGGACAGTGATTCCCTCAAAGATTCCCCGTACTTTCTCGGCTTCTTACTGACCATGTTCGGGCTTTTCAAAATTTTTAATGATGTCTCGTACAATTTTGCCCTGTTCAGTCGCAATCCCGAGCTGATGACGCAAGAAGTTGGTGGTGCGGTACTCACCACGATCGTCGGGTTGTTCAGCCGACAGGCCCTTCTCGGACTCGTCCGCGATGAGTCGCCACCCGAAGACGATCGCTTGGCCTCGCTGGCGAACGCCGTCACGAGCCACGCCGTCGCGTTCGAGCTCGCGCGTCAACAGTTTTTTCGCGAAATGTCCGACGAACGGGCCAAACAATCGAAAGAACTTGAAGCAACCCAGCAACGCTTTCTCGCCCGACTCGACGAACTGGGGAAAAGCGCGCTTGCGCCAATAACTGCGCTCCACGGCACGCCAAGCACACGCGATGCGCCAGCGCAGGACGTGAGCATCGGCGCCATTGACGAACACCGACCTGCGATGGGCTTTACCGCACGTCACGAAGAGACCGGAAACGCCACGGTTGCAGGCACTCCCGTCGCAGCGACGCCAATCTCGTCTACGCCGCGCGCTACGCCCTATGTCGGCCCGACGCGCACCATTCCGAACCATGGCGACGACACGTGACTGCGCCAACCGGCCAGCGTAGGCGGGGCCGATTAAAGGGCGGACAGTCGATTATCGGGTTTACGGAAGCCGAACTCGCGCTGTTCATCGCACTGCTGATTTTTGGATTGTCCGTACTGAAACAAGCCGGTACCGCCGCGCCAATACGCGTCGCCGCGGTACCCGACTCGCTATCAAAGGAAAATCCACGTGTCGCGAAATTGCTGGCGTTGGCGCAGCGGCTCGATTCGCTCGAACGCGCGTTGCGCAACGCCTACGCGCGGGACAGTGCGCTTGCCGCACAGATTGCCCTGTTGCAGCGACAGCGCGACTCGCTCCTCGCACTGAAGTCATCGGCTGGCTCCCTGATGCTCGGCACCAAAGGCACGTCGGATGTTCCGCTCACGCAATCCGGTCGCGCAGGGGTATCACCACTTGCCACGTCACTCGCCGCGCAAATTACCGACGTAGAACGCACGATTGCGACGTCGTCACTTTCGCGTACGAACGCGTCCACTGCCCTCGCGACGGCCGCGCGTCAAACAGATTCCGTGCGACTGCGATTGGACTCTATCGCACCGTCGCTGGCGCAAGCGTTGACGCCAACCACGTTGCTGCGTGCAACGCGTGACGCGATGTCGAGCGCCATTCCGGGTGCGGCGTCGGTGGCAACGATCGCTTCGGCGCCGCTGACTCCGCGATCGCTCAGCGCAACGGCCGGCACGGGTGCAGGCGCGGGTGCGTCATCATATACGCCTGCCGAGCTTCGGCGCGCACTCCAACTTTTAGCGACCTCACGACTCGATTCGACTCGCGAAGGTGGCGTTGCGAGTGCGAACAGCGCAGCGGGAACCGGACCCGGCACTGGTGCGAACGGTAGTAGCGGTGCCGACGGTCGTCGACGTTCCACACGCGCGATTGGTGCGATTGCATTGGGAGCGGGTTCGGGCCGAGGACGCTCCAACCAAACGCCAACATGCATCGAACTGAAAGTCGATTCGGGCGCCGTTGCGGAAGTGACTATTCTCGCGGCTGATCGCTACCGCGTACGCACCGTGACCGGTCCGCTCTCAACGGTGCTCGAGGCGCTGGCACCGGAGATAGCCTCGATGCGCAAGTTCGATTGTCGACATCGCGTGCGTGTGCGCACGGGTCCGCAGCTCACCGCAGATGATTACATCGTCGCGGTCAATGCGCTGCTTCCGTACTTCAACACGGAACTGGCGAGAGACGGGTCGTCGCGGTGAGTTCGCTCGTTGAACAGCCAACGAAAGCGTCCCGACTTTGGCTCCGTCGTGTTTTTGCGGTCGTCACCATCGTGACCGGTGGACGCTATCTGTGGTGGCGATGGTTTCATACCGACAACCCGTCAGCACATTGGTTTTTCATAATCTTTTTTGTCACGGAATTTCTTGCCTTTGTTTCTACGGTCGGGCTCCTACTCGGCACGTGGTGGCAACGGTTCTATCGGGTGCCATCTGTACTACCTGGTCGTCGCGTTGATGTTTTTATCGCGACGTACAACGAGCCGTTGGATATTCTGCGTGACACAATCGCCTGTGCGGTCGCCATTCGCTATCCGCATCGCACCTTGGTGCTCGATGACGGAAATCGTGCGGGCGTGGCCAGTTTGGCAGCGGAGTTTGGTTGCGAATACCTCGGCCGCCTCGACAATACGCACGCGAAAGCCGGCAATCTGAACAACGGGCTGCGTCATAGTAGCGCAGAATTTATTGTAACGCTTGATGCAGATCATGTGGCCATCCCGTCGCTGATTGACGAGATGATTGGTTTCTTTCGCGAAGCGCCCGTGGGCATCGTGCAAGCCAATCAAGACTGCTACAATCTCGACTCGTTCCAACATGAAATGGACTGGCGACATCGCGCCGGCTGGCAGATGCAGGAGCTCTTTTTCAATGTCATTCAACCAGCGAAAGATTACTGGAACGCCACCATCTACTGCGGCAGTCCGGCTATGCTCCGACGATCCGCGCTGGACGCCATTGGTGGGTTTGCGACCGGCACCATCACGGAAGATCTGCATACCGGTCTGCGGCTGCAGAAGGCGGGGTGGCGCGTGCTTTACTTCAACGGCAGCGTTGCCCGCGGACTCGCACCACAAACGTTTTCCGGTTACGTGAATCAGTGGCGACGTTGGGGTGTTGGCTCGACCCAAGTCTTGCGACTTGAGCGTCCGCTGCTCGGCCCCGGACTGAGCCTCGCGCAACGTCTCAGCTATCTGGCGTCGTACGAGTACAACATTGTGTTCAGTTGGGTTCGACTGTTAAGCGTGCTGACCGTGATCTTTGCATCGCTGACCGGTATTTTCCCGTTGCGTACCGACCCACTCGCGTACGTCAGATATTATGTGCCGTTTCTCATTGCCAATTTTACCGCCGCGAGTGTGTTGGCGAGGAACTGGCGCACGCCGTTTCTGATGGAGCGCTACAATTTCGTAAAAATTCACGCGACGCTGACGGCGATGTCAGGCTATTTTCGTCGCGACACTGCCTTCCAAGTCACGTCGAAATCTCGCGCGGCAGCCGCTGAACTTTCGCAAGCGTGGCCGTATGTGCTCCTACTGTTTTTGGTTTACACCTCAACCGTGGTCGCAGTCGTGCAGGCCAATGAAACGCGCGATCAGGGCGAACTTTGGGCGTATCTCGTTACAGCAATGTTTGGCGGATATTTTTTCGTCGTCACCGCACCGGGAGTCGCGCGTATTTTTGATCGACGCGAACTGCGATCTACGTACCGCTTTCCACAAGATCTCGATACTGAAGCGCGCTTCGAACTGCAGCGGCTTAGTGCCGATGGCTCGATTGTTGTGCAAGACGCAACGTTCGCGCGCAATTTGAATCGACAGGGTGTGTCTTTTACACTCGATGAACGGTTAGACATCGGTACGTACGTCACCGTGAAGCTCACGCTGCCTGAACGTACCGTTACGGCGTTCGGACAGATTGCTTGGACCGAAGCATTTCAGGTCAACGGTCGCTCGCGTCACGCGAACGGTGTACGCTTTCTGCTTAGCGATACCGACGCTGGTGACGCCATTATGCGTCATATGTTTTGGGAAGTGGCACCGCGACATGGAAAGTTTCTCGCGATGACAACGCAGAGTCAGGCGTGAAAATTCACCGCGCGTTTCTTCTCGTTGCAGCTCTTGGCAGCTCCGGATACGCGCGCGCTCAAGGCAGCAGCGTACTCGATTCTGCGCGCGCTGCCGCAGCACTCGGCGCCACACCGCAAGCAATCACGCTGTATCAGGCCGCTATACGCGCCGACTCGAGCGCGCGGCCGGCACTACGCGAGCTGTCTGGACTACTGTCGTCGAATGGACGTTGGACAGAAGCGTTGCCGCTCGCACGACGTCTTTCGGCGCTGGGTGTCTCTGATTTCTCGCTCGAACGCGATCTCGGGCAATGGTTGTCGTGGTCCGGACAATCCGACTCCGGTGTGATACATCTTCGAAAGGCAGTCGCGTTCGCTCCAGACTCGCTTGGATTGCTACTCACGTTCGGTCAGGCGCTCACGTGGAATCCGCCAACACGCGGTGAAGGCATCGCGGTGCTCCGATCACTCGAACGTCGGACGCCGGACGATCCCGCGCTCCGTCACGCGCTCGCGTCCGCGCTATCGTGGAATCCGTCAACGCGCGGCGAAGGACTGCGACGCTATGCAACGCTCGTCCGCGATCGACCGACTGATCTCTCAGCGACGGTCGACTATGCAGATGCGCTTTCATGGGTTGCCGATACACGCCCGGAAGCAATGCAGTTGTATGCGCGTGTCGCTGAACGCGATGCGCGCAATTCGCGCGCATTGCTTGGGCGTTTGAACGTGCTCACGTGGACCGGACGTTCAAACGCCGCGCTCGCGCTCGCTGATTCGCTCTTGGTCGCGGCGCCGAATGATACGGCGCTGGTGCGCTCACGTGGCACTTTGCTTATGCAAGTGGGTCGTCCGGCAGAAGCGGTCAGCGTGCTACGAGATTTGATTGCGCGTACGCCCTCCGACCCAAAACTCAACGAGCAATTGGCGTACGCACTCCTTGCGTCGGGCCATCTGCGAGAAGCACACGCGCTTGCTGGTACCCTTCCGGAAGGCGCTGGTCCAGGCGCGGCCGATTGGGTACGTCGCGGATCGGCGGCAGCAGTGAGTGTCGATGCCGTCTCAACGCATACATCGCTCGGCCTCACATTAAATCGTGTCGTGGCCACGATATCATATCCGCTGTCCACCGTCATGCGTGTTTCTATTAGCGGTCGACCCACGTGGTTTCGTGCGCCAAGTGGCAGCTTTACATCGAATGCGCTCGGCGTTGCCGTAGACGGGAAGTTGCCGGGCCTGCGGAGTGCTCGCGCCGAAGTTGGTGTAGAGCGCTATCCGAATGCGGCGGACGCGTGGAGTGCATCTGCCGAAGGCGAAGCACAACTCGGCCACAGCGCGACGCTGCGCGTTATTGCGCGACGTGCGGCCGTCGAAGACTCGCGGCGAGCAGCGAGTGGGCAAACCGATGGTGGTCGCTCGGTGGGACCGGTACGTGCGAACACTGGTACGCTGGCGCTTCGGCTTCCTGAATTGCCGAACGGCCTCGTATTCGCGTCAACGGTGAGCCTTGGCACGTATACAGCGAGCGCACTTCGGACCAACATCAAACGCGAAGCCAACGCTTCGCTGATTAGACCCATTCCGTTTGGCGGTCTGCGTGTCGAAGTCGGTGTGGGTGCGTCGTATCTCGGCTTTACGTTTGATGCAAACCGATCTGCCGCATTTGCGCCGGCGAACGAGGTCGGTGGTTATTGGAGTCCGAAAAACTTTGCCAATGCCTACACATCACTCGGCCTCAGTGTGCCTGTGACCGGACGGCTTACGGTGCGAGCCGACGGTGCGCTTGGACGACAGATCTCTGGTTTGCAAGCGGGATTTAGTGCGACGAACATTGCGGCGGGCGGTGAAGCGCGCATCGTCGGTCATCAGGGATGGGACGGATCGCTCGGTTACCTGTATCTCGACAACCTCGGCGGATTCCGTTTGCGACAGTTTCGTGCGGGATTGCGACACGCATTTTAGCGCACCACGTCGCTCCCGACCGCGTCTGATCGCACCCACACTTCGTAGACACTCGGACCATCCGCGAGCTGGAAGGGCAATCGCACGGCAAGGCGATAGCGTGGCTGGGATCGCAGCAGCTCTTCTTCGATGCGGTGCGCCCACGCGCGCTGTGGTCCATAGCGCAACACGACAGCCGTAAAATATCCATCGCGAATGGCGCGGCGCGGAATACTGTCGTCCGATACACCCTTCGCGACGGCACCGTTGTAGTCGAAGAAATACGGGTGCGTCCAGTGCGCGTACGAAATCTTGTCGCCTAAATAGTAGAAACCAATGTCGGGTTCTTCGCTAAGCACGCGCGACTCTGGCGAAGCGACGGGACGGAGCGCGAGGTACGCGCGACGCGTGAGATTAGGCCAATAGGTAAACAAACGGTGTGCAACATTGATTGACGGAATCAGGTTTCCTCGCACGAGGAGCACGAGCGATACGGACGCTGCTGCAAGGGCGAGAGCGGCACTGCGCTCCTCAAATTGAAAGTGCATCCATCGCGCACTGATAGCGACGGCGCGTCCAGCCAATGGTGCGAGCAACACCAGCGAAAACGCCACATGCTTGTGGAGCGACACAAACTCGTGGAGGCGCGCGTGATTGAGCGGAGCGGCCAGCGCGAACAGCAACAGCGTCGCCACCACCCATCGTGAGACTGGCCTCGGTGCGACGAGCGTGGGGATTGCCAAGAGACCAACGACGCCTCCCAGTTGCGCCGCGAACGCAAGAATATCATCGGCGCGACCACCGCTTGGCGCCACACGAGTCAGCGTCGTCGTGAGAAATCCCGTTGCAATCTCACGTGCATTGCCAAGCGACACCAAGAATACGATAACGACAACTGCACTGATTCCCACCGCGAGACTGCGGGTGAGCCATCGTCGAGGTTCGAGTGCAACGGCGAAGAGCCCGACTGCCGGCACATACAGCAGGGACGCGTACTTCACGACGGAGGCCACACCTATGCACGCGCCGGCGACCGTTAGCCACGCAAGCGTTGCAGCGTGACGCTCTCGATTGGTACCGAATGCGCAGGCAGCAATCGCAACAGCAAGCAGCGCGACGGCAGGGGCGTCGAAGGTGGCGAATCGCGCCAAAAATAAGACGGGCGCCTGAATGGCAAAAATTGCAGCCGCACACACGCCGCTCAGTCGATCACGAAACAGTTGACGCGACGTGACGTAGACCGCCAGCATTGCGATGACCATGCAGACAAAACTTGTTAGCCTGGCCCCTTCCAGTCCTCCCGCGCGATTTGCCGCCGCAGCAAGCCACGGATACAAATGTGGTGCGCCGGAGAAATAGGTCGCGAACGCGGGCAGGCCAGCGCTGCCTACGCCGCCCGCTTCGTGGATCATTCGGCCAGCCACGGCATATGTCGCTTCGTCAACGAACACGTCGGTTTGCAGCGCGTGCGATAACGACCACTGCACCGTCGCGATCACGCCGAGCGTGACTGCCGTTGCCGTGCGCCGAAGTCCAATATGCGCGTCTGTTGCGGGAAGCTTAGAGTGCAAGCAGCACAACTCCCACGCATGCCGCGAGTACAGACAGACTTGGGACGTCACGCAGCGCGAACAATACCGGATCTTCACGCACGACACCGCGCAGCGCTAAAACCCACAGTCGCACCAGCCAAAAAAGTACCGTTGGACAGAGCAGCCACAATACTTCCGGCGCTCGGTAGAGAACTCGCACTTCCGGACTTGTGACGTACAAGGCGAGGACCATCACTGCCACCATCGCCGACGATGCACCAAGCATGGAGACGATTGGCAAATCGGCACTCGCGTACGCACGCCCGGGCGCGGGCAGCGCGGCTGGATACTTGCGTTGCACCAGCGCTCGTAACTCCGCAGCGCGTTTCAGCAGTGCTAAGCTCGCAAAAACAAATAACGAGAAGGCAGCGAGCCACGGTGACAGTTTGACGTCGATGCCAGCGGCGCCCGCCGCTAAGCGCAGTGTGTAGCCAATCGCCAATGCGACCACATCAAGCGCGAGCACTCGCTTTAACAACAGCGAATACGCAAGCATGAGGACACCGTACGCCAGCAGAACGATGCGTACAGGTGACGCGACGTCGCGAATCGCCAACCCCGCCATCACTACGAGCACGAAGGCAAGACCGACGGCGAGCGACGGCGCCAACGCTCCCGACGCGATTGGACGATCGCGTTTGACCGCGTGCTGTCGATCATGCGGAGCATCGAGCACGTCGTTGACGAGATATATCGCCGAGGCAATCAACGAAAAGGCGACGGTGACCAAGAAGGCGTGCACGAACACGCGTGGGTCACGCCACGCATGCGCCGTGAGTGTCGGTACCAGAACGAGACCATTCTTCGCCCAATGCGCGGGCCGCATCGCGCGCAGCGCCGCCGCGCCTGTACGCGACAGCGTGCGGGTGGAACGATCGGTGCGGTGACTCTCGGCCGAAACAGTCATCAAGGGCAGTGAAAACGGGAGACGAACGCGGACGTGGCTCGTCATAGCTGACGGGCAAGCATCGCTCGGCGTTTCCGTTTCGTAAATAGCACATGGTTTCCGATGGCGCGCTGCGGTTAAGTATAGCGTGGTCTTTTGTTTAATTCTCCATACGTCGCGGCCTCTGGATCTCTCGTTCTCGCCCTCGCGCGCCACTGTCACATCCATGGCTAAGGCATTGTTTGCCGAAGAGCCGGGATGGCGCGCACGGTTGCAGTCAGTGCGGCCGGTCATCTGTCCGTTTGAGCGCGTGCTACAGTGCATTCCGGCGAACGCCAACGTGCTCGATATTGGTTGCGGCGCAGGACTCGTTCTAGGGTTGTTGGCGCGTAGTGGTCGGATCGCGAACGCCGTCGGCATCGATGCAGATGCGAACGCGTTGCAACGCGCCTTACGTATGGCTAAACGTGTGCTGCCAACACACCTCGAATTTCGGCACACGAGCAGCACGGTCGATTGGCCGACGACATTGTTCGACTGCGTGCTATTGATCGATGTCTTGCATCATATCGCGCCACGCGCGCAGAACAGTTTTCTTTTGGCCGTGTTGGATCGCGTACGACCCGGCGGACGCTTCGTGTACAAAGACATGGCCGCGCGACCCATCCTTCACGCGGTCGCCAATCGTGCGCATGACTTGCTGCTGGCGCGACAGTGGATCAAGTACGTCGCGCCTGACGTCGTGGCGCAAGTCGCCGAGTCGCGCGGTTTTGTGCTCATGCATCGTGAGCACGTGCGCCGGTACTGGTATGCGCACGATCTGCTCGTGTTCGAGAAGAGTGGCGTATGATGAGTGGTAATATGAGCGGGGATGGCAGGCGCGGGCGCGCACGCGCTCGCGCGGCGGCGCTTACCCCGCTGTCACTGGTGGCCCAGCGCGACGTGGATGCGAGTCCGCGCCGCATTTGGTTGTTGCTCGTACTCACGGTCGCGTTTGTTATGCGCGCGTGGAATCCACGATTTAATTCACCATTTGAAGATGAGAGTTTCATGATCCTGATGGGCCGGAGTGTGCTTGCGCACGCACCGGATGTGTCGATCTACATGCGCACCGCATTTGGTTGGTACTTGTGGCCCGTCGCCACGGCGTTGGCGGATTTCAGCGGCGGAATTGTTGGTGTGCGATTGATGTCCGCGACGCTTGGTACGCTGGCCGTGCTGGGCATGTATCTGTTCGCGCGCCGATTGTTTGGTGATCGCATTGGTCTTGCGTCGGCACTGCTATTTGCCGTGAGCTCACCGGCAATTCTGACGTCGCGCATCGCGACACACGACGCCGCAGGTGTACCGCTCTTGATGTTCGCATTGCTCTTATTCGTTCGCGGTTGGCAGCGTGGCGAGTGGCGCGACTGGATCGGATCGGCCCTGTGTTTCTTTGGCTGCTTTTTGGTCAAGCATCCCCTCGCTGCTTTTTTTCCACCAGTGTGCATTCTCGCCGTGTTGCTTGATCGCAAGCGCGGACTTGGCTTCGCCGTGCTGCTCTCGATCCTAGTGACGACGTATGCGGTCATCTATCTCGATACGATCCGTGCGTTGTTAATATTTGTGGCCGGCTTCAATGCATTTCGAGCGCCGACTGATCAAATGTGGACCATTTACGTAAGGCATCGGCTCGATGTCTGGTTGTGTGTTGTGCTTGCGTTGGTGGCGGTATTTCGCGGTGGCCGTCGTGAACGCATCATCATCGCAGCGCTCTTTGTCGGCGCCGCGACGTTCTCCGCCCTGCATGTGGCGCGTCGTCTCGACTATCACACGTGGAAGCACGCCGTGTATGCGCTCGCCTTTCTGATTCCTGCCACCGCAGCGGGCGCGGTGTCATTGGCGGATCGCTTGATGCGAAGCCAACCCGTGCCGACGTCTGCGTGCCTACTTATTGTGGCTGGCCTGATCTTTGGATTTGGCCGCAGAGGTTTGCTGGCCAACAGTGGCGGGCTGCCGTTTTTGTGGCCCAATGCCGGCGTCGTATCGGAGTTCTTACAGGCACGGGTACAGTCTGGCCAACGTGTACTCGTCGATGACGCTGCGGTGCGGTATGTGTTGCGTGACTTGCTCCCGAGCGATCACATCGTCGACCAGTATTTCTTTCAGTACGGCAATAAGATGGGTCCGGCCGCATATGCGCAGGCGGTGGCTGATGGATGGTTTGACTATATCGTCTTTGATGGCACAACGTCTTCGAGTGCACTCGCGCTCGAGCGCGCCATTGAACCAAGAGTCAGCATGCGCTACGTCGAACGGAATCGCGCGCTGCAACCCAACACCGGTGAAGACGCGGTGATTTACGAACGCGTGTTTCCCGCCGTCAGTCGTGCGCCCGATGCGCCGGTGCTCGTCGTGGACACGCCGAAAACTGGAGATACCGTGATTGTAGCGGGGCCGCGTCCGACGGTAGACGTGACGGGGCATGTTGATCGGTCGCCGCTGGGCGCGATGCTGCAAGTCGACGTGTTTACCGACCGTTGGTATCAGCAAGGCCCCCTGATCACACCCGATCTGCGCACTGGGCGTTTTTCTCGACGCGTCATTCTCGGCGGTGAAGGCGCTCAACGGTGCGCACACGTGGTGCGTGTTCGCCTCCTTGGCGTTGCGAACCGCATTGTCGACGAGGTCACGGCGTCACGAATTGTTCGTACATCATCCGATAGCACCGCCACTCCATGTCTACCCGTGTTTTAAGCGAACCATGTTGCGTCAGTGCTACACACAGCCGCATACGCGCTAAGAATTTGAAGGAACTCTTCATTTTTTCTCGAATAGGACGACGCTACTTATAGCGTATTTCGTCTAGTGGCAACGACTTAGACGAGTTCTCTCAATAAGGTAGAGTTCGGCAGGACACTTGCAGCAATCTTTTAGAGATTTGGTGACGTAGGTCATAGTTGGTAAAGCGTCACACGAAACGTCGGTTTAAACTATCCCTCTATGCCACGACACACCCGCCTGTTCTTCTGCGCATTCGCTGCGGCGCTATCCGCGCCGACCGTTGTTTCCGCGCAGACGTGTACTCCCGCTCAGGCGACTGCCGGGCAGTGCTTTATCCCGTCCACGGTGGCGTCGACCACCGTCACGGGGCAAGCCGTCGGCGTTGGCAGCGGAGCAACGCCCGTCGTTGCCGCAGCTCGGTACCTTGGTGGAATTGCGTATTTCAAGAGTGATTTCTTCTTTTTCCAAGGCTTTTTCAATAGCGGGTTCAACGTGGCAAACCCACTCGCAAACGCGGCAGACTACACGCTGATTGGCGGCAAGGGAGAAGGTGCCGGCTCGAGTATTATTGATTCGCCAGCTCCGTGGATCGCGCTGCCTGGCGTGTACTCCGCGTCGCAGGAATTGGTGTTCGGACTGCGCGTCAACACGGATAATTTCAACGGTACGCATCAAACGGATTGGTTCTATTCCGGATACGGGTTAGGCCGCAATGCGGTCGGACGATATGATGGCATTGTCGGCGATCCTCCACAGCTAGGCTTTGCCAACTTGTTTTTGGGTGGTACCGCGCCGGTCAGTGATGCGCTCTCGGGCGGTTTACGCGCGGCTTCACCCGCGTTCTGGACGTCGGTTTACAATCCTGGTCGCGGATACTTTGACGGCACCGGCGCGAATGCCGTGTTGGGATTTGAAGACAATCGTTGGGTGAGCGACGGCGACTTTAACGACGCGGTCATTGCGCTGGATTTCGCTACCGTGCCAGAGCCAGCGTCGCTCGCACTTGTTGCGTTGGGACTTGGTGTTACGGCAGCTGTCGTGCGCCGCCGTCGCAAACGCTAAATAATTCCAGCATGCGCTTGAGATGAGAAGGGCCCCGGATCTCGTGAGGAGATCCGGGGCCCTTTTTTGAAACGTGGCAACACTACCAGCGGTAATGCGCGAACGCCTTGTTGGCTTCGGCCATGCGATGCGTGTCTTCTTTCTTCTTGATCGCATTGCCTTCGCCGCGGCTCGCCGCGAGCACTTCGTTGGCCAGCTTTTCTTTCATGCTCTTCTCGTTGCGATCACGCGAATACCCGATCAACCACCGCATAGCCAACGCCGTGCGACGATCTTGACGCACTTCGACGGGAACTTGATACGTGGCGCCACCAACCCGGCGGCTCTTCACTTCCACGACAGGTTTGAGGTTGTTCAAGGCCTGCTTGAACACACCCACGCCAGGCTGGCTGGTCTTCGCTTCGACAATGTCCATCGCGCCATAGAAAATACCTTCAGCGGTGGACTTCTTGCCTTGGATCATCAACGAGTTGATGAACTTGGAGACGGTTTGGCTATCGTAACGCGCATCAGGCAACACGGTGCGCTTTACGGCGCTCTTGCGGCGGCTCATTTCTTCTTACCTCCCTTTGCGGCGGCGGCGCCTTTAGCACCAGCCGCTGCGCCCTTCTTGGGGCGCTTGGTGCCGTACTTCGAACGGCTCTGATTACGGCCGTTCACGCCAGAGGCGTCAAGCGTACCGCGAACGATATGATACCGCACGCCCGGCAAGTCCTTCACACGTCCACCGCGCACCAGCACGATCGAGTGTTCTTGCAGGTTGTGCCCTTCACCGGGGATGTACGCGGTGACTTCGAGCTGATTGGTGAGGCGAACACGCGCCACTTTACGAAGCGCAGAGTTGGGCTTCTTGGGCGTTGTGGTGTAAACGCGGGTGCACACGCCACGTTTAAACGGGTTGCTTTTAAGCGCGGGAGCTTTGGACTTCTCCACCACGTCCTTTCGGGCGCGACGGACCAGCTGATTGATCGTTGGCATTCGCCTGTAGGGTGTTCGGAAACCGACATCTACGTGAATCGCGGTGGCGATGAATCCCCACAGACAGGAGACACCAAAACGCCCGCTCTCTGCGAAGTTGCTCGCAGCGGACGACGGGCACTGCCAATCGCGGCACGGAACAGAATCCTAAGCTTAGTCAGGCACTGACGAATAGGGAATAGGCACTAGGTAAGCATCGGAATACTCGATCGGCGTGTCTCATTGCCATAAGCAGCACGCACACACCCTTCTCTGAACAACTGCACGATTCCAACGTAGAAATATGGGAGCCCCGAATGATTGCGGCCGTTCCTGTCAGCAAACTCGTCGGCACCCTATCTTGGCATCACCCAAACCATGCCGTGACCGAATTCCAAACCCGTCTCCAGCGCGCCCTCGACGCCGACTTCCTCATTGACCGGGAGCTCGGCGGCGCCGGCATGTCGCGCGTCTTTGTCGCGACCGAGCGCGCATTGCAGCGACGCGTGGTGATCAAGGTGTTGCCGCCGGAACTCGCCGCCAGCGTGAATATCGAGCGCTTTCGTCGCGAAATCCAACTCGCGGCACAGTTACAGCATCCGCACATCGTGCCAGTGTTGGCCGCAGGAGACAGCGACGGACTGTTGTGGTTCTCGATGCCCTACATCGAAGGTGAGTCGCTACGCGGCGCCTTGGCGCAACACCAGCGCCTGTCGGTGCGCGACGTCGTGCGCATTCTGCATGATGTTGTCGACGCGCTCGCTTATGCGCACGCGCGCGGCATCGTACATCGCGACATCAAACCCGACAATATTCTGACGTCCGGGTTGCACGCGCTCGTGACCGACTTCGGTGTCGCCAAAGCACTCAGCGTCGCGAGTCCGTTGATGGGTGGCACGACCACCGGCATGGCAATCGGCACCCCCGCGTACATGGCGCCAGAACAGCTTGCGGCCGACCCTGCCGCAGATCATCGCGTTGATATCTATGCCGTAGGACTTCTCGCGTACGAATTGCTGACGGGAAAATCGCCATTTTCTGGACAATCACCGCAGCAAACACTCGCGGCGCAACTCACGCAGACGCCCGACGCACCGCACCAAGCGCTGTCCAACATTCCGGTGGCGTTGTCTGCCATCATCATGCACTGTCTGGAAAAGGACGCGAGCAAGCGCCCCGCCACCGCACACGCATTGCTTGCCGAGCTCGATGCCTTACCGCCCATGTCGAGCGGCGCATCAGTGTCGGCGGCTTCACCATCGCGCGCGAAACGTTGGACAACGCTCGTGGTGGCTGCGGTGATCGTGCTTGCTGTATCATTTGCGGTTGCGCAACGAGTCGGGTCGACGCGACGTGATGCAACGAGTGCAAGCAAGTCCGATCCGGCAACACTTCGCGCACGCGATGCGAGTCGCGGAGGAGCAAGTACACTCGGCGTCTCGATTTCACCGAGTGCCACCAGCGCCTCACTCGACACCGACGCGGTCGCAGCACGAGACGCGATTTCCATCGACGACAGTCGCGCGACAACAGTGCCCGTTGTGATCACAAAGGCCGAAACGTTGGCCATTATCGCGGCGTATAAAAAACGCACGGCCGGAGAGCCGAAAGCACCGTCGCCGCCGACAGCGCCAGCCGTGATCGGCACACCCACCAATGCGCCATCCGTCGCCTTCGATGCCGCGGCGTTATACGCCGAAGTTCGTAAAGTCTTTGCCGACTCTATGGCGCGTGCGTATTTGCAGATGGACTCCGCGATGGCGCGGTTACCACGCGGTATAGCGCGCTTCGACGGCGCACGCGTTGCCACCACAGTGATGCCACTCATTGCACCACCAAGCGACGGCCGTATTCGCGTCGCGGTTTCGAATTTCTCCAACGCCACGGGTCGACGTGACTACAGCAGCGTTGGCCGTGAAGTTGCGCGCTATCTGCGCGAGAAGTTGTCATCGGCTCGCTACGATGTGGTCGACAATGAAACGACGATGCGCGCCGCGAACAGCACAGACGATCGCATGTCGTTGGGCTGGGGACTGCGCGCCGACTATGTCGTGAGCGGAATCGTCAGCGCGCGCGGCGACTCGCTGGTGCTCTTGACGATCTTCACCGATGTGCGAGGCGGACGATTTTCGCGCGTCGCCGAATCGATCGCGCCAACTACCGACCCCAAACGCGCCTTCGATCCTTCGGTCGTGCACGTGAACATGTGGCTCGACTCGGCGAAGGCGATGTCGATGCGCGGACAACCGACGCGCGGACGTCCACCATTCCCATCGGAGTTTGAACAACGCAAATGATTCGGACCACGCATCGGTAAGTACGCGTGTTACTTCTTGATTACCGGGCAGCAAGGGTGTAGCTAATTTCTGTCTTCAAGGATTTGGCTTAAGCAACTTGAGTGTTTGGAGCATCTGCAGATTTCCTAGCAGGGTCACGCTGTCATGCGCCGTCAATTTCACGAACATTGGACGACGCCCAGGCAGCTTGATCTCCCCGCCCGCGTCGAAGTACGTAGTGTGGCGTCCGTTGTATTGACGTCCGATGTGCCGATACATTTTCAGCCGGAAGCTACCTGCCGCGGTTTTCATCAGGCACGAAGAACCCGTGACGGCGATAATGTTCACGGCCCTCCGATCCGTCGGACCCACAAAGTCCACCGTTGTGACAGCATCTTGCCACAGCGAAAATAAGGGAGACGACGAATCTGAGCGACTGGCCCAGTCGACTTGTTCAAAAGACGGAGGCCCAGATATCGCGACCCCAAATTCTGCACTTTCGTGACGCACCCAGTCAGTTTGCCGTGCCGTGGCCACGGGGCACGATTGCGCATCGGTCGTGGCGAAGGCGAGCACTGTCAGCGCTGTCAGAGCGGCGAGATGGAGACGAACCGCACTCAGTTTGAGTTTAAGAATGGACGCGGAACGCACTTTCAACCGTCTGGCCGTGGCCTGAAGATTTTTCCTTTTCTTGTCTCTGTATAGCCATGAAAACGTCCAGATAGCATGGTCGACGGGTGCAACAAAGCGCAATCCTGCCGGCGGCGCCGTGTGCGACGGTCAAGAATTTGGCTTAAGCAGCTTTAATGTTTGGAGCATCTGCAAATTCGTTAGTAGGCTCACGCTGTCGTGCGCGCTCACTATCAGGAACATCGGAGGCCGCCCAGGTAACCTGACTTCCCCGCCCGCATTAAAGTACGTGGTGTCGCGTCCATTGTATTGAACTCCGATGCTGCGCCACAGCTTTAGGCGGAAAAGACCTGCTGCCGACTTTAAAACGCACGAGGCTCCTTTGACGAGTCCACTGTTCACGGCTCTTCGATCCGTTGGACTCACAATTTCCACTGTCGTGGCGGCATTTTTCCACAACGAAAACAAAGGAGAGGTTGGGTCTGAACGGCTGGCCCAGTCGACTTGTTCAAAAAACGAAGGCCCAGATATCGCGACCCCAAATTCTGCACTTTCGTGACGCACCCAATCAGATTGCTTTGCCTTTGCCACCGGGCACGGCTGCGCGTAGGTCGACGCGAATGCGAACGATGTGGGCGTTGCAAAAGTAGCGAAATGGAGACTTACGATGCCCAGCTTGAGAATGAAAGACGAAAGCATATTCAGCTCCTGTAGCAGCCGGGAGGTTGCACACCCGGCGGAGGATAGTTGTAGCCCTTTGATCGAATCTGTCCCGCTAACGCTCGAATGGCACTCACTCCGTTGCGAGTTTTTTGCGCGTCCTCTTGTACGGTGTCCCAACCAGTATCCGCCGCGTTCCGCGTATACACTCCCATAGATGGAAATCCACTGCGATCAAACGTCAGCTCGTAACCGCCAGGGGCCGCCGTATTCGGTCGAAACGTGACCTTTGCTGTAATCGGCAAACACAGATTGATCATTCTGCGAGAACAGACGTTGTTTCGAAATATCAATTCTGCGGACCGCCAGCCATTTGCGTCCGGTTGTGTGATTTTGACGTCTTCACTAGGATTGAACACTTGGGCTGAGTCACAGAATGTGTGCATCACCCAGTTGCCGCCTGTCATAGGGTTGGGTACGACTACTGAAGAGCAGTTATACTTAACCTCCCAGCCCATCGTGTTCGGATTGATGTAGAATTGGACGCGCGAAGATTCGTACTCTGCATTGCTATCGAATGATCGGCAGTCGCCCTCAAATATTATAATGGCGCAGTTCATGATGAAGAAGTCGATGCACATCTTCTTGCCGTTCGTCGGTTTGCAACTGGCGTCTACCGACTCCAAAGAACTTGAACCCAAGCCCGATTGAATTGCGTCAGCAAGAGCCTCGAGCTCATTCGCTTCTTCGTCCGCTCCCGCTGCCACTACACCCTTTGTGACATCCCATGCGTCCATCTGCGAATTCCATTCGTTGCAATCCTGACTCCACTGCTGCTGCGCGACCTGCATATCCCATGTGAGGACCTGCGGTTCACCGATGCTTCCGAAGAAACGCCTGACAGAATTCATATCGAATACCACAACGTTACCACTAGCCGTTACGGTCATCTTGGGAAGCTGCTGCGGATCACCGCCCCACAGAAAAGCCAAGACCGCCGGCGATGTCTTTGTGAATTTCGACTTCAGAGTGGAATCGAGCAGGACTTCAGCGACTGCGCGATCAAGATCTAAGGGTCTCGCCGTTCCTTCACTGGCCGCTTTGTAGGCGAGTTTGTCCCAATCATCTATCGTCGTTTTCCGGACAAAGCTGGCCAGCACGGAAGCGTCTTGACCACTCGCGGACACAAGACACGCCAGCAGCGCCGGTGCACGAGGAGCACTCAACGGGATTAAAATACGAGCGACCTTCATCCGCATCACGCCGGTGTGCTTTGATGGAGACGCGACTGGAAGTTGAAACGGAAGCCGGTTCCGCTCAACCATCACTACGCGCGATCCTCCGGCTCCGTCTGGGAGGCCTAGAGCGCATCCAGCATTCGCTACCGCGTTCTGCGCATTCCAATTGGCTTCTTGCACTCGTTGCTTCGGTGATTCAGCGTCAACGTGAAAAAGTTCGGCGGATTTACACCCAACTAGAAACGTCGCGACCAACGACTCAAGTAAGATAATTCTGACGTTCATTGTGTGCGCCCTGAAAAAATGAAGCGGAATTATGACGACTAAGTAGCTTGTCATAATCCGCTTTCTATGGAATGTTCCTGAGCTTTGGTGACTTACATTTCAGTGTGATAGGGAACACCACACCGTTCAGCGACAAGCGTCAGCCCCTCAATCAATCGTTTGTTCATTTGCCCCATACAGCGAACAGGGCGGCACCTTTCGGCACCGCCCCGCTCGTTACGTCGCTACAAATCAGCTTACAACGGCTCATCACCCATCGTGAATGGCACCGACTCGGCAAACGATACCGGTATCAGTGGTTCAAAAACTGGCTCCAACGCTTCCGGGATTGGCTCCGGTGTTGGCAGCGCATCAGACTCCACATCCACTTCGTGATACCGGTACATACCGGTACCCGCAGGAATGAGGTGACCAATGATGATGTT
>JANYHT010000014.1 GCA_025358925.1 Gemmatimonadaceae bacterium | reverse complement strand
CGCCCAAAACCAAAAATTCTGAAGGTACGGATCCATGTCCGGCCACTGCGTCCAGAGCAGCGTGTGTCCCGACCGGCGCAGATGCAACAGTAATTCGTGTGTTAACAGGTGTCGACGTAGCGACATCCATCGCCGATGTCGCCAACTCAGAACGTGCGCGGTTTCCGAACCACCAGACGCTGCACCCACGGAATCCGCGACCGTTTCTTTAACACGAACTTTATCTCGAAAAAGGAAAGAGCCAAGCACATTAAATCGCTTGTGGAACTTCGGACCCGGCAATTCCTCAAATATCGAATCTTGACCACAAGTATAGAGATCGACATCCACCCCCTGCTGACCAAGCCCCTCCGCTAAACCAAAATTGTAAGTGTTGAAGCTGGAATCTCCCATCATATTCAGAATGGCGATCGACGTCTTTTTTGAATTCAAAGTCGCTTTTTTTCTTTTCTGCATGATGGCGAAGCGGTGCTTGGGAGAAGTTTTGAATGGAGAATATGCTGATCATGTTTTTGGAGCTGCTTACACAGCGTTCGTTCTCAGCCACTGGAGGAGCATGAGAATTGGCCAAAGTTGTTGCGAGCGATCGGCGTCGCCACGCTGGTGTTCAGCCCAGAGCGCCGATGTTACCTGCGGATTAAACCATTGCCGCAGCGTGTTATCAGGCGTCAACATGTCGTATCCCCACGACCGAAGGTCACGGCGAAGCCAGTCACCTAATGGAATCGAAAAGCCGCGTTTGGGTCGATCAATGAGCGAAAGCGGTATGTAACGCACCAAAAGTGCGCGCAACAAATACTTCCCCCGACCATTTCTAATTTTTCGATGCAGTGGTTGGGCAAGCGCAAACTCTACGACGCGATGGTCTAACAAGGGAGCGCGCGTCTCGAGCGAATACGCCATTGCCGAACGATCGACTTTCACGAGAATGTCGTCCGGCAGGTATGTCTGCAAATCGAACATCATCTGCGACTCGGCAAACGTTGGTGCTGATGGCCAAGATGGATGCGCGACTATGGAACTTTGGTCGCGAGCGAGTACACCTTCGGGCGAGACGATCATAGCCAGAAGCGCGTCGTAAGACAACGCTGCGCTGTCCGATGTCAGCAGTGCGTGGAGGCGACTTCTGAAATTCGGAGTCCACGTGCTTTTCGACGCGCTTCGGAGCACTGCATCGGGAACAAATCCCAGCCCGCCAGCGATCGCTGATTTTGCGAAACGCGGAACGCGCCCCACGAGCGTTGCAAGTCCATCGCGAGCGGCGTATTGCGAGTATCCTCCGAACAGCTCATCACCACCATCACCAGAGATCGCGACCGTCACGCTGCGTCGAGTAACGTCGGCGACGAGCAACATCGGTAGCTGAGACGAGTCTGCGAATGGCTCGTCAAAAATTTCTGGTAACCGCGGGACCAGGGAAAGAGCGTCGCGTGCCGAGAGCATCACTTCTGTGTGCTCAGTCCCGACATGAGCGGCGACCCCACGCGCGAACGGACTTTCATCGTGGGTCGCCTCGTTAAACCCAATCGTAAATGTCCTCACCGGACGCGAAGACGCGCGCTGCATGAGCGCCACGATCAGCGAGCTATCGACTCCACCTGAGAGGAACGCGCCGAGCGCAACGTCAGAAATCATTTCATCGGTCACGACTGATGACAACAGTTGATCTAGAGCATCGATGGCGTTCTCGTCGGTTTGAAAGGTGAGGTCCAAATTCTTCGCGACCGCAGCCGCGCTTGTGACACTCCAATACTCGATCTGTTGCGAACGAAGGGCGGTACCGACTCGCCAGTATTTGACAAGTTGCCCTGGTAAAAGCTTTTTCACCGAGGCGTAAATGGTTCGGCATCCGCGTGTCGTACCGCGCTTAAGTACATCAAACACGGCATGCGGGTCGACATCAGACCGGAACATGGGCGTTTGACGCAACGCCTTAAGCTCGGATGCAAACGCAATTGCATCATCAACTTCTGTGATGTACAGCGGCTTCTCGCCGAGGCGGTCGCGACCAAGCCAGAGGCACTGCTCTCGCTGATCCCAGACGGCAAATGCGAACATTCCATGGAAACGAGGTACGCTTGCCGTGATGCCCCATGCTTCGAACGCTGCCAACATTACTGCCGTGTCCGACGTTCCTTCAAACTGTGCTCCGGTTGCCTCTAGCTCAGCGCGCAAGCGTTTAAAGTTGTAAATTTCGCCGTTAAATACGATTGTAAATCGGCCACTCGCTGATCGCATCGGTTGCGCGCCGGAGGGCGAAAGATCCACGATAGCGAGACGACGATGGCCAAGCGCGAGCCCTAAGGTTTCGTCGTGCCAAATTCCTTCCGCGTCAGGGCCACGATGCCGAAGTTCGTCGGTCATCGCGCGGACGATCTGAGGGACTTCGTTGGATGGAAGTCGGTTGTGCCACACGCCGGCGATACCGCACATGATGATAGCAGTAAAGGAGCAAATAGGAGGTTCGCGCACACTTGCGTACCAGCGAATATACATACCCGTGCGTTTGGACTCACGCGCCATGTACAATTATCGTTTACTTCATTCGAACCTTGATCGTCCGCCCAGTATAACAAGACGAGCGGATGTTCTATCGCGTCACACTGCACTGGATGGCTAAGCAATGCCTAGGCTCAGTATCGGCATGCCGTTGTACAACAACGCCCGCACGTTACTCCGTACCTTGTCATCATTGCAAGGTCAAACATTTGGGGATTTCCGCGTGATGCTCTCTGATGATGGATCTCGCGATGATACGATTAAGATTGCGGAAGAATTTGCAGCGCATGACTGCCGGTTCACGTTCGTACGGCAGCCGAAAAATTTGAACTATGGCAACTTTCGGTTCGTTCTAAACGCTGCTGACACCGAACTCTTTCTTTTCGCTCCCGGTGACGACTGGTGGGAGCCAACATTCATCGAAAGGTGCATTCAAGCGCTCGACGCGAATGCGGGTGCAGTTGGCGCAGTGACTCGCGTGAGATTTGTTGACAACGGCCAACTGACGAAACAGTCAAGAGGAACGACTGCGCTCCTCGGCTCCGTTGCAGAGAATCTTGCTACATACCTTCGCGAGCCGGCCGACAATAGTCGCATGTATGGTGTGTTTCGAACGAGCGCCGCCCAAAACGCCTTTCCGAAAAACAATCATTTCGCATTTGACTGGACCTTCTCCGCGGCGACACTGCTCTTCGGCACGCATATCGAACTTTCCGATGCGCTCATGGAACGTGAGACTACGCCGACGGACAAGTACATCCAATATGTTCGGAGAGATGCCGGCAGCGCGCTAGATCGAATCATCCCACTGCGAGCGATGACCGCTTCGTTGCTCTTCGAGAAACGCATCCCGGTTACCGTACAAACACTGCGCGCACTTGCAGCGGCAAATCTTGAGATGCACAACAGCTACATGCGCGCGTTTCATCCGCTCTATTGGAGGTGTTTCGGATGGCTTCTGAACAGAATTCATTGGCGCCTATAATTATGAGAGCGCGCCAATTAGCGCGCGATCACCGCGGCAGACCAATCCGCATTGAGTTGGTTGCTCCCCCAGAACTTATTGCGCTCGAGCACTTCAATCTGAATTCGTGGTCCGTTAATCGCATCTGAATTAACCGATGTATCCCAGATACAAACATCGACGAGATAGAGCCCGGGCAACAGATTCATTTGTAAGGATAGTGCGTATCGGAATACGCCGTTCACCGGGAGAGGAATATCTCGGTCAAGTCCGGTCACCGCGTGTACCACCATTCCTTCTTGCGTGCTGCTGACTCTGAACGCCGGTGTCCAGTGTGGATTGTTGTCTGTCAGCAATGATTCGCCCTCGACGACGAACAACATCTGCTCACCTGAGTGCACCGCGAGCCCGTTTGGAGCGCGAATTGAACTAAAGCGAATCGATTGCTCTCCAGACTGCGCGATCTCTTCCGCACTCGCCCCACCGTGCAAGTAGGCGTTGATGCACTCCAATGGCGTTCCTTCAAGACGCACCGCACCCCGGTCCAGCAGTATCGCCTTCGTACATAATTCGGCGATTCTATCAAGTTGGTGCGACACCAGCACCACCGGAGCGCCCTCGCGCGCCATCTCTTTGATTCGTGCAAACGCTTTTTTTTGGAATGCGTGATCGCCGACGGCAAGCACTTCGTCGATAATCAGGATATCTGGCTCGAGATGCGCTGCGATCGAGAAGCCGAGTCTTGCGTTCATGCCACTTGAATAGCGTTTAACGGGCGTATCGATGAAATCCGCTAACCCGGCAAATTCCACGATCGGGTCAAACTTTCGCACAATCTCGGCTTTGCGCATGCCCATGATTGCGCCCTGCAGGAACACGTTTTGGCGCCCTGTCAAATCTTGGTGAAAACCAGCAGAGACCTCAATCAACGCGCCAATTTTGCCGCTCGCGTATGCGACGCCCGTTGTTGGCTCCATGATTCTGTTCAGAATCTTCAACGTTGTAGATTTGCCGGCGCCATTCGGACCAATAATACCAAGCACTTCGCCAGGCTTTACTTCAAACGACAGATCTCTGAGCGCCCAAAATTCTCGAGAGTCATCCATCGCCGTCGTGCCGCGGCGAAATAACTTACGACCGATTGCCGGAATCATATCTCGCAACGAGTCGTGGACCGAGCCGCGTTTGAACTTTTTCGATACGCGATCAAAAAGGACTGTTGGCTGCATTTATGCCATCTCAGCAAATTTGCTCGACGCGCTGCGAAACATCCGCAATCCGCCCCAAAAGCAAACGATGGACAGGGCCATCATATAAACAAGCATCCAAGGTGACCACACCTCAGCTATTCCCTTCGACGTCGTCGCAAGCACTGGGCGAAGCAAACTCTGATTGTGAACCACGGCGAGATCGATTGCTTCGATGAACGGCGAGAGCGGCAGGCGCATCATGATCTTCGCGCCGGTCGGTCCGAGCATTTGTGGCTCGAAAAACACAGGCGTTGCGAACACACCAAAGTTGAGCACCACCTGCACGAGGTACTTCACGTCGCGATAGAAGAGATTCGAGCAACTGAGAATCAAAGCGCAGCCAAAGGTGAAAAACAAAAGCGCGATCAACACCGGCAGTCCCCAAAGGGCCATCAACCCAAGGTGTACGCCAAGGAATGGGATCACCAACAACATGACGACAAGTCCGATCAAAAGATCGACGGATTGTGCGAGTACTGACGCAATGGGCAGCGCTTCGCGAGGGAAGTAGATCTTCCCAATAAGATTGGCGTGCGAAAGAATACTCTGCGTCGCTAAACTGATTGCTCCTGAAAAAAATGCCCACGGAAGCGCCTTCACCGCAAGCGACGCAACGCTCGCTCCCTCGATGGCTTGTCCCGAAAGCGTTGAGACAACCAGACGGAAGATCACTCCAGCACCAACGATAAGTACGGGCATCAAGAGCGCCCATGCAAAGCCCATCACGGCCTGCACATATCGTATTGTCAGGTCGCGAAGAACAAACTGATAGACAAGATCGCGCGATCTCCAGAGTTCGCGAAGTACTCCGGTTGCTGAGGAGATCGGCGTATGCCTAAGCTGGTGCTTCGGTTCGTGATCCTTCACTTTCGAATACTGTCCTTCCGCGCCCGCGGAAACTTCTCCGCCAGCTGGTCTACATATGGCCGTTCGCCTTCTCCGATATAAATCTGCCGCGGCCGAGCGATCTTTTGCTCTTTGTCGAGGATCATCTCTTCCCACTGCGCTAACCATCCGGACACGCGGGCCACCGCAAATAACACCGTGAAGAAATCACTTGGAAACGCCATTGAGCGGTAGATCAGTCCCGTATAAAAATCGACATTCGGATACAGTTTACGCGCGATGAAATAG
>JANYHT010000053.1 GCA_025358925.1 Gemmatimonadaceae bacterium | reverse complement strand
CGCGGTGTAAGGAATGCCAATCGCGTGCCAGCTCACGCACGAGCGACCATGAAAATGCGATGAGAATGGATTGTCAATGACTTCATCGGCAACCGAATCGCACCAACGCACCCTGGCATAACGCTCGTCCACGAGTTCGCGGAGTTTGGCAGTGCTCATTCCGACGTTTTGCGAGAGAGTCTGGGGATCCAAGTACGGCGGGCGGGAGTCGGAACCATGAAAAACAAACACGATACGACGGCCCATCCATCGCGCAAATCGCAACTCAAGCTTCGGGTGCCACGAAATCGTGGACGCGAACGCATAAATCAGCACATCGCTGCTAATGATCGCGCGAAGCGCCAGCACCAGCAGCATTAACGACGCGCACTTAGAAAGCAATCGTCCGTGGATGTTTGCGGAATTGCTCTTCGCTGCGCTCTGCAGTCGGAGTGCCAAACGGCTTGGCCAGAACGCCACCGGCGGCGCATAGGCTTGGGGGCTTTGTTGTAGCGAAAGTCGGAACACTCGACAGCCTGCGGCTTCCAGCCCCTGCTGCAAGTGCGCGTAGTACCCCGCCACCTCAACGGGCGCCAGGCAAACGCGTAAAGGTCGAGCATCGTTTGTCATGGCTCCATATGAACGCATCTGGAACAGACCACACGTTGCAGTCCGAGCCGTGCGGTCAGCGCGCGACAGTGGTCGCGACACCGACGGCTGCGTGAACTGCCGATACCACTTGGTCTTGTTCATCGTTCGTCATGCCCTCATACAGAGGGAGCGTCAGTGCACGGGCCGCAAATAAATCACACGCCGGAAAATCGCCGACTCTAAAACCGTAGCGCGTTCGATAATACGTGATAAGCGGCATATGCCAAGTCCCAATTTGCGCCTCCACTCCCGACTCGCGAAGTGTTCGAATCAAATCGACGCGTTGTAGGGCGATCTCGGTCGGCAGGAGGACTACATACGACTGATAGACATGTTGCTCTCCAACGCTTGCTGACGCGGTGCGCTGAAGCACGGACGAGAGGGTCGCATCGTAACGCGCCGCAAGTGCCCGACGCGCGGCAAGAACTCGATCCAGCTTCTGCATCTGGGTCACGCCCAATGCGCCTTGGAATTCCGTCATGCGATTGTTGAAACTAGGCATGACAAACGGATCGGTGCCCACGAACTCCGCATCCTGCCCGTGATTTCGCGACGCACGCAGCCAGCGAGCAAGCGCTGGATCATTGGTGACAATCGCACCGCCTTCTCCCGTCGTCACAGCTTTTCGTGGGTGAAAACTAAAGCATCCCATCACGCCCCAAGCGCCGGCCGAGCGAGACCCGTGCTTCGCGCCTAATGCGCAGGCGGCATCTTCGACGACAGGCACGCCGAAGCGCGTTGCGATCTCGATGAGCGCCGACATGTCGCACAATTGTCCAAACGTGTGCACCGGCACGATTGCTTTCAAGCGCTGAGCGGTGCTCGGCGTCTGCGATAGACGAGAAAGCGTTGCCTCAAGCGCCGTTGGCGACATGTTGCCCGTTGCCGGATCTACGTCAACGAAGACGGGCTGCGCGCCGCAGAGTTCGATGACATTAGCGGTGGTCGGCCACGAATACGCAGTGACAACCACGATGTCGCCAGCCCGCACATCGAGCGCAAGCAGCGCCATCTGCAATGCCGCAGTGCAGTTGGTCACCACGACTGCGTGGGCGACGTCGACTGCTTTCGCGATTGCGTTCTCAAAAGCTATGACGGCGGGGCCCTGCACAAGCTGACCCGAAAGTAATACGGCTCGAACTGCCTCGAGGTCGTCCGCCTCGATTGACGGACGGGTTAACCGAATCACGCCACGCCGTCTTGCACGCGATAGAACTCGGCCGTGCGGCGAATGCCCTCGTCGAGATCAACTATTGCATCGAAGCCGAGCAGTTCACGCGCCTTCGTCACCGACGGGACGCGCAGTTCAACATCGACATAATCCTTGCGCACGAAACGAATCTCTGACTTTGAGCCCAAGACTTGGACAACAGCGTACGCAAGTCCGTAAATCGTGGTTACCGCACGTTGGTTGCCGATATTAAACGATTCGCCTATGGCGGCGGGATGCTCGAGACCAAGCTC
>JANYHT010000046.1 GCA_025358925.1 Gemmatimonadaceae bacterium | reverse complement strand
CGCCGACGGATTGGCGTCGGTCGATGCGCAGCACGGTGATGCACGAGTCGAAGCATCTTGCCGCGTACGCAGAGCGGTTTGCACACGACACGCCACTCGAAGAGCCGTGGCTGGAAGAGTCTACCGCGCGCATTGCTGAAGAGTTGTACTCACGCACGTTCAGCAATGGTGGCACGTGGAAGGGCAACACGGGTTTTGCGACAACGGTGCGTTGCGAAGTATATCAGTGTGATGATCGCCCGTTGATGATGTGGAAGCATTTCTCGGTGTTGCAACAATACATGCGCGGTGTGGATACGCTCACGCCAATTGGTGCAGCCGCCAATGGTGACTTCACGTACTATGCGAGTGGTTGGAGTTTGGTGCGTTGGGCGGTGGATCAATACGCGAACGATGAAGGCGCGTGGCTTAAAGCGTTGGTGCGCGGTAGTGCGGCGAGCGGCCTCGCAAATCTTGCGCAGCAAACCGGTCGGCCGGCGGGCGAGATGTTGGCCGACTGGGCGCTCGCGAACGCCGTCAATGGCTTGCCGGGATTTACGCCCACACGCCGTCAGTTGACGTTTCCAAGCTGGAATGTGAGCGACATGAACGGTGGGTTGGCCGGCACATTCCCAAGCAGCTTTCAAGCGTCGCCCTTGAAGGCGCGGGGGATGAGCTTCGGATCGTTCAATTTGCCCGTGGCCCAGCTACGAGCGTTCAGCAGCAGTTATTTCAGTTTTGAAGGGGAGCAAGCCGGGGGGCAGATCCTTGAGTTGCGGGGCGAGGGCGGGGGAGCGGTGCCGGGGATGTTGCGGATGGCGGTGGTGCGGGTGGAGTAGATCGTTTCTGAGCCGAACAATTTCAAGTGTTTTCAACGGAAACCAGTATGAGAATTCTTTGCACCGGAGTTACCGGTCTTTTTGGGCGATACTTTATAGAGTCAAACGCGGATTCTCAGCGTTTCGAAATCTATGGCACCTCGCTTAACGCGCGGCCATCGGATGCGCTTGCGCGTCTTGTAGGTTACGCGCCGATTCCGTTTGATGATTTAACGAAGTACAAAGCTCTGCTAGACGAATTTCGTCCTGACGTGATCGTCCATGCTGGTGCCGAAGGAAATGTTGATCGTGCGGAAGAAAATCCGACCGTCGCTGAACAGGCGAATCTGACGTTCCCACTTTTCCTTATGGAGGAGGCCGCCGCGCGGGGCGCGCGACTCATTCATTTTTCATCGAATGCGGTTTACGACGGAGAGCACGCGCCTTATTCCGAGCAATCGCCCATTCAGCCAATTAATCGATACGGTGAATTCAAGTGCCAAGCTGACCTGGCCATGCGAAGTGAGCTTGGGCGATGGGCCATCCTCCGCCCTATAGTCGCGTATGGATGGAATTTCCCCTTTGGCCGAAAAAATCCAGTATCACAATTCCTTCCGCTGCTGCTCGACGGGAAGTCTCTTGGCGTCGTCGATGATCAGTTTGAGAATCCGGTATATGCGGGAGATGTCGCTCGGATCCTGTGGCGCATGATTGAAAGCGGATTTTGCGGCGAACTTAATGTTGCGGGCGGTGACGCCGGACTGAGTCGCTACGACTGGATTCGATCTGTGGCGGATGCGTTTGAGGTGTCTGACAGCACTATCACAAAGGCATCCATGCGTGACTTCCCGACCATCGCTCCGCGTCCGCGTGACACGAGATTCGACATCACCAAACTGCGTCGCGAATTTGGCTTTGAACCGCTGACGGTTGCCGAGGGTGCGCAAGCGATGATCGACGACACGGCTCGAAACCCGTTGCCAGTCGGCGCGATGGCATAGCTTCCACGACGTGACTACTCTCTTCGCTGCAGCCTTCATTTCAGTCACCCTGGTTGCGTTCATTTGGATTGCGTATCCAATCGCAATTTGGTTCCTCGCGCGCTCGATGCCGCAGCGGCACCAACTGAGCCCAGTGCGCGGCTTCGAGCAGCGGATCAGTGTGGTGCTCGCGACGCGTGAAAGCGCGGAACTGATAGAGCGCAGAATCAAAAACTTGCTCGAAACAGACTTTCCGGGCGCCAAGCTTGACGTGGTTGTCGCGCTCGACGCGGGCGGCGCACATGCGACAATTGCCGAATTGTCGCACTTGGATCCAAGAGTGCGCGTAGTCCTCGGCGACCAACCAGGTGGTAAGGCTTCAACGTTGAACGCTGGCGTTCGAACGGCCACCGGCGACGTGATCGTGTTCGCTGATTCCGCGCAAATATTTGATCGACGCACGCTACCAGAATTGCTGCACTATCTCGACGACGAACGATTTGGCGCCGTGTCGGGCGCGCTTACTCTCGGCGGCGCAGAACACGGCACCTCCCCGGTGCACGCATATTGGAGATTGGAAAAATGGTTACGCCACAATGAGTCCATGTTGCATTCGTCAATCGGAGTGACCGGCGCCGTGTATGCGGTAAGGCGCGAGCTTTGGCCCGTGCTGCCCGTAGGGACGCTGTTGGACGATGTCTACGTGCCGATGTCGATCATACTCGCGGGACATCGGGTGGGATTTACTTACGCTGCGCGAGCGATCGATGTTCGCGCGTTCGGATCCGACGCAGAGGCCGTTCGTAAAACGCGTACCCTCACCGGAGTGCTTCAGCTCTTACATCTGTTGCCGGATCTGATGTCAACGAAAAATCCGGTGCGAATCCAGTTCGTTATGCACAAATTGGCGCGCCTCGCGACACCATTTTTGTTGGCGGTGTTTGCAGGGGCAAGCGCGTCCATGCTGCTGCTATTCATGATGCGCTATCCACAACAGGCGTTACCGCCGCTCATCGTCTTCGTAATTTTTGTCAGCATCGTTCCGCCGCTGCGAAGAGTGTGCGTTGGCGGAATTCGTTGGCTGTATGTCCTGCAGATGGCGACCGTGCGCGCCCTCAACAATGGATTACGCGCTCGCTGGTCGGTGTGGCAGGACCCTAAATAACCCGCGTCAAAGTATCACGCCCTCAAACACTTCCAACGCCAGCTCAATACGCCCAAACGGCGCACTCACCTGCACGCCTTGCACCACGTCACGCACCCGTGCCAATGCTTCTCGCGCTATGGCAATGCCTTCGGCCAATGCATGCTCCTTGCTCTTGTCGCTCGCCCGACGCATGCGGTCCAGCACTTCCTTCGGAACCGTTACCCCCGGCACCTCGTTCGCCAAAAACTCCGCATTTCTGGCCGACACTAACGGCCAGATACCCGCAACGATCGGTATCCGCGCACCGTCCAGCGTCGCTATAAACCGTTCCAATTGCGCTGGATCAAATACCGGTTGCGTAATCGCATACTCGGCACCCGCTTCCACTTTCCAGTGGAACCGCTTGAGCTCATGCGCGGGGTCGATTGCCGCCGGATTCACACCAACGCCAATCGTAAATCGCGTCGGTTCACCAATAGGGTTACCACCCGGATCAAGTCCGCGATTGAGATTGCGGACGAGATTTGTGAGACCAATCGCATCGATATCAAACACCGCGGTTGCGTCGGGATACGGCCCCATCTTTGGCGGATCACCCGTGATGAGCAACATGTTTCGCAAGCCCAAAGCCGATGCACCAAGCAGGTCGCTGAGCATCCCCAACAAATTGCGATCGCGACAGCAATAGTGGGTCACCGCTTCGATACCACTCCGTTCGATAATCAAACTTGTCGCAATCGCACCCATGCGACTTTGCGCGCGAGGTCCATCGGGCACATTGATCGCATCAACACCGGCAGCATGCAACGCCGATGCGTCACGCGCGAGCTTCGCCGTATCCACACCGCGCGGCGGCACAATCTCCACGCTGGTCACGAACTTCCCCGTCGCGAGCTTCAATCCGAGTCGCGAACGTTCGGCAAACGGCACCGGCGTTCGCGCAACGGCAGCTTCACTCGCCTCTCGCTCGGCACGATCGTCACCTACCACAATCCGTGTGCGCGGTGCGAGCGGTCGTACACCTTCTACCATCGCCTTGATGTGCTCCGGCGTGGTGCCGCAACATCCGCCAACAATCTTCGCACCCGCCTGCACCAGATGCCGCGCGTAGGTAGCCATATATTCAGGGCTGGCCATGTACATCGAGCGCCCACCCACGTCGCGTGGCATGCCGGCGTTCGGTTGCGCAGACAGCTTTTTGCGCGTCACGGCGGCCATGCGTTCAATCGCTTCCAGAATAGTTTGTGGACCGACCGAACAGTTTAGACCAATGACGTCCACGCCCCAACGATCAAGCGCTCGCGCGATGTCTTCGGGACTCGCACCATACGCTGAACGCAATTCAGGTCCAATCGTGGCCTGCGCAATAACGGGCATGGTTGGATCTGTCGCGCGAGCGGCTAAAATGGCCTGCTCGAGCTCCTCAAGATCCGCAAATGTTTCCAACAAGAAACAATCCGCACCACCGGCCTTGAGCGCCGCCATTTGTTCGGCGAAGATCTCCCGCGCTTCTTCACGACTGGTCGCACCATACGGTTCGAGGCGCACACCGAGCGGTCCGACGGCACCCGCAACGAGTCGGTACTCGCCGGCCGCCTCACGCGCGAGTTCTGCCGCCCGCTTGTTGATGGCCGACACCTGCGTGTCGAGCCCGTATTGCGTGAGTTTAAGCCGATTCGCTCCAAACGTATTGGTTTCGAGCACCTCAGCGCCCGCCTTCACGTACGACACATGGATCTCGCGA
>JANYHT010000045.1 GCA_025358925.1 Gemmatimonadaceae bacterium | reverse complement strand
GCAGCATCGGTGACGGTGCGGGCGATAGGGCCTGTGTTGTCGAGCAACCAATCGAGTGGCGCGATGCCGGCGATGCTCACGAGGCCGCGCGTCGGAAATACACCAACGAGTGCACTCGTCGCGGCCGGCATGCGAATGGAGTTGCCGGTATCCGTGCCGTTGCCCAACACCGCCATGTTCGCTGCAATGGCCGTGACAATACCGCCAGAAGAGCCGCCCGGAGAAAAGCGCACGTCGTATGCGTTGCCTGCGCGACCAAACGAACTGCTGCGATTGGTATCACTGTTGGCGAGATCCGGCATGTTAGCGAGACCGACGATGATCGCACCGGCCGCTCGAAGCCGCGCGACAATCGTCGCGTCCTTGGGCGCCACGAGTTCATGACCCACACGATTAAATCCTTCCCAACCGGCCGTGGTCACCTGACCCTGCACGCTGGTGTTGGCCTTGATGACAATCGGCACGCCCCAGAGCGGTCCGCGCGCACCACCCTTGGCGGCCTCCGCATCGAGCCGTGCCGCGTCGGCCAATGCATCGTCTGTCAACACCGTTTCGATGGCGCCGTACACGCCGTTGTAGCGAGTAATGCGATCAAGGTGCCACTGCACAACCTGCGTGACCGTGTAGGTCTTGTTAATGTACAGTTGCTGCAAGTTTGTCACGGTGACATCGAGCAAATCTCGATCTATCGCGCTCGCAAATGCCGTCGTGTCGACCGGGCGGCATGCGGTGCTGACAACGAAAAGTGCCGCCGCTAGTGAAAGGAGTGAACGGGTTGGTTTCATCGCGAATTTGTGTGGAATCACTGGTGATGTTCGAGTGGCTGTGGCTGATGATCTTGGGACGGTTATTACTTACGCGGTTGCAGTTTCGATTTTGATACGAACAACACGAAGCTGCCCCAGAAATCCGCGCTCATCACGCGCGCGTCAACTCTCTGCGAACAGGTCGGCGAACACGATCACCAGTGGTTGCGAGGTACCGGGCGGCGACCATGTGATGTGTCCTCGTTCAACGCGCGGAAATTGTGCATCAGGGTTCCACACGTCGTCGAGGTGATTATCCGCATCGACGATGCAATACGTTGCCTCGCGCGGATCGCGATACACAATGCGTTTGCCAAAGCGGTCGTGTCGCGCCGTGGAGGGACTCAACACTTCGGCAATCAGCGGTACGTGGTGCACATCCGCCCATCGGTCAATGCCGCTATCCTTGAGCGAGAGCACAAAGACATCCGGCTGCGTGATGACATCGCGACGTCCCCAGCTCAGGTCGGCGCCCACACAGAATACGTGGCCGACTGCTTCGCGCTGGCAGTAGTCCCGTAGAATGTGCGTCAGCCGCATGACGGTCTTTTGATGCCAGACGGGCGGAGCAATACTCACGACCAAATCGCCGTAAATGAGCTCGTACATATTTCCGTCGTCTGAAAAGGCGAGCACTTCGTCCACGGCGTAATACGGCTGCATGTGCGCGGGCATGCCCATAGAGTCGGCTCGGCGGCGCCTATTGCGCAAGGGGAATGGTACGGGCGGGGTACACGCTGCGACAATGCGCCGTTCAGCTATTGTCGCGCTCTCCATCGCTCGAGCACGCGATCCTTTGTCACGATACGATCAAGATACGCAGGCAGATCAACGGTCAAACTATCGCCGTCGCGTAGCCTCCACGTGATCGCATCACGCAGCAGCTCCGGCGTCTGCTGCAATGGCCGCCCGCGTTCGACACCGCTTCTCTTACGGAATACTTCGCGGGGAGTCTGCGTCGCGGTGCAACCATTCGGCGGGCGCATTGCGGAATTCGCGGACACGGTCGTTATTCGTCGAGCGCGACTTTATAGCGACGAACGGCCGGTAAAAATTCGCCGTCGCGGCAACGCGGCCAAAGCTACGGAAACTTAAATCGCGACGTACAAGATCGTATTCCCCTAACGAAGTGTTCGCGTGTTGCGCAAAACCCCGCTGCGCACCGTCAGTGCACGCAGCGGGGTTTGTCGCGAGAACAACGCGCAGTTATCTCAGTACAGACGACACGACATCCGTGCTGGACGACGCCAACAAGTCGCCAGTCCGCGAGCGCAACTCGGCGTACACGCGATACGGCGTGTTGTACGAAACGATCGAGCCTTCAAAGTCGATGAATGACGACTTGCCGAGCACCGGATAGTCGAGCTCCACTTTTGCGGTGTTCATGTTGGTGATTTGCAAGTGCACCGTGCCGCCGCGTCCGCAATCCTGCGCGTCCGATGCCGCCCACACCGCCGGGTAGATACCCCAATAGCCCACCGTCACCGTTTGATGCACGAACATGTCGCACGGGAGCGCATCCAGCGTTGAGACAACCGTTGATGCCGTTGCAACAACCGTGTTAGTCGACCCCGCCACGGCGGTCGCGTCAATGCGATACGACGTCAGATTGTACGGCATCGTCCAGAGTGCAATGGTGCCCGCGAGATCGGCGACCGACACCCACACCATTTGACCGGTCGCAAGATCTGTTGCTGTCATCGACACGCGCGTCCTGGACTGGCACGCGTTGAGCACATAGGTGGCCGAGAACGTGTTGCCAGACAGCGCTTCCGTGGCCGAGCCGATGACTGACAGCGCATTGGTGCATGCCGTCTTTGTACCGCCGCCACCGGTGCCGCCACCGCCAGTACTTCCGCCAGAAAAGCGCGCGTTCAGGTCAGTGTTTGGCGCAATGATGTCGCTCCGACATCCGGCGAAGAGACCGGCAGCGATGAGGCCACCGACAACGAAACGAAGAGTGCGAATCATGAGACGCTCGGTACGAAGCGAGGAGAAGGAGGCGGCCGTCATCCGACGGCGTTCCAGATGCCTCATCTCAAAGCATGACCTATGCCGATACCGATTCTCGTTTTGCACGTCGTAACGAAGTCACTAAGTGCTTACTGAGTAATGCTCTACGGACTTTCAACAGTGATAACGCCGAAGCGCCCGAGATGGTCGCCGCGATGCAACCTCTCACAGAACGTTACATGTGACGTGCCGATGAACGACGACTGGTGGTCTGTGCGCGCACTCGTTCGAACGCGCACATGCGGTCGCGGCTACTCGTCTCATCGATTTGTGGGCAACGGCCGACACGGAGTAGCAGCCCACGCTCACGCGTATTCAGTCGCGAATGTGCAACATCTGCGGAACGATTAGTGCCGTACCAGACACGATGACAAAACTAAAAACGACCTCATGCCTCATAGTCTATACCCTGCTCCTTTCGTCGCTCGCAGGATGCCTCGGCGCATTCCGCTCCCATTCCACAATGGAAACTGGGCCGACGTTTGATCCGATCTCCTTCTTTGAAGGCCGAACGCGTGGGGAAGGGACGCTTGACGTTCGTGGCCGAGCGAGGCGGCCGTTGGGTGTCGATGGGCGCGGCACGCGGCAGTTGGATGGGAGCTTGCGACTCGAACAGACGATCACCTTCAACGACGGAGTCGTGGATAAGCGAGTGTGGTTGATGAGTCGTGTCGACTCCACGCACTTCCGTGCCACCCTGAGCGATGCTACGGGCGACGTGACGGCCGACGTGAACGGTAGCGTCTTTCACCTTCGCTACTTGTTGCGACACCCGCGTGTCTACATGGAGCAATGGCTCTACCTGCAGCCTGACGGAAGATCGGCGTCGAACAGGGCTGAGGTTACCGTGATCGGAATTCCGTGGGCGCGCCTAACCGAGACGATAACTCGCATGGACGAAGTGGTGCGGTAGTAGAGACGTAAGAAATCAGTCAGGACGCTTCACGGAAATTGAGCAGCAGGTCGCCGAGTCGTGCAACGAAGTGAGGTCGCTGGCACAAACCCTGCACCCAAGGCAAGCGTGAACGATCCCAACGCGCAAGCGGTGCGCACCGGCACAACAAAGGACGCGCGCATCAAGCATGCGTCCATTGCCAAAATCAGCAGCGTCCTCACGCTTATCGGCATCGTAGTCACAGCGTATCTGCTTTTCGCACGCCCATCGCAACTTCGCTGGGGTGCGACGGATGCGGAGATCGCTCGAAGCATGCCGGGCGATGCGCTGAGCGACCATCCAACATTTTTGTCCACGCGCGCCATCACCATCAACGCCACGCCGGAGATCATCTGGCCGTGGCTCGTGCAAATGGGATATGGACGCGCCGGCTTTTACGGCTACGACATCATCGAGAATATCGGTAGCGCGCGAGGCTTGCGCAGCGCGGGACATATCGTGCCCGAGCTGCAGCAAATTTCTGTTGGCGATCCACTTCCCCTGAGCGCAGCTGGCGGGCTCGTGTTCAACGCGATCGCACCAAACCGCTATCTCGTGTGGTCTGGCGCGAAAGGGCCATTTCCTGGTGGATTCACCTGGGCGCTATATCCCATCGACGCGAACCACACGCGACTCGTGAGCCGAATCCAATGGAGCCATCATTGGACGCAGCCCCTCGTGCTGGTCATGGATCTGTTCACCGAATTCACGGACCATCTTGCGGTGCGCAAGATTTTACACGGCGTAAAGGAACGCGTGGAGGGACACGTCGAATCCATCGCACGACAGACGTTTGCATTCGCTATCCTCGTGTGGGCCTTCGTTGCGTTCTTGGTGTCGATTTGGCTTGTGCTGCGCCGTCCGCTCACCTCACACCGTTGGCGCGTGACACTGATCGCGGGCGGGGCGTGGCTTGTCGTTTGGTACGCGTCGATCCCACTGTGGTTGTGTGTTGCCGTGAATGGTATTGTGATTTTTATACTGCGCATGCGCGATAGGTCAAACATTCGGAGGCACGCCTTATGACATCACCAATCGCTACGCTCGGCTACTGGTCAGCACTCGCCACCGCGTGCTTCTGCGTGCTGTTCACGATCGCTGCGGTGCTGACCGAAACACACCTGTTGTCAGCGCCATGGGACGTTGTGTTAACAATCGGACCGTCGTTGCTCTTGGCGCCGAGTTTTCTGGCGATGATGGTGTGCGTGAATGCCGCAGCACCAATCGACCGAAAAATCTGGAGCCAACTGGGCGTCGCGTTTGCGTGCGTGTACGTCCCGTTGTGTGCTGCCGCCTACGTCGTTGAGTTATTTGTCGTTGAACCACGCGTGTTGCGCGGGGAAGCTACGCAAATGGCGTTGCTGACACTCGTTCGCGGAGATTCCGTATTCAATGCGATTGACGGAATCGGCTACATCTTCATGTGTCTCTCCACACTGTTCGCTGCACCAGCGTTTGGTGATACGCAGAACGAACGATGGATTCGCTGGTTGTTTATTGCAAACGGCGTTCTCGCCGTTCCGATCTTTCTCACGTACTTCGTCAATCGGTCGTTCCTCTGGAGCGCTGCTCCGTGGGCGGTCACCATCTCAGGCTCGGCGATCCTCATCGCTATCTACTTCCGACGCATGCGCGGCCTCGATGTATCGGTTCGAGCATCGTGAGACTACCGAGTCGCCCGCGCCTCAGCCCTTGACGAACAGGTCGGCGAGCACGATCACCAACGGTTCCGTTACACCGGCTGGCGACCATGTGATCTGTTCACGTTCAACGCGGGGGAATTGTGCGTCAGGGGTCCACACTTCGATGCTGTGATTGTCTGCGTCGATGATCCAGTACGTCTCCACGCGCTGATCGCGGTACACGAGGCGTTTGCCAAAACGATCGTGTCGCGCCGTGGAGGGACTCAACACTTCGGCAATCAGCGGTACGTGGCGCACATCCGCCCATCGGTCAATGCCGCTATCCTTGAGCGAGAGCACAAAGACATCCGGCTGCGTGATGACATCCCGACGTCCCCAGCTCAGATCGGCGCCCACACAAAACACGTGGCCGACCGTTTCGCGCTGGCAGTACGCGTGCAACAGATGCGTCAGCCACATGACGATCTTCTGATGCCAGAGCCGGGGCGTCGGGCTCACGACCAACTCGCCGTAAATGAGCTCGTACTTGTTCCCGTCCTCCGGAAAAGCGAGGACTTCGTCGACGGTGTAATACGGCTGCATCTGCGCGGGCATGCCCATAGAGTCGGCTCGGCGGCGCCTATTGCGCAAGGGGGGTGGGAAGGGCGGGGTGCACGCTGCAACATGCCACGTCGTATTGCGTGCAGTATCACCATATCAGTGCGCGTGCGAGCATTCGTACGCACCTGCCGGTTCTGCGAATTGCCTATCTACGCACCTCGCTGTGCTAGCGATGAATGCGATCGACCATACGCGAAGTACACGCCTAGGCCGAGCAATAGCCAGACCGCGAGTCGCAACCAGTTCGTCCAACCCAACCCAAAAATCATCGCGCCACACAACAAGATGCCGAGCGTGGAAACGAGTGGGAGCGCCGGTGCACGAAATGCTCGCGGTAAGTCGGGACGTTTCACACGCATAATCCACACGCCAACGCACACGAGAATGAATGCGAACAGTGTCCCGATGCTTGTCATTTCTCCAACAATGGCCTCAGGAACAAAGGCGGCAAGCAGTGCTGTGAAGAGAAAGAAGAGGATGTTCGACTTATACGGCGTCTTGAATCGTGGATGGAGTTCGGAGAAAATCTTTGGTACTAAACCGTCGGTGCTCATGGTGTAGAACACACGTGATTGTCCCATCAACATCACGAGAATTACCGAGGAGAATCCCGCGAGAATAGCAACGGTCACAAACTTTGCAAGCCATCCATATCCGGTCATGTATTTTGCAATCGCAAACGACACCGACGCTTCCTTGCCCGCCGACCGAAAATCTTCCACCGTCGCCACGCCGCTCAACACATGTGAAAACAGCACGTACAACACCGTACACACAAGCAAGGAGCCGAGCAGTCCGATGGGCATATCGCGTCGCGGATTTTTTGCTTCTTGTGCCGCAGTCGAGACCGCGTCAAATCCGATGAAGGCAAAGAACACGACACCCGCCGCACCTAGAATGCCCATCACGCCGCCATAGGGATGCGTGACTCCTTGCGCGGTTGTAAACGTGGTTGCGGCGGGAATATAAGGTGTGTGGTTGGCCGGATTCATGAACCCCCAGCCCACCGCGATGACGATGAACACGATCGCCAGCTTCGTGATCACAATGACGTTGTTCACAAACGCTGACTCGCGCGTCCCACGCACGAGCAATCCAGTCAACAAGAACAAAATCGCCACTGCGGGCACGTTCATGATGCCATGCACGCCCGCTTCAGATTCCCACGGCGAATGACACCATGCGTACGGCACATGCAGGCCTACGTATTCCAACATCTTGTTGAAGTACTGACTCCACGAAATCGCCACGGTGGCTGCACCAACTGCATATTCGATGATGAGATCCCACCCAATAATCCACGCCACCAATTCACCCATGGTCACGTACGAATACGTGTACGCGCTGCCGGCAATTGGAATCATTGAGGCGAACTCGGCGTAGCACAAACCAGCAAGCGCACACCCAATACCGGCGATGACGTACGCGATGGTGACGGATGGACCGGCGCGTTCGGCGATGGCCGACGCCGTGCGCACAAACAAACCTGAACCGATGACGGCACCAATGCCCAGCGCGATAAGCGCCAACGGCCCCAGTGTGCGCTTAAGCCCAAGGCGCTCGGAGTCGGCACTCTCAGCCAACAGTTGATCAATGGACTTCGTGCGATGAAGTGAGCGGTTCACCGGTGTATCCTCAAAGGGGACGGGTGTCGACAGGTAGGTATTGGCATGTGTATGCCAATTTGTATACAAACGTGTCGACACTCGAACGCGCTGTCAATCGTCGCCCGTCGCGCACTTGTACTTCTGTTAAGCTGTGCCTACCATGACGCCCCAAGACATCCCTGACGCTGCTGCTGACGCCACGCCCGGAAACCTCCCGGAGCAAGTGTACCAACGGCTTCGCGAACTCATCGTGCAGGGTCAGCTCGCTCCAGGAAGCCGCGTGGTGGAGACCGAGGTCGGAGCCCGACTCGGCTACAGCCGAACACCTGTCCGCGAAGCGCTGCAGCGCCTTCAGCAGGAAGGCTTCGTGGTCGGCGCACCCGGTGCACAGCAGGCGCGGCTCACGGTTGCGCCACTGACGCGCGCCGACGCACACGAGCTGCTCAACATCGTAGGCGAGCTTGAGGGGCTAGCCGCGCGCTGGGTGGCCGCGCTCCCCGTTCCGGCACGGCGCGCGCTCACAAAGGAGCTTGACGCACTAAACGCGGACTTCCACCGCACGGGCCGCAGTGTAGCAGCCGATCACAGTCGTTTGTACGAAGCCGACGAACGACTGCACCGAAAGATTGTCGTGGCCAGTGCGGGCCCTCGGCTCATCGCGTTGCACGACAGCGTCAAGCCGCAAGCGGAGCGCTACATCCGGATGTACATCAGTTTGCTCGCCAGCGACATCAAAGCATCAGTCGTGGAGCACGCAGCCATTATCAGCGCGATTCGCCATGGAAAAGCAAAGGAGGCGCAAGTTGCAGTGCAGACGAATTGGCGTCACGCAGCCGACCGCATCGCCACAGTGATTGGCATAGCTGGCGAACGCGGAAGTTGGTGAGCGTTAGCGCTTAGCGAATAGCTCAGGCAGCATGATCACGAGCGGTTGCGATGCACCGGTTGGCGACCATGAGATGTGTTCGCGTTCAACGCGCGGAAATTGTGCGTCAGGGGTCCACACTTCAACGCGGTGATTGTCCGCGTCGACAATCCAATACGTGTCCACGCGTTGATCGCGGTACACGAGGCGTTTGCCAAAACGGTCGTGTCGCGCCGTGGACGGACTCAGCACTTCGGCGATCAGCGGCACGTGGCGCACCTCCGCCCATTGATCAATACTGCTATCCTCGAGCGAGAGCACAAAGACATCCGGCTGCGTAATGACATCGCGACGTCCCCAGCTTAGATCGGCGCCCACGCAAAACACTTGGCCGACCGTTTCGCGTCGGCAGTAGTCAAGCAAAATGTGCGTCAAGCGCATCACGATCTTCTGATGCCAGACCCGGGGCGTCGGGCTCACGACCAACTCGCCGTAAATGAGCTCGTACTTGTTCCCGTCCTCCGGAAAGGCGAGGACTTCGTCGACGGTATAATACGGCTGAATTTGCGCGGGCATGCCCATAGAGTCGGCTCGGCGGCGCCTATTGCGCAAGGGGGATGGGAAGGTCGGGGTGCACGCTGCAACATGAACAACAGGGAAACCTGCAACGTTACCAAATCACTGCGTCAATGCGCATGCCAACGCATGTCGTTGTCGAGTGTGACAAACAGTGTGAGCGCGAGCGACCGGATGAGCTGCTGGCGACCGCTTCCGTGCGAGTAATGAGTAGACGCGGCACGCCTGCGCGTCTATTCCGCACTCCCCCTTCTCTCGGAGATCGACGCGATGTCACGACGAACGATTGGCATTCTTACCACCACGGCGGCGCTGGTGCTGGTGCAGGCAGGAGTCGCTCACGCGCAGGCCAATCCGTCAGCGGCCGATAGCAAAAATGCATCGAACAATCCGTGTACGGATCCGTGGATCAGTCTTGCGATATCGGTTGTGAAAACAACGAGCGCTGGACCCGGGCGCGCTTCTGGCTCGGGTGCGGCTGACGAGTGCGCGCCGAGGCTTTACAACGGCGGCAAGTGGAGCAGTTACGCTGAGCTGGTGCAGGCGGTGCGCGCACACAAGCAGTCGTTGGCTTCGTCAAACCTGATGTGGGGGATGGACGGCAGCGCTCCGGCGATAAAAGTCATCGATATGTCCCGCGACGTTGCAGGCCAACCGGCGAAGATTGTGGCGTCGGGTGGTGGGAATATCGTCGCATCAGGTGGCGGCAATATCGTCGCGTCGGGCGGCGGTAATATCGTCGCGTCGGGCGGCGGCAATTACAAAACATTGGCGGTCGGTGAAAAGCTTCGGATTCCGCTTGCTGGCGGTATGGTGCTCGTCATCCGCAAGTAACAGCTACCGCGCGGGAAGCCATCGACTACTCTCTCCCGTCGCATCCACGGCTGCCTGAAGTTCGCGCAACACGGTCGGCGCACTGCCACAGCCGTAGTCGTGCACGACTTTCTTGTACAACGTGGGCGTGACGAGGGAGAGTTCGACAATTGGTGCATCCGTCGCGTACAGACCACAGGACGTTTGCCCAGGGAGATATTGCTCCCACATGCCGACAAAATTCGCTTCAGTGAAACGCGCGATCAGCACGCGCGCGTTAGTCGGGTTTATATGCGCGCGGGCGAGTCCTCGTGTCCGCACGTGGGCGAAGCCAACAAACACAACGCCGCCGTCGGATGACACGGTCAATGCGTATTGCGCACATGTACCAAAGCACGCGCCGCGCACGAGCGTGACCGCCGAGATGACGTCGGATGGGGCGTCGGTGGCGCGATGTGGTGCAGCACATGCGCACACGCTCACCAGTGCGAAGAAGCGGGATAGACGAGGCATCGGTTTACCGGAGAGGTAAAATCATCCTGCTTGATCGAACGCCATCGGAAAGCTGGAGTTCGACGTCGGGTGCGGATGACGGCAGAGAAACAAATCCGCCGCGAGCCAACGACAGGATCTCGCTCGTGCGCGGATCGCGCACCACAACCATCGGAAATGATTGTGCATCCCAACGTACCGCAACCATCGCACCGACGCGCACCGCTGTAACAGATTGCAGACTCGACAAACGCAATCCGCTGCTGTTCGCCGCCGGTGCCAGCACACGGCTGCTCTGTTCAATGCTTCCACCGCTCGCCGACAGCCGCATACGATCTAAGCGATTCGTCGTGAGCAGTCGCGTTGGTATCGCAAATGCAAAGTGCCGCTCGTCGCCATTTGCAAGATCGGCCACAACGGCGCCGTCAAACGCGTAGCTAAACATTCGCGCGCCGTCGACATCAAATCCCTCGAGTCGTGTTGTGCCATTGCCATCGGGGAGGCGCGGTTTCGTCACCGACTCGAACGATGGTTCAAGCACGAGTCCGCGCGATGTCACGCGCCCCCATACAATGAGCGAATTCTCGGCGGGTGCCGTGCTTTGCGCGTCGGCCGATGCCGCTCGCCAACTCAACACCCCGTCATAGGTATAATCGGAGACCCATTGCAAGTCGCGATCGCAGTAGCCCATCAGATCCGAGTACGTGGGTGGTTTTTCCGATCCAGTGAATGCGTCAAAGCCCCACGCGCCAGTCTGACCGTTGGCGTATGGATACTTCGGATCCGGATTACCGGGATTGCCGCACGGCGCATGTTGGCGATTGAAATTATGTCCCCACTCATGTGCTGCCGTTTGCGAGCGAATGTTCTCCCAATCAATACCGATCGCGGCGGGCGAGCCAATGTATCCCAAGCCGGTTCCGTTGGTATTGTTGCTCGGTTTGAGCACGCCGTAGAAGAAGCGTGTGGGATCTTCGGCAACCTGCAATGCATAAATCTCACTCAGCAACGGTGACCACCCATTCGCATAGTCCACCCCGATGATGTTGGTGGTGGTGTACACACGGCGCACATCAATATTGTACGCGCCGATTGGGTGACGACTCAACGCTTCAAGCATGTAGTTGTTCGCGTTGTTGACCGTGACATCGCCAACCTGATTGTTTGCGCTCTGACGTATCGGCACGAATCGCGCCTTAAATGTGGGTAGTGATACGACCGTCGGCGTGATAAACACACTGTTGTCGGTCTTGTCAGATTCGGCAATCAGGTTGTCCGGATCGACGTCGAAGACGATGCGTAACCCCGCCTGCACATTGGCCGCCGCGATCGGCACATTCCATGTCTGTGCGAGTGGTCCATCGGCCGACGTGAGCGGCACCGATGCTCGACCAGCCTGCACGTCGGTGGTGCTGAGGAGCGTTGTACCGTTGAAGACGCGAAATCGTACCGCCGGACGCACCGCGTTCGCGATCGACGCAACGAGGAACGCGCGAATTAATCCGGCTTTGCCGGCGACGAGTCGGATACTGCCATTGTTTTGTACTGACTGCACGACATACGCCTTCGGGATCGACAGATTGAGCGCGGTGCTGGCCGGCGTCACGGTGATAGTCGCCTGCGCAAACTTGGTTGGATCGGCGACGCTACGTGCCGTGATGATCGCTGATCCGGCGACGATTGCGGTCACCAATCCCGATACGTTGACCGACGCAATCGCGCCGTTGCCGGATGCCCACGTCACGCCCGTATTCGCACTGCCCGAAATGGTCGCAGATAATTGTCGCGTCTGACCAACGGTCACGTTGACAGTCGTCGGCGTGAGTGCGATGACGACGGCCGCTGCGACTCCGGTGGTGGCTGACAGTGTCACGCCATTGTAGGCGAGATAGCCGAAGACCACGATGTACCAATCGCCAGCAGCAGGATTGTTGATCGTGCACGCTTCGACTGTTGTTTCGCCATCGGAGGCGCAGCTTGTTGCGGTGTTTGTTGTCGATGGATCGGGCGGCGTGAGATACCGCACATAGAGATCGACATCGCCGGTGCCGGCCGTCGTGCGCACCGTCAGTTGTCCCGTTCCGGTCGGTACGGTGATGCGATACGTGCGCGAACTATTGACGGCGCCGCTGAGCCCCGTTATCACCGCACCGTTCACGATGGTGATCGCGGAAGACGCGGTGACCGTGATTTGTGCGATCGCACTCTTGGTCGGATCAGCGGCCGAGGTTACCGTGATCGCAACGCTGCCCGCTGCAACGCCGGTCACCACACCGGTGACGCTCACGCTCGCAATTGAGGTGGCGCCGCTGGTCCAGACGACGGCGGTGTTGTTGGTGCCCGATACCGTCGCGGTCAGTTGTCCTGCCTGCCCAACGCTGACGGAACCGACAGCCGGTGAGACGCTCACTGCGACCGGCGTACTGACCGTAATAAACGCTGTCGCGAATTTCGCGGGATTCGCTATGGAGGTAGCGCTGATGGTCGCCGTACCAACAGCAAGTCCCGTGACTATGCCGGTGTTTGTGATGCTGGCCGTCGCGGGCGAACTACTGGACCATGTCACGGCGGTATTTGTTGTCCCCGTTACAGTGGCTGCAAGCTGCAACGCTTCGCCGAGGCGCATCGACGGAGGTGCCGCTGGCAACAGGGTAACGGCGATTGGTACTCGTACGACGACCGATGTTGCCGCGCGCGCATTCGCGTCTTGTGTCGACGTTGCAGTGATCACTGCAGAACCAGCACCGACCGCTGTGACCAGTCCAGCATCCGACACCGATGCCACGCGGCTATCGGTGGAGCTGAACGAAACGGCTTGCGAGCCATTGCGCACAATCGCCACCACCTGTGTAGCGTCGCCGACTTCGAGATCGATAGTGCTGGGTGTTATCGATAGCTCGACCGGCAGTGCTTTGGTATTGTCGGGGCACGCTACTGCGCCGCCAACACAGAGCAACAGAAACAAGACCGATGTTTGGATGACGTTGCGCATAGTGAGTGAGGAGGTGGCTCGACGTAAATCCTCTAAAACTCACTCGCCGGAACAGTCGGCGAACGGGCTCATTCGTATGGACGCCGACGCAAACAGTGGCTCAAGCGCCGTGACTTAGCGAGTTTTTTCGCAGTGCGCGAGCGCTTCCTGTGCGACACGCGCGGGAAGCGTGTCCACTGGCGCGAGTTCGCTCCGATCCCGCAGCATTGTCCATTGTACCACGGCCTCGCTCCACGCATCGCATTGCAAGGCTGCAAAGCGCACGCGCGCGCCGCCGTCGTTGCTACGAAGTGCGAGACGCCGAAACAAGTCGCCAAGGATTGCGTCGTGTGTCGCAAGCAAGCGCCGTGGTCCATCGCTCGTGGGCGCTTTCTGTTGCCATAGGCGTGCTTCATCACGCGCCGTCTGATAACTGGCCGCAGCTTGCGCGATCAAGCCAGCAGACTGATTCGCCGCACCGCGTTGCGCTTCAAGTCTGGACAAACTGGCCAGATCGTCCGTTCCTCCAGTATCGGTGACACGGAGCCCTAATAAAATGACCCGCGTTCTTTGTGCGTACTGTTCCGACAACGCTACGTGCCCCACACTGCCATGGGCAACGGCGTACGTACCAAGAACGGCGGCGAGGTCGCGTTGCGCTTCGGCGTTGCGTGGATCGGTGGCGGCGAGTGCGCGATTGGTGGGGAGCGCAAGATCCAGTTCACGGAGAGCCGCTGCACCATCACTCAGTTTCACGTGAAGGACGGCCATCTCACGCAAGGCATCCACCGATGCACGACGCATATCGACGACGGTTGGTACCAACGCGCTGACTTGCACGTTGATGTTTTGCGACGTCTGTAAACGCTGCAACGCCGCGCGATAGTTACTGGTATCACCGGTGAGATCACCCAACTGCCACAAGGCGTATCCCTCATACGCCTCGGCAACACCGGCGGCGTATCGTCTCGCGGGCGACGTCGGCTCGCGCAGTGCCAATTCACTGCGAATGAGACGACCGCGACGATACGCGGATAGTTCTTCGGTGGTGGCCGAGACGGTGTTTTTCTGCGAAAGAGCGCGACCGAGCCAAAGCAGGTTGTCGGCAAGCTGCGCGCGAAATGACACGTTCGCAGAGTCGGCGCGACGTATGGTTTCGCAGAGCGCGACCGCTCGCCGCTGCGTGAGAATCGCACCATCGACATCGCCAACGCGTGCCTGCACCGCACTTGCTCCCTGCAGTGCGCGGGCGAGGTCCTGTCTCGTTCGCACATCCTCCGGGTAGGTCTGCGCGAGATGCTCAAGAATTGTCACGCCTTTGCGATAACTCTGCAACGCCTCGGCGGTGTGGCCAAGATTGGGTGAATACGGCTTGCCTTGTGTGTCGCCGACGCGCACGTATGCGGATGCGAGATCACGCAGCAGTGATCGGTCGTTTTGCGCATCACGCGACAGGCCATCAAGTGATGCGAGCGCACGACGAACGAGTGCTTCACGCGCCGGCACGGCGCCGACCAAGGGAGCAATCTGCGAATCAACTTCGAAGAGGAAGCTTGTTGCGAGCGCGCGTACTTCGTTGAACCGTCGTTCGGCGAGCACACGTTCGCCGTCGGCACGGACTCGCTCTTGGCGAGCAATGCGCGCCTGTGATGCCGAGACAACACCGGCCGTAATGATGACGGTTGCCGCGACGGTGGCCGCGCTGACGATGACCGCATTGCGCCGGACGAACTTACCAGTGCGATAGCTAAACGTGTCGGGGCGCGCCAGCACCGGTCGTCCGGTGAGGTGGCGGCGAATGTCTTCCGACAATTGTGCGGGAGAGGCATACCGCCGCCGCGGCTCGAATCGCATCGCCATGGCAACGATGTTGTCCACGTCGCCGGCCAGCACGCGCCGCAAGGATGGTGTTGCGTCACTCGGCCGGCGCGACTCTACGTCGATTCCGGGATGTACTCCCGTCACCAACTGATACAGTAGCACGCCAAGTGAATACACATCACTAAGCGTCGTGACGATTTCGCCAGCGCGCTGCTCGGGGCTAGCGTACGCTGGTGTTAGCGCGAGTAGTGTGGTGGAGCGCGGGTGTGTGTCGTCGAGCAGTTTGGCGATGCCGAAATCGAGCAACTTCGGAACGCCGTCTGGCGTGACGAGAATATTTGCCGGCTTGATATCACGATGCACGACGAGCCGTTGATGCGCGTAACTCACGGCGGCGCAGACGCTGCGAAAGAGCTCAAGTCGCGCTGCGGTGGTCAGTCGCTGTCGCTCGCAATACTGATCGATTGGCTCGCCTTCGACATACTCCATGACGAAGTATGGGAGACCATCGTCGGTTGTACCGCCGCTGAAGAGCTGCGCGATGTTGGGGTGCTCCAAACCGGCAAGAATCTGGCGCTCCTGACGGAATCGCCGCACGACGAGTTCCGTATCGCGCCCTTGACTCACCACTTTTACTGCGGCGAGTCGACGAAACTCTCCGTCGTCGCGTTCGGCGAGATACACGGTACCCATGCCGCCGCGACCTAATTGGCGTACGATGCGGAACTCGCCGATGCGGCCGTCATTGGGAATCGCGGCGTCGATGGCACGGTGCCGAGCCAGCGCGATTGCGGCCTCGTGAAAGGCCGGTTTGTCGAGGAACGCGCTGTCGTCCGCGTCGAGCAACGACAGGACCTCATCGCGGAGGGCATCGTCGCCGACGCACGAGGCATTGACAAACGTCAATCGTTCGGCGGTCGGCAGCACGATCGCGTCGTTGAGCACGCGCTTCACGTGCGCCCAACGTATTGGGTCCATCACTCGCGCAACATTTCGCGACGCAGCCAGAGCTTCGCCGTCGCCCATTCGCGTTTCACGGTGGCCGGAGAAATACTCATGACATCGGCCGTCTCTTCGACGCCGAGTCCGCCGAAAAATCGCAGTTCGACGACGCGCGCTTGTCGGGCATCGAATGCAGCGAGTGCGGTGAGTGCGTCGTCGAGCGCTACGAGATCGACATCCGGTTCATACCCAACGTCGTTTGCATCGCTCAGCGTGACGGGTGATTGGCCGCCGCCGCGTTTCGCGGCCGCATGCGCGTGCGCATGATTGAGCAGAATCCGCCGCATCATTTCTGCCGCCATTCCGAAGAAGTGCGACCGATTATTCCAGTCGACTGTACGCTGACCAACGAGCCGCATGTACGCTTCGTGTACTAATTCTGTCGGCTGCAGCGTGATGTCCGGACGCTCACGCGCCAAGTGGCGTCCGGCCAATCGACGCAGCTCGTCGTACAGCAATGGGAAGACATCGTCTAGCGCGTCAGGATCGGTAGGCGGAGTCAGATATGTGCCTGTGTCGTGATCGCGTGATACCACGGAACGGCGGACGTGTGCGGTTTGGCCATCCGCAATGTACGATGGCGACAGCGCTCGCGATGTGTTGTCAGTGCGAGATCGGGCCCACGCGCTGGCCCCGGTATGTCAATCCAAGGTCTACTCGCTCGATCAGCAACTGATCGCGCCCGTCGGATGTCCCGACGAGTTGTCGAGAGACGAGCCAGTTTTTCCCACTCTCTCCGTTGAGGAGAATGATGGTCGTGCCACGCTTTTCGTAACCGTACTTCCGTTCTGATGTTGCTGCCGTACGCCACGCGCCGCGAATGGTCTGGCTCGCGTCGATGACCCATTCGTACGTGCCGTCGCCGCTGAAGCGAATGGGTGGCGCGCCGGCGACGTCGAGTCCGATCACCTTCCACGAGTTCGTTGTCGGATTCTTCTGCCACGCGCCACCGCCACCGGTGAACAGCTGCCAGACGCCGACAAACCATTTCTCCGCTACGGGTGCGATCGACGGTGCCGAACAGGTTTTCAAACCAGTTGGCGGTACGAATTCAATGTCCCCTTTGTATCCCGTCACGTACTGCACTTTATACAAGCCCGTTGTTTTGCTGAACTCGATGATCTTCGCGTCGTAATTGAGTGCGCCGGCTCGTATGACCATGCCGATTTCACACGCTGGCATCTGATTGGCAAGAGCTCGCGTGGTCGCTGCCGCCATTGGTGGGGTCGCAATTGCGGGCGTTGGTGCGACGATTGGTCGTACATGCGACACCGGGACCCAGCTCTCGTAGGACACATCGTATCCATCGAAGTGCACTTTGTATCGGTCGCCGTCGACAGCTATGATATCTCCAAACTTGTAGCTGTAACTGCTACCCATAAATCCGGCTTCAACGCGGTCGCCAACGTGCCATACTGTCTGTGCGGCGAGCATCACGGCCATCACGATGGGTCGAAAGAGCGAGACGAAGTCTGACATAAACGGGGAGGGGTAGGCAGGGAACGCACAGTGTCCTCTGCTATGCACTCGCCGGAAAGTGCGCGATGACAGCTCATTAAGCCGCCGCAAAAGTTTTGTGTAATGGAATGCGTGTTCGGGGGTGGCGTGCGCCATGATAACGACGAACGCTGATGCTCGCGATCTTTCCGAGCATTGCTCAATATTCTTCATACGAAATTTCTGTTCGGTCGACGTCAACAAAGCAGTCGACACGTAGTCTGCAAATTGTAAGGAGGTTCCAACCTGCGGGTACCGACGCCACTGGAAAGAGCTATTTGTTCTCGCAATCGATCACACTGCGGCTGCGTCGCTCGTTGAACAGCCGGATTGTGTCCCGTTCGACCTTTCCCGCCTGACCGGCCAGCGCACCTCCCACGAACTCCACGACACCGCCCGCATAGCGCAGAGAGCCGTGGGACTTCCGCGCTTCAGGCGCGCGTGACACCGTGATCGCTTGGCGACAGTCCGTAGATCGCGCCAAGGGTTGCACCGTATACCACGTGCGCGATAAGACTGCCGATTGCGGGCGCGGCGCTGCCTCCGAAGGCGGGCATGCCCATCATGGGAAGTACGGCAACCATCGCCATCAGCCACGGCACCAAGCTGTACAAGGCACCGCGAACGGCAGGTGCGCCAGGAAACTTCTCGACCACCAACACATAGATGATCGCAAGCACAACTCCGATCATAAGGTGCCCAACCCATCCCAGCACGAGGTTCCCGCCCATGACGCCAGCCAGCATTTTCGCGGTATCGCCCGCAGGCAGGCCCAGTAGCGGGTTAATGAACATTCCAACAAGACTCATCACCACCGTGGCAACCAGTCCACCAACGACGGCACGTCCCCAATTGCGTTGCATCGTGGCGGTCCCGGTTTGATTTGAGTGCAGCACCCTCCGGTTGCTTCATCATGCACCGCAAGGAACGTGCCTCCTCGGCAGACGCTGTGCCGCTACGAGGGTGGTTCACGGCACGCAGTTGGGAACATTGGGTCACACGCTACGAATCGCGCGGATACAACGTCATTGCGTGCAGTTGGCCACACGTGGACGGTGACATCGACGCATTGCGGCGCGATCCATCCGCCATCACGGGATTGCGCGTCTCGGAGATTGTCGATCACTACGTGGAGATCATCAGCGCACTCGCGACGCCACCGATCAGCAACAACCGTGAACTTTGCGAATAATAACCGCGCGCCCTGCTGCTGATTGCGAGTGGGAACGACCACACGATGCCCGCTGCTGTCACCGCGGCGAACTATAAACTCTTTGCGAAATCCGAGGCGATTACGGAGTATCGCGAGTTTCCAGCGCGCATCTTGAGTGGTCGGAGCGGCACGCGATAATGGGCAGCCCGACCCCGTGATCGGTACATGCAGGGACCTGACGTTCACCGCGCACCGACCCGCGCGCGTTCAAACGCCAGCTCCGCCTCCAAACTCTCGCGATCGCGTCCAATCGTCGCCACCGCCACGAGTCTTCCGTTATTGCTGTAGGACACGCCGACATTCGGCGATACGTCGCCGAGTGTCCCCGACACGTCGGTGGTGAACCCGCGCTCCGCATGCCCAACGTAGCGCAACGACATGTCATAGTGCTCCGTCCAAAAGAACGGGATTGCGTCGAACACCTCGTTCGCACCAAGCATATTGCGCGCCGCGATCTGGCCCTGTCGTTGCGCGACCACCCAATGCTCCACGCGCGTCCGAACACCAGTGGTGTCGTCCATCCACCGAGCGATGTCACCCGCCGCAAACACACCTGGACTGCTGGTCTCGAGGCGTGAGTTCACAAGTACGCCATTATCGGTCGCAAGGCCAGCGTTCGTCGCAAGTGTGAGAGCCGGGCGCACGCCAATCCCGACAATCACCAAATCGGCGGCAATGACCTCACCGTTTTCAAGATGCACAGCATTGGCGTCGATCAGTGAAACGGTTGTACCGAGATGGAACGTCACGCCATGACGTTCGTGCAGTGCTTGCATGTAGACCCCCAACTCTCGTCCAAGCACATTCATCATCGGTATGTCGTCAAACGCGACCACATGGACGTCGACATTGCGTGCACGAAGTGCGGCGGCCACTTCGAGACCGATAAAGCTCGCGCCAATCACCACGGCTCGTCGCGCACGCGACGCGCGCATGGCGATGTCGAGACTGTCAGCCAGTGTGCGCAACGTGCGCACGTGCGGCAGATATGCACCAGGTACAGAAAGTCGAATCGGCTCCGCGCCGGTGGCAAGCAATAACGCATTGTATGCCACAGTTTCGCCGTTCGCGAGTTGCACCGTACGATTGTCGGTGTTGATCGACGTGACCACGGTGTTCAAGCGCAGGTCAATGTTGTGCTCGCGATAAAAGCCATCCGGGCGTACGAAATTGAAATCCATCGCCACCGTGCCAGCAATTGTACCTTTCGAAAAGTTCGGACGATCACCCGGCGCATGGTGGTCCGCGCTGAGCATCGTGATCTGACCCTCGTACCCCTGCTCTCGTAGCATCGCGGCGGCCGCATCACCTGCGGCGCCACCGCCAACAATCACCATGTGCAACACAGGTGCTTTGTCGCGTCGCTCCACGATGGTGATCGGTGCGAGCGGCGACGTGACGAAAATTGTGTCGTCGCGAATTTCGACCGCCCAGCGCCGAAGCGCATCGAAGGCCGGCGCGTGCACTGCCTTGCCTGTGTCCAGATTAAAACATGCGTGATGGAGCGGGCAGCGTATCGTATCGCCATCAACCAGCCCGCCGTGCAGCGCGGCGCCGTAGTGTGTGCAGGACGCGCCAATCGCGACGATTGATTGTGGTCGTCGCACCACGAGTACGGCCGAGCCATGCGCATGGCCGAGCACCATTGCGCCGACATTGAGCGTCGCGAGAGGAAGTCCTGCCGCCAGATTAGGGCCGGTGAGTTCACTTGCGGGAGTGGCCACGTGTCGTGTCGGTGAACGGTGTGCGATAAAACGCGCGAGGTGCATTTACGATACTACCGTGCGCCGATTCTGCAGAATCTGTGGCTTGCGAATAATCCACTCAGCGACGACAACGTTGATCGCCCATCCCGCACCCATCAGTATGGCTCTTGGTAGTTCGCTGGGCTTAGCGCCAACCAATAGAAACCATGGGAGGTGCGTCAGCACCTGCGTGCCCGCACCAAGACCAATCGCGTACGCACGAATCATCCACGCACCATGCGACAAGAATTCTCTGCGCGTGATGGCGAGCACCGAACGGGCGATGCACAGCACCATTACCCAGCCAACGACGACACGTTCGTAGTTGAGGATGACACCGTCACCGACCGGCCACGCGTAGTACTTGGTCATCCATAGTCCAGTGAACGCGACCACCAATCCGCACGGAACCAGGATGCGACCGGCAGCGCGATGCCAGCCGCCGTGTCGACGTCGGAAACCCGCAGAGAATTGAAAGGCACCGAGGATGCTGAAAATAATGACAGCGGGGACGTGGAGCACGATTGGTAACGGCGCTGCGAAAAACCGTGCGTTTTCAGCCGTGATGTGCGCGCTACGCGCGAGTTCGGCGAGGCGAATGGTGCCGGCCATGGCCGGCACCAAACTCAGTGATATGAGCGCGAACGGAACGAGCCAGTCGGATCTGGTCGACTTCATCCAAAGCTTCGGTGGGCGGGCGCGCTTCGGTGCTTACGGCTGCGACGCGTGCTGCTTTTTCAACCGCAGACCTAGCGCGAGTACGACATCGTTGCGCGTCGCAGATTGGCCAACGCCGATGAGCGGTTTGAAGCCCGTTACGTAGTCTCGGACCTCAAGACGCAGCCCCACGCGACCCATGCCCAGTTCACCGCCAGCCGCGACGTATCCCGCAACGTTGTGCGCGGCATCCGCATCAAGTGAGCGATAGTTGTAGCTTCGCACACCGACGCCCGCTCCGACGAACGGACTAAAGCTGACGACCTGTTTGGCAAACCACTGGGCGGGACGGGCTTCAACACCAACGTCCGAGGTGAACACATCAAGCTTCGGACGAGTGCTCACATTGAGATCTCGGCTGCGCGCCCAACCGAAGGTGCCAGTGATGGCGAGTGACGGTCGCACGAGCCACGACAACTGCGCCGCGCTCATCTGCGCGTCTTTCAAGAAATTGCGCTGCGTGCCTGTTGGTATCAGCGCGCCGCTGGTGAAGCGCAGCTCCCATCGGCTCATTGGCGGAGTAGTCGCCGTCGGAGCCGAATTCTGCGCTCCGGATGTACGGACTGGCGCGATGAACATAGACAGCGCGCTCAACACCACGACGGAGACGCGTGTGGGTGTGGAGACGGCGGATGAGCTAGACATGGTGTGTTCCTGGAGAGGGATGCGAGACGCAGGGTAGCGCCCTTACTCTTTCGGGTGCGACGTGCTTGATTAGCGTATCACGTACACAGTACGTGTGTATCATATACACAGTTTCAATCTTGTCAACACTTTTCGTGAACGGAGTTGTATGGCGGGCAAAAAGAAGCCACCACCACGTACGCACAAAACGCGATCGGCATCGGCAGTGTCGCCACTGCCGATTGCGAGGCGCGAGCTGACACACGACGACATTCTGAGCGCAGCCGCTTCCATCGATCCGGACCTTCGACGCCGCAGTGAGCTGCTGTGGGATGATCGCTCGCAGCCGACGCGCGGTCCGAAAGCGGGGTTTACACCGGACGACGTGGTGCAGGCGGCCGTGGGGATCGCCGATGCGGCTGGTCTTGCGGCGGTGACGATGCACGCTGTTGCGGCGACCCTTGGCCTCACCACGATGGCGCTCTATCGATATTTCCCAAACAAGGAGACGCTCCTTGACGCGATTGTCGACGCAGGAATGGGACGTCCCCCTCAAGCGATCGAGCCGCGAGGAGCGTGGCGCGAAGACGTGGCGCACTGGGCGCGCGCGAAGCGAGCGATGTTGTGTGCGCGGCCTTGGCTGGCGGAGTTGCCATTCGTTGCCGCTCCGCACGGACCGAACTGGCTGCGCTGGCTGGAAGCGCTGCTCGACGCCCTCGCCCAAACGGGCTTGCGCGCCGCGGACCTCGGTGAAATGCTCAGCGTGATCGACGGTTATACGCGAGGCGCATCAGACACGGCGATTTCGCTCGCGAGCGCGCGCGCGCGTGGCACGTCGGACGAAGCGTGGGCCGCCGCCGTCGGCGCGGACCTGGGTCGTGCCATCGGTGACCAGCGCTTCCCAACATTTTCGGCGCTGCTTACATCACCGTCTACAGGCCAACCGCGCACCGCCGATAAGTCGTTTGACTTTGGGCTCACGCGCGTGTTGGACGGCATAGCCTTGTACGTCGAGGCTATTAACGCGAAGTAGCGCGTCTCTGTACGGAGACTACGCATGGACACAGATCCTTCGCCAATTTGACAAACGAGTGCTCGAACGTACGCATTTCGGATGTGTGCTCGTTCAAGCCAAGGTGCCGCGCATCAGAAATCTAATCGTTAGTAAGCCATCTGTACCACGTGCGGAGGCTTTGCAGATTCTTCCCTCAGCTATTGACGCATCACAATCTCAATACTCGAATCGGACGCAAGAATACCATGTGCGCGCTGCCGCAACTGCTAAATGGTTTACACAAGCGCGCCGTTTTTGCGCAACAGCCAGCATTGATCTAACGCGATGAAAACGACGATGCCGAGCGCATAGGCCGCAAAGTCTCGCGGATCAAACCCGCTACCCAGCACCAAACGCCCCAGCAGTGTGGATCGCACGTATTGCAACGCGGACAGTTGCGACAACTGGCTCAACTCCACGGCATAGCATATCACGAGCGCCGTGAAATAGCGTTGCCACGGTCGCCGCCTTGGGAGGCTCGCGCTCACAAACGACGCCATCATCGTTGCCCACAGCGCATCGCCGATGACGTCGCGGGCGTTCGCCGAAAGACTCGTGCCTTGGAAGTGCACGGCCAGTCCAACAACCATGACGGCAACGCCGAGTGCGAAGTAGCGTGCGCGATAGCGAAGACTCATGGCGGGAAAAGTTACCGAATTCCTACCGATGTGCGAATTTGTGGAATGAGAATCTTTCGGTTTGCCATCATCGCGCTGACGTATGCGTTCGCACCGTACGCCGCCGCGGCGCAAAGCGCAGTAGCGCAACGCGCAGGAGAACGCCCCGCAGAGCCGCGACCGGTACTTCCGATCGACTTCGTAAATTCCGCCGAATTCGGTTGGCTGACCAAGCCCGTGTCGGCCAGTCGAGTTCTCGATAACATGTCGCAACCAACGGTTTGGAAGCTCAGCGGTGCAGGAACACTGTCATTGCCAGAACGGCGGGGCCTTGGCGACATGCGATCGCTGCGCGTGGACATGACGCTGAACGTAAATGCGCCCGCATCTGCGCGTCTGCGATTGCCGAGCATCAACCTACAGCGCGCGTTCGCGAATGAAAATTGGACTGCATACAACCGTCTGTCGTTGTGGCTTCGCGCGGATTTTAGCGGCATCCCGGTCGTGCCATTGCAGCTCGTGATGCACAACGATGGTGTCGTGAAGGTGCCTGATCGCTTCAATCGCGAAGGCACGCATATCATCACGCTGCGCGAGCCGGGATGGCAGCACATCGTGTGGGAGATCGAACCCCTCGCGCGCGATCACGTCACGCGGCTCGAGATTGGATACTTCGTCAATCGCATGTTGTCGAACGCCGACGATCATGTTGCGATCGAAATCGGCCCCATTGAATTGCAACGCGTCGACCCTGACGTGCACACAGGCTGGACCTTGGCACCAGGGAAAATCGCGTTCAGCCACAGCGGCTATCAAAACGGCAGCTCGAAATCCGCCATCGCCAGCGCGCTCTCGGCGACGACGTTTGATGTCGTGCGCGTGAACAACATCGCCTTTGGTGAGACCGTGTTGCGCAAACCGATCGAGACGGTGCACTCGATGCGCGGCGACTTTCAGCGACTCGACTTTTCCGAAATTACAACCTCCGGCAGCTATGTATTGCGCGCCGGCAATGTTACCACGAAGCCGTTTCGCATTGGCGACGACGCATGGAAAGTGTCGATCTGGAAGACGCTCAACTTTTACTACGGCAATCGCTGTGGTTTTGCAGTACCGGGTACTCACGACGTCGATCATTTAGACTGGTTCGCAACATTTGGTGATCAGCGCGTCACGATGAGTGGCGGTTGGCACGACGCTGGCGACCTCTCACAAGGCGTGATCAACACTGGCGAGGGGACGTACGCGATGTTCGCGCTGGCCGATCGACTTGCCCAGCGCGGCGACGACCCGGAATTGGTGGCGCGTCTCATTGAAGAAGCGAAATGGGGACTCGCGTGGGTGTTACGCGTCCGTTTCGACGGCGGATATCGCATCGGATTTGGCAGTCACAATTTCTGGACCAACAACATCATTGGCGATGCCGACGACAAAACGGTCGAGGCGAAAAATAATCCCAACGCCAACTACATAGCCGCAGCGGCCGAAGCGTTGGCGTATCGCGTGCTCAAGTCGCGTGAGCCCGAGCTGGCCGCCCACAGTCTGCGCATCGCGCGCGATGATTGGGCGGCGGCAATTGTCGGCGTCGACGGGCCGAGTACGTGGCACACGCCTGCGTTTGCGGCGTCGCGCATGGAGCTAGCGGGTATCGGTATTACCGCGTCACTCGAACTGTTTCGCGCCACCGGCGAGGCGCGATTTCGCGACAAGGCTGTGGAGTTGGCACGCGTGGTCATGGAGTCGCAACAAGTCGCGCGCGTGGGCTCGGTATTTCCGCTCTCTGGATTCTTCTACACCGGTCCGGATCGCGATACGATCTTCCATCAGTTTCACCGTGCCGCCGATCAAGCACCGATCGTCGCTCTGTCGCAGTTGATCGACCTGCTCCCCGATCATGCAGACTGGATGCGGTGGTATGCGACCGTCGCGCGGTACGCCGAGTATCAAAAGCAATCGGCTACCATTACGGCGCCGTATCACATGCTGCCCGCGTACGTGTATCGCGTCGTCGATAGTGTCCAGGTCCCCGATTCTGGCGGACGGTATCAAGAGAAGCAATCGGAGTATGCAGAGCAGGTGCGCGCCGGGACATCGATGGGAGAAGGTTGGTACCTACGCACGTTCCCAGTGTGGTTTAGTCGACGCGGTAACTATGGCGTGCTCCTGTCGCAGGCGAAGGCGCTCGCAGCGGCGTCGCGTTTACGCGGTGACAGTGCAGGGCTTGATCTCGCGGAGCAACAGGCCGAGTGGGTGGTGGGTCGCAATCCGTTTGCGCAAAGCACGATGTACGGAGAAGGCTATGACTGGGCGCAACAGTACAGCGTATCCTCGGGCGATCTCGTGGGCTCGTTGCCCGTAGGTATGCAGAGTCGCGGCATGACCGACCTACCGTATTGGCCATCGCAAAATATGTACGTGTACAAGGAGGTGTGGGTCCATTCCAGCAATCGCTGGTTGTGGTTGATGGAGGATCTATTGCCGCGCGCCGCAGGTGAAGCGCCACCGTCCTTTTCCCTCAGCAGTTCAACCGCGAGCAACGGCGAAATCACGATACGCGCAACGGGTGCCAATCTCGGCGCGCACGATTACAAACTGCGCAGCGACAACCTGCGAGTGAAGTCGCCCACGCGCACGACCCTGCGCGGTGTTGGTGCGCCGACGACAATTGAGTGGCACGCAACGCGTCTCGACGCCAACGCGCCATGGACAGTGGTGGCGATCAAAGATGGCCGCACAGCGCAACGGCGCGAACTGTTCGTACAATAGCGCAGTCGCGATACGCAGTGACGATACGCGTCGCGTTCGTCACGGCTGCAACTTCACCAAGGCCTTGTATGAGTCGACCCATAATCCATCGTTCACCGGCGTTACGTAACCGAATGACCAATCCTTCTCGGCCGTAGGTCGGCTAAATGACCAGAGAATGGTTCGCGTGTCGAGGTCGAGTGCGTACAACGTGCCGCGCGATGTCAGCGCCGGTTGGCTTTGCGGACTGCCTTGGAAATACAGCACGTTGCCCGCGACCGCGGTGGACGGTGACGAGAGACTGTACGCGCCTGCTAACTCCCACGCGGTCTTGCCGGTCGACTTGTCGAACGCGATCAGTGCGGTTTCGGTCAGGCCGACGAGAACCGCGCCCGCATTGACAAGGCCAACAACTTGAACGAGTCGCGCTCGTCCGCTCACCATCGCACGCGTTTCGACGGACTTCCATCTGTCGCGTCCCGTCGCGCGATCAATCGCGTATAGATGCGCTTCCGCGACACCGTACACGGTCGTGCCCGCGACGACCGGCGCCGTCACGCACACGCCAGCCGTGCCATACTCGGCCTCCGCGCGGTGATGCCATTTCTCTTGCCCAGTTTTCGCATCGAGCGCCAACATGTCGAAGCCGTCTGGTCGAGCGGCATCGCCCGTAACCGCGTCGACGCCACCTGAGACGTACACGACGCCGTCGGCGATCACTGGACGTGACACACAGAATCGTCGCTTCGAAAACGCGCGGCGCCACACCTCTTTTCCTGTCGCGGCGTCGAGGGCGAGGAATATGCCGTCCTTCGTTTGCACGTACGCCATGTCACTCGTTGCAACGACCGTCGCGTTCGTCGCCGGATCGGCACCTCGCCAGACGGCCTTGCCGGTGGATACCGATACAGCGATCACCGCACCCGGATTGGCGGCGCCGTATGGTGCGATCGCGAGATCACGTACGATGGCCGGTGGCGTGGAGACCGACGCGTTGATGTCCGCGGGTCGGTACGACCATTTGAGTTTTCCCGTGAGCATATCGACGGCGTGCAATCCCGCGTTGCCTGACGGTCCACCGGCGATGATGATATTGCCAGCAATCGACGCCGGTCCCCAATCGCGATTACCGTTGCTGACGGCGAACTTCTCGGTCGGAGTTGTGCGCAGCGCACGCACCGCGCTCGCATCTGTTTGCGCGCCGACGAGTACGGGAATTGTCAGACCTAGCGCGAGCGCGGAGAAATGCAGTCGTCGACATGAAGAGACGGCGTTGAGCATTCGTTCACCGGAAGGTTGAGGGTGGCGTCGCGTCAGTAACGAATTGCACGTTACTGTTCGGAGTCTTGGCAAAAAACTTAAGGAGAGATTTCCGATGAAGGTGTTCGCACGTGCCGCGCTCTTGTTGACGTTCGTCTCGACCGCCGTGGAAGCACAGGTCAACGCGGGCACGCAAACGCCCGAGCCCAGCTTACCGTTTACGATGACGCAAGTGGCGACGTTCCGCCTGCCGTGGCGCATTGCGTTCCTTCCCGATGGACGCATGCTCATTACAGAGAAAGTGGGTCCGCTGTGGTTGGTGACGCAGGCAGGCGAGAAGACGCCAATCACCAACGTGCCCGCCGTACTATCGCAAGGACAGGGTGGCATGCTTGGTGTGTACATCTCGCCGCACTACGCCACCGACAAAAATGTCTACCTCACCTATTCGGAGCCGGGCGACAATGGGTCTAGCCTTGCCCTCGCACGGGCAAAGCTGACCATCACCGATGGCTCGGCCAGCCTCGATGGGCTGCAGGTCATTTGGCGCGACGGCGCAAGGGGCAGGGGTGGTCAGTTTGGGGCAGCGGTCGCCTTTTCTCCCGACAAGCGATATCTGTTTCTCGCGGTCGGCGATCGGCAGCGTATGACGCCTGCTCAGGATCCAAACTCACCGTTGGGCAAAATCCTCCGTCTGACGCTTGACGGTAAACCGGCGCCCGGAAACCCGCAGGCCGGCAAGACCGGCGCGGCCAGTATTGACGTGATCAATCCACCGCGCGACACAGAATTGGCGAAGACCGCAGCCGTGGCATTCAGCTACACCTTCCCTGGACCAAACCTGACGCCGTCGGAAACATGGACCTCGGGTCATCGCACGCCGTATGGCCTCGCGTTCGCGCCCGATGGTCGGCTGTGGGAGGCCGAACATGGACCTCGCGGCGGCGACGAGCTCAATCTGATCGAAGTCGGCAAAAACTATGGTTGGCCGCTCGTATCGTATGCCGTCAACTACGACGGCGTGCCCATCCCGAGTCCCGATACTCGGCCTGATCTGGCGAAGCCGGTCATTTATTGGACACCGATCATCGCGCCGGGAAATCTCACGTTTTACAAGGGCGCGATGTTTCCGAAGTGGCAGGGCTCAGCCCTGATGGGCGGGTTGGGCACGAGGACGCTCAACCGGATCACGTTTAATGGGAAGGGCGGGGCCGCACCGGCCGAACGCTGGGATGTCGGCCATCAGATCCGCGATGTAGCGATCGGCCCAGACGGCGCGGTGTGGATGATCGAAAACACCACGTCCGGCGGACTGTTTAAAGTGACACCGAAGTAAACGCCTATAGCGACGTGTGCGGCACGATCTCACTGAGGGCCTGGTTGGTCAAGTGCGTCGTGACGCCAACGCGTGCCATGATGTGTTCAAAGCGAGCGTGTTCACGCAGGGCAGCCCAAGCCGGACGAACGCCAAGCCAGATCAATTCCGTTGCGCGCGCCTCGACCGCGTGCTCGAGGTGTGAAAGTGCAGCGTCTGTCTCGCCGATACCCAGGGCGACAAGAGCCAGATGAGTGGCAGACACGTACCGGTCGTTGTTGCGCGCACGCAGTTCGGTTGCGTAGCGCGCCGCTTCCTCAGCATGTCCAGCGCGACCGTGCGCGTAAGCAGCAAACGCAACGGTTTCACCACTGCGGCCCGATAGCTCGCACGCGCGTCCTGCGGATTCAGCCGCACCGGTGATGTCGCCAAGCGCACTCAACGCTTGCGCAAGAAAATAGTGTGCAAGGGAAAAGTGCGGATCGAGTTCGAGCGTTTCGCGCGCGGCGTGAATGGCTTCTTCGAAGCGGCGCGAATATAGAAACGCAACTGTCAGTGTCGAACGCGCGGCCAACGAAAGTGGATCAATGCGTAACGCGCTACCGACCACCTTGAGCGCTTCTTCGAATTGACCTCGCGGGAGCAAGACCATGGTGGCCAGCCACTGATACGCATTGGGCTCCGCCATCGCACGCGCCGACGCATCAAACGACTGTGCGGCGCGCGTGAGATCCCAATCGAAGCCAGCGTGTACCAACCCGAGCACGGCATGCGCGGCGGCAAGCGATGGGTCGTCCGCCAGAGCCAACTGCGCTTCGCGACGCGCTTGGTCGAATGATGCGCGTGGTGCGAGCTCGCCGTACACACCTAGTAACGCCCATGTTTCCGCGAGCCCCGCATGGGCGGCCGCAAAGTGCGCATCAAGCGCGAGCGCGCGCGTGAACCACTCTTGCGCCGCCTGCATCGCCGATGCGGTCCGTTGGCGCAGCAAATGTCGGCCGCGGAGGTATGCGTAGTACGCGTCGGGCGCTACGGGCCGAGGGGCTTCTGCTGCCGACACCGTGCTCAGTAAGGCACCGTGCAACGCCGTTGAAATGTGCCCGGCGATTTCGTCCTGCACGGCAAACAAATCATCCATCGTACGATCAAAGCGATCGCTCCACAGATGAAAACCGTCGGCGCCACTGATCAGCTGCGCCGTGACGCGGAGCCTGTGTCCCGATCGACGCACGGAGCCCATGAGCACGGTGCGTACACCAAGGCGCTCGCAAATTGCGCGTGCATCGACCTGTTGACCCGCGACCACAAAAGCGGACCCGCGGCCAGCGACGCGAATGCGGCCACCTTTGGCGAGCGATGTGAGCACTTCATCGGTGATCCCGCTTGCGACAAAGTCGTCGTCACTGATACCCGTGGCATTTTCGAACGGTAACACCGCCACGGAGGGCAGCACGGCCGCCGAGGTGCCGGTGATAACAGCGTACTGCGGTGACTCCAGCGCGACACGTACTCGCGCGATCGCATCACAAAATTCGGCGGCGCTCGCGTACCGATCGGTCGGCGTGACGGCCATGGCGCGCATCACGAGCACGTCGACCGCTTCACAAAGGTCGGCCCGCTTCGCACGCGGTGACGGCGGTGGTTCGACAAATCGTTTGGCCATCAGCGCGAGCACGGTGTCGCCGACAAATGGCGGAGCACCGGTGAGCATTTCGTACATAACCGCGCCGAGGCTGTACACATCGCTGCGTTCATCAAGGTCTTGTTCGCCGGCCGCTTGTTCTGGGCTCATGTAGGCAGGAGTACCCATCGCAGTACCGACATCGAGCGAGTGTGCATCGGGCTCGTCAATGGCGCGCAGTGCGCGCGCGATCCCAAAATCGGTTACGACGGCGCTTCGGCCACTCATCATGATGTTTTCCGGCTTCACATCACGATGCAGAATGCCTTGTGCGTGCGCGTAGGCGAGGGCGTCGGACACTTCGCCGGCAATTTTAAGGACCTGGTTGGTATCGAGCGGTCCCCCGTCGATGCATACGCGGAGCGTGCCCCCGCTGACAAACGGCATGACATAAAATGGTTTGCCGCCTGCGTTACCCGAGTCGAGTAGTGGCACAATGTGGGGGTGGCTCAAATGTGCGGTGAGGTGAATTTCGAACAGAAAGCGTTCGGTTCCGGCGTCGTCGAAGCTATCGGCATCGAGCACCTTCACTGCGACCGGACGTCCGTGCTTGGTTTCGCGCGCCAGATAGACCGTGGCCATGCCGCCACGACCCAAGACCCGCTGGACTTCGTATAAAGGGGCCAGCGCCCGCGGCGCTCGTTCGACGTCGGACGACGACCCGCCGAAATTCTCAGAGTAGTGCATATCTGTCGAATCTGCATGCGCACCTGCCCGCAGACAACATCGAGTCCGCGTCTCGTGTCCAGGCGCCGCGAGCGATAGAATAGCGTTCCTTCAGCGATGGATATGCCGTATGACGACAACAGGACATGGTGCGATTCTCGGTGTTGGGCACTGCCTTGGCGCGATCATCCGCGACAACACCGATCCTGTCTTCGACTATATCCGCGCACATCCCGGCTCTAACAGCGACATCTTCGCCGGCCTCACGTTGCGACGTGTGTTGGGGCCAGACCAATCGGTGACGAGTATCATGCTCAGTGCGGCGCAGGATGCACTCCGTTCGGCAAGCGTGTCGCCGCAGGAGATCGATATACTGCTCGGCGCCGGTTCGGTTGGTGAATTCAGCGCGCCCAACGCGTTAGCGGCGGTGCATCATGCGCTCGGACTTTCACCCTCGTGTCGTGCTCTCGCGCTCAACACCGAGTACAGCACGTTTCTCGATGGGATGAAAATCGCGAACGACTTCATCGCGACCGGGACGATCTCTCGCGCATTGATCGTGTGCGGGATGAACTGGACGCAGCACGTGGATTACAAAGAATCCGTGTGCGTCGCCGCATCCGATGCGGCAGGTGCCGCCGTGGTCGGTCGAAGCGCTGACACGTCGCTCTTTCGGTTGACAGATTGGGAGCATGAAACCGACACCAGCTGGTACAGTGCGCTTCATCAGGGGCCACGCCCGTCTTCGAATATTGCGCTGCCGCTCCCTGACACGTTTACGACGTCGCTCATGAAAATTGACGGCGATCGCGGTCGCGACGCCGTGTTGCAGTTTGGCGTGCCCGCACCGCCGCGCGTCGTGGCGCGACTACTCGCGCGGAACGGTGTTGCGGCGAGCGACATCACGGTGATTGCACATCAAGTGGCAGAGATGATTGCGGATAAGTGGAAGGCCGCCATCGCGCCAGCGGTGTACGTGACTACGCACGAAGAACTGGCGGACATGGTGTCGGCATCTGTTCCCGTAAACCTTTCGCTCTTTCTCAACCAGATCTCGACGCGCTACCTGGTGTTGCTCGGCGTCGGCATGGAGATGCATACGGTGGCGATGCTGTACGAACGCACGCTCATCCCGACTTTGTAGCGCGACCCGCGTCGCGTGGTGACACTAACGGTGACGGGGGGGCAGCCAACCCGAAGTACCCTTGGAGCATTTCTTCAGCTGTCGCCAGCGCGCCTTCAACCCACCCTTGCGCGTGTGAATAGGCATCGCCACACACGTACACGGGCTCAGTCGGCATCGGCTGCAGAATCTTGCGTGCAACGTCGTGACTTTTCACGTGCAGCGGCCAAAAGTTTGCACCGCCGCCAAATGGATCGGTTCCCCAGTCCATGAACGCGGCCGAGAAAGGTTCGATCGTGGCACGCGGCTTCACACCGTGAATCTCGAGCAACTGGCGATGCACTTCTTCCACCATCAGTTTCGGCGCCCCAAAATCGTTCCAATGTGGCAAGTGCGTCGCCGCTCCATTCGTTGCTTCAGCGTTTTTGAAAATTCCGCCATGCTTTGTCGAGCGTAGTGCGGCCCAGTAGTCGAGATCCGAACCGTCATCGTACACCAAGATCACGCCGTGCTTTGTTTTCGGGTCTTCGATGGGCCAGTAATAACACTGACGAATTGGAAGGTCGGTGACGGTCTGACCTTTGGTGATGCCGAGCTTCTCCCACCAGCGTGTTCGGTATGCGAGCGCGATCTTAAACAGCGGAATAGGAGTGACCGACTCGATCAGCGCACGTACCACACGGTTGGTGGCATCAAGCACCACACCGCTCGGTTCAATGAGTTCTATGGCGCGACGCGGCATGGCCAATATGAGCTTGCGCGCCAACACTGTGACCGGCTTGTTTCGAACGCCGACGGCAAACTCCAAACGTACACCGACGCTTCCGTCGTCGAGCGTCACGCGGTCAAAGCGTACGAGGCGATGCCGCAGTTGTACTTTGCCGCCTCCGCGCTCGAACAGCTGCTGGAGTTTGAGTGCCATCATGAGATAGCCGTCGGTCACGTGGCTGTACGTGACCGCGGTGCCGTAGTCATCAAGATTCCACGGAAACCCGTCAGCTGCGTTCCAAGTAGAAAAGATGCTGTCATATCCGCTAGTGTCGTACGCAAACTGAAAAGCTTCGTGACCCACAGCGCGCGTGAAGAGATAGCGCATGGTGAGATCGGTGAGCGCGTGTCCCTCATAGCGCCCCGTTCGCGCGACACTCAGCCAGTCGACGGTTTTGAGGTCGACCTTTTTTTTCTTGAGCACGATTTGCAAGAAGCGCTCGGCCGCGAGCGCGGGGAAGCCGGTTTTGAGTCCTTTAAGATCTTTGGGTGCGATGTCGTAGGGAATTTTTTTCGCATTGGTGAGATCCTTCGTACGCAGTCGTCTTCCACGCACGTACGCGATGTTGTTGGGTTGACCAACAACAAAGTTTTCGGTGGCCAGTCCCAAATATTTCACGACACCGGCGACTTGCACGTGTGAGCTTGTATAGCGCATCCCGCCAATCTCGACGCGCGCAGTCGGAATGCCGGGTGGCACGACAGAGAGCAAGCGTCCGCCAACGCGATCACTGCCGTCAAAGATCTGCACCCGGGCCGTCGGCGATGCCGCCCCGAGGCGCCACGCACTGTAGATGCCGGAGATCCCCGCGCCTACAACGGCAACGTCGAGAATGGTGTGTTCGGTCATCGAATTCGTCTCCGTGAGGATTGGTCCCAGCGCTGGAACGGCGCGGCCAGACAACGTAACGTCGAATGCTGCCGTCTGCTTGTGCCAATGCGGATCATGGCGACATATTCGCCGCGAACATGATCGCAGCGTCCCTGTCGTTTGAGGAAGAACCGTGACTGCACCCGCACAGAGCAAATCCACCGTCAGCGGCACGCGCACCGGATGCACGGTGGTCGAGCTGTTGCTCGAATATCTCAAACTTGAAGGTGTGTCGAAGGTCTTCGGTATTCCGGGTGGCGCCGCGATTTACCTCATGGAGGCGTTAAAAGAGCAGCGCGATGTGTTTGACCTTGTGATCAATCGCCACGAAACGGGCGCCGCTTATATGGCGGACGGATACGCGCGCGTGACGGGCAACCTTGGCGTGGTCATCACGACGTCCGGGCCATCGGCAACGAATGCACTGACCGGCATGATGAACGCGCAAGCGGGCAATGTCCCCGTGCTTCTCATCACGGGCGAGGTACCCGAGCAGTTTTTTGGGAAGGGATATTTGCAGGAAGGTGTTGATGCGCGACTGAATGTGGACGCGATCTTCCAGAATGCCCTCGAGTACAGCGGGATGGTCACGAACCAGAGCAACTTTCAGACAATCATGCAGCAAGCGTTGCGCGATAGTCGTTCGCTCCCCAATCGGGCGACGCATATCAGCCTTCCGAACGATGTGGGCGGCTCGTTCATGCAGCAGATGGTGAGCAAGCCTGGTGATGATCCGTACACCGTGCACTTCCCACGCGCCGTCAACGAGTATCGTGCGACGGCTGGTGGAACCGACGATGCGAAAGTCCGCGACACACTCGATGAACTGTTATCAGCGAAGCGTCCACTGATATTTCTCGGCAATGGCGCGCGACGTGCGTTGGAAAATCCACAGCGGTTGATTGATCTGGTTGCGTTCGCCGAACGCTTCAGCATTCCCGTGATGACAACGCCGGATGGCAAGGGAATTTTTCCGGAGTCGCATCCGCTGTCACTACGCAATTACGGCATGACGGCATGCACCTGGCCGCAACTGTACATGAAGGGCGACGCGAACTATGCGCCATACGACGCGCTGCTGGTGATTGGTTCATCATTGGGTGAGCTCAGTACCACGGTGGTGGCCTCGGACGCCTACAGCAAGATCTTGTTGCCGAGTGAGACGTTCGTGCAGGTCGATCTGGATCGCACGGTGTTGGGTCGTGATTTTCCGCTGACGCGTGGGATCGTTGGTGACGCCGCCGATACGCTCGATCTCATGTATCGACTCTCGGCGGACTACACGCCGCAGTTCCCGAATCGCGCGGCGAGCATCGCCAGCATGAAAGTGGCCAACGCGCCGTGGGCGTCTACCGCAGACCGTGATTCGACGAAATCCCCAGTGCATCCCGCAGCAATGATGCGCGTGATCAACGAATGCATGCCGTCGGGGCACATTTTTATTGATGCCGGCAATTGCGTTGGATGGTCGCTCAACAATCTCGTGATTGATCCACCGTTGCACTATCAATGCGCGCTGTCCATGGGCCCGATGGGCTTTGGCGTAGCGGCCGTGGTGGGTGCGAAGATGGGCGCACCTGACGCCGATTGTTTAGCGATCGTTGGAGATTGCGCCTTCATGATGCACGGCGCTGAAGTGTCAACCGCAGCGCAACAGAGTGTTGGGGCCATCTGGGTAATCCTCAACGACAATGATCTAAGCATGGTGACGCAGGGTATGGCGGAGCTCACCGTCAACTATCCCAAGTCGTCGTCGTCGTGGAAGGGCTATTACAACCTCGGACACGCGGACTTGGCGAAAGTTGCAGAAGGATTCGGCGCCGATGCGTTCACAATTTCCACCGAACAGGGGTCGGCAGAGTTTTCGAACGCTTTGACGACGGCGCTCGTGCAGGCGCGTGCGCGCAGCAAGCCACAGGTGATCGTGGTGAATATCGATACCGCCGCGATGCCGCCGTACGGTTGGCCGCACTTGCCGAAGCCTTCAAAGCCTAAGGCCGCAACATGAACATGTCGTTCGGAGAGAACGGGATGGCATTACTTCCTGCTCAGGAGTTATTCGGTGTCTGAGATGACGCATGATGTAATCGTGGTGGGCGCGCGTTGTGCAGGCGCTGCGACCGCGCGGTTGTTAGCGCGCAAGGGATATCGCACCGTGATGGTGGATCGTGCGAGCTTTCCGAGCGACATGCCAATGTCGTCGCATTTGTTGTGGCAGAGTGGGGCAGCACACTTGAAGCGATGGGGCCTACTCGAGCGGTTGCAAGCGTCTGGCTGTCCGCCGATGTTCGAAGGATCGCTCAACCTCGGCGCGTTTACGTTGGTGGGATGCGCACCGTCTCCGGACCGTGTGGCCGCCTATGCGCCACGACGGCTCGTGCTCGATTCTATTCTGCGAGAGGCCGCACTCGAAGCAGGCGCTGAGCTGCGTCAGCACTTCCTGATGGACGATGTTGTTTGGGAGAACGGGCGTGTGGTTGGTCTTCGCGGCGGACCACACGGTGGCGCGCAGGAAACTTTGCGCGCGCCGTTGGTGATAGGCGCGGACGGTCGTACGTCCAAGGTGGCCAAAGCCGTGGGTGCCAAGGCGTACAACGAAATTCCCGCGGCAACGGGCATCCGTTTTTCGTATTTCAGCGGTGTCCCGGCACAGATGGAGTTCATCCCGGGCCTGCGCCGAATGCTTCTCGCGGTGCCGACGAACGACGCCTTGACGTTGGTCGGTGTCACGATGCCCGTCGAAGATTTTTTAGCCGGTCGTGACAACGTTGAGCAGCATTTTTTCTCCGAACTTGAACAGTGGGCGCCAAGTTTGGCGGCGCGTGTGCGCGCCGGTAAGCGTGAGGACGCGTGGTTGGGCGGTGCGGTAGAAAGTTTTTTTCGCACAGCAGCCGGCCCCGGATGGGCGCTCGTCGGCGACGCGGGGCTTACCGTGGATCCGATCAGTGCCGCGGGCATGACCAATGCGTTTCGCGACGCGGAACTCTTAGCGAACGCCGTCGATGATGGCTTGTCGGGACGTCGGCCACTCGATGAAGCGCTGCGCGATTACGGGGTGCAGCGTGACGCTGGCACGATGCCGATCTATCAGTTCACCGCGGAGATGGCGCAACTTTTACCGCCGACGCCTGAGATTGGGCAGTTCTTTGGTGGACTGAAAAACAATCAAGCCGACGTCGACAAGTACTTCGGCGTGTTCGCGCAAACGGTGCCGGTGGCAGAGTTCTTCAGTCCGGACAACATGGCGCGCATCATGGCGGCCGCGTAACGCATCAACCGGCGTGACGTGCCGCGAGATGCGCACGCGCATCGCGGACCTCGCGCGCCTGCGTGTCGGGGTCAAAGTGCTGGACCACCGCGTTAAGACGCGCGCACCCTTCCGCATCACGTTGCTCGGCGCGAAGGACGCGGGCGAGTGCGAGTGTCGCACGTAGTTCCCAGCCCCGCGCGTGCTGTGCGCGTGCGAGGTGTATCGCACGCTCGAGCGAGGCGATAGCCGCGGGGGTGGTCGATGGGTCGGAAGCCAGCAACACGCCGCGCGTGCGATGAATATCCGCGGCCTGCCAGCGCTCGCCCCATTCCTCAACCTGCGCCTCCGCCTCGTCGAGCAGGGATAGCCCGTCACCCACGCGACCGACATGCCCCATCTGCTCCGCAATAAGCGTTTTGAAAAACGGCACGACGATCTCCGCGCCAGTCGCGCGAAACGCGATGAGCCCGCGCTGCATTTCCGTTATGCCATGCTCTCGCTTACCGCGATCGGCTTCACTCCAGCCCCACGCCAGCGTGCCGATTGCTTCGGTGTAGGCAAATCCAAACTCACGAGCAAGCGATAGCCCACGCGTCACACGCGCGCGTAACGTCGCGGTGTCACCCGCCAGCAGATACACCATCGCGCCCCACACCAACGCCCACGAGAGGGAATACGGATGGTCAAGCGATTGCGCGTTTTCGAGAGCACGCTCGTAATGCGCGGTTGCCTGGTCGGGGTCACCTTGCATCCAGCGCACGTGGGATTCGTGCACTTCGATCGCCAAGAGCAAGTCGGTCGAGTACAAACTGATCAGCGCGCGATCCTGCGATGGGAGATACAACGCGCGCGCTTTGCCGAGGTGGCGTACCGATCGATCAAACTCGGCGCTGTAACTGTACATCTGCCCGAGCATCATGGCGGCAACCAGCCGCGCAGTGCGATCGCCGGACGCGATGGCAACCGATTCTACATGCTCGGCAATGTCACACGCGCGTGACGTTTGTCCACGCACGTGATGGAAGACCCACACGCCCCACAACGGCCAAATGGTTTCTTCGACGTGCTCGACCGAGCGACACAGTTCGTTCGCGCGCCGATATGCAGCTTCGACTTCCGTCGCGCCCCAGCCCTTGCCGAGCATGTGCGTCGTACCCAACAGCGCATGCAGCGGTAGCTCGATGCGATCACGTTCGGCAGACGGCGGCAGCGCGTCGATCAGTTCCAACGCGCGACTGAGCTGCCCGACCGCTTCCATCAGTGCCATGCGGCGCAGCGACAGCTCGGCGGCTTTGCGCCAGTACACAATGGCGAGCTCGGGCAGCCCAGCGGCGGACGTATGTCGCGCGAAAAGTTCTGGTTCGGTCTCGCGCAAGCCGGGATGCCGCTCCTCGAGCACCCCCACAATTGTGCGATGCAATTCCTGACGTCTTCCTTTGAGGAGCGACGCGTACGCCACGTCCTGCACAAGCGCATGCTTAAAACTGAACGCCGCATCCGGTGCGCTGCGATGTTGCACGGCGAGACCCGAATCGATGAGCGCGGCAAGCGCGCGGTCGAGTTCATGCAGCGGCAAACCAGCTACAGCCCCGAGCAGCTCGTAGCTGAACTCGCGCCCAATCGCGGCTCCGATTTGTGCGAGCTCTTTGACTTGCGTCACACGATCGAGACGCGCCATCAGTGAGTCGCGCAGTGTGGCGGGGATCGTCGCTTGATCGCCAGCAGCCACGTCGTACAACACGCCATCACGTTCTTGCAGTCTTTCTGACTCGAGCAAAAACTTGGTGAGTTCTTCCACAAACAGCGGCACGCCATCCGCTTTTTGGATGATCTGCGCTACGAGCGACGCCGAGAGTTGTTTGCCATCGGTCACGCGGACAATCAACGCGGCACTATCCTCGTGACTGAGTCGCGACAGCGCGCGCGTCGTCACGTGCGGCCGGAGCAGCCAGCGTGGTGAAAACTCAGGTCGGTACGTTACGATGAGGAGCATCGGCGAGGATGCCGCGCGACCAATGAGTTCTTCCAACACTTCGAGCGAAGTCGGGTCGGACCAGTGCGCATCTTCAAAGAGCACCACAACCGGTGCGTGTCGCGCGCGCGCCTCGAGCAGGTCTACGAGTGCGCGAATGCTCTCCTTTTTATGGCGCAACGCAGGCAGAGTTGGCACATCGTATCGTGCGCCAGCATCGAACGACAGCAATGATGCAAGCAGCGCGGCATCGTGTGCGGGGCGGCCGAGCGTGCGCAACACAAACGCGTCGAGCCGATCAAGTTTTACTTCGACCGGTTCTTCGCGCCGGAACGCGAGCGTACGAGCAAGCTCGCGCGCGACGGGATAGTACGCACTCGTGAGGTGATAAGGCGAACACTGCATCTGAATCGCATGGGCACCGGCCTCACCCAAACGCTGCCGCACTTCTTCGAGCACGCGAGACTTCCCAATGCCGGCTTCGCCCGACAGAAGCACGACCTGACCACGCCCCGTGCTTGCAAGTTTCCAGCGACTCAGAATGTGTGCGCTCTCTTCCTCGCGCCCCACAAATTCACTAATCCCGGTGGCGGTCGCGGCCGCAAATCGGCTGGCCGACTCACGCTCGCCTGTCACGGTGCACGCGCGCACGGGCTCACGAATGCCTTTGATGGCCAGCGCCCCCATATCTGCGCACACGAAGTTGCCCGCGAGCAATCGACGCGTGTGTTCGCTGATCACGATTGTTCCCGGTTCGGCGTGACCCTGCAAACGCGCCGCGATGTTGGGTGTGTCACCTAATGCCAATTGTTCGCGTCGCACGCTGTCACCGATATCGCCAATAACGATGAGGCCCGTGTGAATGCCGATGCGTACTGCGAGCGTCGTGTCACGGCCGAACGGCGCGCGCGTCATGCGCTCGTTGAGCTCGGACACGATCGCGAGGCCAGCGCGCACGGCGCGCTCGGCGTCATCTTCATGGGCCCGTGGATGCCCAAAGTACACGAGAAGACCATCGCCGAGATACTGGGCGATGTGGCCATCGTAACGCGTGATCACGTAACCGGCGCATTGCTGATAGGCGCGGATTACTTCGCGCAGATCTTCCGGATCGAGGTGCTCTGCGAGCGCGGTGGAGCCCACGAGATCGCAAAACATGACCGTCAGCTGGCGTCGTTCACCGGCGGCGGTAATCTCGGGCGAGGTTGATAGCGTGTCAGACGTCGTCGCTGCCCGCGTGGCCGCTGTCGACGAGGTGGCGGTGAGGAGGGCCGCGAGAATTTTTTTGCGATGGCCCATCGACACACCCAGCTCGGTGAGATCCTTTTCACTTAGACTTGGCAGGACGTCAACATCGATATCGTTCGCGATGAACGACGCGACGTATTGTTCGAGACCATATCGCGCGAGCCACGACGCGATAGACTCCATCAGAACGCGCGCAACACGCGCGGAGACAGCACATTCGCGCGCGCTGGCACTCTGTGGATCACGAAACGGGGTGGAAGGCGACGCAATCGATTTCGACGCGGGCGTTTAAGACGTGCTGAACGACGATGGTGGTACGTACCGGTGGCTCCGTGGGAAAGTATGTCGCGTAGACCGTGTTGAAGCCGCTGAAATCACGTGCGTCCTGAAGGGTGCAGCCGCATTTGATCACGTCAGACATGTCGCAGCCGGTCACTTCGAGGATGGCTTTAACGCTCTCGAGCACGATTTTTGTTTGCGCTTCGATGCTGCCAGAAGAGACCGAACCATCCGCGAGAAACGCGATTTGTCCCGACACATACACAAAGTCGCCAGCGCGAATGGCGTTTGAGAATGGATAGGGACCGGCTGCTGGATACACGATTTTTTCGGGGGACGCGTTGTCCATGGCGCACGCCTCAACAAATAGGTGGAAGACTGAATCTGTACTAAAGGTACGAACCTGCCGATATGTTCGCGAGCGGTCACGAGGCGCCGGTGACTTCGTCTCAACCACCGCGTGTCCATGCGTGAGCGCGTACACGAAGTAATCACCCACAGCTTCTACGCGTCGTTTGCTGGTACCATGCTCACGCCTTCGTCGGACCATTCGATGAACTCACCAATGTCGGCATAGTTGTCGATGATCGCGGGCAATCGCTTCGACCAAATGAGGGAGCGCGAGGTAGGCTCCTGTTGAAATAAACGCAGTGCAAATTTCGGTGCTTGCCGTACGCCTTTCACTTTGCCGGAGCCCGCTTGAGCGATCGACACGTCCCGTTGAGATTTGCGGTCGCCATGACGACGTACGCGCCAGTCAAGTTCCTCTGCGAATCCGTGAGACGCATGCTACGACGGTGACGCAAGCGTCGCGCGGAAGACTGGTGGCATTTTACGATACTGCAACCGCACGTTTGCCGAGTGGGGCGAAGCAGACCCTAGCGAGTTTGAAGTGCGCCAACCCAAAGGGAATCCCGATCACGGTGAGACAGCACAATACGCCGGCGATCGCGTGCGCTATGGCGAGCCACAGACCGGCCAGGACTACCCAGAGCACATTCGCGATGCCAGTGCCCATCACGCGCGATTCGCCGAGTTCTTGCGCGTCGACGAGTTGCCGACCAAACGGAAACGCGGCAAATCCCGCAATGCGAAACGCGGCGATTGCGAACGGAAGACCAACGACGGTCATCGCAAGCACGACACCTCCGAACATCCAGAGACACCACGCAAATATGCCGCCGCCGAACACGAACCAGAGTACGTTGCCGACCAAAGCCATTCGTTCCTCAGTGAGTGTAAAGGCCGCCAAACGCAAGGTTGGGACGCGACCGCGATTGACACTCAAAATCCTACTCGTAGAGATCGTTTCATCGTACCGTCAGTTTGCTCCTGAGAGATCTGTGTCGCAAACAAGCGCGACGAGACGCTCAAACAATCAGCACACTACTCGGCGCTGAAAGGCCGGTGACGCGACGAGACCACGTGCTGCCGACGTTCAATGACACGTAGAGGTTGCCACCAGCGTCGGCCACCGCAAGGGTCGACGCACGCGTTCCGATGCAACCCGTGTCGACGATGCCATCAACCCAGCGGGGCAGGCCAGCACTGACCGGCACCAGCGTACCGTGCCCGTCGATTGGTCGTCGATACACGGCGCCTGCAATTGCGAAATGGTGTGCAGACGCGGACACAAGAATGTCATTTCCCGAAAACGCTACGGCGCTGCAGTATGACGCATGAAGTCCGGCTGTTTCGACAGCCCATGTTGCTCCACTATCCCGACTGATGCAGAGCCCAGTTGCGGCCGCCGCGATCACGACCCTCTCGTCGAGCGGATGCGCAACAACTTCGTGGACGTCGCTGTCGACGTCGATAGTGGATTGCCATGTCATACCGCCGTCCGTCGACCGCGGAATGCCGCCGACGTGAACATTCGCGAGCAGCACGGTACCGTTCGATGTTGCGGTGATTGAGCGAATCCCAAGCGGTGGTCCAACACGCTGGCCGTCAACGATGGTCGAACCCGCGTACCACGTGTCTCTCCCCGACACGCAGTCGAAACTGCCGAGTTGGTCGATCTCGCCGGTTACGCGCACGCGTAGTACGCGAGCGTCGTCTGTCCCGACGTAGACGATATCGCCAACGGCAACGGCACACGCGAGTTGATGGTCGCTGTGCATGATCGTACTCCACTCACCGTTATGCGCGCGTCGGCAAAGAAGATGTCCATCGACGATGGCCAGCGCACGGCCCTGCGCGTCGCGCGCCAGCGTTCGAACCGACTGACCAACAAGCTCCCGCTGGCCGGTCTCACCAGTAAACGCGAATACCCCATCGCGCCACGTCGCGACAAGTATCGTTGGAGTCACGAGCGAAGATGGCCGAAGTACAGCACGTATCCGTCGGTATCTAAGAGTTCGAATCCACGCAAGCCATCATTGTCGTCCTTAACGGGTTGCCACAACACCACAAAACGCGACGAGAATTCTGCGGCTAACGCGTCCGGATCTAGAACGTAGAGATGCGCGTCCCATCGGGTCCAACCTTTGTTGTTGTCTCGCATAAGGTTTGGCAGTAGCGCTACGCCCACGTTCTTAAGCATGATTGAAGAATGGCGCAATGCCATCAATGTCTGGTTTCGTCATGAGAGTTGCGCGGTTCATCGTCGAGGACGTGAGTAAGGGATTAAACACACACGCGTCACAAGTTCGACGAAGTCGCGTCTCGTCGTGAGTGGTGACGATCAACCGTGTGGACAGCGTCACGCGTTCGAGCCGGTGCGCGACTCGTTACGCCGTAACGTGCATTCCTGACGACAACAGTCCAGTGCGCTTGCGGTGCTTGTGCACGCGGGCGAGCATAGCTCACTCGCGGTGGCGCAAAGGTCAACCCAATCCCGTCCTCACGCGGAGATGCCCCTATGTTTTTCTCGCCAAATTGTTTTGCAACGTCATCGGCGAACGCGCGACGTTGCGCAGTATTTGCGCTCACCGTCGTTGTGTCCAGCGGCGCAGGTGCACAAGTACAGACGTTCGCTGGTGGGGCGAACGCCGCCGCGATTCAGACGCAGGTTGATGCATTTCGTGCATCGCTTGGACCACTGAATACCAACGTTGCGGGGTCGTTCGGCAGCGGCCGACGCGAAATCAATTGGGATGGCGTGCCCGATGCATCGTCCGCGCCTAACAACCTCGCAGCAAACTTCTTCAACGTCACCTCACCGCGCGGTGTGGTGTTTTCAACCCCGGGCACCGGGTTTGCCGTGAGCGCGAACGCGGGGTTATCCACGTCTGTCCGATTCGGAAATATCGACCCGTCGTACGTAAACACGTTTGATACGTTTAGCGCGCAACGTCTGTTCACCGCCATCGGCAGCAACATCGTCGATGTCAATTTCTTTGTTGCTGGCTCCTCCAACTCCGCGCTCAGTCGCGGTTTCGGCGCCGTCTTCAGCGATGTCGATCTGGCCAGCACCACATCACTCCAGTTCTTCGACGGGGCCAACGCGTCACTCGGCACATTCTTCACGCCCGTCGGTGCTTTCTCGTTTCTCGGTGTCTCGTTCGGATCATCCGTCGTGAGTCGCGTGCGAATCACGAGTGGCAACACTGCACTCGCTGCGGGCGCCACCGATCAGAACGGCGTCTCGCGTGACGTGGTGGTGATGGACGATTTCATCTATGCGGAAACCGTGCCGGACACGGTGGCGCCGGAGCCCAGCACCTACGCACTGATGGCGGCAGGATTGCTCGCGATCACGTTCATGCGTCGTCGCATTCGGCGGAACTGATCACTGGTAAACCTTCTTGAAGCCCGTGCGTCCGTTGGTCACCGTGAATGAGCCATCCCTGCTCGCGGACACCTTAATCCACGCATTCGTACTTTCGTCAAGATTGGCGATGCGGTCGTCCGGCATGTTTTCAACACCCGCATTGAGACTTCGATGCAACTGCCAAATATCAATGGTTGGCATTTGCGCGATCGTCGCGAACGTCCTTGCCTGCGCACCTTTGCGCGGTCCGTTATTCATAATCGCGACACGCGGTTTCACGGCTGCGAATAGCGACGGATCGGATCCGTCTGCGCCGCCGTGGTGCGCAACGAGATACACGCTTGCCGCACCAATCAGATCCGTCGGACACGTCAGAGCGAACAGCGGCGGACCGGTCAGATCACCAACGTCGAGCAGCGAGAATTTGCCGTACCGCACATGAACGGCCGTCGAGCGTGGGTTCTCTGTTTTCTCCTGCGCCGGAACACCCTCGCCGGAGCATGACGGGTTCGGCGAGCCGGCACCAGCAAGTGGTTTGGTCAACACGGCTCCACCGCTTGCCAGTATCACCACGTCCACGCCTTTTATCGGGAGACGATCACCAGGCTTGGGCTCGATGTGTTTGCCCTTCGCGCGAAGTGCGACATACGCTTCGTACAACGCCTGCGTACCAGGCACCGCGACTTCCGCGTCGGCACTCGGTGCGCCGTGATCAATGAACGAACGAATTGGGATCAGCTGCGCAAGCTCCATCACACCGCCCATGTGGTCGGCATGATAGTGCGTCACCATGAGATGATCGATCTGCCGCAGCCCGGCATCATGTGCTGCCGCGAGCACCCGCTGCGCGTCACGCGCTTGTGCTGGCGCGCCGGACTTTGAATTGAATGTCCCATCGCTCGGGAAGCCGGCATCAATCAGAAACGATGCGCCGGCTGGCGTCACGATGAGCGTTGCCTGTCCACCCTCGACGTCGATGAAATACAGATCGAGGGTCGTCGCGGCGACGAGCGCCACCGATGGTGCGCCCGCTAGCAATCGTGCAGCGAGCACGGCGACCGCCAGCACGACGGATGCGAGCCTCTTCACGTGATGCATACGCGTGTCGCGACGGCGCGCGTCACTCTTTCTTACCATCGCCGACGCGCAACACGCACGCACTCGGATACTGCTGACAGTACCCCACGCGACTCGTGCCCAATTGCTTGGACGAAAGCACGGCGTGCACCACCGCCCGTCCGAGCACGTCGGCAGCGGCGTTGAAGATCGCGCCCAAGTCGGCATTCGACAGCGTGTGCGTGGGCGCCGTTGTGGCGAGACCAAACACGGTATCACCATCGCCGATACCATGAATCGGTCGGATGGAGCGCGCCAATCCGTCGTTGGCAATCACCGCCATGCGTTCGGCCTCCAGATCCTCCAACGGCGCATCGGTGGCCACCACCGCAATCGTGGTATTGGTGACCGCGTTGTCCGAACCATCGTTCGGCCCACCGCGTCCCGTGGCCGCAGCCGCGCATTCTTGGGCGCTCGGTTGCACTAGGTGAAATTCGTTGCCGAGTTCAAGCATCAGCCCGTACGGTAAGCAGGTCTTGGGATCGACCGGTGAGCCGCCAGGATTGAGTCCGACAATGGCTCCCACCGTATAACCGTTCGACAGTTTCACGCTGGCGGAACCGAGTCCCCATCCAGCGCCCATCCCCGCGCCTTCGCGACCGATGTGAACGGCCTCGCTGGTGGCGGCTGCCGTTGCCTTATATCCAAAGTCGGCATCGGGACGTTTCTTGAAATCGCCGCCGCGTCCAAGATCCATCAAAATGGCCGCGGGCACGATGGGCACAACGCCTGCGCCGACAGGCACTCCGAAATTGTGCTCCTCCATCCAGCGCATCACACCCGTTGCTGCATCGAGACCATACGCGCTGCCGCCGCTGAGCATGATGGCCTGCACCGTGCGCACTTGGCCACCGGGCTTCAGCAGATCTGTTTCCTTCGTGCCCGGAGCGCCGCCCATCTGACTGTAACCTGCGGTCGCGCCCCGTTCGGTGCGCACGACGGTCGTACCGGTGCGATAGCCGTCGCCGAACTTGGAATACTGGCCAACCTTCAGGCCGGGGACATCGCTGATCGTGTTCGTTGGGCCTGGGCCCACGACGGTAATGCGTGTCGGCTGTGCAGGCCGAGCCTCTTGCGCGCGCGCGCCTCGCATCTGCGGGAGGAATGCGGTGACCACAACAGCGCATCGCGCACGACGACGCACTCGGTGCGCGACTGAATGACGGACTTCTTTCATGACGTGTCTCGCGCGATTAGTGGAAGGGCAGGACCGCTGCGGACGTCTTGTTCTGGACCAGCAGCCGGTTCATGTCAACCTTCATCGTCACGGTTTTGGCAGCCTGGTTGTATGTGAATGCATCCATATCAAAACCCCTCGGAATGAACGCCGGAATGACCGGTTGCGTGTACGGTTCGCCGTCCTTCGTGTGCGGATTCGCAATGATTTCCGTAAGTGCGACAGGCATTCGAATCCCGAGGTCGGCGGCGCGACGTCCTTCGGCGAGGAAAATCTCCTGACGCATGAGATAGAGTACATAGAGCGCATCATCGACCGTGGCAATCGCGTCAATGCGCGCGTTCGTCATCGAAGTGCCGGACACCGTCGGAACGCGAACAGTCGCGGCGGAACGCGTGAGCACAAAACCGTCGAGCAGTGGCTCATTGGCGGCGAACGCCACCTTCGTGTCCGAGGTATTGGGATAGACAATTTTTCCACCAGCACGGCCGCGCAGTTGCAAACGGCTGTCGACCAGTTCCGTTGTGCGCGATGACACAAGCGTGAGTAACAGTTTCAGTCGATCCCGCGCGGCCGCCAGATTGTTGTCTGCCATCAATCCTTCGGCGATGATCAAGTGCGCTTCTTCCGCTTTGAGAAATGCGATCGGACTCTGTACCGTTGTGCCGCGATTGGGATACTTCGGATCGAGAAAATCGAGTCGTGGCAACGGTTGGAAATTGTTGACCGACGCTGTTAGCACGCCCTGCATGCTGTTCGTAGGGCCGTTGACAGGATCGAACGTCGCGTTTCGAATAAATGTCGGATTCGCCGCCAGCAGCGCCTGTGCTTCCACGACAGCCTTCGCCTTGTCACCCAATCGGTAGTAGACGCGCGCCAGCGCCAACGTATAACTCAACTGACTCGGTGCATCGGTCGACAGCGTGCGGGCTTGCAGAAAATCGGCCACGGCGGCATTCAGGTGTGCCTGCCACGTTACCACCTCGCCATTGGCCACCGCCGGCAACCCCACAAACGACTCGCCGGCGAACATGCTCGAGACGCCCCGGAAGTAGTACAACTCGGCCTTGTCGTTGGCTGTCACGAGCGGATCACGCGGGAACACGCTGTCCAGTCCAAACGTCGCCATGGTGCGCAAGCGCGCCACGCTGTTCTGTATCGCGGTAACATCGCCGTCGATATACGCGATGATGGGAGTGTCGAATTGCTGATTGTTGGTTGTGTAATTGTTGAAGTAGTTGTCCGACATGATCTCGCTGTTCAGCACCACGTTATTGAGCGTGATCAGAAACTGTCGCTGCGTGCCACGAAGCCACGCTGCGCCAGCCGCAGGTGTGCCGAGGAACTGGTCGTCGGTGAGATTCGGGTTCTTGACTTCGGTTGGTGTGAATTGGCCGCAGGCTCCGAGCAACGCGGTTGCAAGCATCGGCGCGATCAGGCGAACCGATGCCGGAATCAATGTCTGTCGGCGCATGATCAGAATCCGAAGCGAAGAGTGAGGAGAAACGTGCGCGGGTTGGAGTCCGCAGCATAGTTGTATCCGCCGAGTGCAGCGCCACCTTGTTCGGTCGCGGAGGAAATATCTGTCTCGGGATCGAAGCTGGAGGTGGTCCAGCGCCACGGGTTGGTCACGGAGAAGGCGACCTTCAAGCTCTTGGCGCCGCGTGGCAGGAAGCGCTCATTCACGCGGTAGTCCACCGTCAGTGTGCGCAATGCGACGAAATCGGTGTTCTCGATGAACTTGTTGACGGCCAGCAACCAGATGGCCGAGCGATCGTTGTTGTACTGCGCCAGCGCCGCCGCCGGCAATTCGTTTTCCGTCCCTTTGACGCCGTAGAGGTAGCGAAATTCACGGTCGAAAGAGTGCGCCTGTGCGCCGAACTGGTAATCGCCGCTCGCCGCGATGCTCAGTCGCTTACCGATGCCAAGTTGCGCAGAAAAACTGCCGAACTTGTCCGGGGTCGGCTTGCCCAGATACTGCAGTTGCCGCACTTCGGTGATCTTGCCTTCGGCGTCAAAGATTGCCATCGGTCCGCGCAGATAGCCGACCGGAAACCCTTCTTGCACGACACCCTGCACGGTGCTCGCACCGAATCCGCTGATGCTAAACGGCGGCGTGCCGTTGAGATGCAGCACTTCGTTCTTCAGCGTGTTGTATGCAGCGTTCAGCGTGAGACGCCACATGGCATTGCTGATCGGCGTGATCGTGGTGCGGAGTTCGAGTCCTTTGTTAGCGATCTGCCCGATGTTGGCGATCTGACTCGATTCACCCGTCGACGGCGACGGCGGCGCGTTGATGAGCGCATCCGTCGTGCGCGCGGAATACCATCCAAGTCCGAACGTCATGCGATTCTTGAGAAAGCTTAGATCGGTGCCGACTTCCAGCGTGCCGGTGCGTTCTGGTTTGAGATTGATGTTGCCGGGCTGACCGAAGGTGGCGGACTGCTGACCGTTGAACGAATTCAGCGCAATCGTGCGATCATTGACGAACGGCGCGGGAAACTGTCCTGCCTGACCGTATGCAGCGCGCAGGCGAATGTCCGACAGCACGTCCTCCGAGATGAAACGACGCATCCACGGTTCCGAGGCAAGTGCGTACACAACGCCAATTTTCGGATACGTTTGCGCACCTGTGTTGTGGCCGAACGCTGTGTTCTTATCTGCACGGAGTCCGAGTTCCACCGTGTAGCGGTCGAGCAGGCTGATGTTGGTCTGGCCGAAAACGCCGTAGTTCGCCACGCGATAGGCCAAGTCCGTACTGGCCGTCACTCCCGCTCCAGCCAGCGTCTGCGCACCGTCGCGAACATTCGTCGCCGTGTATTGCACCTGCTGATCATCGTTACGGAACAGTTGCGCACCGACGGATGAAATCACGGACAGATTGTTAAAAAACTTGGCGCTCTGCTGGGCGCCGACGTCTACCGTGAAACCAGTGTAGTTGCGTTCGTAATTTTGGATCGTACCGCGATCAGTCGTGCCGACTGCGAACTGTTTGGTTGCAATGAGGAATTCGTTCGTCGTGATCGCTCGCTCCAGACTGACACGATTGTTGACACCGAAGGTGACGTGACTCTTGATCGACGGCGTCGGGTCGTAGCTGAGGCTGTGGGATGTCTGGAACTGACGCGCGGTGACGCGATAGTTTTGCAGCCGATCGCCATCGCGCACAAACGTCTTGAATTTTTCATAGTCGGCGGCGCTCATGTCGTCGACGTTGTTGCTGAAGCCGAACGCGCTCGATCGACCGTCTTCAACCACCCACAGGGAGTTGTAGGCGCCGGAATTGCCGTTGCGGAAGCGCGGCACGTCGCTGGAGTTGTACGACAGCGATCCCTGATAGCGTCCCTTGCTGCCCACATTCGCGCCGAGTGCGTTGCGAAATCCGAAGGCGCGATTGTCACCGAAATTCCGTTGACTCTCGCTCGCCCGCACATTGCCCGAGAGGCTGTAGGTGATCGCCGTGTTGCCACCCTCAATACCGGCCGCATACTGTTGCGTGAGACCGTTGCGATAAATCAGATCTTTGGTGCGATTGAAGTAGTGGAACTGCGTAATGGGCGTGTCATAGCCATTGCGCAATTCGAAATAACCTTTCGTGGTCCCTGACTCGCCGCGCTTGGTGAAGACTTGGATCACACCGTTCGCGGCATCGGATCCGTACAGCGTGGTGGCCGCACCACCGGGAATGAACTCCACGCGTTCGATGTTTTCGAGCGGCAGATCGGCAATCGCGCTGGTTGCCGCACCTTGCGAGCGGTTGCCCGACGCATTCAGGCCAATCGTCGCGATGGTGTTCAGGTTGTCGACCCGTACACCGTCCACATAAATGACGGGCGTCGAGTTCCGGCTGACGGAATTGATGCCGCGTGTGCGAATGATCGACGTGGTGCCGGCCTGTCCGGAGGTCATGCGGATCTGCGCGCCCGGCAGGTTTGTCTGCAGCAATTCATCGAGGCGCTTGGCCGGTGACGCTTCAATCACGTCGCGTCCCACAACGTCGACCGTCGTTGCGATTCGCCGTTTCGAGATCTCACCACCTTGTCCAGTCACGACGATCGCATCGAGATCGAGCGGCCGCACCGACAAGGCGAGATTGACCGTTGCCGTCTGTCCCACCAACACGGTGACTGGCAGAGTGCGGACCGCATAGCCAATCATGCGCACCGTGAATATCCGTTGCCCTGCGGGGACATCCACCAAGCGAAAGCGACCGTCCTGATCTGATCGCGCAACGCGGTCGCGCGTGTCGGTGAACAGCTGTGCGCCCGGCAGTGGTACACCGGTGCGCTCATCAGTCACGCGACCGATAATCGTTCCCGTGGTCTGAGCCTGCACTGGTGCAGCATACGTGAGTACCGCGAACGCGCCGACGAGTACCACGGACCAGCGAGAACCTCTGTGCATAGCGAGTGCTCCTCAGGTAGGACGACAACGGCGGGTGAAGCGTAGCAAGGGATTACAAACTGCCGGTCAACTCCAGTACAGACAGCGCCAATATTTTCGTTGACTGCACGAGATCGGTGATGTTGCAGTATTCGTCTGGCTGATGCGCGAGGTCAAGAATGCCCGGTCCGTACGCGACGCAGTTCGGCACACCCGCGATGCGGTCGACGTGCTTGTGATCGTAAGTGCCGGGGCTCGCGGCGATCCTCAGCGAGCGACCCAATACGTGCTGTGCCGCGCGATCGAGCGCCGCCATCACCGTCGCACCATCGGGCGTCCGCACTGGATGCACAACCATCAAGTCGCGCAATTCGAAAAGGAGATCCGGTGTCTCGCGCGCCGCGCGTTCGAGCAGCGTCACGATCTCCGCGCGTGTCGCATCGAACCCTTCCTCGACCAGAAACCGTCGATCAAAAATGGCGCGACAAATGTCGGCGACGCAGGGCGTCTGAATCCCGTCAATCGGTTGGCCGCCAGCGATTCCGTTGATGTTCAACGTCGCGTGACGCGCGCCGTCTGGTTGCACCGGCATCGCGGTCGTACGCGCGCGCAGGGTCGGCATCAGATCACGTCGCAGGTGATCGAGAATCACACCCATATGTTCGATGGCACTGACGCCGAGAAACGGCATACATCCGTGCGCGATGCGCCCGCGCGTCGTGACTTCAAACCAGTAGACGCCACGGTGTCCGACGTACACCCGATCGGTGTTTGTCGGTTCGGTAATGATGACAGCATCCGTTTTGTCGGCGCTCAGTCGTCCCTGTTGCGCCAACCACGCCATGCCGGCGAAGCCACCGCTCTCTTCATCCACCGTGCCGCTGATTTCGATGGATCCGACCAACGTAATTCCAGCGCGCCGAATCGCTTCAGCGGCATAGATCGCCGCCGTGATCCCGGCCTTCATATCGCACGCGCCACGTCCGTAAATGCGACCGTCCTTCACTCGGCCACCAAACGGATCTACCGTCCATCCCGCACCAGCCGGCACGACATCGAAATGTCCGTTCAGATGCACGAGCGGACGCGCCGTCGCGCCTTGACGTAGCCCAATGACATTGATGCGTGGATGCGTGATCGTATGTTCGGCGCGCCCTTCGGCCGCAAGGTATTCCACCGCGAACCCGCACGCGGCCAGACGACGACCGATGACGTGCGCACACTCTTCGTACGCGTCTCCAGGCGGATTCACCGTCGGTACACGAATCAATTCGCACGTGAAGTCGACCATCTCGTCGGTCGCCGCATCAATGGCAGCGAAAACGCGATCCATCAGTACACTCTTGGTCGCCATTCGCGCAAACGTGTGGAGCGTCGACTGGCTTGTCAAGCATCAACACTGCTCGTACTCTACGCCCAACGTGCACACTTTCCCTGCGAAACATTGGTGTCTGATGACGCGTGACATGCGACGCTCGTGAACATTCATCTCCCCCTTCTGGTTGCGTACTCCGCTGCGCAACTGGCGCTGGGCGCATGGATTTCGCGCCGCGTGAAAACGTCGAGTGACTTCTTTGTCGCCGGACGCGCGCTCGGGCCCGGGTTACTCTTTAGCACCACACTGGCCGCGAACATCGGTGCGGGATCTACGGTCGGTGCAACGAGCCTCGGATATCGCGACGGTTTGGCCGCTATCTGGTGGGTGCTGTCGGCGGGCATCGGCTCCATAGTGCTCGCGTTCTGGATTGGCCCCGCGATTCGTCGCGTGGCGGCGGCGCATGATCTGCGCACCGTCGGTGACTATCTCGAGTTTCGCTACGGTGTGGTGGTGCGATCGGTGATTGCCGCGCTTCTGTGGATCGGCGCGGTGTTTATTCTTGCCGGTCAACTCATTGCCGTGTCGTGGATATTGAATGTCGTCGCCGATGTGCCCAAGGCCATCGGGTGCATACTCGGCGGCCTGCTCATCACGGTTTACTTTGCGGCCGGTGGCTTACTCACGTCGGCGTATGTGAATGTGGTGCAACTCACCGTCAAGTTGGTGGGATTTCTCATCGCAATTCCGTTTGCCTTGTCGGCATCGGGCGGTTGGCACGCCGTGCGCGCGTTGCAGCCCACCGCCGACTATTGGAATCCATGGAGCAGCGGTGGTTCCGGCCTCGTGTACCTCGCCATGCTCGGGCCGGCGTTCATTGTATCGCCTGGACTCTTACAAAAAATCTACGGCGCGCGCGATGATCGCGCGGTGCGCGTCGGCGTCGGACTCAATGCTGTGTCGCTCATGCTGTACGCCGGCATTCCCGTGCTGCTCGGCATGATGGCGCGCGTACAATTTCCGAATCTCGCACAGCCGGAGTTGGCGTTGCCCACACTGCTGGTATCCGGTGTGCCGCTTGCGATCGGCACGCTCGGTCTTGCCGCCGTGTTTTCTGCGGAGTTGAGCGCGGCGGACGCGGTGCTCTTCATGCTCACCACATCGTTGTCGCAGGATTTCTATAAACGCTTCATCAATCGTGATGCATCCGACACGCAAATGTTGCGGGTCACTCGACTCACTGCGGTGTTCGCCGGCGCGCTCGGGGTCGGCGTTGCACTCACCGCCGCCGGTGTGGTTAGTGCGCTCAGTATTTTTTACACGATCATGGGCGTCAGTTTGTTCGTGCCGATCGTGGCTGGTCTGACCAGCGGCCGAGCGGCAACACCGGATGCGCTCGCGGCCATCATCACGGGCATCACCATTGTCGGCGGTTTACGACTCTTGCACGATGGCTTGCCCATTGGTGGCATCACGCCGGCCATGGCAGGCCTTGCCGGATCGATCATCGCGTTCTTTGTTGCCCAACTCTGTCGACGCATGTTTGGCGGATCGGACGACCCGACGACGAGCACGCGCGCGTCCTCTTCACCATCGGCACATCATCATGTCTAACAACAGCATGTTCGATCTCACGGGCAAAGTCGCTGCCATTATCGGTGGCGGCTCTGGCATCGGTCGGGCTGTGACCATCGGCGCCGTCGGTATGGGTGCGACGGTCATTTGCCTCGACGTCGCGCGCGACGCTGCCGCCGCCGTGGCCGAGCACGCCGGTGGGGCGACGGAATCCGGCTCCATCGATATCACCAACGTCGCGTCAGTTGATCAGGCCTTCACCGAAATTACGGCGAAGCACGGTCACCTCGATATCGTGATTTGCACACCGTCGATCAACGTGCGCAAGAAAATCCTCGACTACGAGGATGATGATTTGGCGCGCGTGCTCGAGGTGAATATCAAAGGCAACTTCAATGTGCTGCGGGCAGCCGGGCGCATCATGGTGGCACAACGGCGCGGCAGCATCGTGCTCTTCTCCTCCATCCGGTCGCTGGTGGTTGAGCCGGGACAGTCCGTGTACTCCGCCACAAAGGCCGGCATTCTGCAGCTCGCGCGCGGCGCTGCCTGTGAGTTTGGACCCTACGGCGTTCGCGTGAATTGCGTTGGCCCGGGCGTGGTAGAAACGCCCCTCACCGCCCCCATCAAAGCCAATGCCGCGTGGTACGACGCGTACGCAGCAAAGTCCGCGTTGGGTCGATGGGCACAACCGGACGAGATGGTAGGGCCGACGCTGTTCCTTGCGTCTGACGCTGCCAGCTATGTGTCCGGTACCATCCTTTATGCCGACGGTGGATGGCTCGCACAGGACGGACGCTTTACGCCGCCGGGCATGTGACGTGTCGGCCGATCTCATGATCCAATCTCATAAGACGCTTAACATCGCGGTGATCGCTGGCGATGGCATCGGCAAGGAAGTCATTCCGGCCGGTATCGAAGTGCTACGTCGCGCCGTGCGTGACGAAGCGTGCACGCTCGCCTTCACCGAGTTCCCATGGGGGTGCGACTTCTATCGCCGAACGGGATCGATGATGAGCGCCGACGCACTCGATCGCCTGCAGGATTTCGACGCGATTTATCTCGGCGCGGTTGGTGATCCTGCGGTGCCCGATCACATCTCGGTGTGGGAGTTGATCCTGCCCATCCGACAGCGCTTCGATCAATACGTCAATCTTCGCCCGATGCGATTGCTGCCTGGGGTTCTAGGGCCGCTTGCGGGACGTGCGCCCGCCGACATTGACATGATCTGTGTGCGCGAAAATTCTGAGGGCGAATATGCAGGGGTGGGAGGACGTTTGCACAAAGGCACGCCGCATGAAATCGCCGAACAGACCGGCATCTTCACGCGACGCGGCGTCGAGCGCATTGCCCGCTTTGCGTTCGAGCTCGCCTCCCGTCGACCGACTCGCCGACTGGCCAGTGCGACCAAGTCCAACGCCATGCAGCATACGATGGTGTTGTGGGATGAGGCGGTGGAAGCCGTCGCGTTGGAGTATCCCGGCGTTGAATATCGCAAGTATCACGTCGATGCACTCGCGGCACGCATGGTGACGCATCCAGGCACGCTCGATGTCATCGTCGCATCGAATTTGTTCGGTGACATTCTCACCGATCTCGGTGCCGCGATTTCCGGCAGTCTGGGCGTGGCACCTGGCGCGAACATCAATCCTGAGCGCACGCATCCATCCATGTTCGAGCCAATTCATGGCTCGGCTCCGGATATTGCGGGCCGCGGCATTGCCAATCCGATCGGTGCTATATGGGCGGGTGCCATGATGCTCGATCAGCTAGGCCTCACGGCGGCGCACGATCGGATTGTGAGCGCGATCGAGCGCGTGGTTGGTGACAACGGTCCACGAACACCCGATCTGGGCGGCACCGCGAACACGCAGCAGGTGACGACCGCAATCGCCGACGCGCTGGCGTAGCGTGCACTCAAGATTAGGTATGCATACAAGAACCGAACTTTGATCCGTCAGCATCTCCACTCACCGACAGTTACTGTGACGCATTCTGGATCCGTACATCATCTTCAGCGGCATTTGCGCAGCCGTGTTCCTTTCGCCGCGAACGCTGCCCGATACGGGCGAAAGGACAGACTGCTGCAGGGATCACCGCCACCACCTGCGGGGACTGAGTCCACGCGCAACGCTCCCGCGTTCGCGGGATGATTATTCGAAAGGAGCTGAGTCAATTTATCGCGACCGCACTGCTTGCCAGTGCGATGCTGGCGACCCGTGCACATGCGCAAGGACGCCTTCCAACGGTTGATACCGCAGGTCCGGCAATCGTGTTCGACGGACAGGGTTTGCGCATCCGCTCTGATGACGCCAAACGACAACTGCGTTTGCGCGGCGTGCTCCAGTTCGACGCGCCGCGGCTCTGGCTGGCGTCCGCGCCACCGGCCTCGTCGGCGTTCGTCATTCGTCGTGCGCGCGTGACCATGGACGTCGTGCTCAGCTCATGGCTGGTGATGCGGCTGATGCCAGAATTCTCCGCCAACGGAGCGACCGGCCTCGAAGATGGTTTCGTGGACGTGTCGCTCACGCGTGCAACGTGGATGCGCGTGGGACGATTCCGCACCCCGTTTGGTCAGGAACGCGCCAACCTGATACTGGACCAATTCTTTCCTGAGCGTTCGTTGCTGTCGAGTCTCACTAGCAATCGCGATCAGGGACTTCAAGTCACGCACGAAATGCGCGCGCGACGCTTCGAAGTGACGGTCGCACTCCTGAACGGAGTGCCCGACAACAGTAGCGGGTTCACTGACGCCAATGCCGACAAGGACGTCGCGGCGCGCGTTGTCTGGCGACCAACCCAGCGCACTGTGGAGGGCGCCACGCAGGGGCTGTCGCTCGGCGTGAATGGAAGTCGGGGCAGGGAAACGGCCAAGGGTACTGACGCGCAGCTGCCGTTGTTCAACACGCCCAGCGGGGTCACGTGGTTCGCCTATCGGGTTGGCACGAGCGTAACGCAGGCCGATGGCTGGCGCGATCGAACCGGGGCGTTCGCCCAATGGCACCGTCAGCGATTGTCCCTGAACGCCGAAATCGTTTACAACAACGCGGCACTGCGCCACGGTGAGGTGCGCGGGCGCGTACTGACCACCGGCATGCTGGCACTGGCCGCATTGTCCCTCAGCGGGGAACCGTCGACACAAATCGGGCTGACGCCACGAGGTGCCCATGGCGCCTGGCAAGTCACAGCGCGCGTGTCGAGTGTACGCGTTGGCGGCCACGCGTTCCCAACGTTCGCCGACGCAGACGCGGCTCCGCAGAGCGCGCTGGAAAGCGGCGTGGCCCTGAACTGGTTCCTGCAGCGACAAACCAAGCTGCAACTCGCTGGCGAACTTGTTCGCTTCGTCGGTGGCGCACCGCGTGGTGCCGATCGCGCCACAGAACGCTACGTGACGCTGCGCATGCAAGTCATCCTGTAGCGGCTCATGTCGCCTAGGTACGCATGCGCAAAGCTCTTTCCTGCAAGACTCGCCGCGTGACTTCGACCAACACGATCGTTGGCACCAACAGCTCTTCGACCTTTTCGATTACCGCCGCGAACTGACTGGCCTGTGGCCTCGCCGAGAAATACTCGAGCCACGCGACAAATCGATCAGAGCACCTCACACCGGCGGCTTTCCGCTCCGCGCCTTCCGCATCTTTTCCATGGCATCCGTCGCTCCCTTCAGCATGTCTCCCATCGAGCGCACCTGATAACCGACCGGCGGCTCGAACGCCGACTCCGGAATTTTCTTCTTCTCGAGCCTGATTAATTCCAACGAGACATAGCTGCTGCCGCCTTCAACTGTTGTCGCTTTGATCACGCCCTTACCATCGCCAAGAATCTTGCGGTATTGATCGAACAGTCTGCTGCGCGATTGCTGAAACATCGGATTGCTGGCGAGCGCCGAGAACATGCCGAAGCCGACGCCGTCGGCGATGCAAATATCGCCTTCGCTCTTGTCCGCCTTGCCGGTGGACACGCCGTGGTATACCTCGCAACGGACGCCGGCGACCGTTTCCGTCCGCCCCGTCTTCGTGATGTCCATTCCTCTTTCTGGCGTTGCCGTCGGTGGCGTGCGCGTCTTGGGCATGTTTCGCGTCATCCCCTCGGCCCTTGCGCGCATTTTTTCCTGATCGTCCTGTGACATGATCATGGCAGTCTTGTCTTCGTCGTCGATGACGATGAACCGCTTCTTCTCGCCGTCGATGATCATGCCCCCTCCCTTCCGGCCATCGCGACTCAGTCCGTCCATCCGCACGCTTTTACCTTTCGTGCTCTGCTGAATCGTGTCGGCTTTGTGGTTTTGTTTGTCGCGCATGATGAAGGTCGCAACGCCTTCAAAGCCGGCCTGCGCCTCGACGCGCGCGCCGCTTAGCGCGACGGCGAGGGAAGCGGCAATGAGATGTCGAATGGAGAGCGCCATCAACAACCTCCAGAGGATAGCTGCGTGTGTGACCGCGTGTGCGATCGCTTGTGCGTGAGCACTGAATACAAACGTCGTCGTCGCGGGTTGCGCTAGAGAAGTTGAGCAAGCGTTCTCGCGCATGTGAGAACGTGCGCGTCAAACAAAGCGCAGGCTTCCAGCGGTCAGGTGCAGCGCGCATCGTCCTTTCAACGCCTTCGGCGACGCCACGTCGAAAGTCATGCGGGCGAGTGCGGCATCAATCTCGCGCGCGTTGAGGGCCGCGAGCCGCTCAGCGAGAAACACTTTCAGGAGACTTTGACACGGCACATCGCGCGCATTGGCGAGTACCTTCACGGCCGCCAGCATCGCGACGGGCAGTCGCAACGAGATCGTTGTCGTGGACGGCTTGAGCCGGAAGACGCACGCGTTGTGCGCTCGAATAATCGATGCACTCGCTATGCTCTCCGGAAATTTCGATCCCGTCGTGCCGGGCTTCAATCAGGCTTCGTATGCCGCCGCCGCTTCCGCAGCGGGTACCTCTGACCTGTTGGTACAGCGCTTCGTGAATGCGAACGGACATTGCGGTTTCACGCCGCAGGACCTCGGTACGGCGTTCGGTGATCTCGTGTTATGGGCGCAGTTCGGTATCAAGCCAACGCCGTGATCGCTTGGAGGGCCGCGCGCTCGCGCGAGTTGGCAGCACGAATGGACACGACACAAGCAACACGGTAAAACGCGCCCGGTGCATACGCATCGGCTTCGCGCTCCCGTTGACGAGCAGCTCCTAGGTGCGCTTGTCCGCAAACGTTCTGATCGTTCGGTAGTGTAATCTGTCACGTGACACGTGCCAATCTTGCGTGAAGTTGCCGCATACGTGTCGGTCCACGGTGCATGATGCACGATCAGCAGATCGACTTGCGCGGCCGGGTCGATGGCCGCGAATGACGTGACTACGAATCCATCGACGCCATCACTCGACCAATCAGACCGGTGGCGTGCAAACTGCGACGCAGGTCATCATGCACACCGCAATGACACTTCAACCGCGCGAGCCACCGCCGACTGTAGACGATGGATGAAACACTTCGTTGGGGTTCTCGCCGTTCAGGATTCGACGAACGCGTCCAGCCTCTATGTGCCAACCGAACCGCAGCGGATATCGCTCACACGCTTAAGAGACGCGCGCAACTGCGTTTCGCCTTTCGCGTTTTCGTGCAGAATTGCATTCGAGTGCGCGGCTGATACCAGCATGGCACAGCGCTCCTGACTCGACGGCAATCCTTGCTTGCTCGCCAGATATTTTTCCGCGAGTACACGTGCATCGTTCCATTTGCCAGTGCGATTGAGCTGCAGACCTGCTTGCACGTTCGCCGAGTAGTCATCGTTCGCCGTCGACGCAGGCTTACTGCACGCTTGCGTCATTGACACGATGACAAACGCGACGCTGATGATGGCCACCAGATGTTTAGCACGCAGGGCTCAGCTCCGAAATGAAAGAAACAGGAACAGAATTTGTACGACTCGACGCTCGATGCATGGGAAATGCTGCTGCACGCCACATTGACGGCTACTTACGCGGCTCGTATCGCATCGCCACCGCCCCTGAGCCGAACTCCAGCCGGCTCACGAGCTTCAAGTCGACACGCTTCGATAGTCCCGCGAACAACGTCGGCCCATGGCCCGCAAGTCGGGGCTGCACCACAAACTCGTACTCATCGATCAATCCCATCTCCGCCAACGCCAGCGGCAACGTCAGGCCTCCAACGAGCAGTCCCTTTCCTGACTCCGACTTGAGCAGCTGAACGGCCTTCCCTACGTCACCGCGCACCAGCTCCGCGTTCCAATCGACCCCTTCCAGCGTGCTCGACACGACGTACTTCTTTTTCGCGTCAATCCCTCTTGCAAACGCTTCCTCCCAATCGGTTCTGGCTCCTTCCGGCGCCGACCCTCGCCACCCGACCTCCATCATTTCGTAGGTCACTCGGCCCAAGAGGAGAGCATCGGCCTGTTCGATGTTCTCGAGTGCGTGTCGATGCAAATCTTCGTCCGCAATCATTGCGCGATGGTCGCAGCACCCGTCCAATGTGACGTTGATGGAATAGCGAAGTGGTCGCATTGCCAAACAGTACCGCCAAGGGTGTACCGTAGCAAACTATGACCTTCACCCACGCTGCCTTCCGCGACTTCGATATTCGTTAGGGCGAGAACGTTGCGCCGAAGAGGTAACACGGTACCTTCGGCCATTCTCCCGCTCGAAACAGAGCGCATCATCAGCCTTCGTGGAGCTCCGCCATGCGCGCGTATCACCTGCTTCCGCTCGCCCTTCTCTCGCTCCTCGCTCCGGCCGATCCGGCGCGCATCGTCATGACGCGCGTGGCTCCACAGCCTGGACAGCTCGCGATGTTCATCGCCAATGCCGACGGCACCAACGAACATCCGCTCGGCACTGCACAAGAGATGAATTACGATCCGGCGTGGGCGCCAGACGGACGCAGCATTGTGTTCACGTCGGAGCGGAACGGTTCTGCCGATCTCTATCGCGTGAACACCGATGGCAGCGCGCTCGAACGACTCACCGATAATCCGGCGTACGACGATCAGGCGGCGTTCTCTCCCGATACGAAGCAACTCGTGTTCGTCAGTTCGCGCGCGGATGGAACTGCAGATTTGTTCACGATGGACCTCACGACGAAACGCATAACGCCACTCACCTCAGGCGCGGGCGGCGATTTTCGGCCGTCATGGTCGCCCGATGGAAAATGGATTGCGTTTTCGTCAGATCGCACCAGCAGCTTGCCGAGTGGGAAGGGGCGATGGGAAGCGTTGCACGTGGTGGATGTGTACATCGTGCATCCCGACCGCAGTGGACTCAAGCAGCTCACTCCGCACGGCGGCATGTGTGGCAGTCCAACATGGTCGCCCGACAGCAAACGCGTGCTGATGCACTGCATGACTGCGCAACAAACGATGGACAATCGGCGCGCCATTCCTGATTTGGCGGAAGACACGCGCATTGCATCGGTCGATATCGCAACTGGCGCGATGAGCGATCTGCAAACACCGCACGGCGTGAACTTGAATCCGGTGCTGGCGCATGGTGATGTCATGGCGTTCATTCGGCGCGATGGCAGCACGCAGGGCATTCAGTACAGCGATGGCACACGTGGGCCGGCGGGACAAATTCGTGCCGCGTCGTGGAGTCCCGACGGAAAGCAGGTGGTGTTTCACAAACGCATTCCTTTCACTCGACATCCGTGGGCGAAGGCGTACTCGAAAAACCCGCAGTACGAACTCGTACTCGGCGGCGCGAATTCTGCGTTCAGTGCGGATGGCGCGCATCTCGCGTTTATCGGACCCGGCGCGGTGAATGCGAAAGGTGCGTCGCTGGCGGTCGCCGATGTTGGACGGGATACGTTGCGTGTGGTATATCGCGATTCGACGCGCAACGTGTTGGGGCCGCAGTGGACCGCCGACGGAACGCATATCATTTTCGGCATCGGTGAGTTTGGCGCGTTCTTCAACAACTTTCATACGCAATTCGGTGCGAGCGTGCCGCGCTCGGAGGGAGGCGCGCAAGTTGCGATGGTGCGCGCCGACGGGAGTGGTTACGAGGAACTCACCAAGGGGCCGGCGAACAATGCGTTTCCGTCCATCTCACCCGACGGTCGCCGCTTTGTGTATCGCACGTTTGGCGACGACGGCGACGGGCTTCGCATCATGGACATTGCGACCAAAAAGATCACGTCAATTGCGAGCGGTTACGACAATTTTCCGCTGTGGTCGCCGCGTGGTGATCTCATCATGTTCTCGCGAAATGAAGGCGGCAATTACGAGATCTGGACGATCCATCCTGACGGCACAAATCCAAAGCAACTCACGCACAGTCAGGGCAATGATGCGCACATGTCATGGTCGCCCGACGGCGAGTACATCGTGTTTGCGTCGGCGCGCATGGGATTCAAAGATGAAGTCACCTACACCGATGCGCCGCAGCCGTACGGTGACATTTTCGTCATGCGCTTTGACGGAACCAATGTGCAGCAGTTAACGGACAATCAGTGGGAAGAGGGGACGCCCGCGTGGCAGCCCGCAGGAAAGATGCGAAAGGGGAAGTGACAGGCGAGCGTTCACCAATTAATCGACCGATGAATCCGCTCGAACGTCTGTCGTCCGCGCTGGCTGGCCGCTACACGATTTCCAACGAAATCGGACATGGCGGCATGGCCACCGTCTATCTCGCGCACGACGAGAAGCACGGGCGTGAAGTGGCCATCAAGCTGTTGCGACCTGAGTTGGCATTGGCCGTCGGTAGCGAGCGTTTTCTGCGCGAGGTGAACATCGCCGCGACGCTGCAATCGCCGCATATCCTGCCGCTGCTCGAGTCAGGCGAAGTGGAAGGACTGCTGTACTACGTGATGCCGTACGTTCAGGGACAATCGCTGCGCGGTGTGTTGGCCGAATACGGCACGCTGCCGCCCGCAAAGGCTATGTATCGAGCCGGCGTTGCGTCAGTCAATACATTGCTCGATAAAGTTGATGCGCCGCATCCGGAAATGGAGCGCATCGCGGGTGGGCAACTCTCGGCATTTCTCGTTGGCACCGAGGCCATGCCGGCGGTCAAACTTGGCGAATTCCGTCTTGATCGCTTCGAGGTCACCAATCGTCAATACAAAGCGTTCGTCGACGCGGGCGGTTATCGCGACTTGAGCTATTGGCAAGCACCATTCCGCGACGGCGCAACGACGCTGTCCTTTGCACGAGCGATGGCGCGCTTTGTCGACCGCACAGGTCGACCGAGTCCGGCCACGTGGGAGAGCGGCGATTTTCCTGCCGGACAAGCGGAGTATCCAGTTTCTGGTGTGAGTTGGTACGAGGCCGCGGCGTACGCGCGCTATGCGAAGAAATCGCTACCGACGGTTTTTCATTGGGTACGCGGCGCAAATGTCGCGCTCTCGAAGTTCATCGTTCCGCTGAGCAACCTCGATGGAAAAGGTCCGTTGCCTGTAGGCACGCTGAGAGGCGTGGGCCAGGGCGGCGTGTCCGATATGGCGGGCAACGTGCGCGAGTGGTGTCTGAACGCGAGCGAGTCGGGCGATCGATTTATTTTGGGTGGCGGATGGAGTGATCCGAAGTACGCGTTCACCGACGCGTATGCGCAGCGCCCGATGGATCGAACAGAAATCAACGGTATTCGGCTCGCACTATACAACGAACATGAACCAATGCTCGCGCAGGCGTCGGCGCCGCTCCGACACGCTGTATCGGACTACGCGAAGGAAAGCCTGTCTCGGATGCGATGTTCGCGAATTTCCCGCGCGTGTTTGACTCTGATCCCGTCGCACTCAACGCGCGTGTGGAGTCCCGTGATACAACGAACGAGACTTACAACGCCGAACGTGTGAGCTTCGAGGCTGCGTGCGGCAAGGAACGTGTGTTTGCGTGGGTGTACACGCCGAAGCGCGGGTAGCCGCCGTATCAGAGCATCGTGTTCTTGGATCCGGTATAATCGGTTCGGCCGCAAGTACAGCGACCAGCGCCTTCGATACACGCGCGAGCTGGGTGCTGCAAACCGGGCGCGCTGTCATTGCGCCGATTTTGAAGTCGACGTACGAGCGTTCCGACAGCTTGCACAGCGACATTCCCGACCAGAGCATTTTCTGGCGCGACCATGTGGTGATGTGGGTAAAGGACTACAAGCGAACGCTGGACCACAGTCGACCGGAGGTGGACCCGTTCAACTATTTGCTACGTGTGCGACAGCCGGTATTGATGCTGAACGGCCGGTACGATTTCTTCTTCCCAGTTCGTACTGCGCAAGAGCCATTCTTTCGCAACCACGGCGCACCCGCTGCCGATCGGAAGTACATCGTGTATGAGGGCGGACACGATGTTCCGCGCACGGAGCTCATTCGCGAAGGGATCGCGTGGTTGGACAAGTACGTTGGGCCGGTCAGGTAACGGCGCGCGAATGCGCCGTTCAACGTTGCCGATGAATCGGCAACGTTGCCAATGCGCAGACTGCTATCGAGGAACTGTTCGCTTCCGCCGTACAACCACAACTGCCGCTAACCCTGCGACAAGCAGCGCCAGAGTAGACGGCTCAGGAACTGTACTCGTCGTTCCAACGACTTGAAACGATCCCGTGTACGACGACGTAACGGTTCCGCCAGCATTGATGGTTGTCAGGAAATTTTGAAATGAAAATGGCGCGGCGCCCGTGAAGATTGCGGTGAACGCCCCGCTGTTGACGCCGTCGTGTGCAATGCCGGAGATACCGAACGAGAACGTTGATGCCGTGCTGGATGTATTGGTGAACGCGAAAGGACTATTCGCCGGCGTGCATTGCTGACCCGCTGCCGCGACCGCCCCGCACAGTGTAGATGAGAAGCCGCCGGCCGCTAACAGCGTGGCGTCGAACGCTAATGTTGGAACGGTCGAGAATGTCATGAAGTTGAGATCACTAAACGCCGTGTTCACCGAATGCGTGGTGAGATTCACATCGGCAGTCAAACCGGTGAATCCGGCGAATAGTGAAAACGAACCGGTTGGGCCCGCGCCGATTGTGAAGGCGCCTGGCCCAACGCCATTGGCGCCGAAGTCAATGCGCGAGGCTGATATACCCACGTTACCGGTAGTGGTGAACGATCCAGTGAGCTGCGCAGAAGCTTCACGAGTGGTAAACGTGGTGACACAGGCGAGCGCGATCACCATGAATTGATACGTCAACGCACGCGCGAGTGAGACGCGAGATTGCAGCATGGCACACCAGTTGTCGGAGAGAGAAAGCGGAAGCGTGGACGCGGTGATCATGCGCGGGGGATTGGTGCGCGTCAAGCTGATGCATAAGCGATCGCATGAGGCGCGCGCTCGCCGGTCGCACGCAGCGTTAAACGTTGTGATGCAGAATGTCGCCGGCCTAAGCCACGCGCCTGAGTGCGTTGGTGTAGCCGCATTCAATCTTTCGGCGCGCGTCTCGACCCGAAAGCCGTTTATCGATTGTTGCGAAATCGCCAGCTCGAGTCAGCACCCGCACGAATAGTCCCGATGCATCAAACAACGCGACCGTTCGATCTTCGCCGGTGACGATTTACTGTTGGTCGCGGAACTGTGCAATTGCGATACCGGTGCGAAGGCTGGTACGTTGCGCCGATGCGTTTTCCAGCGCCGTGTGATACAGCGGAATAACGAATTGTTGGAATCGCAGAAGCGGTTGCATTTCAGATGCGGTATCGGAATACACTGTGCCTCGTCACGTGTCTCATGCTCGACAATAGACGACCTAGGTGATCCGTATTCGGCAATGAAACATTCGATGACGAATGGTATCTCGCCCACCATGTCCGGCGCTGCGGCACGATAGCGATCGGCCACACTCCGTAAGTATTCCGCACTGAACGGCTCGGCCGAATGCAACTTTGGCAAGATGCGGTCGCTGAAAAACGCGCGCGCGCCGTGCTGTAGCGTTGCGGTCTGATATGACCGCAGGAAGCACGGCCGAACTTCGAGCACTGAGCGGCGAAGTGCTGCGTGCGCGTCGTGCACCAATCTGGCGCGACAGTCAGGGCGGTTTTTCGGAAGCGTTTGACACCGCGTCCTCGCGCTTCATGCGTTCCTGGCGCGCCCGTTCTTTATCGCTAGGCGTATCGAGCGCAACATCGGCGGTCTTGACCTCGCCCGCGCGCTCGTAGTGTGCGACCACGAGGCCGGTGTCTGACACGCGCGATCTGGTGAGCGTGTAACTGTGCGGCGCTGAACCGTCGGCAAAGAGTTTGGCGCGGCCTTGAGCGCCATCGTCGCGATCGGTCCTTGTGCAAGCGAAGGCGTTCCGCCGGGCGTGTACGTTGTCGTCATCGCGCGGCGCGTCACGCGCTGCACATAGCCCGTCCACAACACGACGGGAAGCCCGAGCGCCATCAGCGTGAGCGCTCCGGGAAATACCCACTCCGGCAATCCTATGCCGACGATCGCCGCCTTCGCGACGAGGGCAACCGCGGCGACCGCCACCACGTAGATGAGCAGCGCCTTCTTGAACATTCCGGGGCCGCCAAGCAGCACGGGCGGCATCGCCAGCATGCCGTCGCCACTATTAATCGTCTCCAACATGCGTGCGATGTCAGTCGCTTTTTGTGGACGATCTTTGGGATCCTTGGCAAGGCACGACATGACGAGCGACGCGAGCGATGTCGGAATGTCAGCGCGCAGCGTGGTCAGCGACGCCGGCACTTCACTCATGTGCGCCGCCAACATGCGCTGCGGCGTTCGGTAATCCACCCTTTACTAATCGACGCCGTAAGTGGACCTACGCTGCGCGTGCAAGTTTCATGATCGGGGTGATGCCACCCAATGCCATATTGGGGCGTTCGTTGTTGTACGTCCAGCGCCAGCGTGTCGCGGATTCCTATACCTCTTCGATGCGCTCGAAGAGCCACGGCGAGAGCCAGTCGGTCCGCACCGTGCGATTGTAGCGTTCGACCTACGCGTTCTGCTGCGGTTTCCCTGGTTGAATGAAGTCGAGATGAATGTGCCGCTGCTTGGCCCACGC
>JANYHT010000052.1 GCA_025358925.1 Gemmatimonadaceae bacterium | reverse complement strand
CCCCGAAGACGCAAGAAAAGCAAACTGCGGAACGGAGAAGGCACGGATACACTGAACGGAGACAAAGCGGATCACGCCGATCCAGCAACCGCAACCACACAGCATGTTGTGGTATCCGTGCGTTTCCGTGGTTTCGATGCGTATCCGCGTCGTTGCTGTGCTGATTCGACGGTGCGGCCGACATGGCCGTGTGTGTGCGTTAGGAAATAGCCACGGCGAGCCGCGAATGGCGCGAATTCGCACGGTGTGCGCGCTGGTGGCGTGTCGACCGGCAGATCGCGTTGCCCTGTTTCTTGAATGCAAAAAGTGCGAGTTGCTGTACGACCGACGCTTCTCCCGAAATTCCCGGAACAGCCTTTTCTTTAATCAAACCATGCGGTGTCGGCATCACTCGATCCAGCCAGAATTTTGTTTGGGCAAATTGGGGTCATTCGCGCAATTTTCGGCCAGCAGTTCTGTTAGCCGACGTTGTCCGTACCCTCAAACACCGTTGCACCACTCTTAAACACCCGAAATAAATATACAAAACTCGGCAGCAAGAAAACGGTGACAATGGCGAGCACACCGAGCGTGAGCTGCAACGTGATGTGCGGTGCGGCGAGCGCGGTGATGGTCTGTGATGGTGGCAAGAGCCAGGGGAATTGCGACCACGCCCATCCCCACAAAATGGAGCTGGCCTGTGCTGCGGCGGCGAGTCTCGCGAGCTGGTACTGCCGACGACTGAGTGCCGTAATGGTAGTCAGCACGGCAATTGCGGTGACGGCGTGCATGCCCAGTGCCGTAGTGCCCTGCGTCAGGCCTTGAAACACGAGTGGTGCGTCAATCCACGCGAGTACAATGGTCAGCACGGCCGACGCAAGGACGACAGCTTGCGATTGCATCGCGCGTCGACGGAAGACCGCGCGTAATTCATCGTTCTGTGCTTCGACGGTGAGATATGTGGCCGCAAGAAACGCGAACAATGCGAGTGTGAGTGCGCCTACCGACCACGCAAACGGTGACGACGCCCACGGTGCGACAAAACGTGCACCAAATGTCGCGTGCGACGGTGCGCCGTACGGCACGCGACCGCTGGCAACTGTGCCCAAGCACACGCCTAGTACAATTGGCGTGAGAACAACTCGCAATGGAGAAAACGCGCCCTCACCGACGCTGTGTGCCATCGGATTGGCTTTCGTATGTACGGAACGTGAATGCTGAGCCGCGGAGTACAACACCGACGAGCATGAGCGTGATGGGTATGTGTAACTCGGTGGCCAGCAATGCGAACGCTTTTGGAAAGCAGCTAAAGAGCAGCACCACGACGAGTATCAGCCAGACGTGATTCGCTTCTCAAATAGGGCCAATGGCCCGAACGATCCGTGCGCGTTGTTGATCGCGGTGCTTGCCTCGTGCCAACAAATCCCACACGCCACCACCGAAGTCTGCGCCCCCGAGGAGGACGTACGCGTTCAGCGCGAGCACCATGGTGCCCGCGACAGCGTTGGGTAGCGTCCACGTCAAGTCCATGTGAGCACTCGACTACGACGGCGTTAATCGCTGGGTGGGTATTTCTCCCGTGAGACCAACCGGTGTATCACCGCCGATTCCAGTTTTCAGCAACTGTCGCCACAGCAAGAACACCACCGTGACGGCCAGTACAGAAGACCGAGTTCGAACGAGAGCACCGTGCCAGATACAGCGCCAACGGCGAAGAGAATAGCCGTGCCGTTGGCCCAACGCTTCGCGAGTTCCAGCAGCATCGGGTCGCGCGTTCGCAACCACCGCCATTCGGCGATGACCATCAGCGCGGGCATACCAATGCCCACAACCGCGAAAATGATGTGAAAGGCCAGCGAGATCGCCATTTGCGAGCGTGCGAAGAGCAGATCATTCATGCTTATTCCGCGGCCAGCACGACCCCGCCACATTCGCCAAAGCCAATCCGCACTGCTCCTTCTCGCTCGGCGAACGCGCGCAGTACGACCTCATCGCCGTCCTCGAGGAAGCGCCGCACGTCTCCATTTGGCAACGTGAGCGGATCTGCACCGCGGCGCGTGATCTCCAGCAAGCACCCGCGACTCTCGGCCGACGGGCCAGAAATGGTTCCGGTACCCAAGAGATCACCGGCGCGCATGTTGCAGCCGCCACTGGCGTGGTGCGCAAGCATTTGTCCGAGTGTCCAGTATAGATCCAGCGCACTGCTACTAGAGATACGAACTGGATCATTACCATCCGCACGCATGCGAGCCGTTCGCATCCAGAGTTCTACGGTGATGGCAACGCCGCCGTGTGCCCGATCATTGGCGTCGTCCAGATATGGCAGTGGCGTTGGATCACCATCAGCGCGGGCCGCGAGTGGCGCACGAAATGGCGCGAGGGCCTCAAGCGTCACCACCCATGGACTGATGGACGTCGCAAAATTCTTCGCGAGAAATGGACCGAGTGGCTGGTACTCCCACGATTGGATGTCGCGTGCCGACCAGTCATTCAGCAAACACAGACCAAATAAATGTGCCTCCGCATTTGCGAGCGAAATGGATGTACCGAGTGCGCTACCGGTACCGACAAACGCGCCGAGTTCGACTTCGTAGTCAAGTGCACGCGATGGTCCAACGGTGGGCACACTTTCTCCAACGGCGAGCCGTTGCCCGGACGGACGTTGCACGGGGGTGCCGGACAGCACAATCGACGAAGAGCGCCCATGATAGCCAATAGGCACCCATTTGTAGTTGGGCAGCAACGGGCTGTCCGGCCGAAACAACGCGCCAACGTTGCTCGCGTGATGCACCGATGCATAGAAGTCGGTGTAGTCGCCAATCTGCGCCGGGAGAAAGAGCTCCGCGTCGTGTTGGGCCACGAGCGCGTGTTCGGCGATCTGTTGCTGATTGACGGGCGCGTCGCTCGCCAACAAGGCCGAGATCGCGGACCGCAATGCGCGTCGTGGTGCACCACCGCATTGCATCAAAGCATTGAGTGTGGGCGAGGCACAGGCACGGGCCGCTCGCTGCACATTGGTTTCGATATCGTCACCGTCGTTGAGATCAGGAGCGCCCAAGAGCCCCGCAGCGAAACACGCTGAGATGTCGAGAATGCGATCGCCAATTGCCACACCAACACGCGGCGATTCGCGCGAACCCGCGCGCCGAAATATTCCAAACGGCAAATTCTGAATCGGGAAATCAGCGCGCGCGTCATTCGCACTTGACACCCAACTTTGCAGAGTGGGATCGACCGTGTGGTCTGTGGTCATCAGAAATTTGAGAGGGTGACGCGTGACTACCAGAGCCCGAGTGCGCGCGACTCATCAACCGGCTCTGTGAACGAGCACGAACCAAAACTTACCAAGACCCGTTCGCGCACGCGCTCCAATAGCGCCCGATCAAACATGTATGTGCGCTCGCCGCTGTGCCATCGAATGCACTGCTCACTGAGTTCAAATGCATGCACGTTGGCTTCGTCTAGCAGTTGGATCGCATCGGTCGTTGCGCCGCCCGTGGCGAGGAGTGCCGCTGCCAAGAACAGGTTGACAAAGCCGTACATGCGGCCACATACCGCACCGTCGTCGTACGTGAGCCGAAAGGTCCCACGGAGCGGATGATGCAAACCGGCCGTGGCTTTCGCGGTTACGTCGTGCGCAATACAAATTGAGAGGAAGCGCACGATCGCATCGGGCGTTGGAAACACATCGGACGTGATTCCGCCAGCGCGCATTTTCGCACGACGTCCGACGCGCGCAATTGTGGCGATGAGCAATGTCGGATCATCGATGATGGGCACTTCGATGTATGTCGTCAACGCGCGTGGCACGACGGCGTCAATCGCCTCAATCTCCGCCACCGACGTCGCGCGCAGCTCGAACGCATCGACCACAGCCCCCACGTCGTCGAAGCAGACGACGTGACGTTCATTGCACGCGGCGATTGCGTGCAGATCGGCGGCGAGATCGCCGCTGCCCGTGACGGTTAAGCGCCAAGGAATTGCACCTGCGTCCCGCGGCAGCAGCGTGTCGGCGTGCTGAGAAAACAGTTCGAGCGCGGCGGCCGCACACACGAAACGGCCCAGCATCCAACCAGTGCCACTCGCGCGATAGTGCGCGTAATTGCGAACAGCCGTTGGCATCGCGAGCGCAGCGGGAGGAAAAAGCCCCGCGTAGTCAACGATGCCCTCGAGAAGAATGCGTGCGGCGCGTTCAGTGTGCGGTAGCAGGCGAACTGGCATGCGAGGTCCGAAAGACTTACAAGCCCTCGAAATCGAGAGCGAGATCGAGCGCGGGGGCGGAATGTGTAAGCGCACCAACCGAAATACGATTTACACCGGTTTCAGCGATGCGACGAACGGTATCCAGTGTTACACCGCCAGAGGCTTCTGTCGTGACGTGGCCGGCACAGATCGCGACGGCTTTGCGCATCATATCGATGGACATGTTATCGAGTAACACCCAATCCGCGCCCGCCGTCACCGCATCCGTCACCTGCGCGATGGTATCGCACTCCACTTGGATGGGTGTGCCCGGCAACGCCAGCCCGCGCGCACGCGTGACCGCCGCCGTAATATCTCCGCTAATCGCCGCGAGATGATTGTCCTTGATGAGCACACCGCTGCGTAAATCGAGCCGATGATTGGTGCCACCGCCCGCGCGCACCGCGTACTTCTCCAACTTGCGCCATCCGGGCGTCGTTTTTCGCGTATCGAGAATGCGCGCCGAGGTGCCGCTGACGGCCGCGACAAAGCGTGCCGTGAGCGTGGCAATGCCCGACAGGTGCTGCAGATAGTTTAACGCGACGCGTTCCGCGGAGAGCATGCCTCGCGCGTGACCCGTGAGATGTAACAACACATCGCCCTTGGACACGTGCGTGCCGTCTTCCGCCTCCACGCGAATGGAAATACCAGTGTCCAATTGACGGAATGCCTCAACCGCCAATGCAATGCCGGCCACCACGCCGTCACCTCGCGCGACAACGGTGCTACGTGTATGGCGTGCCGAGATCACCGTGGCCAGCGTGGAGATATCCCTGAAGGCCTCGTCTTCGATTAACGACGCGTGTACATGCTCTGTGATTTCCTCTGACGTGAGCGGGAACGCGCGATCGGCGGCTCGTCTGTCCGGTGTGTCGAGCGGCGTTATGGTGCGCGGCCTGATGACTTCGAACGGTGCGGACGGCGTGCGTCGCAATGGCGGGTGGTATTCACTCATTCGCCGGGATCCTCGGGGCCAACCAGAGGCTGTATTGGAATGCCACCAATGGCGACCATCCGCTCGATAGCGGTGCGGGCGCGGGCGGCAACATCGGGGGAAACCGTGATGCGAAATTGCGTGTGCAGCAATGCGTCACGCACCTTCAGCAACGTGGTCACTTTCATGTACGCGCACTGTGCTTGATCGTTGGCCGCGATAAAACGCTTGGTCGGATTTTCGCGCCGCAACCGATGTAGAATTCCGATTTCCGTCGCGACAATGAACGTCTCCTGCGACGATTGCGCCGGTCGCTTGATCATTCCTTCCGTCGAGAGGATATGAGCACCGTTGGGGTCAATCGCTCCGGCTGAGATGGCCTCGACCACGGACGTGGCGCAACCGCACTCCGGGTGAATCAGGAATTCCGCGCCCGGATGTTGTGCGCGTGTGAGCGCAATGTGCTCAGGGTCGATGCCCGCATGCACATGACATTCGCCCATCCACACATGCATGTTCAGCCGCCCCGTGAGGCGGCGGACGTGTGCGCCTAAAAACATGTCCGGTAGGAAAAGAATTTCCTGATCGGCGGGAATCGAATTCACCACGTCGACCGCGTTGCCCGACGTGCAACAATAGTCGCTTTCCGCTTTGACCTCGGCGGACGTGTTGACGTACGACACAACGAGTGCGCCAGGATGTTCCGTTTTCCACGCGCGCAATTGGTCGGCATCAATGGTGCTTGCCAGCGAACATCCGGCCGCCATATCCGGCAACAGCACGGTTTTTTGCGGTGATAAAATTGCAGCGGTCTCCGCCATAAAGTGCACACCACAAAAGACGATTACGTCGGCGCTCGTGCGTGCGGCTTCACGCGATAGGCCGAGCGAATCACCAACAAAATCGGCAACGTCTTGAATTTCCGGACGCTCATAATTGTGCGCGAGGATCACCGCGTTGCGTTCGCCGGCCAGCGTGCGAATTTCCGCTGCTAACGTTGGATCGTAATGCGCTTCGAGAATCGTCATGCGTTACCAGGTGATGTGACGGTCCTGCCATTTCCTACGCGACTTTGGAAAATCGCTACGGAAGTGCCCTCCGCGCGACTCCTTGCGCAACAATGCGGCTTCAACCACGAGCGTTGCGGTCGTGTGCAAATTGCGCTCTTCTGTCGCGCCGGTGGGCAGACGGTTTCCGATCTGTGCGAGCTGCGCGAGACAGCGCCGAAGCCCTGGTGCCGTTCGCGAAATCGACGCGTGCTCCCACATGAGTTGTCGGATTTCGTCGGCGGCAACTTGGGCAGCACCGCGATCATCGAAGGGCGGCACGGACCACGCTTGTGGATCGGGCACGGGTAACTCGACCGGCGTTTGTACCATGTCGCGCGCTACACGCTCCGCGAACACCAGCCCTTCGAGCAACGAATTGGAGGCGAGGCGGTTAGCACCGTGAACACCCGTTCGCGCCACTTCGCCCACCGCATATAGTCGAGGAATGCTCGACCGTCCGGCGAGATCAGTCACTACCCCACCCATCATGTAATGTGCGGCCGGTGTGACGGGAATTGGTTCTTTTGACGGATCGATGCCGCGTGCACGACAGATCGCGAAAATGCCCGGAAATCGTATCGCGAACTGTGGTCCAAGCTTCGTGGCGTCGAGAAACACGGGGCCGTGCGCCTGCTGCTCGCGAAAAATCTCGCGTGCAACCACGTCGCGCGGCGCTAACTCCGCAAGTCGATGTCGTTTGGGCATGAAGCGTTCGCCGCGACCGTTGAGAAGGACCGCGCCTTCACCACGTACCGCTTCAGATATCAGCGCGAGTGGATTTTCTGCTGTGTCAAGCGCGGTGGGGTGGAACTGCACGAACTCCATGTCCGCTAGCCGTGCGCCCGCGCGATGAGCAATAGCAAACCCGTCACCCGTCGCCACCTGCGGATTGGTGGTATACCGATAAATCTGTCCGCAACCGCCAGTTGCGAGCACCGTCGCATCGGCTACGATTTCAACGGCACGTCCCGAAATACTGGCGCGCACTCCGGCGCACTGCGGCACACCATCGCCGTCGTCTACGAGAAGCAGGTCCAACACGCGTGCCATTTCCTCAACGCGAATGCCGCGACTTTCGCGCACCTTGGCCACGAGGGTACGCGCCACTTCGGCACCCGTTTGGTCACCCTGCGCGTGCACGATACGATGTCGGGAATGCGCTGCCTCTTTGCCCAATTGGAAATCACCATCGGGGTCGAGATCGAAACGTGCGCCCGCCGCCTGCAGCTCACGCACTCGCGCCGGCCCCTCCTGCACCAGCACTTGGACTGCCTCGGCATCACAGAGTGCAGCACCGGCGGCTAGGGTGTCACGACGATGCAGCGCCGAAGAGTCACCGGCGCCGAGCGCGGCGGCAATGCCACCTTGCGCATAGGCCGTGGCCGAGTCGAAGAGTGTGCGTTTCGTGAGCACGGTCACATCGCCGTGCGCCGAGGCGCGCCAAGCGGCGTGCAGACCAGCGACGCCACTGCCAATGACGAGAAAGCGGGTGCGAATGCGTTCGGGCATGTAGTTTGAATAACTACAGCACAGCGCGTGTGCCAGCCGTATTTCAGGCACCGCTTGGTTATTTCCCGTTTCAGGAGTCGAAGTCATGCGTCGGAAGTTTCTTGCCGGTGCCGTTGCGCTGGCTGCTACCTCATTTGCGCCGACCACGATGTTTGCGCAGCCGGGCGGCGTGTCCGCCGCGTGCAATATCGATGCGAACAGTCCGAAAGAACTGGCGCTCGCCACGCTGAACATTCAGAAGGCAAAGTCTTCCCAGATCGCGGCCGCACGCTCGGACGTCCTGAAGTCGATTTTGAAAGAATTAGATACCAAGCCGGAGCGCTTCGCGAAAAATCCGGCTGGGTACAACTACATTCTGTCGCAGGTGCTCGTGCTGTTTAGCTTGGAGCCAGCGGTTGGCTTTACGAGCACGCGTGGTGCGATTGGTATGGTCACACAACCGGAGCAACCATACGATCTGGTCACGCATCTCGATGAGGCGTTTAAAGCGATCGTCACGGCGATGCCGGCCTGCGCAAATGAAGTCACCGCGCTACGCCAAAACGACGCGTGGTTGGCACTAACTCGCAAAGCGCTCGACGCATCCAACAGCGGCCAGCTCGATTCGGCTGACTTTTATGCGAATCGCTCGCTGATTCTTAGCAAGGAAAGCCCGTACCCGTACTACGTACTCGGCAACGCGGCAAATCAGCGCAATGATAAGCCTGCGGCGATGAAGAACTGGAAGTCGGTGATTGAAAAATCAGGCGTAGACACGAGCTATCGTGAACTGAAGAACGGTAGCATGCTGTATCTCGGGATGAGTGAACTGGAGGCCGCGCAGGGGCTCAAGGGTGCGGACCAGCAGACCATGGCCCGCGCGGCTGCGGGTCGCTTCAAGGAGCTGTTGGCGATTTCACCGGACGGCAACGATTCGCCCAACATGATGGAATCGTGGTCAATCGCGCTGAAGCTTTCTGGTGACTCGGCGCAAATTCCGATGGTGTATGCGCCGCTGTTGGCATCACCGACGAAGTTCACCGATTTTGCGCTGACGATGGGTGGTGTGATTGCGACGCGTATAAATAGGACGGACGACGCGCTCGCGATGTTTGACGCTGCGGTACAGAAAAATCCGGTCGCGCGCGACGCGTTGCGTAACTTGGCCGCGACGTACTACAGCAAAGATCAGTTTTTGAAGATGTTTGATCCGACGGCCAAGCTCGTGGCGATCGATCCGAATAACTTTGATGCGTGGATGATGTATGCCTACGCATCGCAAGGCTTGGCCAAGAGCTCCAAGGTGCCGGCCGAGCGCAAGGCGTGGACGGATTCACTGGTGAAGTTTCAGACCTACGCTGAAGCATTGCCGGCCAAGGTCGAAGTGGTAGGCTTTCAACGCACGGCCACGACAAGTCAGTTGACGTTGTCTGTGGAGCAGCAAGCGGCAACGGCTGGTTCATATTCCGTCACAGCGGAGTTTCTCGACGGCAAAGGCGTGGTGGTGGCGAGCGATACGCAAAAGGTTGGCCCGCTCGCCAAGGGCACGACAAAAAATGTGGTGTTCAAGGTGACCGGTTCGGGCATTGTGGGATATCGGTATCAGAAGCTGAAGTAGGCGAAGTCGCGTGTCGCGTTTTGGTCGCGTTTTTCGTGCGTTGAGTGTTGCAACATCCTGCGGTTTCGTAACGCGCGCCGAGGGGCAATTAGCCTCTGGCGCGCGTTTCGGCGTTATGGCTTCTGGCGTTGTAACGCGCGCGGATCCGGCATACGTGGGCGAGTCGCGTACGGAGGCGTATGTGACGCAGCCAAACATGATGACGGACGTGCGACATGGTGTACTGCAATTGGTCGGCACGCTGAATTTCGAAGGCTTTACATTGCGGCGCGGCGAACTGAATGCGGGTATGTATGGAGAAGGTTACGTCGACCGTCGTCATCCGCACACATTCGTGCATGAGGCGGTGCTATCGGCATCGTCCGCGTCGTGGCGCGGCGCGCGATTTTCGCTCTCGGCGGGCAAAGGTTTTACGCCCTACGGAACGGATGATCCGATGATGCGGCCGTTTGAGAAGTATCCGGTAAATCACCATCACGCGCAGATCATTGAGCGCGTGGTGGCCGTCGGTGCGGTCCAGTGGGGAAGTGAAATGCAAGGCGTTTCACTTGAGCACGGATTTTTCAACGGCGATGAACCAGTTGCGCCATTTAACGCACCGCGCTGGTCGCGCTTTGGTGATTCACGCGCGACTCGACTTACCGTGCGCGCGTTGGATGGACTGGAGTGGCAAGGCAGCCACGCGTTCGTACGTTCACCCGGCATTGTGCAGGGAGGCGCGTTTAATCACGTGCAGACCAGTACATCAGTGCGCTTTGATCGACCAAGCATGCTTCGTGATCGACGTTATGTGTTGCTCGAGTTCGCGCGTACGGACGAATCGTTAGGCCAGCGCCGTATATTTCGTTTTGAGAGCGCGTTGGCGGAGGGCTTGCTCGAATGGCACGGCGCGTCCGTGGCGTTGCGTGGTGAACGTACTGAGCGGCCGGAGAATGAGCGGCTGCTTGATCCGTTTCGCACTCAGACTGGCCACATTGATTTTCAGATTCTTGGTGTGACGCGATGGACGATTGGCACGCTCGCGCTCACGACGCCTGCGCTGATGTTCCGAAAAGTACGTACCGCACATGTGGTACCGTTCATTGAAATTGCGCGAGCCCATCCGGAAGCGCGTCGCTTGCCAACCGTGTTTGAACCGTCACGGTTTTATGGGAGCAGTACGTTGTGGTCGCTGAGTGCTGGCATTCGCGTGCATGCAGGTACGATGCGGTCACGGATGGGTCGCTACGGTGTCATGTCGGAGTCGCACTCGGCAACGATGTCGCATATGGCGTCGCACTAGAATTTTTTTATTACGGCACGGCGGATACTGCGAAATTTATCGATTCGTCACAACACTCCAATCACGCACGTCACCCAAGCGATGAAATTCCCAAGCGGCTGTCAACGTGTTGCGATAATGTTTTTCCTCGCCGCCTGTAGCTCGAAAGAGAGCCCGGCGCCGACCGCGGTCGCGCCAGTCGACACCAGCACAAAATTATTGCCGACACCAGTAGTACCGACAGCGCTGAACACACTTGGACTTGGTGTGGTGAACGAGCGGTATACGGCTGAAGTGTGGGTGCGCGGCACCACCGCGTACACCAGCACATGGGGCACTCGCGGCGCTGCACGCGGAAACAGCGTGAAAATCTGGGATGTCTCCACCAACACTCCGACATTGGTGGACTCCGTGATTGTCGCTTTCGCGGGCACCACGGGTGACGTGCAAGTATCGGACGATGGTAAGCTGCTCGTTGTGGCTCTCGAGTCGAATCCCAATGGTGGCCTCGCGATCTATGCATTAGACACGCCACGCACACCGCGTCTGCTCGTCCGCACAACTGGTGGCGAGCTGCAATACGGCGTACATACTGCCGAAGTGGCTCGGGTAAATGGCGTGCAGTATGCCTTCTGCAGCATCGACCCGGCGAATGGGGTTGCGGCGCGCTTGGTTACGATCGATCTCACCAATCCCGCGTCCCCCACCACGGTGAGCAGCATCCAGCTCGGCGCACCATACATACACGACGTGTTCGTCCGCGACGGTCTACTCTTCACCGCCGAGTGGAATAACGGTGTGCAGATCTGGGATATTGGAGCGCAGGGTGGGTCACCGGCGGCACCGCGCAGCATTTCGAAAGTGCAGACGAAGGGCGGACAAGTTCACAATATTTGGTGGTATCAAGACGCTGTCACTGGCTCCAAGAAATACGTATTTGTCGGCGAAGAGGGACCCGGCGCGATCGGCAGCTCGTCTGTCGGTGACGTGCACGTTGTGGACATCACCACACTGACGGCACCAGTTGAAGTGGCCGCATACAATCGCGCGGGCGCCGGTACGCACAATTTTTCTGTTGACGAGACGAATGGTCTGCTCTATGCAGCGTATTACAACGCGGGCGTACGTGTGCTTGATATTCGCGGGGATCTCGGCACGTGCACGGCAACGCAAAAGTTTGCGGATGGTCGCTGTGATCTCGGATTAATGGGACGAGAAAAAGCAAACTTCGTTGGCTCTGGCCCGATTTATATTTGGGGTGTGTACTGGACGCCGACCGCGTTGTATGCGTCGGACATGTTAAATGGGCTCTGGAAGGCCAGTGTGGGGACGAGATAGCGAGCAGTCGTGAATGGCCGCAGGATGGCCCTTCCCACTGGGGGTGCGCACGGCGAACCTTCCCGATCATGCGTCGTACTCTTCTTTTGATTGGCATGCTGCTGGTTCTGCATGTCGCGCTGCTCGCGGTCAAACCCTCTGGGGCGACGGTCGCTGACACCAGCGAGGGTCTTGATGTGGGCATCGTCCTCGATGTCGGCGGTCGCGGCGACAAGTCGTTCAACGATGGCGCGTTCTTGGGCGGCGAACGCGCCGCAAAAGAGTTGGGTGCGCGCGTGCGCTTCATTGAGCCAGGCGAGGGCTCAGATCGCGAGGCCGGTCTGCGATTGCTTGCCGCCGAGGGACTCGATTTGGTAATTGGCGTCGGATTCATTTTTACCGATGACATCACAACGCTCGCCAAAGAATATCCGAACGTGCATTTCGCTGACGTGGATTACGCAGTGCCGTCGGACAGCCTAGGGAATCCGCTCCCTATGCCCGCGAATCTCGTTGCGCTCAAATTTCGCGAGGAGCAAGGATCTTTTCTTGTTGGTGCGCTGGCCGCACTGGTCGGCAAGAGCAAGAAGGTGGGCTTCGTCGGCGGGATGGACATCGCGCTCATTCACAAGTTCGAAGCTGGCTATCGCGCTGGTGTGAAATATGTGTGCGCAGATTGCGAAGTTATCGCGCAGTATGCGGGCGTCACCCCCGAAGCCTTTCGAAATCCGGGACGCGGAAAGGAGCTTGCGCTCAGTCAGTACCAGCAGGGCGTGAACGTGATCTTTCACGCGGCGGGTAGCACGGGATTGGGCGTCTTCGAAGCGGCGCGTAGCACGGGTAAACTCGGGATTGGCGTAGACGCCGATCAATTTGCGGAAGCACCCGGCTTCGTGCTCACCTCGATGGTGAAAGGCATCGACGAATCAGTGTTTCAAGCTGTGAAGGCCGTCAAGGAAAAGCGTTTTGTTGGTGGTGTGCAGCAATTTGGACTCGCTGAGAAAGGCGTCGGCTATGTGTATGATGCGAACAACCGCGCGAAAATTCCCGCAAACGTGCGTGCCAAGCTCGATTCATTGACGGCGGATATCATCGCCGGGCGCATTCAGGTACCGAGTACGCGATGATGCAGGCGTGATGAGCGAACTTTCGTGGGCCGTGCGGATGCGCGACGTTGTCAAATCGTTTGGCGCCGTGATGGCGAATCGTGATGTGTCATTGAACGTAGCGCGCGGAGAAATTCACGCACTGGTTGGCGAGAATGGCGCGGGCAAGAGCACACTCATGCGGATCTTGAGCGGGTTGTACACGCCCGATGCGGGCTTCATTGAAGTGAACGAGCGTGACGTGACGGGTTGGAAAACCACTGACGCGATTGCAGCTGGCGTCGGCATGGTGCATCAACACTTCATGCTCGTGCCCACGCTTACCGTGGCAGAAAATGTCGTTTTAGGTCAGGAGCCAACGAACGGGTGGCGGATTGACCTCGAACGTGCCGTTGCGGACGTGCGTGCCTTGAGCGCCAAGAGTGGGCTTGCGGTGGATCCAAACGCCAAAGTTGCGGACTTAAGTGTTGGCGAAGCGCAGCGCGTCGAAATATTAAAGGCGCTCTATCGTGGCGCGAAGATTCTTATTCTTGACGAACCGACCGCCGTCTTGTCGCCACCCGAGGTACGGGAGTTGTGGCAAGTGTTGCGTGTGCTACGGGACAACGGTGGCACCGTCATACTCATCACGCATAAGTTGGATGAAGTCATTGAGGTGTCTGACACCATTACTGTGATGCGCGCTGGCCGCACAGTGGCGCGCCTCGCGACGGCCGACACGACACCTCGAGATATTGCGAAAGCGATGGTCGGACGTGACGTCGCACTTGCCCTCGATGCCTCGCCTGGCATCAAGATCACCGGCGAGAACCGGGCGATACGCGCGGATACATCGTCCGCGTTGCGGAGCGCCTTACGTGTCGACCATCTCACGGTACGTGGCGACCGCGGCACCACGGTCATCAACGACTTGTCGTTCACCGTCGCGCCTGGTGAGATCCTTGGCATCGCGGGCGTTGAGGGAAATGGGCAAACAGAGTTGCTCGAAGCGATTGCCGGACTGCGGGCATTGCGCGGCGGTCAGCTCATGCTCAACAACGAGCGTTTTGACATGCGCGATGTGCGCGGGCGCGCCGATGCGGGCCTCTCGCATATTCCGGAGGATCGGCATCGTCGTGGATTGATTCTCGACTACTCCGTGTCGGACAATCTGATTCTCGGCCGACAACACAAATTTGCAACGCCTACTGGCCTTGATCGCCAACGTATTGATCGCAATGCGGATACGCTCATTCGCCAATTCGATATTCGGCCCCCCATTGCGGCCCTACCCGCTCGCGCACTTTCGGGTGGCAATCAGCAAAAGATTGTGATTGCACGAGAGATGGGTCGCGAGTTTAGCGTGTTGCTCGCGGCGCAACCGACGCGCGGTGTCGATGTTGGTGCGATCGAATTTATTCACGCGCAATTGCGCGCGGCGCGTGATGCGGGAAAGGCAATTCTTTTGGTCAGCGCCGATTTACCTGAAGTGCTGGCGTTGTCCGATCGTATTGCGGTCATGTACGGCGGCCGTTTCGTGTCGGTGATGGATGCCAGTGACTGCGATGCCGACGTGCTCGGCCCGTTCATGACCGGAGCGGCAGCGTGACGGTGCGGCCTGGAATGCGTGCCTTTGCCGAAGCTGTGTTGCCTCCCATTGTGGCGCTGGCATTTGCTGCGGTGGTTGGCGACTTGCTCATTCTCTCATTTGGTGAAGCGCCGACCACGGTGTTTAAACTATTGGTTGAAGGCACGTGGGGGAACGCGTACGGTTTTGGGCAAGTGTTGTACAAGGCCACCACGCTCACGTGCACGGGCTTGGCGTTTGCACTGGCGGGGCGTGCGGGACTGTTTAACGTGGGCGCAGAGTCACAGTTGGCGATGGGTGGATTTGCGGCAGGTATCGTTGGCTTACTGTTGCCCGTCGGCATGCCGGCCGTGATGGCGACATTGCTCTGCATTGTGGCGGCAATGACTGCGGGCGCTGCGGTGGGTGCGGTGCCGGGTGCGCTGCGCGCAAAGTTTGGCGCAAGCGAAGTGATCGTGACGATCATGCTCAACTTTGTAGTGCTCGCTCTGCTCAACTGGTTGGTGGCAGCAAAAATTCACGTGCCGGAAACGTTGCATACGCCGAGTATCGTTGTGGGCGGAGTGCCGCGGTTATCCAGTGTGATTCCCGCGTTCCACGGTTCCGCAGCGAACTTTACGTTGTTCATTGCCATCGTCGCGGCCGTCGTAAGTTACTGGTATTTGTTTCGGACCCGCGGCGGCTACGAATTGCGCGCAGTGGGGTTGCAGCCGGATGCCGCAGAGTTTGGTGGCGTGCGCGTGCCGCACGTGATGTTTTTCACCATGGCGTTCTCTGGCGCGTTAGCCGGACTTGGTGGCATGAACTTCGTGCTTGGGTACAAGGGGTATTACGAAGAAGGATTTGCCGGTGGTGCTGGGTTTGTAGGAATCGCGGTGGCGCTTGTTGGACGCAATCATCCGTTGGGCATTTTGTTAGCGGCGCTCTTGTTCGCTACCCTGTCGCAGGGCGGCCTCGCGGTGAATGCTGTGGTCCCTAAGCAGCTTGTGGATATTCTGCAAGCCGTCGTCATTCTCGCCGTCGCGACGGCCGTGCCTGAAGTGCAGAAGCAGATTCGTGCGGCCGCGGCGGCGGTCGCGCGCGGTGTTGGTACAAAGGCATGAACGCGCTCGCGTTTCTCCTGCAGACTGTGCGTATTTCCATTCCGTATTTGCTCGCGGCCGCTGGTGGTGTGATGTCCGAGCGGGTGGGCATCATTGCCCTCGGTCTTGAGGGCATGATGCTCTCCGGCGCGTTTGGTGCAGCGCTCGGCAGCTATTACGGTGGCAGTCCGTACATGGGCATTCTCGGCGCGTTGGTTGCTGGCCTCGTGATTACGAGCATCTTGGCGGTGTCGACACTGCGCTTTCGGGCCAATCAAGTTGTAGTTGGCGTAGCGATCAATTTGCTCGCGGTTGGCGTGACGCGATTTTTCTTGCGACTGACGTTTGATAGCGCCAGCAATTCGCCGCGCGTGCCTGGATTTGGCGGCGAAGGCGTTGGCGCCGGCGTGTTCGCGGCGTTCGTCAATCCGCTGGTGTGGATTGGATTGTTCGCGTTGCCAGCACTGGGATGGTTGTTGTATAAAACGCCATTCGGATTGCGCGTGCGTGCCGTTGGTGAGAAACCAGAGGCGGCGGCCACGCTTGGTGTGTCGGTCATTCCGCTACAACTCAAGGGCTTGCTCGTTGCGGGATCACTCGCCGCACTCGGAGGTGCGTATCTCGCGCTTGATCAACACCAGTTTACTGATGGAATGACGGCAGGTCGCGGCTTTATCGCGCTGGCAGCCGTCATCTTCGGTCGTTGGGAACCCGCGCGTGTCGCGGTCGCCTGCCTGCTGTTCGCAGCGGCGGAAACTTTACAGATACAGCTGCAGGGTTCCCAGATTTTGCCAAGTCAGTTTGTGGAGATGATTCCGTACGTGTTGACGATCGTGGCGTTGGCCGGGGTTGTTGGCCGATCCGTTGCACCTGCGGCATTGGGTAAGATCGAGTGAATACCGCCGACACACTGCGCCTGAGTAAGGACGCGAGTCCGGACCCGACGAGTAATCGCAGCCAGGTGGGCAAGTTGTCCGTGCTGATGGTGACCGCGTTTATTGACATGCTCGGCATGCTGATGATTTTGCCGTTGCTGCCATTTTACGCGAAGACGCTGGGTGCCGGTGGATTGGTGGTCGGCTTGCTGGTGTCGTCATTCAGCGTGGCGCAGTTGCTCAGCGCGCCTGTGTGGGGACGGTTCAGCGACCGCTATGGACGACGTCCTGCGTTAATTGTGGGACTCGCCTCCAGTGCGATTGCGTATGTCGTGTTCGCGTATGCGGACTCCCTGTGGCTGCTGTTCTTGTCGCGCATTATCCAGGGTGCCGGCGGCGGTACCGTGAGTGTCATTCAGGCGTACGTCGCGGATGCCACGAAGCCTGAAGATCGCGCCAAGTCGCTCGGCTGGTTGAGCGCGGCGACCAACGCTGGTGTGGCGATTGGACCGCTGATCGGATCGTGGGTGCAACACTTGGGGGTGCATACGCCGGGCTTGTTGGCAGCGAGTTTGTGCGTGATCAACATTGGGTTCGCATCAAAGTTCTTGACGGAGGCGCGCAAGTCGACGGTTGCGGAACGCAAGGCGGCCCCGCGTCGCAGCTCGCGTGAGGCTGTGTGGCGAGTGGTGAGTCATCCTGATGACCCTTCGAGTCGCCTCATCATGATTTATGCGATTTCGATTGGCGCTTTTCAAGGGACGTTTGCTGTACTGGCACTATTCCTCGCCTATCGCTTCGGAGTGAGTGCCTCGACCATCGGCTACTACTACGCGTACATCGGCGTGCTGAGTGTGCTGGTACGTGCGGTGATTCTGGGCAAGATGGTGGATAAATACGGTGAAGCTCGATTGAGCCGATGGGGCTTGGTGCTGCTTGCGGTCGGTTTGACGGGCCTCGCGTTGTCGCATGACTACGTCACGTTGGCGCTGAGCGTGGGCCTGCTTCCCCTTGGCACAGCATTCACATTCCCGTGCGTGACGGCATTGCTTAGTCGCGTCACGAGCAGCGGTGAGCGGGGCTTGTATATGGGAGTACAACAGACGTACGGCGGCATCAGTCGGGTGGCGTTTCCGCTCCTGCTCGGGTCTGCCTTTGAGTACATCGCGAAGCCTGCCCCGTTTTTGATTAGTGCAATGCTGGTGCTCGGCACCTTGCTCTTGGGGCGTGATCTGGAGAAGTACGCGCCGAAGGCGGCGTCCACGTCGGCGTGACGCCTTTGGACGCGGGGTCTAGGACTGCTCTCTCGGTGACGCCGTTAATATCTCAGTTGTTCAATTGTTGACGGTTGTGCTAGACCTTCGCACGTCGCACAATGCCCGTGTGTCCCGCGCTGTCACGCCTTTGTTACAGCACACGCCACATCACTGCCTCGAGGTTTGCGAGATGATGTCACACCCCCTGGGAAGCGCCACCGCGCGCGCGGTTCGGCGCGCATTGTTTGGCGTTCTTGTCTTTCCTTGCGTTGGCTTTGCGCAGCGTGGCTCTATTGCCGTGCACATCACGGACAAGGCCACCGGCGCTGCTATTGCACAAGCGCAGATTTCCGTCATCGGTACGACGCTTGGTGGACTCACCAACAACGACGGTCGCGTCACTGTTGTGGGCGTTCCATTGGGCGCACAGGATGTGCGAATCGCGCGCATCGGGTATGCCGAGCAAAAGCGCACGCTCACGATGGTTGCGGGCACGCCGGTGGCGCTCGAAGTGCAACTCGCGAGTGTGGCGTTTACGCTCACGCCGGTTGTCTCGACGGCCACGGGTCAGACACGACGCGACGAGATTGGAAATTCTATCGCAACAATTAACGCGGCTGACGTTGTCGCGAAAGCGCCGGTGTCAAACATCAGCGACCTGTTGAACTCACGCGCACCGGGCGTGTCGGTGGCGAGTGGTACGCAGGCGGGCACCGGATCGCGTGTGCGTATTCGCGGCATCAACTCGATCAGTTTGTCGAACGAGCCGATTTACGTCATTGACGGTGTGCGCATGACGAGCAACAACGGTTCGAATTCGTTTGGCACCGGCGGTAACAATGCGTCTCGTGTGGGCGACTTGAATCCGTCCGAAATCGAGAATATCGAAATCGTCAAGGGACCATCGGCCGCCACGTTGTACGGCACCGATGCGGCCAACGGCGTCATCGTGATTACCACCAAGAAAGGACGTTCGGGTGCTGCGCGCTGGAACACCTACGGCGAGGGTGGCGTCATCGACGACCGCAACAAGTATCCGTACAATTACACCATCGCCGGGCATTCTCCTGGATCGACGGCATATCGTTCCTGCACGCTGACACAAGTTTCCGCCGCAAGCTGCGTCAAAGACAGCGTGCAGATTTACAGTCCGCTCCACGACCCCGACGCGACACCGCTTGGTCAGGGCTACCGGTCGCAGGTGGGCTTGCAGGTGTCTGGTGGTAGTGACGCGTTGCGCTATTTCATTTCGGGCGATCGCGGTAGCGAAGTCGGCGTGTTGCAGTTGCCCGCGTTCGAACGCCGTCGCTTCGACTCAACGGCCACGCCCATTCACGAATGGACTGATCGCCCCAACACGTCGGATCGCCTGAGTTTTCGGGCCAACCTCAACGCCGCTATTTCGCCGAAGCTCGACGTCGGCGTGACGTCGAATTTTATTCGCGTCGATCAACGCTACTCGGGCGAGTCAAATTTTACCGCCGGACTCGGCTCGCAAGTGTTTGGTGGCCCCGGATTCAAGAACAACGGTATCGTCAGTACCGTGGGCACGCCGCTCAATGGCTACCGCGCGTGGACGCCAGGGTACACGTGGCAGGAAAAGACCGGACAGGAAGCCACGCGCTTTATTCTCGGCATGAACGCCATTTATCGTCCAACGTCATGGAACATCACGCGCTTGAACGTCGGCAATGATTACACCAGTCGCATTGACGACAACCTGCTGCTGCGCGGTGAAGGTCCACCACTTACCGCCACGTACCGCAACGGATTTAAGGGGGATTCGCGCACCGGGTTGCAAAACCTGAGCGTCGACTTCGCGAGTGCAGTAAACACGCGCGTACGACCGTGGTTGTTGGCGCAAACGACGATTGGTACACAGTACATCGACTACTCGTTCTCGCAGAACACGGCAACAGGCACCGAGCTTGCACCAGGTTCGCAAACGGCGGGCGGCGGTGCAACGAAGAATGCGACCGAAGCCACCACGTTGCAGAAAACGTTGGGCTTCTTCGTGCAAGAGCAGCTCTCCATCAATGATCGCCTGTTTATCACGGGCGCGTTGCGCACGGATCAGAACAGCGCGTTTGGTAGCAATTTCCAGCGCGTGGTTTATCCAAAGGCCAGCGTCTCATGGGTGGTCTCGGACGAGTCGTTCTTCCCGCGCTCGTCGATCGTTGACAATCTGCGTCTGCGCTCGGCGTGGGGCGCGTCGGGCGTACAACCTGGCTCCAATGATGCATTGCGTTACTACAGCGCGATCTCAACAAACGTGCGCTCGGTTGACGTGCCAGCAGTCACATACACATCGATCGGCAACGGCACGCTCAGGCCCGAGCGAACGCAGGAAATCGAGGGTGGATTTGACGCGCGGCTCTTTCATGGTCGTGGTTCGGTCGAAGTCACGTACTACAACAAGAACACGCACGACGCGTTGATTTCGGCCATTGTACCGCCATCGGTCGGTGCCGCGCCAACGCAGCGCGCCAATCTCGGCGCCGTGAACAACAAAGGCTGGGAACTCTTGGTCAGTGGCACGCTGCTCGACCGCAAATGGTTGGCGGCCGATATGACGGTAAGTGGCTCGACCTACACCAACATGGTGAAGAGCCTTGGCAACACGCCGGCGCAGATTGGCACGACGAATCGCATCGTTGAAGGCTACCCCATTCAGGGGCTGTGGGCGCGTCACATCAGCGGTTGGGATGACAAGAACAAGGATGGCATTCTCACCTACGATGCCGACCCGTCAAAAAACGAAGTGTTCGTCGATACTGCCGCAACATTTCGTGGTTACAACCAACCGCGCAACATTGTCACGCTGACCAACGGTTTTGAGTTTTTCGGCAAACGACTCCGCGTCCAAACGTTAATCGACTATCGCGGCGGCAACTTGTATTACAACAACACTGAGCGCATTCGTTGCGTGAGCCGCCAGAATTGCAACGGTCTCATGAATCCGAATGCGAGCTTCCAAGAGCAAGCGATGGTGGTCGCCACGCTGAACGATCCGTCAAAGACGCTCGACGGCTTCTTCCAGCCCGGTGAATTCACGCGCTTTCGCGAGGCGTCGTTGACGTACACGTTTTCGCCGCGCTTGGCGTCGCTCGCGCGCGCGCGCACGGCGTCCTTCACACTCACAGCGCGCAATCTGGGTGTGAGAACGAAGTACCGCGGCGTCGATCCGGAAACAGACCGCAACGCGTCGCAGGACTCGGACCTCGCCGAAGAATTCCAGACGATCGGACCTCCGCGCTATTTCATCTTCCGTTTCAACTTCGGCTTTTAAGAGACCTCGACGATGACGACATCTCCTATGACGTTCGCTCGCCGCTGGCCCCGTTCGATGGCCGTGGCAATAACACTCGCCTCGTGCGGCGTTCTCAGCTCCTGCAACACGAAAACACTGCTTGAGGCCGATGATCCGGATCTCGTGACGCAGCCAAACGTGAACTCGATCGAAGGCGCGTTGGCGCTCCGGAGTGGTGCCCTTGATCGTTTTCGCAACATGACCGGCGGCGCCGAAAGTACATGGCTGTTTGGCGGACTTTTGGCGGACGAGTGGTCGACGAGCTCCACCTTCGTGCAAAACGACGAAACCGATCAGCGTCGCATTTCACTGGACAACGGTTCAATCACCGGATTTCTGCGCAATATCTCGCGCGTTCGTACCGCAGCAAATCAGGCCAATGACGCGCTCAGGCAGTATCAGCCAACCAACACCTCGGCGATCGGCGAGATGTATCTCGCGCGCGGATTTGCCGAGTTCCAACTCGCGTCGGATTTCTGCAACGGCATTCCATTGTCTGATGGCACCACGTCACCCGTGACGTATGGCACGCCAAAGACAAATGCCGAAGTCTTCGCCGTTGCGCTCGCATCGCTCGACTCGGCGATCGCGATCACGACCGGCACGGACGCGTTTAGTGTGCAGATCAAAACGGCCGCACGAATTGCGCGCTCGCGTGTGTTGCTCGGACTTAATCGCATATCCGACGCGGGCGCAGGCGTGGCCGGCATCGCGACGTTGTTTAGCTACGATCACACATTCGTGACCACTACTGGCGACAACGTCATTTGGGGTCAAGGCGCCAGCGCACGACGTTACACCGTTGGTGACTCGCTCGAAGGCAACGCTCGTAACCTGCTCGTGAAGAACGCGATTCCGTTCTACTCCAGTCGTGATCCGCGCTTACCGTCCGCCTACACGACGCAAAATGCAGGTAAGGACACGGTTAAATCACAGGATGGGCTGACGTATTCGCGTACGACAACGCTGTACGCGCGTTCGACCAGTCTTCCGGTCACCAACGGCATTGACGCACGACTGATTGAAGCCGAGGCGGCGCTGAAGGCGGGTGATGCGGCCGGGATGTTAGCGATCCTCAATGCATTGCGCGCAGCACCACCAAAGATCGGCGAGATCACGCCAACGGGGTTGGCACCACTCGCGTTGCCAGCGACGGCAGACGCACAGCTGGATCTGCTGTTCCGCGAGAAGGCATATTGGACGTTTTCGCGCGGACAGCGTTTGGGTGATCTGCGTCGCCTGATTCGGCAGTACGGTCGTACGCCAGACAATACGTTCCCGGTCGGAACACACTATCGCGGCGGGACGTACGGTGGCGACGTGAACTTGCCAGTCGTGACCGATGAATTGAACAACCCGAACTTCAAGGGATGCGTCAATCGGTCGGCGTAATGTGACGGTATAGTGTGAAATGCGGGCGTATCGTGCAGGACACGATACGCCCGCGTTTATTTAGATGGGTAGGTTTTTTCTGCCGCTCCCCGTCCCGGCGCTTGCCGCATTGTCGCGATGACATTGGCCCTGATAGTCGACTGGACGGGACTGAGCATCTACGTCGCGCGTGCAGTGCTGTTCGCGTTACCATATGTACCGAAGTCGAATCGTACGTAGCGACAGCCCAAGTAAGGTCACGTTCTCTCAGGATGTTTTGTCATGCCGCAGTCGTTTTCCGTGATGGCACGCTTTCGTCGGCAGCGCGGACGTCACGCCGCCATCCTAACGATGACCCTTGTCGTGTCGATGTCTGCTTGCGCTCGCGATGCCGTATTACCCGCTATCACGACCGCAGAACATCAAGCCGCGTGGAATGCGTGGAAGGCTTCGCGCACCGCATGGCTCTCTATCCCGGGGCGCCCCGTCTCATACACGGGTTTGCGCTGGATCCACGAGGGGGCCAACACCATCGGTTCCGATCCAGCCAATGCAATTCTACTCACGGGCCGCGATGTGCCGGCGTTGGCGGGCACACTGGTGCGCGAAGGTCATCGCGTGCGTTTCGAGCCCGTAGCCGGCGTGAACGCGCTTATCGATAGCATGCCGGCCACCGCCCAGTGGGTACGCACGGATGCCGATTCGGGGAAGCCATCACGCATCGACGTTGGGAGTGCAGGCTTTCGCGTGGTGCGTCGTGTGGATTCAGTCGGCGTGCGCACGTTCGATGTCGATAAGGCCAACGCGTCGGCGATTGCGCCACTGACGTACTTCTCACTTGACCCGGTGTGGCGTGTGGCGGGCAAATTTGTGGCCGCCGCTAAGCCTGATACACAAGCCGTACCAACAACAGCCGGCGTCGCCGAAGTGCACATCATTCTCGGCAACGTGACGGCGACGGTGGGCGGCAAATCGCACACGTTCCTCGCGTTTGCTGGCAATAGTCCGACGGATTTGTACTTCACGTTTAGCGACGAAACCAGCGGTGAAGAAACGTATGGCTTTCGCTTCTTACACGCTGCACTCGATACCGTGAGCAACGTCGTGACCTTCGACTTGAACTATGCATACAATCCGGACTGCGCATTTTCGAAGTTTACCACGTGTCCGTTACCGCCTACACAAAATCGTGTGCCGGTGCGAATCACTGCTGGTGAGAAAATCGTGCAACATCTCTCGGACACCGTGAAGTCGGCATCGAAATGAATCAGCGGTGTGCGGTGGGATTGTGTGCAACGCTCGTAATGGTTGCCATGAGTGCGTGCGATCGCGCATCACGCACTGTTGCCCAAGCGACGCCACTGGTTGTAGGTGCGCCAGCGCCGGCGTACACCACGACGGCGTTGACTGGAGGGGCGTTGTCGTTCGGTGGTGTCGCAGCGCACGACGTGGTGCTGCTCAATGTTTGGGCCACATGGTGTACGTCCTGCCGAGAAGAATTTCATGAGCTTGAGCGACTGCGCGCGGTGTACGCGTCGCGCGGCCTGCGCGTCGTTGCGGTAAGCGTTGATCAAGGCGGTGATTTGAAGGTGCGACAGTTTGTTGCCGCGCAGAAGAGCACCTTTCCCGTAGCCCACGATCGTGATGCAAAAATTACGTCACTCTATGGTGTTGTAGGTCTACCCGCGACGTACCTCATTGGACGCGACGGCAGAGTGAAATGGACGCTGACTGGCAGTTTTCTCGTGGATAGCGCCGGGCTTGCACACGCGCTTGAGCGAACGCTACAGCCGTAGCGTGGTAAATCTGATGCTCCATTCTTCCACATCTACGGAGTGATGTATGTCGTCTAATCGTCGAGCTTTTTTGCAGCGTGCCACGCTCGGTGCCGTGTCACTCGGCGTGTTGCCATCTGCTCTCTCGGCCGCGCCGATGACTGCTGCGCCGTCGCGACTGCCCGACTTGTCATTGGCCGATCCCGAATGGGATGTGAGCTGGACCAAAAAACTTACAGGAAAGCATAAAGCTTTGTTTGATGTGCCCGGCGTTGCTGGTGGCAGCGGTGTGCTCCGTGCTGGACTCTGGGCCAAGCAATATTCCGACGTATTTAAGATGCCACAGTCTGAGTTGTCGTCCGTGATTGTGCTGCGACACGAAGGCATTATCCTCGCGATGAATCAGGCGTTTTGGGATGAGTACGAGGTTGGTAAGCACAATAAGGTGCGCGACGGTAACGACAAGAAAACCAGCAAAAATCCAGCACTCTCCGTTGTTGAGACGGGCAAAGAACCCACGCCGTTTGACAATTACATGTTGGAGCAGCAAATCGCGCGCGGCGTGATCGTGCTCGCGTGCAACATGGCGTTCGGCGGTTGCGTGCGCATGGTGATGAAACGGGACAAACTCAAGCAACCCGAAGCGCGAGAGAAAGCTAAGGGGATGCTGATTCAAGGCATTATTTTGCAGCCGAGCGGAGTCTTTGCGGACGTGCTGGCGCAGGAGAGCGGCTGCTCGTTTGTGGCCGCAAGCTAGGGGTT
>JANYHT010000027.1 GCA_025358925.1 Gemmatimonadaceae bacterium | reverse complement strand
TGGATTCAACCGTGGCGGAATCGTGGGGGGCGATCGCGTCGGCGAAGTCGAGCCTGTGGGAGAATCACGAAGCCGACGCGAACTATCGGCGCGCACAGATGCTCGACTCCAGCGTCGCGACTCTCTGGGGCTGGCACGCATTGAATCTCATTCACATGGGCCGCTTCGAAGAGGCGCGTGATCGTACGGCGCGCGCGCAAGCGGCTGAACCCGCGTCACTGATCGCGCACACGTGGGCCGCGCAGCTGCTCATGACGGAGCGTCGCTATCGTGAGGCCGACTCGGCCACGCGCGCGATCCTCGCGATGGACTCGACATATGCGTTGGCGCTGGACGCGCGTGGCGAGGTGCTGAGCTATCTCGGTAGGCATGACGAGGCGATCGCGATGCTGACACGGAACCTCGCCCAGCTTCCCACCGATCGACCAAACCAGACCGAGGGAATTCTCGCGTACGTGCTGGCCCGTGCGGGAAAGCCCGCCGAGTCGCGCGGCGCCATGAACCATCTTCGTCGCGTCAACGGCGGCGAGCTGCCGGCTATGGCCGTGCTGGCCGCAACGCTCGAATCGCTCGGCGATCACGCGGCCGCGCTTGTGATGATTGAGCGGGCCGTCAAGCAACCGGATAACTGGCTGCAGATGTACAACCGCGCCGAGCGGTACGACGCGTTGCGCCGAGATCCGCGCGCGGATGCAATTATGAAGTCGATCGAACAGTGACCCAAAGTTGCGCACGTTAGCAATCCCGGCACATTGACCTCGCGCGCCGAGTAGACTCGGCGTCTCGCATCCGGTAGCTTATCGTTGCACTCGGATGACAGCGCGCTGACGGTCATGGGTATCGTCGGTGCATGCCTACCACCGCAATCGAGGGGACGCCGCGCGTGACGACACCCGCCGCCCTGATGACCGCCGAAGAGATGCTCACGTACGATGTGCCGAATAAGCGCATCGAGTTGGTGCGCGGCCGAGTTGTTGTGCGAGACCTGCCAGGATTGCGTCACGGCGAGCATGCGGTGCGAATAACCGTCGCACTCAGCAATTTCCTCTCAGGTGATCGTGAGACGTCTGGTGCGACGCAAACCCGCGGGAGAGTGTTCACGTGCGATTCCGGGTTTGTGCTCGCTCGAAACCCCGACACGGTGCGCGGGCCTGACGTTGCGTATGTGTCGCGAGAACGGATGCCTGGACCAGTGCCGAAAGGTTACGGCGAATTTGGACCTGACCTCGTCGTTGAGATCCGTTCGCCCAGCGATCGAGCGGGCGCGGTGCTCGCAAAAGTCGGCGACTACCTCGATGCGGGCTCGCGTCTTGTGTGGGTGGTTGATCCCGCTCGACAGATCGTCACCTTGTATCGCGACGATGGATCGCAGGCGATACTCGGAATCAACGACGTGCTTGATGGCGGCGACGTACTGCGCGGCTTCACATTTGGGCTCGGCGAACTATTCGCGGAGTAGTCTGCTGCGGGTCTACGCGGTCTAACCCGGTGTCATATTCGCTGCATACGCACCCGGTGTGACGCCAATCGCGCGCCAAAACGCCGCGACGAACGCGCTGGTGCTGGCGTAACCGACGATGGTTGCCGTGTCGCCGACCAACGTACCGTCGGCCAACAATGTCATCGCGCGAACGAGCTGCGCGCGATGACGCCACGCGCCGAGCAATAGTCCAGTCTCGCCGGCGAACAGCCGCTCGAGTGTGCGTACGCTCGCGTTCGCATGTCGCGCAAATGCCGGTGCGCGTAACTCGACTGACGGATTGGTTTGCAGATACTCCGCAGCGCGACGAGCACGTTCGTCGGTTGGTAGCGGCAGCTCCATCGCGGCGACGGGAACCACGACGAGCTCATCGAGCAGTAACTGCAACACGTGATGCTCACGTGGCACTGCGCGTCGCAGGGTGCCCAACGGAAGGAGTCGCCGCAACAGCTCGCGAAGCAGCGCGCTCACGTGAATGACCTGGGGTACGGTTGGTAACCGGCGGCAGGTCGTGCGCGAGAAGTACACTTGACTCAGCACTCCTCGACCTGCGAGCCGCACGCGGTGTGGCACGCGCGGTGGAATCCACAGCGCGTGCTGCGGCGATACCACCCACTGCGATGATTCGACCGCGACAGTCATGACACCGCGCGCCGCCCACACCAGTTCGCCCCAATCGCTGCCACTCACGCGCCAGTGATATCCACTGGTAAAACCAACGGACACGGCGCGGAACTTGCGGCGCGGGCGCGAATTGGTTTCAATGTACCCATGCGCCGCGCAGGACACTGACCACGGTGCGTGAATCGGGCAGTCGCGCGGACGCGCGCCAGAAGGTCCTTGCGGTTCTGTACAATGTACATACCTTGAAAGATGGACGTGCCCGAATTCGAGTGGGACCCGAGGAAGGACGCGACGAATCAGCGCAAGCATGGCGTGTCGTTCGAGGAAGCACGGACGGTGTTCGACGACGACGAAGCGCTGTTCATGCCGGATCCGGAGCATTCCGTAGAAGAAGCGCGCTTCGTCCTTGTGGGGTTGAGCGCCGCGCTCCGCGTGTTGGTCGTCGTGCACTGCGAAGGGCTCGACGACGTCATCAGCATCATCTCGGCCCGCAAAGCCGATCCCAGCGAACGTCAGACTTATGCCCGGAGACGCACTCGATGAAAGCCCACTACGACTTTTCCGCGGCGACGAAGAACCCCTATGCGAAACGGCTCAAGCAGTCGGTGACGATTCGGTTGGACACGTCGACCATCGCGTACTTCAAGGCGTTGGCGGAGGAAACCGCGCTGCCGTATCAGAGTTTGATCAATCTGTATTTACGGGACTGCGCCGGCACCGGTCGTCGGCTCGCGATGTCGTGGCGGCCGGCACGCACCCGCGCGAGTTGACGGGACACCTCCAGTACCCAGGGTCCGATCGTCGTGACCCGGTCGCCGGCTGCTCGCGCGACAGAGCGCACAACACTGCTGGCGATGTCTAACAATGGGTTGCAGATTGACAGCGCAGTATTGAATGCGCGCTGCGCGCGCATCTGTATGAGATGCGCTGCAACTGAACCCAAGCGTTAGCTGGACAACCGGCACGCCCATTCCGATAAATTCCTCGCGATGACGCGTCACGAATGGATCCTTCAGAAAGTGTTGCGCGGCGCCTCCGACGGGAACGTCGGCTTCGACGAGTTGTGTGACCTGCTGCGGCGGCTCGGGTTCGACGACCGACATCGCGGCGGCAGCCATCGTATATTCAGTCGCGCTGGTATTGTCGAGATCGTGAACCTCCAACCACGTGTTGGCGGACGTGCCAAAGCGTACCAAGTCAGCGATGCGCACGCCGCATTCGTCGTCGAAGTTCCGGAGCTCCACGGTTGCATGGCGGATGGCTCGACGTATGCCGAAGCCGTCGCGGCGGCGGAAATCGTCATCGCTGAATGGATTGCGACGGCCCGTGAACTCGGCCGCTTGATTCCAGAACCGCGTGGTCGTCTCCCGTTTGCATAGACGTCGACGGACGGTCTACATCCTCTATGGCACGGTGGCAACCGACGATGACGGTGTCCCCTTCTTCTACTTCGATCTGTACGGGCATGATGCGGCACTCGCCCGGGCGCTCCGACTGCCGCTGACGGCGCAAGCTTATGACTCATGGCGCGCAGAACGAACGTTTTGGCGCGGTTTGCCTGCTCCGCCATCATGCATGCGTCTCCGCTTCTGCGAGCGTGGCCGCCGCGGCTACGCGAAGCCAGACGCGATCCAGCGCCGGTCTGGCGCGCCCGCGTTCAGAGCCACGCCTTGCGGATCAGCCACATTTTCACTGCCTGGGTGAGAACGACGTAAGAGAAGAGGGTTGCGAGCAGGATCGGCCAGTAGAGTGGCGGCAATGCGGTGAATCCAAGTGCCGACGCGAGGGGTGAGTAAGGCAGCCATGCGGCGATGGCCATGATTGCCAAGGTGGTTATCGTGAGTTGCCAACTCGCGCGGCTCTGGATGAAGGGAATCTCGTTCGTGCGGATGACGTGAACGATCAACGTCTGTGTGATCAGCGACTCGACGAACCAGCCGGTCTGAAACAGTGACGCGCGTGCGGGATCCCAGCAGCCGAACACGTACAGCATCACGAAAAATGTCGTGTAGTCGAACACCGAGCTGATCGGGCCGATGAACAGGACGAACTTCTTGATATCGCCGATGTTCCAAGGACGGGGCGTGGCAGTCTGCTCCGGTGACACGGTGTCCGTGGGAATGGGGACCTGCGAGAAGTCGTAGAGCAGGTTGTTCGTCAGCACTTGGATAGGAGCCATCGGTACGAACGGGAGGAATGCGCTTGCACCCAGCACGCTGAACATATTGCCGAAGTTCGAGCTGGCACCCATACGCACGTACTTGAGGATGTTCACAAACACCTTGCGGCCTTCGATCACGCCGTCATCCAGCACCATCAGATCCTTTTCGAGGAGGATCACTGCTGCGGCCGCCTTAGCGATGTCGACCGCGGAATCGACAGAGATGCCCACGTCGGCCACGTGCAGCGCCGGCGCGTCGTTGATACCGTCCCCCATGAAGCCCACGACATGCCCCGTTGCCTGGAGTGCGCGAATGATCCGCTGCTTGTGCGCGGGGGTGAGGCGCGCGAACACCTGGGTGCGCTCGGCGGCGACGGCGAGTTCGGCATCCGTCATCGCTTCGACCTTGCTACCGAGGAGGATGTCGTCCGCGTTCAGCCCGACCTGTCGGCACACCGTGCGCGTGACAAGGTCGTTGTCGCCGGTAAGGACCTTCACGGTCACGCCATGCTTCTGCAGCGCGTCAATCGCCTTGCGAGCAGAGTCCTTCGGTGGATCGAGAAAGGCGATATACCCCTTGAGAATCAGCTCGCACTCATCGTCCTTGGAGATCGGCTCGTCATCGGCGAGATGCTTGTGAGCGACCGCCAACACGCGAAGCCCGTCGGCGTTGAGTCGCTCGTAGTGCGTGATCAGCTCCGCAGCACGCTCCGGCTCCAACGGAAATACCTTGCCGTCCAGCTCATAGGATGTGCAGCGCGGGAACACGGCTTCGGGTGCGCCCTTGGTGAGGAGTTGATGGTCCTTGTCCGGCTTCTCGACCACCACGGACATCATCCGGCGCACGAAGTCGAAGGGGATCTCGTCAACCTTGCGATAGCCCACGATCAGTTCTTCGTGCGCATCACGGTGCGCGAGCACGGCGCGATCGAGCACGTTCTTCAGTCCGGTCTGGAAGTGTGCTATGAGAAAGGCATCCAGCAGGACGGCCGCGTCATCCTTCCGCATCACGTCGCAGTACCGCTCCAGCACCACCTGATCCATCGTCAGCGTGCCCGTCTTGTCGGTGCAGAGGACATCCATGGCGCCGAAATTCTGGATCGCATTCAGCTGCTTCACGATCACTTTCTTTTTCGACATCGCGAGCGCCCCCTTTGCTAAGCAGACGGAGACGATCATCGGCAGCATCTCCGGCGTAAGCCCGACCGCGACCGCGATGGAGAAGAAGAACGCTTCTCGCCAGTTGTGCTTCGTGAACCCGTTGATGAGAAACACCAGGGGCACCATCACGATCATGAAACGGATCATCAGCCATGTGAACTGCTGCATCCCCTTGTCGAAGCTGGTCGGCTCCGGATCGCCCGCCATGCTTCCCGCCATGCTGCCGAAGTACGTCTGTGGGCCTGTCGCGAGGATGACGCCCGTGGCGGCGCCGCTCTCGACGCTCGTGCCCAAGAAGCAAATGTTCGCGAGGTCGAGTGGCGAAATACCCGTTCGTGTGTCGGGAGCGCCGACCTTCTCCACCGGGAGCGACTCACCGGTCAACGTGCCCTGAGAAATGAACAGGTCGTTGGCCTCGATGATCCGCACGTCTGCCGGGATCATGTCGCCGGCCGAGAGCGTGACGATGTCGCCCGGTACCAGCTGCCGGAGCGCGATCTCCTCCGCCGTGCCGGCACGCACCACGGCGGCGGTGATGTTGATCATCGCCTTTAACTTCTCCGCGGCAGCGCCGGCACGCGCTTCCTGGATGAAGCGCAGTCCCACCCCGAGGACGACCATCACCGCGATCACTGTGCCGGCTCGCGAATCGCCGGTGGCGAACGAGATGGTCGCGAGAATGCCGAGCAGGATGACCAAGGGGTTTCGCATGGCGCCGAGAAGCCGAAACACCCAGCCGCGATGCGTGCTCGCCACCACGACATTCGGTCCCAGCTGCGCCAAGCGACTGGCAGCGTCGGCAGGGCTCAAGCCATCCGCTGAACTCTTCATGCGGGAGAACACCGCGCTTGGATCCAGCTGCGCCACCTCCGCCAGGATCGGAGAGAAGTGGATGGACGGCGTCGCGGCCGTCGATGGCAGGTGTGCCAGCTTCGGCAGGTTGATCATGTCAGCAGTATGAGGAATCTGGGCCGGACATTGGGAAACGCTCGCCCGGTACAGCGGCATGAAAAGCGGCGGGAGTGACCGTCCCCGTGCAAGAACGGCTCCGGAACCAGAAAAGCGCACGGCAAGGCGTACTACGCAGGACCGACGTATTCGATCGTGATCGAAAATCTGGCCAATGCGCGGATCGAACTGATGCTGCTCAGTGGTTGTCATCGCGCCCGACATGGGTGCTCCACTCTCCTCGCGGTGCGCTCACATTGCCCAATGCATTTCGTGAATCGCCGCCGCCTCGTCTCCGCGTCCGACGATGGACGGCAGAGTGTGCACTACCGGCGTCGGGGCATTTCGCGCATGGTGCTTCGATACGCGCCGCGCTCGTGTAGGTAGCGCGCCCTCTTCCGGCCCACCGAGTCGTTGGCGAACTTCACGGTCGGAAAGGTCGGCGCAGAAATGCACATGCCGTCGCTCGCGTTGCAACGTTCTGTTTCTTCGTTCGACACGCGGAGCGTGACATGCCTCTTCGGTTCGGAACACTGCTCGCCGTCGCGATCGTTTGCACGTCCGCTCTGTCGGCGCAGGTCCGACAAGTCGGAGACTTGAATACGCGTGAGATCCGCGCGCTCGATCGCGCGAAGACGGTCGTCATTCTGCAAGGCGGCATGCTCGAGGAGCATGGCCCATACCTGCCAGCCTTCACCGATGGCATCCTCAGCGCGCGCCTCAGCCAAGAGCTGGCGGCCGGCATCGTTCGCCAGCGGCCAGGGTGGACGGTGTTGGTGTTTCCGCCAATCGCGGCAGGCGCAAGCGGCTCAAACGAAATCGGACGCCAGTATTCGTTTGCCGGCACCTACGCGCTACGTCCGCCGACCCTTCGCGCTGCGTTCGTCGACCTCGCGAGCGAGCTTGGGGAGCAAGGCTTTCGCTGGATACTGGTCGTACACGTCCATGGCTCGCCGCTGCACATCGGCGCGCTCGATGACGCCTCAGATTTCTTTCACGACACCTACCGCGGCACCATGGTCAACTTATGGGGCCTCCTCCCAGTACTCGGCGGTTGGGGCGGTGCGATGGCCGATATGACGGCCGCGGAGAGAGCCGCCGATGGTCTGTCGTTGCATGCGGGCATGGACGAGCACAGTCTGATGCTGTACCTGCGTCCCGATTTAGTCGCGAAAGACTATCGGCAGGCACCGGTGGTGTCGGGCGCCAACTACGCCGCAGACTTCGACGTCGCTGCTCAACCGGGCTGGCCGGGATACTTGGGCGCTCCGCATTTGGCCACGGCCGCTTTCGGCGAACGCATTTGGCGCGCATTTGCAAAAGCGGCGATCACAACATCTGTCGAAATTCTCGACGGGAAAGATCCCGCAAGCTATCCGCGGTACCTGACGTATTTGAAGACGCTGGCGCCGTATCGCGCTTGGATCGACTCGACGAACGCGCGTGATTCGCTCGCCGAAAAACGACTCGCCGCTTGGCTCTCGCGACGTCCGCGGTGAGCGCATTCGATATGAGTCATCGGCAACGTGTTCTCATTTGTTAGTGCGTCGCATTCTTGGCGTTATGGTGCCTTCGTTTGCTGGAGACTACGTTGTGAGACAATGGCGCTTTTCCTATGACCACGCCCAGCTCGCCGCCCGATCTCCGATCGGCACTCCAACAGTCACTCGGCTCAGCCTACACGCTGGAACGTGAACTGACCGGTGGCGGCATGTCACGGGTGTTTGTCGCCACCGAGATTGCACTCGGCCGCCGAGTGGTGGTGAAAGTGCTGGCCCCCGATTTAGCAGAAGGAATAAGTCTCGAACGGTTCGAGCGCGAAATTCGCATGCTCGCTTCACTGCAGCAGGCGAACATTGTGCCGCTGTTGTCCGCCGGTCGAACGGGATCATTGCCGTACTACACAATGCCGTTCGTTGAAGGTCGTTCCATTCGCGACCGCATTGAAAAAGATGGACCGCTTGCCATTGGCGAAGCGACCAATATTCTGCGCGACATTGCACGCGCGTTGATGTATGCGCACGAACACGGCATCGTCCATCGCGACATCAAGCCCGACAACATTCTGCTGTCTGGCGATACGGCAGTGGTTGCGGACTTCGGCATTGCGAAGGCACTCAGCGCAGCGCGCGCCAACAGAGAGCACACGCTGACGCAGACAGGGTTTGGCATCGGCACGCCAGCCTACATGGCTCCCGAACAAGCCGTCGGTGATCCCGATGTTGATTCTCGCGCCGACATTTACGCCTTTGGTTGCGTCGCGTATGAAGTGCTCACCGGAGCGTCACCGTTTGCCGGACGCAAGTCGCACCTGATCGTTGCGGCGCACATGAGTGAGACACCAGTCGCACTTTCCGATGTTCGCACTGGCGTTCCACCCGCCTTGTGTACGCTGGTCGCGAAGTGTTTGGAGAAAGATCCAGCAGATCGGCCGCAAAATGCGCGTGAACTGATTCAGGCGCTGGACGCCGCGCTCACGTCCTCGCCACAAGTCCCACTGCCGAAACAAAATGCGCGATTTACGCAGTCGGCAGTCACGGTCATGGTCACGGCTGCGGTCGCACTGTTTGCCGTTGCTGCCGGATTGTTTTTGTGGCGTTCTGCGGCAATCAGCAATGAACCCGCATCGCTCGCGGTGCTACCATTTCTTAACGTCGGCGGAGATTCGCTGCAGGAATATCTCGCCGACGGTATTCGGGACGAACTGGCGACGGCCATTGGCAAAGTGCCGGGTATGCGGCTTATCGGACGCAGCGCGGCGTTTCAGTACCACGGCCGACGTGATCTTGACGCACGAAACGTTGGACACGCACTCGGCGCACGCTACTTGCTCCAAGGATCTCTTACGCAACGAGACGGTCGTTTGAAGGTGTCGGCGCAACTCACGGATTCCACCGGCGGAACAGAACTGTGGTCGCTGGATTTTGTACAAAATTCGAATGAGTTGTCGCAAGTGAAAGACAGCATCGTTCGTGCAATTGCCGGCAGCCTGCACAAAACACTTGCCAGGGAAGCGGTCACAGCGCGCAACTCACACTCGGCCGACAGCGACAGCATTCATTCGCAAGCTTACGATTTGTATCTACGCGGGGTCTACCTGCTGCAACGACGAGGTCCGGGCGTCAAGCAGAGCATCGCCAATTTTGAACAAGCCATTGCCAAAGATGATCAGTATGCACGCGCGTACGCAGGCCTCAGTGCGGCGCTCGTACTCGTTCCGTACTTCGACGGAACGCTGCCGAGTGAGCTGTATGCACGCGCGACCAACGCTGCGCATCGCGCGCTGCAGCTCGATAGCACGTTAGCGTTGGCGCGGTCAACATTGGCGATTGCGTACTGGAACAACACGCAACTCGACAGTGCAGGTGTGGAGTTTCGGCATGCCATTCAAATAGATCCCAATGAGGTGAACACGCGAGTGCAGTACGCGCGTTTCCTCCTCACCGTAGGTCGTACAAAAGACGCCATCGGCGAACTGCAGCGCGCACGGCAGTTGGATCCGTTGTCACCGGTGCAATCTTCGTGGATTGCCTATGCCATGTATGCGCAAGGCAATGAGGCCCAGGCACTCGCCGAGATTGATCGCGCTGCGCAAATTGATTCCACGATGCTTCCAGTATTGAATATTGGTTCGTTGCTAAATATCGCGGTCGGGCGAACCGCCGATGCGATGCGGTATGCGCGTCGAATGCCTGCCGGTGCGGTGATGTCGCAGGTACCCTTGATCTACGCGGTCGCCGGCGACACGGCGACGGCCATGCAGATATTGCGAAGCAATGAAGCGCGAGAACCACAACCGTGGTTTACCGACGTCATGCGCGCGTCAGTTATGCTCGCGATCAAAGATACTTCTCGAGCGCTCGACGCATTGGAACGGTCTGCACATCGATCAGGGAGTATGTGGACACAGTACATCGTGATGAATCACCCGGTCTACGATCCACTGCGCAAATCGCCGCGTTTCGCCGCGCTGTTGCGCAAAGCGAAGCTGAATGAAGCGATGTTTACCAGTGCGACTGGCGGCCGAAAAAAATGAGCAGTGACGTGTTGCCGTGTCGCATTCCGACTGAACCGTTCGGCCAATTTTCATAGCGCGCTCAAAAATCGCGTGATATGCTATGACAAATGCGGCATCCTCCACCCATTCGAGTGTCCATTCCATGAGCGTCTTCCGTCTCACACGCGTCGGGCTCGCCGTTAGCGCGCTGTTTCTTTTTTCGGCGCAACTGCCGATCAGTGTGGCGGGCAACCGAAAAATCGGCACCGGTGCAATCGGCAGCGGTACAATCAACCGCAATACGACCACAGCCGCGTCAACACGCGCGGTCTCGCTCGCGCTGGTGGGTGGCACATTGATCGACGGGAACGGCGGAGTCCCGCTCAAGAACAGCGTCATCCTGATTGACGGCGAGCGAATTGTCGCCGTTGGTCAAGTTGGCTCGCTCGCCATTCCCGCCGGCGTGACGGTGGTGTCGACTGAAGGTATGCATGTGTTGCCCGGGCTGTGGGACATGCACGTGCACCTGATGCTCGTAGGTCACGGCAACTACGCCTATTGGGATCGTGTGTATCCCGCAGAAATCGGGCGCACGATTATTCCGGCGGCGGCGAAACAGAACCTCATGGCCGGCGTCACCAGCGTGCGCGACCTTGGCGCTCCGCTCGATGAGGTGCTCGACGTGAAGCGTCGTATAGCCCGCGGTGAACTGCAGGGTGCGACGATCTACACGTCGGGCCCGTTTCTGCAGCATGAATCGTATCCCGGCACCGAACGTTTTCGCTGGAGCATCAACGGTGTCATCGACGCGCGCGCGAAGGTCAAGCGGCTGGCTGACGCGGGCGTGGACGTCATCAAACTCATCGACCAAGACCTGATGACGATGGAGGAAGTGCGCGCCATCGTTGATGAAGCGCACAAGCACAAACTTCCCGTGGTGGCGCACGCGCACCGGCCTGAGGAATTGCGTCGCGGGCTCGCGGCGGGCGTGGACGATTTCGAGCATACGGGTATGCAGGCGGCTCCCTCCTACCCCGAGGAATTGATGGTGCAGTTGCGGGATCGGACCGCGCAGGGCGCGCGCGGTCCACTGTACTGGACGCCAACGATCGACGTGCTCACCAACTTCACGGCGCGTCGCGACGATGACGAGTATCTCGACGACCCGCGTTGGTATCAGTTCCTCCCTGATTCGATCGCCCGCGACGTTCGTCGGTCGCTCAATGCACTCGATACCCTCGCCTACTATCGGCTCGTTCCCGACCGCGGCCCAACGCTTCAACAAAAGTTTCGGCAACTCCGGGAGAGCGGGGTGCGAATGCTGATCGGCACCGACGCCGGCGTTCCCGCAAACTTCCACGGCTATGCAACCGCAGAAGAAATGGTCACCTGGGTGCGCGCGTATAACATGAACCCGATGGAAACGATCCGGGCCGCAACCTACTGGCCGGCGCTGGCGATGGGAGTGCTGGATCGCGTCGGGACCGTGTCGGTCGGGAAAACCGCAGACATCATTGCAGTACGCGGAAACCCGCTCACGTCCATGGAAGTGATCCGTAACGTGGAGCTCGTGGTGCAGAAGGGACGGCGCGTGCGATGACGCGATTCGCTCCACGCGCTGCCGGCGGGCGTCCTCGGTCAAGAACGGACGACGCGATTTCGGATCGAGCGTGATGTGACCGGTGACGAGGCTACACGTGACTGATCGTTTCACGACCGCCGCGCTCCTGCTGCTGTTGTCTGCGTGCGGACCGCGCACGGCGACTATGCGCACGGAGTACATCGCGCAGTAGGGATGCATGGCGACTCGGCCGTGAACGCGGCGTGGACAGGTCGCTACATCGACGACGATCCGCCGCGTTCGCACAACACACGCGGGACGTTCGCGTTCTCCTACGAGGGCCCGGGTAAGGAGCGCACGCGCAACACGCAGATCTATGTGAACGTTCGCGACGCCATCGTCGACTATCTGCCGTGCGCCACGAACGATTAAACGATGCCGATGCGGTATAGTCCCTGCCTCCCCTACACCAACCTTCGGAGGTTTTCTGAAACGAGTCACTGGCATTGGCGGCATCTTCTTTAAAGCCACAGACGCTCCGGCACTACAGGCGTGGTACAAGCGGCACCTCGGCATCGATGTCCAAGCGTGGGGTGGCGCCGCCTTCGACTGGACCGACAGTGAAGGGAAGCCGGTCGCCGGAACAACGACGTGGTGCATTGCTCCGGCGAAGAGTGATCAGTTTGCGCCGAGCACGGCAACGTTCATGGTCAACTACCGCGTGGAAGATCTCCATGCTCTAGTCCAAGCGTTGCGCGAAGAAGGCTGCAACGTACTCGAAAAAATCGACGATTCCGAATACGGGAAGTTTGCGTGGGTCATCGATCCAGAAGGAAATAAGGTAGAACTTTGGCAACCACCCGTCGGTCAATGACGAAAGCTGTCGGCATCATCACGAATGCAATCCTCTGGCCCATGCATCGGCGCGGGCGATGTTTACCTGCTCCCACGCATTCAACCAATACATGCATCCACGCATGCGAACTGGCGTCCATTCGTGCTCCGACGTAACCGGTTGATATTGTTGCCGTACAGCGCAATATTATTCGACAACAAATTGCTTTTCATAGCGGCAGCCAACACAGATATTTTGTTGCGTTGTAAGGCAACATTTAAAAACCTACATTATTTGTCCGTCGACGTTTTCGATTTGGGTCGAATCTTAAATTTTGCAACGGGCTGACTGTTCAAATTCACCATGCCCTCAATGCTGCCGTCCGCCGCAAACGTTCCGTCATGGTCGAGCATACGACCTTCGGGCGCCGACACGCGAAACTGGATGCGAGCGCCGTCGCGCACGACATTCGACACCGCGCCCGACCCCTGGCCTGGCACGAAAGCGGTGCCGCCGATCGCGGTCGCAGTTTGTATGAACGTGTAGAGCACCGGCACGGTGATCACGCTGTCAGGCAATGGCACAGTGGCTGTGCCCATCCACGTACCGATCAACGACGGCGCGGCGACCTGCACAGGCGGCTTGGCATTTGATTTCGCCGACGGCTTGGCGCTGCGTTGCGCGGCGAGCGGAACAGACGCGACCAGCAGCAGGATGACGGCGCGCCGAAGCGCAGATACTAATCGGTCTGACATATTGTAGCGGGTGTTTGTGAAAGTGGTCTGTGCAAGCTACGCGACGGGCGGTTTGTCAGCGGCAACCGCCGCCGCCGCGTATCGTCACTGCAGGGCGCGCCTGTTTGATACGCTCGCCGCCCCCACGATGTTCGGTCGACTCTCTTACATGCCCATATTTTGTGATGTTGCATCTCGTGCACGTCCTGTTTCAGCTCGCCGCTACTGGTTCTCCAGTAGGTCCGTCTGACGCGCTAACATCACCGGCTGTGGCAAGGGTGCACAGTGGTCGCGCACGCGTTTTGAACATCAACGCGCCACGGCTCGACGAACGCGTCATCATCGACGGGAAGCTCGACGAAATCGCGTGGCAGCGCGCCAGTATTCTTACCGGATTCACCTCGTATAACCCCGTAGACGGACGCGACGCGCAGGACTCCACCGAAGTGCGCATCTGGTACTCGGCAGACGCGCTGTACGTTGGCATCCGTGCGTGGGCCCCCGCCGGAACGGTGCGTGCCACACTCGCGGAACGCGATCGTATTACAAATGACGACTGGGTGGCATTGCATCTCGACACATTCAACGATCATCGTCGTTCGTTTGTGTTCGCCGTCAATCCCCTTGGTGTGCAGGCCGACGGCATGCGCAGCGAACAGTCGCCGGGCCCCGGTGTGTCGAAGGCGGCATTACAGGCTGTCGATCTCTCGCAAGATTACGTCTGGCAATCGGCAGGCCGCCAACTCGACGACGGATACGAAGTCGAGATGCGCATTCCGTTCAAGTCCATCCGATTTCAAACGAGCGCGTCGCAAGATTGGGGCATACAAATCGTGCGTCAAACGCAACGCACGGGCTATCAGGATACGTGGTCACCGTCCTCGCGCGCGAATCAAAGTTTCCTCGCGCAGGCGGGGTCGCTTCGTGGTATGACCGGCATGAAACGCGGCCTCGTACTTGATCTCACGCCAGCGTCGATCACCACGACAACGGGCACGCCGTCGTCAAATGGATGGAATCGTGGCACGCGGAGCGAAGCGGGCGGCGATATGCGCTGGGGTGTGACGTCCAACTTCACACTCAATGCCACGGTCAATCCGGATTTTAGTCAGATTGAAACCGACGTTGGACAAATTCCTGGCGATGTGCGCTTCGCGAATTTCTTTCCTGAATTGCGACCATTTTTTCTTGAGGGGAGTGAGCAGTTCGACGCACCCAACAAACTCGTGAATACGAGATCGATCGTCCAGCCCCTCGGTGCGATCAAGCTCACGGGCAAAGTGCCGCGCATGGACGTCGGTGTGCTGAACGCGATCGACGGCGCATCGAGTAGTTATGACGGCAAGTCGCATCCCATGTTCAACATCGTGCGGTTGCGCCGAGATATTGGCGATCAGAGTACGGCCGGTCTGGTGTTGACGAATCGGTCCGAAGGTGGGCGTTTCAATCGCGTCGCAGGGTTCGATTCGCGGTTGCAGTTCGCCAAGTATTACAGCGCCGAATTTCGTGTCGCGGGCAGCGTCACGCACGATACCGCGACGCGGAACGGTATGCTTTGGGAAGCCAATCAAGGGCGCTCTGGTCGCAGTTACGGCAACCGTTTTGCACTGCAAGCATTTTCGCCGAACTTCGAGACGCGATCCGGATTTGTGAACCGCGTGGATTATGTCAAAGGGCAGATGAATCAGCGTCTGACGAGCTTTGGCGTACCCGGTGGCTGGTGGGATCAACGTCAACATTTTTTCACCGGCACCACACTCTGGACGTACGACGGCTTCGCGCAACGACGCGCACCACTTGAGACACGGTTGTCGCTCGACAATTCGATGCAGATTCGTGGTGGTTGGAAAGTGAGCGTCACTCCCGAGTATCAACGCACGTCGTTTGATGCCCGTCGGTATGCCACACTCTACACATTGTCCGCGAATGGACGCGACACTGTGGCATTCACACCAAGTGCGGTCCAGGGCACGAGTAACGTCGCGGTTCGAATCAACACACCACAGTGGAAACGCATCGGCGTCACGCTCGCGACGACACTCGGCACCGAAGCAGAGTTTTTTGAGACGTCCACGGTGCGTCGACGTGATGCGGAAGTCAGTGTCGATCTTCGCCCAACACCGAAGGCCCGCATTGGCACACTCGTTCTATATCAGCGGTTCGTTCGTGCGCGCGACGGTAGTGTGTTCAGTTCGCAGGTCGTGCCACGCGTGCGGATGGAATACCAATTCTCGCGTGCGCTCTTCCTGCGTTTTGTCGGCCAGCTCGAGTCGCGGGAGCGATCCGCGTTGCGCGATCCACGCACAGAGCTTGCGTTGCTGCGTCGAGGCACCGACGGCAGTTACGCATTGCAAAGCGCAAAGAAATCATTGCTTGGACGAGTGGATTGGTTGGTGTCGTATTTGCCAAGTCCGGGTACGGTCGCGTATCTCGGCTATGGGAGCGCGCTCGACGCTTCAGAAACGCAGCGTCCGGGCGATTTGCAACGCACGAGTGATGGGGCGTTTTTGAAGATCAGTTATTTGTATCGAGTGCGCACACGGCGGTAACTGACAAATCCTGCGCAGGTATCACCGCGCATTCGAGCACACCAGCGTGATCGTGCGAGATACGGGGTAGCACTCTTCTCTCGATTCTTCCCGCGCGGAGGGCGAGCCGCGTGGATCCGATGCGCGCGCTGCGTGGTGAGTAACTGATGACCGCAGCGCGCACTACATCACATTTTGGCTAGCTTCTTTCGCGCATTTGGTTGCGCAAACGCGGACGGCGGCGTGTGTGCCAGCACTACAGCGCGACATATTCTTTGCGCTTCACCAAATTGTATTGGGCGACGACATCATCGATAACTGAAAAATAATTCACGTCGCACAAACTCGAGCGCTGGATTCGAGGCATGGACATTGCAAACTTGTGCGGCTTATCGACAGATCCTCGGACTCGAGAATTACATCGATACACCTCAGCGAGAACAACAATGGACAACAGGCGGAAGGACGAAACAGCTGGTGAAGAGGCTGCGGCACTCGCTCAGCGCGCGAAAGGTGCAACGAAAGAAGCGTATGGCACAGTGACCGGAGATCGCGAAGTTAAAGTTGCAGGCGAGCGCGAGATTGCGGATGCACGCAAGCATGAATCGCTCGTTACAGGCATGTATACGTCACCGGAACAAGCTGGTCGCGCGTATCATGATCTCACCACCAAACACGGCTATAAAGGCGAAGATATCAGTGTGCTGATGTCTGACGAAAGTCGAAAAAAGCACTTCGGTGATGTGAAGCCCGGACAGGAATTCGAGAAGGGTACGAAGGCCGCGGAAGGGGCAGGCGTTGGCGGTGGTGTTGGCATCGGCGTTGGTGCTGCCCTCGGAGCGCTCCTCGCGATCGGAACGAGCATCGTGATACCCGGACTTGGACTTGTGGTCGCGGGTCCGATTGCGGCCGCGCTCGCTGGTGCCGGTGCAGGTGGTGTCACTGGTGGATTAATTGGCGCCCTCGTTGGCGCAGGTATTCCCGAGGTACGAGCAATTGAATACGAACGTGGAATCAAGGATGGTGGCATCGTCCTCGGAACGCGTGCACGGGACGACAAACACTCTGCCGAATTGCAGCACGATTACAAGAACTGGGGCGCGACGGACGTGAAGGCGTGAACCACACGGCAGCTGGGTAATTGCTCAGCCGCCACCTTCGTTCCCCTTGGGCTGCTCACGTGGAGTTGCGCGACAAACGTCAGCGCGGCAGCATCGTCATCGCAAGGGAAGGGCAGTACGCCGCAGGCTCCCGCATTGCCCGGCGCAACAGCAACCTCATCGCGAGATCGCGTGTACACGGCTGATCAGACGTGTACACGCGGTGACTGTGATCGACCCCAGTACGAACACGTTGCTCGAACCGGCGCTCATCGCCACGCGACCTTGGTTCAATCGACGTGGTAGAGATTTCACTTTGGCAGGCGCCTAGCGGTGCGCTATACGGCGCGTCGTTCTCTAATGGGTTTTGTCTCCCTCATGCAGGTCGCGTCAGCGAATCATTGCAGCATGCACTGACGCATGAGCTGCTCGCGTCCAACGAGTTGCCCGCTCGGCTTACTACATCCCCGCAAGTTTCCGCCGCGCATTCGGTCGGACAAACGCGGACGGCGGCGTGTGTGCGGTGGCCAGATCGTACGCTTTTTGATACCACTCTTTTGCAACGGCGGCATGTCCGAGCTTGTCGTGTGTTAGCGCCACCAAGTACGTGAAGAACGGATCGCGTTCGTTGCCGGTGATGGCCAACGTTTCAGTGAGGTATTTTTGCCCACCCAGTAAATCGTTTGTGTACAGCGCGACATAACCCTCGAGGTACGGGAGATACCGACGCTGCGCCACGGCCATCGTGCTATCGCTATCTAACGACTTCCGCGCCATCTCGATGTGTTGCAGCGCTTCAGCTCTGTTCCCGCGACGCGCGGCGACACGACCCATCGCGTGGTGAACGCGAAAGCTCCACAACGACTTCGGATGCGTTCGCGGCTCGGGTTCACCGTTCCCCAGCTTGGTGCCCATCATGTAATAGTTCAACGCCACGTCGAAATTGCCTGCGTCAATGCACACGCGCGCCGCTTCGTTGGCCATCTCACCTTGCTGATAAAACGCGTTCTGTGGCTCGGCCTGTTCGCGTGTCTTCCAATAAGCAATGACCATCTCTTCATACTTCACCGCGTTGGCGCAGTCGCCATCAAACGCATAAGAAATGGCCATCGAGCGTTGTGCAGCGGCTTTCGCGGCCGGATCGGGCGCGCTTTCGATGAGCGCAGCAAATATCGCGCGTGCTTCGGTGGTCGTACCGTCAGTGTCGAGACGACTAGCGCGCTGCAGGCTATCAGCGCGCGGCGTCCGCGCGGACGGGGCGCCACCTTGCGCCGCAAGCGTGAAAGGGAGCGTGCAGAACGCAGCGGCAAGCGTCGCACGACGTACGGACACAATAGGTAGTGTTAACATGACGGCTCCAGCGGGATGGAGAGAGGACAAACGTGGTGATCGTATGAACGGTCAGTCGGGAAATCCATCAGCAAAACTTACAGGCGGTGTATCCGCTTCGTTCACTCGCAAGCGAAACACATCGGGTCGCGCGTAATGTCCGGTCACATCGAAATCGAATTTTCCACGAATGGTGTCGCTGAGATCAATCGTAGCGGTAAGTAGGGCTTCGCCGTTGTAATTCGGACCCGCGAGCACCGTGCCAAATGGATCCACGATGCAGCTTCCGCCACGACATACAATGTCATCGCCGTCGCCGTTGGTGGCGCTATCGGTATCCGGGTAATCGCGGCGCCGAGCAAACACGTTCGCGCTTAGCACGAAACACCGTCCTTCTACGGCGATGTGGCGCATAGTGGGAAGCCACGTGTCACGACTATCCGCCGTTGGCGCACAGTAAATCTGAATACCCTTGGCGTAATGCGCTGCCCGCAGCAGCGGCATGTAATTCTCCCAACAGATTACCGCGCCGAGCTTTCCGAACGGGGTGTCAAAGACCGGCATGGTCGAACCATTCCCAAATCCCCAGATCAATCGTTCGGACGCGGTTGGCATGAGCTTGCGATGCTTGCCCATCAATGCACCGTCGGGTGAAAAAAAGAGCACCGTGCAATACAACGTGCCGCCGTCGCGCTCAATCACACCAACGACTAAGTGGAGCGCGTGCGTGGCAGCGATCTCGCCGATACGCGTGCAGTGCGGCCCTGGTACATCGATCGCGTTTTGGTGATATCGCTGGAATGCATCGCGCCCTTCTTCGGTGCGAGAGCCGACCACAGCGCCAAAGTTGGCACCACGTGGATAGCCGCCGACGAATGCTTCCGGGAAGAGCACGAGTCCCGCGTCGGCTGCGACGGATTGGCGACTGAAGGCGGCGATCTTCTCAATCGCCTCGTCCGCCGTTGCAGCGGGGGCGGACTGTGCAACAGCGACTCGAAACTGAGGAGTGTTCATATGATATCGAGAATTGTACGCCATGTCCCTATTGACAAGTAGCGGAATCTGCGCATGTTACTGCATGAATCGACCGGTCGGTCTAGAGGCTAAGCCCCCGCACGCCACACGACAGCGGCTCGTCCAAACAGGGCTTCGCCTCATGCTCGAGCGTGGATACAACGCGACCGGCGTGCAGGACATCCTCACGGCGGCGGCAGTTCCCCGTGGTTCGTTTTACCACCATTTCGCGACCAAGGAAGATTTCGCGCTGCAGCTGATCGACGCCTACGCGGAGGGCGTGCATCAGCTCATCGTGGTGACGCTGCATGATACAGGTCGCCCTCCGCTCGAACGGGTGCGCGCGTTTTTCGCCGGCGTAGGCGAAGCCTACAAAAACGAAGGCTATTTAGGATGCTTTCTTGGCGCCCTTGGACAAGAGCTATCCGGCGCAGGCGAGGCTTTCCGGCTGAAGATCGAGGGATGTCTCACGTTTATCGCGGATAGCCTCGCGGCCTGTTTTGAGGAGGCACGCACACGTGGTGACCTTTTTCAAGGAGCGAACGCGGTCCAGATGGCCGAGGTGTTAGTGGACACGTGGGAAGGCGCCGCGCTGCGAAGCCGTTTGGCGCGGACTGTGATCCCTCTGGAAGGCGTCGTCGACTTTTATCTGAATGCAATGATGTTGCGTTGATTCTTTATTTTTCGGGCGGCTCTAGACCGACCGACCGGTTTAGAATCGGAATTTATCCTTCTTCCTCGACTTGGAGCTGGCCATGCGATTCATCACTTGGACCACAGTTTTTGTACTGGCAACTGTTTCCGGTAAGGTCGCCGCGCAATCGACGGCCGACGTTTCTCACGGGAAAGCTGTCCACAAGTTGACCGACCGGGCCCTGATCGCGAACGCCCTGAGTGCGGCGCCAGCGTCCGTTGCAGCAGGTGCGACGGTGGCGACACACGACGGCAGAATACTGCGCAAGGGTTCGACCGACTGGGTGTGTATGCCCGACATGCCAGACGTTCCGAACAACACGCCCATGTGTCTCGATGCGCCGTGGCGCGCGTTCATCGATGCATGGATGAACAAGAAGACGCCGGCGGTAACCCAGATCGGATTCGGATATATGCTGCAAGGCGATATGCCCGTGAGTAACACTGATCCATTTGCCACGGCTCCGACGTCAAGTAACCAATGGATTCAGGACGGTGCGCCGCACGTCATGGTATTGCTGCCCGACCAGCGGTTGATGGAGACGCTGTCCACCGATCCGAAGTCGGGCGGTCCATTCGTCATGTGGAAGGGCACGGCGTACGCGCACGTGATGGTACCGGCAGTCCCCGTGCGTAAATAATTGAGCGCGGACAAAGTGAGACCGCACTCCCGTGCACGTCAGCGCGTGCGCGGGAGCAACGCGATAATTGAGAGTCGCACGGTACGCGGCGCGCCCGGCATGATGTTGCTGTTGTTGAAGGCGGTGGCAAAGTACCGACGGCCCAGCAGATTCTCGACGTTCATCTGCGCGCGGAAGTGCGTCGACAACGAAACAAACGCTGCGCCGTCAACACGCGTGAAGCGAGGGAGGCGCACCGTATTGTCAATGGCAGCGTACATCTCGCCCTGATGCACCACGCCAAGTCCGACACTGAGAGGCGTCGAGAGCTGGACGCGATTCCACAGCGACACCGTGCGATGCGGCACGAGTGGCACTGTCGCATTTGCACGAGCGGCTGAAGTAGCGCTGATGATCGTCGCGCGCTGACCCGCAAATCCGCCGATAACTTGCCACGCGCGCGTGAGGTCTCCGGCCACATCAAGCTCGATGCCGGTTGCTCGCTGAGCGCCGGTCTGCACGGTGCGCGCTGGGTCGGTGGGATCCGGTGCGGCCGTGTTTGTTCGATCCAATCTGTACGCGGCAGCGGTCAGTGCGAGGTTTGGACGCACGTCCCACTTCGCTCCAACCTCGCGATTGCGAAACTGCTCGGGCTTCAGCGTCTGCGACGTTACAGTCAGCGCCGTGAATTGGTCGCCCGTGCTTGGCAGAAATGACATGCCATAGCTGCCGTAAAAAGAGAGTGACACAATCGGTTTGAGTACGACACCAGCGCGCGGCGTTAACAATTGATCCGTGCGCGCGAGTTCCTGACTATTCCGATTGTTGTGGTATCGAATACTGAAACGCTCCGAGCGCAGTCCGAGAAACACGATTGACTTTGACGAAAGGACGATCTGGTCCTGCACATAGCCCGAAACAGTATTTACAGTTGCCGTATTATCCGCGTCGATAGCACTTTGACGAAAGCGTACGTCAGTCGCGACAGTCGGCGCATTGAGTGGAACGCTCAGCGTTGCAACACCACTCGCCGACCCGTTAGCGAAATAACCGGTCGTACGGAATTGCGAGGTGCGCTGGTGACCAATTTCTAACCCGGCCAGCAGCGTATGTCGCAACAGCCCCGTGCCAATGGCGTATGTGAGCTCGTTCTGGCTAAAGAAATTTCGCCGCTGAATATCGTGGTTATATGCGCTGAGTGTCGCTTGCGTCCCCGTCGCATTTACGCCGCTGGGATACGTGTTCTGATAGAATTTGTCGTAGTCGGCGACGTGCAAATGACTCCGGATGCGCAGTCCGTTGGGCGCCGAATGTTCGACGGTCGCGATCCCACTGTTGACCCGTGACGACGCGGAATTGATTTCCGGATTGCCGAAGAATGTGGTCGTCGCATTGGCAACTGGTCGACCGAGAAATGACGGAATGCCGCGGTCAACACGACGATCATCACGAAAGTATTCGTAGCCGACACGCATGATAGTGTTCGTGCCGAGGGCGAGGGCCACCGTGGGATTGAGACCATATCGTTCTAGTTTTGACGCGTCGCGAAATCCGCCAGATCGCTCGGCCACCGCGCTCGCGCGCGCCGATACCGTGTGCCCGAGTCCCTGTCCGATATCGAGTGTGATTCGTTTGTGATCAAAAGCACCGCCCTCAAATGTGAGCGAGCGCGTCGGCGACCATTCTGCTGCTTTCAGTGCGCGATTAATGACGCCGCCACCGCCTCCTCGACCGAAGGCCATCGCATTGACGCCCTTCATCACCTCGATGCGATCGGTGTTGTACATGTCACGCAGATACTGCGCGTCGTCGCGAATACCATCGACGAAGAAATCCGCCGTCGTGCTGACGCCACGGATGGTGGGTTGATCGCGGTGACCCTCGCCCAAACTCATTGAAACGCCTGGCACGTAACGCACCACGTCCGCCATACTCTGCATCGACTGGTCGGCGATGATCTCGCGAGAAACGATAGACACCGCCTGTGGTATATCGCGGACCCGCGCATCGATTTTGGTGGCCGTCTTGGTGCTTGCCACGCGGTAGCCCGGTTGGCGCGACGGAATGCCCGTCACCACGACACGATCAAGCGCCTGGGCTTCGTCGTCGACGGCGCCACTGGTTGTCACCATGACTGTCCGTTCGTTCGTGAAACGGGCGGAGAATCCCGTCTCTTGAAGAAGTCGCTCGAGCGCAACAGTTGCCGTGTATGCACCAGCAACCGCCTGCGAACGAATGCCGCGCAATGATGCCGCGTTGGCCCGAATCGCGATGTCCGATTGCCGGGCAAATGCTGCGAGAGCGTCTGCAAGTGGCAGCGCGGAAATGTTGTACGTTCGGACGGACGCCGCGGGACGCGGATTCGATAATACGCGATCGCCAATTTGGGCGGAGAGTTGTTGCGGGATGACGATTAGGACAATCGCCGTACAACGGACGAGGATGGAATTCCGGATTCGCACGGGCTCGGGATGAAGGAGTCGATTTCGCATTGAGATAGCATTGCACCGGGGTTCATCGAGCGCCTTTCGGCAATTCTACCGATGCCAATTGTGTCGCGATTGTGTTCGTCGCCAGAAATCCAATCGGTACTCAAACCGGGAACGTGAAATCAGGGGCATCGTTCGGTCTGCATTAATCAGATGCGCTCAATGCGAAGTCTGCTCTCCGAGCTCTTGGGCAAGCCCTCGTACTGCACCACTTTGTCGACGAGCTCCGCGCCGTGCTTGCTGAGCCTCGCAAGCGTATCGTCAATGTCCTCTACCGTGAACATGACACGCAGGTATCCGAGCGCGTTCACCGGGGCACTGCGATGATCCTCGACTACAGGTGGCGCGAGGAATCGCGACAATTCGAGTCGGCTGTGGCCATCCGGCGTACGCATCATGGCAATTTCGACGCGCATGTTGCGCAGTCCAGTCACACGATCTGCCCAGTCGCCTTCGATTGGGGCTCGTCCCTCGAGGTCAAGGCCAAGTTCGGTGAAGAACTCAATGGCGGCATCCATGTCCTTTACCACGATACCGACGTTGTCCATACGCTTGACTGACATGATGTCTCTAGGTGAAATGCTGTGGCCCGCGGGCCATGCTGATTGAGCAACACGACAACGTCATCATCTTCGGTGAACCTCAACGAGACTGTAGCAAAACCTGTGACGACCTTGCGCCAGTGTTGAAGGCGCAAAAACATGCTGAATCGCTATTGAGCGATCTGCTAGCGAACGGCGAATAAGCTCGTCGGCCATGCCGAGTTGACACACCTTTCTTTCGGGATAGGCTGCCATCGTCGCTTTTAGCGGCTGTCAACTGCAATCTGTTGTTAGGAAGCTGCGCGACAAAGCATCCGCTTCACTTGACGACGCAGCGACTCGTTGTTCTCCGTGACTACGCGAACGCGAAGTCCATTCGCACCAGGCGGATGAGGGAAACCAGAGCGCCATCGATCGGGCGTATATGAAATGTGGGCGTGTAAGAGAGTCGACCGAACATCGTGCGGGTCGCGTCTGTTCCGCTCGCCGCGCCGTCGTTAATCGGTGCGCGACGGCGCTCGCATCCAGTTTCGCGTGTCGGCGCCCGCCGACTGACGCTATGCTTCGATGCGGAGTAGTTGGAATGCCGCGTTCGATGTCAGACAATACGCCGTGAAAAAATAAAATCCGGGGCCGGCAACGGCGGACAAGTTGGCGGTGCCCTTCGCCACCAGGAGCGCAATCAGCATACCGACGGCAAACACGTCGGCCATCGACCACTTGCTTATCGCCTGAACGAACACGAACAACTGATATCGCTTTTGCGATTGGCGCATCGCCACAATGGGGATGAGCAACGCCGCCTTCGTGAGTGGAATGAGCACGCTGAAAACCAAAATCAGACCGGCGACAACATCGTTGCGCGACGCATGCAGACTTTGAATCGCGCTAATTACGCTGCGCGTTTCATTGGACAATTCGCGCGTGGTCCCGAACAGCTGCATCGTTGCGCGAATGGTCAGCACCGGCTGTACTAATCCGGGCCAGAGCAACGCGAGTGAGATGATCGAGAGTGCGATGGCGAGGCGATTGCGTAAAGTCATACGGCCGAAGCTAACGGGCGCGCACCGTGACGCGCAGGATCCGATCAAGCTTCGGATATTCGCGGTCCATGAACACATTGCCGCCACGCTCCAACGGACCTTGCTTCCCTTGCCGCACGCCACTGCCCGACGCTTCGCCGTAGCCTCCGTACAAACGATCCAGCACAGCCATGCCTTCGACGACGGTGCCAAGCACCGTGAATGGTTCGATGTCGTTGCGCGGATTGTCGGCGAGGTTCACATAGATCTGCGTGTTGCGCGTGCGCTCCTTCCCCGGGCCCTCGTAGGAGAACGCGAACGTCCCGCGTGTGTTGTGCGAACGCGGCGGATCGTCGTCGATGTAGCGACCTGTCCACGCCGCGTTCACGGCCGAGTCGCCATGCAATCCCCACTGCGCGATGTACCCAGTGCGCATGCGATGCACGCGTGTGTCGTTGTAGTAGCCGAGTCGCGCGAGATTGTACAATCGATCGGCGCCGATGGGCCCCCACGCGCGGACGAGTTCGAGTACGAAGACGCCTTTCGTTGTCTCGACACGCAGATGCGAAACAGGCGGTGCGGCGCGGCGCCATTCGGCATTCGCGGGATCGAGTAGGAGACGCGACGCATTCGGCGGCGGCGTGTGCATAGTCGCCGTGCGCGGTCCGCACGCAGACAGCAGCAGCAGGAGCGCGGCGGTGGTGAAGCGATCAGTCATCTTTGACCTCGTCATTCTGTTGCAAACGTTTCGCCGTCGCGTAGATGATGCTGTCGGCCAAGCGGAGTTTATGCGCTACGTCCAACTGCACCAGCAACTCGTCGACCTTTTCGATCACCGCCGCGAATCGGTCCGCTTGTGGTTCCGCCGCGAGATACTCGAACCACGCCAAGGCATCGATCAGATTCACATGCGATCTGTGTCGCGAGTGATTGTTGTGTCGATGCCCTCGAAGAAGCTGCGCATCTTCCGCATGCTTTGCACGAGAATGAATGCGATGCGATTCTGATACTGCCGGACCTGACTTTCGGCCGGGCTCCAACCGCGGCGCTTCGCGGATTTCCGGGGGGTGACGACTGGGAACTTGGGTGAGACCGTGACGACAGTCATGGAAACCTCATCGACAAGCGTATACTCCAACGATGGCCAGATCGAAGAGCGAAGGCAAGCGGAACGCTTCGCGGTGTGCTGTTCGTGTATTCCTCGTTCATCCATCAATCGGCGGCTAACGCATCTTCCATTACATCAAACTCCTTTTCGATGATGTGGCTTCTTGCTCGTGTTCTTCCAGCAGTTGGGCCAAGCGACTGCGGTCCATAGTCGGACTCCGTGACGCGGAGCCGACGATTCTCGAAATGCGTCAGGTCACCTCCGCATGCTGCGGGAGTCCGGAGCTCCCCGCTTGGACGACAGGGCACCTCAATGGCTGACTTTTGCCCCCGTTGTAACGATCCCGGCCAGCAGTTTCTCGAGCGCCACAGGGTCCAACGGCTTCATTGCGGAGATTGGCGCGCGCTTTCAGGTGTTCTCGAATCGACTTCACACCGCTGGCTTCCGCCAATTCCTGAAGCTGCTCGGAGAAATCGTGGAGCGGACCCAAGCGATTTCGTCTACGACGCGGAGGCGCGCACCTGTACGTGTTCTGTGCGGAAGTCGCTCTATCGCAAAGGGCAATCGCGCGTGACGAAGGACTACGTCGGCGAACATTTTCGCGGCGCGAAACGCGCCTGCCTGCCTGCCGTGCACGCTGCGCGCGCAGTGTTTGCGCACACGACAATCGGCGTTTTCAATCGTCACCGTCAATCCGCCCGCGCAATCACGACGCAAAAACGACTTATCCTACAGCCTCCACGCCTAACGTTCAGTTGCAAGCGAATCAAAACAAGCGAGCGCAGCGAGCACTCCGTAGCGCGCTTGTTAACTGCAATGTTTTGTTAGCCGCCGCGGCCAGGCATGATGGTCGGAATCACCTGGCGCCGATTGCGCCGATACGCACGGAAGTCGCCATCCATAGTCACGATCGTGGTCTGCGCATCGAGTTCGGACATCCGCACGAGACACGCATCCGCGAGCGACATCGGCACCGACGCGAATTTGCGCATCAGCCCTCGGACCGTGTCGATCTCGGTGTGCAATCGGAAATCGATGCGCACCACATCGTTCGCGAGTAATTCCAAAAGTGCAGCCTGCCCGTTTGCGAGACGGCCCAACAGAAAACATGCCTCGGAGACAACCGCCTCGCACGTAAAAATCGGGGGCTCGACGGTGTCGAGCACTTCACGAACCCACAGATGGTGACGGTCGCGCCGATTGAGCAGGGCCACCAAGGGGCCCGTATCGACAACGACTCGGGTCACTTCCCGTAGCCGGCCAGATGCTTCGGATTCGTCGAGAGATCGGTCGGGCCATCAAGCGGACTCACGAGCCCATCGACCGCCGCCGTAACCGAGCGGCGCCCGCCAGTTGCCAAGCCCTCCAACGCCTCGCGTACAAGTGCAGAGCGACTCGACTTGCGGCGCCGCGCCAAGTCGCTCAACGCGTCGTCCAGGTGCTCAGGAAGCTTGAACGACACGGTGCGCATCGGATTCGCCATGGTAATACCTCCTAGTCAGAAACGTACTACTGTCAATGTGTCCGTCAAGTCTGGTCCGCAGTCACGCGAGAAGTGCGGCTAACGCGCAAGGTTAGACCGCATGCGGACTTTCCTGAACTGTTGCTGAGCGTTGAGCATTCGTCGGAGATCGGCCCAACGGGTTGTGCAAAGCCACTGTATGGAGCGAGAGAAACCGTCGATCCCAGGGAATAGCGTCGCACCACTGACGTTCATCTGTCGCATATCATGCAACGCGTCATGCTGAATCGCATGTGGCAACACACTCTTGAGCAGCGCACTTTGATCGAGATCCCTGAAGACCCACTCGACTCGACGGCACGATGCCTCCCGGTTGCCCACTGTATTGTTCGTTATTGCTTCGGAAATCCGTGTTTGAATTCGACTCGAATCAAGTGCAGCGGCACCGAGTCAAGATTGGTGACGGAATGCGCGGCCTCGGGCGGCACGCGAATCAGCATGGGCGAGTCTTTACGATCCGCCTTTGCTTTGGGCGCGAGCAAATTACCCTTGGCATCGCGATTTTCGCTCTTGGTCGGTCGATCGTACACGATGGCGCTGGGCCATTGATGATGGTGCAACGGCTCCACTTCGCCGGGCAACACGGTCACTGACAGCACGCGAATTTCCTTGTCTTCAAAAATGACCTTATGGTTCTTGGCGCCCGCGATAACGGCATCGAGTTTTGGGTCCCAAGACTTCGGATCCGTGCCGTCAGTGCTGATGGGCAAGGGCGATGTTTGCGCGAACGCCGTGACGGCAGCCAACAAACTCGCGGCAACGAATGTTGAAATACACTTGAACATGGCTTCTCCCTTTTGTGAGTCCGACGGCAGAGTGCGTATTGACCGCCTCGCGCTCGGCGAGCGAGTGACCTTGCGGATGGCGCGTTGTTCGAGCTGGTTGCGGTCTAACTACTAATTCGTCTACACAGGATGCTACGCCGCAGTCCGTAAACGCCACAGTCTTCGCCGCAATATCCATTATCCTCTGGCAAGCCGGTCGGCCGGACTCCGCACACCATGTCGCCCACGGTTCAACACCTCCGTGTGGATCATGGTCGTGCTTACATCGCCGTGGCCCGTCAACTCCTGCCGCGTGCGGATATCCTACCCGTCTTCCAGCACGTCGCAAACGAATGACGGGGGGTGAGGCACGTGGCGCGCTTCTCAAGGCGGACCGCCAGCACACCGCGCGGCAAGACGCGCTTAACCATCGCGCGCGGGTAATGTCCGAACGCGCGCAAGTCGCGCAGTCAGGCCGTCACGAGCCGATGTAGGTAATACGGTCACCCGATCTTTCCCGCCTTTCCTCGACGGAGGCGGATCTCAAGACGCTACAGCAGCAGCGCAAGGAGTCGCCGATCTGTATGGCGAGCACATCCCGATACAACATCATCAGCGCACTCTCCGCCCGCATCTGCGTGGATCGCGCGACGCGCCCTTCGTCGGCCACATACGTGAGATACGCAACAACCTCCGACTCACCAAATTCCGCCGGATGACGCGTGCCGTGATATCGGATATAGCGGACGATCCAGCCCAGTTACCCCGCGCAGATCCGCGCACGCATCGAATTGAGCAGCATTGATCCGCTCGTCGACTTGTTGACGCGCTTCAACGTGGGATTCACCGTGCAGGCGAAGCGACGCCGACGAATTGCCAAAAATTGTAACACGCTGCGCATTGATCGAGACTCGCACGAAGCGCTACGGCGCGTGTCCAATTCATATGGTGGCATGACGTCATGAATTGTCGTACACACACACGCGCGAACTCGCACAGACATCCCGCACAATCCAGTGCATCCACCGATGCGCACGGTCGGCGTCCATTTGGCGGATGCCCGAGCGACGGATTTGCACGGTCTCGGGATGAAGCGGCGAGGCGGATTATCTCGCGAGTGCATTCGCCGTCGCAGTTGCAGGTCTAATCCCGACAGTTACTATCCCTTATCCCGATGTTCAACGATTCGACCCTCAATTCCCAGTCACCCGACACGATGCCGGACGCGGACACCGCGATCCTGCTCGTCGCCGAACACGCCCTCGTTCGCGCAGGACTACGCGCGCTGCTCGACGCCACGTCAGGATTCGCGGTGATTGCGGAGGCACCGACCATTGCGACGGCGCTCACCCTTTTAGACCAACATCGTCCGGATGTCGTGCTCGTTGACGCGGCGCCTGTTGTGCAATCGGAGCGCAACGCGCTCACACAACTTCGCGTGCGCGCATCGGGTGCCTGCGTACTCTTTCTCGGCAGTTCAACCGGGAGCGAGCCGACGTTGGACTGCTTGCCCAACGAGTCAGGCGTCGTCGATTTCTGTAGTGCCGTGGGTGCGTTGCGTGGCGACATCGGCGCTGCTTGTGCGCTCCGTTCCCATTGTCCTGTGCCGAAGCTCACGACGACACTGAGCCGCCGCGAACGTCAGGTCGCTGTTTCAGTAGCCGCCGGCATGAGCAGCAAGCAAATCGCCTGCTCACTCGGCATCAGCTTGCGGACGGTCAACACATATCGCGAAAGTCTCGCGCGTAAGATTGGCGCATCATCTCCTGCCGTGCTCACGCGCTTTGTCATTGAATCCGGCTTGGAGCGAGTCGAGGGATAGCCAATGGCGAGTGCGCGCAAGACGCGGTGCGACATGTTGTGCCCGTTGTCACGACAGTGAGTCGAGAAACCCGTCGACAAAACGTACCGGCGGTGTATCTGCTTCGTTGATGATGAGGCGAAAGACATCAGGCCGCGCGTAATGTCCGATCACATCGAAATCAAACTTTCTGCAAATGGTGTCGCCGAGGTCAATCGTTGCGGTGAGAATGTTTCTCCGTCGTAATTCGGACGTGCGAACACCGTACCAAATGGATCGACGATGCAGCTTAACGCCACGACACACAACGTCGTCGCCATTGGCGGCGCTGTCGGTAGCTGGGCAATCGCCGCGTCGAGCGGACAAAGCGGTGGGCATGAGTATTCGATACTTGCCCATCAACACACAGTCCGGCGAAAAAAAGAGCGCAGTGCAATACAGCGTGCCGCCGTCGCGCTCAATCACACCAACAACGCGATAGCGCGCGTGGATAGCCGACGACGAATGCTTCGCGGAGGAGCACGAGTCTCGCATCGGCGGCAACAGCTTGGCGACAGAAGGCGGCGATTTTTTCAATTGCATCGTCCGCCGTTGCAGCGAGCCACGCGGCGATTCCTGAACGTCAGGATCGCCGCGCGGACGTCAATCAAAATCGAATTTCGACCGCCACACCGGCGCCGGTACCGCGACCCAGTGGAAGGATGGGCGAAATACGTGCGTACGCTGGAGTCGTGACGTTCGCGCGGCTGCTGTCGCGAGAGGCCAGCTCGATCTGATGGTGGCGGTACATCGATCGCGCCGCCATCACGATGCTGAGACCACCTGCAGCCGCCATGGTTGCTGGAAGAATGTGTGGGTCGTTGGAATTCATCTGCGCGGCTATACCACCACCAATCGCGAGGGACAGGATGCCAGCCGTCATGCCGATTACCCTCCCCGACTGCCGGTGTCCATCGGCGTTGCCCCATCCGTTCCATACCGCCGCGGCCAACGAGGAGCCGACCACGAGCGGCAGTCCGATTACAATCGTGCCCACCATGGCCGGAGACGGTCCGCTGTTATACGGCACCTGAATGCGTGCCGCCTCATCGAGTGTGAGGCCGTTGGTGTGCACCCATGTCGTTACCGCGCTATCACCGGCGAGCGCCGCCACCCACACGTTGTTGTTACTCAATGCAATCCGATCAACAATATCTCGGCGGCCGGTAAATTCGAGTAAATGTGCGACCGCGCACAGTACCCCCGTGCGACGATCGATGAAGTACGGCGTTGGTGCAACGAAATCATAATTCTGCGGAAACTGCGCGCGCGCGTTGTACGACGCGAGCGTCGCGATCAATGCCGTACGATGCGTTCGCTGCGTGACCGACAACGACGAAACATCGCGGGCACGCAACTCAATCAACACGCTGTCAAAGTGCGCGTGAATGCGACGGATCTCGTTCGCGCTCACAGGTTCTGCTGCAGGGTGCGTTGGCGGATTTCCAAATGCTGCTACCACCACGAACGCAGGCACAGCGAACCAACGGGACCGACGAAGCAGGGGCATGAGCGGTACCTCGGACAGGGGTTAAGAAGTTCATGCAACCACCCTTCAAACGTGCCCTTGGGACGCGCATGCACAATAAGATTGCACGAAACAAATTCTGAGCGACAGCATCTCGTGCAGTCACAATGGTGATGCAGAGTTCATCCTTAGGGTGTTCCGATCGAAATCACGGCTCGCTCCATTTCCCGCGACGCGCAATTTCCGCGAGCGCCCACGTCGCATGTTCGCGCACAATCGCATGTTCATACGCAAGCATGTCACCGAGCACGACGTGGTCTTCGCGCATTCCAATGTTGCCGAGTACCACGCACGCATTTCGCTTCAGCATCCACAGTTTCGCGCGCTTCATTGCGCTACCGCGAAGCGCCGTTGCGTAGGTGGCCGGTGTCATCTTCAGCATCTCTCGCGCAAGGGTACGCGCGTCCGCATCCACGAACAGTTCTCGTGCGCGGAATGCATCCACGCGAAGCTCACGTGAGAAGGACACATTCCACGGACACACGTCCTGGGGCGAGTGGCCGGAAAACCGTTTTGAGATCAAACTCTCTACTGGCTCGTTAACACTAAGAAAGACAATAACTTAGACCGAGTGTTGCCGCGGCCGAGCGTAAGACGAATTTGTTTTCCATGTATTGCTACATCTGGCGAGGATGCCGACGCATATGATGTGGCGAGAGAACTTGCGCTCGTGGCAACAGGCTTCCTTCTGCTTCACGAAGTGGCCCACATAGAACTTGCACACACAACCGAACAGCGCGAGCGAATGGTCGATTGACGAGGAGACGCTGACGCATGGGCCGCCGACTGGATCCTGGTGCGGGGGCAACCTCCTCTCGATCAATTGGACAAGCGCGCACTCGGGATGGCGATGGCGGCACTCGTGATCGTTTCACGCGGTATTCAGACGGGGTTGATGAATGGTGTCACGCATCCACGCGATTTCGATCGGCTCTACAACATGTTTGCACACCGCATACCGACCGATCTGGATCGAGTGTGGTGGATGATCACACTGATCTTGAGCCTGCACCTGAGCGCGAAAGACCTTCTCCCTGAACAGTTTGGACCGTTCGCCTCCGGGTTGGAAGCAGCTAACGCCCTTATAGACCACATCGCGAATGTTTATGAGGGACGCGTTTGACAACTGCGTGCGTTCGCGCCACCGTTTCTATCTATTGGACAGTGCAATTGCTGCTCGTCGCTGCGATCGCAGTGTCGTGTTCGTCTAAATTGCACGTGACTATGCATTGCACACAGCAATAGGTCCCACTACTCGGAAGCTTGCCCCGCACAGCTACTTCGTAGCATACTTCCGAGCACATGGACCTCGTCGAACTCCTCACCAGCCCCGAAGGCAAGACGCTCGAGTTTAAGCGCGACCTTTCCTCCTCGGATGGGGTCCTCAAGACCTTGATCGCCTTCGCCAACACGGCCGGCGGTACGTTGTTGGTCGGGGTCGAAGATCGCTCGCGAAACGTGCGTGGGGTTCCAGATGCTCTCGATGTTGAGGAGCGCATCGCGAACATCGTGAGCGACTCCATCGCGCCGCGGCTGTTGCC
>JANYHT010000023.1 GCA_025358925.1 Gemmatimonadaceae bacterium | reverse complement strand
ATCGCGAGCAGCGCAAGCGCGAACCATCGCGCACGAAGTCGGCTAACCATGGGCATTACGCTACGCGTCGAAGATGGCACGTTGAGAAAGACGAAGGGTGGCAGGCTCTCTGCGCTACGATAGCGCATCGCTCCTCTTGCCGCGAGGCCGACGCGTCACATAGAATAGGCCGTCGACACGCATTGTGCCGCGAGGCCGTTGCACTTGGTAAGCACCGCACCCTGGGTATCCGATGAGTCTTGCGCTCCGCCGCCGTGCTGTTCTCTTCATGTTGGTCGCTGTCGGCGCGGTACTCGCGTCGTGTGCGACGTCGAGTGGACCGGCCAAGCCTGTCGCTCCTGTGATGCCACCGTCGCGTACCGTCGCAGTATTGCCGCTTACCGGCGGCATTGGAATGGAAGGGCTCGGCTTCGCGTTGTCCGAAATCCTGTCTCGTGATCTCGCCTTAGTTCCGCGACTTCGGGTCGTTGAACGGGCTCGGCTTGACGCCGTTTTGAAGGAACTTGGACTCGCGGCAAGTGGACGTGTCGCTCCGCAATCGGTGCCGCGTGCTGGACAGTTGGTGGGCGCCGAACGCGTGCTGAGCGGTGTTGTGAGTCGCACTCCGACTGGCGCGTCGGTTGACGTGTCGGTGCTCAATGTGCAATCCGGAACGACCGAATTGGTTTTTTCGGAACGCTTGGCGCTCAACGCGCTGATTGATGGGCAGGAGCGTTTGGCGCAGCAGACGTTTGAAAAACTTGGCGTCACATTGTCACCCGCAGAGCGAGAGCGTCTCTCCAAGCGACCGACGCGTCGAGTTGACGCGTTGATTGCGTTTGGCAATGGTCGGCGTGCGGAAGCAATGGGAAACATGACGCAAGCGCGGCAGTTCTACGCGCAGGCGCTCAAGCTTGATCCAAATTTTAAGGAAGCCGCTGATGCTCTCTCGCCAACTGAAGCGCCAGCATTGATTGGTGCACTGCCTACGCTGCCGCTCGCTTCTGCAGCAACGCTTGCGGCGGGGCGACGACCGTTTGAGTTGTTGCTCGACGACTTGATGCTCAGTATTACGGATCGTGTGGTGCGCACCGCGGCGCCGCCCGCGTTGTGCCCGCCCACATGCCCTGCGTTGTCACCTGCATCGGGAACGGTGATTGTGCGGATCACCCCGTGACGCGGCGCGAGATTGGAGCATGGTCGTGGGCCGTTGCCGCGAGCGCGTTGGTCCTCTGTCCGCTCACCGTGACGGCACAGAAGGCGACATCAAAAATCACTACCGGCGTCATTGTCGAACGCGTGACGTTTACGGGTGGTGTGTTGGAGTCGGATCTCACCGGTGCCGATTCGTCCCGCGTGATGTCGGCCACCAATCTCGCCGTGCCTGTTCAATACAGCACGGTGCTTGGCGGCGTGTGGTTGCTCGATGCCGGTGCGAGCTTCTCGAGCGGAACACGTAAGGTCGCGGGCACGAGTGCGTCCGACGATGCACTTAATGGCATCAGTGACATTCGCGTCCGTGCGTCGCGTCGCTTTGATCGGCTGGGTCTGCGCATCACGGTTGGCGCGAACATCCCGACTGGCGTGACAAAACTTGATCGCTCGCAAACGGCCGCGCTTTCTGTGCTGGGCTCACCAGCCATCAACATGACGCAGCCTGCGGTTGGTTTTGGTACTGGCGCCACATTCGGCCTTGTCAAAAGTTTTGCCTCGGCGTCCAAGCAGTGGGGCGTCGCGGTTGGTACGAGTGTGGAATGGCGTGGGCAATACGATCCGTTTGCTGCACTGGCCGTTGGTGCTGCCGTCAACTCGTACGATCCCGGCGAGGTGGTGCGCGTGAGTGCTGGCGCCACGCGACTGTTTGGCGAAAGTAAGGGGTTGATTACCGCGAGTCTCGATTTATTTGGTGCGGACAAAGTGTCGCGCGGCGCGACGACAGCTCCGGTCTCAATTCAGATTGGACCCACGGTTGCACTGGACGCGCAGTTTATTCCGGCTACGACAACATTTAAAAATGCTGCGCTGTTTGGAGCACTCCGAGTGCGCTCGGCACTGAAGCGCGACGGGGCTGAGTTAGCAAAGAGTGGTAACGTGATGTTCGAAGCTGGCGCGCGTGCCGCGAAACCGCTCACCGGTCGCGTGGACGCAGTGTTTGAAGTGAGCGGTCGGGTGCTCACTGCAGTGGCGATCGACAATCGGCTGGCGACGGCTGCGTCGACGTCAGTGGCGCCGATTCTTGGGCTCGCGATCAACGGCGCGTCGTGGACACTGCAGCCAATGCTGACCGCGCGTATTGGTAGCGTGGATACCGGCATTGGGAAGAGCAGTTTTACTGTACTGGGCGGGCGGTTAATGCTTGAGCGGCGGTTTTAGTAACACGGAGCGACCAACGCGGGATGCCCGGGTGCCCGCTGATCAATCTGCGCACGGCTGGTTTTCACGCTTGTCGTATCGCGACGATCACACGCACGCGCCAGCGCGTCAATGGCCGCACTGAGCTCCGGCGTGTCGCGCACGTTTGATCGTGCTCCGTTCCGTGTGGAATCGCGCGGCAAACGCATTTGCTTCGTGAGCGATTCCGCCAGCCGGTCAATCATCTTGGTCGCAGACTTCGTATCACCGACCATCTCCGGTCCGGCGGTCACAATGGCCGTGGCGACGTCGACAAGTCGCGTGCTGACCATCATCTCGCCATTTGGCTGC
>JANYHT010000072.1 GCA_025358925.1 Gemmatimonadaceae bacterium | reverse complement strand
GAAGATCAGACCGCGTACATCGGAGCTACTCGCTAAACTTTCAACCCATTCGTCTCATTTTCATTGACAGGTTCCGGTGACGTTGGGCATGGACAACGCGCTCAATGTCTTGCCGGATCGCAACATCGCACTGAATACAGTTGCTGGGATCAAGCCGTACTCTGAGATTGCACCGTACGGACAGAATGGACGCTTTTTATTTACGCGGTTGTCGTTTACTCCGTAGTTCTGCGTAGGCGCGCCAATGGAGCTATCGAGTCCGCGATAGCTCCATTCGGCCCGTCAGATTTCGGCGCGCTTCATCTAATGCAGCGCGTAACACAAATGCGTTGTCTCGCACACCACCGCCTCGCGAGGCATCACGAAGTGCCGAGCGAAGGGTGCGCTGCGATTCGTCATTGATGGCGCCGGTCGCGAGAAGTGCCGTTGCCGCGACCTCGGAGATTGCAACGGTAGCCGCTGGTTGACCATCGTTGAACAATGGCACGCCGCGCTCGATGGCGAGGTCAATGAGTTCTGCGGCGCCGCCGTTCGTGCCAGTCGTCGCTGTGCCGCCAGTGCGCGCGTCCGATGGCATTAAGACGCGGTCGATCACGTGAATGATGCCATTGCTCGCGGGGACGTCCGCGATACGTACCCTGGCATCGTTGATGCGCAACAGCCCGCCGTCTTCCGAAATGCGAATGCTTTGCCCTGCCACCGTTTGCGCAGAACGAACGCTGCGCGCCTGCGCCGCTGTGACTCGACCCGCGACAACATGATACGTCAATAGCGTGCGCAATTTGTCGCGATTCTGCGGCTTAAGAAGTTCTTCAACGGTCCCGGTGGGTAGTCGCCGAAATGCCTCGTCGGTCGGCGCGAACACCGTGAAGGGTCCGCGTCCGAAAAGCGTTTCGGTAAGACCCGCTGCATCAACGGCGGAAAGCAATGTCGTGAATGACCCAGCGGTCTTGGCGACCTGCGGAATTGTCGGGCCACTGCGTCCGCCGTGCTGTGCATGCGCGGCCGAGCTCGCACACACCATGAGTGCTGCCGCGTACCGCAAAACGGTGACAAACGGCGACTGTCGAAATGCCGTCAATGTGCGCATCCAAACCTTCCGAGCGAAAAAGTGATCCAACAGAACGAGGATGCACCGTGATCAAATGAAGAGTGACTGCATCCATTCAGCTGATTTGTGCGAACACATGGGTATCGTGGACAGGTTGTGGAGCCTGACAAGAACATGGACAGATGGGAGCGTGCTCACACACATCTCGCGCTCGTGGACGACGCGCGCGAACACGCGCCGGCACACACTTCCGACGCTGAAGATGCGGTCCAGGAAATATTCATCGATCTCTGGCGAACAGCCTCTCGCTATGACAGTGCACGGGCGACGGAAGCCGGTTGGGTCTCGATGATTGCACGACGTCGTCTCATTGATCGCACACGTCGACTGCAGCGCTTGCCCGTGCTTGAATCGTTTGACGAAGCATGTGATCTCACGGACGACACCGACGAAGACATTCATGCGCGGCTTGATCGTGAATCGCGCGCCGACATTGCGCGCGCTGTGTTGCTCGCACTGCCAGTTGCGCAACGGCGCATGCTCGAGCTTGCACTGCTTGACGGAAAGTCACACGACGAAATTGCACGTGAAAGTGGCATGCCTCTGGGCACGGTCAAATCACACATTCGTCGCGGATTGCATCGGGCGCGTGCCCTCCTGTCGCGGTCCATACCTTTAGTGAGTCACACGCCATGAGTCCGTACGAAAGAAAGCGTGATGACGCCGAGCAGTGGGAGTTGGCAGGGGCGGAGCTGACGGCTGCTTTGCACGACTTGAGTACATCAGTCGCGACGAATCGGTTACCCGACGCTTTGGCGGAGCGAATCGTTAGAGAGGGCGAGCATGCGGTACGACAACGCACATTGCGTCGCGCGCGATGGTATTGGACTGAATCGCTCGCTGTTGCGGCGGCCATTGTATTTGTGATGGTCGCACCACCCCGCAACGTCGCGAACACAACACACGTTGCGCAACGCCGCGATTCACTCCTGGTGCATGATGCAAATGTCTCAACACTGTCATGGACACCGACAAAAGATTTGTCGGCACTTGGCGCCGGAGGAGACATCGTGTGGAGCGCGCGCGCACAAACGGGCGTAATGCGTCTCGCGGGCTTGCGGCCCAACGATCGTGCGCACTGGCAATATCAGCTCTGGATTTTCGACAAACGTCGCGACGCGCGCTATCCCGTGGATGGCGGTGTTTTCGATATTCCAGTCGGCTCGGGAGACGTACTCGTCCCCATCTCCACGCATTTACGGATTGATGATGCTGTAATGTTCGCGATCACAGTTGAACGCGCGGGCGGCGTTGTGGTGTCAACGCGCGAACGCATCGCCCTCTCAGCGAAACACGACAACTAATGCCAACAATCGCAAGAAGCAAGGGAGTAATACCAGCGGACGTTTGAGAAAATACCATACGCCAACAACGTCAATCGCCACAAATACAAGATGCCGCATCGATGATGTCGCATCATTGGCAACCATTCCCAGCACACCGCAAACATGGTATACCGATGCGAGCGCCGAGAAGAGGGCGAGCATTGCAAACGCACGAACCATCAAGGCTCGGCGAACGGAGAATGACGAATCATTGAAATGAGCCCGTGGCCACACAGAAAAGCTGCTCGAGACGAAGGTCGCGCGTTTGACTGCCGCTTCATGAGTGGCACGAGGCAACTTTTCATGTCCAATCGCGGATGCAATTGCACCACGGCATTCCGCGTGCCCTCGGCGACGGCCCCGTAACGCGCGCCAATTACGTCAAACCCCGCTCCCGCATGCAGCAAATGCGCTTCCACACCATCTGCCAACGGCACGCGCACGTTGAGATGCAACGCTATCGCTTCCGCGATGATTGCCGTGCGTGCGTCAATCACACCTTGTCGCGACAAAAACATCTCAGCCGCAAATGCGCCATCGACCGCAAAGCAGTCCGCGGGTGCCGTACTGAGTGCGGCGCCTGCATCGGTGAGGCCAAGATCATGCAGCGCCGAGCTCACATAGAGCAGTTCTTCATCGTAGACGCAACGTTCGCTTTTTCCAAGGATGGCGGCCCAAAGGAATGTGCGCAAACAATGATTGACCAGCCACGGTTCGCTGACCGATGCGAGGAGTTCGCTCGCCGCCAGACACACGGCGGAATCCGGAATTCGGATCGATGCCACGTCGAAAGAAAATGGCGAGGTTCGTTGCGGGCGTAGTCGTCGCTCAAGTCGAAAGAGCATTGCCTGCGCCATGAAACGCACTCGATCAAATGAATCAATTCGGCCGCCAGTGCGGCGTGCCCAAGGAAGCGATCCAACAGAAATTCGTTTCGTGGTCATCCGCTAAATATGCAGATTGCACCGAGAAAGCATGAGCAAGTAATTGACAAGGGCTTTCTGCGGCGGCCATTTGAGAGACCGCTCGGCGACGTCTTTCCCCTGCTCTCCTGACGGAGGTTTCGTGACGATTACCAAACTCCTCGCTGTTGCACGACAATTCACCACGATGACGCTGCTCATGACGAGCGTCGGATCGTTAGCCAGAGCGCAGGACGGAACGGGGCGCGTGCGCGGTAAAGTGACCAACGCCGCGTCCGGTGCAGCTGTGCCGAATGCGCAGGTGCTCATCACCAGCGAAAAGCTGGGCGCAGTATCCGGTATCGACGGGACGTACCTCATCACCAACGTGCCGCCGGGCGCACGCACAGTGCGCGTCCGCGCATTGGGGTATCAAGTGATCGACAAAGCGGTGACGGTCACAGCGAACGGCACGACTACGGTGGACTTCATCGTCGTAGCGGCACCCATCGCACTGAACGAGATCGTGGTGACAGGCACCGCCGGTTCCGCGCGCAAGCGTGAAGTAGGCAACTCGATTGGGCAGATCAAACTCGCCGATGTGCCAGAGGTGCCGAGCAATGTCTCCAATCTGCTCGCGGGTCGAGTGGCTGGCGTGACGGTTGGTGGTGGTGTTGGTAACGCCGGCGGAGGACAAGCCATTCGGCTCCGCGGTAGCACCAGCGTATCGTTGACAAATCAACCGCTCATTTACATCGACGGGGTACGCACACGCAGCGAAGAATATCCGCGGAATGGAATTTTCACTGGGGCAACCCAACGTGGTGCAAATTCGAATAGTAGTCCGCTCAACGATATTAACCCCGACGACATCGATCGCATCGAAGTGGTGAAAGGTGCGGCGGCGGCGACACTATTCGGCACCGATGCAGCTGCAGGCGTAATTCAAATCTTCACGAAACGCGGTGCACCCGGCGCTGCAAAGTGGAACGTGCAGTTCAATTCTGGTTTTAGCAAACTTCAAAAATTCGGGACAACGGAAGCACCGCTGCTGTTTATGGACCCGTTTCTGCGCAATGGCGGTCGTTACGGCGCACAGGCTCAGGTCTCCGGTGGAAGCAGCAATAACATCAGGTATTTGCTTTCAGTCGGCGCAGACAACATTGCGGGCGTACTACCGAACGATTTGGAACGCAAATACGCGCTCCGCTCGAATCTGGATTTCTCGCCAGCGCGCAAATTGAACGTCAGCTTCAATACGTCGTACACCAACGACTTGATCAACAACACGCCAGCCGGAAATAACGCGCAAGGGCTCACGCTCAACGCGTTTCGTCGCGACCGCAACTATTTCGCGAGTGCTGATCCAGATACAATCCGGCGCGTACTCACACAGCAACTCAACAGCAATATTGATCGTCTCATTCTCGGAACCACCAGCACCTACACCCCCTTCACAAATGTTTCGTCACGACTCACGCTCGGTATCGATCGTGCGGCCGTTGAAAATAGAAACGTTCGACCCTATGGTTTTCCCAACGCACCGCTCGGTGTCATCCAAAATCAGCGCTGGGCGAACACCACGCTCAGTGTCGATTGGGTGAATAACCTCGAGCACGCATTTGGCAGCAGCGTACACGGCACGTTTTCGTTCGGGTCACAGTATGTAAGTTCGAACGTTGGCGACGTGGTGGCGTATAGCGAACGATTTGCGTCGCCGACGGAAGCAACGGTTGCCAGTGGTTCACTTAAAAACGCCGATGAAAATCGGCAGCGCGTCATCACCGGCGGCGTGTTCGTGCAGTCTCTTGTTGGTTTGAAGGATCGGTATTTCCTGACACTCGGCGCGCGCGTTGATGGCAACAGCGCATTCGGTAAAGATTTTGGTTTTCAGACATACCCCAAGGTGTCAGGATCATGGGTCGTGAGCGACGAACCATTTTGGAAAGAGAAACTCGGCACGCTGAAGTTGCGCGCGGCGTATGGACAGGCTGGCCGAGCGCCAGGTGCGTTTGCGTCTGTGCAAACATGGGATCCAGTTGGGTGGGGCGATCAACCCGCCGTCCGCCCGTCAAACCGTGGCAATGCTGCGCTCGGTCCCGAACGCACATCCGAGACAGAACTTGGATTTGATCAGAGCCTGTTGCACGGACGACTGAATATTGATCTCACGTACTTTAACGCGATCACGAAGGACGCGCTGTTTGCCGTGAACGCCGCACCGTCGCAAGGGTTTCTCAATTCGGTATTGCAGAACGTCGGTCGTTTAAAGAAATCTGGCCTGGAATTGTCCGTCAACAGCACGCTGCTTGATCGCGACAATTTTGGTGTGAACGCCGGTGTGAATGTGAGCACGAACAACAGTCTCGTGCAGTCGCTCGGTGGTGTGGCACCGTTCGGCATTGGCAACAATAACGTTGGCTGGTTGGCACAGGATCATCCGGCCCCCGCTATTCGTGGCTTGCTCATTCGTAATCCGAATGCGGTCGGCGTCGCGCCGGATACGGTGCCAAACTATCTCTTCGGTCCGAGTCAACCGACGCGCATCGTGTCAGGTACACTCTCCGTGCGCACCTTTCATCGCATCACCGTTTCGTTGCGTGGCGAGTATCAAGGTGGCGCGTTTATCAACGAGGATGCGTCGTTTCAAGCGTTGTCGCGGTCGGTACAGTGGCCGACGTGCTTCGATGCATATACCAAAATCGCGGCAAATCAGCCAATCACCGTGCGCGAGAATCTCACGTGTAAAGCAACGAACGTTCGCAGCACCATGTTCATTTTCCCAGCGGATTTCTTTAAGCTGCGTGACGTCACCGTCACCATTCCACTCGGGAAACTGATCCCGGGAACCTCAAGTAGTTCGTTTGTACTTTCTGCGCAGAATTTCTTCCGGCGCAACTACGGCATGCCACTCTTCGATCCGGAAATGTCGGGTAACGACGGATTTAATGCCAACCCGCGTTACATCTCGGAGCAGATTCCTTCGCCCGCGATGTACATGACCTCTCTTCGCGTGTCGTTCTAGGAGATGCCCATCATGACAACTCCAGTCTCCCCATTGCGCAACGCCCCTCGTGCGTTGACGCTATTCTCGTTGCTGCTGCTCGCTGCTTGCGAACTCAAGGTCACCAATCCCGGGCCCGTGCAGGCAGATTTTCTTAACACGCCGTCCGCGCTCTCGAGCGTGGTGAACGGCGCCGGGCGCGATTTGTCAGAAGCGCTGAACTGGACGGCGTACACGGGCGCCGCCGTTGCGCTGGAGCTCTTCCCGGCGGGTTCAACGGGCGCGTTCGGAATTTCTGTACAACAGCAATCCGGTAAGCTGCTTGATAGCGATGGCAATAATTGGTGGAACCTGGCGCAACGTGCACGCTGGACCGCAGAGCAATCGGCTATTCGCATCAAGAGTGTGCTGGGTGCGGACGCGTCGAAGAATCGCACACTCGCCCAATCATTGGTGTGGGCCGGTTACGCGAATCGACATCTCGGCGAGAATTTTTGCGAAGGCGTGATTGACGGCGGCGCAAAGCAACCGTCTACCGTGTACTTCGAGCGCGCCGAGGCGAGTTTTACTGAAGCGATTGCGGTCGCGACTGCAGCGAGCGACGCCACGTTAGCCTCAGCGGCAACGGCCGGACGCGCGTCCGTTCGACTCGCGCGAAATAACCTCCCCGGAGCTGTGGCGGATGCAAGTACCGTGGCGAGCACCTTCGCCTATCGCATGCCGTACTTCCAGAACGATGATTCCCAGTACAATCGTGTGTACTGGGCTTCGGCCAATCAGCCATATCGCGCGCATACGGTGTTCAACACCTTTTACGAGAGCTACCGCCGCACGACGCGTGATCCACGCGTTCCATACGATAGTAGTCTCACCGTGCTGCTGGGCGATGGTGCTGTGACGTATAACGGAGTGTCGCAACGTGTGCGGTGGTACTTCCAGACCAAATATCCCACACTCACATCGCCTATTAACCTCAGCACCGGTTGGGAGATGCGTCTCATTGAGGCCGAAGCAAAACTGGCAAGCGGTGACGTCGCGGGTGCGCTCACCAGCATGAATCTTCGGCGCACTGCGCTCTCGCTTGCACCACTGACGGCAAGCAACATCACCGACGCATGGTCTGCGCTGAAACGTGAACGTGGCATCGAACTGTGGATTGAATCGCGTCGCTTGGGCGACCTGCGTCGCTGGGTCGCCTTTAGTCGGCCAGGAACCGCCGAGGACGTCACGGGACGTGATTTGTGTTTTGCCACTGCGCTTTCCGAAAAACAGAGTAATCCGAACTACGTGCCGTAGTGTCGGTGTCACACATGTTTACGCATACACAATGGGCGCCTGCGAGGGCGCCCGTTGTGTGTGTGCGACGTCGACAATGGAAGCGGTGTGAACGCGCCTCGCTACTCCAACAGCAGTTCCAACTCGGCCCGACCAATCGACGACAGCGCGCCCTTGTCACTCGTTAAAATAGCATCCGCCAACGCGCGCTTTGAGCCCTGCAATTGCAGAATCTTCTCCTCAATCGTATCGCGCGCCACAAATCGCGTCGCAATTACTCGACGTGTTTGTCCAATGCGATGCGCACGATCAATCGCTTGTGCTTCAACCGCTGGATTCCACCACGGATCAAGCAAGTACACGTAATCAGCCGCCGTTAAATTGAGACCATGCCCACCGGCCTTCAGGCTGATCAAAAATATCGGGCACGTAATATCGGTTTGGAACCGATTGACGCGCGCTTCACGATCGCGCGTGCGGCCATCGAGGTATTCATACGCAATTCCTTCTGCATCGAGACGCTCACGGACCAACGCCAAGAAGGATGTGAACTGCGAAAACACGATCGACTTATGTCCCTCGGATGCCACCTCAATTAACGTTGGAATGAGCGCATCAAGCTTCGCACTCGGCAATCCTTTCTTCGTCGGATCGGCCAGCGCAGGATGACAGGCGGCTTGTCGCAGACGAAGCAGTGCTTCGAGAATATGCATGCGCGATTTCTGCACGCCATTGCGACCAACGCGCTCCAGCAATGATGCGCGATACTGTTCGCGGAGATGCTCGTAAAACGCGCGCTGCTTCGGTTCGAGAATAACTTCGAGTGTCTGCTCCATCCGTGCGGGCAGCTCGGTCGCCACCATCGCTTTCGTACGGCGCAACATCACTGGACGAAGCGCGCGCGATAGCAACGCTCGCCCGCCTGTGTCGACCTCGCCTTCCGTCGGCGAACCAAAGCGAGCGAGTGCCGAAAATTTTGACGACGTACCAAGCATCCCGGGATTCAGAAACTCGAGGAGACTCCACAACTCCTCGATGCGGTTCTCGATGGGCGTGCCGGTCAGGGCAAGTCGGTGGCGCGCACGAATCAGTCGACAGGCTTTCGCCGTCGCTGTTCCCGCATTCTTGATGGCCTGTGCTTCGTCAAGAATCGCATAGTCGAAGCCCACTTTACTGAGCGCCGTTGCATCTCGACGCAACGCACCATACGTGGTGACGATAACGTCAGCCGTGCTATCAGCAATCTGATCGATACGACGCGCGCCAATACTTAAATCCAGGAGCACCAACTGCGGTGCAAACCGTTCAGCCTCTCGAATCCAGTTGAACACCAACGAGCGCGGCACCACCACAAGGGACGGGCGATGTCCCTCGACACGGCGCGCTTCCAGCAGCGCAAGCACTTGCACCGTTTTGCCAAGGCCCATGTCGTCGGCAAGACAGCCACCAAGTTCAAATTGTCGGAGAAAGTGCAACCACCCCAAACCCTCGCGTTGATACTCACGCAACGTTCCGCGAAACGTGTCGGGCGGTGTCGCGGGTTCAACATGTTCAAAGCCAGCCAGCTCGGCGCGCGCACGCTTGAAGGTGTCATCAAGATCGACATCCGGCATGGTCGCGAGTAACGCATCGAGCAACGATAATTGCGATCGCTTAAATCGCGCCATGCCGTCAATGGCTTCTGCCGTTCCAACCAGCGGGCCGAGCCGATCAAGCCACTCGATGGGCAGCAGTCCTACTACGCCCGGCGCGATCTCAATCACGTCGCGGCCGAGTTTTCGTGCTTGTAGCAACGATGCCATAGAGACATCGATGTCGCCGAAGCGCACGAAGCCAGCGAGATCAAACCAATCAATACCTGACTGCACCGACGCGCGAATTTCGCTCGGCGCACGATAGGTCACACCGCCTGCCCGCGTCTCCCATCCTTCTTGCGCCAAGGTGGCGATGAGCACCGACAGTTTATCGCGCGCAATGAAGAGATCGTACTCACGCCGCATCACATTCCACGAACCCTTCGCGCCCAGCGAGAGCAGTCGAGAACGCGCGCGGTCTTCGGCGTCACGATGCCGATGATGCAGCATGCGCGCCTGTCGATCAAATAATGTTGGCGCGGTTGATTGCGCGCGAATGCGTGTTGTGCCGTAGCAAAACTCGAGCGCGAGTGACATCACATTGCGCTGCCGCCAACTCGCTACGTCAATACCAAATGTCACCGATGGCACAGGCTCGATATGCGATTCGCCGATCAGCGATCCCTCCGGTAAATCCAACTCGGGCATGCGTGGTAGTGCGTGCAGTCGCTCCAAAAGCTCCGAGAGCTCGCCGTCGAGCGGCATCGACGGTATCCGTCGAAGCTCGGACGCCAATGGAAATGCACCCACATGATCGAACTGCGCGATGACGCCGCGTGCGACGAGAAATCCTGCCGAATGCACGAGCGATGGTTCCGCGAGTGCCATCTCTTCGTCGTCGCGCACAAGCACACCCGTCAACGTGTGCGCGCCATTGCTATCGCGCAGCACGCGTAAACGAAAACGCCACGCGGCACCGTCATCCATCCCCAATGTACTGCCGTCAGTGTCAGCCCGACTCGCAACGCGTGCGCGGCATCGTCCTGTTGCGCAAATCGCGTGAAGGGTTGTAGGAAACGCACGCACACCAATCACAAACCCCGATGTTCGCGCGTGATCAAACGGGCTCACTGGTTCGGCACCAAGCAGCATTTCGGCAATTTGCTTGTCATGCAGCTCCGGTGCGGCGAGCCATGCCGCCGATCCAATCGACAAACGTTTTGGTGCGTCCCAACTGCCATCACTCGCTCGGCGTTCCGACCCGATATCAATCACCAGTCCGGTTGCGTGCCCCGAGGCGTCAAGATTGGCGATATACACGAGACGATGATCAACGGGCCACGTTGCGTGTTGGTCGGCCTGCGGATACGGCTCCGAGATCTGCATTTTGCGTTGCGCGGTATCAAACGCGCGCTTCCACGCCGGATCTGGCAGCAGCGACGGTACATCAACACGTGCAGCTTCAGACACTGGTGGTCCGACTGATCCGATAAACTGAGTGCTCGCAATCGTGAGCAAGGGTGCAAACGTACCTGTGCGCTGGGTCTCCCGAAGCACGGCCCACATATGCTTGCACGAGTGACCGTCGGCCGCGTATGGACATGTGCACGACACCGAGATCTCGCCTGCACGTGCATCAAGCTCCACCACATACTCCAACGAACCACGCACAACAGCCTGTACAGAGTTTGTGGTTGTGTTTACTACACGCACCGCGCGACGGGCAACGTACTGCTCGCCACGATCACGAATCGCGAGTGGAAAAAGCCGCGTGAGTGCACGAGGGAGTTCGTCGTGTACCGTGGTCACGCGAACACTCGACCGATCGGAATGGCGTTGATGCCGAGTGATTGCTGCAGTCGCGCTGGTGAGATGCTCAGGTCCGTGGCTGATGTCAATGAGGCGGGCTTCGCAAGTTAACGATTGGCAAACCGATACACGACATGAATGACCAGCATGACAAAAAATGTTGCCGTGGTCGTTCCCGTTGCGACCAAGAGTGGACGGCCTGCGGTTGCAAGTCGTTGGGTCACGAGAGAGGTGGCGAACGCGATCCACGGTGCGAGGAGCGAGTAGGCAATCGCGGTGGGCCATACCGTGTCCCCATGCGGCACTTTCCAGCCGACGGGTCGCGCAACGAACGTATTCGTGATGAAATCCAACAACGCATACAGTCCCATGCCGGGCAGCCCGATCGCCAGCACGCCGAGCAGTGATGCCGCGGCAGCGCTCATCAGCCACCAGCGATGCGTGCGGGCAAACCCAAGTAATCCGGCGAGTCGTTCCTGCCACACGTCGTTTGACACGTCGGCGCCAGATCGGACGGCCCAGAATACGAGGCCGCCAGCTACGCACAAGGCGAGACCTCGCAAGAGTAATGTGTGTCGCGGAGCCGTATCGTACACGAGCCCTTGTAGCACGCCCCAGAGGTTGGCGCCGAGTACGAGCGCCGCGACCGCACCTAAAGCATAGACCAGCATTTTCATCGCATGGACGCTGGCCGATAGCCCGCCTTCACGTGCAGCGTGATACCCGTCGTCCCCCACTCGATCCGGACCGTCGCTTCGTCGCGCACTACCATTGGAAACAGATACGTCAATGTTTCGACGCGCGAGTTTTCGTCGGGCAGTACATCAATGCGCAACACGTCCGAATTCGCGCCCGGATAGGGTGTGTGTTGAATATGTGTCGTCTTGTTCAGAATAAACGTCCACGCGCCTTGTGCACGCGGAATAAGCCACACGGTGTACACACCCTTCGGCAACGTCTGTCCTTCAAGCGTGATGTCGTGCGAAATCGAGAGTTGCGTCGCGAGATCTGCGCCCGGATGCCACACGCTGTCCCACGGCACGAGCGCACCGAACAGCGCGCGACCCTTTGCACTGGGACGACCGTATTCAATTTTGATTTCTGTGAAGGCAATGCGTTGCGTGACCGATCCGCGTTGACTGAACGGATAGCCTTGGGCGTGGAGCGGCATCGCCAGCGCCGTCAGTGATACAATGAGCGCGGCAAAAAAGTATCGCATCGTCGTTGCGTTCTTCAAGAAAGAATTGGTGAGAGTCACGTAATATGATATGGTGCTCGCTGGCCGATTGGTCGCCTACGTCGTATTCTGGTAGCGATGACTTTCCCGTTCCGACTGGTGCTGTCCGCATGCGTGCTGAGCGCGTTCACCCCCGTTTATGATCGCCGTGTGGTTGACGTCGCTGACGTGGGCAACGCGCGCAGTGAGGCGACTCACGGGTACGCGGGCTACGACGTTATTTCCGGTGTCGCCGAGGGCCAGCCGTTTCGACAAGCACGCGGGTGGATGCGATATGCATTGACCACCTTCGACGACACCGACGTGACCGTCGCTTTGACGTTCGTCACGACCGTGAATGAACTACACGCGCCACGCGGCTACGACGTCATCGTTGAAGACAGTCTGATCGCCACCCGCACTTTCACTGCACAAACACCGACGCCCACGGTGGTCGACATCGCGGTGCCTTTGGCGATTACAAAAGGCCGCACGAGTATTGCGGTCATCATTCGTGCGCGCGGCGGTCTCACGCCGGCGCTGCGCCAACTCCGCACCATTCAAGATCATAACGAAGTCGATCCGTCGCCGACCCTTTTTCCAGTTACCCGATGAATTCGTTTTGCGTTTTGCGCCCGGTACGTGCGTGCGTGGCTATCGCGTTGTCCAGTGCGCTGTTCGCGAACGGCTCTCTCGTCGCGCAAACAATAAAATCAAGCAACGCTGTCAACCAAAAGTGGCCACTCACGCGACCCGAGCGCACCGACTATGCGGAAACGAGTCGCTACGACGATGTCATCGCGTACATGCAGATGATGGCCGCCACCTCGCCGCAGATTCATCTCACCACCTACGGCTATACGTTCGAAGGTCGGCCCATGCCACTCGCTGTTATCGGCGCGCCCGGTGCATCGGCCGAACAAGTGCTCGCGACGAAAAAAACTCGCGTCTATATCCAAGGCAACATTCACGCTGGCGAAGTGGAAGGCAAAGAAGCGCTGCTTTGGTTGCTGCGTTCCATTGCGAAAGGTGAGCGCAACGAATGGCTCAAAACCACCGTGCTGCTGTTCAATCCGATCTACAACGCCGATGGCAACGAACGCGTGAACGTGACCAATCGAGGCAGTCAAGCGGGTCCGGTCGGCGGCATGGGCACGCGCGAAAACGCGCAGGGATTTGACCTCAATCGCGACGGTACAAAACTCGAAACCGCCGAAGCGCGTTCGCTCGCGTCACTACTCACGCGGTATCAACCGCATGTGGCGATGGATCTCCATACGACTGATGGCAGTTCGAATAGTGGCTTCAACATGACGTACGAAACGTCACTCAATCCCAACAACTCAAAGGGTGAAATAAGTTTGTTGCGCGACGTGATGCTTCCAGAAATTACCAGAACGATCAAGACCAA
>JANYHT010000029.1 GCA_025358925.1 Gemmatimonadaceae bacterium | reverse complement strand
CGCCGTGAAAGCTGATTCATCTCCGACCTTCGATTCGTCCACGGCCAGAACTTGTCGTCATCGGCGCTCGCTGTATATTGATGATGTACATATCAATACCGGAGTAACCATGGCGCTGCAAATCGCCAACCCCGTCGTCGTCAGAAAGGTTGAACTGATGGCGAAACGGCTCGGCCTCAGTAAGACCGCGGTGGTGGAGCGCGCGTTGGATCAGCTCATGAGTGTATCTGAGGGCGCCGAGAACCAGTCCGAGCGCTTCGAGGCATTGCTCGCCCAGCTCGACCGCATCGCCGACCGTCCGGACGCGTTTGATCCGCTGCAATGGGATGAGCGCGGACTGCCGACGTGATCGTCGCCGACACGTCCGCCATCATCGCGATCGTATTCGCGGAGCCGGAGCGTGAGGCGTTCATTGATGTGATCCGACGCGCGCAGCGCGTGCTGGTGAGCACGGTCTCGGTGGTGGAGGCGCGCATGGTTGTCCACGGCAGACGTGGCGAGCGTGCCGTCGTGCTCGTGGACGATTTACTGCGATTGCCGATGTTTGAGTTGAGTCCACCAGGGATCGCGGAAATGGACGCGGCGTATGCGGCGTTCGTGGCCTTCGGTAAGGGCAGTGGGCATCCCGGCGCACTCAACTTCGGCGACGTTTTCGGCTATGCGCTGGCGAAGGTGCGCGGACTGCCGCTGCTGTACAAGGGGGCGGATTTCTCGGAGACCGATATCGCGAGCGCGGTTCCGCGATGAGCAGTGTACTCGACCGACTTACTGCTGCACTCGCCGATCGCTATCGCATCGACCGCGAACTTGGCGCGGGCGGGATGGCCACCGTCTATCTCGCGCACGACATCAAACACGATCGTGACGTCGCGATCAAAGTGCTGCACCCTGACTTGGGCGCAGCACTCGGCGGTGAACGGTTTCTCACCGAGATAAGAACCACCGCACGCTTGCAACATCCGCACATCTTGCCGCTGCTCGACTCAGGCGACGCCGACGGATTGCTGTACTACGTGATGCCGCTCGTCACGGGCGAAACGTTGCGCGCGCGACTCGAACGCGAGCGGCAACTGCCCATCGCCGATGCGATTCGCATTGCGCGTGAAGTCGCCATCGCGCTCGACTACGCACACCGACAGAACGTCATTCACCGCGACATCAAGCCGGAGAACATCCTCCTGCACGATGGCAGTGCACTCGTCGCGGATTTCGGCATTGCCCTCGCGGTATAGACCGCCGGCGGCCAACGCATGACGCAGACGGGCCTCTCGCTCGGCACGCCGAACTACATGAGTTCCGAGCAAGCGATGGGCGAACGCACCATCGATGCGCGCAGCGATCTGTACGCACTCGGTGCGGTCACTTACGAAATGCTCGTCGGCGAAGCGCCGTTCACCGGGCCGAGCGTGCAAGCGATCATCGCGCGCGTGCTTACCGAAGAACCGCGCGCTATCAGTGTGCAACGCAAAGCGGTGCCCGCAGGCGTTGAAGACGCCGTGTTGCGCGCCCTCGAGAAGTTGCCGGCTGATCGGTTCGAAAGTGCGAAGGAGTTCATCGACGCGCTCGGGCGCGAAGGACAATCGACGACGTCACGCGCGACCAATGCCACCGCACCGAGGCGGGCACGGGCCTTGAGGTGTATGTGCGCGCGTTCCCTGACGGTGCGGTCGCGTATCGCATCTCCGAATCGGGCGGCCAACAACCCGTGTGGTCGCGCGACGGCAAGTCCATGTACTACATCCCGCGAGACGGAGTCCTGGTCCGCGCGCGTCTCGACGTGACGTCCGTCGTGCGCGTGGTATCCCGTGACACCGTCGTACGCGGCGGCTTTGACCTGCCACCGTTTCGCGGTCACGCCAACTTCGACGTCATGGCTGACGGCCGGTTGGTCATGTTACGCCCGATGGAGAACGCGCGGCGTCTGGTGGCGGCGCACGGGTGGTTGGGTGCGATCCGCGCCGAGTGGGCGATGGCCGCGCGGTGAGCGCCATCTCCACACATGACTTGTCAGCTCTATTCAACCTGACTAATATAGTCATATGACGACAGTCTCGATCTCCGAGCTCAAAGCGCGCCTCAGCGCATTCATCGACATCGTTCGCGACGGCGACGAAGTGCTCGTCACCGATCGCGGGCGTCCGATCGCGCGCCTCATGCCAATTCTTGGCGCCGAGCAGGAAGATGGGCGTCGAGAGATGCTGCTGCGAAGCGGTCGTCTGCGTAGCCCAACTCGCACGTTGGCCAGCGACTTCTTCGCGCGCACGCGGCCTGCGGATGCGCACGGCCACAGTCTGTCCGCGTTGCTCGATGAGCGCGCCGACGGACGATGAGATTCTGGGATTCGTCGGCCCTCGTCACGCTCGTGCTCGAGCAGCCGCGTTCTGCGCATGCACGGCAGTTGGCCGCAGAAGACAGCGAGATGGTCGTCTGGTGGGGCTCGGCCGTCGAATGTGCATCGGCCATCGCGCGACTGCATCGCGACGGACAGTTGTCCGCAACCGATCAGCGTGCAGCGCGTGCCATGATGGCCGAGTTGAGCACTGCGTGGTACGAGATTCAGCCGGGCACCGCGGTGCGTGATCACGCGATGCGGTTGCTTCGTGTGCATCCGCTGCGCGCCGCCGATGCCCTGCAACTCGCCGCCGCGCTGGAATGGTCCGGCAGTGGAGCGTCTGGCGCGTTCCTCAGCTTCGATGATCGACTGCGTGATGCCGCGTCACGTGAGGGGTTTGACACGCCGTGATACTGACACAAAAATCGCACATTCTCCCGCTGCGTCGCCGAACTCCGGCATCGAGTGGGAGGCGCGACGTGAGTGGACGCGAGCTCGCTGCAAAGTGACGTATCTTCGAGCGTCGCGCGATGTGTCAGGTGAGCGCAAGATGATCGATTTTGGCAACGGACAACCGTCGTTGTCGCTGCTACCCGTGCAAGCGCTGCGCACAGCAGCCGACCACTTCTTGGCGCAAGGGAATGCCGCGCTGCTGCAGTATGGCGCTGATCAGGGAGACGTCGGCTTTCGCGAGTCGCTCGCGCAATTCCTAAGTCGGCGGTACGCCACGCCGGTACACGCTCGGCATTTGATGGTGTCGGCCAGCGCGTCGCAAGCGCTCGATCTGGTCTGCACACGGTTCACACGGCGCAGCGACACGATTTTCGTTGAAGAGCCCACGTATTTTCTGGCGCTGCATCTCTTCCGCGATCATGGCTTGCAGGTGGTCGGCATTCCCATCGACGACGAGGGAATGCAGATGGACGCACTGCGTGATGCGTTGACTCGACATCGTCCGGCGATGTTGTACACGATTCCGACGTTTCAGAATCCGTCGGGGACGACGATGTCCGCCGCACGACGCGAGCAGCTCATGACCATCAGTCGCGAACACGATGTGCTGGTGGTTGCCGATGAGGTGTATCACCTGCTCGACTTTGGTACTCCACCGCCGCTCCCACTCGCGACGTACGCGCATTCGGCACGTGTCATATCGCTTGGTTCGTTCTCAAAGATCTGTGCACCCGGACTGCGGCTGGGGTGGATCCAGAGCGCGCCAACATTGCTCGACACATTAATGAACTCGGGGCTGGTGCAGAGCGGTGGCGGACTCAATCCGTTCGTGTCGGGTGTGATGCGCAGCATGCTGGAATTAGGGCTGGCCGAGGTGGGACTCGACCATTTGCGCGAGGTGTATGCGGAACGGTCGAGAGTGTTGTGCCGAGCGTTGCGCGACGAGTTACCGACGGCACGTTTCGTGGAGCCGCGCGGTGGATATTTCGTGTGGCTTGAACTGCCACCGGACATTTCGGCGACGCAGCTATTGCCACTCGCCGTCGCTGAGGGCGTGAGGTTTCATCCGGGTACGCGGTTCATCAGCCGCGATGGTTTCGCACAGTGGATGCGCTTGAGTTTTGCGCACTACGACGCACCGATGCTCGAGGAAGGCGTGCATCGATTGGCGCGTGCGCTCAGGCAGTCAACCGGCTTGTTGCCGTAGCCGATGCTTGCGCGCCGAGTAGACGCGCCGTCACGCTGGTCCTAGTTTCACAATGTCTGTTGATGACGAGTCGCTGACACGTTTCGTGACCGTGCGCATGACGACCACCATACAGCCCGAGGCATCGCGCGTGTCGACACCCGCCCTGATGACTGCCGAAGAACTTCTGACGTATCCGGAGATGGACAAACGCGTCGAGCTGGTAGGGGGCCGGTTGATCGTGCGCGAACCGCCCGGCATGCGACACGGAGAGTGCGAGCTCCGAATTGCCGTGGCGCTGAGCAACTTCCTAACGGCCGATCAAGCCGCCCGCAGTGCGACGCAGACCCTCGGGCGCGTAATGGTCGGCGACCCCGGCTTCACATTGACGCGCAACCCCGACACCGTACGCGCACCAGATATCGCTTATGTCTCGCGCGCGCAATTGGACGGGCCGGTGCCGCATGGATTTGGTGAATTTGGTCCTGATCTCGCGGTGGAAATACGGTCCCCAACCGATCACCTGGGCGCGGTGTTGGCCAAAGTTGGTGGCTGGTTGACGGCAGGTTCGCAACTCGTGTGGGTCGTCGATCCCATTCGCCAACTCGTCACCATCTATCGCGCGGATGGATCGCAGGCGCTGCTCGGCGTGCACGATGCGTTGCAAGGCGAAGATCTGCTGCCGGGATTTTCTCTTTCGCTTGAGGAGCTGTTCGCCGAGTAACGTGCACGCGACGCGCGAACGTTATTCGGTTTTCGCGCGAAGACGCATCAATTCCTCGAGAAGCTGTATGTCGGCGCGATCCTGCAGGCGACCGGTGCGTTTTGACTCAATAAGATTCGGAATTGAGACCGTGGGGACTGGGACACCGTCAACGGAGAACACGGCGACGTCACGCTCTGCGTCAGACCATTGGAGGTTCCAGGCCCGCGTCAGGATGTCGACGTTCGGCGTGTCGCCGATCATTGTCACGGCACGTGACACGTTTTTAGAAGGCGTGTGCTCCGCCGCTACCCTAAACGGAAGACCGCATAGCGCCCGCAACACGCGCTGCGCGTTTTCGATAGTCGGTTCGATCAGGATGTCGATGTCCCGTGTCGCACGCGTCGTTCCCCAAAGCTGCATGGCAACGGCCCCGACCACGAGATATCGTGCCTCCTCGTCATTCAGAAGATGACGGACCTGCGCGAGTCCGCTGCTCAGAGGCATCAGACCACTGTGCCATTCTCACGGTGCCAAGCCAAGAACGCGTCGAACGTTTCGAACGTCTGCGGCTCCGACACCTCGACCGACAGCCGCGATGTTTCCGCCGCAATCCGCACCCGCTCATTGGGTGTCAACAACAGATCGCGCTGCAGTTGCTCACGTCGCGAGCTGCCGATGTCATTGCGTGTGTAGCCCTGTTCCACTGATGCGGCGTAGCGTCGGACCGCCTCAGCGATAATTCAGCTGCGCGATCGGTCTCGCTGCTTGGCCAATCGATCGGCCGCTGCCAGATCAGCTGCAGGCAGCGTGATGGCGATACGAGCGTACGGAGTGTGTTTTGGCATACAGAAGTGTAGTCAGTAATACTGAATCATACTATGATTGCCAGCCCTCGTTCAATGTCCGTCACCGCTTTGGAGGCGGCCCCGTCTCATGCGCCGCCACCGGATACGCGTGGCAGCGCACACGGAACATCGCGCCGCCACCCGTCGTGCAACTCACGCTCGACGTGCCGAACTCCGTGCCCGATTTGAGCCGATTCGCAGTATCCAGTGACGGCACGCGTTTCGCTTTTTCGACGGATGAGGGAATCGCGTATCGGAAGGCGGGACAACGCGAGTATTCAATTTTCCCGGGCATGGAGAAGGCCGAATCGCCGGTATTCTCGCCGGAGGGGGACTGGATTTTATATCAGGCGAATGGGCGCCTCCGAAAGATACCGGTTAACGGCGGCGCGCCGATTTCGGTGATCCCCGGTGACTCCCTACTGGCCGGCCGCGTGACCTGGGGTGAGGACGGCAGCATTGCCTTCGAAACGAAGTCTGTGATCGCAGTCATCCCGCCGAGCGGAGTTCCACGAGTGCTCACCAGAGCTACAGCCGCCCAAGAGCCGCGAGTCACGCCTGACGGTCGCGGCATCCTGTACGTCGACAATCGCCAGAACGCGCGCCTGATGTACTACGACCTGGCAATAGACTCGGCATTCATGGTGCTCGAGGAATCGACGGACGCGCAGTTGCTGCCAACAGGGCACCTGATGTACGGATCTCCGGCCAACGGCCTCTACACAATCCGGTTCAATCAGCAGCGACATGCCGTTGAGGGTTCACCGTCACCCGTGATACTCGACATGCAACCAGATGGCGCTGTCGCCCCATTTATCGTGACGAGGAGCGGCACGCTCGTATACCGCGCAGGTGTCGAAGCCGAATATCGAATTCTTATTCGACAGGCCGATGGAAAGGTCGACACTTTGCCGTTGTCGCCCAAGGTGATGAGCTACGCGCGCTTCTCCCCCAATGGTCGCTTGCTCGCCATCACTATTGGTGCGGCCCGCGGCGCGAATCGACAGACGTCGATCTACGATTTCGCGCTCGGCACACTTGCTCGGTTCACGCAGGACGGCGGGGGCCATTCGCCGGTCTTCTCTTCAGACGGAACGCGGCTCGCGTTCACTGCCGAAGGGCCGACTACTGACGCGGAAGATATCTTCGTTCAGCCGCTGGATCGCAGTACACCCCCTGTTACCGTGCTGCGTGCGTCCAGTGATCAGCATGCGAGTGCCTGGCCACTGGATTCCGTCCTCGTGTTTTCCACCAACACGGCGGCGCGCACGCTTGGGGCCACTGCCGGCGGAGGGAGTGCGCACATCGTGAATCCAGTAACAAAGGGGCCCGCTCGACCACATCTGCAGGCGCAGTGGGGGGAGTACGACGCCAGCATCTCGCCGGACGGCCAGTGGGCCGCGTTCACGTCCCTCGAGTCAAGGTCACCGGAAATTCATGTGCGGCGCTTTCCCCAGACCGACGCTGGTGGTCAGTGGAAGATCTCGACCGGAGGCGGGCAGCGCGCGCGGTGGTCGGGAGATGGGCGCACCATCTACTACCAGAGCAGCGACTTCAACGTCATTCACGCGGTGCGGGTGACACTGGGTCCTGTATTCGCGGTCGGCGCGAACGAGACGCTTATGCGGGTGCCGCTGATGGGTACGGCGTGGGATGTGGATCGCACCACTGGTCGCATTGTCGTCACCGAGCCCGTTGTCGCCGCAGGTGCGCGCATTGTAGTGATGCAGCATTGGCTGGAGCAGTTTCGGCGGGCTTTAGCGGAGAAGCGGTGACTATCGACGTTGGCGCGCAGATCTCCGTGTCCGATGGGCGACCGTTGTTGTTGCGCCCGGTGGAGCACAGCCAGCGTTTGGTCGTGGCTCACGGGTGGTTGGACGCGTCGCGCGCCGCGGCGCGAATTTAGGCGCGACCTCGTCATTCAACTCTCCGTAGCGAAAGCCAAACTCGCCGCGCGTGAAAGTACGTGTTTGCTGCGCAATCTAAATTTGTTTCAAACTTGTTGCGTTGACCGCGTGTTGCGGCGGAAATGGTCATCAGTGTTGGCGTCAATGATCTTCTTACACGTGCCTTCTCTTGGCCGCCGAGTACTGCACGGTTGCGTCGATGTCGACGCCGATACATCCACGCGACTTGGGGCGGCGTATAGCGCTAGAAGGCATCGGTGTCTTCATCCCTCCCTCCTCCGTGGAGCAGCAATGCAGAAGTGGATTACCACGCGCACCAAATTACTGGTGCCCCTCACCATCGCCGTTGTGCTCGCCGGCACGGCGATCACCGTCCGTTCGCTTGTCGCGTCAGACCACCAAGATACGCCACTCGTTGAGATGTCGCCGCGTTTCGACGTGAACGATGTGTACGCGTTTCCGGCGCCAGGCAATCCGTCGCGCACAGTGCTCGTGCTCGGCACCGCATCGCCGATTACGCCAGCGCAAACACCCGGCTTTACGTTCGGCACCAAAGATCAGGAACTGTATCAGATTAAAATCGATAACACTGGTGACGCGCGTGAAGATCTCGTCTTTCAGATCACGTTCACCGGGAAAGCGGGCCATCAGAAAGTGACGTTGCGCGGTCCGATCAAGCCGAATGCAGTAGGTACTGTCAATACGTTGGTTGGCGGTAAGCAGCTCAAAGGCTCTACCAACACAGTGCTCGGTTCGGCGAATGATGTGCAGCTGTTTGCCGGCGCACGCGACGATCCATTTTTTATCGACCTCGAAGCGTTCTTCCGCATTCTGCCTGATCGCAAGCCACAGGGCGGCCCGCTCTCGACCATCACGCAGGGTCCGCTCACGTTTCGGCCCGTCGGATCCGCTGTCGACTTCCTCCGCGGTATCAACGACATGGCGATCGTGATCGAATTGCCAACGTCAATGATCGCCAATCCAGCGACGCACGGCAGGTTCGGCGTGTGGGGCACCATCAGTCGCGTCCGCGGCAGCTGAAGTCCTTCTCCGATTATTTAGCACTCCCCAGACTCTCAGGAGCACAGACATATGTTGGAGAAGAACGCTATCCGCGCGATGATCGCGATATGCGCGACGTCGCTCATTGTTGCCGGTTGCCGCGATTCCAAGCAGCCACAGGACATTGCGGGTCCGCAGTTCAGCGCAAACGCAAGCCGCAACGCGAACGACGATGCGGATGACAACGACGAGAACGACGACAATACCGTCTACGAGCAGGTTGAGTTTCTCGGCAACCCGCTGGTCAGTGAAGTGACGATCGTGAAGGCAAACCATGATCGATACAACCGTACGCAACCGTACAATTCTGCAGAGTTCGGGCCACAGAGCCTCTCGTTCATCAATGCGTTTCGTGGCAATCAACCGCAAGTCGCGAACACGCTCGGCGCAGTGCTGTATCCAGACATGCTGATCGTCGAGTCATCTCGGAATCCGGCAACCTCCGGTTGGTTATCGTGGGCACTCGCCAACGGGTGGGGTGGACGAAACCTGAGCGATGATGTCGTCGATGCAGGATTGAGCGCCATTTTTGGCAAAGTCATCACGTCCGCCGGCGCTTATTGCGACAACGGACAATTGCCACTCTGCACCGATAACGTGCCGAAGAATGACAAAGCATTCTCGAACACGTTTCCGTACCTCGCGGGACCATCGCAATAATTGCACAACGCTCCACGTCGCCGTTGCGCGACGTGGGGCGCGTGCGCCTTCCGGCTACGGTAAACCAACATGAATCACCGCCGTCGATTTCTCATTTCAACACTCGTCGTGCCGATTGCGGCGATCGGTGTCTATGTCATCAGTATTGCCCGGCATTCGGCACGCGCAGACAGCGGTAATGCGCTGCGTGCGCCAATTGCTGTCCCAATACTTTACAACGAATCACACATTCGTGAGGACGACATCGTGTTCTACACGCGTCGCGTGCGCGAAGACCCGGGTAGTGCACTCGATCGCGCGGCACTTGCCGGCTTACTTTTCGCGCGATCAAGAAATACCGGTTCGGCGTCCGATTTAGCGAAGGCGGAAAAACTCGCGCGACAGTCCATTGATATCCGCGTCGAGAGCAACGGACACACATACGAACTGCTGGCCAGTGTGCTTATGGCACGTCACGCCTTTCGTGAGGCACGCGTGGTTGCAGCGCAAGCCGATTCCGCTGAACCGGATGCACCATCGCACTTGGCGTTGTTGGGTGAGATCGAACTGGAACTCGGCGCTTACAACGACGCGGCGGCTCATTTCAAGGCAATTCATTTTGACGGTCAGCAATTCACGATTGGTGCGCGCCTCGCGCGATGGTATGAACTGACTGGTCGTATCGACATTGCACGCCAATTTCTCACGCGAGCAATTCATCGGGTTTCAATTCGTGACGATTTACCGCGCGAGCAGGTGGCGTGGTTTCACTATCGACTGGGCGAACTCGAACTCCGCGCCGGTCAGCTCAACGCCGCCGACTCCGCGTTTCGACAGGCGTTGATTGTACACGAAGACGACGTGCGAGCACTTGGCGGATTGGCTCGCGTGGCGTTGGCGCGCGGCGCATGGCGTCGTGCCGTCGACCTTGGTGAACGTGCCACTGCGTTGCAACTCGACGCAGGAACACTCGGTACGGTGAGTGCGGCGTACGTCGCGTTAGGTGATAGCGTGCAAGCAGCCAGTTTTGCCAATGCGATGACGGTGAGTGCACGAGAACAGCCGGGAACCATGCATCGCGCGTGGGGAATGTTTTTGCTCGATCACGGAAACGCAGCGCAGCGTACCATGGTGTTGGCGCGTGCGCGACGCGACCTGATAGTGCGGAACGATGTGTATGGACAAGATCTGCTGGCGTGGGCGATGTATAGAAATGGTCAATTCGATGACGCTCGCGCGATGATGACCAAAGCGATGTCGCAACACACGCAAGACGTGCTCTTCACAACCCACGCGCGCGCGATCGGCGTGGAGATACCGATCGGCTAGATGCGCGCTCTTAGGGTTTCGTCAGCACGAGCTGGAGGTAGTTGCGTCCAGCCACGAGCACGAGTGCTGCTCGACTCCCCGGCAAGTTGCCATCACCGATCTGCGCCGAATGCGCGCCGAGCGGCTGATCGGGCACTAGGGCCCGTCCCGTTTCGTCCGTGATCGCGCTCGCTTTCATGCCACGAGCGTTCTGATACTGAACGCGCATCTTCGTCACGAGTGCACTATCGCGATCGGTCACTCGGATTTCCACGTAGGCTTTGGAAATCGAGGGTGCTCCTGTAGTCGCCTCGGTCCCGTGCTGCAGGCCGGATCCTAGTTGCAGCGGCACGTCATGCCAAAGGTCCGCCTCGAAAAACCGAATGAATTTCGCGTCGGTTCCCCTCGGGCCCTTGGCGCGCACGATCAGTCCCTGTCTCGGTATGCCACACATCAAGAAGCGCCCGTCGTTACCAACCAACCCACCTCGCATCTGGTCCACCCACGACAACTGATCGTCTTGAGTCGGACGCGCTGATCACACGACCAACCACTGTTTGCGCGTGTATGCTGCCAACCGCGAGGCAGGTCCAGCCGCCGCACCGGACGCTGCACGTGAGCCGCCGCCGCGCAAACCGCACGTTACTTGAAGCGCGCACCGCCCTGCCGATCATCCATCACGAACCGATGGCGCGACGGCATCTGCACCGCCGGAAGCGTCGTCGCGTTCATCACCGCGTCGGTCGGCACGATCGCGTTTTCGTGCAACAAAAACGCAATGACCGCATACGTCTCATTCGATGTCAACGTACCGAGTGCGTTTTGTGGCATCGCGCGACGAATGTAGTCGAACAACGTCGTCGCATACGGCCAGTAGTTGCCAATCGTTTTCACCGCCTTCAAGTCTGTCGCAAATAGAAACGAGTCACCTGGTATACGACCAACGAGTCGCGGATTTGGCGTGATGCCCTCACCCGCCGCGCCATGACACGACGCGCACGACTTCGCAAATACCATCGCTCCCTGCGCAACCGTACCTTCGCCGGGCGGAAGTCCTTCACCCTTCGCGTTGACATCAATGTCCCACGCAGTGATCTCCGTCGGCGTTGCCGATCGCCCCACACCGTAACGCTCAGGCGCGTGTTGCGGCGCACCAACGCTTCCGCTACGCGCGGCCGCATCATCACCCTGCGTTGTACAAGCCAACGTCGATGCGATCATCACCATGCCGCAAATAATTCGCGCGTTCACGACGACACCCCGTACGTCACTTGACCGTCGGCGGCGACATGCCACGCGCGAATGTGATTGTAGTGGTAGTCCGTTCCCGGCCCGCGCCCTGCGCGAAACACGTCGACCGTCGGCTGCACGTACCCTGTTTCATCGTGTGCTCGGCTCATCAACATCGCGGGTTGGCCATTCCAATTCCACAACGACACGAAGCGCACGAGCGCTTTCGGTTGTGGCGAACCTTGTATTTCTGCTTGGATCCACGTTTTTCCGCCGTCTGTACTGACGTCAACACCGGCAATTTTTCCGCGACCGCTCCACGCAATCCCCGAGAGTTGTATCCAACCGCGACGCGCGATACGCGTGGGATACGTTGGCGATGTGAGTGTGGATTTCGCATCGATCTCAAAACTGAATTGGCGCGCCGTACCATTGGGCAATGGATCCGTGTATTTGGAAGTCTCGTCTTTTGACATGTTGGGTTCGCGAATCAACTCCAATCGACGCAACCATTTCACGTTCGTGTTCCCCTCCCATCCCGGGAGGAGCAAACGCACGGGATACCCGGCCGCCGGTCGCAGTGCTTCACCGTTTTGCGCGTACACGAGTAACGCGTCGTCGAGCAATTTGGAGACTGGAATTGAGCGCGAGAGCAACGCCGCGTCACCACCTTCGGCTAACGCCCACTTTGCTCCGTTGGCAACGCCACCAGCCTCTGCCAGCACCGTCTTGAGTGGTACGCCGGTCCATTCGGCGTTGCTCAACAAGCCATCGATCTGTTGTGGCGTGGTGTCGGGCTTCGTCGATTTATAGCCCACGCGCCCGTTCCCAGAACACTCAAGAAAGTGTACCCGTGTTACCGAAGGCAATGACTTGAGATCATCAAGCGTAAACATCATCGACTGTTTGACGTGGCCGTGTACGAGCAGACGATATTTTTGCGGATCGATGATTGCGACGCCCCCGTGATGCCGCTCAAAGTGCAAATCGGTGGGCGTGATCGTGCCCATCAATTGGTGGATCGGTGTGAGCGACGAACCCGAGACAACCCCAATTGGAATACGCGACGGATTTTCGAACGGCGAGCGTATACTTTGCGCCGATGTTGGGAGACCGAGCACGCGCGTTGGGTCCTCGGGCACGACAATGGTCGGTGTTGCAGTGAGTGACGTCGTATTTGGCACCGTCGTTGCGCGCGAAACGGTTTGCTGCCCCGGCAGCGCGTTCGGCAGCGCCGCGATTGCAGCCCCACCTGCCGCTGTCACGGCACTCACGAGCAATGCGCGACGCGTTAGCGGCGGAGCATCCTTGGCAACCGCGGTATCGTCGTTCTGTTCGTCTGCTCGCAGCACGTACGCTCCTGAGCGTTGTCGTTAAAATGCAAAATGCGCCCATGCGAATTTCCATCGTGTCATGGTTTTTGTCCATGTGCATTAAGCTGCGACAGTGACACCCCGAGAGGACTGACAATCGCGGTCGACCACATAGTTACCGATCAAGGATCGGTAAATACGCACGCCACGGCCCCACCGCGTCCCGATATTGTTTTGCCATCACGCGCGCCACTTGTGCGACGTGTCCAAGATCGTGCGCCACCCATGTCGCCAGCAATTGCTCCAGCGTGACGATACCAAACGCCGGGTGTTCACCCGTCAGCAACAGCTCGTGACGTGTTAACGACCAGCTGCGGAGCGTCCGCACGTTGTCGTTGCGCAAATGTGCAAATTCGTCGAGTAAATGGTTGAGCGATTTTCCTGTGCTTTCGTGGACCTGCGCAAATCGATCATATGGTGCGAATCGCCTCTGTACACCTTGCGCCAGAATGATCTGCGCGCGCGGGATCCAATCCGTGCGTTCGCCGTGAATCACGTGTCCGAGAATGCCAAACGGGCTCCACGTTTCCGGGCCTTCTGTTGCATCGATCCACTCGGGTCCCAGTCCGCGCAAGAGTGTCGCGAACGTTGCGGGCGCGCGTTCGAGAATTGCGATTGCCGATGCGAGTTCGAATTCTATTGTCAACGTTGGTCGATGGAGCGTGGGGCTTTGCCTCTCGCGTGCGCACGTTTGAGTGAATCGACAAGTTGGTGAACGCGCGCTTTGATCGCGTCGCGACCCATTGCGTAGTCTCGACTCACGGACGGTAAACTGTCCCACTGCGCTCGCGGTGCTCGAGCAGCGGCCGTCGCTGCGGTTGGAATATCGAAGGACACCACATACGACGCATTCGCGAGATCGCGGGGCCGAAGCGTTTGTGGATGCCACGCGCCGAGCGCGATGTGGTCCGCTGCGAGTCCCTGTAGCATCCATAGAGGCACGAGAGAATCGGCGCGAGTTGCTCGTGACACGGCACGCATGCGTAGTCCTACTTCTGCTGCATACTGTTCGAAGAGCACCTTCGCTAAAAGACTGCGCACGGTGCCATGCTCGCACACGAAGAGGACAGTCTTGTCGGAGCGCGCGGCGATTCGCGGCGCGCCAAGTTGAAAAGGTGTGACCGACAGCAACGGCAGAATCATCGCGACGGCGACCCATTGTTTCATGGCATGCTCCTGTGCATACGAGTCATGAGCAAAGTGACACCGTCCTGCCGTCCAGCATCGTTTGGACGTTAAACGGAACGACGGTGTACTGACTACCGTTACTGGTCATGGTACGTCAGTCAAAAGCTTCACCGACCTCGCAACGCCGCCGAGTCGGAACCTCTACCGGTTGTCTGAATGATTAACCTCACTGCAGGCGCCCAGCTCGTAATTGCCGCATCCGTCGCGTTCGTTTGGATTTTTCGACTGGACAACATCATCAAAGAATTTGACGAGTACCGTTTACCAAGCATTGTTCGCAACTTAGTAGGCGCAACAAAAATCTCGCTCGCTACGCTGCTGGTGACTGGCATTTGGTACCCAACATTGGTCTTCATTCCGGCCGTGTCGATGTCGTTGCTCATGGTGTGCGCGTTGATCGCCCATGCCACGGTGCACCACGCGTGGCCGCGCTACGTCCCCGCTTTCGGGCTCTTGCTGCTATCGCTCTACGTGAGCGCAGCGACCTCGGGCTACGGTATTCGATGACCCGTTACACCGCACTCGTGCTCGCGGACGCGTTCGTCTTTCTGGTGTACGGCATCAGTTTGCTCATTTCGTCGTCGATGGTCATCGACTTCGAGAGGTTTGGATTGGCGAAGTTTCGCGTGCTCACGGGCGTGCTCGAGGTCTGGGGTGCCGTCGGCGTCGTGGCCGGAATAAAATGGCCGATAGTCACGCCCTTCGCGGCAGCGGGCCTGTGTTTGTTGATGCTCGCAGGAGTGATCGTGCGCGTGCGCAGTGGTGACGGTGTGTTGCTATCGCTTCCCGCCGCGCTGCTGATGATCGTGAACGGTTACATCGCGTTGCGATCCAGCAGTGGACAGAGCGCCTAACGACCGGCGCACCGCGTGAGCTTCAATGCGACGCTTCGTGAGCGACGACTCGTCCACCTAGTATCGTCAACGCCATGGGTACGGCATTCACGCGTTTAGGGATTGGTTCTGCGCGGCAGACGATATTTTAGGATTGCACGTTTCATAGTTTACGTACGTGATGCCGCGACGTTCTGCAGGCAAGCGTCCGCGCGTGTTGGTTAGCGCTTCGTCGCCGCCGCGGCTTCCGCGCGCCACCATGCATTCACGTCAATACCGATGTCTTCCACGAATTGGGGTAGTCGCGCCAGCAATGCTGCGGGCTCCCCATGTTGCATCGCAAAGCGGCGAAGTCCCGCGATCCCCGACCTCAGATAAATGGCTTGCACAATCAGTCCGTTGGTCGCGTACCAGGCCGCGGCTTCTGGCCGACGTGTCGGGACGTAGTAGATATGCCGTCGTCAATCGCGCGATGTCGCGCACGATCGGCAGCATCTTGTCGACACCGAAGCTCAGATGGGCACTCGGCGCTGGCGTTTGCGCGCTGACCGTAGTGCCGAAGAGCAGCGCGATCGGCAATACGAAATATCGCGGTGTGGATGCTACGGATGACATCACGTCGCTTTAGCCGACCGTGGCGTTCCTAAAGTGAAATCGCAGCGGCTCACACCGCACGTCCGTCTTCACCGAATTCGCAATGTAGCACTCCGCATGCGCACGATGATGCAGTTCCATCACCTCGTGTTCTGTCGGCATACGCTGGCCGGAAAACTCCACCGCTGGCCGCAGCGTTACCACCGTCATCATCATTTTACCGTACGCATTTTTTCCCATCACGCCAACCGCTGCATCGCGATAAACATCCACCAGAACTTTCGCTCGCGACGCGAAATCCAAAAAGAACAACATGTGACAACTCGAGAGTGACGCAATGAACGCTTCCTCCGGATCTACGCCTTCCGCGTCCGACATCGGCGCACGCACCACATGCGGCGACGAACTGGCCTTTACCTCCGCACCACCATCAAAGCGTAGCACATGCGCGCGGCTATACCGATGATCGAGGAAATCTTGGTCGCCACGCGTCCACTCTACGACCGCCGTGTACTCCGCGGTTGAAGTGTCGGCGCTCAATCCGGCATCCAGTCCAACGACGTCACGCTTGCGTCGCCCTTCTCGGCGGCATCCACCAGCTCTGGCACTCGATGCGCGTCCACATCGCGCCACCACGGAATGATCGCTGGCGCACGCGACGGCTCCACCGCTTCGCCGAGTTTGGGCATCACTAACGATGCACCATTCGCACTTCCCAAACGCAACAACGTCTCGGCAGGCTCATCCCACGGATGCATCGCGAGGTTGAAGGTGCTCCAATGAATCGGCAACAACATCCCGCTCCCTAACATGGCATGCGCCTTCAGCGCGTTGGCCGGTCCCATGTGAATGTCGCCCCACGCTGGATGAAACGCGCCGATCTCGAGCGCCACCATATCGAATGTCCCAAACCGTTTCGCAATCTCGACATACTCATCCGTCAGCCCCGTATCAGATCCGAAAAAAAACGAGTGCGTCGGACCTTGCATATGCATTGACGACCACGCTGTCGTGTTCCGGTCGCGAATGCCACGTCCAGAAAAATGCTGCGCTGGTGTGGCCGTCACCGCGACATCACGCACTGACGTACACTCCCACCAGTCAAGTTCTGTAATGCGTTCAGGCGCCACGCCAAATTTCTCTAATTGCGCTCCGACACCGAGTGACGTGATAAACGGCACGCGCATTTTCGCGAGCGCGCGAATAGTGGGGCGATCAAGATGGTCATAGTGATCATGCGACACGATGACCGCATCCAACGGTGGCAGCGACGCGAGTGGCGCAGGCGGCGGATGAAATCGCTTCGGCCCAGCAAACTTGAGCGGCGACACACGCTGTCCCCACACGGGGTCGGTCAAGATACGCACACCGTCAATCTCGACCAGCAACGTCGAGTGCCCCAACCACGTCACGCGCAACCCGGTCTCGGCGCGCGTTGACCACGCTGCAACAGGATTCACAATGGGCAACGGTCCCGACGGTACACGACGCACACCGCCGCACAAAAAATCGCGCAAGGTGGGATGATCAATACCATCGCGCAGCCCCGCGCGGATAGGATGCGTGTTCACAAACACACGCCCATTAAATCGCGGCGACGCATTGATGCGTTCGGCGCGAAGCGAGTTGTCAGATTTGCGTTTCGTCACCCTATAATGAACAACCGACTTCACTTTCCCGCAATCAACACCACCATCAATGCCTTGTAGCTCGCCAACTCTCGCGCGCTCAACGCACCAAAGAACACATCATCGGCCCGCTTCACCGCGATCACGGCCTTCTGCGCTATTCGGCGCCCCTGCGCCGTTAGTCGCACCACCATCGCACGACTATCCGACGCCGACGGCGCACGCAGCACCACACCAACCTTCTCCAACTTTCGAATCGCCTTTGACAACGTCATCGGCGCGCCGCCACACGGTTGATTGGCGCAGACGATGTCACCCTCTCTCCTGCGAATGCTACGCGTGATGAGCACCACCGTTGCCATCCTGTTCGCGCTGGTCGTCGCAGGCGCGCTTGCCGTTGGTGTGCAACAATTTGACCACCATCAAATGCCGAAACAAACCGCATGCGGGAAGCGGCTGGATGCCGTGTTTGCCAACGGCGCGGACAGTTTACTTGAGTCGGTGCTATTGGAGCGACTGCTTGAGCATCGGGATACCTGTGTTGGTGACGCCGCGTTCGTTGACCAGACAGCTCTGCAAGCGCGCTGGGCAGAGTGGTCGGTACCGTATCGCATTCTGGAAGAATGCCTCGCGCGTTGAATGGGCAACACGCGACGGCGCGCCTTCCAGTCGGCGAGGAGCATGCGTGCGCTGTCGACCTGTTGCGTGTTCATCATGAGGCGGCGTGCTCTAGATTGGTACCAGCGCGAGCGCAGTGTACGTGGCCGAGTGGTGAATGGTGCATTCGCGCGCAACTTTGCTGATTGGCAACCACCAACGTACGTCTTCGTCATTGCGGTGATTGGCATGCTCGACTTGTGTGCAGGTGTGAGCGGGTTGCTCGAACTTCGCGAAATGACGGCCATGAACACATCCTTGATCGCAAGCGCGCCGCTTAGTTATGTCGAACTGAAAGGCACATTGCACCTACTTCCCAACACCAACGCGGTCATCGGTCCGTATTCAAAGACGCCGGGTGTATGGTACGAGGTAGAAACCACAACAAGCTTTCGCAGCTGGCGGAGTGTGTGCCAACATTCAGCGTCGTCGTTCGTGTTACGCGATGCGAGCGGCGAGGTCGTCATCGACGCCAACGGCATCACAGCTCGGACGTCACACATCACGAGCATTGGGGGCAGCAGCGGCAGCGTAACACGGCGTAAGCGTGTCTACGAAAAACTGCCGATCGAAGGCGATAGTGCCTATGTACTCGGACAACTGAGTATGACAACAGCGCCAGACGGTTCCAGCGAACGTCATCTGCGAGTTGCGGAAAATGGACGTCGACTATTCGTGTCTGACTTCAGCGAAGAACAGCTCGCGCGAATGCAACGTTGGTGGTTGTGGAGTGGTGCGGCTCTGTCGGCGGCGGCGGTACTAGTTCTCGCATGGTCATACGTGCAACGGTATCAGGTGCTCACAGCACCGGGCGTGCTGTTGTAGCGCGCGCGGTTGGCGCGCCTAGACCACCAGATCAGCGGTCCCGTGAGTGCCATCACCGGCAGCAGCAGCGCGACTATCAGCGCAAGAATGCGCGTTGGCCAACCCCAGAGATCGCCGGTATGCACTGATCGATTCCACATGCGGGTGAATCGATACTGTACCGGTGCGGTTCTTGTTGACAGCGTCCACACAACACGACCAGTGCATCGGTCCGCGAGTACCAGCGTGCGCCCCGCAGGTGTCTTATCCTCGGGAAAGCGCATGCGCGCCATCGCGTAGTCGGTCGGTTTGTCGCCGAATTGAATAGACGTCGCGTATGCGCCTGGTGCTGCGTCGTTGATGTTGCGGCGAATCACGTCCAGTGAGGCGAGCGATTGCGTCGCGCATGTCTGCGTTGCTTTCGGTTGCGCGGCAGGTAGCGCAGCGTCGCTGATTGTGCGAATCATCGCGGCGCTCCCGTCTTCCCAGTGAACAACAACGCCAGTGACGCCGAGTATCAGCAGGAATACCCACGAAAGTGCGCCGAGTGTGTTGTGAAGTTCAAAGATTTGACGTCGGTTGCTGGCGCTGCGTCGCACGGTCACAATTTTGCCGGGCCACCACAACCACAGTCCGCTCAACGAGATGATGACGAGCGCAACGGCTGTCCAGCCCACGATACGCTTGCCGTCAGGGTCAATGAGCAGTCGCGTGTGCAGCGTGTGCGCCCAGCGCAGCGGCCTCCGTGCAGTCGTTTCATCACCAACGATGTGTCCGCGCCACGGGTCGACGTACATCGTGCGAAGCTTCACGACCTTGGGTGTAATCACGGACACGGCGTATGTGTTGCGAAATTCTGAATGGAAGCCAATGGCACGTACCTCTGCGTCCGGGATCGCCGTGCGAATGCTGTCGCGCATCGCGTCGAGCGACAGGAGTGCCGTACCAGGCGTCACGTGCGTGAGTGATGCGTTTGCCACACCATCGGTATACGGCTCCTCGAATACCACTAGTGCACCCGACGCTCCGACAATAAACAGGAACGGTGCCGCAATGCAGCCAACGAGCAGATGAATCTTGAGGAGAATTTGCCGCGTGTTCATCGTCGATGGGTTGGCAGACGTTTACCTCGGCGCCGCCTTCATAGCGGGCATACACATTACGAAAACTTGGTATCGGGTCTGATTGGGCGCGAGGCGTATCGTGTCGTTTACGCGCAATTCTGCATCCGTGTTCAGCAGGGCTTGGGCATTCACGTTGAACAGGCAGTCAGTGGCTTCCCAGCGAAAGCGCAATGACGCCTCGTTAGGGGCGTCACGTGGATCGGGTGTGCGCATCCACTTAGCGGCACGAAGACTCTCGTAAAAACGCAGCGCTTCCGACTGTACCGTGACGTCGGTCGCACCGGCAGCCGTAATGCGACAGCCACTGACGCGCAGGCCCGTGCGCCAATCGTTGATGGTATCGACTTCAACAGCGGCAATCATGTGCCGATCGTGTCGAAGAAATGCAGCGGCTACAGCACAGTGGAGTGTGTCAGTCGGTGCCGTAATGTTGTGAAGCGCGAGGACGAGCGAGAGCATGGCAATGGTCATGAGATAATCTACCGAGTTTTTGTTTTTGCCCGTACGCAATCAACATATCACCTCCGCGTCATCGGACCGTAATCCTTGCGCAACGCTTGCCTCATCATGGCCTCGCATTGTACGGGTGAGATCAATACTCCCTCTCGCAATCACCTTCGGAGGCTAGCCATGTTTAACACATTGCTTGAGTCACGCGCCGTTCACGCAAGACGGGCCGGTGGATCACTGCTCTCTCTCATGATCCACGCGACACTCATCACTGGCGCCGTGATCGTCACCGCCAACGCCAATGTGACTTCGACGGCGGACGAACCCGTCACCGAGATCCACTTCGTCCCGCGCACGCCACCACCAATCGCGCCGCCTGTGAAAATCGATCACGTCTTTACGGCCGCACCGATGGCGAAGGGTTTTCAGAAGCTCGTTGCGCCCATCGACATTCCCGACGTGTTGCCGACAATCGATCTGTCCAAACTACCAACCAACATCGACGACTTCAGCGGACGAGGCCGTCCCGGCGGAACGTTCACGGGAATCGACGCCGGTACGAACGCACTGGTGCCCACAAACGGCATCTACACTGCGATGCAAGTCGAGAAAGTTGTCGTGCCAGTGCCTGGCACGGTTGGTCCAACCTATCCCGACATGTTGCGCACGGCTGGAATCGACGGTACCGTGCTTGCGCAATTTGTGGTTGATACCCTGGGTCGCGCCGACGTCGCAACATTTGTTGCACTGCACAGTGATCATACGCTATTCTCGGCGGCCGTGCGTACGTCGTTAGGCCGAATGCGGTTTTTCCCAGCCGAGTACGGCGGTCGCAAAGTTCCGCAATTGGTGCAGCAGTCGTTTCAGTTTACCGTCCGGCGCTAGCCACCACGTACATGCATTACCTATCGCCCTAAAAGCAACTGTTCGATTACCTCAAAATCCAATATACGCTCGGCGCCAACATTGAAAATTTGGATGACGCCGCGCTCATCGGTGGTGATGTTCGAGAAATTTGCGCTATTGAAAATAGCGCTTTGGACTGCACCAGCACTTCTGGCGAGACGGCTAGACGCTACGGCTTTGGGATCGACGTCGAAAACGAGACTGAAGCAACGGACGGACCCCAAGCAAACTCAAGAGCACCGCGAGTTGGTGCCAGTGACTTTACTGCGATCGTAAATTGCTCGATGTGCGATAGCGTGGGCGTGAGTTGCATGGGCACGCGTCCCACGTCGTTGGCGGAATCATACACCGTACCCCATTGTCCTGTCTGTTTATTCACAATCAGCAAGGTGCCGGTGCGTGTGTGCTGCACCCACCGCGTGTACATCCCCGCCGGGACGATGAACGTTCCCATTGTGAGTGTGCGTGTCGTGAACACATGCGTTGCGTCATTCGCGCTCGTGCGCCAGATGGAGTCGAATGGTATGAGTGTTCCGCCCCAGACGGAACGCTCACGGACCAATGGACGACCATAGTCCACGAGCACGATGCCGCCTTGACCAAACGCGCCGCGCTCACGTGTCGCGACAGATTTGTTTGTTGTGTTCGACCCATCGACCGACAGTAGACGAGCGTTTGCATCGAAGCGCAGCAGCATTGCGTAGGTACCACCGCGTAAGCGAAGTGTATCTCCGCCCATTGGCGTCAAGCCGGTATATCCAACATTCCCTCCTTGACTCAATGCCGGAATGGAATCAACCGCCCCGCCGACTCGCCGTATGGCGGCAAGAAACTCTGTGGGTCCGTACACAAACGTTGGAAACGACACCAACGCTTTCGATGCGGCAAAGGCACGCCGTTGTACGCTGTCCGACCACACGATTTCACGAAACACCGAGTCTTTGCTAAACGAAACCGTGTTTCGCTAAAGGTATTGAGCAACGGCATGCCGTCTGGCGGCAATCGACGAATGGTTGCTGCCATCGCACGGCCGTCCGTTCCGACGGTCATGTCGTACTGTATACGTGAGAACGCAACGCCATTGCGTTGCAACATCTCACCAACAATTCGATTCTCGGTTCGCGTGTATTACTCGACCGCAACAGTATCCTCACCTAAGCGATATACCAAAGCCGCTTGCTGCGCGGCGAGCGAAAGCGCGCTGGTCAGCAGCGAAAGCACGAGAAGTGTGGGACGCACAAACGGGTTGGATTAGTGGAGAGGCGTAAAGTACACGCGGCGTGTCCTCGCGAATCTTGACGTACGCGACAGAATGCGCGACGATTGCATCTCACCAATTCACGCAAGGACACGACGATGGCCACGGGCACGCGGCGTGCAGGCGATTTCTGTTGGATCAACATGCTCACGCCGAAACCAACTGAAGCGCGCGAATTTTATCGCACGCTCCTCGGCTGGGACTACGTCGAGATGCCAGGCATGGGACATCGCATACAAGTGGGCGATGTTGACATCGGCGGCATCTTCGATGTTAACGGACCGAACACACCGCCCGGCGCACGCGCCACGATCGGTGTGATGGTCAAGGTCGCCAATGCCGACGCCACATGCGCGAAAGTCACGTCACTTGGCGGAGTTGCAAAGGCGGCGTTTGACATCATGAGGGCAGGACGCATGGCCGTGTGTACCGATCCGACGGGGGTCGAGTTTGATATTTGGGAAGCGAAGAACATGCAAGGAACAATGGTCGACAGTGCGGTGCACGGCGCACCCAGTTGGTCTGAACTTTACACATCCGACGACGCACGCGCGGACATGTTTTACTGTGAGCTGTTTGGTTGGGCCTCAACGTCGGAGTCGTTCCTTGGCCTCAGCTATACCACGTTTTCACTCGACGGCATTGACGTAGCGGGAATGATGCAGCTCTCGGCCGAGATGGGCGCGATGCCGCCGCGCTGGGTGACGTATTTCACGGTTGATGATGTCGATGAGGCTGCGCGACTTGCGGTGTCGCTTGGTGCGACGCTATGTGTCAACCTGCACGACGTGCCGGGCATTGGTCGCTTCTGTGGTATCGTGTCACCGCAAGGCATCGTGCTGTATGTCATTCAACGCAAGCGATCGTAACGTTATCCGGGTGGTCCATCAGGCGCGAGGATGGCATGCGTCCATGATATCGCGAGCCACGCTTCGTATCGCTGCGGTTGCCAGCCGCGAGTAACGACCAGCAGGCGATAGAGGTCGGCGGAACCGAGCGACCAGAGCAGGTCGGCAGCTTCGTCGATGGTGACGGTGGGCGCTAACGCCTGTTGTCCAGCGAACGATGCGGCCATCGTGCGGTCGTCCTGATAGTGAGATTCACCCAAATCCTTGCGTAGCGCCGCCAGCGCGGGCTCGACAGCAGCGGCGCTTCGAACGATTTCAAACATGTCCGTCGTGCGTTCGTGAATTTGTCGGACGTTTGCTGCGTACCGTCGAAGACGCGCTTGAGGGTCATGCTCATGCATCATGTCCAGCCACCAATCTCGCTTCGACAACGGCTGTGGCTCTTCGTCTCCTCGTACGTCCCATTTCGCAACAGCTTGCAGCAACAGGAGCTTCGTACCAAAGCCAGCGGTGATTGTCGCCACGGACACATCTGCTGTGCGGGCGATGGCGGAAATGGTCGTCGCAAAGTACCCTCGCTCTGCGAAGAGGCGGCGCGCGGTGCTGAGAACATGGACGCGCGTCGACTGCGCGCTATCGGTGCGGACGCGTGACTGATACGTGCGTTTCTGTTTCCGAAGGGTTGACTTCTTTTTCACCATACTTGATATATAATGAATAGATGTGATGTATAGCGAATATATTTTCGCTGTGTACCGATGTCAACGACCGGATGTCCAAGGAGTGTGCGTCATGGCAACGACAGCGCGGAATCGCAACGGACATAGCGTCGCGGAGCAGTGTGTGCTTCGCATCCAAGAGGCCATCAACACGCACGATCTGGCCGCGCTCGTGGATTGCTTCGCTTCGGACTATGCTAGTGAATTTCCGGCGCATTTGGAACGCGCCTTTCAGGGACAGGGTCAGTTGCGAGCCAATTGGACACAGATTTTTGGCGGCGTTCCCGACATCCACGCCGCGTTGATCCGTTCGTCCGTATCGGACAACGTGGTCTGGTCCGAATGGGAATGGAAAGGCACTCGGCGTGATGGCGCGATCTTCTGGCAACGCGGCGTCACCATACAAGGCGTAACGGATGGCAAGGTTGCATGGGCGCGTTTGTTTATCGAACCCGTCCAGTCGGCAGCAGAAGGCGCTTCCGTTCCAACCACGACCATTGGTCGGCCGAGTGAGATTGTCGTTCCGAGTAGCGCGCCGTGATTTTAATCGCTGGCGGCACAGGGACGCTCGGGCGCCTGAGCATTCAGCACCTGCTCAAGCGCGGACAGTCTGTGCGCGTGTTGACACGCGAACCGGCGCGCGCTCAGGACGTGCAAACGGCAGGCGTGGAGATTGTGGAGGGCGATGTACTCGATGTTGCGTCGCTCCAGCGTGCAATGGTGGGTGTGCGCACCGTAATCTCCGCGATGCATGGCTTTACCGGTACGGGAAAATACACGCCGCAGAGTGTTGACCGCGATGGAAACGTGCACCTCTTCGACGCCGCGCGCAGAGCTGGTGTTGAGCATGTGGTTCTGTTGTCCATTCAAGGCGCGACAGCCGATCACCCGATGGAGTTATTTCGAGCCAAGTGCGCGGCGGAGGAGGCACTGCGCGCGAGCACATTAGCGTGGACTATTCTGCGACCCACCGCGTACATGGAGACATGGGCAGCACTGGTGGGCGTGCCGCTGCTCACCAATGGAGCAACTCGCATCTTTGGCGGCGGACGAAATCCCATCAATTTCGTATCGGCTGCCGATGTCGCTCAGTTCGTCGCACTTGCTGTCAGCGATCCATCGTTGCGCAACACGCAGATCGATATTGGGGGACCAGAAAATCTGACCATGCACCAGGTGGTCGCGACGTTTCAATCCGTGTCCGGCCGTAGCGGAAAAGTGAACATGGTGCCGCTGCCCGTCTTGCGCGTGGCGTCCGTGCTCATGCGGTTATTCAATCCAACACTAGCTCGTCAAATGCAGGGAGCCATCGTGATGGATACGCGCAACATGGCGTTTGACGCCGCGCCGACTCGTCGGCAGTATCCCGCGATCACCAGTACATCGGTCGCGGATGTCGCGCGACAATACTTGCAACTTTGCCACAAGCAGCGATAATAGGGCGAGCTTTATCCCCACCTCGCTGGAGTCGACGTGTTTGACCGTCGTAACCGCATCGCCCTGTTTCTCGCACTTGCTACCACTCCGCTTTTAGCACACGCGCAACGTTCACTCGCTCCCATGAGTCCGAGCGGACAAACCGTGACGCCAGTGTTCGAAGGCTGGTATCACAATCGAGACGGCACATACAGCATCTCGTTCGGCTACTTCAATCGCAATTCGTCAGAACAGGTCGACGTGCCCGTTGGCGACGCGAACTTCATCGCGCCGGGAGCGCTAAATCAAGGACAGCCGACACACTTCGCTGCGCGACGACACTGGGGCGTGTTCGCCGTGGTCGTGCCCGCCGATTTTGGTGCGAAAAAGGTCGTGTGGACATTGAAAGACCGCGGGCAAACATTTGCGATTGCCGGAAGCTTACGCGAAGAGTGGGAGATCGATGCGATCGAAGGTGAAGCGAGTGCCGATAATACACCGCCAACGCTAAGCTTTTCCGGGAGCGCCGAAGGTCAAGGTCCATTGGGTGTGACCGTTGGACCGCTTCGTATCGCTGTCGGCAAACCGCTCCTGCTCAGCGTCGTTGTGAAGGACGACGGAAAAACCGGCGCTACCAATGCAGCAGGCGTGCGCGTTGGTACGCCTGTGGATCTCACGTGGTTTCTGCATCAGGGCGGCGGCGAGGCGACGTTCAGCACGGCAACGACGCGCCTGTCCCCAACGGGTGGCACTGGTACAACTACCGTCACGTTCAATCGCGTCGGAGATTACGTCGTCCGAGTGCGCGCCAATGACACGTCGGCTGAAAGCGCCGGACATGCGCAGTGTTGCTGGACGAACGGTTTTGTCAAAGTAACGGTCACTCCATGACTTTTAACGATTCGAGGCCGCGCGTGCAGTATCCCTGTTTCTCGAGCCGCATTCGCGGCGTGGTGCTCGCGTTGTGTGCAGCGATGTTGAATACAACGGCAGCGGCACAGAATCCGCTTGCACCGATCTACGTCGTACACAAAGACGTGACCTATGCGCGCGATGTCGCACCCATTATGCAGCAGAAATGTCAGACATGTCATCAGCCCGGGTCGATTGCGCCGATCTCACTTCTCACGTACGACGACGCGAAAAAATATGCGCGTCGCATCCGCGCCAAAGTTTCTGATCGACTCATGCCGCCGTGGCACATTGATCGCACCATCGGTATTCAACAGTTCAAGGATGATCGGAGTTTGACCGATGCACAGGTCGCGGCGATTGTCGATTGGGTCGATGCGGGCACACCGATGGGCGATCCGAGAGACCTGCCGCCTGCGATCACGTTTCCTGATCCAAATCGATGGCAGCTTGCTGAAAAATTAGGTCAGCCCGATCTTATTATTCGTTCAAAACCCTACACGCTGGCTCCGCACACACAGGATAAATGGTATCGACCCGTTGTAGAAACGGGATTGAAGGAGGCGCGTTGGGTGCGTGCGATCGAGGTGAAGCCCGTGCGTGCCAACGATCGAAAAATTGTGCATCATGTGCTCGCGTACTTGTTGCAAGACGAAGATGGCGTAACCGGCCTCGCAAGTTCAGCACATGATCATCAGTCCAATGCCGGACTGTTCATGGAATGGGCCGTTGGCAAAACGGGTCAGATTTTTCCTGAAGACGCGGGCAAGTTGATGTTGCCCAACTCGCGCATTCGATGGGAAGTACACATGCACGCGATTGGTGAAGAGTTTAAAGACAGTCAAGTCGAACTTGCTGTGTATTTCTATCCGAAGGGCTACGTCCCACAGCATCGCACGGTGTTGCGCATGTTTGACGTGTCACGTGGTTCAGAGCTTGACATCCCGCCCAATGAAAAAACAGTCACGCAAAATTTCTACGTGCTCCAAGCGCCGGCGAGACTCGAAAACTTTCAGCCGCACATGCATATGCGCGGGAAGGCGATGTCGCTCGAAGCGATTTATCCCGACGGCCGCAAAGAAGTGCTCAGTCAAGTGAGCAACTTCCAGTGGCAGTGGCACATCAACTATGTGTACGCCACGGAGGTGGCACCGTTACTGCCCAAGGGTACGACCCTCGCATTCACGGCGTGGCACGACAATACAGCCGCTAATCTCAACAATCCGGATCCGGGTCAATGGATTGGATGGGGAGATCGTACCGTAGACGAGATGGCGCACAACTGGATTGACGTCACGTACCTCGAACAGGCGGAGTTTGATAAACTGGTGGCGGCGCGCAAGGCGACGTTGCCGCGAAAGGTGGTCCCGTAGGTTTCGCGTTTTTCGGTTGGCTTGAAAAAGCAACCGCGTGTAAAAACGGCGAGGCTTCCAACAGCGAACGGCCACTACTGGCCGCGAATTACGCGAATTACGCGAATTTGAACGATGAGATTTCGCGTGGCATATCAACCGGCCAGTATCATCGCATGTTTGTGAATCAAAAACGTTCAACGGAAGTATGCGCGCGACGCATCTGTTAAATGCCCGGCTCAGATTCGCGTAATCCCATTTTCCTTCTTGCCACTCCATGTTCCCGCCCCCAACATCTGAGTTGAACTCGCCAAGAAGGGGCCAACCGCATGTCGTTGCACACCGACGTCACCAGTCCGCGCCATTATCACAAGGTCGTTGACTGCCAATGGGCGTGTCCGGCGCACACTAACGTGCCCGAATACCTCCGACTGATCGCTCAGGGACGATACACCGAGTCGTACCTGCTCAACCGCGAATCGAACGTTTTTCCGGGAATTTTGGGACGAACGTGCGACCGACCCTGCGAACCCGCCTGTCGCCGCGGTCGCGTCGATGGGAAACCAGTGGCGATCTGTCGACTAAAACGCGTCGCCGCCGATTTGCGCGATGACGTTACGGACTACTTGCCCAAAGCGCCCGCCGTTCGCAACGGAAAACGTATCGCGTTGGTCGGCGCTGGCCCTGCGTCACTCACGGTGGCCAACGACCTCTTGCCGATGGGCTACGAGGTGGTGATTTACGAAAAGAATTCGAGTGCTGGCGGTCTCATGCGCTTCAACATTCCATCGTTTCGCTTGCCGGAACATGTGTTGAATGAAGAGACCCAATGCATCATCGACATGGGCGCCGAGGTGCGATACGGCACACCCGTAGACAGCATGAAGTCATTGCTCAACGAAGGTTACGACGCTGTCTTCGTTGGCAGCGGCGCACCGAAAGGGAAAGAGCTCGACATTCCTGGTCGTTGGGACGACGCCGCGAAATCACAGATTCATATCGGCATCGAATGGCTGGGCTCCGTCCACTTTGGTCACATCGAAAAGATCGGTGCAAAAGTACTCATCATCGGTGTTGGCAACACGGCGATGGACTGCTGCCGAACGTCGCGGCGACTCGGTGGCATCGAAACCACCGTTGTTGCGCGACGCTCGCGTCCGCACTTCAAGGCGTCGCCGTGGGAATTGGAAGACGCGGAAGAAGAAGGCATTCACATCGTGGAGAACCACGCGCCAAAACGCTTTGTCATCGACAACGGCAAGCTGGTCGGCATGGAATTCGAACGCGTCGAGTGGAGCGAGTCCAACGGCAAGCAGCGCAGCACCGTGGTCGACACGATCATCATGCCGTGCGACGAAGTCATCCTCGCGATCGGTCAGGACAACGCGTTTCCGTGGATTGAGCGTGACATTGGCGTTACGTTTAACGAATGGGCAATGCCAGTCGTCGACAAAACCACATTCGAATGCTCTCGTTCCGGCGTGTTTTTCGGTGGGGACTCCGCATGGGGGCCCCAAAACATCATCTGGGCGGTTGAGCACGGACACCAAGCCGCAATTTCCATTCATCAACACTGTCAGGGGCAATCGGTCGAAGAGCGCCCACCGCAGGGCATGCATTTAGCGAGTACCAAGATGGGTATGCACGCGTGGGCATATAGCAACGATTTCAACCCATCCACGCGCGCACAAATGACACACGCCGAGCTCGTGAAGCGATTCGCGAGTGTGAGTGAGGAAGTGGAGTTGGGTTTCACGCCTGAACAGACCGCAACCGAAGTAGAACGCTGTCTCAACTGCGACGTCGAAACCCACTTCTCGGCGACGCTGTGCATCGAGTGCGATGCCTGCGTTGACGTGTGTCCCGTGAACTGCCTCACCATCGCACCTGCGGCCGACTCGGAAACGGAATTGCGCACGCGACTTTCTGCGCCAGCGGAAAATCTGACGCAAGACATCTATGTCTCTGACGCGTTACCGCAAACGAAGCGCGTGATGGTGAAAGACGAAGACATCTGTTTACACTGCGGTCTGTGCGCCGAACGGTGTCCAACCGCTGCGTGGGATATGCAGAAGTTTGCGTTGGTGCTGCCGTACGCGTTCGGTCCTTCTGGTACCACTATCCCGGTGCTTGTATGAGTAGCATCAACGACTTTGCTTTTAAGATTGCCACCGTCAACGGCACGGGTTCAGCCAGCGCGAATAGTCTGTTGATGCAAGCCATCTTTCGCATGGGCATTCCGGTGACGGGCAAAAATATTTTCCCGTCCAACATTCAAGGACTGCCAACCTTTTACGAAATACGCGTTAGCAAAGACGGCTACACGGCGCGACCGCAGCATGTTGACCTTGTCGTAGCACTCAATCCGAGCACGTATGCGAAGGATGTTGCAACCGTACGCCCCGGCGGCTACTTACTGTACGATTCGTCATGGCCGCTGGAACCAGAGCTCGTGCGCGAAGGCATCACGATCCTGGGCATTCCGTTTGGCCGCATGTGCGTCGAAACATTTGAAGGCGATCGGGATCGCACGCTGCTGCGCAACATTGTGTACGTCGGAGCGCTGGCGGCGCTGCTGGACTTCGACATGGATATCGTCGGTCAGATGTTGCTCGAAAAGTTCTCGAAGAAAAAGAAGCTGCTCGACGCCAATAACACCGCGATTAAGTTGGGTTACGACTACGCGAAGACAAATTTCCAATGCCCGTTGTCGTTTCATCTGCAGAGAATGGATGAAACGAAGGGCTCCATCATCATTGATGGCAATACGGCCGCTGCGCTTGGTGCGGTCTACGCTGGCGCAACGGTCGGTGCGTGGTATCCAATCACGCCCTCCACATCATTGATGGAAGCGTTTAAAGGCTTCTGCGAGAAATTTCGCGTCGAACCAGAAACTGGATTGGCGCGCTACTGCATCATTCAAGCGGAAGACGAACTTTCGGCCGCAGGCATCGCGATTGGTGCGGGATGGGCGGGTGCGCGATCGTTCACCAACACGTCGGGTCCGGGCATCTCGCTGATGCAAGAGTTTATCGGACTCGCGTATTACACAGAAATTCCCGCAGTGTTTTACGATGTTCAGCGCACGGGGCCGGCAACCGGTATGCCAACGCGCACGCAACAAGGTGACTTGCTGTCGCTCGCGTACGCATCACACGGCGACACAAAGCACATCATTCTTTTTCCGTGCAGTCCCGAAGAATGTTTTTACGTGAGCGTGACTGCTTTTGATTTAGCTGAGCGGTTTCAAACGCCGGTGTTTGTGGCCAGCGATCTCGATATCGGAATGAACGACTGGATGTGCAAACGCCTTACGTGGGATGACAGCTATCGTCCTGACCGCGGCAAGGTCTTGAACGCCGAAGAGCTGGCCGGTGTAAAAAAGTTCTCGCGGTATCTAGACGTCGATGGTGATGGCATTGCTGCGCGCACGCTGCCGGGTGTGCATCCCAACGGTGCGTATTTCGTACGTGGCTCTGGGCACGACAAGCATGGCGCCTACACGGAAGATTCCGACGCGTATCAGGAAGTGGTAGATCGGTTAGCGCGAAAGTTTGCCACGGCCGCAACGGTTGTTCCAACGCCCGACTTTCATCTGCAACCGGGTGCCGACGTGGGAATCGTCTCCATCGGTGGATGTCACTCGGCTGTCCTCGAAGCGATTGATCGCTTGCGTGAGCAAGGCATTGTGGCCGACTACATGCGCATCAAGTCGTTCCCGTTCAGCGCGTCCGTCAAGGAATTCCTAGATACACATCACACGGTCTTTGTGGTCGAACAAAATCGCGACGCGCAGCTTCGCGCGATGCTCGCGATTGAAACTGGCGTCCCACGCGATGCCATGACCTCGGTGTTGGACTATGGCGGCATGCCACTCACGGCAAACGTCGTCGTCACCGCAGTCACACATCATCTCACGCAGGTGCCGGCATGACCTCCATTGCAAAGCCGCCCATTCGGCATCCGGGGCTGCACAAGAACGCGCTCGGCTACACCGTTCGCGATTACGAAGGTGCGATGTCCACCCTGTGCGCGGGCTGTGGCCACGATTCCGTCACTGCGGCGCTGGTGCAATCGTTCTGGGAGCTGGCGCTTCCTCCGCATCGCGCAGCCAAGATGAGCGGCATCGGTTGCTCGTCGAAAACGACCGCGTACTTCATGAAACAATCACACGGCTTCAATAGTGTCCACGGTCGCATGCCGTCGGTCACGTCGGGTGCCAACGCGGCGAATCGTGATCTGACGTACATCGGCATTTCCGGAGACGGCGACTCGCTCTCGATTGGACTTGGTCAACTGTCGCACGCGATACGTCGCAACGTGCGCATGCTGTACGTGATCGACAACAATGGTGTGTACGGGCTCACGAAAGGACAGTTTTCTGCGTCAGCCGACATTGGCTCCACATCGAAGAAGGGTGAGATGAACGTCCAACCGCCCATCGATCCGGTGTTGTTAGCGCTCACGTTAGGCGCCACGTTTGTCGCGCGTAGCTTTTCCGGTGATAAAGCGCAGCTCGTGCCCATTTTGAAAGCTGGTCTCTCGCATAATGGACTCGCACTGATCGATGTCATTTCGCCCTGCGTCACCTTTAACGATCACGAAGGTTCCACCAAGAGCTACAAATTCACACGCGAGCACGAAGTGGAAATTTCAGCGGCGGATTTCGTGCCGCTGCGTCGTGAGATTGTTGCTCCGGTCACTGACGCAGCGATCTCCGTTGTCACGATGCATGACGGCAGCACTGTGCGTTTTCGCAAAACACACGATGGATATGACGCAACGAATCGCGAAGAGGCATACGCGCATGTGCGGGCGTGCCAATTGCGTCATGAAGTGGCAACGGGATTGTTATTCATCGACGAAAGCGGGAAGGACATGCATGCCGTAGCCAAAACTGTGAGTACACCGCTGGTAGACGTGCCGTATGAACAACTGTGTCCGGGTAATGCGGCACTCCAAACGCTCATGGAGCGGTACCAGTGACCATTCCAGACGCGCTCCACCAGGTCGTGGAGGCGCACCCTTTCGTCGCCGGTCTCGAGCCGCACCATATCGAGAAGCTGACGCTCATGGCACGTGAAATGTGTTTTGACACGGGTTGTGTCATTTTTCCGGAAGGCGATCACAGTCGCGAATTCTATCTGCTCGTGCACGGCATGGTGGCGCTCGAAATCAGCACTCGCGGTAGCCGATTACGCATTCAGACATTGTATGCGGGCGACGAGTTTGGCTGGTCGGCCATACTCGCTGGAAAAGGCAAAGTCTTGCAGGCTCGCGCGCTCGATCGCGTGGACGTGTTGGTGTTTGACGGCGTCGAATTACTCGAAACCTTCAAACACGATGCCGCCTTCGGACTGGCGTTTACGATGCGTTTGCTCGGTGTGGTGTCTGAACGCCTGAACGCAACACGCGAGCAACTTCTCGATCTTTACGCGCCGGAATCGAAACGCGCGGGTACGTAGCAGGCGCGTTGGTATCAGAAGCGCGCCAACACCCAACCCGGAAGGATGGACAGTAACAGCGTCGCCGCCAAGCATATGAGACTCGCGCTGTGCGCGTACGCGCGTGTTGTTCGGCTGACGAATGCCGTCGACGCTTCCGAGCGCACCGTTGATGTCTCCTGGCTCATGAACATGAGTTGGATAACCCTGAGATAAAAATAGATACCAACGTAACTGCCAATGAGTCCAAGCACCGCATACGTGGTGTACCCCGCCGCGAGTACGTTCTTAAATATCAAAAACTTTGCAACGAATCCCGGCAACGGCGGAATGCCTGCCAGCGAAAGCATCGCAATACCGATCATAATTGCGGCGAACGGATTGCGATGATACAAACCCCTTATACGCTCTAGCTGATCACGGTCTTCATCAATGTCGTCTGCAGGTAAAGCGGCAAACGCCAATACATTGAGAATGCCATACGCGAGTACATAAAACGTGACAGCCTGCAAACGTCCGGCACCATCGCCAAGCAACGCGTAAAACAAGTATCCAGCGTGCGCGATGGACGAGTAGGCAATCATGCGACGGAACGAGCGCTGTCGCATGGCTGCCAAGTTCCCCCATACAATCGAGACGAGCGGGAAGATCGCCAACAGCTCCGAAACAGGAGATACCACCGGCGCCGCTGCGAACAAGCGCACAATGGCCAAGAGAACACCGGCTTTCACGATCGTGGCCATGTATGCGGTGACGGTCACACTGGCGCCCTCATATGCATCGGGTGCCCACGCGTGAAACGGCACAATCGCGGCCTTGAGAAAGAACGCCAAGAGCACCAACACCACAGCAGCACGCGACATTAGATCTGTCGCCCCGAGCGCCGTTGCAAACGTCGAGATCTCAAGCGAACCACTGGCACCATACAATAACGACACGCCCATCAGAAACATCGCCGTCGCCGTCCCGCCAAGCACGAGGTACTTGAGCGCGGCTTCGGCACTTTCAGGTCGGCGATACGCAAGGAGAATGAGCGCATATACGGGCAACGACATCAACTCAAGACCAAGGAACATGGTCAAATAGCTGTCGGCCGAAATGAGCAGACACACGCCGTACAATGACGACAATAGCAGAGCAGGAAATTCGCCGCCATGAAAATCGTCGCGCGACATCAGTAACACGGGTATCGCAAGCATCAGCACAACTGCTTTTGCAAGGAGTGTTGCAGGCGCGACGGAAAACTGTCCAATGAACGGCGCACCGCTGAAACCGTTCGCGTACAGCCACACCGCACTTCCTGCGGCGGCCGCAACGACAGCAACCGCGAGCAACAATGCAGCGCGCGACCACCTGCCAGCAATCTCCACGCCGAGCATAAGCACAATCCCAACGAGCAGGAGGTGCTCCGGAAGCATCGCCATTAACGTCAACTGACTATTCATGGGACACTCGGCGATGTCGGACTGGTCGGCAGTCGCGACGTGATCACCAACTGTTGATACGCCTTCGCTGAGGCTTCTGTGTTACGGAGTGCGCTATCCGGAAAAAGGCCGAGTGCAAACACCGCGACTACAATGATGCCGAGTATGGCGCGTTCGCGCGTGTTGAGATCGCTCAGTGGTTGATGTGGCGCGCGTTCCGCGCCAAATAGAAAACCCAGCGCAAAGCGGAGCATATAGAGTGCGCCGAGCACTACGCCGGCAACGGCGCTTGCGGCGAGCACGAGCGAATATGAGGCGCCATTTAAGTGCAACGGCCAGGCGGCGCGATATGCGCCGAGCAAGACCAGGAACTCTCCGGTAAATCCGCTGGTGGTGGGCAGCCCCACGGACGCGAGCGTGAACAACATAAAAAATACCGAGTATACAGGAAGCAACTTCGCTAATCCGCCATACGCGCAGAGATCGCGCGTGTGACAGCGTTCGTAGATCATCCCCACCAGCAGGAATAGTCCCGCCGCAACGAGGCCGTGACTCACCATTTGTATGACGGCACCTTGAATGCCGATCACATCGACGCTCAGCAGCCCAAGCATCACGTAACCCAAATGACTGATGGATGAATATGCGATAATCTTCTTGATATCGTTTTGCACAAGGGCGAGACACGCGCCGTAAATAATGCTGATCACGGCGAGGGTCATCAGCACCGGCGTGTACAGCTGCGCGGCGTCAGGAAACAGAGGGAAGCCGAGCTTCATAAAACCGTACGTTCCCATCTTAAGCATCACGCCGGCCAGAATTACCGAGCCAGCCGTCGGTGCTTCTACGTGCGCGTCCGGTAGCCACGTATGGAACGGCACCATCGGGACTTTAATTGCGAAGGCCAGCGCGAACGCGCCGAACAGCAGTGTTTGCGCGCGCAATGGAAGTCGCGCCGTGTACAGGTCGGTGAATGCAAACGACATCACTCCCGACGTGTGCTGCAGCGCAATCACCAAGTAAATCATCGCAGCCAACATGAGAATGCTGCCGAACGCCGTATACAAAACAAACTTGATCGTCGCGTAAATGCGACGTTCTCCACCCCAAATACCAATGAGCAAGAACATCGGGATAAGCATCGCTTCCCAAAACAAATAAAACAGGAAAAGATCCTGCGCGAGGAACGAGCCCATCATCGCGAATTGAATGAGGAACACCATCGCGTAGAAAAGCTTTACATCTTTTTGAATTGCGCTGAATGCGCCGGCAACAACGAGCGGTCCAAGAAACGCCGTGAGCAACACCAACAACACATTCACGCCGTCGAGTCCGATATGATACGAAACGCCCCACGCGGCAATCCAAGGCACACGCGTTTCAAACTGCAGACTGGCCGTGCCACTTACAAAGTGCGTGTACAGCCACGCCGTCAGCGCGAATTGTACCGTTAGCAAACCCAAGGCGAATTGACGCGTTCGTTGCGGGCTGGTAGCCGGAATGAGCATCAGCAACGCCATGCCGATTAACGGCAGGAACAGGATGACATTCAGTACGATCGACTCACGCATGCGCCCAACTCCACAGCAATGCGCTCACGATACCGACCATCACAAACAATGCATAGCGATGCAAGCTGCCTGACTGCACGCGACTGAGCGCGCCGGCCGCTTGTTGACCAAGCGATGCGAGGCCGTTGAGTGCCCCGTCCAGCACGGTGCGATCACCAAAGCGCAGAAAGACATGCTCGGAGATCCACAACAACGGCTTGGCAAAAACGCGATCGTACAATTCGTCTACGTAATATTTGGCCGTGAACAACCGATGAACACCACCAAACCGTACGCGCAACGACTCGGCGCGCGATGGCGGGCCACCGAAGACATACGCGGCTCCTGCCAGTCCAAGCAGCGCTAGCGCGACGGAGACAATCACCAGCGGCGTCTCAAGGTGATGCAACTCTTCGCTCACGAATGGCAGTGCGAGTTGCGGCTCGAGAAAATGCGAGAGCGCCAACACGCCCCCAACAGCCGAAAGCACCGCGAGTACAACCAAGACGCCGGTCATTGACGACGGTGACTCGTGAATATGATGGGCCACATCGTGATCCACGCGAGACGTGCCAAGAAACGTGAGCCACAACAGGCGAAACATGTAGAATGCGGTCAGCAACGCCGTGAAGGCAGCAACGCTCCATAGCCACGGCGACCCGCCGCGACTGCTCGCAAATGCGTACCAGAGGATCTCATCCTTCGAGAAAAATCCTGCGAGTGGCGGAATGCCAGCGATCGCCGCCGTAGCGACGGCGAAGGTGCCAAAGGTAAGCGGAATTTTTCGCGCCAACCCACCCATCTTGCGCACATCTTGCTCGCCGGACATCGCGTGAATCACGCTGCCCGCGCCCAGAAACAGACACGCTTTAAAGAAGGCATGCGTGACGACGTGAAAGATCGCAGCGCCGTACGCACCAACGCCAAGCGCGAGAAACATGAAGCCGAGCTGCGATATAGTGGAATACGCCAGCACCTTTTTAATATCGGTTTGGACAAGCGCGATTGTCGCCGCAAAGAACGCCGTGGCCAAGCCAATCACAGCAATGACATGTGACGCTTCCGGCGCGTGGGTGTACACGCCAGACATACGCGCCACGAGATACACGCCGGCCGTGACCATTGTGGCGGCGTGAATCAAGGCGGACACCGGCGTTGGACCCGCCATCGCGTCTGGTAGCCACACAAAAAGCGGTATTTGCGCCGATTTTCCCGTAGCGCCGATGAACAACAGCATCCCTACAAGACTGGCAGAGACAAGGGGCAATGTCGCGCTGTTGAACGCCGCGTTGATGACATCCATATCCAGCGTGCCAAACGCTTGATACAACACAAACATGCCGAGCAAAAATCCAGCGTCACCAATGCGATTGGTAATGAACGCTTTTTTCCCGGCACGCGCGTTGGCGAGATCGTCAAACCAAAACCCAATCAGCAGGTACGAGGCGAGCCCCACGCCTTCCCAGCCGACAAACAATACCAGCATCGAGCGACCGAGCACCAATAGCAGCATGAAAAACAAAAAGAGATTTAAGTACGAGAAGAAGCGCCCGTAACTCTTGTCGTCCTTCATGTACCCTGTCGAGTACACGTGAATAGCCGACCCGACGCCTGTCACGACAAGGGTCATGATCGCGCTCAGGCGATCAAAATAAAACGCAATGTCGAATGACCGACCATCAATGAACGCCCAGCGATAGGCACTCTCAACAATCGGTGCATACCCGCCTGACCGGAGTTGCAAAAAGCTGACGATGGTCAGCGCGAATGACAGCAGCGGCATTCCACATGCCACCACGGTCACAAAGGTCTTCCCAACACGATTGCCGCCGAGCTGCGTGGCGAATACGCCATTCACCAGGAAGCCGAGTAACGGGAGTAGCGCGATTAACAAGAGCGCGTGAGTCATCGTTGCCTATCCCTGCAGATCGGAGAAAGCATCGAGATCTAGACTGCGCTTGCGACGCACCAGCAGCAGCACAATGGGAATGGCAATCGCGATCTCTGCAGTCGCCACCACGAACACAAGAAAGACCAGCACGCCGCCAGCGGCAGCGCCGTTTTGATGTAAGAACGTGATCAAACTTAGATTCACACCGTTGAGCATCAGTTCCATGCACATCAACATGATGAGGGCGTTGCGCCGCACGATGACACCGAGCAACCCAAGCGAAAAGAGCGCAATGGCGAGCCAGAGGAGCAGCTGATGTTTATCCATGCGCCTTCCGACTCACCTTAATCACCGCCAACGCTGCAACGATTGCTGCCACCAACAATACGGTGGTGAGTTCAAACGGCAGCCAATAGTCGCGCAAAAACGTTGCCGAAAATGTCGACATGCCGTACACCGCCCCCTCCGCACCCGTCGACACTGCGCTCGCGCCAAACGTATGCCACACACTGATCCCAAGCACTCCAACGAGCATCGCAAACGCTAACGCTCCAGGAATGAGCAAGCGAGAGTACCGCTGATTACCAGCCGCCTCGCGGACTTCCAGCAGCATGATCACATAGACCATGAACACCATCACCGCACCGACATAAATCAGTACTTGAAATGCGGCGATGAAGTGTACGCCCAGCAGACCATAGATGGCGCCGAGTGAGACCATGGTGGTGATGAGGGCGAGTGCGACGCGCATGGGTTCTCGCAGCACTAGCATGAGGAGAGCGCCCAATAGCGCCAGTCCGCCAAACAGCGCGAGGACTAGTGAGTCGAGGATACGTCGCCTCGCGGTAGCGACAAGCCGCCTTTGGGTGGATACGGCTTTAACACGTCGCGATGCGGATTCCACGTCAGCATTTCATCCATCGTGAGCCACATGTCAAAGCGATCGGTCGACGCAAGTGCTGGTGTATCCGGTTCCATGCGAATTGCGTCTTCCGGGCACGCTTCAACGCACAGTCCACAAAAAACGCAACGCGAATAGTCGATTTCGAACCGGATCGGGAACTTGGGATGCGCCGGATCGGACGCGTCAAAGCCAGCCTCAATTTCGATCACCTTGGCGGGGCAGACCGTCGCGCACATGTTGCACGCAATGCACTGCGGCGTACCGTCTGGGCGTTGCGTGAGAATGTGTTTGCCACGATTACGCGGTGCGTAGTCGGCACGCTTCTCTTCAGGATAGTACGTGGTGAGCGCGCCTTTGCGGCCGGTAATCCAGCGCGACATGTTGCGCAGAAAAATGCCCGTCGTAATCGACAATCCGCGTAGTATTTCAGGGAGGTATGCGCGCTCCCACCACGACATCGTTGGTTCGTTCCAGTATGCTTTGCGCACGTGCGCCTTCGTATCGTATTGCGGCAATTGCTTCGGCGTCACGACGTGGCTCCTTGGCGTAGCCAGACGAGAACAGCCGTGATGGACAAATTCAGCAGCGTAAGGGGCAAGAGCAGCTTCCACGCGAACGACAGCATCTGATCATACCGAAAACGGGGCAGCGACCAGCGGATCTGAATCTGGAACACGCACATCAGAAACACTTTCGCGAGGAAGACGAGTAACTGCGTAAGCACCACAACGCCGTGTCGCATTTCGATGAGATGACCGCCCGGCAATGCAAAGCCCGCATCGTTCATGAATGGCAAATTATATCCACCCAAGAACAACGTGGTAAACAGCGCGCCAACAATGGCGATCTCAATAAACTCCGCGAACATGAACAGCCCCATTTTCATGGCGCTGTACTCCGTGTAATACCCCGCCACCAACTCCGATTCGGCTTCCGGTAAGTCAAACGGAATACGCTTGTTTTCAGCGATCGCTGCTGTGAGGAAGAGCACTGCTGCAACCGGCTGATAGAACACGCCCCACGCTGGCAACACGCCCCAAATCATGCCCGATTGCTGCGTGACCATGCGACGCAGATCGACGGTGCCAAACACCAGAATCAATCCCATGACGGTGAGTCCCATCACCAGTTCATAGGAGATCATTTGCGAACCCGCGCGGACACCGCCCAACAGCGAAAACTTGTTATTGGACGACCACCCGGCAAGCATGGTTCCCAAAATGGTAAGGCCGCTAAACGCGAAGATCACCAAGAGGCCAGCATCGAGATTGGCGATCTGCATTGGATACGTGCGTCCACCAAACCACGTTGCCAAGGATGGAATCAGCTTGCCGGGATCGAGTACGCCGCCAAACGGAATCACCGCGAACACCAACAGTACCGGCGCAAACACGACATACGGCGCCAATGTATACGCCAACTGGTCGTACGTACGTGGCTTGAAATCCTCCTTCATCAGCATCTTCAAGCCGTCAGCCATGCCGTGAAACAGTCCCATCCACACCAGTTTGATTTGCGTGAATGGCACCCGGATATACGCACGATTGGCACCGATGCGATCGGACATCACGGCTGCTTGCTTGCGCTCCACCCACGTGAGCAAACCACCAAAGCTCATCAGCATGACAATCGACCCGACGATAAACAGTAGGGAGATCGCGAGATCTGGCAGCACTATCGCGCTCCCACAACGTGAGACGAGGCTGCATAGATGGCTTCAAACAAAATGGCCGCATCCGATACATTTGCATGCTTTGGAAAACACTGCGCAAACGCGGTGACCACACCAGCGAAGTTGGTGTAGTGACCACTCCGTTCCGTTTGCACACTGATCGGAAGTAGCACGTCGGCGCGACTATGGCCCGGCAAGTCATACGACGTGAGCAGGATCACCCGCGTTGTTGCCGGTACCGCATCGAGCGCTACACCGTCACCCCAGACCAAGAGCACGTCTGTATCAACCGGGACAGCCACCGACGCATCATCTGGCATCGGTGAAAACATCGTGCGCGCAAAAAAAGTGTTGGGATTTTTGTCAGGCTTGATGAGTACATCGTCGGCAATGCGCTCACCTGGTTGCACCGTCCAATCCGCTTTCACAAAACTGGTAAATGTGGAGTCGAACGTCGTGTGAAATGCCGCGAGCTCTTCGTTTGAGCCCCAACTGGAGACGAACGCCACCGGGTGCTGTGCGTTTGCAATCAGCTCCGCTGCCGCCGCGATGGCCTCCGACAACGATGTTGCGGCGCCCTGCACCATCGGCTGCGTCGCGCGCGCGCGCTCGAAGATGCGACTTAAATCACGTGCCTTGTTGCACACCCACGGCCCATTGACCGCTGGATTGTCGAGAGGTGTGATGCGATCAATGCGCGTATTGAGTCGCGGATCAAGCGCGTTGAGTTTCCACTCTGCTTTACGATGCCAAATGTTGATACTGCACCCGCGCTCACACCCCGGACACACCGAGGGCGTGGCCTTGAGGTACCACACGCGGGCGTGATCGAGCAATTCACGCGACAGCAGCGCACCAACAGGACAGATGTCGATCACATTGTCCGAGTATACGTCATCATCGAAGTTCACATCGGCCGCGGGACGAATCAGCGAATGATCACCGCGATTCTCAACACCCAGCGCATTCGATTTTGAAATTTCGGCAGTGAAACGCACGCACCGCGAACACATGATGCACCGTTCGTTGTCCAGCATGATGCGCTCGGACAACGGATAAAACTTTGTGGCGTGTGTTTTTGGATCTCGCGATAGCGAGGGCATCCCGTTGTACGCGAAATGATGATCCTGCAACAAGCACTCGCCCGACTTGTTGCAAATACCGCAGTCAACGGGATGGTTGAGCGTGATGAACTGCATCGTATCCTTGCGCAGCTCTTTCACCTTTTCCGAATCGGTCAGCACGCGCATGCCACTTACGACCGGCATGTTGCACGAGATATCAAACCACGCGCCACCGTCGGCCTCAACCTCCACCATACAAATGCGACAGTTGCCCGGCACGGACAATTGCGGGTGCCAACAGAACGACGGAATGTTGATGCCAGCCGCTACGGCCGCCTGCATCACCGTGTGCCCATTTTCAGCCTGCACGGCTACACCGTCGATGAAAAAATCAATCATGCGGCGGCTACCTCCAGTCGGCCATCAAACATCGAACGCTTGTGCTCGATGTAAAAGTCAAACTCGTGGCGATACTTGTCGAGGATGCCAACGGTCGCGTAACCAGCAGCGTCCCCTAGTCCGCAAATCGTTGTCCCATCGTTTGCACGCGAAATTTGATACAGCCGCGCAATGTCCTCAGGCACGCCACCGCCGGCGACCACGCGTGTACTGATTTTCTCCAGCCACCCCATCCCTTCTCTGCACGGGGTGCATTGACCACAGGACTCGTGATGATAAAAACGCAGCATCACCTGCAGCAGACGCACCATACACGTGCCTTCGGCGACCACAATCATACCCTGTGAGCCAAGCTGCGAGCCGGCGTCAACAAGCGATGCGTGATCGAGCACGAGCGGCGCGATATCCTCAGCCGTGAGCACCTTCGTAGAGATGCCGCCTGGGATCACGCACTTAAGTTGCTGGCCGTGCAGTATGCCGCCGCAATCGTCGAACAAAAACTTTGCAAATGGATAGCCATACTCCACCTCATACACGCCGGGCTTGTTGATATGTCCTGAAATGGAAATGAGCTGCGTGCCCGGGCTTTTAGCTGTACCAACCGCGCGAAATGCTGCCGCACCATGCTTCACAATGTAGGGCACGTTGGCCAGCGTCTCCACATTGTTCACGACGGTGGGACGCTTATACAGCCCCTGCACCGTAAGTCGCGGTGGCCGATTGCGCGGGTACCCTTTTTTTCCTTCAAGGGACGTCAACATCGCCGACGCCTCACCGCACACGTACGAACCGGCACCGCGATAGATCACCAAGTCGCACGAGAACCCGCTACCGAGAATATTCTCTCCAAACAATCCATCGGCGTACGCCTCTTCCAAGGCGTCGGCCAAACGACGGTACGACAGATCAAACTCGCCGCGAATGTAGATGAATGAGTGCCGACCTTGCAACGCGTACGAACCAATCAGCATCGACTCCAACACCAAGTGCGGCGTGTGCTCCATGAGCCAGCGATCTTTAAACGTGCCGGGTTCGCCTTCATCCGCATTCATACATAGATAGTGCGGCTGTCCGTCGTTCAGCTTGATGACGCCCCACTTCCGACCCGCTGGAAACGCTGCACCGCCGTGGCCGAGGAGACCGGACGCAGAGACTTCCTTCGTGACCTCCTCCGGTTTCATCTCACGCAATACCTTCGCCAACGCCTCGTATCCACCACGTGCCTGATACTCGGCCAACGTGTGTGACGTGGCCGTGATCGCGAAGTCCATGAATAACTTTTTGCCGGTCACGTGGCACGCTCGACGGTGGAGGCTGACGTGACCTGCGCGATCAGGTCGTCTACGGTCGTGAGATCCAAATTCTCGTAGTACGTGTCGTTGATCATCATCATCGGTGCGGTGCCGCACGAGGCGAGACACTCTACGGTGGACAGCGTGTACCGGCCGTCCGGCGTGGTTTCCCCCGGTGCGATTCCCAATGTGCGTGTGAGCTGTGCGACGAGTCGTTCGGCACCACGCATCGAGCATGACACATTGTGGCACACCTGCAGATGGTAGCGACCGATGGGTGCGCGACGAAGCATTGTATAGAAGGCGAGCACTTCTTCGATCTGAATGCGTGGTACGCCTAAATATTCCACGAGTTCGTCAATATCGCTGTCGGCCACGTAGCCGCGATCCTCCTGAATGCGTCGCACGCATGGGATGACGAGCGACGATTCGAAGTCGGGTGGATAGCGTTTGCGCATCTCGTTGAACTCGGGGATGAGGTGTTTCATCGATCACACTCCCCGCCGATCATGTTCACGGAACCAAATGTTGTGACGACATCAGCGAGTTGACCGCCGTTGAGCATGAGGTGTACCCCACCCATATGGACGAAGCTGGGGCTGCGCACGTGCACTTTGTGCGGTACGCCACCGCCAACGCTGACGATATAAAATCCGAGTTCGCCGTTGGGTGCTTCGTGCGCGGTGTAGATGTCGCCTGGTGGAACGGAAGGTCCTTCCATCACCAGTTTGAAGTGGTTGATCAGTGATTCGATTTCGTTGTACACGAGTGCTTTCGGCGGAAACACGCAACGCCGATCGTCGACGTTGATAGGGCCGTCCGGTAGCAGATCCATAAGCTGGCGCATCATGTGGACCGACTCGTCCATCTCCCGCATGCGGACGAAGTAGCGATCGTAGTTGTCGCCGTTAATGCCCACCGGCACTTGAAAATCCAACTCGGCGTATGCGAGGTATGGTGTGTCTTTGCGCAGGTCGCGTGGTACGCCGGTGGAACGCAGAATGGGTCCGGTGAAGCCCCAGTTCAATGCGTCGGCGGTACTGATCACGCCAACGTTGCGCATGCGATCAATGAAGATGCGATTACGATCCACGAGCCCGTGTACGCGTCCGACAAAGTCGGCGTATTGATCGAGAATTTCGGCGAGACGTGTGAGCCATCCTGCCGGCAAGTCATCGGCAAGCCCACCAATGCGTCCGTAGGAATACGTCACGCGGGCGCCCGTCAGGGCCGCGAGATGTTCGTACATGTAGTCGCGGATCATCACCAGATATAAGAACGCGGTCATCGCGCCTAACTCCATGAGGCTCGCGGCGACGCACGTGAGATGATCCGTGAGACGCGAATACTCCGAAAGCAGCGTGCGCAAATACTTGCAACGCGGTGTGATATCGATACTCATCAATTGTTCGACGGCGTCGCAGTAGGCGAAGTCGTTGATCAGCGCCGAGCAGTAGTTGAGTCGGTCTACGTAGGGAATGAGATTGTGCCACGTGTGATCTTCGCATTCCTTTTCGAATCCGCGGTGCAAGTAGCCGCAGTGTACATCAGTACGCAGCACGCGCTCGCCGTCGAGCTCTGCGATGATTTGTACGGTGCCGTGTGTGGCCGGGTGCGATGGTCCGATATTGACAATCACCGAACCTTCGCGCTCGTGCGTGACGAACGCTGACCGTACCGGATTCGGAATCGTGAGTTGGTCGGTCATCGACTAAAACCGATAGCGTACGAGTGGTTGCTCGAGCTGCTTCGGATAGTCTTTGCGCAGCGGGTGTCCGTGAAAACCCTCGTACAGCAGGATGGGACGCAGGTCGTCGTTGCCGTCAAACATGATGCCGTACATATCGTGGCATTCGCGCTCCATGTAGCCCGCTGACCCGTAGAGTGGTCGCAGCGTTGGTACATGGGGAGTGGCTTCGGAGACACGTGTTTTAAGCCGCACACGTATTTTGTGCGTCGTGGAATAGAAGTGGTAGACCACTTCGAAGCGCAACGCGTGGTTGGGCCAGTCAACCGCGGTGACGTCGAGGAATACGTCAAACGCAAAAACCGACTTGAGTTGCGTTGCGGCTGCGAATAGATACTCCGATTCGAGCTCGCAGACGAATACACCGTGCGATTGCGCCGTGCGCGCGCCATTGGCGGACAGTGCGGTGTGCAGTGCATCGAGGATGGGCGTCGACACCATCAAAACTTATCGTTGATGATGGGATGTTTTCCGCGCGCGATGATGTCCTGCAATTTCATGATACCGTCGATCACCATCTCCGGACGCGGGGGGCAACCGGGAATGTAGATGTCGACTGGAATGATTTTATCGATGCCCGGCAGCGACGCGTAATTCTGATAGAAGCCACCGCTCGTCGCGCAGACACCGAAGGCCATGACCCATTTCGGCTCGCACATCTGCTCGTACACTTTGAGCAAGATGGGCGCCTGCTTTTGCGTGACGGTGCCGACGATCATGAGCAAATCGGCTTGGCGTGGCGAAAAGCGTGGAAGTGCCGCACCAAAGCGATCGGTGTCGTACGCCGACGCACTCACGGCCATGAATTCCATCGCGCAACACGCCGTGACGAACGGATATGGAAAGAGCGAAAACTTGCGCGCCCATCCTACCAGTTCGTCCTTTTTCGTTGTCAGATATTCAAACGTGCCCGCGGGTTGACGCGGCACGGAGACTACTGGGAGAGGCTTCCCGTACATCGCTACTCCGTAACTGCTTCCAGAAGCCGCGCTTTGTACACGTACAGCAGGCTGAGGACCAGCAGAAAGACAAAAAGGAAGAACGTGAAGAGCAGAAATCCTGTGAGTGGCTGCGCCCCCAAGGCCCAAATGAACAGGAACATGGCCTCGAGGTCGAACAGAATAAACAGAATTGCTACGCCGTAGTATTTAATCGAAACGGCTTTCACGTTGATGACGTCGTTGGCCATCACGCCGCACTCGAATGGCTCGAGTTTGATGGCACTGTTGTGCGGTTTCGGTCCAAAGAGTCGGTTCAGACCAAGGACGAGCCCAACGAACGCGAGGATCGAAGACAGGTACAACAGAAAGATGACGTACGGATTCATGGCTGGTGGGTTTACGATCACATTTGTGAACGTGCTGCCAAGCAAAAGCGGAGTCAAGTCACAATGTCGCAGGAAGTTGAGCGCAGGGACCGGAGGCGTTCCAACAGCGGGTCGGGAGGCGTTAATTTGACAAGCGCACGTTCGCTTCCTTACTATAAGTAAGGAATTTTATCATAAGTAAGGATGACAACAAGCAAACTCACGACCAAAAGCCAAATCACCGTGCCAAAGGCCGTGCGCGACGTGCTCGCGCTTGGTCCCGGCGATCGGATGCGCTTTGTCATTCACGATGACGGTACCGTCAGCGTGGAAGCGGATACCGTCGACCTGACGTCGTTGCGCGGCGTGCTGAAATCGGGTGGCCGTCATGTGACTATCGAACAAATGCAGGCCGCCGTGCAACGCGGAGCAGTGGGTACGTGATCGCGCTCGACACCAACGTGCTCATACGCTACTTGGTCGAGGACGACGTTAAGCAGAGCGCGGCGGCAGCGGCGCTCATTGAGCGCGCGATTGCGCATCACGAAGCGCTATTCATTTCCGATATTGTGGTCTGCGAAACCGTGTGGGTGTTAGGCGTCAGTTACCGCGTGGCACGAACGAAAATTGCGGCAGTGCTTCGCGAATTATTTCGTGCGCGTCATCTTATGTTTTCCGCGACCGACCGACTGATTCGCGCGCTCGATTCATACGAATCGGGCAAGGGAGATTTCGCCGACTATCTCATCCGCGAACATGCCCGCGCGGCGATGTGCGAGAGTGTCGCAACGTTTGATCGCGTGTTGTTGCGAGAGAAAGGATTCACCGCGCCGCGATAGTTGGTTTAAAAAACATTCCTCCAGTGAGCTTCAATGAACGACGCGCGATCCAACGCTCCACCGTCCGGTCGCCTCCTCCAAGTCCTCGGCGTGGCGTTCGGGTTAGCCGTGCTTGTTGGCAACACGATCGGGATGGGCATTTTACGCACGCCGGGCGAAGTTGCCGCGCGCGTGCCTTCGGTGCCGCTGTTCATGGCCGTGTGGGCCGTCGGGGCGATCTACGCATTGCTTGGTGCGCTCACGGTGGCCGAGTTGTCGGCGATGCGCCCGCTGTCTGGTGGGCAGTTTCCGTTGGTGCATTATGCATTGGGTCCGTACGCAGGGTTCGTCACTGGCTGGACCGACTGGCTCTCCACGTCCGGTAGCGTAGCCGCGGTGGCGATTGTGTTTGGAGAATATGTCGGGCCGCTCATCGCTGCGTTTGTTGGTCATGCGGCGATGATCGCGTCGAGTGTGGTGGTACTGTTTGCGGTGCTGCAATGGCGCGGCATTCGATTTGGAGATGCCGCGCAACGTTATACCAGTTTGCTCAAAGCACTGTCCCTTGTCACGTTGGCCATCGTCGCGCTCGTGATGAGTGGGCATCACATTCCGAATGCTGCGCCGTCGATCGCGAGCGCGGGAATGCCCAGCGGTGTCGCATTGGCGGGTGCAGTGATTGTCGCGCTGCAGTCGGTGATTTACACGTACGATGGCTGGACTGGTCCGGTGTATTTTGCGGAAGAAATTCAAGATCCCGGACGCGCGATTCCGCGCACGATGATCGGTGGGGTGTTGCTTGTGATGGTCATGTACTTGTTGCTCAACGCCGCGTTTCTGCGCGTGATCCCCATTCGCGAAATGGCGGGCGATCCGTTCGTGGCCGCCAGCGCGGCGGTGCGACTATTTGGACCGAAAGGTGATACCGTTTTGCGCTTGGTAATGTTGGTGTCGCTCATCGCGACCGTCAACGCGTTGCAGTTGATGGCGTCCCGTGTGCCGTACGCGATGAGTCGCGCAAAACTATTTCCGAAGATGTTCCAGCGCGTCAACGCGGGTGGCACACCGGTGCCAGCGCACTTCGCGAGTGCCGCATTGGCACTGCTGTTTATTGTGACCAACACGTTTGACAGCGTGCTTGCGCTGTTGGCGTTTCTCTTCGTGGCCAATTACGCCATGACGTTCTCCACACTCTTTGTGCTGCGTATTCGCGAACCGCTCACTCCGCGACCGTTTCGTGTGCCGTGGTATCCTGTCGTTCCGGGGCTTGCCGTTGCGGGATCAGTCGCGTTCATGGTTGCATCACTCGTCAGTGACCGATCCAACAGTATGCGCGCGCTCGCGCTGGTCGCGTTGTCGTGGCCGGTGTATCGATTGATTCGATGGCGCGCTGAAAAAGACTAGATGACGCGCGACGACGTGGGTCGCGTCAGGGTGCTGTTTTCATATACGCCACCAACTGGTCGAGTGCCGTCGCCCAGCCAAACTGAAAGCCCATGTCCTCGTGCTTTTTTCGTCCGGCGTGGTCGCTATGAATCGCCGTCGCGACGTACCGTGTTTTTTCGCCGACTGATTCGAGCGTGATTATGGCCGTCATGAATGGTGTCGTCGACGGACCGTATCCGGGCAGCAGCGCATCAGTCCATATCAGCCGTTCGTTGGGCACGATGTCGAGGATGCAGCCAATGTTCGGAAACAGCGCGCCGTCCGGCGAGCGCATGACCGTGCGGAACATGCCACCGGGTTGTAAATCGATCTGGCACTCGGTCGTGACCCAGGGCGCTGGTGCGAACCACTTGACGATGTGGACAGGATTGGTCCACGCCGCCCAAACGAGTTCGCGAGGAACGTCGACGATGCGTTCGAGCACGAGCGTGAGTGATGGATCGGCGTGCGCGTGTGTTTGATCGCTCATTGGGACTGCTCCTTTAAGGTCATGAGATAGACATCCAGTTGCTCGAGCCGACGCTCCCAGAGCGACCGCTGCTTTTCTAACCAGTGCTCGGTGCCAATCGGTACGTCCGCACGCGCCCGATTTTTTTTGACCGTACCAGCCCACATGATTCAAGCACGCTCAAGTGTTGCACGAATGATGGCAGTGCCATGTCGAAGGGTGCCGCCAATTCGTTCACCGAGGCGGCACTCTGATCTAAACGTTCGATCACCCGACGACGCGTCGGATCGGATAAGGCGCGAAAGACGGCATTCACGGCGTTCGTCGACGTAGACATCGTAACAATATTGTGGATGTTAATACTTAGGTCAGGACCTAAGTAATGATGGCCGCCCCGGCGCCTGCGTTCGCACCAAATTCACGGCACTTTCCGCCAAGAGACCTTGGGGTGCTGTCGCCTCAACGGGCCGCCGTGCATGGTGACTTTGCAGTGGTGCCATGGAATTCGGACGGCGTGCGCGTGCTCAACATTGCACTCGGTCGGCCGCGCGAAGTTGCGTCATTCGCCCCGCCCGATGTTGTCGACCCAACGGGCGTGCGGCCAACGAAAGCGTATGTTGTGAGCGTCGCGTTATACTCGTTGCCCGGCACCGCAGACACGATACCGCCGCGCGACTATATCCTGATCAGCGACGTGAATTCGAGACTGTATATCCTCGAAGCACGTTGGTCGGCTCGCCGGAACCGGTAGCGGTTAGTGGGCGACGTCGTCACTCAATAACGTTGCAACGAGCGCTTCGATGGCCTTCACCGCCGGCGAGTTTGGCGCAACATCAATGGGCGCACCACCACTGCGTTCTGCGGCCGCGAGCTCGCTGTCGAACGGCACTTCACCGACAAGCACCATCTGGTGTGCCCGACAAAAATCGGCAATAGCTGCCCGATCACCATCGTCACGCACTTTATTCGCGACGACCACCACATCGGTAATCCCGAGATCATGCGCCAACGAGACTACATTGCGCGCTGTTTCCATCGAGCGGTAATACGGCTCAAGTACGGCAACGATGCGCGACACATGACGACCGGTTCCACGGCTCAAGTGCTCAAGTCCCGCCTCCATGTCGACAATAACATGTCGATCATTGTCATCACGCGATGCAATTTCACCGAGAAATCCACGCACCGATGCGTGGGCGCCGCATAAACATCCTGAGCCCGCGTGCCCCACTTTCCCCATGACCATCAGCCGAACACCATCGGGTCCTACCACGCCAAACTCCTCAACCACCGCTTGCGCATTCGCGGTGAAAAACTGCTTCACGGAGCCGTCCTCCAACGTGCGGCGCTCCATCAAATTTCGCGGCATGGTGACAATTTCTTCCGCCCGCTCACGCGAGATCCCGAGGACGCTTGCGAGATTGGGATTGGTATCTGCATCGATCGCGAGCACTTCGCGATCTGTCCGCCGCGCGAGTGCGCGCGCGAGTGTGCCAGAAATCGTGGTCTTTCCCGTACCGCCCTTTCCAGCAATCGCGATGCGCATACCGTGGCCCCGTTGATCGTTAAGTGCGCGTGTGCTGTGTGTGACGCGCTGACGAACTCAATGCTTGTGATCGTGGTGTCGGGCGTGGCACTCGGCCGCGCCACCCTCGCTCGTATGGCAATCGCAATTCGGATCGCTACACTCGCCATGCCCCTGACTGAGCATGGGCGCAAACTCGGCGGCGAAGCGTTGGGCCGCCTCGCGACGTCCAGGCTCCGTGAGACGATACTCGCCGCCCGCGGCGCTGTCGAGGATCACGTCGCCGCGCGTCATCAGCCGCTGCAGCGTGCTCTGCACTACGGCTTCTGCAATCGACGTGAATCTGGTGATACTCGCGAGCGATGCCACGCCTCCAAACCCTTCGCCCTCGAACCAATACAACAGTTCGAGCAACTCATCCTCGCGTGCGATCGCGTCTCCTCCGTTGCTATCCGTCACAATAGTTGCTCGATCTCACGGACGGCCCGGTCAACCGCACTCGCGACCGCAGGACTCAACTCCATCGTCCACTCGTCAACGATCGCAGGCTCGCAACCAACCATATAAATCTGTGGCGGCAGTGGTCCGAGGGCTTGCGCCACTTCGAGTGCGCGCGACGGCACGGTGGTATGCATGTCGATCTCGTTCGTACTGCGCACGCCATCGACGACGAGCGTATACACGGATCCCGGCACGCCACCTCGCGTCGTTGCGTCAATAATGATGAGTCGATCGTACGGAGTAATAAGTTCCTGCGCGAGTCGTATGCCACCGGTGCCGACGTCGAGCAGCTCCACCGTATCGCTCGCGGTGCCGCGTTCGGCGAGCCGCTGCAAGACGGCAACGCCAAACCCGTCGTCGCCGCGCAACACATTGCCAAAACCGGCGATGAGTGTACGCGTCATCTGGGCACGACCGCTGGTGTCGCCTGCGTCGTTCCTACCACCACTTGCACGACGCCTTCGGTAACGCGCACCGGCAGGACACTGATGGCGTCTTCGCGCGTTGCATCGGCCCGATCCAAACGATGCCCCGTGCGTACATCATACACGCACCCGTGCCAACTACACTTCAGCGAAACGCCCGTGAGTGTACTGTAGTCCAGCGGAAGCGGACTTTCTCCGCACGCGTTTCGCAGCGCAAAGTACTCCTCCGCCACGCGCACCACTAACACCGCTTCACCGTCAACGATCACTCCGCGCATTGTGCCTGATGCCAGATCATCCGCACGACACACATCGCGATACACCGGTCGAAACGCGCGCTGCAGCGATGCAATCGGAAAGAATTGCGATTCCGCTGATACGGGCCGCGCGCCTTTGCCAACGCGCACCTCAAGTTCTTGGAAGCCTAACAGGCCGACACGAAGCGCTTCGTTGATGTCCTGCACAATTCCCGCATACGCTGCATCGGATGGGTCGACCCCATGAATGCGGACGGCGATCACTCCACCGAGTACGTCGACAAGTTCAACATCGGTGCCGTGCGCATGAAGATGACTGCGCACCGCATCCAGCGCTTCTTCCGCAAGCGTGCGTCGATCCACGGCAAGCAAATCATACGACATGAGGAGCAGCCGAATCGCCGCATCACCCGTCAGGCGATTGATGAACGCGTCGCCCGCCATGGATTGAATGGCGCCCATCAGATGCGTTAGTGCAGTGCGATGGACGGTATCGATTCGTTCCAGCAACACAGCAACACTCGCACCAACCGACGGATCTGGATGCGCAGTTAGCCGTTCGATGATTGCTTCGACCTCGAGCAGCAGATCAGTCGTTTCGACGTCGGTGCCTACGTCGCCGAGCGGCGCGTCATGCTCGGCCATCACGCGCTGAACAGCGACGACGTGTTCGGCATCCATCCACCGCCAAGCCCATGTACCGGCAGTGCCAATCCTGCGGCATGATCGGTCGCAAAATGTAGTGCCAAGCGTCGCACTTCCGCGTACGCCGCAACGACACCTGGGCTCATCTCATCACCGAAGGCATGCTCCAACGGTTCAACCTCAATCACGATGGTTTCGCTGGGCAGCGCCTGCATCCACTCGACGACGATGAGGGTGTTATCGAGAAAAATGACACCCGTGACAGCGTCAACGACGCATCGCTGAATTTCGTCCGTCGATGGGAGCGTATGATCCCATCGATAGGCGCAGATCGTGCCTGGCGGGCGACCATCATCGCGACTAATGGCCGTGATGAAGATTGCGCGGGTGATTGGCGACGACAGTGCTTCATCGAGAAACCACTGTGCGACGGCCACGGGTCCGTAGCACAAATCTTCGACGAGCAGCGCCGGCGGCCGTGCCAGTGCCTCCAGCTCGTCGCTCATGACGATGCCAAGCGAGTGGTCGCGGAGATTGCGATAGCCCACGCCGCCGATCACCACTCGCATGGCATGTAACGGCGTGGTTGACGAACTCGTCACGAACGTGCTTGTCATCGCGCTAGTCGTCTAACCCGCACGCGCACGTGTTGACTTCGCGCGTAATCATTCCTGCTTCCGACTGAATGTGCGTGGTACACGGCATGCAGGGATCGAAGCTTCGAATCGCACGCAGAATATCAATGCCGCGAAACTTTGCCGGATCGGTCGACTCCTCCAACAGCGGCGTGTTCATCACCGCCTCTTCGTACGGCCCCGGTTGTCCCCAACGATCAGTCGGCGACGCGTTCCATGTGGAGGGCGTGACAATTTGGTAGTTCGAGACCGCGCCACGGTCGAGCACGAGGTGATGCGTGAGATAGCCGCGTCCTGCACCCCAAAAGCCAACACCCATTTGCTCACCGCGCTTGGGCATGTCAAACTTTGTGGACGTTTTTGTATCGCCGTCTTTCAGACGATCCATCGCGGCCATCCAGTTGTTCATCGCGATCATTGCCGTGTACCCGACACAGTACGCCCGTGAGCGGTTGCGCTCGAACGCGTTCCACACGTCGGGCACATGCCATTCGATTTCTGTCTCGGGAAGCTTGCCACGTGGTAAGCGCACTTTGAGTGAGTGTCCCGTGGCTTCGATGAATGGATTTTCCGGGTGTTTCTGGGCGACAGCCGTATTCCACATGCGCGCGTAGCAACCCGCTTCCATACCCAACCGATCCCAGCGCGGTGCCGTGTCCCATGTGTATTTCTCTTTCCAACTCTGGGCACCCGGCTTCGGCTTTGTGACCTTGTTCCACGGGTGATATGGCGACAGCGGATGTCCTGCTGGATCGGTGGGGAAGTGTGACGTTTGTCCGCTGCCGGTCCACTCATCGTAATACGAATGTTCGACAAACTCTTCGATGCCCATGTTGATCTTCTGCAAATCGGTCGTCACTAACACGCCGTCAACAATGGCTCCTGGTGTTGCCCAGCGTTTGTCGCCCCACGACGTGCAATTTTTGTACGTCGTGTCGTACGCCTCTGGAACGTCGAAGATGCCAGTGTCGATCATGTTCGCGCGCCGCGAGCCGACCAGTTTGTACTTCGGATCTGCGTCGTAAAAAAACTCGGTAATGTCATCCCAAATGCGCGCAATCTTTTTGCCGTAGTCAAAAAACTGACTTAAGCGCACGTACATCTCGTTCATCACCGTGAGGTTGATGGTCGAGCTCATGCCGCCGGGCACGATGGTTTGCGGATGCGGATACTTGCCACAAATCAGCACGTACGCTTCACGCGCAACGCGTGTCATACCAAGCGCTTCGAGATACAGGTTACCGCTTAACGGATTGAGATCCGTCATGAGGTCAAACATCGTGCGATATCCATGCACTTCTGCGTATTTCGCTGGCGTCGTGCGCGCACGATCAAGCAGACCAGGGTTGGTGCCCTCAACGATTGCCGCCGAGTAATCGGGACCAGCCAGCAAGTGCAGATGTAGCGGGTGATCGTACAGAAACTCGAGCGCTAACGCGATGTTACGAATGAGTACGCCCAACGGCGGCGGCTGACAGCCGATAGCCATTTCGATAGCGAGTGCGGAGCATGTGGAGTGCACGCCGCCACACACGCCACACGCGCGGCTGGTGATGTAAATCGCATCGCGTGGGTCTCGGCCAATCATGATCACTTCGTACCCACGAAACAGCGTGGCGACGGATCGAGCCTCCAACACTTTGCGTTCACGGACATCGGTCACGGTGTGAAACGCCAGTGCGCCAGCGACGCGTGTGACGGGATCATAATCCACGTCTTTGATGTGTCCGTTGCGCTTGACCAACTCCAACACTTTATCGTGATCCAGCTGCTTTGGCACACCGGGCGGGGCCGCAACTGCGGTGCTGTACGGATTGGCCGCGCCATCTTTGAGAAAGGCTTTGCCCTGCGCGTCGAACTCGATCGGAAGGTTCTTAAAGCACATGGGCTAGCCGAGTTTGAAGATGGTGGCAACGCGTCCGAGATGGTGATCGGCGGTTGTAAGGCCCGCGAGCAACTGCACAAGTGCGCCGTTGATCGTAGTGAGTTTTTCCGGAAGTGGAGCAGTGTGTCCCGCGACCGCTTCAAGTCCATTCGCAATGGCCGCAATGCTTTTTCTCGCGGCCGCGAGTTGCACCACGATCGCGATGAGATACCCTGCGAGCGCCAGGACTACGAGGGCGACGGTGATAAGCGTGAGTGTTTGCAGCATGGTCGTTTCTTTCACTCCGTGCGTTGCGCGAGCACGGTCGCGGCCGTGTCGAGCTTCGCGCTGATGTGTCCGGCGACGCCAACCATCGCGCTGCCGACGGCGATCGTGCTATCGAGCGCGGGGATGTATTTCGTGTTGCCCGCAATGCCTGCGGCGGCAGTCAGCGCTTCGTCGGCGTACCGTCGAATGGAGCGGGATGCCATGAATGTGCGATGCAGCAAATACACGGAGAGAGGAACAAACACGACCAGCGTCACGATGAGCCCGACCCACCAAATCACGTATAAAGCGGGTGGCATGAGTGGTTCGGTCATAGCACCACCTGTCGCGACACGGCAGCAATGAGTGCGCCCAGATTTGCGTCAACCACAATCAGGCCATCACGCACGCTGGTGAGCGTGGTATTGAGCTGCGTGACCTGCGGTGCAATCATCCCGGTCTCGACCTCAATCGCACGTAAGCCCATGCGGATTTTTGACAGGTAGCTGGCTGCTACCCCGTACCCCTTCTCCTCGCCGCCAATTTTTTCGAGCTGCCCAGCGATCGCGAAGAGAAAAATCGCGAGCGCGATGAAGAGCGCAGCAGCGCCCACCACCGAGAGCAGCATGAGCAACGTAAAGACGTTCATCGTTGCCACCGCTGGCCAAGCACGCACGCCGGACAACCCGGGCACGACTCGGCATGCGTCGTGATTGCAGCGGTCGCGCCAATAACGCCAACCGCCGATGTCAGAATCTGCTGCGAGGCGGCGTTCGTTTTGGCTAACATCGCGAGTTGAATGGTGTTATTCGCGATGCGTTGTCCCACGTTCCAGATAATGGCGACACCAGCCTTGATGTCATGAGCGGTGCGCAAGATCAGCGTCAACAGTGTGGCGACGACGATCAACACAACAACAAACACCGCCAGCGACACCGTCCAGACGTTTTGGATCGCCTCAGCAGTGGGCATCGAAATTGACGTTTGCATAGTGAGAGGGAGTTAGTGAGCGCCTGCGTGTGACTGGAGAGCGGCTGCCAACGCACCGCCGTCTTGCTCGATATGCTGCACGGTTTCTAACATAGATGTGGCCACTTCGTTCGTCGTCTTCAGCGCCCAAATCGGGTTCGTATTTTCGCGAATTTTATCCGCGGCACTCAGTGCGCGGAGCGCCTCGCGATAAATACCGCGCGCGGTTTGCCATATGGCGACCAGGAGTACGGCAGCAACCAAAATGACGACCGTGGCCAGCACCATCCACATGCGCCAAGCGGACCAAAGTTCGGCGTCGGTCATTTCCCCTCCGAAACACTATGATCGTTATAGTCGCTTGGTTGACCCGGACGCGTTCCACCCCACAACCATGCTTCCTCGCCCTTCCGCCGTCCGGGTTGACGCGCTCCCCAGTGCTGCCACTTCTGATAGAAGAGTTCCATCACCTTGAGCCCCATCGATGAGCCTGGAACGTGCGCCCAACCGCTTGGCACATCGTTATTCACATCCCACCGATGTTCGCGGCTTGCATGACGATTGCTCAGGCGACGCAGTCGACGAATGACGCCGCCCACACCGTGCGACATCGTGGTGGAAATAATTCCGCCCGGTGGTGCTTTGTAGAACGGCGAAAATTTGTCAGGAAAACCGGGCATCGTGCAGGCAATGCACACACCTCCGGCCTCCATGCACCCACCCATGTGATTGATCGCGCCGCGTTTCACAATGTTGCAATTCACCACCGGTCCCCAGCATCCGATTTCGACCAAACATTCCGGATCGCCGTACTCTTTCGCGAACACGCCTTCTTCGTAGTAGCCCGCGCGCGTACACCCGCGATGCACCGTTTCGCCGTACAACCAAGACGGACGTCCTAATTCGTCAAACGCGGGCAGCGGGCCAAGCCCCTGCAGGAAAAGCAAAATGGCGAACACTGTTTCGGTGAAATTGTCACCTTGTGGCGCACATCCCGGAATGTTGATGACCGGCAGACCGAACGCGCTCCGGAAGTCCTTGCCGAGGAAATCCATCACGCTCATTGCGTTTGTTGGATTGCCTTCCGCCGACGGAATACCGCCCCACGTTGCGCACGTACCAATCGCAATCATGGCAGCTGCGCCGGGCGCGAGTCGGCTTAACCATTCCGCTGTTGGCACCATGCGCGTTTCGCCCCCCTCCGCTTCGCCAGGCATCAGCTCCGAGCCCATCGCCGACCAGTAACCACCGGTGCGCGCGGCGATGCGCTCGTCTGGCACCGACCCTTCAAAAACCACCACGTACGGATCGCCTAGCGTGCCGTCATGTGCCTTTTTAAATGATGCCATGAATTCCGCACCGGCTTCAACTGAAAGCACCGGATGGTGCAACAATACTTTTGGCATCGCGGGTACGGTGCCATTCAACAATCCTTCAATTCCTGGATTGGTTGCGCCAGCAACAGTGATGGTGCAACCGTCGCAACTCATACCCGCCATCCAAAATACGTGAATGGTTTTCAGGGGGCCCAGCGGAAGTCGCTCGGGTTTCTCTTTGGGAAGTGTTGCGGGTGCGGACGCGCGTGTCTCGATTGTTGCCGTCGTCATGTTGTGCGTACCTCCGGTTGCGTGTGCGTCGCTAACAGATGCGCGGCAATGGATCGCCCACGAGCATGTCCAGCACGCGTGAGCCTCCAATACCGGTACGTAACAGCACCATCCCTTCGGGCTCGCGCAGAATTTCACCGATGATGGCCGCATCGGCACCAAACGCATGTCTGCGCAATGCGCTCAACGCTGCATCCGCTTGCACGCGCGGGACGATGGCCACCAGCTTGCCTTCGTTCGCGATATGCAGCGGCTCGAGCCCGAGAATCTCGCACGCACCACGCACCGTGATCCGCACGGGCACGCGATCTTCGTCAATGCTGATCGCAAGTTTTGTACGCGAGGCAATTTCGTTGAGGGTGCTGGCAACACCACCGCGCGTCGGATCTTTGATGGTACGTGTGTCCGGTGCGGCTGCTAACAAGTCCGCGACGAGGTCGTGCAATGGTGCGCTATCGGTTTCGATATCCGCATCCAGTTCCAAGGCCTCACGTGCGAGCATTACGGCCATGCCATGATCGCCGATGAACCCACTCAGGAGCACTGCGTCGCCTGGCTGGATGAGATCCATCGAAAGGCGACAATGGTTCGGTACGGCACCGACACCACTCGTATTGATAAAGAGCCCGTCGGCTTTCCCACGCTGTACGACTTTTGTATCACCCGTCGCGATTGGGACGCCGGCCAACGCTGCCGCAGCCGCGATCGATGCAATTACCCGACGCAAGATGGCCATGTCGAGCCCTTCTTCCAGAATGAGCCCCACCGACAACGCCAGCGGCCGCGCGCCAGACATGGCGAGATCGTTAATCGTGCCGTTCACAGCGAGCTTGCCGATGTCACCGCCCGGAAAAAACAGCGGACTCACCACATAGCTATCCGTCGTGAACGCAATCCGTTCGCTGTCGTTCGGCATGCGTAGTATCGCGCTGTCCGCGCTTCCGTCAAGCAAGGCGTTGTTAAACGCCGGAAGAATGATCGATTCGATAAGCGCTCGACTCGATTTACCACCGCTCCCGTGACTGAGCGTGACGTGCTCATCGCGCAATCGTGGCGTTGCATCGCGCACGACGCGTGCGCGCTCCATGCGATCGAGTTGCGTCGGCAGCGATAACTCGATGCGTCCACTACTCATCACGGAACACCTGCCGCTTGCACAGATGCGACACCACGCCGCATGAGTGAATAGCGACCGTAGTTGTAGTACGCGGCACACGCGCCCTCGGGTGACACCATGCAGGAGCCGATCGGCGTTTCTGGCGTACACGCGTTTCCGAACACCTTACATTGCCACGGTTTAATCGCGCCTTTCAGCACTTCGCCACACTGGCACGCTTTCGGATCAGTTACGCGAACGTTCGGCACCGCGAAGCGCGCTTCCGCATCGAACTGCGCAAATTCGGGACGGATCGCCAACGCGCTTTGCGAAATAAATCCAAGCCCACGCCACTCAAAAAATGGTCGGAGTTGCATCGTTTCGGCGAGGATCTCCAGCGCTCGACGGTTGCCGTCGTCGCGCACCACACGCGCATACTGATTCTCCACGCGCACCGGACCATCCGTCAATTGTCGCAAGAGCATCACGACCGATTGCAAGATGTCCGATGGCTCGAAGCCCGTTATCGCGATGGGCAGTCCGTACTCGCGCGGAATAAAATCGAACGGACGCACGCCAATAATCGTCGCCACGTGCCCGGGACCGACAAAGCCGTCCAACGACATTCCTGGCGAATCAAGTATTGCCTTGATGGCCGGAATGATCGTCACGTGGTTGCAGAACACGGAAAAATTCTTTAACCCCTCGTCTCGCGCACGAAGGAGCGTCGCGGCCGTTGAGGGCGCCGTGGTTTCAAACCCCACCGCGAAGAACACCACCTCACGGTCTGGATTTTTCCGTGCCAAGGTAAGCGCGTCGAGTGGCGAATAGATAAAGCGCACATCGGCGCCGTCAGCCTTCGCATCAATCAAGCTTCCCGTCGAACTGGGCACGCGCATCATGTCGCCGTACGTGGCGAAGATCACACCCGGCATATGCGCAATCGCAATCGCATCATCGATGCGCCCCATCGGAATTACACAGACGGGACACCCAGGGCCGTGCACGAGCTCCACATTCTCCGGCAACAAGTCTTGTAGGCCGTGCTTATAGATGGCATGCGTATGGCCTCCGCACACCTCCATCAGCTTCACTTGTCGTCCCTTCGCGAGCCGCTCAATCTCCGCGCTCAGTTTGGCAATACCACCGGGCTCACGGTATTCGTCGACGAAACGCATGCTCATGATGCACGCTCCGCGAGGAGCGACAGTTGCTGCTGCACCAACTCCAAGAGAGTGTGCCAGAGCGTTGCGTGCCCCTCCTGAATACGCGGCACAAACTCACGTCGCGCGATAAAACAGAAATCCACGTTTCCGCCATGCGCGATCGCACCACCATCGTACCCGGTGAATGCGACCGTGAGCATGCCGCGTCGTCGGGCCTCGGCAAACGCCGTGACGATATTCGTCGAACTCCCGCTGGTCGAGAATCCCAACGCGATGTCGTTACGCTCACCGAGCGCCGCGATCGGTCGCGTGAACACATGGTCGGGACCAACATCATTCGCAAGCGCCGTCACGGTCGCACTCTCGGCTGGCAGCGACCACGCCGGCAACGCACGCCAGCCCGCGAGCAGCGGTGTCAGACAATCCATCGCCGCGTCATCCGCATCGGTCGCACTGCCGCCGTTGCCGAACGCCAACAATTTTCCGCCACGAGCAAATCGTTCGGCCATCATCTCCGCGGCACGTTCGAGATCTGCTTCATATTCCATCAGCAATTCAGTGCGTAGCGCTGTTACCTCAGCGCATTTAGCGAGCGTAGAACTGCGCACAGATGCGAGCAACGCCGTACTGTGCTCCGCGAACTCATCACTCGGCGCATAAAGAAACGGATACAGGTCCCGCGCGTAATCGCGATCAACGCTCATGCTGATTCCAGTTTTTCAATGGCGAACCCCATGTGCACAAGCACGCGATCGCCAACCGTGGCATCCACGAAATCGAGCGCGACAATGGCGGTGCTGTCGGCAAGCAGCACGGAGGCGGTCCGATTGATCAGGTCTACTTGCAGTATCTGCCCCACCACTGCGTCATCACCGCACAGGTGACATGGCTCGTCATGTTGGGCACACTCAATCGCGTCTCGTTTCATGTGTTGCGACTCCGAGGGCGATGATCAAAGAATACGTGCACGAGTTCCCACAGAACGTGATACAACATCTCGTGCGTTTCCTGAACGATGTACGGATCTGTCGATGGTACCGCGAAGACGTGGTCGTCGGTCGCACGAGACACTGCATTCGTGGCGTCGCTGGTGAGTGCGAGCGTGAGCATACCGGCGTCGCGCGCCATCCCAAGCAGCGCCTGCGCGGGGCCGTCGAGCGCACCTGCCGTCAGCAGCATCAGCATATCATCTGGGCGTCGGACGATCGAGAGCACGCGTTGTGCCGCGCCGTTCGCGACGGCTGGGAGGGAAAGCGCGGTGAGCGCGCGCTTTCCTACAACCACCGGGTGCACAAACTCAACCACAACGTGCGCGACATCGCTGCGCTGCGCGTCGTCGCCACAAATCAGCAGACGTCCGCCGCGCTCAAACCGTGCGGCCATCGCTTGGCACGTCTGTGCAATGGCGTCGGCGTGATCGCGGAAGAATCGTTCCGCGACCTCGTTTGATGCCGCGATGCGCCGCGCCGCGACACTTGATTGAACGTCCTCCGGCACGTCTACCGCGACCACCGCCGTCATTGGATATCACTCCGCTCGATAAGAATCATCTCTTCAGCAAAATCAGAGCCGAGTTGCTCGAGGAATTCGAGGGTGCGACGCGCTTCGTCTTCATCAATTTTACTGAGCGCAAAGCCGACATGAATTAACACCCAGTCCCCGATCTCAAGTCCATCGGGAATGAGCAGCCCCACGTTAATGGCGCGACGCACACCCGAAATCTCGGCCTTGGCGAGATGGTGAGTCGGCTCGAGAAATTCGACGATTTGTCCGGGCACGCCTAAGCACATAATGGCTCCTGTAGTGCGCAGGCAGCGACGAACGCTTGTCCCAACGAAAGGCCGCCGTCATTGCACGGCACCTGCTGCGGAATCAGAACGCGAAAATGTCGAGTGAGCAAAGCGGCGTTGGTGGTGGCGGTGAGTCGCGCGTTGGCGAATACTCCGCCGGAAAGTGCCACAATACTGATCCCTGATGCTTCCCGTATTCGTTCGGCAGCCAGCACGATGAGATCCCGCAGCGTGGTATGAAAGGCAGCCGCAATGTCTGTGATATCGCGGCCGCGCTCCATATCATCAAGAACACCCGCGATCACGCGTGCCGCGTTGGCAGTGAAACAGTGGTCTGCGCTCAAACTGATTGGATATCCCAGCGCGACTCGCGTGCCCGCCGCCGCTTCAAGCGCCATCGCCGCCTCGCCTTCGAAGTGCGAGACGTGACAGAGGTTGAGCAACGACGCCACGGCATCAAACAACCGTCCAACACTCGAAGTGTGCGGTGTGCGCTGATGTCTTTGCACGAGTTGTTGCACCAATTGCCACTCGCGTTCGTCGACCGAAGCGGGACGTGCGCTGGCGGCTGATGTACCACTCACATCTGCTCGCGCCACATGTGCCGCCGCCGATCGCCAGGGATGACGTGCGGCAGCATCCCCACCCGGAAGCGGCACGTACGCAAGGTGCCCACATCGCGTGAAATGCGCGCCTTCCACGACCAGAAACTCCCCCCCCCAAATCGCGCCGTCTGTGCCGAGACCTGCGCCGTCAAACACGACGCCAATCACCGCCTCGCGTACGCCATGTTCGGCGACGCACGCCGCAATATGCGCGTGATGGTGCTGCACCGGTACGCGGTGTGTGGTGCCTTCGTCGGTCGCGAAGGACTCCGCAAAACGCGTGGATGCATAATCTGGATGCAAGTCGTGTGCGATCACGCGTGGCCGCGCGCCAACGAGATGGATCGTGCTCGCCACAGCGACGCGCATGGCGCGCAGCGCCGCAAGGCTGCCGAGATCTCCAACGTGCGCGGACAGGTGCGCGCAGCGGCCATGCGCGACACAGATTGTATTCTTCAAGTGACCGCCCACCGCAAGCACAGTCGCTGCAGCGTGGAATGGCAAGGCGATGATGTTCGGCACATAGCCGCGTGCACGCCTGAGCACCCGCGGTTCGCCAGCGATGACGCGAACGATGCTGTCGTCGCAGCGGGCGACGATCGCTCGATCATGCGTCAGGAATACGTCCGCGACGTCCTCTAACATTGAATGTGCATCCGCGTCCGTGATGGCAACGGGTTCATCACTGCGGTTACCGCTCGTCATCACCAGTGGACCGTTAAACGCGGCGAGCAGGAGATGATGCAGCGGCGTTGAAGGGAGCATAAGTCCAAGCGTCGCCGTGTGCGGCGCAACCAATGCTGCCACCGCTGCACTATCACGCGCTCGGAGCAGTAGCACCGGGCGGGCCGATGCGGTCAGTGCCGACTGTTCAACCACGGACACGTCGCACAGCGCAGTGGCTGCGGCAACGTCGCGCACCATAACGGCCAACGGCTTTGCAGGACGATGCTTTCGCTCCCGAAGCCGCGCGATTGCAAACGCGTCCAGCGCGCTGCACGCAAGATGGAATCCGCCCAACGCTTTAAGGGCGACAATACCACCGCGCCGAAGGGTCGCCGCTGCGAGCGTGATCGCCGCTGCTCCAATGGCCTGTACGTTGTCGTCATTCACCCGCCGCGCCACAAGCACAGGTCCACACCGCGGGCACGCGATCGCCTCCGCGTGGAAGCGACGATCACTCGAAGTTTCGTACTCGGCGCGACAAACAGTGCACGGTGCAAACGGCGCCATGTTGGTGCGTTCACGATCATATGGCACTTCGCGAATCGCGGTGAATCGCGGACCACAGTCTGTGCAGGAAATGAACGCGTGTCCAAAGCGTCGGTTGTGCACATCAAACAATTCGGACACACACGCGTCGCACGTGGCAACATCCGGCGGAACGGCGGCCGCCGCGCTTTCGCCTACATTCGTCCCGCTAGGGAGAATCTGAAAGGCGCGACGGCGCATCGGCACGGCGCGCTTGACGTGCACGAGAGAAATTGCGGACAGCGGTGGCGGCGCAAGCGTGAGATCTCGACAAAAGGCATCAACTGTCGCGAGTTCGCCTTCAATATCAATCATCACGCGGCCCGCGTCATTTCGTACGAACCCGCGCAAATTGCGCGCGGCCGCCAGCCGATGCACGTAGGGTCGAAACCCTACGCCTTGCACCGTGCCTTCGACCTCGATCAACCGGCGTTCGAGCATGCCTAGCGACCTCAAGAAGACCGTGGCGAGCGAAAGCGCCTAGCCACATAGCGACGCTATCGCGTGGCGCAATCTCTGGCAAATTCACTTCGGTTTGCCGAAGCGTCGACTGCCAGCGCGTTCATTATGCGATCTCCCCGAGGAGTTGGCGCAACCGATTGAGTAGGGTGACACCTGACGATGTGAGGAAATACACCATGTACGGTCGTTCAGCGGCTTCTTGCCGCCGTTCAAGCAAATGCGTTGCCTCGAGCGCGCGCAGCGTCTCCGACAGCGTCGAACTACTGATGCTTGGCAGGACCGCGGCAATATCGTGATAGCGCACACGCCCTCGACCGTGAATCGCATTCATCACGACCAGTGAGTATCGGCGCCGAATGATGCGCATGAGATCGTCCACCCCGCAGTAGCACGTTGATGCGTTTGCTGCGCCAGGTTCGGCGCATCCGCAGGACGGGATCTCTGATGGCGTCAGTTTTTGTGAGCTGTCCGGCACCTGCACTCTCCTGTCGCGTTCACGTCTTACGCCGCGCCGAGGCAAGGTCCAGTTTGCGCAATGCGCCTCCTTCTCTCGCTAATGTTGGTAACGTTCGCCGCGTGCAACGACAATGGCGAGCGACACAGGACGAATCGCACGTTAATCGTCGGCTTCGGTGCGGATGAGGCACCACTAGCCCTGAACCGCGAGCGATTGGGTCGCTATCCGCTGAACGCAGGATTGTGTGAAACGCTGGTGACGCTTTCGCCTGAATTTCAGGTAGCGCCAGGATTGGCGACGAAGTGGGAGCCGTTGCGTCCAGATGGCGTGCGGTTGACGCTCCGTCCTCGTCAGGCGTTTTCGGACGGAACACCGGTCGGCGGCGATGCCGTGCGCTATACCCTCGCGCATGCGGCGCGCCTTAAGCTTGGCTACAGCTTTCTCGCCGAATCCTCCGTTCGGATTATCGACGACACGACGATCGAAGTTCGATCAACCCGTCCAAATCACCGATTGGCTGAGCAGCTTGTTCATCCTACGTATGGTGTGATGTCTCCGCGCGGCGAGCCGGCGCGACGTCCACTCTGCAGTGGTGCGTTTCGGCTTGCGGAGTACGTGCCCTACGATCACTTCACAGTGGTGCGCAATGAGCGTGCTCACGGCGTTCGGCCGACGCTCGATACGATCGTCTTTCGCTTCATTCCTGACGAAAACGCGCGTGTGCTCGCGCTGCGTGCGGGCGACGTTGACCTGATCTACGACGTAGGACGCGGTAGTGCCGCGTCGCTTGCACACACGGCAGGCGTACGCGTTGTCAGCGCGTCACCAGGCGCTGTCTTGGTCATGTATATCAATCGTCACGGCGCCGCCCCGTACGATCAGCTCGCCGACAGTGCACTTCGGCGCGCCGTGGCGGCGGCGATTGATCGCCGAGCGCTTGTCGACCATGTGCTGGGTGGATCGGTCTCAAGCGCCCTGTTTATACAGACGTTGAATCCACCAAGTGTGCTTCGCGAATTTGCGTCATTGGTTGTTGGGGTGCCGCACGACACACTGGGAGCAAAGCGCCTTGTCGGCCGCGGTCGCCGAATCCTGACGTTAATCATCCAGCCCGGTGGGGCGGATCGCGTCGTCGCTGAATACGTGCAGGCGGCGCTCGCTCGGGTAGGTCTGATCGTGCGAATTGAGCTACTCGATGCTGCGGCGTTTGAGAGCCGCGTCAACAGTGGTGCCTTCGACCTCGATATCGAATTACCGAATCAGAACGATGCAAATCCCGCGTTTTTATTAGCGCTACGCTGGTATTCGCATTCCGATACACGATCAGCGCAGTTCACTCACGCGAGCGCATATTTCGATACCTTGGTGGAGCGGTCGCTGCAGGCCGACGACGCGGATTCGGTGCGCCGCGCAGCAGCGGATGCGATGCACCAGTTAGTAGATGTTGAAGTTGGCGCAATACCGCTGGCGGGCATCGGGCGCGTCTATGCATTGCGTGATTATGTGCACGGATTTGTCCCGCATCCGTCGCGTCTCCACCAAAGTTGGGTTGACGTACGGATCGCCCCATGACATCGGCGCGCGCGTTCCTACGTCGAATCCTCGGTGCCGTGGCAATCTGGTTGTTCGTGTCAGTGCTTGCGTTTGCGCTAGGATCGCTGGCTCCGGGCGATCCGGCGCAGATGATATTGCTGCGACGCAATGGCGAGGCGCCGTCGGTGGTTGATGTGCTGGCGTTGCGCACGGAGCTCGGACTTGATCAGCCGCCGGTGCGGCGGTACGTGCGGTGGCTGACAGCCGCCGTGCGTGGCGATTTCGGCACGTCGTTTCGCACGGGGCAGCCCGTGTTCGCGGAGTTGCGAACGCGTCTCGTTGCGTCACTCCTCTTAGCGGCAGCCGCGACGATAGTGAGTTTCATCATCGCACTTCCAGTCGCGCTGCTGTCGGCCGCGCGACGAGGCCTCGTTACCGATCACGTTGTGCGTGTCGCTGCCCTCGTGGGCGTATCGACACCGGGCTATCTCGTCGCCTACGCGCTCATACTGATATTTGCTGTGTGGTTTCGCGTCCTACCGGCGGCTGGCGCCGGCGGAATGCGGCACGTACTGCTTCCCGCGCTGACGCTGGGCCTCGTCAGCGCGGCCGGGCTTTCGCGACTGCTGCGCGCGACATTACTCGATGAGTTGAACGCCGAGTATATGCGGACGGCGCGTGCAAAAGGTGTTTCCACGTGGTCAGCGATCGTTCGACACGCGCTGCGCAACGCACTCAATCCCGTCGTCACGGTCAGCGCGCTGCGCTTCGGTCGCGTGCTGAGCGAGGCAGTGATCATCGAGACGGTGTTCGCGTGGCCCGGCGTCGGCTTGGCGGCGGTCGCGGCGATCTCTGACCGCGACTATCCGGCCATCCAAGGCTTCATGCTGCTCGTTGCCACCGTCTTCATCATGATAAATCTGTTGGTGGATCTGTCATACGGTGCGTTCGATCCGCGAATGCGTCTTGGGGCGTTGCCGATGGAGCGTGCGTGACACGACACAGCGTCACGAGCCGCTCGATGTGGACCGGCGTCGCGATCATCGCCGCGCTGGTGTGTGTCGCACTGGGCGCGCCGTGGCTTGCACCATACGATCCGCGCCTCATCGACCCCGCGCGCGCCTTTGCACCACCCAGCGTGCGATTTCTGTTGGGCACTGACGATCTTGGTCGGGATATCCTCAGCCGATTGTTATACGGCGCGCGATGGTCTCTTGGCCTTGTGTCTGTTGCCACCCTGCTCGTACTGTCTGTTGGCGTCAGCGTTGGTGCGCTCGCGGGCTACCTCGGTGGCGTCGTGGACGACGTGCTCATGCGCATAGTCGATGCGCTACTTGCAGTTCCAAGCTTGCTGTTAGCGCTCGCGATTATTGGGATGGTTGGTCCTGGACTGACTGGCATGATGCTCGGCCTATCAAGCATCTGGTGGGTGGGGTACGCGCGCGTAGTACGCGGACTGGTACTCGCGCTTCGCGAGCGTCCATTTGTCGATGCTGCTCGAGCACTTGGCGTATCGCACACGGCCATCGTGTCGCGTCATATTCTGCCAAGTGTGTTGCCCGCCGTCGCCGTGCTCGCATCACTGGAGATGGGAGAGCTGGTGTTGGCTATTTCCGGCTTGAGTTTTCTTGGTCTTGGAGCGCAACCCCCAACCCCGGAGTGGGGCACTATGCTCAGCGATGCACGCGTGCACTTCTTCGACGCACCGCGGTTAGTCCTGCTGCCCGGACTCGCGGTCATGCTCACCGTCCTTGGGTTCAATCTGGTAGGCGATGGACTGCGCGATGCGCTGGAATCGGAGCAGGCGTCGAAACTTCGGGGCGTTGGCACGTGAGGTGTGATCGCGCGTGCGCCTTGCTCAGTACGTTCCTCGTCGCCACGATACTGGCTGCATTGACCGCATGCGTTGGCGAGCGTCACGTGCACGACGCGAATACACTCGTCGCCGCAATCGAAGGCGATCCAGGACATCTCAATCCTGCGATTACCACCAACGGCGGTGTGCACACGGCGGCGGCGTTGCTATACGATGGACTGCTCACGCTCGACAGCGCGCTGGCGCCACGACCCGCGCTGGCGACGCGTTGGGAGGTGTTCGCAGAGGGTGCGCGCTATCGGTTTCATTTGCGGCAGGGCGTGCGTTGGCACGATGATCAACCGTTTACGTCGGCCGATGTGAAGTTCACGTTCGACAGTCTGTTGCTGCGCTTTCACGCGCGCACTCGCGCCTCTATGGCACCCGCGCTGTTGCGCGTAACTGCCGTCGATGACTCAACCGTAGATTTTGTATTTCGTCATCCGTACGCGCCGTTACTACAACAGCTTGATGTCGACGAGGCGCCGATCATGCCGCGACATTTATTCGTCGGCCGAGATCCGTTGCGTAATCCCGCTAACCTTGCACCCGTCGGTACGGGGCCGTTTCGTTTTGTGTCCTATCAAACAAACGGAGAAATTCGGTACGCTGCAAATCGTGCATACTTCGGCGGCGCTCCCGCTATTCAACAATTGGTATTGCGCATTATCCCTGACGCTGGCACGCGCGTCATCGCACTCGAGGCGGGCGAAGTGGATTGGCTGTTTACTGTGCCCGGACCAGAACGGGCACGTTTGGCGCGAGACGCACGGGTGCGGCTGATGCCAGGTTCCGTCAGCGCTGGCGGTGGCAATTGCATTATTACGATGGGCTTTAATCTTGACCGTCCTTGGTTTCGCGATGTGCGCAGCCGGCGCGCCGTTGCGCATGCCGTGAATCGGGCGCAGTTTCTTGATCGCGTCTTATTTGGGGAAGGACGCGCCGCCGATGCGCCGATCTCCTCGCAAATTCCGTTTGCGTACGCGTCAGGGCTCCCGATTCCGGCCTACGACACCGCACGGGCAACAGCGTTGCTCGACAGCGTGGGCTGGGTGCGCAGTGGCGATGCCGTTCGTACGGCACGTCATGTGCCCGGCATCGCGGAGGGTACGCCTTTCGTTATCAATTTCAAGGTATTGCCGGGCCAATCGACGTACGGCGACCTGCTGCGCGCGCAACTGCGCGTGATTGGTATTAACCTGCGCGTGGTCACGCTTGAATCGGCCGTGTTTGCGCAAACAGTATTTACTGCGCGTGACTTTGACACGGCAATTGCGGCGTATTGCAATGGTACCGATCCAGAAATCGGTGTGCGCCGACAATATGTGTCCACCAGTATCGCGCCCATTCCGTTCTCGAACATGGCGGGTTACCGCAATAGCGTGATGGACAGTCTTTTTGATCTCGCGAGTGCAGCGCTTGTGGTCGATGAACGCCGACGATTATACGGAGAAATTCAACGGCTCGCGGTGCACGACCAACCGTATGTGTGGCTCGTGGAGACGTTGGGCACGCGTGCGCACGTGGCGCGATGTCACGGCTTTGATCCAACGTCGCATTTCGCGGCAACCGCAGTTTGCACGCCATGAGCGGGCGTTTTCTACTGCAGCGATTGCTGCAGTTGTTGCCAGCGGTCGCCGGAATTGTGCTGGTCGGATTTCTGCTCGTCCATCTCGCGCCCGGCGACCCTGTGATCGCACTCGCCGGTGAGAGTGGCGACTCGGCGTACTATGCGTTCATGCGGCAACGCTTTGGACTCGACCGCCCGCTCTTTGAACAACTCGGTATTTATGCGCAACGCGTCGCAGTCGGCGACCTTGGTGCGTCGTATGTGTATGGCCGTAGCGCGATGTCCGTGATTCTTGAACGTGTGCCGGCCACGTTGCTGCTTACAGGAACGGCGCTGCTCATCGCAATCATCGGCGCACTTCCCCTCGGCATCCTCGCTGCGCGCCGCCCGCACACGGCCGGAGATCTCGGCATCAGCAGCACCGCACTGGCGATGTATTCGACACCGGTGTTCTTAATCGGCCAACTCGCCATTCTGCTCTTCGCGCTGCTCGGCGGACTCTTCCCCGTCCAAGGGATGTTTGATGCTGGTAGATCGACGCAAGGCGCTGCGCATCTGTGGGACCTTGCGCGACATTTGGTGCTGCCCGCTTTTGTGCTCGCCGCGCATGAACTTGCCGTGCTTGTGCGCGTGACACGCGGTGCGCTGGCGCACGAGATGACCGTGGAACACGTTCGCACGGCGCGCGGAAAAGGGGTAAGTGAATTTGGGGTGCTGATGCGACATACGTTGCCGCGCGCGCTGCTGCCGGTGATCACCGTCATTGGCGGACGCGCTGGCCAGCTTGTCACAGGCGCTGTTGTCGTCGAAGTGGTGTTCGGATGGCCGGGAATTGGGAGACTTCTCCTCGCGGCCTTGCAATCGCGAGATATCCCCGTGTTGCTGGGCATATTTATGCTCGTTTCCGTGTCAGTCGTCGTGGTGAATTTGATCACGGATCTTGTTTACGCTGCGCGCGATCCACGAGTTGAACTCGCTTAAGCCTTCGCGAGAGACGTCGACCGGCGCGCTCGAGTGGCGATCTGCATTCGCTGCATTGATCAGATTGCCGTCTGGAAAAATCGGTGTGGTGTTAGCAGGCATTGTCGTGGCAATGGCTACGTGCGGACCGATCATGACGTCGGTCGATCCGTTTTCAATCGTTGGCCCGCCACTCCTCGCCCCGTCAACCCGGCATGCCTTCGGCACCGATGCGCTTGGTCGCGACATGCTCAGTGGCGTGCTCTTTGGTGCGCGCACCTCCATGCTGATTGCGTTGGCCGTGAGCGCATTGTCGTTCGCCTGCGGAATGTTCGTTGGTTTGCTCGGCGGATACTGCGGAGGTTGGGTGGACCAATTGTGCACGCGTGTCACAGAGCTGCTGCAAGTACTGCCTCGATTCTTTTTGGTTGTTGTGGCCGTGGCATTGTTCGGTCCGGGTGTTGATCGTCTCATCCTGATACTCGGCCTGACGTCATGGCCCGTACTGGCGCGTGTGGTACGCGGTGAAGTGCTCTCGCTCAGACGCGCCGAGTTCGTGATTGCTGCAGAAGCAACCGGTGCTACCACCGTGCAGATCCTTCGACGAACCGTGCTGCCAAACGTTGTGCCTGGCGCATTGACGGTCGTTGGACTGCTGTTCGGACAGGTATTGCTCGTCGAAGCAAGTTTGGGGTTTCTTGGCTTAGGTGATCCGAACGTGATGACATGGGGGATGCTCGCCGGGCAATCGCAGGCATTTTTGCGTGTCGCGTGGTGGCTGCCGTTCTTTCCCGGAATTGCGATCACCATGGCGGTGCTCGGATTCAATCTGCTCACCGACGCGTTTTCGGCGACGTTGCGTGCCCATTGATTGTCGCGGGGCTGCAGTGGATCCTTAGCGACGAGCGAGTCATTGCGCACGACCGTGCGCCTCCATTCTCCGGACCACAGCTCATGCAATTCCGCACAATGTTCTTCGCGGCCGTGACAAGTACAGTGGTGACCCTACCGCTTGCGGCTCAAGGCGCCATGCGCGCCGCGCCAAGCGGACGTGCGTCGACGGAGGTCACGCTCACGTTGGTAGACAGCGCGGCGCGCGGCGCCGCGAAGCCGTCGATCATTCGCATTGACTATGGTCAGCCGCAACTGCGCGGACGTGCGTTGTTCACGGACAGTCTTGTTCCGTATGACAAATCGTGGCGACTTGGTGCGAATGGCGCAACGATGCTGACCACCGATGTGGACTTGGTGATTGGCGGCGCAAAGGTACCAAAGGGATCGTGGGTCTTGCAGGCAATACCAATGCGCACTGGATGGAAATTGCTCGTCCAAAAGGACGTCGGTCAGTCGCCGATGGCGGCAGCGATGACATACAATCCCGCGAACGACATTGCGCGCATCGATATGCGGCAAACAAGCGTGGCCGCACCACTGGAGAGTTTTTCCATGTGGCTCACTACATCGCGCGACGTCGGAGGGCCTCATGGTGAACTCCGACTCGCGTGGGATCGGGTCATGCTCAGCACTACTTGGTCTATGAACTGACATGCGGGCGTGGTGGGTTTCCCCACCGCGCCCGCCTGAAGTACTGCCAATAAATCGGGCAACGCCGCTCTACATACCGGTAGAAAACGCGGAGAACGTCATCCGGTACTCTTGCTTCGTCGCGTCATAGTCGGCGCGGAATTTTGTTGGATGCGCTCCGGTGAGGCCAGGAATGCTCGGCACGGCGAGGTCGAAAGACTTCTTCTCCAACAGCATCGCTTTCGTCACCATCGGCTCGATAAAAATCGGCGCAGCGCGCGAATAGCCGACCACCATGCTGCTCCGGAATGTCTCCTTGCTCTCGAGCTCACTCGATGCGAGCGCGTGCATGCCCATTTGCGGTACACAGAGTCCAACTAATGTCGGCACACCCATCATCTTGGCCATGTCGGGCGGCAACGCGATGTCCGGAAGCGCGTATCCCGCTGGCAACGAAACGGGTTTGCTTAGATCGACGCAATCAATGGCCGACCGCTCCGCCGCAGTAATGCGGTTAAAATGCATGTCAAAGTGTGGCGTCAGAAACGGTCCCGGTGGATGTCCACCCGCCTCCCAATACATTGTAAATTGCACGAGTCCACTCTTCTGTCGTGCGGCTTCGGGAATGTCGAGCGCCGCTGCAGCCACTGGCGGCCACACCATCGGCGCTTGCACCGTTGAATTTTCAATACTGGCGATCGGAACGGTGGCTCCCACTTCTAAGACACTGTCGCCCTGCATCTTCGCCCACGTGCAGACCTGCGCTTTGTAAACGTCTGCGCAGGAGCCTTTCAGTTCAGCAATGGGTACGTCTTTCGCACAGGCCCCTACACCCACGGCGAAGAGCGCTACTGCAACGGTTCGCGATTGTCGTGACATACGTTTCTAGGTTGAGTGAAGGCCAACGACGAATGGTGTCGAGAGCCGAATAACATGACGTCCAGCGGTGTCGACCGTAAGTGTTAGGCGCTCACTACGTTTCGCAGCAGACCGAATACCGTCCACTACATACGCGTCCCGTGATACCCTGCCAAACCGTACCACTCACCGTCGTTCTTTCCTTTGTCGCAAGCACCCTCCTCGGCGCGCAGGTCGTTCCTCCGGTCGTTCCGTCGACGGCGCGAGACTCGCGTACAATGCGCGCCGTTCGTACGGCGCGTCCGATCACTATCGACGGTAAGCTTGACGAAGCGGCATGGGATTCAGCCCTACTTACGTCGGGATTTACGCAAGCGGAACCGCGCACCGGCGAGCCAGCGACAGAGGCGACAGAGGTGCGCGTCCTGTTTGACGCGGAGTTTCTCTATGTTGGTGCCGTCCTGCACGATCGCGAGGCCTCACACATCGTGGTCAACGATATTCGCAAAGATTTCAAAGAAGACGATCAGGATGATTTTGAAGTGTTGCTCGACACGTTCCATGATCGACGCAACGGCTATGTGTTTCTTACGAATGCCGATGGTGCGCGTGCGGATCGCCAAGTGGCGAACGAGGGACGTGAAGTCAATACCAGCTGGGATGGCGTATGGACCGTGAAAACGCAGCGCACGGCTGATGGCTGGACCGTCGAGATGGCCATTCCCTTTCGCACCCTGCGCTATCAGTTGGGAACCAACACGGGGTGGGGCATCAACTTTGCGCGACGCATTCGGCATCGCAACGAAGTGACATACTGGGCGCCCATTCCGCGTGCATTCAGCATCACCCGTGTCTCATTGGCCGGCACGCTTGAGGGACTGGAGATTGAGGGCACGTCGCGGGACCTTCGCATCAAGCCGTATGCGGTGGGCCGCACCGTGCGCGAGTTGGGTGGCAAGCATACCGTTGCGAGTGAGGCGGCCGGACTCGATGTCACATACGGCGTGACGCGACATCTCGCGTTCAACCTGTCGGTCAACCCCGACTTCGCGCAGGTCGAAGCGGATGAGCAGCAAGTCAACCTCACGCAATTCAGTCAGTTCTTTCCCGAAAAACGTGAGTTTTTTCTCGAAAACTCGGGCATCTTTTACGTGGGTGATGCCGCGCGCAACAATCGCGTGTTGCTCGCGCCGACACCGGACGAAGACATGTTGCTGTTCTTCAGTCGACGTATCGGCCTCTCACCCGACGGCCGCGCGCTGCCAATTCCCGCTGGCGTTCGACTCACAGGCACCGCAGGCGGGCTCACTATCGGTGCACTCGCGATCCAGACGCAACGATCCGCCACCGCACCGGCCAACCGTTACGGCGTGCTACGCTTGCGCAAAAATTTGGCGCCTGGATCTGACGTGGGTTTTATTGTACTCGACCGCGAAGCGATCGGTACGGGTAACGCGCACAATTGGAATCGCGTCGCGGGTGTCGATGCGACGTTCCGTCTGCCCGGCACATGGGATTGGAGTAGTTATGCGATCGGTACGCGCACCCCTGGTCGCAATGGCGGTCAGTTCGCTTGGCGTTCTTCAGTCAATCACGAGGGTAATTTTGTTCATGCGAAAGTTGGCGTGCTCGAGATCGGACGTGACTTTGCGGACGACTTAGGATTTTTTCGTCGCACCGACACGCGTAAATATCTCGCCGACATTGGCATCCGCCCGCGTCCCACGTGGCTCGCACGTATCGGCACACGTGAGATGCATCCACACATCACATGGAATTACTACGAGTCGCTGGACGGGAAAATCTCCGCGAAAGATTTGCACACTGGCTACACATTTTTCTTGAGCAGCGGTGCCTTTTTTGAGCTGTCCGTTAACCCGCGCTTCCAGCGGATCGCGTCGCCGTTTCGCATCAATCAGGCCATCGCGCCGATTCCGGCGGGCGGTTACGCATGGACCGACTGGCAGTTCAAAGGCGCGACCAACGCTAGTCGAAAGCTGTCAGCCACGTACACGCTGATCGAAGGTGGGTTATGGAATGGGACACAGCATTCGCAGCAGCTCTTGGTGACGACGCGACCGAACGCCCGCTTCAGCACATCCGTTGGCGTGTCACACACCGAAGCAACGTTGACCTTGCCGAACGCAAAGTTTGAAGCGCTGCTTTGGACGGCACGCACGAACTACAGCTTCACCACGAACATGTTTTTCGACGCGCTCGCGCAATATGATCCGCGCGCGCATCAGCTCAATGCCAACCTGCGGTTCAACCTTATCCATCATCCGCTCAGTGACCTGTTCGTCGTGCTGAATGAGCAGAAAATTACGATGCCTGACGCTCCTGTGACGGGGTTTGGTGTCATCGTGAAATACACGCAGATGTTTGCGTTTTAAAACGGCGCTGGTCGCGTCGCCGACTTGCCTTTCTCTTTGATCATGAACACGAGGATCTTCGCCGGTGCCGTCGTACTCGCATTGCGCGACGTGATATGCACATCTGTTGGATTTTCATAAAACGTTTGCCCCGGCGCGAGGGTCATCGCGACACCGCCGGCGATCTGCATAATGACCGTCCCTTCCAGCACATAAACGAGAGTGTGTGCGTCATGCCGATGCGGCTTGGACGCGACGCCCGCCGGGTACAACACGGTGGACATGACCACCTCTTTGCCGACGAATTCCGGCAGGTCCTTTGTCATGAGCGCGGTGGCGACCGCTTGCGCCGATGCGCGTGCGGGGTACGACAGCACGACAACGAGCAGAACGGTCAAAGCGGTCGCGAACCTGATACGCATAGTGCCAGCTCCCGTGAGTGGTGAAACAGTGTGATCAAACCTCCCAGCACGAGCAACTCGAAGCGAGTACATTTTACCGGATGTCTCAAGATCTCGGGCATTCTCGGTTTCTCCCGAACACGCGGCTGCGAATGCGGTTGAGTCGTTTCACCGCGTGCCGGATCGCGTTTACCTTGGCTGCGGTCGGCTGCGCCAGTGCGCGACCGTCGACTCCGGTATTCGTGATGGGTGCAGCTGGCGCAATCGCCCGCGCGCGCGCTGATAGTCTGCGGTATCCCTACACGCAGGCCGACGTCGATTTCATGCGCGGGATGATTCATCATCACGCGCAAGCGATCAGGATCTCCCGATGGGCACCGACGCACGGCGCCAGTGCGTCGGTGCAACGACTGACCGCGCGCATCATCAACGCGCAGTCCGATGAGATCACGCTCATGCAAACATGGCTCGCCGACCGCAACCAAATTACGCCGAACGTTGACTCGACGGGCCAGCTGACCGAGAATCACGACATGCCCGCGATGACAGGCCATGTCATGGTCGCGATGCCGGGCATGCGTGACATGGCCGTGATGCCGGGAATGCTGAATGATGCGCAGATGAAGGAACTCGATGCCGCACGCGGTACAACCTATGATCGATTGTTTTTGACGTATATGATGCAACACCATCGCGGCGCCGTCGCTATGGTGAAAACGTTGTTTTCGTCGCAAGGCGCGGGGCAGGATGAGTCCGTTTTTAAATTTGCCTCCGACGTTGAAGTGGATCAGTCCACCGAAATTCGACGCATGCTCTCGATGATGCTCGAGATGGGATTCGCGCCGCCACCGTCGTAAAGGGCGGCGATTTGTGTTGTTCCACGTTTGCTCACCCAGACCATTCCCTATGCCCCTCCGGCCACCACGTCGTTCCAGTATGTCGTTCATTGCGCATCGTGCCACAGCGGTCGCGATCGTCGTGAGTATCGCTGCGTGCGCGCGCAACACGCCCCCCATGGCACCGCGTCCAAATCCGGCCACGGATCCGCGCGTCGGACTGAAAGCCGGCCTGCTGAACGCTGGCGAAGCATCCTCAAACATGAGGGTCACCGCAAAAGTCGTCTCACCGCCGGGTTTCTTCGGTAGCACAAATTCCGATCTCGCCTTCACCGGGAAGTACGCCATTCAAGGCAATTACAATGGCCCGGTAATTTGGGACGTATCGGATCCGTCCAAACCGGTGTTGGTCACTGCGTTCAGCTGCCCGGCATCGCAAAACGATATTTCTGTTTACCGGAATTTGATGTTCATGTCCGCTGAAGCGAACAATGGACGCACGGACTGTTTGCCGGGTGGTGTCGCGGATACGGTGAGCAAGCTGCGCATGCGTGGCGTGCGCGTGTTCGACATCACGGATATCAAGGCACCGAAGTTGATTGCGAATGTTCAGACATGCCGTGGGTCGCACACGCACACGGTGCTGGAAGATCCGAAGGACAAGCAAAACGTGTACATCTACGTTTCTGGTTCAGCCGGTATTCGCTCCCCGAACGAGCTCGCAGGATGCGCGGGAAATTTGGAGGCGGACGATCCGACGTCGTCGCGGTTGCGCATTGAAATCATCAAAGTGCCACTCGCTGATCCGTCGAAGGCGGCCGTCGTGCGTCGCGCCAATATTTTCGCTGGTCTGAAAAACAATCCGAGCCATGGTTTGTCCGATGCCGATAAGGAAGCCGCCGCAAAGTCGCTCGCAGTCGCGCGCGCGTCAGGTGCATTTATCGCGAAAAATCCGCAGTCCGGCGCCGACCTGGTTATTCCTCCGCAAATGATTCACCCGATGCTCGATAGCGTGGTCAAAGCACGCGGCGGCTCGGGCACCGCGAACGCCGCCGATAGCGCGGCAATTCGTGGTGTGATTCAAGCCGTAATAAATCGCACCTTTGCGGCAGCACCCGCACCGAGTGGCGTTATCTCTGATCGTTCACAGTGTCACGACATCACGGTGTATCCCGCACTCGGCATCGCTGGAGGTGCCTGTGAAGGGCATGGGTTGTTGCTGGACATCAGCGACCCAGTAAACCCGATACGCCTCGACGCCGTGGCCGACTCTAATTTCGCCTATTGGCACTCGGCCACATTCAACAACGATGGCACGAAACTGCTCTTCTCCGACGAGTGGGGCGGTGGCAGCTCGCCCAAGTGCCGTGTCGGCGACAAGCCAGAATGGGGTGCCGATGCGATCTTTACAATCGAAAACAAAAAACTCAAGTTCCAAAGCTATTACAAACTGCCCGCCGTACAGACCGCCAACGAAAACTGCGTCGCGCACAACGGATCGCTGATTCCAATTCCAGGCCGAGACGTGATGGTGCAGTCGTGGTACCAAGGGGGCATTTCGGTATTCGATTGGACTGACGCAAAGCATCCGATGGAGATTGCGTCGTTTGATCGTGGGCCGGTAGACTCCACGCGCATGGCGATGGGTGGCTCGTGGTCGGTGTACTGGTACAACGGCAGCATGATCAGCTCGGAAATCGCCCGTGGACTCGACGTGGCAGAATTAGTGCCGAGTCAGTACATCTCGCAAAATGAGATCGACGCGGCGAAGACGGTGAAGTGGACGTATCTCAACGCGCAAGGACAGCCAAAAATCGAGTGGCCGGCAAGCTTCTCGTTGGCCAAGTCATACGCCGATCAACTTGAGCGCAAAGGCTGCGTAAATCCATCACGGATCGCAGAAATTCGCTCCTCCATTTCAAGCGCGGAGAAGGCCACAGGTGCGCAGCGGAATGCGGCGCTCACGAAGCTGTCATCGCAGCTTGACGGGGATCGTAGTTGCGACGCGAAGAAGGTTGATTTGTTGAAGAAGGCGTTGCTGGATTTGCAGACGACAGTGATGTAGGGCACGTGCGTGTTGTCCGGTAAGTAACACACGAAACGCCCGACGCTGGCATACGCAGCGTCGGGCGTTTTACGCTATCGCACGTTAAACATGTAATCGTTGAGATAACGAATGGTGTCCTCTTGTTCGCGCACGCGGTGCGCAAGCAAATCACCGATGCTCACCAGTCCAAGCAGCTCGACACCGTCGACGACGGGCAAGTGACGAATGCGATGGCGCGTCATAATTGCCCCGCACTCGTCCACCGTCGTTTCGGGAATGCACGTGATCATTGATGTGGTCATCACTTCAGACACTGACGTCGTGGACGGATTACGTTCGGCAGCAACCACACGACGCAGTGTATCGCGTTCCGTGAAAATGCCAACGAGCGTCGTACCGTCCATGACAAGCACGGCGCCGAAGCCGCCATCACCCATAATGTGGGCGGCCGCTAACACCGTGGCCGATGGAGCGACGGCGACGACTGTTGTGCCTTTTTGAGCGAGGAGTTCGCGCGCGGTTTTCACAGACACCTTTTCGTGAAGGATGCGGTCTGGCGACGAATACACGCGTTCAGGGAAGCCTCATCGCAACGCGACGATCACGTTCGTTCGGTGTCGCCGCTGCACCTCGCGCGAGACGCACGAGGTGCAGCCCTTTACTACGGCTTCTTGCTCTTGCTGCGACGCCACGCAACGAAACCGACTGCGGCGAGGCCAGCACCCAGCAACGCCATGCTAGCCGGTTCGGGTACGACCTGACTTCCCTGCGCCCATGCCGACGAGGCGGAAACCGCGAGCAAACTCACTGCTGCTAAGACTTTGCGCATGCGGTACTCCCTCTGCTAACGTATTACGCAATCGAGCTACTGAGAACTGACAGAGATACGGCGCACACGAGCGCCCCGCAAGCGCAAGACCGTTGGCTCACCTTCGCCGCGGCACTCACCACGGTGGCGGCTCGTCGGGAAACGGCACGTCTTCACGTCCGGGACCAGCGTCCACCCGAACTGTGACCGAGGCCGCGCGCGCGATCGAACCATCCGGCCATTGGATCGCACTCGCGATACACTGCTCGAGCGTACACGCCAACAGCGGCGCGTCCTGACGAATCGTCGTCAACTGCAGCATCAACCGTGCATGCTCGTGCTGGCCAGCGAGTTTCGCCGTATCATCGCGACGACCGACAAATTCAATCGCCTCCAGTGCCTGCTCGAGCGATTGCCATCGTCGCAGCAGCGTTGCCGCCGTCCCTTTACCAATGTTTTTTACGCCGGGGATGTCGTCGCCATCTTCTCCGCATAGCGCTTTGAACGCGGCGAGATTCGTCGGCGGCACGCCGAATTTGGCGAGGACGTCGGCGCTACTCCATGTCTTAATGCGTGTGCCGTTCAATCCTTTGCCGGCGCCAACGTACGTCGCCACGTCCACCCCATCGCTGACGAACTGCAACAAGTCCGAATCGTTCGAGAGCAGCGTCACGCGTGTTTGGGTGCGAAAGCGCGCCATCAATGATGCCACGACGTCGTCGCCTTCGAAGTTCGCGACACTCATGCTGATTATCCCGGTGCGTTCTATACCAGCGCGGATGGGTGTGATTCGCGCGCGCATACCTCCGGTGCGCCGATGCTTGTAGGTGGGAAACAGGGTGTGTCGAAAGGTGGATCCGTCGTGATCCCATGCCGCCACGAGATGTGTCGCCCCCACGTCCATCAAGGCACCACGCGCCATCTGGCACCAGAGACGCACGCCGTTGGTCACGTCGTCTGCGGCGACGTGCGCCGCGCGTCCGGCAAGCGATTGCGCGTCGATGATGAGCAAGTGCGGGTCGGTCATCGGCGAAGGTTAGCCGCAGGCGACGTGGACGCGTTCATCGTGAGCGCACGCGCACGCGTTTGATACGCCCCAATTCGACAGACTCCGCGACCCGCGCGTGATAGAGATCCCACCGTACTTGCAGATTCATCCACGCGTCGGGCGTCGTGCCGAAAAATTTGGCGAGACGCAGTGCCGTTTGCGGAGTAATGCCGCGCCGACCATTCACAAGTTCGTTGACGCGCTGATACGGCACGCGGATGCCGTCCGCAAGCTCGCGCTGTGTCAGTCCCATGGGAGTTAGAAATTCTTCCAGCAACATCTCGCCTGGATGCGTTGGTTGACGATGCCGTGGGATGCGAATCATGCGTGTGTGCTCGGAGCTTACAACGTGAGCGTCCACCATCGCGACACGTGATGCGAGTGCGCTGCTACCCCAGCACCATAGCATGATAGCACGGATGTCATGCTATTTCGAGGGCAGAAAAAATGCGCTTCAGTTCGGTGGAGCACACGCGCTCGAATCCGAACAAACATCGTCGGCATACACTGCACTTTGGGGCGTCAAGAGCCCATCATCATCTAGTGTTCGGACGACCTCGCTTTTATGGGTCGTCACGACACGAAGTCGGCTGGCCTTCGGCCCGCGCGGTGCCCATATTGGATTTTGTTCGCCCGCCCTCCTCGACCAGGCAGCCTCCGGTGTCCGACATTCTTGAACGCTTGCAGGCCAGTATCGCGGACCGGTATGCAATCGAGAAGGAACTCGGGCGCGGCGGCATGGCTACGGTGTATCTGGCCACCGACCTCCGCCACGACCGTCGCGTCGCGATAAAGCTCCTCCACCCGGACCTCGCGGCCACGATCGGTGCCGAGCGTTTTGAGCGCGAGATTAAGCTCGCCGCACGGCTTCAGCACCCGCACATCTTAGGGTTGCACGACTCGGGTCAGGCCGATGGACTTTTCTATTACGTCATGCCGTTCGTGGATGGCGAGTCGGTGCGCGACAAGCTCGATCGAGAGAAGCAGCTCTCGATCGACGACGCGATCCAGATCACGCTCGAAGTAGCAGACGCACTCGGGTATGCACACGCGCAGGGAGTCATCCACCGGGACATCAAGCCGGAAAACGTGATGCTCTCCAACGGACATGCGCTTGTTGCCGACTTCGGCATTGCGCGAGCGCGCACTGAAGCGGGCCAGCAGCGTCTGACGCAAACAGGCATGGCCATGGGCACGCCGGTTTATATGAGTCCCGAGCAGTTCACGGGTGAACCGGTAACTCCGGCGGCGGACATTTACAGCTTGGGGTGCATGCTGTTTGAGATGCTCGCCGGAGAACCGCCATTTTCCGGTGCCAACGCGACGGCGATCATGGCGAAACACGCGCTTGAAGCCGTGCCCAGCATTCGCGTCGTGCGTCCATCCGCCCCCGAAGAGGTCGAAGAGGCGATTCTGGCGGCAATGGAGAAGTCACCCGCCGATCGACCGCGCACCGCTGCCGAATTCTGCGAGATTCTCGGCACACCGATGGGCGCGACGGCGACACGGCGTGTCTCCATGCGGCTCACGACTCAGCGGCGCCTGCCAAGTGGCGCGCAGCGGCTGAGGGCTGCGAGAAGGCCGTGGTGGCGCAGTCCGTTGGCCATCGGTGCCGGAGCGACTCTCCTGGTAGCGGGCGCTGCGGGCGCGTATTTGACGACGTCGGCTAGGGCGCGCACCACGACGTCGGATCCGCTCGCACGAAAGGTGGCGGTGCGCTATTTCACCGTTGCCGGTGGAGACAGTGTGGAATTGCAACCGGCCGCCGAACGACTCACCGAGTCACTGATCCGAGAGCTGTCCACACTCCGCGTGTTGTCAGTCATCTCTCCCAATGGTGTGGCGCAATTCCGGAGTGCCGAAGTGCCGCGCGACAGCGTAGCGCGCGCACTGAAGGTCGGCACGTTGGTCGAAGGAACGGTCGAACCGGAAGGCAGTAGCCGTTTGCGCATCACCATTCGGCTGTATGACATGTCCGGCGCCAATTTGGGATCGCCTAGGACAATACGCGTCGCAAAGAATGCGCTGTTTTCTGCGGAAGAATCGGTCGCACGCGATGTGTCGAGGGCGTTGCGTGAAGTCATCGGGCCGGAGATCGAAGTCCGCGAGGCACAGGCCGCGACACAAAACATCACAGCGTGGACGCTACTGAACCGGGCCGAAGCTGCACGCAAGGATGCGGGAAAGATGAGTGTCGCCAATGCCGACAGCGCGATCTCGGTACTGAACAGAGCCGATTCGCTGCTTCGTCTCGCGCGCGCGGCGGACAACCAATGGATCGAACCGGCGCTGCAACGAGTCCAGGTATCACTCGATCGCCGCCGCTACCTCAAGGAAGCAGAAGTTGCGCCGCTATTGGACACGGCATTGGCGCGCGTGGCCGAGGCGTTCGCCATTGACGCAAACAGTGCGAAGGCCCTCGAGTTGCGCGGGACGGTAAAGTATGAACAGTGGAGAGTCGGTCGTCGCACGCTGGATGCGCGCGTGCGGGAATCGCTCCTCACGCAAGCCGAAGACGATCTGCTCGCGGCGATCCGCAAGAACGACCGACTGGTGACGGCGTACGCCACCCTCAGTCTGCTGTATTACGACAAGAAGGATGTTCCGTCCGCTCTTTTGAAGGCGCAAACAGCATATCAAGCCGACGAATTTTTGGGCAATTCCCAAGCAATCTTGAGCCGCCTTTTCTACGGTTCGTACGACACGCAGTTGTTCGCTGATGCGCGAAAGTGGTGCGATGAGGGAGGTCGACGTTTCTCGCGAAATTACACCTTCACGATGTGCCGATTGTGGCTGCAGCTTTCGCCCGATGCGACCCCGGATCCAGCGAGCGCTTGGCAACTGGCCACTCTGGTTGACTCGTTAGCGCCGCCACCGGTGAAGGCGTATCAGTCCAGTATCGCCCACATGATCGTCGGTGGTATTGTCGGTCGACGCGCCCTTTCGCTCGCGGAGGGACCGCAACGAAAAGTGATGCTGGACAGCGCGCGCGCGGTGCTCGAGCGCTCGCAGGCCGACCGCACCGTCGATCCGAGCCAAGAGCTGGCGGGATACCGCGCCGTGATGCTTGCACAATTCGGCGACCTCGATCAGGCAATCTCGCTGCTGACGTCGTACGTTGCGGCAAATCCCGACCATTCATTTCGCGTTGGCGGAAATGTCCATTGGTGGTGGCGTGACCTTCGAAACAAACGTGGGTTTGAGGCGTTGCTCGCGCGCACGCACTAAAGAAAAGCACCAAGCGCAGCGGACTGAGCCGTCGCAAGTCGCCTCTAGTCAACCGACTAATGACGCCGTATCTTCGCGACACTCAATACCCGCCTTGGTCAGTTCAGATCAGGGCGACGTCACATGTTCATGCGCATTCGCGGAGAAATCATGCGGTACTCGTTGCTGTCCTGTTTCGCGTTACTTGCCTTGGCTGGTTGCCGAGGCGGTGACTCTACGCAACCCACTGCGTCGCTGCGCGGGTCCCCTTCGTTCGTCATTGCCGACGGCGCGCACGGAGGGAACACCGATTTCTTTTTCCTGCCGCCGATGGTGGCGGATCCCAGCGGAACGCCGGGCTACGAGGCAGGTGCGTTTAATCCGAACCTGGAACCCACGGTGACCATCTGTGCGCTTGATGCTGCGAACGAGACAGCCGCTGCTACGGCGTCGTGCAAGGGTACTTCGGGCGCATACGCGCTGTCTGTGACCGTCGTCGCACACGACGACCAATATCACTACAACTGGGACGTACCAACGTCCAACGATGTGTTCTATCGCATCACGGTACGTGTTGGCACGACAATGCTCGGCTCTGCCGATGTCGAAACGTCCGCGAGCCCGAGCGCGCTCAAGAACGTGGACGCGAGCAAATTCGTCGCAGTGAAGGATGGAAGCACATTGCCGGTGAAATTCCGCATCGAGCGATACGCATTGTGTTCAAGACCGGGCGTTGGTCCGTGCTCAACGCAGACGATCAATTTCGCCACCGGCGGAGAAGTAACGACACCGATTGGCGGCGGGCAGGTGGGCGTAACAATTCCTGCGCAGCCGAATACCACCACGTCGGCGATTACCGTGGAGGGTTGTGATCCTCTCAATCCGCGCGTAACGGATCTGCCGGTGTTCGGTCCGTGCGTACGCGTTACTGCTAATCCCGCACTTTCCGCAACCGCACTGGTAAACGGTGCAACAGTGTTCATTTGTGGCGTAACCGCTACGCTGCCACCGGCGATGAGCATCCAGCAAAGAGAACGCGTAACGCTGCATCGGTTCGATGCCCCGAACACGCTTGCCGCATTGCCGCATGCGCATGCGTGTGAGCCGTCCTTCGCTGCAGGGTCGATCAAAGGCTTGTTCCGCGACCTCGCGCATGGTGCGTTCAAGGCAGCCGGAGGACAGCTCGTGTCCCTACTGCTGCCAAAGGCGCTTAATGCAGCCAGCAGAAGGCTTGATGTGGGTGCGGGCGGCTTCACGCTCGACTTCAGCGATTTTCAGTTTGCGCTGCCAGCGAAGCTGAAAATCTCGTCGGGTGATGGACAGGTCGCGACGCCGGGCAGCACGTTGCCCATCGATCCCAAAGTGCTCGTCACCGATCTTGGCGGTAATCCAGTGCCGGGTGCGTGGGTGCGCTTCGCGGGTACCGCGACTGAATGCGCCGGATTCGGTGCAGGGGTCGGAACTCCGTCGGATGCGAGCGGTGCGGTGAGCTCAACGTGGACGATTTCGGGAATCGCTGGAGCCAACCAATTGTTTGCCTGCGGCCGTGGGTTGGCGGGTAGCGACGTTAACGGCCCCCGCGACGGAGTGGATCCGTTCCAGCCGCTGTCAACACATTTCGGCGACCCGAGCAACGGTGGTGCGGTTCCTGTGCTGACTGGATCAGTCCAATTTACCGCGACGGGCATCACGCTGCCCGCGACGTTGCTGGATTTCGGCAGCGGAGGGTACAGCAGCTACGGGCCATTTAACGCTGGCGATCCGCAGCCCAGTTACTGGCCAAATCCGGCGCCCGCGACGAGCACTACAATCGGATCGCTCTCGCCGTTTTTTGGTAAGTATGACGGCTGCTTAATCACCGCGAGCGGCCCACTCACGGCGACGTTCCCGGAAAACAAGGATATCTTCGTTACGAAGAGCGTCAGCGTGCCGGTCGCCGGGATCATGGAGATCACTGTGCGCATTGATAACGATCTCCGCATTTGGGTGGATGGCGTTGAGAAGACCGCGTCGGTGCCGACGTCGGGCAACAGCTTCTACGTCTCCGCGACCGGGTTCTGGACGCATGACGGTTGTGCGGACGTTGGACCGGCGGTGTACTCGCTTTCAGTCGAGCCCGGCCCGCACACGATTTCTCTGTTGGGCCATGATCGCGGCGCGGTCGGCTACCTCGACATGCAGATCGTGCTGAGAAATTCTGCTCCCTGACAGGGCTGGATGATCGGATAGCAAACGAGATGGGGCGTTCCTTAGGGGACGCCCCATTTCATCCGCAACACGACCCTTCCGACGCCGATGCGCGGACGTGAAGTGCGACGAACGCCCGACGGGAGCGCGAGCATCATTGGCCAACACGCACGCGTTTGGTGCGCGCTACGTCAGCAGAAAAATCGGTATGGACCGACGCGGTGGACGCCAAGCATTCTCAATTTCCTTCGAGCTCGCTGCTACCGCAATCCCGCCACGCCAATGACCGCGTCATCCCGTTGGTCCGTTTATACACAGATTAGTTGAGTGCCTAGGAAGTAAATGTTTAAGTTTATTTTTAGCGAATTATAGTTCAAGAAAATAAACAAAAACGTTTACTAATAACTGCTAAACATAAATGTCTAGTTCATTTCGAAACGATTCTCGATTGCAACAGCCCAACAGCTCACCGAATACGTGCGCGCGCTGAGAAACTCTCGCGGCCACACGCCAGATGATGATGCGCGGCTGTTCGATGTGTCAGCGACGCGCGTTGCATCAGTTGAAAGATGTTGGACGTACAAACAGCCTGATAGCGCTGCTTCAATTGCTCGGCGCTCGCTTGGACTTAGAAACCGATCAAGAGATCGATGGGACGTCGACTAGGCATGCCGAGTCTTCAGACAACGTCGAGCGGACCTCGGAATCAATGCCCGGCATCCAAAACGATCGCGTGGTGGTGAATGGTAAAACAGCGCCGACGCTCTGGCCGCAACGCAGAAAGTTGGATCAACTCGCCCCGGGCACGACGTCTCTCGCTAACGCTTCCCTGCAACGCACCTACGCCGCGAACGGCGGCGGCGGCGGTTGGGGCATGCTAAACGTAAATCGTGTTTCACTCGCCGCCGACGCTACCGACAACGTGCCGTTATGCGCGCGCGCAATCTCCTACGCGATATAAAGCAAAGCCCCAACCCCTGCTGCCCCAGCCGACGCGACGCGCGCAATTAGATATCGAAACGCACTGGATGTGCAATATGCACATTCCGATATGCGAAAGAGTTTTATTGCATCGGCAATCATGAACTGCAAAATCACAATTGATGAGCACCGCGACACTATGCGTCAGTGCGCCATTAGGCGACCGTCATCGACCAAAAAAATCTGCGCGCCGAGTCAGACGGCGGACTCGTCCAGCAACCGATAGCCTGCTGTGACAAAATCTTGATCGAACGCAAAGGCGGTCTTAATGCGCTCGCGTTTCATCAACGCGAACGTGACAGCGTCGGTGAGGGAAAAGTGTTGATCACCGAAACGCTCGAGCCACGCGCTATTCGCCACATCGATCAGGTCGACCGTCACCTCGCGCCACTCGTATGCAGGATCCTGGCGCAGTGTGCTGAGAATGTTTCGCGCCACTGTCGGCCCGCGCCGCTGCAACATGTGCCCGTGCAACTCTGCGAGGACCAGCACCGATCCGACCCAACGGCCACCGAGCGCAACGAACCGTCGCGCGATGGTTACAGCGCGCACGTGATATTGATCGCGCGGACTCGCCAACGCCAACAACGCCCCAGTATCAATCGCCACTCGAGTCATCTGCCTCTCCGCTGCGATACAAGTATTCGTCGTGGCGTGCGGCGAGATCCGCTGGAATATCGTCTGCGGTGCCGAGCGACCCAATCAACTGGTCGAGCGACGCGCCTGGTCGGTGTTGCGCCAGTAAATCCGCCGCCACTCGGCGCAGTCCGCGACGTAGGATTTCTGTCTGTGGGAGCGCGCTGATACGCGCGGCCTCCAGCAAGAGATCACGGTCATCTTGGTCGAGGTACACCTGCACCGGCTCGCGCACGCGCTTGGGTGATTTAGACATACATGTACAATACTTTTCATCAATGTATGATGTCAATGCATTTTCGATTTTCGCGCGGTCGAAGCGCTTCGAGCGCGCTGCGAGGCCCTCGAGGAAACCAATAGCCAGCTTGCGCGCATCAACGAAGTGCTGATGAATCGTGTCAAGCGAGACATGGACGTGCAGGAAAACTCCTTTTCGCTCTTCCAAGCAGCGATTGCCCTGGAAAGCAAAGTGAAAGAGCGTACCACGGCGTTGAAGGAGGCGATGCGCCGATTGGAGCACACGAATCGTGAGCTCACCGCCTCCAACACCGTCGCTCGTGAGGCGAACGACGCCAAGTCGGCATTTCTGGCGGCCATGAGGTGAGGCGCACGAGCCAGTCGGCGATCTCGTCGTGCTCCGTGGAGCGGGTGCCACTATCATCGTCGCTGATTTATATAGCGGATATTGCGATGCAACGTACTCGATAAACTGGTAGTCGCGGTGGGTGCTACGGTTGCGGCGGAGCTGGCTGCCCATCACCGCTAAAGCCACTCACGCCACCGATTCCGACGATCGTCAAGAGCACGAGCGACGCGATGGCAACCAAGAGACCAACGGTGCGCTATAAGCGTGAGCGTTCGTGTTGGACGCACCACTCCGATATACATCGATGGTGCTTGCCCTAATGGCGCGTTCCCGCAGCGGTGTGTGATGATCGTCGCCGCTGAAGGGATCACGAGCCGCACTTCGACGTTGTCCGATGTTTGCATGTCAATACGATGCAATGCGCTTTCAATACCCAACACGTCGAGCCGATCATGCAGAAAGCCCAAGACATATGCGCCGAGTGGAAGCGAGTCGACGAGAAACTCGCCGGCGTCGTTTGATGTCGCGGTGCGGATGTGCGAACGGTCGTCCATCGACACGACCTGCACGACCGCACCGGACAACGGCTGCATGGCGACGCTGTCAAAGACGACGCCGCTTACGCTCGCGGTTGGCGTGACCGTCGCGGGCGTTGGCTTCGCACGTGGCGCGGCGGGAAGCGGAGGTCGTCGCTGCCCACGCGCATTGTCCGACGTGATTGCCAAGAGCAGCGCGATACCGATGACAACGGTGCGCGCCCAGTGTTCACACAATCGTTTCGCCTTTTTCGCGACCACGCCTTGGCTCCTCATGGGATGACTCTAAGCGGCGGCGGCGGAAATTCAATCGAATAACACCAGATCTGCGTACCGGTCCGTCAGAAGAGGAAACGGCGAATCAGGTCAATCGCGAAGTATTCTCGGTGCCACTGAAAAATCATCGAGGTTGTTCGTGGAGACCAGCCCGAGGATCAGGGCGGTCCGTTCATCCAGCGCGAACGTGGTACGATGCGTCATAATAGCCGTCGCCGTTGCGCTAACTTGCAGCCACCGTACGGGCGCCCGAGGAGAGGCGCGTCATTACACATGCCCATTCCCGCATGCCGCACGAAACTGCACTGCTGTTTACCATCGCTGCCGCGTTTGCCACGGCCTTCGTCTTGGGCTTGGTGGCATCGCGCGTCGGACTGCCGCCGCTCGTCGGCTATCTGCTCGCGGGCATCGTGATCGGCCCGCATTCGCCTGGGTTTGTCGGAGATGGCGAACTCGCGAGTCAGCTCGCGGAAATTGGTGTCATCCTTCTCATGTTCGGTGTGGGGTTGCACTTCTCGCCGGGTGACCTCATGCGCGTGCGGCGCGTCGCACTGCCTGGCGCGTTTTTCCAAATGCTGATCGCGACTGCCCTCGGCGCGACCGTCGCGATGTCGTGGGGATGGGCGTCAGCATCGGCCGTTGTGTTCGGTCTCGCACTCTCGGTGGCGAGCACGGTGGTGGTGCTGCGTGTGCTTGAAGCGCGCGGACTCTTGGACTCCAGTGACGGTCGCGTTGCCGTCGGATGGCTTGTGGTCGAAGACCTCGTCATCGTCATCGCGCTGGTGTTGCTGCCTACGTTGTTGAGCGTGCTCGGCGCGTCAACGACTGCCGCGACTGCGCCATCCGGTGGAGTGCCGTGGGTGATCGCGCTCACGCTCATCAAAGTGGCCGTCTTTATCGGCCTGATGGCGGTTGTTGGACGCCGCGCGGTACCGTGGCTGCTCACCCACGTCGCGAAGACCGGCTCTCGCGAACTATTTACGCTGGCTGTCCTTGCGGTTGCACTCGGCGTGGCCGTTGGCGCCGCTGCACTGTTTGGCGTGTCCTTCGCGCTTGGCGCATTTGTGGCCGGCGTGGTGATCAGCGAGTCGGATTTGAGTTATCGCGCTGGTGCGGATGCCTTGCCGTTGCAGGATGCGTTCGCCGTCTTGTTTTTCGTGTCGGTGGGTATGCTGATCGATCCACGCATTTTTATTGCGGAGCCAGCAAAGGTCGCAGTGACGGTCGCCGCGGTGCTTGTTGGAAACGCCGGCGTGGGCGCGGTGCTGATGGTCATGTTGCGACATCCATTGCGCGCGTCGCTGCGATTGGCCGCAACCCTCGGTCAGATTGGCGAGTTTTCGTTTATTCTCGCTGGGCTTGGCGTGTCAATCGGTGTGCTCTCGGAAACGGCGCGCAGTCTCATTCTCGCGGCCGCGCTGGTGACAATCGTGCTCAATCCATTGCTCTTCGTGGCGGCGAATCGACTCGGCGCGTGGATCGCAAAACGTCCCAAGCTGCTCGAACGTTTGGAGCGCCAGAAGGACCCGCGCTTGCTCGCCACCGAGATTCCTACGGCCGATGCGCCTGATCACGCGATCCTCATTGGCTATGGTCGCGTTGGCCGCACCATCGGCGATGCACTTCAACGGCTCGGCATTCCGTTTGTAGCCGTTGAGCAGGAACGACGTGTGGTTGACGCGATGCGCGCTGTTGGTGTTGCGACGATTTACGGCGATGCGACGCGTCCTGGCATTCTCGAGCACACGCATCCGGAGCACGCGCGACTGCTCGTGATTGCGACACCGGATCCGTACCACGCGCGACACATCATCACCCTTGCACGCGCCATCAATCCAGACATCGACATTGTGGTCCGCACGCACAGCGATCAGGAGCAGACGCTCTTCGAGCGCATGGGTGTAACGAAAGCCCTGATGGGCGAACGTGAGCTCGCCTTCGGCATGGCGTATTACTCGCTCCGGTCACTGGGCATCGACGATGATCGCGCGGACGACGTGGTGGAGTCACTACGCAACGGCGGTCGTATGTCCACGCGAGAGTTTACGTCGTTGATGCCGCCGGTCGCCACCCCAAAGCAATCGTAGCGGATCGCGTGCTCAGACTTTTGTATGCCAGCCTTTCCGCGGCGGTGTCGGCGAGGTAATATCGCCGAGTTTGGGCACGACCTTCAAGCCCATCTTCGACAAGCAGAGTGCCGGTTCGATTGGCGCTATCGCAATCGCACCGTCTGATCCAAACGTTATTTACGTAGGCACTGGCGAAGGGAATCCGCGCAACAACGCATCAATCGGCGACGGCATGTACAAGTCGATTGATGCTGGTGAGCATTGGACGAAAATCGGACTGGAGAAAACGGACAAGATCGCTCGTATCATCGTCGACTCGAGAAACCCGAATCTTGTGTACGTGTGCGGCTTGGGTCGCGAATGGGGGCCGAATGAAGAACGTGGAGTGTTCAAGACCGTCGACGGTGGCGCTACGTGGAAGCGCGTCCTCTTTGTCGACGCGCAAACGGCTTGCTCTGACATCTCGTCCGATCCGGCAAACTCGAACGTCCTCTATGCGGGCATGTACACGTACCGTCGCTGGGCGTGGCACCTTGAATCCGGTGGCGGCAATACCGCCGTCTACAAGTCAGTGAATGGCGGCGACACGTGGGAGCGGCTGTCCGGCAAGGATCGCGACATCGGCCTCCCCAAGGGCGACATGGATCGTATCGGTGTTGCTGTGGCACCCAGCGATCCGAACATTGTGTACGTGATTAGTGAAACGAAAACCGAAGGAGAGTTGTGGCGCTCTGATGACGCCGGTGCGCATTGGCGCATGGTGAATCGTGATCCCAATATTAATTTCCGTCCGTTCTACTACGCCGACTTGCGTGTGGACCCGATCAATCCGAATCGCGTGTACACGTTATCTGGATCGTTGTACCTCTCCGAAGACGGCGGATTGAATTTTCGTACCATCGCGCAAAGTGTGCACGGCGATCATCAGGCGATGTGGATTGATCCCCTCAATCCCAAGCGTCTGCTGGAGGGATCCGACGGTGGTTGGCAGATCAGCTTCGATGCGGGCAAGACGTTTGAAGTGGTGAACACGTTTGCGTTCACGCAGTTCTATCACATCAACTACGACATGCAGCAGCCGTATATGACATGCGGCGGTTTGCAGGACAATGGCAACTGGTGCGGGCCCAGTCGTGGCCTGTTTGGCGGCATTTTGAAGAGCGACTGGGTCACCGTCTCCGGCGGCGACGGCTTTTTCACCGTGCCCGACATCGCCCAACCGTGGCTTATCTATTCCGATGCGCAAGGCGGGATGCTCAACATCACCGACACGCGCACCGGCACCCAGAAAACTATTTATCCGTATCCGAATCGCGTCGGTTCTGTCGGCGACGCGATGATCGGACATAAGTATCGCTTCAACTGGAATTCGCCGATTGCGCTTTCACCGCAAAATCCGGGCGTGGTGTATTTCGGCGGCAACGTGTTGTTCAAGAGCGTCAATCACGGCAACTCGTTTCAAGTGATCTCACCCGATCTCACCACCAACGATCCCGCCAAGCAGCAGAACTCCGGCGGGCCTATCGTCGTGGACAACACGGCAGCCGAGTTTCACAGCACGTTGCTGTCGATCAGTCCTTCGCCGCTCGATTCGATGCTTATCTGGACCTCCAGTGATGACGGCGTTGTGCAGGTCACACGTGATGGTGGCAAGACGTGGAGCAGCGTGTTTAAAAACGTGCCAGGCCTCAAGCCTGCGGCATGGTTAGCCACAGTCGAGGCATCGCACTTTGACGTTGGCACCGCGTACGTGGTGGCAGATCATCATCAGGATGACGACTACGCGCCGTACGTGTATATGACGGCAGATTTCGGCAAGACGTGGAAACCAATCATGGGCGACCTACCGGCCAATGCCGCATGGACCCACGTCGTGCGCGAAGATCCAAAAAATCGCAACCTCTTGTTCCTCGGCACCGAAATGGGTGCGTGGGCGTCGTGGGATCGCGGTACGCATTGGGTGAGTCTGCGCGGAGAACTGGCCATCGTACCGGTGCGTGACATTCAAATTCATCCGCGCGAGAATGATCTGTTGCTAGCCACGCACGGACGTGGCCTGTACATCCTTGACGACATTACGGCGCTCCAGCAATTGGGTGCGGCGATGAACACCGACGCCACACTGTTTCCTGCACCAACCGCGATCCGTTGGAACCAGTGGAATAAAGACGGCAATCTCGGACAGAAAACATACCGCGCGGAGAATCCACCAGACGGCGCAATGCTGACGTACTTTCTTAAAGCGCAACCACCGACCGAGGTCAACGTCAGCATCGCCGACAAGGACGGTCGCGTGGTACGTCGCATGAATCGCGTGCTCGATGACGCTGGCCTGAATCGCGTGAGCTGGGATTTACGTTACGACGCCGCGCCCGGCGGTGGTGGTCGTGGTCGTGGTGCGGGGACCGATGCAGCGGAGGGCGGCGGTGCGCCGATTGACACGTCGCTGTCGGCGTTGCGTGCACGCCGACGCGCTGCGACGCAGGATGCGCTCGCGCAGGCGTTCGAAGGATTTGGGCCTGCTGGTGCGCCGTTCGTCTTGCCTGGTGTGTACGCCGTCACGCTCACGGCTGACGGCAAGAACTACACGACAAATGTGACTGTGCAACTCGACCCGCGTTCTGATATGAGCGCGGCGCAACTCGTCGCGCAGCATGGCGCCGCACGTCGCATGGACGATATCGCGTCACGGGTTAACCGCGTGATCACCAACATTGACGATGTGTCACGTCAGATGACCGCGCTGCAGGTCACGTTGCGCGCGACGGCGCGCGACAGCAGCGCGCGCACGGCGAATCAAGCACTCACGGAAATCGATGGCGCGCTGAAAGATCTCAAACAGTTCCGCGATTCCGTGTTGGCCCGTCCGGTTGCGGGACTGGGCTATCGTCAGTATCCGCGACTGCGCGAAGAAGTGCAGACGGTGGCGGGGATGATTTCGCGCCCGATGATGGCGCCAACGGCCGGCGAGCTACTGCGTGCTGGTGAATTGCGCACGGAGAGTGATGAAGCCGCGTCACGATTCGACAACATTATGCAAACACGGGTAGCGAAGATTAACGAGCTGCTGAAGGGATCGCCGCACGTGATCGCGCCGCTCGCGCCACGGGCATTTGTGCCCTAACGACAACACCGACCGAACATGAGTGTGTCACCACGCGGCCGCGGAGAAATACTTCGCGGTCCTACAACTGTTTCGCGAGGAAGTTGTGCGCTCGCGGTACACTGTTAAACGCTTCTCGTACCACAGCGCCGTCTTCGAAACGAATCTCAATCGTGATGCCAGCGATCGGTCGGGCCGAACACCAAACGCGTCATTGTGCCGTGTCTACGACGCATCATACGCCGTTTGCAAGCCCGCGATATCGATCTTTGTCATTTTCAACATCGCTTGCACCACGCGTCCCGCTCGTGCTGCATCCTTGTCGGTCATCAGCGTGGTCAACGCTTCGGGGATGATCTGCCACGACAAGCCAAACTTGTCCTTGAGCCATCCGCACCGGCTCGGTGTTCCACCATCGGCGGTTAGCGCACTCCAGTAAGTGTCGACTTCCTCCTGCGTCTTGCAATGCACCATTAGTGACACCGCTTCGGTGAGCGTGTAGTGCGGACCGCCGTTAAAGGCGATGAGACGTTGCCCGTCAATCTCGAACTCAACGCCCATCGGCGTTTTCGGATCGGGAGACGGCATCACACTAATGATCTTTGAGTTTCTGAAGATCGACACGTAAAAGTTTGCTGCGTCTTCGGCGTTTTGACCGAACCAGAGAAACGGGCGGATCGTGGGGATCGACATGTGAACTACTCCTGAGGAAAAGTTTCCGATTACAGTCGAAGGCACTGCTGCGGTATTGTCGGCGATGCCTCTCGAGGGAGCGACACAAAATGGGCCGTCTTTGTCGTGGACGCCGACGCAGGTGTGTCGTTTGTTATGCACGCGGAGGCGTATCCGGCGTGCTCGATGGCGATCCATGCAGCGTTCACCGAACGTGGAAACACAAATTCCCAGCGGCCAACACTGCTTGTTGTAACACGGCCAATTTCCTGGCCATCCGCGCGGAATACGCGCACACGTGCGCCGCCAATCGCACGATGCGTCGTGCTGTCATACACTGCTCCGTAAACCGCCGCCTCGCTGTCTTTCAAACTCCAAACACGCGCGAATGGCGCCGCGCAGGCGTATGAAAACAGCGATGCTGTAACGGAAATTACGACGCCGAATAACCGGCGTGTCGATGCGTGTTGGATCTGGGCGCGAACGTGCTTGATGAGTGGAGCGAAAATGCCGGTCATCGTCGTCCTTGGAAAGTGTCCGAGCGCGACTACTCGATGCAACCAAAATTTCAATATCGCCGCAACGCGATCACCGCCTCGAAGGCCTTCGGATCGCGACGATACCGAGCAATCGTCTCCGCGATAAACGAGCTCGTATAGGCTTCTGATGTTGGATACTCGATCACGTCGACAATGGTTTTCACGGCCGCCTTAAGCGGTTGAGCGCCGGGAATGTTACGGTTGTCGACTCCGCCCGCCGAGTGCGTTCCGTCCGAAGTCTGTTGCAACGACGCCGGGCAGTACGACGGTGACCTTGATGTCTGGATGCGTTGCATGCAGTTCAGCGCGCAGCGATGCGCACAACATGTTGACCGCGCTCTTGACCGCACCTTAGGGATGCCACGGCCGGCGTTGTTGACCCACACATCGATGCGACCAAAGTGCGCCAAGTCCGCGGCGCACAGTTACTCAACGCCGCCGCGCCGCGCGCACGACTTTGGCGCCCGTCTCGACAAGCTGCCGCGCGAGTTCGGCTCCGATGCCGGCGCGCGCGCTACTGATAACGATGACTTTGTCCATGAGGCAAATTACTCGCGCGACCAACGTGAGCGCTGGCCGATCAATTGTTTATGTCGCGCGCTTGATCGCGTGATTAATAGTTGTAACCGCAGTCTCCGGACTTTCCACTTCTACAATCAGTTCTCGATACGTCTCGTCTTCCAGCGCGATGCGTATCGCACGCGCATTGTCATGCACGTCCCAAAACACAAATCCGTCGCGAGTGTAGAACGTTCCGGCCGTTAATACGCCGGGAATAAAAGTGCCGCCCAGTTTCAAGCCATCAAACCAGCCGCGCTCCAGTCCGGCGGCAGTTTCCGCGCTCTTTACGTGCGCTAACGGAATACGCAGAGTGCTGCGCAAGCTCCAGAGTTTATCAAGACCGTGTACGTCGAGCACGAGCGTCCCGTCAGTAATTTCTATCGTAACCATTCTGTCCTACCTCAGCTGAAGTTCGTGTTGTTGAACGCGCACACCTACGACGCGCGCGATTTCGCCGCAAGCTCTTCGGCCGTCAAACCAAAAATCGGCGGTGTTGTCACACCTCGTAAACCAAGCATCAAATACAGTTGCCCGCGGTGATGTGCCTCATGTTCGAACATCGCCCGCAACCACTTATACGTCGTAATCGGCACTCCCGCAGGCGTTACACACTTCACTTGCATCTGCTCGGCGCTGAGCGCGGTGAAGAGTATGCGCGACTCCTCGTGCAGTCGATCATAGTACGCCACCGTTGCGTCGTAGCCATTGGCATACTCGCGACCCTGCCCCGCGAATCGTGACGGTTTCCCATGCACGTTTTCTGCGTACATGTAGCGCTCGATATTCGTGAGATGGCGCACGAGATCGCCGAACAAAAATTTTCCGGCAGCGGGCGCCCATTCGATATCGTCGGGCGGTATGCACGCGATCACGCGTCGCGTGCGTTGGTGGGTGCTCGCAAGATAGTTCAGAAAAAGTGTCGGATCTCTGATTTCCATATGCGAAATATCGTACGAGTTCGTGGAGCGCGACGCAATCGAGAGAGGTGATGCCGACTACACTAGTGATTGGCCAGCAGGTGGTCGCCACAGTTCTACCTTGTTGCCTTCGGGCTCGACAACCCAAGCAAATTTCCCGTATTCGGAATCGTCGATCTTCTCGAGCACGTTGCAACCGTCTTCACGCGAGACGTGGACGAGCGCGTGGAGTGGCGGGCCGAGTGCATTTGGCGCGCAGGACTTCTTTAGGCTACCGCAGATGCAGCAAGCCACGTCAGCAGCGCGACAGCTAAGAGGCCAACCCAATGCGCCGCCGAGGAATGCCGCTGCAAATGCATTCAGACCGTGCAACTGCAGCGATGAATGGCTGAACGGAAACACAGAGGCCTCAGCAACACTGCCGCAGGGGCCCATCCAAATACTATAGCTGGGTGCCAAGTAGCCCGAAGAATTTGCACATGGGGGATCGCACCGGCACGAATGCGTAAGTCCACCTCGTCCGCGGGTCCGGCTTGTGCGATGAGGGGCTTCGGAAGTCGGACGCCACGCGAGTTACCGCTTTGCACGAGTCGTGCTTTCGCGGCGATACCTCCGATGATCACCAAGTTATCACCGGAGGCATTGTCGTCAATTTCGCGCTGTTCGGTATAACGCTGGCTAGGGCTGCGGTGCGAAGCGCTGCCCACTGCAACCGGTTGCTAGACGTCCGCGCGCCCTTTGTGCCGTAGGACGACGTGCGTGGCCTTCTCCGATGCTACGAATTCGACGCATTCGTATCCCAGAGCCCGCGAATCAACCCCTTCGAACAGCCGTTCTCCTCCGCCAAGCAGGACGGGTGCGATAGCAATGTGCAGTTCATCAATGAGGCGCTCGCGAAGATACTGTTGGATGGTGTTCGCCCCACCGCCGACGCGCACGTCCATTCCTCCTGCCGCCGCGCGTGCCCTTTCAAGCGCTTCGCGAATGCCGCCCGTGACGAAATGGAACGTCGTGTCGCCTTCCATCTCGATGGGTGGACGCGCATGATGCGTCAGGACGAAGACCGGAACGTGATACGGTGGATTGTCTCCCCACCAGCCTTTCCAGTTCATGTCCGGCCAAGGTCCACGAAGAGGGCTAAACATGTTCCTCCCGAGAATCCAAGCCCCAACATTCTCAAAGCCACGAGCGGCGAAGTCATCGTCAACTCCCGTCGTGCCGCCGTCCTTCCCGAACAAGGTCCGCTGGAACGCACGTGTAGGAAATAGCCACTCGGGCAGATCCGTCCCGCCAATGCCGAGTGGATTGTTGATGTCTTGATTTGGGCCGGCTCCGTATCCATCGAGCGAGATGGTGAAACTATTAACGCGAACTCGTGTCATCTTATGCCTCCGGTTGGACGCCTCACACACGCTTCTGTTGCAGCGGCACAATAGGGAAGCGGTGAACGATAAGATAGTCCATCCGTCGCGTCGCTTAGCGCGGTTAGGCGGTCGCCAAGTGGTGGTCCGAAGCGCAATTTGTGCGCGATGCCCGACCTCGTGGAAACGCTCAAAGCCGCCCTCGCAGACCGCTACACCCTCGATCGCGAACTCGGTCGTGGCGGCATGGCGACGGTGTATCTCGCGCGCGATGTGCGGCACGCGCGACAGGTCGCAATTAAAGTATTGCACCCGGAACTGGCCGCCGTACTTGGGGCCGAGCGGTTTCTCGCGGAAATAAAAACGACGGCGAATCTGCAGCATCCGCACATTCTGCCGTTGTTCGACAGTGGGAGTGCCGACGGACAATTGTTTTATGTGATGCCGTTTGTAGAAGGCGAAACATTGCGCGGGCGGCTTGATCGCGAGACACAATTGCCAATTGACGACGCCGTACGTATTGCGCGCGAAGTGGCCGACGCGTTGCAATATGCGCACGAACGCGGCGTGATTCATCGCGATATCAAACCGGAAAACATTTTGTTGCAGGGCGGGCACGCGCTTGTCGCGGATTTTGGTATAGCGCTCGCGGTGCAACACGCCGGTGGGCAGCGGATGACGCAAACCGGCTTGAGTCTCGGCACGCCGCACTACATGGCGCCCGAACAGGCGATGGGGGATAAAGCGGTCGACGCGCGGGCGGATATTTATGCACTCGGCGCGGTGACGTACGAAATGCTGGCAGGTGAGCCGCCGTTTACGGGGCCGACCGCGCAGGCGATTATTGCACGCGTGCTGACTGGTGTGGCGGCACCGCTCTCCGCATCGCGCGCAACTGTGCCGGAACTTGTTGACGCTGCGGTGATGACCGCGTTGGCCAAATTACCGGCCGATCGGTTCATGTCGGCCGCAGACTTTGCGGCAGCGATTGCAGGACAGCGGTCAGTGAGCATGCCCGGTGGCACGCGCCAGGCCTCTGCAAATGCGAATGCGAATGCTCGAGCAACACATGTTTCGCGCATTCGTGCGCGTGAACTGCTGGCGTGGACCGCGATGGTCACCGCGGTCGGCGTCGCCATCTGGTTGGGCACTCGCACGCCGCCCGCATCGTGGCTTGGCCAGTTCGAGGTGGTGCTGCCAGACTCCGTTGGGATCAGCAACCTTTCGAGCGGCAATCGCGTTGCCATTTCACGCGACGGTTCGCTGCTGGCGTTCTCTGCGAAGACGCTGAATTCGCCGCGCACACTCTTTGTTCGGAGTGCGGATAATTCGACGTCCCACGTTGTGAAGGGCGCAGAGAACGTCGCGTTTCCCACGATCTCGCCGGACAACAAGTGGTTGCTGTATTCATCGCCGTTTTCTCAGCAGCTCATGAAGATCCCTGTGAGCGGCGGAACTCCGGTAACGCTCGTTACCGGCATCGGTTCGAGCACGAGTTCGAGCTGGGGAGACGACAACCGGATCATCTACACGCGCGGTCCGGAACTCTGGCTCACCAATGCCGAGGGTGATTCGCCCCGCCGACTTGTTGCGCCTGACACTGCCGCTGGCATTCAAGCCATCCACCAGCCAGAGATTCTGCCGGGAAGCACGCATGCGCTCGTAACACTGTTGCGGGGAAAGGCCACGCTCCCCGACTCCGCAGAACTCGCGATAGTTTCGCTCGGTGACGGCGCTGTCGTACCACTCGGCGTGCGTGGTTTCTCACCGCACTTCGCCGCGCCCGGCTATGTGTTGTTTGGGCGCCCCGGTGGAATGGTGTACGCTGCGCCCTTCTCACTGCGCAAACGTGGCGTAACTGGTTCTGCCGTTCGCATTGTCGAAAACCTGATGTTTGACTTTGCAACCACTGCGATGTTGTCCGTCGCGCAGAACGGGTGGCTGGTGTATGAGTCGCAGATTGCGGCGCCAACGACGTCCGTCGTTGTTGTGGATCAGCGTGGAACCGAACGCGTGTTGCCGTTCGTGCCTCGCGCATACGCGGATCCTTCACCGTCTCCAGATGGACGTCGGCTCGCGGTTCGCATTTCAGGCGGCTTGTTCAACAGTGGGAACATCTGGATTCACGATCTTCAAAATGGCTCGGTCAGCCGGTTCACGTCGGACAGCTCCAGCTATCGACCGACATGGTCACGCGATGGTCGCCAAATTCTGTATGTGAACGGAAAAGCGGCAGAAACACGGATCATATCGCGTCCGTGGGATGGCAGTGGTGCGGACTCGGTACTGCTCAAGCGCTTCAGTCTTGCGGAGATCGCGCCAGGTCCCATTGGCGGATTTTCGGCAATCCGCACAATCGATGGTCCGCGCGACATCTACCTCGCACCCACCGACTCGTTGTCGTCATTGAAGCCGTTCGTCACAGGGCCAGCCGACGAAACCAACCCTCGCGTTTCTCCCGACGGAAAGTGGCTTGCGTATCAATCAAACGAGATTGGCGCGCCGGAAGTGTACCTGCGCCCCATTCCGGGGCCGGGCGCGCGCATTCCGGTTTCTGTCGGCGGTGGGATTCTGCCGCGGTGGTCGCCCGATGGTCGCACAATCTACTATCGCTCGCCCTCGCACATCATGGCGGCCAGGCTTGCGACGCAGGGGCAGATGGAGGTGGTGAGACGCGATGCGCTGTTCTCCGACGTTTACATCCAAGAGGGCGAAGGACAGGGCTGGGATGTGTTCCCCAACGGAAAAGAATTTGTGTTTCTCAAGGGGCTGCCAACAGCACCGCCCAAGATCAAGGTGCTCGTAAACTGGCAACAATTGATCAAACGCACTGGCAACACGGTTGTCGAGCGGTGACTTCCACGTACGCGCCACATCCTGATTAGCGTCTACACATCACCGAGGTCAAACGGAGAGGTGGACCAATGGAGCGAGCACAGCATCGGTACAGTCGCGAGTTGAAGCAGCGGCTCGTCGAGAAGATCGAACGGGAGCATTTGTCGTTGCGGGAAGCGGCGCGCGATGCGCAGACGACCGTGACGGTAATGCGATTTCCAGCAAATTGTGGATTGGGCCGAGCCCCGAGTCCGCGAATCATGCCAGCTAAGCATTGCGGGCACGCGAGTGAGATTTCGCCTTGCGAGAATGATCCGAGCAGGCTCTCATTTGCAAACTTCGCGGCGCACTCCATTCGCTCGCCATCAGATAGGCCAATCTGTTCAAGGCGTGGCGCAGTACTCGGTACTCCGCGAATACGATGAGTCAACTTGGCCTGGCCTGAATACTGAGAGAAGCTCGCTAACGAAGATGTAGGATTAGTCGTCGTGGAATTCTGCGCGACTTCTACGACGAAATCGACGGCCAATAGTGCTCGGAGCCTGACGATCATCGTGTAGCGAATGATTTCGGTATGGCTGCATTCTGGAGTATGAACGTCGCGTCGACTTATTCTACAAACTCAACGCCAAAGTTGAGCTGCAGCGCGCTCCAGCAATAGCCGCCCTGTCTGCTCCAAAGAACGTTCTGCGGACGGCCGTGGATCTCAGCCTTTCCGGAACGGAGCCGTCATTGCTCAGGCGTGCCAACGGCTCGATGTTGCTGTATTACGGAAATCAGACGGCAGCCACTGGCTCGGTGATCTCTGTCGCGCGCGTCACCAAGATCAGTCGCTGGGCGCGAAGGAGAGCATGGACAACGAAATTGCGGCATAGCGCCAATATCCTGCTGCGCCCCACCATGATGCGCTGCGACTCGAACTCACTCGCCAAGGAAGGCTGTTACACAAACCTTTCGGCGCGTAGCGTCTAATAGTCTTTTCTTTCAAGGGAGAGCGCATAACGTCCAAAATCTCACAAACTCCGCATCCGAGCGTCCCACTCGCGCTTGAGCGCCGCGAACATCGCCGTGAACCGGGGATCGCGGCGTAGTCCGTCCAGCTGGGTATCAGACGCGAACAGCGGGTAGCAGGGAAAGCCGTTGTCCGCCGAGTCTTGCAACCACGCCGCCGCATTGTCGTTCATCCCAAGCAGGGCGTACGCCGAGGCAATGTTGTAGGCGGCGTGGTGGAAGTGACCGAAGTTGCGTCCCAGCTCGACCGACTTTGCGATCGCAGCTTCAGCTTCACTGCGGCGACCTGCCTTCGCCAGCAGCATCGCCCGCACGCTGTGACCGACGCCGCCCTCATCCTGGGGAAAGCCGCGCAAGAACTTGTCGATCAGTGCTGCGGCTTCGGCTTCGCGAGCGAGCCCGAACAGCGCGGTCGCTTCTTGAAACGCCCACAGTGTCGGATTACGCTCGAGCGGCGTGCTCTTGAAGACGGCATGCGCGCGGGCAAAATCGCCGCGATAAATATCGAGTACGCCGAGCCGGAAGCGAGCCAGCGTGTTCCCTGGGTTGATGTCCAAGGCCTTCGTTAGCTCGGCCTGCGCCTTGTGGAACATCCCGATGTGCATGTACACCAGCGCCAGTTGGTGATGTGCCTCGTCGAGCGAGGAGTCAAGGGCGAGCGCCTGCCGATACGCGCGAATCGCCTCTTCGTGCGGGAAACGCCTTCCGGGCGTCCACAGGAGCAGGCCGCGAGCAAAGTGTGCCTCTCCCAGTTTTGGATCGAGGGAGAGGGCCTTCTCCACTGCTACTTCGGCGTCTTCGATGAACTGCTTTCTTTCCGAATCGGGTGCGAAATAGAAGGACTTGATCGCATACGCGCGCGCGAGCGTTGCGTACGCGGGGGCGAGCTTCGGGTCGGCAACAATGGCTTTTCGCAATGTTTCGATCGCCGCGTCGTTGTCGGAGCGATTTTCGCTGCTTACACGCACTTTGCCTCGCAAATACGCGTCGTATGCGGTCGGAGGCGATGCCGCCGTTCCGCTTGCCGATGCGCCGTTGCGATTCGCCTCGCGAGACGGCCAGAAGGCGCCAAATGTCAGCGCTACCACGACGACAGCTATTGCCACGAGCCATGGCGTGCGACGAGCGCGTAGCGCGGGGACTCGGTCGACCGGCGCCGCGAGCGCCTCGAGAATCTCCCGGGCGCTTTCGGGCCGTTCGGCTGGGTTCTTCATGAGGCACTTCATGACCAGCGCGCCCAGCGGCGGTGACAGGGACGGCGCGGCCTCACTGAGCGGCCGTGGAAACTCCGTTAGCTGCGCTCGAACGAGCGCTTGGACAGAAGTTCGATCGGCGAACGGGTGTACGCCGGCCAACAGCTCATAGGCCAGAACTCCCCACGAATAAATGTCGGCCCGATACTCGACGTCTGGGTCGCCGGCCGCCTGCTCCGGCGACATATACGCCGGCGTTCCGAGCATGACGCCGTCTCGAGTGAGGGCCGCACTGGTTTCCTTGTTGGTGGCCCTTCGCGCCACAGTGGTTGCTTTCGCGACGCCAAAGTCCGCAACCACTGCGGCATCGAACGCGAGCAACACATTTTCCGGCTTGATGTCCCGGTGTACGATTCCGTGGCCGTGTGCGTATGCGAGTGCACGGGCGACGTCCCGGAGAATGTCGAGCGCCGTCGTCAGCGGGAGGCGGTCGCCGACCGGGAGGCGCGCAAGTTCCGAACGCAACGACTCTCCGTCCACGAACGGCATCGTGTAGTACGCGAGCCCGTCGGCGTCACCAGCCGTCAAGATGGCGACGATGTTCGGATGCTGGAGCTGTGAAGACAGCCGAACCTCGCGTGCAAATCGCTCGGCGGACAATTCTTGAGCGATCTCCGGAGCAAGCACCTTGATGACGACTCTGCGACCGAGGGCGCGTTCCTCCGCAAGGAACACGCGCGACATGCCGCCACCACCCAGCTCACGATCTATCGTGTAGGTGGTACCCAGCACCTGTTGAAGGCGCTCGCGAAGACTTCGGGAGTCGGTTGGCACTGGAGTTTTCGATCGGCTCCTGCAAGAGGTCTGAATCTGTCGCTAAGTGGCAATGCGTGTTATCGCCGAACGGTCATGTTGCACGCCGGACGCCGAACGATTGGCTGACGCTCGCTCCTGCAGCGGGCGCTCCCAAAAGATGCGCGCAGAGCGCGCTTCCGATACGCCAATTGCATCAGGCGCTGAGGAGTCGGCGAGAACAGCGGCCTGCCCGGACACAGTTGGGCGTCAAGAGCATGACGTCGCCCAGCATGGCCACTGCGTACGACGATCCAGGAATAGACTCATGTTCGCCTGATGGTGCGGGTAGACGGCAAGAACACCAAACAACCGGCGGGCAGAAATCGCGACAACGCATGCGCCCTGTGGTGCGTCGTGTGCCTGTTTCATCGCGTTCGCCTACGATGAGCGGCATAACGAAGATGTAGCAAAAGGTCGGAGTCGTGCATACGTGATCGAGGCGTTGTTGATCGCGAATGTGCACGCAAGTCATCGATTCGTCGAGGACGGGATGGCGAAATACAAATACATCGATACGCAGCCGCGCTTGATCGCGGTCGACTTGGCCCGGCAGCTCTTGCCCGGGACGATCGAGCACGCGTTCAATCACCTGCTCGATCACGCCGTCGACCTGTCGCACTTCGACGCGCGGTTTCGCAACATCGAGACGGGGGGGCCGGCCTATCCACCAGCGGTGCTGTTGAAGGTGGTGTTATTCGCGTACGCCCAGGGGATCGTCGGCAGTCGCGGGATTGAGCGCGCGCGCCAGGAGCACGTGACCTTCATGGCGCGCTGCGGCGATCACGCGCCGCACTTCACGACAATCGCGCGGTGCATCAGCACGCTGGATGCGGACATTGCGAAAGTCTTCGCGGGCGGGCTCGCGGTTGCGCAACGGTTCGCAACCGTCGAACCGGTGTTCGGCAATATTCGCTACAACAAGAAGCTCGATTCGCTTCACGCTCCGCGGTCGCGCCAAAGTCGATGGACAATGGACGTTGTATTGCCAGGTACACAACATTGAAATGCTGGCGAAACTGAAATACGCTGCGTAAACACGACGCAGCACGGCGCGCGCGTGACCGCCATCGCGCGATTACGGCATCGCATCCCATCATTTTCGTACATGGACTTTGGGTGATCAAAATTCGACGGCGGCGGCACGTATTGTCAAAGCAAAACAGGCTTTATCTACATCCTCAACGCAGGATTCTGTTGCGAACGCTCTGAATAGGAAGCGCTGAACGAGTGAACGGACGTGAACGAGTTACAGCGCGCACCGCTGAGCGTCGTCAGCAGCAACGCTCGTTAGGTGTCACCGGCCCGCGAGATATTGATCCACGAATTGTCGCGCCTTGAGTACTTCAATATTCGACCAGCCAGACACCCGCAGCAAATGTTTGTCGCCAGAGACAATCAGCTTCGCACCACCCGCCAACGCTGCCGCCCGGAACTTGTCATCATCGGGATCATCGGACACGTGTTCTGACAACGCGGGCGCATCGATCACAATCGCATGCACGGCGATGAGCGTGAGCAACGTCTCGAGAGTTTCCTGTAACTCGATGTGCCCTTTCGTGAGTTCCAACCCAACGCGTCAATACTCCTCAAGAATTGCTGATGAGACGACCAACGTGACACCGGCCCTCCACGCGGAGAGTACGCGGGCGGGTGTACCACCGAACATCAGGCCCGACACCACGACGTTGGTGTCGACGACCATTCTCACTTCGCGCGTCGCACCTTTGCGACCGCGTTCGCTACGTCTGCTGGCTTCAGGCCTGCCTGCTTGGCCGCGCGCCGCGCACGGGCGACCAATCCTTGAAAATCTTTAAGCGCAGGCGGTTCTAGCATTTTGAGGACGACGACATCGCGATCGCCGACCACGACAAACTGCGCGCCCGCCTTCAAACCGAGCCGCATGCGGATTTCTTCTGGGATGACGACCTGTCCTTTGGAGGACAGCGTGGTCGTCGCGGTTTCATTCATCTGCCAGTCTCCTGTTAGTCTTACCAGTAAGACTGGCCCAATCGATCGCAGAAGTCAAGCGAATGCGTGGAGGTGTACACCTAACGAGGCTCTCCCACGATTACCCCCGTCGATTTATACAGCGAATATTTCGATGTAACGTGGTCGCGCGCAAAGGCGCGGGCGCGGGCGACAACAGCGTTCACGGCATCACCCGACCATACGGCGACGTCTTCCCGATCATCTCAAAATATCGATACGCCACCAACGCGACCTCACTAATCGCCTGCTCTGCTGCGCGCTCATCGCGATCCAATGTGGTCATCACACAAATCGCGAACGGCCGACGCGCCACGTACACAATGCCCACGTCCGCGCGCACACCGTCCAACTCACCCGATTTATCCGCAACGCGCACATTCGTCGGCAACAGTCGCGGTATGCGACTCGCTTTCGCCGTCGATAACTGCTCAAGAAACGCGCGCGTCATCGCTGCATTCAACACTTGCTCTTTCCAAATCGCCTCGAGCAACTTCGTCATCTCACGCGGCGTAGCAACGTTCTCATCGCCGCGACGAGCAGCCGCGAGGTCAATCATCTTGCGCCGCAATTGCGTGTGCATCAGTCCCTGCGCACGCAGCATCGCATTCACGTTGTCCATGCCCACGCGCTTGATCAGTAGATTGGTGGCCGCATTGTCACTCACGGCAATCATGAATTGCGCGAGATCACGATTCGTGAATACCGTCACGCCATGCGTTAGCCCAGCCATGATGCGACTGTCGTCAACAAAATCTGCGGTGTCCACCGTATAACGATCGGTCAACCGCGCCATACCGGTCGCACCCGCATGCGCCGCCTGATCCTGTCGATACAACTCCAGCAGCAACGGCAGCTTGATGGTGCTCGCCGTCGGAAACACCTGATCGGCGCGCAATGCGAAGCTCCGACCATCAGTGAGATCCACAATCGACACCCCCATCACACCATCAAGCTTTGAGGCGATGGCCGTGATCTGCGACGTCGTCTTCTCCCACAACACATCAGCGTGTGACGGCACCTGCGCACCCACACGCGATGCAGCAAGCAGCACGAGTGACGCCCAGCACACACGCATCATGGCACCGGCCGCACATTGGTCGCTTGCTCCAACAACACCGCCGCACGCGATACCAAGGCACCCTCGCGCGACAACGCCGCCGCCAACTTTCCAACCTGCTCCTCCGCTAACACCCAATCCTTCTGCTCAATCGCCTCACGCACTCCGGGCATCGTTTTCACGCCGTACCCAGTGTAGAAACCCGGCGCATACAGCGCATGCTGATACCACGGTCGCTTGGGCAACCCTTCGGGAATTAACAATGCCTGATCGGCCTGACGTAGCAGCGCATTCACTTGAGCCAACGCAGCGCTGCTCGCCGCACTCCCCGCCAACGCGCCGTACGCTTTCTCAAATCGCGCCGCCGCACGGTCTAACGAATCCGACGCGTTTTCGATGGGTGCAAAATTTATGTGTGGCGCGGGCGCTTGCGCTTTCGGTGCGCGCAACGGATTACGCGGATCATTCACCATCGCAAACGCACCGTCTGCAATCTGCTTGTTCAACTCGTCAATCTCTTTCGCGGTGCTTTCACGCAATGCGGCAAGCTCCGTCAGATACCGACGTGAGGTCTCCGCCAAATTCCCAAACTCCGCGGGCAACACATCCGCGCTGGCCACACGCATGATCATCGTGCCCGCCACCTGCGAAAGCGCACGGCCGTACACAAACGACGTATCACTGAAGTGCGTGTACCAATAGAAACTGTCGTAAATAGAATGATAAATTCCACCGCCATCTTCACCACCAAAACTCGCATCCAACGTTGGCACGCCGGCATGTTGCAAAAATGGCGTGAAGTCGGATCCAGAACCCATCGCATCAATACGCAAATCGCTACGCGAACGCGCCTCGGCCGCGCCAGACACGACACGCGCCGCACGCAACCGCTGCGCGACCGTCACACGCGCTTCCGGATCTTGCACATCATTTGCCACTTCCGTGACAAATCGCTCGAGCGAATGCGAGCCCGACACATTCAACACGCCACGTCCGTTGCCATCGCTATTGAGATAGAACACACCCTTCGCACGCAACTCGGTCATGTGTTCTTCCACCCATTCGGTCGAGCCAAGTAACGATGGTTCTTCCCCGTCCCATGCGGCGTACACGATGGTGCGCTTGGGCTTCCACCCCTGCTTCACCAACTCTCCCAACGCACGCGCCTCCTCCAACTCGGCAATCAATCCGGAGATTGGATCTTCCGCACCATTTACCCAACCGTCGTGATGATTGCCGCGCATCACCCACTCATCCGGATTTGTTGCACCTTTGAGTGTTGCAATCACGTTATACAGCGGCGTTTGCTTCCAATCAAATTCGAGCTTGAGATGTACGCGCGCCGCGCCAGGTCCGATGCGATACGTGATTGGCAAACCACCGCGCCATGACGACGGCGCCACAGGTCCACTCAACGCCGCAAGCAACGGTTGCGCATCCGCATACGAGATGGGCAACACTGGAATTTTCATGATCGTCACAGCGTCTTTGCGATCAAGCCGCTTAGCTCCTGGTGACGAACCAACACCGGGTGTGAGCGGATCACCGGGATACGTTGGCATGTCCAGCACACTGCCACGTTGCACACCATCCTTCGGACGATACGGTCCCGCTGGATACGCTTCCCCTTCAGCAAAACCATCATCCTTAGGATCCGAATAAATCAGCGCACCCACGGCACCATGTTCGTACGCAACCTTCGGTTTGATACCGCGCCACGAACCACCATACCGCGCAATGACAATCGCACCCTTCACCGAAATACCGCGTCGCTCAAGCTGCTCGTAGTCTGCGGGCACCCCGTAATTCACATACACCAGCGGCGCCGTGATATCACCGTCCGCCGAATACGCATTGTACGTGGGAAGCTGCTCGCTCTTTTGATTCGACGTCGGATCTTCTTTCAACGCGGGCTCTTCAAGCTTCGCGACAAACCTTGTTGGTGCGACCAGCTCAACGACACGTACTTTCGGCGTCGGAAACAACACATCAAAGCGTTCGATGCGCGCGTCAAATCCATACGACGCAAACTGCGCGCGTATCCACTCCGCATTGTCCTTCCCGTACGGTGACCCCAAGTGATGCGGTCGCGCCGAGAGTCGTCGCATCGCTTCGCGCATACGCGATGGCTCTGGAATCGCACGAAACTTCGCTTCCCACTCACGCTCGATTTTCGCTGATGCGGGCGTGTAGCCACGCATTGGGGGATCGTCGACAATGTTCGCGGCGGGCAGCACGAGCAAGAGCGCGAGAAGCTTCATAGGGATGAGGGATTAGGGGATAGGGATTAGGGAGGGATCAGCAGCGAGGAGTGGAGGTGCTTTTCGATACAGATATATTCGGTATACCGTTCCTAGACAGCAGCGAATTCAACACCGGAACGTCAGTAGTGACGAGCGAATGCCAACGTGTAAGTGCAGTGTTGAGATCGCGACACGTTGACGTGAGCGCTGTGAGCATCGATGCTGTTGGTGCGCCATCGCCTTTTTCCTGCGTGTCCAATTGCGTGACGAAACGGCCGTGCACCGTGGCAAAATTTGGTTGAGGCGCGCGACCACCACCGCGTCCGCCAAATCCACCGCCGGCAGCATTGCCACCAACCGTATCGAGCTTCGCGCGAAAGGCGGCGATCGCTTTCGCAACATCCGATGTTGAATCGGCGAGTTTAGTGGCCGTGATGGCGGTTCGAAGCGAAGCGACTTGTTGGTAATTGGCGTAGGAGTTGCGAATGCCGTCTTGAATTTTTTGCACCAACTGCCCTTGTGCGCGGAGTGCGATTGCGGATGCAGGAGAGCGAGGATCGTTGGTCACACGGGCCGTTTGCGTGAACGACTTTCCATTCACCGTCAGTTTGAGCGTGTACACGCCTGTTCCAACCAACGCGCCTTCTGGCGATGTTGGCGTCAGTCCGGGATTTGCATTAATCTCGAAGCTGTGACTGAATGCTGGCGGTGCATCATATCGCAAATCCCAGTTTGTTCGATTGAGTCCTTCCTGTATTGGAAGCGATTGCGGCTCAGCAACCCAAAAGTTTGGATGCGGTGGACGCGCCGCTTCAGATGCGGGCGCGACAGCAACACTCGACATGTGCCGAACTAATACGCCCGAAGAATCCATCACATCGAGCGTGATTTCACTCGTCGACGTTGCGGCCAACGCGTAGTACACAATCATGCCATCCGGTGGATTGAGCGCATGCGGCACTTCCGGCGGAAACGGCGTGTTGTCGCCAACGTTCCGACGCATACGCACGGCATCATCCGGCTTGAACAAATGCACCGCTTCATCCGCAACGGTTGACGTCATCTGTCGCAACACGGAGAAACCATCTAACACCCACGCGCCGCGACCATATGTACCAACGACCAAGTCATTGCCCTTGAACGCTGCATCGCGATACGACGTCGTCGGCAAATTGGCCATGAGCGATTGCCAATTGTCCCCGTCATCAAACGACGCGTACATCGCGCTCTCGGTACCGGCAATGAGCAACCCACGCTTTTTGGGATCCTCACGCACCACACGCGCAAAACTTCCACTGGCCGCATTCATAATGAGGCCGGTTGTGATGCGCGTCCACGACTTTCCGAAATCGTGGGTGCGATAGATGTACGGCGCGTATTCGCCGGTGCGATGTATGTCGACGGCCACATATGCCGTTGCGGCATCGAAGTGCGAGGCATCAATCGACGACATCAAGGCACGCGTTGGAAACGGTAAGTTAGGAATACTCACGTCATCCCATGTCTTGCCATCGTCACGCGTCAACTTGATCAATCCGTTGTCGGTACCAACCCACACCACACCACGCTGGATCGACGATGCGGCGATCGATTCAATTGCACCACCGAGCGGCGTTCCCGGAACTGGCGTCGCGGTATCCATCGGCACCTTGGCACCTTTCGGATAGCCGAGATCGGGGCTGTACTTTGTCCAATGGGCACCGCCATCAATGGTGGACATGACAAACTGAAAGCCAGTGAGCAATTGATGTTGATTGAACGGGCTCCACACCAGCGGCGCGGTGTTGTTGCTACGCAAACGTAAATCGGTATTGATGGCGGGACTGACGTTACTCCACTGCTCGCTCGGATAGCTGATTTTTCTGATGCCCGATCCACTCGCGTACACGATGTTGGGGTTGAGCGGATCCGCGATGATCGACCCCCACTCCCATCCCGGCACCGGGCTCCAATCCATCGGCGTGATCGCGCCGAGATTGCCGCGCGACCGCGTGCGAATTGCACCAGCATCTTGTTGCGACGCATACACGAAATATGGAAATGAATTGTCCGCCGAAATGTGGTAGAGCTGTTCGGTAGACTGGTTGTACCACGAACTCCACGCACCACCACCATCGAGTGAAACAATCGCGCCTTGGTCATAACCAAACAGCATGCGTTGTCCGTTGGTTGGATCGATCCAAAGCTGTTGCGGATCATCGCCGCCCGGCGCACCCTTCAAACCCGTGAATGAATTCCCGCCGTCTGTGGATTTGTAGCTCGCCGTGTTCAACGTGTACAACACGTCCGGATTTTTTGGATCGATGTACACACCGCAACTATAGCCGCCTTGTCCGTTGCGGATGCGCGTGTCAGCGGCATCCATCTGACGCCACGATGTCCCGCCGTTGTCAGATCGATAGAGTCCGTCGTTGGTGATGACGAAGACGCGTTGCGCATTGGTCGTATTCGCCACCGCGACGGACGTGCGGCCGGTTAATCGCGGCAAACCGCCGCCGGACACTTCTTTCCACGTGACACCGCCGTCGACGGACTTGAACAGCGCACTGCCAGCGCCAGCGCGCGGTGTTGACGCGGGCGCGGCACCGCTTGCGGTTGGCGGTGGTGTGTAGTGACTCACTGACGTCGCGAACACCACGTCGGGCCGATCATACGCAATGGCGAGCTTTTGCAAGCCGGTTGAATCGTTCACAAAGAGTGTTTTGGTCCATGAAGCACCACCGTCGGTGCTGCGATACACACCACGCGATTCACTTTTTACATGAATGTCGCCCTGCGCCGCGAGCAGCACGACATCGGGGTTGCGCGGGTCAACAATGATGGACGGAATTTGCTTCGTTGCCTCAAGGCCAATGTGCTTCCAGCTCTTACCGGCATCGGTCGACTTGTAGACGCCGTTGCCTTCATTAATTGCGCCGCCCGTGACCAGGTCGCCGGTGCCGACGTAGATGATGTTGGCATTCGATGGTGCAACTTCAACGGCACCGATCGACGATACCTCTTTGATCCCGTCAAAGATCGGATACCACGTTTGGCCACCGCTTGTCGTTTTCCAAACGCCCGCTGCGGGAAGACCGATGTAGAATGTGCCGGCTTCACCAACGGCGCCTGTGACCGCGGACACACGACCCGCGCGAAATGGGCCGATATTTCGCCATACGAGTCCCGACAGCAGGGAAGGTTTGATTGGTGTCGCCGCCGTGAGTGCGAGCAAGGCGACGGACAACAGTAAGCGTTTTTGCATGACAACGGGCTCGGGCAAGGGTCGGGCGGGACACGATAGTTACAGCGGTTCGTCACCGTCGGCCATACGCGTCGTCGAGATCCCGTTATACGCACACTGCTTTAGCGCAGCGCTATTCGTCCATTTGGTCCTGCAATGATTGCACACAACGCGGACGTCGAGGCTTTCGTTACTGGAATAACGACTTTTAAAACGTCCAGCATGCGCACAACGATATCGAGCGACGGATGCTCTGCCCGCAGCTCCACCAACGTCAGTCCTCGCTCGGCCTGCGCCGCTGGATGTGGCGACTCACCCCAATCGATGAAGAATGGCACCAGTCCATCTGCAAGCATTGCGCGCGGATCCGTATACTCCCATGACAATTGCACGCCGTCTGGTCGCGTACGCTTTCCCGCACCTAGCTCGCCAAGGTATACGCCGTCGCGCGTGGCGACCTTGCACAATTGCGTGAGCGCTGGACTGTACACCGCCCACGTCACGAGTCGGGGCGCCGTTAACGTATCGATGCCAAACCAACGCGGTGATGCTGGTGTTGGCTGCGTGTGATCTGGTCCGACAATTTCGAGATAGGTACGTGGACCGAGGGCCAACAACGCGTTGCGTGTGCCTTTGCCTATATGTTGTCCGCCGAGTGATGCGCGAATGCCGAGTCGTGTTTCAAGTTCGGTGATACTGTGTTCGACATCGGGTGTCGCGTACACCAAGTGGTCAATCAACATTTTTGTTTTCTTGTGGCGCGACGTGCCACCCAGTGCCGATCAGCTGCACCGTCGCGCAGTTCGGACCACCATCGCGCGAACGACCTTCAATACTCACGGCGACACACGAGTTAGGTGTTGCTTGCTGTTGGCGAATCACCTCCCACGATATCACCGACAGCGGCACTTTCGCTCGACGATCCCACCGCGAGTCGAACTGTCCGGCGCGAGTGCCCGAATTCACATACATAAATCGAGCGGTTCGTGGCCCCTGTACAACGGCGCCGAGTAGTCGTGGTGGCTGGTGCATTGCCGTGTCATCAACAGTGATCATGACGTTGAAGACGATGGTTTCCGGCGAGACTGCGGAGGGCTCGGTGATCTCTGATTTGCCGTGTTGAATGGCGAAGCGCACGCCCGGCGGTGGGTGCACTACCGTGATGCGCAACGGAACGGTCAGGCGTGGTGCGGTTTGCATACTGAATAGAGGATAGACGACCACCACGAGTTGAGACAATACCGTGTGCGTCGCGTGAGTATTTTCTCGTAAGAAATCCTGCTCCACGTAGTCGTTGCGCAGTCGACGCAACGATCCCACAAGCACAAAATTCTTTTCAGAAATGATGAGTACGCTTCAACATGAGACTCAGTTGCGCTGCAAGGAGGTGCGAGGGATTTTATCGATGTCAATAATATGGGTGTTTTATTGGCGCACTATCGACGGCTTCCCCAGGACGGCTATCGTGATCACTCAAACAGCAGGACACGCGGTGCGCCGCGTCGGTGTGGCGATGGTGTTGCTTTTTGCTTCGCGCACGTCGAACGCACAATCGCCCGAGCGGGATGCAGGAAGTCACGGGCTCGTGCGATGGGGGAACAACACGACCATCACCGTCTACCTACCGCCTGATCCAGATGCGGGTGCGTTACCTGGACGGCGCGCGAAGCTTATTGCGGGCATGAAGCTGTGGTTTGACGATCCGACGCTCAAGAATCGCAATATCAAACTCGCCGTGACTGATGTTGCGTCCGCAGTAAATGTGCCAAATGTCGTCAGCGTGAAGTGGTCTCCAGCCGGCACGGTCAAAGATGCGGACGGTAACAAACATCAAGGCGAAGGTGGTCCGGCGTACGATCCAAACGTGAAAGACGCGAGTGGCAATCATACGCCAACTGCTGGCGAAATGGAGATTGATCGCGGCGTCACCAATCTGAAAGAAGCGTTTAATCTTGGTGCGCATGAGATGGGGCACGTGCTTGGCGTTGGGCACGGCAAAAGTAATTTGGACGTGATGTACCCGACCATCCGCACCGACGACGAACTGCCGTTGTCAGATCATACCGGTGTCGGCGACATCGCTGAGCTGCAAGCAACGTATCTGGCAAATAACAACGATACGAAAATCGACGTGGTCGCATCCGTCACGACAACCGGTCCGCTGTTTCGCTATACGTATACCACGACGTGGCTGAGCGGAGGTCCGATGGCGGTGTTTCAGATCGAGACGCATGGTGCCGGCATTTTCGACATCGCACCAGCCGACGGATGGATGGTTGACAATTTTTTACCACCTGACGATTGGCTTGATCTCCGCACTGGTGTGGGTACCGGTGTCTTTCTCGGTTTCGTGCATCAGCGCGACGAGTTCAATCTCGACGACGATAATCGCGTGTTGACGTTTGCATTTTCTTCGTTGCGAGCGCCGGGACGTGTGCAGGCGTTTTTGAATGGTGCATTTGATACGGTGGGGCCGACGGTGGTGCCGGAGCCGAGTGTGTTGCGATTGTTGTTGTTTGCGGTGGGATTGTGTGCAGTGGTGGCGATACGACGAATGAATTCGGCCACTACTGATTGACCCACGGCGAAGCGACGTTTTCCAAGAGATGGAGAAACTCGTCGAACGGGTGTCGACGCACGGGATACGTAGCTGGCAAACAAAACGCTGCCTTGCGTTAGTGGCAATAACGCCTTAAATAGAGCGATATATAGCTTTTAACGCTGTTATTACGGCGCTGAGGTGACATGGGTAGGAATTCGATCAACACGGTCGGCGCAACGCAGGACGCCATCACGCTGATGGGAAGTCATATCGAGACCGCCCGTCTCCGTCGCGGTTGGCGCCAACAAGACCTTGCTCGGCGATCGGGCGTATCGCTCAACACAATACGCAACGTCGAAAGCGGCGCTCCGGGCACTGGAATCGCCGCATATGCCGCAGCGCTCTGGGCACTGGGACTGCTCGACCAGTTGGCCGAGGTTGCGCAACCCAATCGGGATCGGGAGGGAGAGACGCTTGCTGCGGCGAGACTTGGAAACCGAGCCTCGCTCACAGCGCGTTTGGACGACGATTTCTGATGCCGCGCGCAGAAGCTTCCGTCAGCGCTGCGCGCGGACATGTGCAAGACTGCTACGTCTATGTGCAACTTCCGAATTCGACCGAGACGATAACCTGCGGACGTTTTTCACAAGAGCAAACGAGTGCTGGCACAGTCGGTCGCTTCGTTTACGGGCGCCGTTATCGCGCACGCCCTGATGCGGTGCCGATGGATTCGTATCACCTGCCGTTGTCGGACCGCGTGCAAGAAACAGCAGCACTCGGCGGAATTTTCGGCGCGTTGCGTGACTCGTCGCCCGATGCGTGGGGACGATTGGTCATTCAACGCGCGCTCGGACGGTCGGCGTTGACCGAAGTTGACTACTTGCTTGCGTCGCCTGAAGACCGGGCTGGTGCGCTGTCGTTTGGACGTAACGCGGAGCCCGCAGCGCTCTGGGCATACAATCGAATCGTGCGACTGCCGGAATTAATGGAAACGGCACGGCTCATTGAGTCACATCCTTCATCAGCACTTCCCGAACGATTGCGACACGCTGAGGTGTTGATGCGGGACGGCGGAACGTCGATGGGCGGCGCTCGACCCAAGAGTGTGGTTGAGGACGAGACTGGGCTTTGGCTCGCGAAGTTTCCCGCGCGTGATGATCGGTGGACCAACGCGTCCGTTGAAGCGGGCATGCTCGCGCTCGCGCGTCGCTGCGGGATTACCACGCCAATCACGCGTCTCGTTCGCGTCGGTCGTGCACGCGTGTTGCTGGTCATGCGTTTCGACCGGGAGCGTTTGGATCCCGTCGCGAATGAGTCGGTGCAATACCGACGTCACCGGATGGTCAGCGCACTGACGGTGCTCAATGCCGATGAATCGCCGCAACTTCGCGATCGGTGGTCGTACGTGCTACTGGCCGACGAACTGCGACGATGGTCTGCGCGGCCGGACGAGGATCAACGTGAACTCTTTCGGCGCATGGTGTTCAATGCGTTGGTCTCAAACCTTGATGATCATCCTCGCAATCATGCGCTGATCGCCACCGCGCATGACTGGCGACTCGCTCCCGCGTACGACGTGACACCTGATCCGCGAGTTGGCAGTCACGAACGCGACTTAGCGATGGTGTGCGGACGAACGGGACGACGCGCACGGCGCACCAATCTGCTTTCGCAAGCGGAACGATTTTCATTAACTCGAGTCGAGGCGGATGCTGTGGTCAGCGACATGGTCGCGACAATTCGATCGTCATGGTACGCGGACATGCGGCAACACGAGACGAGTGAGGCCGATTGCGCGACGATAGCGTCGGCGTTCCTCGACGAGGGGTTCGAGTACGACGGTGACGCGGATCTGTAGATCGAAGCGTTCGCGCAGCGTTGTTACGGTGCATGCCTCAAACGTAGGAGAGTTGGTGGAATGCTGCACTGCGGCTTCTCGATCCTTCTCCTGCTCATCGGCCAGCGGCCGCAGTGTCGGCAGCAGCGCGAGCTAGGGCACCCGCGCTGGGAGGTCCGATGCCCTCGGGCATCCACAAGTGCGACTTTAATAGTGCATATCCGATGCTTGCGAGGACTTCGGCCAACAGTACCATGTATGGCATAGGCGTTGTCTTCCTTAGCATCTCGAAATATCGATACGCCGACAATGTCACTTCACTAATCGCCCACGCTGCGACATGGTGAGCCGCATCGAATTCGTCCAAACTGTTCGCATGTCGTCACACTCACACAACAGCGCCTCGTTGGCCCACGCCGTAACATTCACACTATGTCCTCGCTTCGCGTCATCGCAATTGTAGCTGCCTTCGTCGGCGCGCCCACCATCTCGTCAACAGACGTATCCGCCCAAACACTCACGCGCATAACGGGTTGTTGGCGCATCAACCGCCCGCTTGGACCAACGGGCAGCGTTGCCGTGGTCGCGCGCGACAGCACATTCGACACCGTGGTGTTGCAAGACACGGGGCAAGTATTCTTCCCTCGCGTCGCAGCGTCATCGCGCGCCGTGTGGGAACAACGCAGCAAATGGTATCGGCGCGGAGATTCGGTGCTCGTGCGGATCTTCACTGGGTTGCAAGGATGGCAAACATCACTCGTGCGATCGCGCGATGGACGCACGCTGACTGGTTTCGCGCGCTACTTGTCGGACGCAATAGTTATCGGAGCACCAGAGCTCGACGTACCAGTGGTATTTTCGTCAATTGCGTGCGACCCGTCACGGCCGAAAGCGACTCGCGCAGCACGCAGGGGTTAGTACACGCACCCCTTACACGGCGCGGCGTTTGAAATAGTCAGCCACAGCGAATCCGTGCTGTTTCGCTCGCTGCTACGCAACGGAAACTTCTGCACTCCCGAGCATCCAAAGCAGAACGTCGCCTTGCCCGCCGCTTCGCGCGACACCGTCACGCCATACACGAACCCTTTCGTCAACGGCATTTCGACGTCACCAATTGCAATCGTATCAGCGAGCGACGTCATCGCCACCACGACCACGCGCATCGCACCACTGCGACTGACATCAACACGCGCATACGATTGACCATCCGACTGCACACGCATGATGTCCGCGTGACTCACGTTTGTTGTCCGGCCGCCCTGCTCAACGCGCGCGTTCAGCTGCACACCAGCCGGCGTGCGCATTGCGCCACGCACCGTGAGAAAGTCGGTGTCATCGGTCGACGAACACGCGAGCAGTATTAGCATCGCGACTCCAGCCAACACCACTCGCCCTCGCTCCATGACTCGCCCCTCGCACTGCTGTTGAGACCCACACCTTCGACAGTCGCGAGGCGAAGTCACGCCGCCGCTTTGTAATCACCTGCTACGACTCAGACCGTGATGCCATCTTAGCACACCCCTACTTCCGCACTAACGGTTTGTACTTGATCCGATGCGGCTGATCCGCATCCGCACCCTTACGCCGTCTTAAATCTTCGATGTACGCCCCATAATTCCCCTCATACCACACCGTCTCCGACTCACCCTCAAACGCCAAAATATGCGTCGCGATCCGATCCAAAAACCAACGATCGTGACTGATCACCACCGCGCAGCCCGCAAAATCCAACAGCGCTACTTCCAGCGCGCGCAACGTATCCACATCCAAGTCGTTCGTTGGTTCGTCCAGCAACAATACGTTCGCACCCGCCATCAACGTCTTCGCGAGATGCAATCGGTTCCGCTCACCACCGCTTAAATCGCCAACTTTCTTCTGTTGATCATTGCCGCGAAAATTGAACGAACTCAAATACGCGCGTGAATTCATCTCACGCTTACCCACCGTGATGAGCTCCACGCCACCAGAAATTTCTTGCCACGCACTTTTCGTCGGATCGAGCGTACGCGATTGATCGACATAGCCCAACTGCACCGTCTCACCCGTTTTCAGCGAGCCGGAATCTGGTGCCTCAGTACCAATAATCATCCGGAATAGCGTTGTCTTACCCGCGCCGTTTGGACCAATCACGCCAACAATGCCACCGCGCGGCAACGCGAACGACAAATCGTCATACAGCAACTTGTCGCCGTACGCCTTCGAGACGCTCTTCGCAATCACCACGTCGTTGCCCAAGCGCGGCGGCACTGGAATGACAATTTCGTTGGTGGAGACGCGCTCTTGGCTTTCTTCACTCTCCAACTCTTCAAACGCCTGCACACGCGCCTTGTTCTTCGCCTGCCGAGCGCGCGGTGCCAAACGCACCCACTCCAACTCGCGTTGCAACGCACGCTGACGCGCACTCTCTGTTTTCTCTTCTTGCTGCAGTCGCGTACGCTTCTGATCGAGCCAACTAGAGTAGTTGCCTTCCCAAGGAATACCCTTGCCACGATCTAGCTCAAGAATCCATTGCGCCACATTGTCGAGGAAATATCGATCATGGGTAATGGCCACCACCGTTCCCGCAAACTCCGACAAGAAGCGCTCCAACCACGCAACACTTTCCGCGTCAAGATGATTGGTGGGTTCGTCCAGCAGCAACATGTCCGGCTGCTCAAGCAACACGCGACACAATGCCACGCGACGACGCTCACCACCACTCAACGTTGAGACGTCGGCATCACCGGGCGGCAAGCGCAACGCGTCCATCGCGATCTCAATCGTGTTATCGAGATTCCACAAATCGAGCGTATCAATGCGCTCCTGCACTTTGCTCTGTCGATCCAACAACTTCTCCATCGCCGCATCACTCATCGGTTCGGCAAACTTCATGGAGATGTCGTTGAACTCGTTCAGCAAATCGCGCTGCACTTTCACGGCGAGCTCCACATTGCCACGCACATCAAGCGTCGCATCGAGCTGCGGCTCCTGCGGCAGGTAGCCAATCTTGGTGCCCTGCGCAGCCCACGCTTCGCCCTGAAAATCCTGGTCCACACCAGCCATGATGCGCAACAACGACGACTTACCCGCGCCGTTTGCGCCCAGCACGCCAATCTTGGCGCCAGGATAAAACGACAACCAGATATCGTCGAGAATGATGCGCGAGACGGGAACGACCTTGCGCAACTTCTTCATCACGTAAATGAACTGCGGTGCCATGCGAGTGCTGGTGCTAAAGGGTTTGGATGTTTCTCGCGTGCAATCTAGCGGCACGAGTACTTCGGGACCGCGAACTGCGTACCGCGAATTACGCGAATTGAACCCAACCTGCGACGAATGACGTCGCGACAACTGCGTAACCGTATTCTTGAAGTTGAAAAGCACGAGATGAAAGACTCCTCGGCGACTCACCCCCGTGTCCCCCATTCGGTTCAATTCGCGTAATTGGCGGCTTGCAGTACCACTATATTTCAGTACTGATGCAACTCTCCGACGTCGCCTCCCAGCTCTCCGGCAATCCGGCCGCAGCTCTCCCGCTTCTCTTTGGCGCCGGAGTCCTTACGTCGCTGACGCCCTGCGTCTACCCGATGATCCCGATCACCGCCGCGATCGTCGGCGGACAATCTGCGGCAGAACGCGCCGGCACCGCCATCGCCTCGCGTTGGCGACCCCTCCTGCTGTCCCTCACTTACGTGCTGGGACTCGCCTCAGTCTACGCGGGACTGGGACTTTTGGCCGGACTTACGGGTACGATGTTCGGCACAGTGAGCGCCAATCCATGGGCCTTTTTCGCTATGGCCAATTTGCTCATGCTGGCCGCGCTGTCCATGCTCGACGTGCTCCCCGTCCGCGTTCCGTCGTCCATCCTGCAACGCGCTTCCAACGCCGGCACGGGGGGCCGCGTCGCCGGTGCGTTCATAATGGGCGCCGCATCAGGCTTAGTTGCCGCACCATGCTCTGCGCCGGTCATGGCCGCCGTCCTCACGTGGGTCAGTACCACCGGCAGCGCAGCACTCGGCTTCCTCTATCTGTTCACGTTCTCGCTCGGCATGTGTACGCTGTTGGTCATCGTCGGGCTTTCTGCAGGTGCAGTCACGCGGCTGCCGCGCGCCGGCACATGGATGGTGTGGGTGAAACGCGGCTTTGCCTTCGTCATGATCGGCATGGCGGAGTACTACCTTGTCAAAATGGGTCAGGTTTACTTCTGATCCCGGAGTCTTTCGTGCGCTTTGCCCTGCCTGCTATTCGTGTTGCGAATGCGTCGTTCCGTTTGTCGCTGGCCCTCTTCGCGCTGTTCAGCGCCACGCTCGCACGACCACTCACCGCGCACGGCACCGTTGCGGCCCAGGACGTCGGCATTGCACTGGGCGAAAAAGGTCCTGGGGGTCCACTCGAAACGTTAGATGGCAAAACCGTCGACCTCGCGTCCTATCTCGGCAAAACTCCCGTGGTGTTAGAGTTTTGGGCGACCTGGTGCGGCAACTGCAAACAGCTTGAGCCTGCCATGCGCGCGGCCGCGACGAAATATGTTGGCAAGGCACAATTCATCACGGTCGCCGTGTCGATCAATCAGTCCATCGACCGAGTGAAAGCGTGGCAGAAGGCAACACCGATGCCCGGCATCATGCTCTACGACCGTAAAGGTGCGGTGTCGGGCGCGTATGATGCGCCCGCAACGAGTTATGTCGTCGTGCTTGATAAGGTTGGAAAAGTGATTTATACCGGCGTTGGCGGATCGCAAAATATTAATGACGCGGTCAAAAAGGCCTTGTAAGATTGGTCAGAAAAGAGCCCGCTGACACAATGTCAGCGGGCTTTTTTTGTGGCGTTGATGCCGCGCAGTGTGCGGCACGCGAGCGTCAAACTCTTCAGTATGTCAGATGCTTTCGACGCGAGATAATCCAAACGCCGAGTAATCCGGCAACAAAGAGTACAACGGTTGACGGCTCTGGCACCGATGTGCTTGGTGAGCGAAAGCTGATGTTGTCAACGCCAAACACACCGTTCACGTCAGCGGAAATCGTGACACTGTTAAAACCGAGACCATCGGTGAAGCCCACAAACGCCGGACTCGTTCCGTTGAAGAAATCGGTCGTTAGCACAGTCACGGCACCGCGTACGTTCGTCAACGTGATGCGCCCTGGTCCAACGGGATCAAGGTTGCTGTTTGATACGCCAACCAAACCGAAGTAATTGAGCGAACTGGCGAAGGTGAGCGTCACTGGCTGCTGCGCGGTTCCGGCTGTACAGGCGGTACTGCTAGTCGGGATGTTACCGGCCTGTCTTGTGTTTCCGGCGCCAAACCCTGCGGAGGCAAAGCTGTTCGCGAGAAAGCATCCGCCACTCACGGTCACTCCGAATCCAGTGAATGCACCGGCAGCCGCTGCGCCAAGTGCGAGTGACTCGAAGTTCACAACCGTGCTTCCAACAACCGGCGCTGCGACAGACACCACCTGCGCCGTGGCGGAGGATACTGCAGCGAAGCCGAGAGACGTCGCTAAAAGGTAGAGTTTTCTCACTAGGCACTCCCTCGGAAAACGGGTTCTCGCAGAAACATGGATTGATGTCGCTGCTTGAACCCGTGCCGTGCACTATCTGTGCCGATAGAAAATGCTCATCCGTAGCGAACGTGTCCTACGTCACCAACTCTACTTTCTTTTCTTTTTCGGTGGCGCCTTTACGGCAGGTGCAACGCCCGCATCACTCAAGACCACTTTGTCTTCTTTGTCGAATCCGACGCTGAGATTTGCGGCGGTCGCCAAGGCTTTCAATGCGTCACCGGACGATGCAAGCGATGTGCGCATCGTCACTTTTCGCGAACCGAGCGACGGATCACCGAGCGACAACTTTGAGTCGAACCAGCGTACAAGTTCCGACACGACCACGCTGACGGGCGCGTCAACAAACACCAATGAATCACGAGTCCAACTCATCGCGGCCTCTTTCGCATTGCCGGTGAGATCCGACATCGTGCCGTCTTTGGCAATATGCAACGCCGCGCCGGCCGCGAGTTTCCGGTCTTCTTTCCCATCCTTCACGTGTACGGTGACTGCGCCCTCATCAACACCGACATCAACGGTGCTGTCTTCTGGGTATGCGCGTACTGAAAACTTTGTGCCCGTCGCGATGATACTGGTCGTACCGTGACGGACTTCGAATGGCATCGGATTGCCGGGCGCGACAGTGAACTCGGCTGCCCCTTGCACCGCAACGGTGCGCATCGTCGTCCCAAATTTCGCGGGTACTTTCACGTGCGAATCTGAGCCGAGTTTCGCTTTACTATCGTCGCCGAGTGTGACGTTGCCGCGCTGTCCGCGGCGTGCAGAGATGTCGCGCGCATCATCGGCGGAGAGCGCTTTGTCGACGGCCTCGTCAGCACCTTTCATGTTTGCGTACTTGAGAATACCAAATAGTCCACCGGCCACTGCAACGACGAGCACCGTCGGCACTACCCAGCCACCGGACTTTCCAACTTTTTGTACGTGTTCGGCGGCATGCGCCTTTTGTGCAGCGCGCGATGCGGCGCGACTGGCCTCGTGATCGACTGGCGGGGCGTGCAACGCCGCTTTGAGTTGCGCGACCGCTTCCTCCTCGGTCGGTATCGTAATGTGACTCGATGTGGCTGACGAACCATCACGCTGTCGGAGTGACGCATGCTTTTTTTTCTGCAGCGTTGATTCTTCGCCCACGGCTTCCGAGAGAAATGACACCATGCCGATGGCATTCTGGAATGTCGCGCGGCGCGCCCACGTTGACAGCATCGCTTGTTGCACAACGCGGCCACTGAACGGCGTGAGATCGGTGCCGAGCGATTCTTTTGCGACGTTGATCAATGCCGCATAGCGTTCACGGTAGACCGTCGCGAGTGTTGTTTCATCGCCGTTCGTGAAGGCGGCGAATTGCTCGGCGGTTGGTGCGGGAATATCGGCGGACATCGGGTTCTCCGGAGGGAATGAGGCACGACCGACGTGCGTGTATGGGACGAACGGTATCGCGCGCTCCTTGATCCTGTGCTCTGGTGCAGCATCTCGCAAACTATTTGTCACATTGCTGCGAATTTTCTCTCAGCAAGCAGTGCCGCGCCTTCGTCCGCGAGTCCGTCCGCCAGTCGCTGCATGTGCGCGGACGTGGTCCGAACGTTCATGATCGTCACGCGCAATACTCGCCGTCCGTCGAGCGTAGTGGCGGTCAGCCACCCGCGCCCGCTACGATTGTAGCGCTCGCGTAAGGCGTCCGTCAGCTCGTCGCGATCGGCCTCTGTGACGCCTAGCGGAGTCCACGCGAAACACAGAATGTTGGACTCGGGCGTATGTAGGGGCGCGAAGTCACTCCGTCGGCATAGGAGCGCATGCAACGTAGACGTAGTATTACAAAGTCGCTCGTACATCGCGGCCAATTGCTCGGCACCGTATCGCTCGAATGCAACCCACAACTTCAGCACATCAGATCGACGGGAGCACTGGAACGTGCGTGTGCCGGAGTCCCACAAGCGCGTCTCGTCGCTATCGTGTGCAAACAAATACGGCGCGGTTTGCGCGAAGGCGACTTGCAAGTCGCGTTCGTCGCGCATGAGCAGGAGACCAGCAGACAATGGAAGCAGCAAAGTTTTGTGCGGATCCCACGCCACCGATCGCGCTCGCGAGATTCCGCGCACGCGATGTTGGTGCACCGGAGATAACATTGCAGCACCACCATGCGCTGCGTCCACGTGCAGCCACACATTATTGTGGACCACGCATACATCCGCGATGCGTTCAATGTCATCAAAGGCTCCAGTGGCGGTACATCCTGCGGTCGCCACGACGGCCATCACTCGCGTTCCTGCCGCGTGCAGTGCGACGAGTCGTGCGTTCAGCACATCCACGTCCATTCGATGGTCGCGCGACGGAATGATCTCCACGCGCGATAGGCCAAGTCCCATTTCGCCCGCCGCGCGCGTGACGGCGTAGTGCGCATGTTCGCCGCACACAAGCACCGGTGGATTTACACCAACTCCGTTTGTCCACACATCGGGGATGCAGTGACTACGCGCCGCGAGGAGTGCGGTAAACGTTGCCTCGGTGCCGCCTGAGGTCATCGTGCCACCGGCGTGTTTGCCCCACCCGACTAACTCGGTGCACCAGCGAATGACTTGTCTTTCAAGTGGTCGGAAACTCGGAGACATTTCTTGGACGGCGAGCGATTGATTCAACGCCGCAATAAGTGACTCGGTCCAAATAGTCGCGGGCAGCGGTGCGGACACTTGATGTCCAACGGCCATCGGATGCATGAGGCGGTTGACATCATCCAACAACAACGTCGAAATGCGCGCAGCGACTTCGGCCAATGGTCTCCCACTGCGCGGCATCGGTCCAGCGAGGCGATCCGCGACCTCCTGTGCTGAACGAGCGGTGGAAACCGGACCGTCGCCGCTTCGCGTGTCGGCGAGATATTGCGCAACGAGCGCAAGAATTGGCTGCGCCGCCGCAAGCGATGTGTCTGCCTCGAAGAGCGCGAGCAGCGAATCGTTGCTTGGCGTGGATGTTTGCATCACGAAATCTAGGTTTGCGTTCATGCGAAGGATGCGACGGGCCAATATTGCTACCACACAACTGCACGGACGCGGATACGAACAGAAACTACGGAAACGCACGGATACTACCGCGAATGTCGCGAACGTTCTCCGATCAGGATGCGGCTGCGTAGCAATCTACAGTAAATAGCAGTTTTTTTGATTAGAAAAATCAACCTCGCAGGTCGCTACGCATCCCGAGAGCTCAGGGTTCAATTCGCGTAATTCGCGGTTGGCAGTTTCCAGCCTCCTATCATTGTCGTGCAAACAGTCACGGAAAAACTGACCGCGACGGAAAAACTGACCGCGAATGACGCGAATGTGCTCCGATCGCGATGCGGCAGCATAGCAATCAACGATAAATGGCAGTTTTTTTAATTAAAGAAATCAACATCGCGGGTCGCTACGCATCCCGAGAGCTCAGGGTTCAATACGCGTAATTCGCGTAATTCGCGTCATTCGCGGCTCGCAGTTGTTGGACCTATTGCAACCGCTCTACCAGACGATGCACGCTACCATCCCACCGCCAATGCCGCGCGGTCGTCAGATGTGTCCCACCAATCCAGCGATCAATGCCGTTTTCCTCTAGCGCATCGGCGCGCTCGCGCACGACTTCTTGTCCAAATGGCGTCAGGATGACACTCCGCTCCCAAAACCCGCGACCATCGGCATCGCGTACTGGCGCAACAACGCGTGTGTTATTTGCATGCATCACCAACGGACGCAAGCAATCACTCAACCGCTGCGTATACCACGCGAAACTCCAATCGCCCAAAAACGCCCACGATTCGCTGGCCTGCGATGAAGTTTGAAAGAGTTTCGCCAATGTCAGTTGTCCAGGATACAACGCTTCGCACAGTTGCCGTTCTGTGCGCGACAATCCGTGCTGCGCGTCGGGGAATTCTTCAAGCTGCCGCCGTAAGGCTGCGGCGAGATGCGGCAATCGCGCCTCCATATTCACGCTGTACGTTCGCGCGCCAATGCTCGCGTCCAATCGATCCGCCATCGTCGCCAGTGCCTGCGGTGATGAAGATGTGAAAGCGCGCCACGCGTCGGCGCCGTGCGTGATGTCGCTTGCTGTTATGTCGCGCCGCGCATTGTATAACGGCGCAAATTTGTCCCGTGTCAGCGGCGCAAGAAAGCAGTCAGCCGGAACGATCGTCACCCGTGGTCTGTCGCTAGATGCGCGCGACGCAAAACGGCCGAGCACCTGCATGAGTTGCAGTTGATCAAACAGGTCGGGCTCAAACCACAGCACGACTTCATCCGCTACTCCAGTATCAGTCAGCCGAGTGTCGCGTGCGGCGAGATCCGCGATCACATCGGAGGCTGACGCCCAGCCGCGTGTGGCAAGAAATTCGGCGCGCGTCGCACGAAAACTCTGAAGATTGTCGTCGGATGGAACCGGACCATCGTGCAAAATATCGCGCCAAGAGAGGATGTCGCCCGGGAGTCCAGACCGAGTGAGACCGCTTGCGGCACCGTCACCGTTGGTGACGTGCAATGTGAGCACTTGAGACTCGGGGTTCAGGACGGGACCACGTACCGCGCAGCGCAACGGGGTCGGAGGCACAGAAATGATGCTGCCGTGCCGTGGCGCCGTTGGTATGTTGTGAGGTCGGCGGCGCTCGCGCCAGTGACGACACGCCATTCACTCCTTACGCGCCTGCGATGACCGAGCCACGAGCCAGCGCTCCCAGTATTGACACCACAATTGTCATCGAGCCAGCCGTCCTCACGGAAACGATGGACGAACTGGAAATGGAGCCGCTCCTCGACACCAACGTGTCACTGTGGGCGGTGGTGTTTGCGGGCGGGATCGGCACGCGCTTCTGGCCACTGAGCACGCCCAAAAAGCCCAAGCAGCTCCTCGCGCTCGTTGGCGAAACGCCGCTGATCGCAGAAACCGTCTCGCGTTTGTCGCCGATGATTCCGCCAGAACGAGTGCTTGTCGTCACCAGTGCGGATATCGCCGACGCGTTACACGAAGCCATTCCCGATGTGCCCAAGGCCAACATGTTGGTCGAACCGCGGCCACTCGGCACCGCAGCGGCGTTGGCGTGGGGCGCAACAGAAGTGGCGCGGCGTGCCGGACCCGACACCGTATTTTGCGCACTCCATGCCGATCTATCGGTGGGCGATGCGGGCGAATTTCGCGACACCGTCCGCCGCGCGGCGACCATTGCAGCCACCGAATCATTACTCATCACCATTGGCTCGCGCCCCACACGTGCTGAAACTGGATTCGGCTATCTGCAACCTGGAGCGTCGATCGATCCGCTAAACTCGCGTGCCGAAGGGGGCGCCTGTCGCGTTGAGCATTTCGTCGAAAAGCCAACCGCCGCGTTGGCCGATATGCTGATCGATCAAGGTGCGCTCTGGAATACCGGCATCTTTGTGTGGCGTGCGAAAGTTGTGTTGCGCGAACTCAAGGCCCATTGCGCGGAATTGAGCAGCGGATTGCCGATGCTCACGGACGGTAAGCTGGAGGCGTTTGCGTCACTGGTGACGTCTGTGTCGATTGACCGCGGGTTGCTCGAGCGCAGCAGCAACGTGGCCGTGTTGCCGGGCGCGTTTGGGTGGGATGACGTGGGCACGTGGGCAGCACTGCGTCGCGTGCGCGATCTCGATGACGCAGGGAATGGTGTGATGGGGGAAGCGCATTGCATCGAGTCATCAGGCAACGTGATTCACGCGGACACCGGCTGCGTCGTCGCATACGGTATTTCCGGCATGCTGGTTGTAAGCATTCATGGGCTCACGTTCGTCACATCGCTCGACCGTGCGAGTGAGTTGGGTCCGCTGCTGAACGCCTTGCCGGGGTCGTTGCGGTTCAATCCCGGACGACACTAGCCGCGCGGCTACTCCCCGCGAAATACCGGCAGTCGCTTTCCCTGAAATGCCGCCAGTGCTTCGCGTACATCCTTCGTCACAAAGCAACTCTTGATGTGCGTGAGTTCGTCGCGCAGCTGTGCGTCCAGTGTCGTCGTGCTGCTGCCCAACATGAGGCGCTTGGTCAGTGCCAGGGCGATTGGCGGACCACTCGCCATACGCGTCGCATACGCCTGCACACGTTCAGCGAACACATCGTCCGCATACACGACCGCCGCCAGCCCAATGCGCTCCGCTTCGCCGGCATCCATATCGCGACCGGTGAGCACAATGTCCATCGCTCTCGCATGACCAATGAGCCGCGGCAAAAACCAACTCACGCCCGCATCTGGTGAGAGCCCGCGACGCACGTAGCCAGCGGTACACTTTGCGCTCGCCGCAACGAGTCGCACGTCACATGCGAGCGCGAGCCCAAATCCCGCGCCGGCGGCGGCACCGTTGATCGCCGCGATGACGGGCTTCTCGCACGCAGTAATGGATTGCACCCACCGTCCGACCCATCGATACGGATCAATGCGTGTCGCCCGTGTGTCGCCACTTATCGATGCGGCATCGCCGAGATCGAGTCCAGCGCAGAAACCGCGGCCGGATCCCGTGATGACGACAACACGTACCGCGTCATCTGCCGCCGCTTGGTTCATCGCGAGCGGCAATTCGTCGGAAAGTTTTGGATTGACGGCGTTCAGTCGCTCCGGGCGATTGAGCGTGATGACGCACACGCCATCGGCGCTATTGCTGACGAGGAGATGTTCGTAGGACATGCGCGAAACCCGAAAGAGGGAGGGAGTTCCGCAAGGAATTTACCCGTTGCCCGCCACCTTCGCCTCGCACGAGAACCGTTTCTTGCTCGCAAACCCACTACCGCTGACACCGGTTAGCCCACTAAATCATTCCCCACTCGTAACGATTCAGTCCTTTTCCGTGCACCACTCCATGCCTTTCACTCCCACTGCTGCCAACGCGCAAATGATGGACGACGCGACCGCGCTGGAGATTCGCGGTCCGCTCGCCGTTGCCGACGCCCTTGGTCGTACGGCGGTCGAAACGTGCCGTCAGCACGAACGACTCTCGCATTTGCAGGATTTGCGCGTCGCCCAGACCGAACTCGAAGCCACGCATGCCCTCGTCGACACGTGCGATCTCGCGCTCGCGGAGTGTGTGCGCCATTTCGAGAAAGTGTGCGCGACCGTGCCGGCGTCCGACGACGCCGAAGTGCGTCAAGCTGCCAACGCAATGTGGCTCTCATCGCGGGAATATCTGCGGCGCCACTCCATCGCCGAACAAGCATCGCGACAGCTCACGCAGCACAGCGTCGAAAAGCTGAACGACTTACACACCGAATACGAACTCCTTTCTTCCGCGATACTCGGCCTCAAGCACGCGACGCAATCGTATGCGAAACTCCGCCCCGACAGCCGGTAGTCCGTCCTATTCCCCGGCTTTTAGCTCTAACTCAAAGAGCTTCTTCGACGGCTGCGGATCGCGCGTCAGATACACTTGGAGGCGTTCCACAACACAAGGTGCCTCGACCCGTAACGCCAGAAGTTCACGCTCAGATTCGGGCGTCAATGTCGGATAGAAACTGAGTGTGCAGTGTGGCGAAAACATGAAACGCGCCGGACGAAACGGCAGCCCACACCGCGCGATACGTTCATGCAACATGCGCAACGGTCCATTTTGATCGAGCGGCAATGACACAATCTCCGTCTGCATGAAGCGATGCGGCGGTCCAAATGGCAGAGACAGCGGCGCTGTACTGGCGGCGATAGGCGCTAACGCCGCACGAATCTGCTCCACCGGCGTATCCGTTGGAATAGAGCCCACGCCAGACGAACCCACCAACGTGATATGCGGCGGGGTGAGTCGGGCCAGCTTGGGATCGTAGCGCTGTTGAATGTCACGCACGATGATGCCCGCCTCTCCAGGGAGTTCGGCGAGCACGAAAATGCCGAAGGAAGGAGGCATGCTGTCAATGTACACCCCTCGTCGCGTCGTGATCGACAGCGTATGTTCGCGACATGGCCGAAGCGATGGTGATCATCCGAAATTTCGCGAGCGAGACTGAAGCGCAGATTACGCGCCATGTCCTCGAAACGCATGGTATCGCGGCAGTGGTGCTGCGCGGCGACGTCGCGGGCGTGGCGATACAACTCGCGGTGCGGCATGCTGAGTCGGCGCTCGCGTTGCGCATTCTCGATGCGCCATTTGACAGTTCGTCGACGTTCGACGCACCGTTTGGCGATACCAATCGGTTGGGTCGCGCATGAACCGCGCATGAGTAAAGTCTTCGATCAACTCGTGGTTGTCGTGACAGGCGCATCACACGGGATTGGCGCCGAATTAGCCACGCAGTGCGCGGCCCATGGCGCGCGACTCGTACTCGCGGCGCGCAACGCCGCGCAACTCGAACACGTCGCCCTCGCGTGTCGCGCGCTCGGCGCCGAGGCATTGGTGCTGACCACCGATGTCAGCGTGGAAGCGTCGTGCAAAGCGATGATCGAACAGGCGGTCGCACACTTCGGTCGCATCGATATCCTCATCAACAATGCCGGAATTGGTGCGAGCGGCCGGTTCGAAGATATTACCGATCTTTCGCTCTTTGCGACGCTGATGCGCGTCAACTACCTCGGCAGCGTGTGGAGCACCGCGTACGCCTTACCGCATCTGAAACTGTCACGCGGTCGCATCGTTGCGATTTCCAGTTTGACCGGACTCACGGGCGTTCCCAAACGCACGGCATACGCGGCGACAAAACACGCGATGGCCGGTTTTTTTGACAGTCTGCGCATTGAACTACAGCAGACCGGCGTGAGCGTCACCGTCGTGTATCCTGGTTTCGTCTTGTCCGAGATCAATCGCCATGCGCTTGCACCCAACGGACAGCCATTTGGCGATCGCGGATTTCAGCGCACCACCGCGGAGTCGATGGCCGTCGACACATGTTGTCGCATCATTCTACGTGCGGTCGTGCGTCGCGATCGCGACGTGGTGATGACATGGCGTGGTAAGATCGGTCGCTTTCTCAAATTGTTCGCACCATCGTTGGTGGATACGATTGCTCGACGAACAATTGACGCACGACAATAGCGCGCCGCACAACACTAGATTTGGCTAATGACCGAATCCGGACAGCTGCTACGCATTGACGCACTTCACCCGGAACCCGATCGCATTGCCCGCGCCGCGCGTGTGCTGCTTGATGGCGGACTTGTCGCGTTTCCAACAGAGACTGTGTATGGATTGGGTGCCAACGCGCTCGACGCGGAAATGGTGCGACGCATTTACGTCGCGAAAGGACGGCCAACGTGGAATCCCGTCATCGCCCACGTAGCGTCGATCAATGCCGCGCGCGAACTCGTAACGGTGTGGTCAGACGACGCAGAACGTCTTGCCCTCGCGTTCTGGCCGGGTCCGCTCACGCTCGTTTTGCCGAAACGCGACTGCATCCCCGACGTGGCGACGGCCGGACTGTCCGCCGTCGGCGTCCGCATGCCCAATCATCCAATCGCGCTCGCACTCTTACGAGTGACTGGTTTTCCCGTAGCGGCGCCCAGCGCCAATCGTTTCACTGAAATCTCGCCCACGACTGCACAGCATGTTGTCACTTCACTCGGTGATCGCGTCGACCTCGTTCTCGACGGTGGTGCGTGCGAGGTCGGCATTGAAAGCACGGTGCTTGATCTCAGCGGCGACGCACCAACCGTGCTCCGACCGGGCATGATTTCACGGGCGCAACTTGCGGCCGTCTTGGGCTGCCCGGTAGGTGATCAGTCCGCGATCACAGTCGCCGCGCATGGTCTCACGCACGCGCAGCGCTCGCCAGGAACGACGGATCGGCATTATGCGCCACGCGCGCAAGTGTGGCTCTTTGATGCGAGCGAGGTTCACGATGTGACGGCGGCGCTCGCACAGCGCATGCACACGGGAGCTCCCACGAGGGTGACGGCACTGTTACTTGCTGTCACACTGCCAGCCGCTTCGAATCAGTCCATCGTGCGCATGCCACGTGAGGCCGCCGACTACGCGCATCATCTGTACGCGGCACTGCATGACGCAGACGCCGTTGGTGCATCGCTCATCATCATTGAGCGTCCGCCCAATACCGACGCGTGGTCCGGCGTTCGTAACCGCTTAGAACGTGCAGCGCACTAACTCCCGACGTGCCTCTCGTCATACATTTCCCCTATGCTACCTATCGATCTTACCGGCAAGCGGGCCTTGGTGGCCGGCGTTGCTGATGACGGCGGGTTTGGATTTGCTGTTGCCAAAGCCTTTGCCGAAGCTGGTGCCACGGTGTGCGTCGCCACATGGCCACCGGCGCTGAACATTTTTTTGAATATGCTTGAACGTGGGAAGATGGATGAATCCCGTGTGCTGACCGACGGATCCTTGTTGAACTTTGAACGCATCTACGCCCTCGATGCAGCGTATGACGTGCTGAGCGATGCGCCAACTGATGTGCGCGAATCGAAACGCTACAAAGATGTAGCCGACTTCTCCATCCAAGGCGTTGCTGATCGCATGGTGGCGGATTTTGGTGCACAGCCACTCGACATTCTGTTTCACTCACTGGCAAATGGCCCTGAAGTGAAACGGCCCATGCTCGAAGTGAGTCGCGGCGGCTATCTCGCGGCAGTCGGCACAAGTGCGTATTCACTGGTTTCGATGGTACAGCGCTTTGGTCCGCTGCTGCGCCCAGGCGCCTCGGTGTGCTCGTTGACGTACATGGCCAGTGAGCGCGCCATCCCTGGATACGGGGGTGGCATGTCGTCCGCGAAGGCCGCGCTCGAAAGTGACACGCGTGTCTTGTCGTTTGAAGCAGGACGCAAATACGGCGTGCGAGTCAACACGATTTCAGCTGGACCATTTCCATCGCGCGCGGCAAGCGCCATCGGCATCATTAACAAGATGGTAGAGTACTGCGCCGCAAACTCGCCGCTACCAGAGATGCTGTCGGCTACCGAAGTGGGGAACACGGCGGCGTTTCTCTCGAGTTCGCTGGGTTCGGGAATTTCTGGTACGACCATCTATGTTGACAAGGGCTACCACTCAATGGGGATGGCGGTTGCCATGCCAACCGGCACCGAACCACTTGGCCCATGAGTACCAAGTGGACTGGCATTCGCGCGCAGCTGGTGTTGCTGGTGCTCGCGGTGGCGGTGCCACTTGCTGTTTCCGATGGATGGCGTGTGTGGAAGCACAATGCGGAGAGCCGTCGCGCACTTGATCAGCACATCATGCACACCACCAACATGGTGGCGGGTCGTATCGATGACCGTCTGCGCACAGCCAGCGCCATGTTATTTGGGTTGTCCGAAGGCATTAGTTTCATTCCATCGGCGCGCGCGCAAAACGATACGGCGCTCACGTCCATTCGGGCGCGCAGCGGCATGCGCGACTTGCGTGTCATTGCCGTCGATACGTTTGCGCATGTCGTCGGTTCGACGGATGGCGCCAACGTACCAGGATCGCTTCTCGACGCGACGCAACGCGTAATACGGGCAGCGACCGCACGATCCCACATGCGTGTGGAGCAACAATTTCCGCTCGCTGCAGAAAATGGTGTTGTCTCGCTGCGTATCATCAACGCAATTATCGATGCAAATGAGCATGTGCGGGGCGCACTCATTGCAACGCTGAAAATTGATTCCATCGCTGACCTCGTCCGCTTACCCGACGAAGCCACACAAAGCGTTGTCACGATTATCGATACCACGGGCCGCATTATTGCGCGCTCGAAGGATGCGCGCGGCAATGTGGGTCGCGTGCTAGCGCGCGTACAGCCGTTAGGCGTACTGCGCGACTCCATCGGTGTGACCACCTACGTTGGCCGAGACAGTGTACGGTACATTCTCGGGTATTCTCGCCTTCGCACGGCGCCATGGATGGTGAGCATGAGCGTTGCAGAAGCAGACGCGTTGGCACCGCTTCGGCGAGAGGCATTGCAGGACGTCGCGACGCGAGCACTCGTGATTGTCCTCGCGCTGATCGTTGCGCTGGCCATTGGTGGTCGCATCGCCAAACCACTGGACGAGCTCACCAGTGATGCGCGCGCGTTGACGGTTGGTTCGGCCGGTCATCGGTCGCGCATTCAATCGAATGACGAAATTGGTGGACTCGCGGGCGCGTTTAACCAGATGGCTGAAACCGTCGAACGTCGCAGTGCGTCGCTGGCGGACAGCGAGCGCCGCTACCGACTATTGTTCGACTCGAATCCATTGCCGATGTGGGCCTGGGATGCTGACACCTTGCGCATCCTCGCCGTCAACGAAGCCGCGTTGGAAAAGTACGGATATGATCGTGATGAATTTCTAACACGTCGCATTGTCGACCTACTCGACCCGATCGAACGCGAACGCTTCACGCGATCGCGCCTGCCATTTTCCGAGTCGCGACAAAACGCCGGGATGTGGATGCATCGCACGGCCGACGGTCGACCGATTGAAATGGAAGTGGTAACCACGTCGTCGCGACGACTTGGCCGCGCGAGCTGGCTCTCAGTCGGCATTGACGTTACCGCGCGGCGCGCAGCCGAACGCGCGCTGGCGTCGAGTGAAGAGCAGCTGCGTCAGTCCCAGAAGATGGAAGCCGTTGGTGCGTTCGCCGGTGGAATCTCACACGACTTCAATAACCTGCTCACCGGCATTCTCGGCTATTGCGACCTTGCATTGTCCGAGCTGACGCCGGAGAGCGAAGCGCACAACGACGTCAAAGAGATTCGCACGCTCGCCCTTCGCGGCGCAGATCTTACGCGACAGATTTTGGCCGTGAGCCGTAAGCAAGTCATGCAACTGACCAGTCTCGATCCGAACGCGGTCGTACTCGGCCTTGACCGATTACTGCGTCGTTTTATAGGCGAACACATCGTGCTCGAAACACGACTCGGTGAAGATATCGGGTGCATTCGGGCCGATGCGGGTCAACTCGAGCAGGTCTTGCTCAACCTGTGTGCCAACGCGCGTGATGCAATGCCAACGGGTGGTACGTTGTCCGTGGAAACCGCAACCGTAATTCCGAATTTGGTGCTCGCGCGCGGCCTGTCCGTTGATTCGCCTTGGATGACCATACGCGTGACCGACACGGGCAGCGGCATGACGGAGGAGGTCCGGCGACGCATCTTCGAACCCTTCTTCACCACGAAGCCTCGTGGCAAGGGCACTGGACTTGGTCTCGCGTTGGCATATGCCATGGTCGAGCAATCCGGCGGCGCGATTCACGTGGAGAGTGAACTCGATATCGGCACCACGTTCGAGCTTTTCTTTCCCACGCGCGATGCAACCATTGCCACTCCAAATACGGAGCCGCCGGTACATGAAGTACTCACGGGTTACGAGACCATTCTGCTCACGGAAGATGAGGACAGCGTCCGTGCGGTGGCCACGGCGGCATTGCAACGTCGTGGCTATCACGTGCTCTCGGCGACTGACGGTGAATCCGCGTTGGAAATCGCGCGCACGTTTCCGCATCGCATCGACTTGCTCCTCACCGACGTGGTCATGCCACGGATGAATGGGCGTGAACTCGCAGAAGCATTTGAGCGTCAGCGGCCCGAAACGCGCGTACTGTTCGCGTCGGGCTATACCGACGACGCTTCGCTTTTGCACGGCATTCGAACGGATGAACTTTTGTTTCTGCAGAAGCCGTTCACCGCAACAGAATTGTTGCGACGTGTGCGCAGTGTCCTCGATCAGCCGCAGCGCGTGAGCTAGCGTTCGTGTTTTGGATTCTTTTCGTGATGGGGACTATTGTAGCGATTGCTGTAGCGCTGCTCGTTGGCGGAATCGTTACACCGCGGCACCATCGTGTGGCCCGCAGTATTGTTGTGAACGCGGATCCCGACACCGTGTGGCGCGCCGTTCGCGACGTCGCACAGTACGCCACATGGCGAGACGATATCCTGAGCGCGGTACTCGTCGATACAGACCAACCCGGTGTACGGTGGTGCGAAACATCTCGACGGGGCTCGGTGACGTTTGGTATTGTGCACGAGCATGCACCACATGCGTTCACCGCGCGCATCCTTGATGATGATTTATCGTACTCGGGTGAGTGGCGTTGGCATATTGCTGCCGTTGCGGGAGGCACGCTGCTCGCCATCACAGAATCGGCCGACGTTGGCAACCCTGTCTTTCGATTTATCGGCGCGCATATCAACGGGCACACACGCTCGCTCGATGCATATCTGACTGCATTTGCTCGTCACGTAAACAATAGTGGCGCTGCTATCATCGACGCGCGCCCTGCATGACCTGACGAACTGTCACCCCATTAGTGCATTTGTCACATCGCATTGAATCTCAGCGCGTTACACTTTCGTATTGCTACTCTTCAATCTCCCTCTGATTGACCTGCAGAACGTTGATGAACCTGTCTAACACCGAACGGCCGTTTTCTCCTGCACGCAGTGTTATCTGCCCAGTGCTTATTGGGCGAGAAGATGCGCTTGATACAGCGCGCGCGGTCTTGTCGCGTGCGCGTAGCGGCGGCGGCGGTGTGTTGCTGATCTCTGGCGAAGCCGGCATTGGAAAGTCGCGATTGCTCCGCGAAGCCGCAGAGACCGCACGCGCACACGGTTTTATCGTGCTGCAAGGTGCGTGCTTTGAGACCGACCGCGCCGTTCCATTTGCGCCGCTGCTTGATCTCGTTCGCCGATTCGCGACCTCGACATCGCCCGCTGTGGCGGCGCACGCATTCGCACCCGCAGCGGCAGAATTGGTGCGTGGATTTCCGGAGCTGACCACCATCTTTCCAGCGTTGCCGACGTTGAAAACGCTCGAGCCGGAACAGGAACGCCGTCGCTTGTTTCAGTCGATCATGGAAACACTCTCCACGCTCGGTCGATCACAACCAGTGTTGGTGGCCATTGAGGATATGCATTGGGGCGATGAGGCGAGTCTTGATCTGTTGTTGCATCTGGCGCGGCGGGTGGATGCGCAACCGATTGCCCTCGCGTTGAGCTATCGCAACGACGAAGTCGCCGCGCCGTTAGAGCGACTCCTCGCGGAACTGGATCGCACTCGCGTTGTCACGGAGCTACCACTAGCGCGGTTTTCCAGTGCTGAACTGGCAACGATGGTATCCGCAATCTTTGACGGCGGTGCGCCTGGCGGCGGTTTCGTTGCGACAATGTTTGCGTTGACAGAAGGAAATCCGTTTTTCGTCGAGGAGGTGCTTAAATCGCTGATCATTGCCGGCGACGTTGCGCGCCGTGATGATGGTGCGTGGGTCGCGCGTCCACTCGCGCGTATTGAAGCGCCACGCACTGCCGTAGAGGCGGTGCGCCGACGACTCTCGGCGCTCAGCGTACCTGCGCGCGACATCGCGTCCATCGCGGCCGTCATCGGTCGCGGATTCGATTTTGTGCTTCTACAAGCGCTGACGGGTCACGATGAACGAGCGCTGCTTGCACTCATTCGCGAATTGATTCACGCACAGCTCGTCACCGAAGAATCGTCCGACCGCTTTGCGTTTCGGCACGCCCTTACGCGTGAGGCCATTCTTGGCGAACTACTCGTCCGCGAGCGCGCGGCAATGCATCGTCTCATTGCCGATGAACTCGAGCGACACGACGCTTCGGGCAACGCGAATATCGAAGCGCTCGCGTATCACGCGTACGGTGCAATGGACTGGCCGCGTGCGTATGCTGCGTCCTCGCGAGCGGCGGACCATGCCCTCGCGCTTTACGCGCCGCGCGAGGCGCTTGCACACATTGATCGTGCACTCATCGCGGCAGATCGCGCCGAGCTTGCGCAGGACGCCATGTTGCACCATGCACGCGGACGTGCGCTTGAAACAGTGGGCGACCTGCACGGCGCGCATGCCGAATTCACGACGGCGCTGGAGATTGCCCGCACCGCAGGGCGAGAGACAGAAGCGTGGGAGGCACTGCACGCCCTTGGCATTCTCTGGTCTGCGCGCGACTACGAACGCGCCGGCGAATATCGACGCGACGCGCTCGCATTGGCGCGAATGCTTGGCCTCGACCCGCTCATCGCGCGCAGTTTGAATCGCATTGCGAATTGGCATGTCAACCTCGAACAACCAGCGCCAGCCAGGCGCATTTACGAGGAAGCGTTGGCGATCTTCGAACGACTCGACGATAAACGTGGTATCGCCGAAACCGTGGATCTCTTGGCGATGACGCACTTCATTTCTGGTGACATCGCGCTGTCGGCCATGCACTACGAACGGTCCGTGATATTGCACGAACAGCTTGGAGACGCTCGCCGAGTTTCAACGGCGATTGCGCTGTTGCAACTCTGCGCTGGCTCCAGTCACACGTCGTGCACAAGCTTTGGCGGCCAAGCGATCATTGCCGCGTGGCCCGATGCAACTGAACGACCGCTACGACTTGCACGCGAAATCGGCTGGCGTGCTGGAGAAGCGTTCGCGCTTTACACCGTTGCGGACGCGTTAGCCTGGCGCGGCGCATATGACCGTGCGCTGCCCATGATACATGAAGCGTTGGCGATTGCAGAAGAGATGCAGCACTTGCAATGGTTGTGTGGCGCCGCATGCGAGCTCGGTCGCATGCTGCTCGACTTAGAAACGCCACAGGCTGCACGCGATCCACTGGAACGCGCGTGCACAATCGCACGTCGACTCGGCTCCCGCACGTGGTTCCGGTGGACTGCGGCCCCGCTCGCCATTGCGCTCGCGCGTCTGGGCGAACTCGACGCCGCAAATGCACTGCTTGACGAAGCGGCGGTTCCAGCCACGATGGGTCGTGAAGCGCTGCTGCCGGGCGATGAGGATTCGCCGACACTTGGCGAGCGTGGTCTCGAGATCGCGCGTGCGGAGGTTGCACTCGTGGAAATGCAGCCGTCTCGTGCACTGGTGCTTGTGGAACGCCGACTCGCCGCCGAACGCATTGCTGCCGCGCGCGCGTTTGCGAATGGTCGCGCGCCATCGGCACACGTTGCGGTGTCGCGGCTCAGCTATGTGCGAGCGCTCGCGTTGATCGCGTTGGATAATGTGGACGAAGCCGATCGTGCGTTACAGCGTGCGCACGAAGAAGCCGTCGCTGATGGTGCACGCCCATTGCTCTGGCGAATAGATGCGGCGATAGGCGTCGTCTTGCGCAAGCGACGGTTGCGTGTACAATCGCGACAAGCGTTTGGGCGCGCGAGACAGACGGCTGGTGAATTGGCCGCGAGTATTGCCGATCACGCGTTGCGTGACACGTTCCTGCGTGCGGTCGATGTCATCGCACCACCAGCGCCGACACCGAGTAAACGGCAGCGTGTGAACGCATCGTTCAGCGGATTGACTGCGCGCGAGCGGGATGTGGCGCGTCTTATCGCAGAGGGCAAGGCGAACCGCGCCATCGCGCATGCGCTCGGCATCGGTGAGCGCACGGTTGAGGGATACGTGGCCGGCGCGCTGGCGAAGCTTGGCTTCTCAACGCGCGCGCGGTTGGCCGCGTGGACGGTGGAGCGTGGGCTTAGTGCTCCGAAGCCGCACTAGTGCTGTGACGCCGCGATAAATCCCGTACCGCCATCAACAAATCCCCGTACACCAATATTTCCGCCCCGTAGTTTCCTCGCGGTTCGCGGATCTCACGATCGATATCCTCTGCTCTCGTCATCGCCTGCCCAACGGCAGTGCATTCAACCACGACAGCGAGGACACGCAGATGTATCGCATTACCACCCGCTATGTCGCAGGCATTTTTGCCGCGACGTTCACTATTGGTTCAATCGGTGTATCGGCGTGCACCAATCGACACGCCAATCTCGCCACCGATCCGAGTACGACGGCTGCCGACAGCGCATCGTCACCGAAAATTATATGGGGCCCAGCACCGGCCATATTTCAGCCCGGCGCTGAGATGGCCGTTGTGCAGGGCGACCCCAGCAAGAGCGAGCCGTTCATCATACGGCTACGTCTACCGGACGGGTACAAGATCGCTCCACATACGCATCCGACGGATGAGAACGTCACCGTGATCAGTGGTGTGTTCAAGGTGGGTATGGGTGGAACATTTAGTACGGCGAACATGCTCTCGCTGCCACGTGGCGCCTTTGTGAGTGCGCCAGCGTTGCATGCGCATTTCGGAATGGCGCAAGGCGCAACGATCGTGCAGGTCAACGCGATCGGTCCGTTCGCGCTCACGTATGTGAACGCGAGTGACATCCCGAAGCCGGTCTCACGCTGACCGATATGCTGAACACAACTTTACTCTCCGCGCAGCAATCGACCGCCGGTCCCACCGATCCCATCACCGAGCGCGTGCGATCAACGTGGATGCTCGGCGATTTTGGTCGCGTGGCCGTTGGCTATGCGTCGGGTGCAGCCGACTTCATCGCCCGACTTGAACTCACGCACGGCGAACGTGTGCTCGATGTGGCGTGTGGTACTGGAAACCTCGCGCTTCCCGCTGCGCGCGCGGGTACACTGACCACGGGCATCGATATTGCGCCGAATCTTGTCGCGCAGGCGCGCGCCTTAGCGGCGATTGAAGGGCTCTCAATTGGATTTGAACTTGGTGATGCGGAAGCACTTCCATACGCCGATGCGAGCTTCGACACCGTGGTATCCATGTTTGGTGTGATGTTCGCTCCACGCGCCGAACGCTCGTCGGCCGAATTGCTGCGCGTGACGCGAACGGGCGGTCGTATTGCCTTGGCCAACTGGACCTCGACCGGATTTATCGGGCAGATGCTGCGCGTTGTGGTGGGCTATTTACCGCCACCACCAGGGACCGCATCGGTGTTGCAGTGGGGCGATGAAGCGACCGTCCGCAAACTCCTGTCAGGTGTCGCTGCTGTACACTTTGTACGTCGCCGTATCACGTTTAACTATCCGTGTACGCCCGAGGCCACTGTCCGCCTATTCCGTGAATGGTACGGTCCTACCGTGCGTGCGTTCGCGGCATTGGATAATACGAAGGGGGCGTCGCTTGAAGCGGAGCTTGTATCGCTCTGGAACGAACACAACCGCGGGGGCAGCGACGCGACACGTGTCGAATCGGAGTATCTCGAGACCATTGCTATTCGGTGAGGCACACAGTGTTCTGATGAGGGGGACTGCGGCGAGCGCATATGCATTCGTGTAGGCGTTCGCCGCAGCCGGTACGCCATATTTATGTGACCCGATTGAAATTTCTTTCCTCAGCGTGACGCATGGCTAAACCGGGCCCCATTGCACGTTTCTGGCGCACACTGGGCCCGGGGCTTATCACTGGTGCGGCCGATGATGATCCGTCGGGCATCACGACGTATTCACTGGCGGGCGCACAGTTTGGTACGTCGCTGCTATGGATGGCAGTGCTGTCATGGCCGTTGATGTGGGCTGTGCAGTTAATGTGCGCGCGCGTCGGCATGGTGACCGGTCGCGGGCTCATGGCGGCTTTCCGCGAGCGTTTTCCGCGACCGCTATTGTTTGTGGTGTGCGCCGCGTTGTTTTTTGCAAACAGTATTAATATCGGTGCCGACCTCGCGGGTATGGCGGATGCGGCAGAGCTCCTGAGCGGTGTGAATTCGCATGTGTGGGTCACGGTGTTTGGCATCGCCATCTTATGGGCGACGGTACAAATGCGCTACGCGCAGGTCGCCAATGTACTGAAGTGGCTCGCGTTGGTGCTGATGGCCTACGTGATTACGGCGCTGCTGTCGCGTCCGAATTGGGGCGAGGTGTTGCGCGACACTTTTATTCCACGTTTGCCGTCTGGTGCCGATGGCTGGGGAATGATGGTGGCCATTCTTGGCACGACGATTTCGCCGTATCTGTTTTTTTGGCAAGCATCGCAAGAAGTGGAGGAAGAAAAAGGCATTGGTCGCGCACGCGCGCAGCGCATTGGGGCGACGCCCGAAGAGCTGAAGGCGCGCAATACTGACGTCGGTGCCGGCACCTTTGTATCGAATGGCGCAATGTTTTTCATCATGCTGACTACTGCGCTCACGTTACATCGCAACGGGACCACACATCCGCAAAACAGCGCCGAGGTCGCGCGAGCGCTGGAACCGTTGCTCGGTCACAGCGCGATGCTGCTGTACACCATCGGTTTGTTTGGTTTGGGTGCGCTGGCCATTCCCACACTTGCTGGTGCAACGGCGTACGCGTTAGCCGAATTGCTTGGCTTGCGGCAAGGCATCGATGCCCCGTTCACTCGTGCGCGAGCCTTTTATGTCATCATGATTGTATCCGTCGCTGGTGGTGTCGCGATGGATTTTTTCAATATTGATGCGGTGCGTGCGTTGTACTGGACGGCGATTGTCAACGGGCTCGTCGCACCACCACTCTTGATCGGTATCGTGACGGTCGCGCGTGATGCGAAGTTGATGCATGGCCAGCCGAGCGGTCGTCTGTCGATGGTGTTGGTGTGGGCGACGACGGTGCTGATGATTGCTGCGGGTGTTGCGATGTTTGTGTTGTAGGATCTGCACGAGTTTGCATCGCCGGGGCCATGGCAGTTTCGGGAATCGAGCACGAGCCGATCGGTTGCGGGTGCGTTTCGCGAACACAGAACGAAGATTCGTATTTGACATATGCCGCGCTGGCCGAAACGTGAGAGATCAGCAACAGCACTGGACACCAGTCCGTCAAACGGCTGCTCGCATCGGGACTCGCCCGCAAAGTACGCTTAGGAATTGAGGTGAATATTGGTGCGCTCGAGGAGTTCCTCGTTACCGACCGCCCACGCGGCCCCCGTGTTACACGATGCCCTCGCCGGGAGCATCGACCCCTATGTCTGGCCCTCCGCAAGCGGAAACGTTGTAGGGGTCGCCTTGGAACCGCTCGTCTCAACAGCTGCTCGTCGCGCCGTACGATCTCCGGCGCCGTACGACGCCTTAGCGTTCGTGGACGCCATGCGCATCGGGAATGCGCGCGACCGCGAGGTGGCAAGGGGTATCCTCATCGGGCGACTTCACGCAGTGCAACCGTGAACAACGCCGCGCCGTCCGTCCGACGTATGGCTCGCGTCGCAACGGCATCCACTTATTGACGCTGTCGACGAACACGTGTTGGAGCGCCTGCGAGCACTCGGCGTTGTGCCGCCTACGCGCTGAGCGGTGAGCGGTTCTCACCTCTGATCAATCGTGGCGACGACGGACCGCTCACCGCCCCAATCGACGCACACTCAAAATTCCCAACGCCGGACCAATCGCCAACACTGGAAACACCCATTGCCATCCGATCCATTGCACCAACGGGGGAATGCATTGAATGGTGATCGTCGTCAATAGAAATCCAATCGACACCTGTAACGTGAGCGCGGTCCCGACCGCATGCGGTGGGACGCTTTCCGTCACGAGGACACTGAATTGTGCGCTGTCGGCGATGACAAAGAATCCCCACAGGAGCGCGAGCGGTGCGAGCACCCACCACGATTGGCCCCACGCCACGCCGATCGCCAACGCACACGCTCCACTCACGGCCATCGCGATGATCACGAGTCGCGCGCGACCAATACGATCCGCCACAACGCCGCCCCACACGCACCCGATGCCACCCACCGCAATCACGCCAAAGCCAATCAACGCTGCGATGCGAGCATTAGGGGAAACGCCTACGCGCGTCGCGTGCACGACATCGCTCGCCACTAAAAACGCTGGAATCCACGTCCAAAATGAATACAGTTCGGCCATGTGTCCGAGATAGCCACCCGTCGCCAGCCGCCACCGACGTTCGCGCAACACTTCGCCAACGCGCGTCCACGCAAATGGTCGTGAAGGAAATTCAAAGGGACCATCGCGATATCCGATGAAAACAATGAACGCCGCGAGCACGGCGCTCGCAGATGATAGGTACGTGACGAGTTGCACGGTCACACCAGGCCACGCTTGCGCGAGATACGGTGTGGCTTTGCCGATCGTTAACGCACCAACAATCGTTCCCACGGCAACCCCACGCCGTGCACGAAACCACGTCGAAGCCATCTTCATCGCCGGCGGATACACACCGGCCAAACAACACCCCGCCACAAATCGCGAGAGCAACGCAATCGCGAACGATGTCGTGCTCGCGAGCGGCAAGTTCGCAAGCGCGCCGAGCATGGCGGCGCTCGCAAAGAGTCGCCGCGCAGGAATGACATCTGCCACGTTGAGTAACGCACTCACCGCCGTGCCTACAACAAATCCCAACTGCACGGCGGTGGTCAGCCATCCGACTTGCGACGTGGTGAGAGACCACGCCTTGGCCAACGTCGGACCCACCGCGCTTCCGGTAAACCACAACGCCATCCCCAACAACTCGGCGCACGCCAACAGTGCAAGCATGCGCCATCGTTGTTGGTGCTGCGATGCAGACAAAACATCGTCGCGCATCACGCGCCCGTGACTTCCTCCGCACTCGTCTGTTTCGGAGACTTGACATCCCCGGCTTTGACTTCAATCGTGGGCTTACCCTTCTCCTTCAAGAAAGCATCGACGGGCGGCAACAAATCTTTCCAGGCTTGGCGCAGTTCAACGAGATAACCCTCAAGCTCCTTGTTCAAAATATTGAACACGGTGACCGACTGCTTGGTGGGACGCGCTTCACCGCTGCCGATGACACCCGCCATGGCAGCCATCTGATTGTTGACGCGAATCGGATAGTTCAGTGGATCCTGTCCCGACTGGTTTTTCACTTGATACACCTTGGCTTCCACCTCGGTGATTTTCGCATCGAGTGCTGCGGCAAGCGGTTTGAACTTTGCCGAATCGGCAGCGTTCATGTCTTTCATGCGATCGCCAAGTTGTGCACGGACGTAGCGCACCGTGCGTACCGCGTCGTTCGCATCGGTCGTGCGATCGCGCACTTGCATCAGCAATTTGTATTGCGCAATCAGATCCGCCTGCGTGGCTTGCGTGCGCGGATCTTTCTTCACGATAAACTTCGCGTCTTGCGGCGTACCACCATCGACGATCAGTCGTACCGTGTACGTACCTGGAATGATGAGTGGGCCTGTGGTCCCCGCGGCCCAATAAATCATGCCGTCAAAACGTGTGGCATCGGTCTCGCGCAAATTCCACGAGAACGTGTTCATGCCCGTCTTGTTGCCAACGCGTGGTTCTGGTGGACCGCGAAACCCACCGTCATCACCACCGCGAGCGGCCACCGGTGCAACAGGTGCCGTATCGCTGGCGAAGCTCCGAATCGTGCGTCCCGTAGAATCGCGAAATTCGATGGTGATTTTCTTCGCTGCTTGTTTGAGCCAGTAGTACACGATGGCACCGGCCGGTGGATTCGCGCCCGTGGTGTTGCCTCCACCGCCGCCGCCGCCAAAGCCGCCATTCCACGTGATACGATAGGCCGAACGCGGCGTATACAGATGCGACGCCTTCGCGATCGAAACGGCCGAGAGTTGTCGCAGCGCACTGAGATCGTCGATCATCCAGAACGAACGACCGTGTGTCGCGGCAATGAGATCGCCATCGCGCACGGCTAAATCGTGCACCGGTACAATGGGTAAATTCCGACGCAATGAAAACCATGTTGCGCCGTCATCGAGCGATGCATACACGCCACGTTCGGTACCCGCGTACAACAACCCCTTCCGTTCATCGTCTTCACGAATCACGCGCGTAAATTCGCCCGATGGAATACCGTTCGACTTGCCGGCGCCATCAATACGCGTCCACGTTTTTCCAAAGTCTGCGGTCTTGAAGAGATACGGTTCGTTGTCATCCATCTGAAAACGGTTCGCCGCGACGTACGCGATTCCGGCACCGTAGCGTGACGCTTCAATGATGGAAATTCGTGACCACTCACGCTCTTTTAACAGCGGTGGCGTGACGTTCGACCAAGTCTTCCCACCATCACGCGTGACATTCACAACGCCGTCATCCGTGCCGCCCCAAATCACGCCTTTTGTTACTGGTGATTCGGCGATCGCGAACACCGTGCCGTAGTATTCCACACTCGTTTGATCTTTCGTGATTGGTCCGCCGGACGGACCCAACGTGCGCGGATCGTTGCGTGACAAATCACCAGAGATCGTCGTGTAGCTATCGCCCTCATCGGTGGTTTTGAACAACACACTCGACCCGACGTATAGCGTTTTTGGATCGTGGGGACTGACAACGATTGGAAACGTCCACTGCATGCGATACTTCGAATCAATAGCCGAGTGTCCCATCGGATTGAGGGGCCACGGGTTGATGTTGCGCTCGAGTCCTGTGCGTAAATTTTTGCGCGTGAGTAAGCCACCGTAGCTGCCGGCAAACACGACGTCCGGATCGGTGGGCAACGACGCGATAAACCCTGATTCACCACCACCTGCATCCACCCAATCACTCAGTTGAATGCCGCCTGCTTTTCGTGATGGTCCGCACAACGTTGAGTTGTCTTGTTGTGCGCCGCAAATCTGATACGGGAAATGATTGGTCGTCGTGACATGATAGAATTGTGCGGTCGCGAATGCTTCTGACGTCCATGTCTTCGCGCCATCGGTAGACACGCTGGCACCACCGTCGTCACCTTCGATGATACGATTTGGGTCATCGGGTGCAATCCACGCGTCATGCGAATCACCATGCGGCGGATTCAAGTTGGAAAATGTCTTTCCTCCATCGCGCGATACTTGAAACGACACATTGTTGACGTAGACCACGTCTGGATTTTTTGTGTCGGCGTGAATTTTGGAGTAGTACCACGCGCGTTGACGGAGTTTGCGTTCGGCATTCGTGCGAATCCACGTGACACCACCGTCATCCGAACGAAAGACGCCGCCTTCTTCGGCTTCAATGTTGGCATAAATACGCTGCGCGTTGCCGCCGCTGACACTGATACCAATCGCGCCCCACAAACCGGCCGGCAGTCCTTTGTTACGCGTGATTTCCGTCCACGTATCGCCGCCGTTCGTGGACTTGAACATGCCCGATCCTTTGCCGCCCGATTCAAGCGTCCACGGCTTGCGATACACTTGCCAGAAGCCCGCATAGAGCACGTCTGGATTGCTCGGATCCATCGCCAGTTCGGTGACGCCGGTGGAGTCATCACGAAAAAGAATCTTCGACCAATTCTTGCCGCCGTCTTTGGAGCGATACACACCACGCTCTGGATTCGGCCCCCACACGTGCCCCTGCGCGGCCACGTACACGAGATTCGGATTGGTTGGGTGCACACGCACGCGAGAGATTTGTCGCGTATCCGCCAACCCTAAAAACGTCCACGTTTTTCCGGCGTCGATCGTCTTCCACACACCGTCGCCATGCGACACGTTGCCGCGCACCGGAAATTCGCCGCCGCCCACATATACAATGTCTGGATTGGACGGCGCGACCGCGATGTAGCCGATGGTGCCGCCGAAATACTTGTCGCTCATGGGCTGCCAGCTGGCGCCACCGTCGACGGTTTTGAAGACTCCGCCGCCAACGGTGCCCATCCAATACTCCTTGGGTCGCGCGGCGCTGCCCGCCACGGCCGACGATCGCCCGCCGCGAAATGGACCAATTTCTCGCCATTTGACACCGCCAAGAGCGAGGGTGTCGAATGGCGCCGCGAGGGGTGCGGCGGCGGTAGGGGCAGCGGGCCGAGCAACGGGTGACTTTACCGCAGATTTGGCTTGCGACCAAACGAGCGACGGCAGCAGGAGAGCGCCGATGAGTGGAAGCGAGCGCAATCGGAAACGAGCGAGCGGAGCGAACACAGCGAACCTCCAAAAGGGGCGGAGCTAAGAGCGTGCACGTCGATGTTCGCTACCGCCCGGTGTTCGGGCAAGGCCAAGCGCATCGGAACTCAAGGTGAAACTCGAAATATTGAGCTACCGTATATACTATCGTAATGCTATCATATCAATACCACCCTCCTCCATGAGGATTCAGATGCTTCGAGAAGTTGATGCCCGACCCACATCGGGTATACCGATCGCGCTTTTGCTGGTTGCCACGTTCATCGCCGGCTTGTGGATCGCCGTTATGGGCGGTCGGTCGCAATCGGCGCTGATCGCTGTAAGCGGCGTGTTGCTCTCGACGTTGGTGCTGCTGTGCACGCCCGGATTGTTTTCGGTCGCACCAAACGAAGGCAAAGTGCTGACGTTATTTGGCAACTATAAAGGCACGGCGAAGGTACCGGGATTGTGGTTTACGAATCCGTTCATGACCAAGAAAGCGGTGTCGTTACGCGTGCGAAATTTTGAGACCAACAAACTCAAAGTGAACGACGCGCGATCCAACCCGGTGGAGATTGGCGCGATCGTGGTGTGGAAAGTGGTGGACACGGCGGAAGCCGTATTTGAAGTGAACGACTACGTGCAATACGTCACCATGCAGAGTGAGTCGGCGCTGCGCGCGCTGGCCTCGACGTATCCGTACGATCATCACGGCTCGAACGATATCGCGCTCAGCACGCATACGTCCGAAGTGTCGAAGGGTTTGATGGAGGCACTACAGGAACGCTTTGCGAAAGCGGGTGTGCAAGTTGTTGAGGCGCGCATCAGTCATCTCGCGTATGCGCAGGAGATCGCGGCGGCCATGCTGCAGCGACAGCAAGCGGGCGCGATTGTGGCGGCGCGCCAAACGATCGTTGAAGGAGCGGTGGGTATGGTGGAGATGGCGCTTGATGCGCTGTCCGCGCGCAGCATTGTGGTGCTCGATGACGAGCGCAAGGCGGCGATGGTCAGCAACCTTTTGGTCGTGCTCTGTTCTGATCGCGCCGCGCAGCCCGTCGTGAATGCGGGCACGTTGCACACGTGACGCACAGCGGGTCTCATCATGGCTGAACGGAAGTCTTTCCTGTTACGCATGGACCGCGAGTTGCTGGAAGCGGTCCAGCGTTGGGCAAACGATGACCTGCGCAGCGTGAATGGGCAAATCGAATTTCTTTTGCGGCGCGCGTTGCAGAAAGAAGGGCGCGCGCCCAAATCGATCGGACGTACCGTTGCACCGACCGACGCACTTGACGGACGGATGTCTGTCGAAGATGCAGACGGTTCGGAACCCTAAGCGCGCTTCGCGCACCTCTTCATGAGCTTCATCATCGTTCGTCGCGTGCGTCAACGGCGCGTGGTCGTACTTGTCGCCACACTGATGGCACTGAGCGCGGGTTTGCCTGTCGGAGGCACGGTGCGTGCGCAATCGCCCGTCGTTCCGGCAACATTGAAAGGCTCGTACGATGCACCAGCGGGTGCACCGTATACAGCAGAGCACGTACGCATTCCGTCCGGACGTGGGTACGATTTGGCGGCAACGCTCACCAAGCCAAACGGCGTGAGCAAAATGCCGGTCGTCATCACGATCAGTGGCAGTGGTCCGCAAGAACGTGATTCGCGTATTTCGATCGTGCCGGGTTACGCGATCTTTCGCGAAATCGCCGACACGCTGGGGCGGCGCGGGATTGCCGTACTGCGCTTTGATGATCGCGCCGTTGGCGAATCCGGTGGACGTGAAACGGTGGCCACGGTCACGAGTGAAGGGTTTGCCGATGACGTGCGTTCGATCATCGCATGGTTGCGCGCGCGACCGGACATTGATGGCAATCGCATTGCGTTAGTCGGCCACAGTGAAGGCGGTATGATTGCGCCGATGGTCGCATCGACCGACGCGCAGCTGAAAGCGATTGCGTTGTTTGCGGGACCAGCGTACACCGGTCGTCGCGTGTCGATGTTTCAAAATCGTCAGTTGGTTGACGGCATCGCGGTGTTAACACCAATGCAGCGCGATTCCATCATGGCATCAATTCCCGCGCGGCTCGATTCGGCAGGCAGGGCCATGCCATGGCTTGGATTTTTCTTGAACCACGATCCGGTGGTGACAGCGAAAACGGTGAAGCAACCGGTGCTCATTTTACAAGGTTTGACAGATACGCAAGTTTCGCCGGAGCAAGCCGACACGTTGTCGGCAGCGTTCCGGGCGGGTGGCAATCGATCCGTCACGGTGCGCACGTTTGCGGCGACGAATCATTTGTTTGTCGTTGATTCGTCGGGAAAGGCGAGTGGGTATGCGACGCTTAAGGACGCGCGCGTTCGACCCGAGGTGCTGGGTGCGTTGGCGGATTGGATGGTCAAGACGTTGAAGTAGGTTCTTGTTGTTTGGTGCATTTTTTGTTGTGCGTTGCGGAGTCCGGTCGTCGGACAGCCGGTCGCGCCGGACCCGCCGCTAACATTCGCGTGTTGGAAACAGAAGTTCGCAACAGTGTGACGGCGCCGCGCGAAGTGTGCGCAGCGAGACGTTACCGGACTGAAACTCCGTCATTGGTACGCCGGTTTCGCGATAGTGCACGCGACCAGTTGCGTCAACAATGAGAAAGCTCGGCAGTCCAAACTTGATGCGATACGTGTCGCGCTCAGGCGCCGAGCGTGAGTGATCAAACATGCGGCGCAAGTGACCGTCTGCATACGCAACTGGCAGCGTGACGCCCGCGCTATCCATGGTACGCCGCAGTGCGATGGTGTCTCCATCATCGGAGAGCAACACAACATTCGCACCGCGATACGCATAGTCGCGATGCAACTGCTCAACGCCCGCCAGTGCAGCGCGAGATACACTACACTGCAGCGACCAAAGCGCAAACACGACCGGTTGACCACGAAAGCGATCGAGTGACATCGTGTCGCGATGCAACGTGGGCAAACGGAATGACGGCAGCGCAGTGCCAATCGACGGCAGCGCTGCGACCGCGTAGTTCAGTCGATCATCGAGCGCGTCGCGAATGCCGATGGCTGCGGCCGCAAGCGTTGGTAATCCAATGGCGAGCAGCAAACCGACGCGAATACTCATCCTCGTGTGATGCATTTCCACTCCGTGCGGTATGTCGTTCAGATTGAATGGCGATAGAAAGCAGATGTCATCAATGTGCCATTCCGTTTACCGACGACGCACGCGATGTCGACGGTAAACCGAACCTCCGCATCGTGTCGTTTACCTATCAGACAGGCATGAGTGTGCACAAACGCACGCATCTCTCACTTCACTCGGACGCACAGATGCGCAGCTCGATTTGGCGACATTTCGCGGTGCTGCTAGGCTGTTCCGCCATCTTTCTATTCCTCGCCGATCTGTTCACGGGCGCGCCGACGCGTGTACACGGCTGGCGTGGCGCACCGATGGAGGCATTCCTCAGCCTGAGCAATTCGCTGTATCCGATGCTCGGCGTAATTGCAGCGATTGCTGTCGGCACGATGCGGCCCGTACGTGATACGCTCCGTCAGGCGATTCGCGTGGTGCTCGTTGCCACATGCCTCATGTTAGTCCTCGACGCGTTCGCGGTGCCTTTGCAGGACAGCGTGCTCCGTGCCGCAGCCGAGCTGCAAGTCGGTACCGTGCGCGACGTTCACGTGGTCTTGCGCGAATATCCCGTTTCGCATCCCCGCGCGCAGGCGCAATCGGCGATTGTACGCGCAGGCATGCTGCTGTTACCGGTGGTGTTAGTGGGTTGTGTGCTTGGCTTAGACGCGTGGATGACAGATCGCGTCGTGTTTCGTTTTCCACGCGACGCGACCGTTGCACGTTGGGCGCTCGCGCTCCTCTTCGCGCCTGCGGCGACAGCGCTGCTGCTGAACTGGTCATCCGGTTACACGTACAGCATACTCTTTCGTGGTCAACCGCTCTTGCTCGCGCTGGTTCCGTACCTCCCGGCAATCGCTTGCGCCGCAATCGGGTGGCGCTTCGCCGCCCGGACGTATCAAGGCGATGTCGAGACTGTTGGCTTTCGCACGCCAGCAACGTGAAGCAACCGCTCGATGAGCGTGAGCTGGCTTCGCTCATCCGCGCTCATTCGCCAGCACTCTTTGTACTGGCGCGCGCGTTCACCGACAACGACGCTGATGCGGAAGATATTCTGCAAGATATGTGGATGATCGCCGCGCGTAGCTCGCATCGACGTGCGGCGGGCGCACCAATACGCACATGGTTATGCGCGGTCACGCTGAACCAAGCGCGTTCATATCGGCGTCGTCGGAACCGACGACGTTGGCTCACGACGCTTTGGTCGTCCGAAATTCCGACACAGCACGACGAATCTTGCTCGCCCTCACTGGCGATTGAATTGCAACGTGCCGCACTGTGGCGCGCCGTGGCTGCGCTTCCTCCACTACAGCGCGACACGGTGCTTCTGCGCATCGTCGAAGACCTTTCTACGCGCGACGCTGCCCTGCGAATGAAACGCGCCGAGGGTACGGTTAAATCCTCACTGCATCGTGCGCTCGCAACCTTGCGACGCGTGCTCGAAACGACTACCGCGCACGACTCTGACTGAGGCAAATCACCATGACCGATGCGCACCACGATGACGACGAGCAAACCGAAGCACTCGTTGGCCATCTCCGACGGGTGTTGACGTATCAGCCACCGACACCGCTGGGGCTCGTGGCGCGTTTGCAGGCGCACGTGAGTCTGCGATCACCTCGGCGCGACCACAGCACGATCAGCGCACGAATTATTGTGGGTGCGATGGTGTTTTCTGCATTGGCATTTGGGCAAAGTGTGGGGCGGATCGTCGCAGCATTGATCGTGACCGCGCTGCTGGTGAGTGTCATCGACCTTGACGAACAGGTCGAACAGATCGCGATGTGAACGCGTACGTATAAATGTATTGTCAGCCGACAAACCATTGTTTGACTCCTCCCCCGCTCTCTCCGACCTATGCGTTTTCTTTCTCTGTCCATCGTGGCCGTCGGCCTCGCGCTCAGCGCGTGTACGAAACAGGCTCCCCCGGCACCCGCGCCCGTTCCGGCGCCCGCAACTGTACCGAACAACGGTCGAGGCGGCGGCGGAGCGCCACCGAATCCAACCGGCGGTGCCGGAGCGTTCGGCCAAGGCGGTGCTGGCGCGCAAGGCGGTGCCAACGCTGCCGATCCCGTGCCGCGCGCGTACGCCACCGTCATCACGCCACGCGCCGTCACGAAAAAGGGCGTCTTTCTTGTGCATCAGATTGGCAGCCGTCTGTACTTTGAAATTCCGCGTAGCGAATTAGGCAAGGACTTCGTCATCGTAACCACGCTCAATGGTACGCCGGAAGAAATAGGCATTCGTGGTACACAAGGCGGAAATAATCTTGTCCGCTTTGAGCGTCGTGACAATCGCGTGTTTCTGCGTGAAGCGAGTTACAGCGAATTCAATTCCGACACGACGCCCGCTGGCAAGAAAGCGTTCGACCTCATTGCGCTGACAAAAATTCTCGCCGCGTTTAACGTCGAAGCATACAACGCCGATAGCGCAGCCGTCATCGAAGTCACACGCATGTTCACCGGCGGCGTGCCCGAATACACCGCGCTCGGCGCTCGCGCTCAGATCGATGCCACGCGCTCGTATGTCGATCACTTCGCAGCGTTCTCACGCAATGTGAACGTGACCGCCGTGCAAACGTTTACTCCGCAAGCTGCGGCGGCGGCAGCACCTGCTCCCGGTCGTGGTGGTGGCGGTGCTCCAGGTGCGACGACCGAGCGTTACACATTTTCCATTGCGAAGTTGCCCGATGTTCCGATGCAACCGCGCTTGAACGATGATCGCGTCGGTTACTTCGGCGTCACGCAGCGCGATTTTTCGGGCAGCTATCAGCGTGTTGAAGCAAAGCGATTCATCTCGCGTTGGCGCTTGGAATGTTCAGACGCAAAAGTCGGCAACTTATGCGTGCCAAAGAAACCCATCACGTATTATCTCGATCCTGCGACGCCCGCGTGGATCAAGCCGTGGATTAAACGCGGCATTGAAGATTGGCAGGTTGCATTCGAGGCAGCCGGTTTCAGCAAAGGCATCATTGCCGCTGATGCGCCGAACGATCCCGACTTCTCGGGCGAAGATGCCACCGTCGCCATGGTTCGCTGGTTGCCGTCAACGACAGAAAATGCCGTCGGTCCAAGTCTGCGTGATCCGCGCACCGGTGAAATTATTGACGCTGATGTGCAGACGTATCTCAACGTGATGAACCTCGCGCGCTCGTGGTACTTCACACAGGTCGGACATCTCGACAAGCGCGCGCAAAAATTCCCGCTGCCTGATTCGTTGATGGGACGACTTATTGAGTATGTCACAGCGCATGAAGTCGGACACACACTGGGCTTTCCGCACAACTTTAAGGCGAGTTCGCTGTATCCCACCGACTCCGTGCGTTCGAAAACCTGGGTGAAGAAGATGGGCCACACCCCAACGTTGATGGACTATGCGCGCTTCAACTATGTGGCGCAGCCGGAAGACAACATCGCGCTCGACGACCTTATTCCGAAAGTCGGTCCGTACGATAAGTACGCGGTGATGTGGGGCTACATGCCAATTCCCGGTGCGAAAACACCGGAGGACGAACGCCCAACGCTTGAGAAGTGGGCGAAGATGCAGGACACCATTCCATGGTATCGCTTTGCGAGTGACGCGGGCGCGCAGGGATCGGATCCGGGTGAGCAATCAGAAGCCGTCGGCGATGCGGATGCCGTGAAAGCCACAACGCTTGGCGTCAAAAACCTGAAGCGCACGATGGCGTTGATTGAGCCCGCCACGGCGTGGAAGGAGGGCACGACGTATGCTGATCTCGAAGAAATTTACGGACGCACCATCGGGCAGTGGGCGACCGAAATGGGACACGTCGCGCGTATTATTGGCGGTGAATACAAACAAGAAAAGCTTGTCGGTCAGAAAGGGCCCGTCTATCGCAACGTCGAACCCGCGCGTCAACGCGATGCGTTGAAGTTTCTGCTCGACAATGCGTTTACAACGCAACCGTGGTTGATGGACGAGAGTATCCTGCGCAAGATCGAAGCGAGCGGGAGTCTCAATCGCGTCGGCAATGCGCAAGCGCGTGCGTTGGCGAGCATTGTGTCCAACGATCGCCTGGAACGTATGGTCGAAATGGAAGCGATGGCCAAGTCAAAGAGCGAGGTCTATCCGGTGGCCGACCTACTCGCCGATCTGCGTAAAGGATTGTGGAGTGAGATCAGCACGGGCGAGCCGATTGACGCGTTTCGTCGTCGGTTGCAGCGTGTGTATCTCGAAGCGATGGCGTCGAAGATCAACCCGCCACCGGCGGCTCCAGTCATTCCGGGTTTTGGCGGTGGACGCGGTGGTGCGGGTCCGGTAAGCACATCCGACTTCCGACCGATTCTTAAGTCGGAGATGCGTGCGTTAGATGCGGATTTGGCGACGGCCATTGCCAGAACCAGTGATCGCATGAGCAAGGCGCACCTCGAAGATTCGCGTGATCAGATCAAGAAGATGTTAGATCCGAAGAATTGATCGTGAGACGGTGACGGCGTGATGAATCACACTGCACGCGTGGCGTATAGAGATCTTATGCCGCGCGTGCAGTGGGGGGTTGTTTGGTGATTGCCTCAGGTGCATTGCTCGCATGCGATAGCAGAGTGCGCGATCTCGATGTCACAGTCGTGAATGCACAAGTCGCCGCACTTGAAGATGAGCTCAAATTGAAAGTGGGCGATGAGCTTGAAGGACCTCGTGCATGACACAATTGCGGCTGTGGTTGATTTTGAGGGGCGTGTACTTCACTCGCATGTGTTGTCCGTGCTTGGCCCGGAGATGTCAGTACGTGCACTGGCGGTCCGGATCGCGGAGGCGGTTCGCTACATCAGGTCGGCGTCTGTCAGACGTGAGGCAACTGCCTTGCTTACGCAAGAAAATATTGGACCGCAGCGAGGTGGTACGTTCGTGTTGACTGATGCGTCGAAGTCGCACGCGGTTTTGTCGAAGGACTGAACAACAAAATTCGCGAATCATTATTGGACGAGATGTTAATGCCGCCGAACAAGCCGCGCTTCTGCCTAGGTCGCGGGGTCGATCTGGCCGCCAGTGATCGCCTGCCGCTGCGTACGATGGCCCGTCTCGATCAGATCGATCTCGCAGCGGAAGCGCTGATTTCTCCAGATGCGTTGCGGCAGGAGTTTTTCGGTCACACGCGATTGGTGACGGTGTTGTATCGCGCCATCATGTGCTCGCGGACAACGGAGTGCAATCCGAGTCGATCATGGACGAGATCGAACGCGCCGCCTTTCGCGCGATTGGGGCCAGCACTATTTCGACCGGAAATTCGAGTCGCCGCCCTTCTGCAGCTCGGGGACACTGCCGGCGCACGCGCCTTCCTTTCAAGGCGTGATATCGCGGACGCGTCTCGGGCTGGCCTCGTCCCTCAGCTCGCCTACGCGTTTGCCGCCCTCGGCGATCGGGATCGCGCGCTTTCGGCGCTCCTCTCCGCGCGGAACTGGGGACTCTCATCGGCGGCGGTGTATGAGGCTGATCCGACGTGGGCGCCGTTCCGCAATGATCTGCGGTTCAAGCGCATGATGCAGGTACTTCGCGAACGGGATCGGTAGCCGGAACCGGCGCGCTCGGCAAACCGCTGCCACCACGAGTGATTACAGAGTCTTCGACCTATGCGCACACGCGCGTTCGATCAGGATGGCTCTCCCGCCGACGACAGACACAACGGCCGAACAGTTTCCGACTATCGCGGTGGTTGCGTGGTGTACGAGCCGTTCACGATTGCACTTTCGCTTCGCACCGCAACGTTGCCACGGCGAGCACTACTTCGCCACGTTCACCGCCGTCACGAAGTAGCGCGACCCAAACCCAGGGATTGAGAATTTCTCTCCCCGGCAGTTCTCACCGATAGACGTCTTTTCGATGTCCGATTTTCAGGATGATGATCACGAGTGCCGCATCGGCGACGTCGTAGATCACACGGTACACACCCACCCGGATGCGGAACACATCTTCGTAGCCGGAGAGCTTGCGCGAGCCTGGGGGGAATGGATCGTCCGAGAGCGCGAGCATGGCGCGTGCAAGCCGACGTTGCGCGTCAACGGGCAATGTGCGGAGCTGCTTCTCCGCTGTTCGACTAATCTCGAGACTACGGCTTGCCATCAAGGTGCAGATCGGCGAGGACCTCCGCCAACGGTCGAGTCGGCTCATGGCGGATGGCCTTGAGATCCTCGACATCTTCAAGCTCCTCCAACCGGTCGAGCAGCGCTTCCTGAATGAAATGGTTCATCACTATGCCGCGCGAACGGCAGAGGTGATCCAGCGCCTTCTTGAGGCGCGCGTCGATCCGCGCACTGATCTGCACCGAGGCCATTCAGGGCTCCTATCAATAGGTATTATTAAATACTAAAACCAATCAGCCCAGAACGCTAGGAATCTTTCGGCGGCTCGGTGAGTTTCTCGAAAGACATTGTCGGGATCATCTCCACAACGGAAAATGTGGACGCGACGGATTTCCTGCTCGGCGCACCGGCTACGAGTTATCCAATAGGGGACGAAAAGCGGGACGCGGGTGTTGGGCCGGGCAGTACAGATGCGGATGCGATTTCGCTAAGTGCCGACCGACGTACGATGAGCTTCGTCATGCAGCTCATACACCTCGGGCAGATTCGCATCCTTTTAAAACAGTAGTGCGTCTGTTGCAAAGCCCGGAGGCGGAGCTCTCGGTCGCAATATTGCTTGCGCCACGTCGCCAACTGCGACGAATACACGCCTTCGCGACGCAAGATCGCACCGACGTTGCCGCTCCCGCGTATTCGCTCGGCTTCTTGCACGAGCCACGTTTTGTATCCGACCGTCAACCGCCGCCGCCCCGACCGCGCGGTGACACCCGTCTCGACGACCGGACAACGAAATGAACTGGACATCAGTGCGACCTCCTGCGCCCCACGACTATGCTCACTAATTCGGCGATGGAAATCGACTCACCGCATATTGGCAGAGGGGAATCGGGCGTGTCTCCGTACCGACTAAGTCGCGGCCCGCACTGTACTGTCCCTTCTCATGACGTGATGTCGCATTCTTGGGATCGACGATCAGGGTCCCGCTTTTGGTGCGGCCGTGTTGGTTGGCGGGGCGTGTATTTCGGGCAGCGGCAAGCTCTATCGGTGGGAGTTGGTGAAGCCGACGGCTGAATTGGAGGCCGCGTTGGCGGCGGTCGAAGCGGCCATTCGTGCGATGGACATTTTTGGCGATACTCGACCGAATGTGCTCAATCCCTTTTTGCCAAACCGGTAACTCACGTTTAGACGGGTTGGTGTTTCTATGCTCCCGTTCCCACAATGCTGTGGGTGCCGCGCGCGTCTGCCCCTGTCAACTAAATTTGACTTACATGGTAAGCCAAATTAAACTAAACGGATCTCTCACTGAAATCGTCATGACTAGCTTGGTTGTCTCGTCCAAAGGGCAGATCGTACTACCGGCTGCGTTACGGCGACGCTTAGGCCTTGGCGCGGGCGCGCGACTCGAAGTGTTTGTAGAGTCGGACGGCGTCAAACTGCGCGTTGTGCGCGCAGTGCCTCAGTGCGATGTGCACCACCTTGCTGGGATGCTCAAGGCGCCGACGCGGGGCGTGCCGCGCAGCCTCGACGACTTCGACGCGGCAGATTTCGCGAGGCGCCTGCCGTAATGCGCGCGCTCGATACGAACGTCTTGGCACGCTTTCTCGTCGACGATGTCGATGATAAACAGGCTACCAAGCAACGTCCGGTCGCGATTGACGCTCTCTCACAACGCGCCTTCGTGTCCGTCACGGTGCTGCTCGAGCTCGAGTGGGTCCTACGCGGTTTCTATGCGTTGCCGCGCCGCGATGTCACGCGCGCACTGCGCGCCGTCGCAGGCATCGAACATCTCGTCGTCGAGGATCGCGACGCCGTTCTATCGGCGCTCGAAGCTGTAGATCACGGTCTGGACTTCGCCGATGCACTGCATGTGTCGCGCAGTGCGCGGGCGGCCAGCTTTGCCACGTTCGACAAGCGGCTCGTCAAACGTGCCAAAACCCTCGCGCTATCAGTGAGCGTGGAACTGCTTGGCTGAGCGGCAAACGGAGGGAGTTTCTCAAATGCGACACATCTGTCCGCTGGTTGCCATGCTACTTCTGTACCCGGCGCGTTTACTGCGCAGTCGGTTCGCAACGATACTTCTGCGCGACGCCAATTGCTCCCGATCAACTTCGTGAATTCCGCCGAAGTCGGTTGGCAGTTTAAGCCAGTCATGCAACAGTATCGGCCACAAAGTTCAAATCCCTTCGTGTTAAAAAAGAGAACTCAGCGGTAAGATACTTTATACCTTTCTACCGGTGTTTGTATGTCTATTCGCCCCGTCCGACGCATCGTACAAGCACAGCCGACAATAGAAGGCGCGGGCGTACATCTGCATCGCGGTTTCGGCTTTGACGAGACCAACGAAACCGACCCGTTTCTGCTGTTCGATGATTTTCGCAACGATGTGCCGTCGCAGTATCGCGCCGGTTTTCCGTGGCATCCGCATCGCGGCATTGAAACCATTACATACGTGCTCGCCGGCAATGTTGATCACGCAGATAGTCTGGGCAATCGCGGTACGCTTGGGGCAGGCGACGTGCAGTGGATGACAGCTGGTAGCGGCATCGTGCATCATGAGATGCCGAAAGGTGATGTACTGGGTCACATGCACGGGTTTCAATTGTGGGCCAATTTGCCGTCAACGCTGAAAATGACGGCACCACGTTATCAGGACGTCCCTTCGGCGCAAATCGCCGAAATTATTGATGATGACGGCACCACGATTCGCGTAATTTGTGGTGAGTTTTGGGGCAAGCGTGGACCCGTGGATGGCATTGCGGCGGATCCCTGTTATCTCGACGTGTTCGTACCTGCGGGCATACGTAAAACGCTGCCGGTCGATGCATATCGCAACACGTTCGCATATGTGTTCGATGGCGACGGAAATTTCCGCGCAGCGTCGGATCCCATGGGCGTGCTCACCGAGCGCACCGCTGGCAACGATGACGATCTTGTGCGCGAGCGCACGGGTAACCGGTCACTCGTTTTTTTCGACAGCGGTGATGAGGTGACCGTTCAAGCTGGAGATCGTGGCATTCGATTTTTATTGGTGTCGGGCACGCCGATCAAAGAACCTGTGGCGTGGTATGGTCCGATTGTCATGAACACACAGGCGGAACTGCAGGTCGCCATGCGGGATTTACAAGAGGGGACGTTTATCAGGTAATTCGGTTTGCATGTCGTGTCTCCGTCTCACCACAGTGCGCGCGTGACCGACTTGCTCCGTCTTACTGAACGCGGCCTCTACTGTGAAACAGCCGACGTCTACATCGATCCGTGGAAGCCGGTGCCACGCGCTCTCGTCACGCATGCGCATGGCGACCACCTCGTGTGGGGGTGCGAGCACTACCTCACCACGATCGACGGCGCTGGCGTCGCACGCGAGCGACTTGGACAGTTCGCCAATCGCGTCGAGGCCGTGACGTATGGTGAAACGCGTGACATCAATGGTGTCCGTATTTCGTTTCATCCCGCTGGACACATTTTAGGCTCCGCGCAAATTCGGCTTGAGCACAATGGTGACGTATGGGTGGTGTCTGGTGATTACAAAACCGATCCCGATCCGACGTGTGCCGCATGGGAGCCCGTGCGCTGCAACACGTTCATCACCGAAAGCACGTTTGGTTTACCCATCTATCGGTGGCCATCGCAACAGCGCGTGTTCGATGAGATGAATGCGTGGTGGAGCGCCAACGCCGATGCGGGTCGCGTCTCACTATTGTACGGATATGCGTTGGGAAAAGCGCAACGTATGTTGGCAGGTCTTGACCGCTCGATTGGTCCAATACTGACGCACGGTGCCGTTGAAAAAATGACGCAATGCTATCGCGACGCCGGCGTTGCAATGCCCGCGACCACGTACGCGACACTCGCTGAGAAATCGCCCACATGGTCGAGGGCCATTGTCGTCGCACCGCCGTCTGCCGATGGATCAACGTGGGCGCGACGATTCGGACCGTACGCGGCCGCATTCGCGAGTGGTTGGATGCATGTGCGTGGCGCACGTCGACGACGCGGTGTAGATCGTGGCTTCACGCTGTCGGATCATGTCGATTGGCCGCAGTTGTTGTCCGCCATCGATGCAACGGGTGCCGAGCGTGTGTGGGTGACGCACGGGTTCACGGAGCCGGTCGTGCAGTGGCTGCGGGCCAAGGGACTTGATGCGCAAACTGTTGCGACGCGGTACGAAGGAGAGCGTGATGATGGTGCGAGCGAGGTGGTATGAAACGCTTCGCCGCACTGTACGATGCCATCGATGCCACAACAGCCACGCTCGGCAAAGTTGCAGCGCTCGTGGCGTATTTTCGCGACGCTCCACCGGCTGACGCCGCATGGGCGTTGTCATTTTTAGTCGGCCGAAAACCAAAACGATTGGTGCGTGCCGGTGACCTCCGTACGTGGGCAGCCGAGCTGGCCGACATCCCGGATTGGTTGTTTGAGGAGTGTTACGCACAAGCTGGCGATCTCGCGGAAACCATCTCGCTGCTCATCCCGGATAGCGGTGCCGACGATGACGCATCGTTGGCGTGGTGGGTAGAAGAACGCCTTCTTCCACTGGGCGCGATGCCGCACGATGCGCAACGCGCGCTGTTGCGCGACGCGTGGTTGCAACTGAGCGGAACATCACGATTCGTCTTCAATAAGATCATTACGGGCGGCTTTCGTGTTGGTGTGTCCGATGGACTGGTGGTACGCGCACTAGGACAGGTAAGCGGCTTGGCGTCGGAAACTGTTGCGCACAGATTAATGGGGCAGTGGGAACCGAGCGCGTCGTGGTTTTTATCCTTGATTGGTACTGAGACCACGGATGCGGATTGGAGTCGCCCATATCCGTTTTTTCTCGCGCATGCGCTGACAAATGATCTCGAGACGTTGGGCGATGTGACACAGTGGCAAGTAGAGTGGAAATGGGATGGAATTCGTGCGCAGTTGGTGCGTCGTCGCGGGCGCACATTTTTGTGGAGTCGTGGAGAGGAGTTGTTGGCGGGGCGATTCCCGGAAATCGAAGCTGCTGCTGAGTGGTTACCGGATGGCACCGTGTTCGACGGTGAGCTGCTCGCGTGGCGTGACGGGCAGCCGTTGCCGTTTAGTGAATTGCAAAAACGGATTAATCGGAAAACAGTTGGGAAAAAACTTTTGGCTGACGTGCCGTGTCATTTGCAGGTGTATGATCTTCTCGAACGTGATGGTGACGACTTCCGCGAGCAAACACTGGATGCGCGACGTGCGGCGGCGGAACTGGGACTCGCACAATTGCCCGCGGGTGCACCATTTGGGATGTCACCAATTATCACCGCGCAAAAGTGGGATGATGTGCGCGACGCGCGTATGCAGTCGCGTGGCGCTTCGGCCGAGGGCTTGATGCTCAAACGGCGTGATTCGGCGTACGGGGTGGGTCGTCGTGTTGGCGATTGGTGGAAATGGAAAGTGGCGCCGCTGAGCGTCGATGCCGTTCTTGTGTACGCGCAGGCTGGGCATGGTCGTCGCGCGGGCCTGTATACCGATTACACGTTTGCCGTATGGGACGGCGACGTCTTGGTTCCGTTTGCGAAAGCATACTCTGGACTGACTGACGTCGAAATTTCGGAAGTTGATCGTTTTATTCGACGCAACACCATCGAGAAATTCGGACCAGTGCGCACCGTAAAACCAGAGCTGGTGTTTGAGTTGGCATTCGAGGGCATACAACTCAGCAAGCGACATAAGAGCGGCATTGCCGTGCGATTTCCTCGCATTACGCGTTGGCGGACGGACAAGCCGGCTCGTGAGGCGGATACACTGGAGAATGTGAAGGCGCTCCTAGAAATTGCGAATCACAATCTTCCGACCCCACATGAATCAACGTGACATCCGCTTCGACACCACTCGAACAAGTTGGAGCGTGGTTTACCTCGCGCGGCTGGACGCCATTCGCGTTTCAGCGCGAGGTGTGGGACGCGTACGCCCGAGGAGAATCCGGATTAATTCACGCGGCCACCGGCACAGGTAAAACGTACGCCGCGTGGTTGGGGCCGGTGCTTGAGGCATTGGCCGAACCGGCACCGTTCAAGAAACCGCGCAAGCGCGCAGACGCGACGCCACTACGCGTATTGTGGATTACGCCGTTGCGTGCGCTCGCCGCAGACACCGAACAGGCACTTCGCGATTCTATAGAAGCAGTGGGCCTGCCGTGGACGATCGAATCGCGCACCGGTGATACGTCCGCCGCAACACGCGCGCGACAGCGCGTGCAGTTGCCGACCGCACTCGTCACGACCCCTGAGTCCTTGTCATTGCTGCTTTGTCGGAAAGATCATGCGCACATCTTCGCCGACCTTCGCGCTGTTGTCGTTGACGAATGGCATGAACTCCTCTCTACAAAACGCGGCGCGCAAGTTGAACTCGCACTCGCGCGTTTACGACAACTTCGCCCGCAGCTGCGCACGTGGGGAGTTTCGGCGACCCTTGGCAATACCGACGTTGCGGCCGACACGCTGCTTGGCCTTGATGCAGACGGTCATTCGGTGCCGCGTCGACTCGTGCGCGGCGTTGTACCGAAAGAAACCATCGTTGAGTCACTCATACCGGCAACAATGGAGCGTTTCCCGTGGGCCGGACATCTCAACACGAAACTGCTCCCTGAAGTGATGCAGCGATTAGAATCGGCGAACAGCGCGATCGTGTTTACCAACACACGTTCGCAGTGCGAAATCTGGTTTCAATCTATCATTGCCGCGAACCCGGCGTGGTATGAGTTCACGGCTATTCATCATGGTTCGCTGTCGCGACAACAACGTCAAGATGTTGAAGACGGATTAAAGTCGGGACGTTATCGCGTGGTCGTAGCAACGTCGTCGCTCGATTTAGGCGTTGACTTCTCTCCCGTCGATCTCGTGATGCAAATCGGCAGCCCCAAAGGCGTTGCGCGGTTGATGCAGCGCGCGGGTCGGTCAGGACACTCACCAGGACGGCCGTCGCGTATTGTGTGCGTACCAACACATGCGTTTGAACTTGTGGAGGTCGCGGCAGCGCGCGACGCCATGCGGGCGAATTCTATTGAAAGTCGTGACCCGTTAGACCGACCGCTCGACTTGCTCTCGCAGCATCTCGTGACACTCGCACTTGGTGGTGGCTTCACGCGCGATGCCGTGCTCGCAGAGTTGCGTACGACACGCGCATATGCGTTGTTAACGGACGCGGAGCTTGATTGGGTGATTGGTTTTGTCACCAATGGTGGCGACGCACTCAAAGCGTATCCAGAGTATGCTCGCGTCCAGTTCGTCGACGATCGCTACATCGTGACTGATCGTCGCGTTGCGCAGCGACACATGCTGAATATCGGCACGATTGTAAGCGACGCGGCAATCACTGTTCGCTATTTACGCGGCGGCCGATTGGGCACCGTAGAAGAAAGTTTTGTTGCACGCCTTAAACCTGGCGACAAGTTTATCTTCGCGGGCACGCCGCTCGAATTTGTGCGCGTACGCGATCTCACCGCATGGGTGCGTCGTGCAAAAGGTATTTCGGGCGCCATCCCACGCTGGGCGGGCGCGCGGATGCCCCTCAGCACCGAACTATCCGCCGCTGTACGCATCAAGCTCGAAGAAGCGCGACTCGGCGACTACGGCGGGCCAGAAATGCAGGCGGTCAAACCCGTACTTGCGCTGCAAGCGGAGCGGAGTGCCATTCCTCGACCTGATGAATTACTCATCGAGCGATGGGATGCTCGCGATGGGCACCACCTCTTCATCTATCCCTTCGAAGGCCGTCTTGTACACGAAGGACTCTCGGCGCTCTTCGCGTATCGCATGGCACAGCTCACGCCAATTTCTTTTGCGTTTTCGTGCAACGACTATGGGTTCGAATTGGTGTCCCCCGATAAAGCACCGGTTGAGCTGGCACTTGAAGCTGGCCTCCTCTCCACCGCACACTTGCTGCATGATGTGTTGCAAAGTCTGAACGCTGCCGAACTCGCGCGCCGACAGTTTCGCGAAATTGCGCGCGTTGCTGGTTTGGTTTTCGGTGGCTATCCTGGCCAATCGAAATCTGTCAAGCAAGTGCAGGCGTCAAGTGGATTGCTCTATGATGTGTTCGTGCGCTACGACCCAGATAACTTGCTTGTTCAACAGGCGCAGCGGGAAGTTTTAGAGCGACAGCTCGAAGCAAGTCGACTGGGTCGCGTGCTCAAGCGACTCTCGAGGGGCACGGTACGGCTGATCGATGTCGAACGGCCAACACCACTGGCCTTTCCACTCCTCGTTGATTCGACACGCGCCAAAGTGAGCTCAGAGAAGCTCGCCGATCGTGTGCGTCGCATGACCGTGTCTGCTGAGAAGACGTCGAGATCGGGCGCGACAACCTTACTGCGCGCGCGATGAACATCACAGTGGCCGGCGAGCCCGTTGCGCTGCTCTCGCAGCGCGCGCTGTTTGTGCCATCACTGCGCACGGTGTTGGTCGCGGATATGCACTGGGGTAAAGCTGCCGCATTTCGTGCCGCGCATATTCCCATTCCGTCAGGCACGACCGCGAATGATCTCGCGCGTTTGAGCGACGTGTTGCGTGGCACGCAGGCACAACATCTTATTGTCTTGGGTGATTTACTGCATGCGCGCGCTGGCCGGCATACAGCGGTCCTACTCTCGATTGCGGCGTGGCGGGCTGAGCATGCGCACATACGCATACAGCTGGTGCGCGGCAATCACGATACGCACGCAGGTGATCCGCCAGAGGAGCTCGATATTTCATGCGTCAACGCCCCTTTTGTGCTCGGTCCGTTTGCCTGTGCGCACTATCCGGAGCCCAGCACGTTGGGTTATGCGCTCGCGGGTCATTTGCATCCGCATGTTTCACTGAGTGGACGTGGTCGACAATCGATGCGTCTACCCTGCTTCGTTTTTGGTGAGCGCGTCGGCGTGTTGCCGGCGTTTTCGAGTTTTACGGGCGGTGGGATGTATGTGCAAACGCCTAGTGACAGGATTTTTGCGATCGCGGACGATCAGGTGATTGCGGTGTAGGTGCTTTTCGCGTTATGTTCGACAACAGCACCAGCCAACCGCGAATGACGCGAATTTGAATCGAGCGATACACGGCAGGATCGCGAGCATATCGGCGTTGAACTTTTTTTGATTAAAAAACATGCAATGACACTGGCCGGTCGATATGCCGCGCGAGATCTCACCGCGCAAATTCGCGTCATTCGCGTAATTCGCGGTCAGTAGTGGCGGTTCGCTGTATTCGAGGCCAACCGAAAAACTCCTGGCCGCGAATTACGCGAATTTGGGCCGAGCGATGCACGTCAGGATCGCCAGAATACCGGCGTTGAACTTTTTTGATTAAAGAACATGCAATGACACGGGCCGGTCGATACGCCACGCGAGATCTCACCGCGCAAATTCGCGCCAGTCGTTCTGCGTTGATCGTATAGCCGCGCGGTACAACCACCACATGATGAGCGGCTGAATCGGCAGTCGCGCCCACAACCCCGCAACGAGCCACGCGTTTTCCCCCGATGCGCGCGCCATCTGTAGCATTTGCACATTGGCCGGAAACACCGCCGCCAGCAGCGCGATCAATCCCCACGCCGCCGCTCGGCGCGTCTTCGACCAGAGCAAGCCAGCCGCGCCCGCAATCTCCGCGACACCACTCAGCTGCACCGCCAGCGGCGCGTTCGGCACCCACGGCGGCACGATGCGTTCAAAAAATCGGTACCCGACAAAATGAAAAATGCCCGCCGCGCCAAACAGCAGCACCGCGGGCATCACGTTCCGCAGTCGCGTCATCCCGCTGCCGGTGCAGCGTACCAGAGCACCGCGAAAAAATGACAGGCACTGCCGCCCAACACAAACAAATGCCACACCGGATGCGACCAACTGCGCTTGGCCAGATAAAACACACAGCCGCCCGTATAGAGCAGGCCACCAGCACCCAACAGCATCAGCCCCGCACTCGGTAACGCCTGCATGAGCGGTTTGAGCGCAATGATGATGACCCAGCCCATCGCGATATACATCGCCGTTGATGCACGCTGAAATCGTGGACCAAATTTTAATTTGAAGAGCACGCCCAGCGCCGCGAGCGTCCACACAATGCCAAAGAGTGACCATCCCCATGCGCCACGTAGTACACCCAGCGTGAACGGCGTGTACGTCCCGGCGATCAACAAGTAAATGGCCGCGTGATCAACGACGCGCAGTCGTTGCTTAAGCGTCGGATGCGGTATGGCGTGATACAGCGTCGACGCCGCATACAGCGCGATCAGCGTGGCGCCGAACACGCTTGCACCAATCACCATCAGACGCTCGCCACGAGCCATCGCCGCGAGCACCAACACCGGCAATCCAACAAGGCTTGCCAGGAGACCAACACCATGCGTTAGGGCGTTGGCGAGTTCTTCGCGCGGCGAGGCGATCCGGTGTTCGCTCATGTCTGCAATCTATCCTACCTCGCGTTCTTCGTCCAAATCACGAGCGAACCACATTGATTGATCCCGAGAAATTGCGGCGGAATTTCGGCCGCATGCGTGTAGACCTCCACACCAAATACTTCTTCCGGCCGGACCAGTGTGAGTTCGTCGACACTCGAAGTGCGCCCGTCGAGATAGACCGACGGCACACACACCGCAGGACCGCGTTCAATCGTGATGCTGGTGCTCATGTTGCGACGTTGAATTTTCAACGACGGAAGCCCCTGCAGCACGCTCACCATGTCGGGTCGATTTTCGATGTCACGGTCGGTGAGAAAATATCCACCACCAACTTTCTTGCGCTCTTCAAATCCTTTGCGTGAGACGTTTGCTCCACGTTCGGCTTTAACATCGACTTTGGCCAGCACCGTTGCTGCCGGCAAGCCAATATCAGCGTCTGTTACCTGACCTGGTCGCAGATCGATCTGCACTGTTTGTGGACCGTACCCGAGCTTTCGCGCGCGGAGCGCTTGCGTGCCGGCCGGTAGTCCCGCCAACACGTATTTGCCATCAACATCGGTGCGCGTTGTGGTATCCGCACTGGGTGCGGTGATCAGCGTATTGCCTTGCGGTACGCCGTTTCCGTCGCGCACTGTGCCACGCACCGTAGCCGTACCGCGTAGACGCACTGCTGCCGCGAGTGTTGGTGCGCCCATCCGCGATGTTGGTCGCGACGACGAGGCGGTCACCGGTATGAGTTCGGTGCTGACTAGAAAATCCCGATGTGAGATGCGAATGGGATACAACACAAAGTCTATCGCACTACTCGTCATCGGACCGGCATCGATTTCTGCCGTGATGCTGATGTCCGTCGGCAGTCCGCACGCCACGTAGTTACCGAGGCTATCCGTGCGCACCACTTGTACTGGGCGATTCATCGCGAGTGATTTTCCGTTGGTTTCCATCGCGAGCCACGAGAACACCGCCCGCGCACCGCGTAACCGTGTATCGGTGTGTGCATTGCTGATCCCACCGTAGACGATACCGCTATCAGTACGCGACACCAGCGTGCGTGGACACAACGTTCTCCACAATGTCGCGAAGGACGGTATGCCTAACGACAGTGTTGCTTCGGTGTTCGCGACGACCTGCACGCTGCTAATCATGCCGGATAATCCCAGCGAATCGAGCAACGGTGTGGAATAACTGACGGACTGTTTGCCAACGGGTACGCTGTCGACCAAAAATTCACCGAGCTCGTTGGAAATACCGAGTTTTGTCGAGCCCGATATAAAAACCGTCGCGCCGCGCAATGGCTTGTTCGAAAGACTGTCGTAAATCGCGCCGCGCACTTTGCCCACGCCCTGCGCGTGTACCGTCGCAGGACATATCACCGCGAGCATCAATGTGCAGATCTGTTGAATTCGTCTCACCGCGCGCGCCATCAGTTACCGCCGTTTGGGTGTGTCTACTTCGAGGGTCATCGCCGCCAACAAGCGCTGCACAAATCCATCGACCGCACTGTTCTCGATCCATCGCACGACCGCCACGACGTCGTTGACCGGATCGACATAAATAATGTTTGTGCCGTTGCCCACATGCACAAAGGCAGACGCCGGCGCACTCGGCACGTACTTCCGATCGGTGTTCAAAAACCAGTTCATGTAGCCGTACGTCGGCTGCGCGGGCGTTGGCGTGAGCGATTGCCGCACCCACGTCTCTGACAGTAGGCGCTTGTCCTTCCACTGGCCACGGCGAAGCGTCAGCAATCCAAACCGCGCCATGTCGCGCGCGTTAATGAACACTCCGCCACCCCAGTGTCCGCCACCACTCACCGATTGTACCGCGCGACCATCAAGCACGATCCATGAATTGTCGTATCCATACCACCGCCACGTTGAGGATGCGCCGATGGGATCCATAATCTGTTCGCGCAACACTTCCGGTAGCGGCTTGCGCCAGATATTCAGCGCTGCAAGCGCCAACGCGTTCACACGCACGTCGTTGTATTCATAAACGCTGCCGGGTTCGACACGCGGGCGATTGATCCACGTATTCGGTGCATTCGCTGGCGACGGACGATCCGCCCACTCCGGCTTGCCCCACAACGTGCCTTCCCAATCGCTCACTTGTCGCAACATATGATCCCACGTGAGGCGACGATTGTGTGTCGTCTCAAACGGCATCAACCATTTGCCGTTTGACGGTGCTTCCGCGCCCAGTCCCTGTACTGGTGCAGCGATCGCCAGTATCGGCCCGATGCTCTTTGCGACCGTATCGTTGACGCTGCGTATCAGCCCTTTATCAAAAGCCACACCGATCACGGTGGACAACAAACTCTTCGTCACACTGTGCGTCATCTCTACTGCGGTCGGATCCCCCCACTCGGCGACCACGTATCCGTGGCGCACAATGACACCAGTCGGTGCTCCACGTGGTGCGATCGGACCAATGGCCGCGCCAAACGGTTCACGTCCAAAGGTGAGATAATGATTGACCTCGAGATCACGCGAGCCTTTCGCCTCATTGGCAATGGCGAAGGCAATCGCGACGTCAAGTTTTGTAGAGTCAAGGCCAACTTGCGTTGCTCGACGCCGCTCCCATGCGTTGCCCGCATCCGGATAGTACGCGTTAGCGGGCACCGTCCATACCGGTGCCGACTGTGCAGTCGCCGCGCGTGTCACACTCAGCGCGATGCTAGCGAACGCAACAAGCCCAATACGACATCTCATAGAATCGGCCCCTTCTTTTTTGCCGGTACGATGACGCCAGAAATTTTCCCTGCCGCGAGCAACGCGTTGAACGCGTTGACGTCCTGCGTTTCCACCAACTCCACTTCAGCACGCATTGTCGACCACATTTTCTCCAATTCCACCAAGCGCTCGCGCACCGGTTTGGTTAGCACCGGATTTCCCTCTACCTGACCAAGCAAGAAACCGTACTGACCGTTGATACCATTCGCAAAGTTGATGATGTCTTGCCCGTTTGTTGCTTTCGTTGTTAATCGCGGATCGAGTTTCTCCAATTTCCCCGTTAGTGCGCGACCCGCTTTTGCCAACGTATCAGCGTTCGTTGCTTCTTTCGCGCGCGACGTGAACGATTGCACCTGCGTGCGCAGGTCGCGCAAACGCAGCACCGCGTCATGAATTTCCGTGATGCGATTAGCCAGCAATGATGACACCGAATCACGTTCCGCCACGACTGCCGCAGGCGCGGTAATGCGCGGGTCTTGCAACACATCAAACATCGCCGAATGCACTGTCGCCCCAGAGGTCAAGCGCACGGTATACCGACCGGGTGACACGCGCGCACCACCATCGGTCGGTGCGCCGAACAACACGATGCCTGCGATGCGCGTGGGCGCAGCCCGACGCAAGTTCCAACTGAACGTATTCAATCCGGCCTTCGCCGTGAGACGATTAATCGAATCACCTTTGGTTGCAAAGGAACGCAAGACAACGCCCTTCGCGTCGAGAAATTCTATCGTCACTGTGGTCGCGGTGTCGGGTGCGCTCGCCATACGAAAAAATACCGTCGCGCCGTATGGTGGATTGCGACCCGCGTTACGCGCCGGCCCCGCGCCACCACCGGCTAACACGACGGCGCGCGGCGTGTACAAATGAATGGCCGCATTCCCGATCGAATCGGCGCGCTGACGAATCGCCGAGAGATCATCCATGATCCAAAAGGCACGTCCTTCAGTCGCGGCAATGAGGTCGCCGTGCTTCACCTTGAGATCGGTAACGGGTGTGACCGGGAAACCACCGGCAAATGGCAACCAGCGTGCTCCTGCATCGTACGACACATATACGCCAGTTTCTGTACCGGCGTACAGCAACCCACGCCGCTCTGGATCTTCACGCACGACGCGCACCGGTTCGTTGTCTCGGAGTCCAGCAACCAAACGTGTCCACGATTTTCCGTAGTCAGTCGAACGAAAGACATGTGCCGTTGCATCACCGACGCGATCTTTGCGAAACGCGACATACACCGTGGCGGGATCGAACGGTGACACGTCAATCTCGTTCACCAAGCCATCACCCCACGCCGACGACGTGACGTTGCTCCAAGTCTTCCCACCGTCACGCGTCAATTGAATGAGCCCATCGTCAGTTCCGACGTATAATGTGTTCGCGTCATGTGGCGACTCTTGAATCGTCACAATGGTTGCATACACTTCGCCGCCTGCACCTTCGTTCGTGATTGGCGTGCCGCCCCATCCCTGACGCGCTTTATCGTTGTGCGTGAGATCCGGTGAGATCGGCGTCCAACTCATGCCGCGGTCTGTCGTCTTAAACAACACGTTGCCGCCCTGATAGATCACATTGTCATCGTGCGGCGAAACGAGAATGGGCGCCGTCCAATTGAAGCGATAGCGCGTCTTATCGGTGGGCTCGGTGAGATTGAGCGCGGGCCACGGCATGATCGCGCGCGTTACCCCGATTGTTGCATCGAGTTCTTCGACGATGCCCTGATAACAGCCGCCGTATACGAACTGCGGATGCTTTGCACTCACGCCCATGTTCGCACTTTCGCACCCAGGGCCCTCAATCCAATCGCGCATGCCGATTGACCCACCCTCCGTGCGACTCTTGATGATCACCGACGAATTGTCCTGCTGCCCACCATACAGTTTGTACGGAAACCCATCGTCAACAGCGACGTGATAGAACTGTGCCGTTGGCTGATTGTCTTGCGTGCTCCAACTCTTTCCACCATCAAGTGACACCGATCCACCGCCATCGTTGGCGTTCGCGATGTACCGACTGTCGAGCGGATTAATCCACAGCTGATGATTATCGCCGTGCATCGCATTTACGGTTTGAAAGGTGCGGCCACCGTCAATAGATCGCATCACCGGCGCATTCATCACCCACACGACGTCCGCATTTTTCGGATCGGCCGTCACATTCATGTAGTACCACGAACGCGTTTGAATGAGCCGGTCACCCGACAGCAAACGCCACGTCGCACCCGCGTCATCCGAGCGAAACAGGCCACCGTTTTCCGCTTCAACAATGGCATACACGCGATCGGGATTTGCCGGCGAGACCGCCACACCAATCTTGCCCATCAATTTGGGCAGCCCTTCGCTTAGCCGCTTCCACGTGTCGCCGCCGTCTAACGACTTCCAAATGCCACTGCCCGCACCGCCGCTGCGTACTTGCCACGGAAAGCGTTGCGCGTCCCAGAATGCCGCGTACAAAATGCGCGGATTTGTCGCGTCCATTGATAAATCACTCGCGCCACTCAGCGTGTTGTCACCTTTCAAGACGAGCGTCCAACTCTTGCCACCGTCTTTCGTGCGATAAATGCCGCGATCGGTCGTACCCTTCCATCGATCTCCCTGCGCGGCGACATACACAATGTCGGGATCCTTTGGGTGGATGCGCACCGCAGAAATCTGGCGAGTGGCCGCAAGTCCTACGTTCATCCATGTGCGCCCTTGATCGGTGCTACGATATACGCCGTCGCCGTAGGTCGACGACTGACCGCGCACTGCATGCTCCCCCGTGCCGACGTACAACACATTCGGGTCCGATGGCGCGACGGCAATCGCACCAATGGAACTGCTCTTAAAAAATCCGTCGGAGATGTTGCGCCAATTATTACCCGCGTCATCCGTGCGCCACACACCGCCGCCGGTATAGCCCGCGAAATACGTCATCGGTTGCGAGGCGATGCCGACAATGGCATTGGCGCGCCCGCCGCGCCATGGACCGACATTGCGCCACGTCAGAGCGGCAAATGTTGCTGAATCAAAGTTCGTCGGCAAAGCCGCGTTCGTGGTCGATTTTGCGGCACTTTGCGTCAATGCCACGATGGGAACGGAGGCACCAAACCATAAGACCAAGACGGTGACGGACGAGCGGCATAGAAAGCGCATGGGCACGGGGTTGGGGATGCGAAGAAGTTAGCGTCCGCGACCGATACTTTCCTCCATGAGCGACTCCCTTCCGTTCACCGTCCGCACGGCCGCCATCACAACACGCACCAAACGCCGCGCCACCGACATTTCCGGTGCTCGGCTCGGCCGCGCCATGCTGAGCTACCTCGCGGTGATGATGGCGATCATTACGTTGGCGCCGTTTCGCTTTGCGGCGGTGCCGGTACACGGACTTACGCAGTTGTGGACGTGGTCCGATATCGTCATGAACGTCGTCATGTTTGTACCAATCGGATTTCTCTTTCAACTGACACGACCGAGCGGATCGCTGGCAAAATGGTGGCAAGTCTTGCTCGTTGCTGCAGCGTTGAGCGGGTGTATTGAGACGGCGCAGCTATTTGAAGCGGAACGCTATTCCTCACTGTTAGACGTATTGACCAATGCGATTGGAGCGGCCGTTGGTGCCGTCTTGTATGCGTTTGTGCTCAAGCGAATGGACGGCGACAACGCGGTGCGTACGTTGGCACTCGAACTGCCGCTCATGGGACTCGTCTATCTCCTCGTGCCGCTGATGTGGTTGATTGGCTTGGCGAGCGACGGTGGCTCGCGCACATGGTTGGTCTTGTTGGTCGCCGCATTTGCTGGTGGCGTGTTGGGCACCGTGCACGCTGCGTATCTCGCACCGGTCCGAGGCATTGGCCGTCCGTGGCTGCTAGTCGCCGCCCTCTTGTGGTTCGTGGTGGCGATGTTGCCCAGTGCAATTCGCGATCGCAGCATACTGCTGGCCGGTGCCACGCTCACGGTTGGCGTGGCGTGGCTGCGGAGTATCGCCACCGCACGCGCACGCGCGGTGTCGGGCAATCGTCGATTCGAACTCGCCACCTTGCGACTCGTGTTGCCACTCTTCGCCGCGTATCTCGCGCTCTCGTCACTGTGGCCGTTGGATGGTGCCGACATCGTGTGGCACGGCACGGGAGCGCTGTTTGAAATCGGCGATGCCGTGTCTTCCACGCGCATTTTTCTCTCGCTCGAACACGTGGCTGCATTCACGTTGGTTGGCTACATCATTGCTGAATTTCACGGTCGTGAATCGCTGCGCTATCGCGACATCGCGCAACGCGTGATCGGGTGGGGCGCCGGCATTTCTATGTTATTGGAAGCAACAAGAGGCTGGCACCCGCAATACGGGGCCAGCCTCCTCATGCTCATCTTGACGATCGGTGCAAGTGCGTTTGGTGGATTGTTGTATCAGCTACAACGCGACCACGTTCGCGCACTCCTCACACGCCGCCAACCACGCGGCATTCGTATCACGTCGAGATAAATCGTTCGCGTTACTTTGAGCGATCGCGACGCACCAGCACACGACGACCCTTAATCGTCGTCGAGCGCAACGCCGTGATAATGTCCTCAGCGATCTCTTCTGGGACCTCAACGGTAGAATAGCCGTCACCGATTTCGATAGCGCCGATGACGCCGGCATCAATGCCGACTTCATTTGCGATGGCTCCGACCAGATCGCCTGGACGCATCTTCATCTTGCGACCCGCGCCCACCCACAACTTGGCGACTGCCCATGCTTGTGTTTCGCGCGCTTTGCGTGCCTTAGGCGGACCTGAGCGCTCGCCGGCCCCTTCACGCGATCCTTCACGTGCACCCGCGCCGCTTTCGCGACGCGGACGCTCGGTGCGTGCCGGACGATCATCGCGCGACGACCGTTCACCCTTCGGGTTCACCGACGGAATATCCGGCTCATCGGGCGTCTCGCGCTGCTCCAACAACTTGACCGCAGCGGCAGCGATGTCCATCACATCAAACTCGTCGGCGAGTGACTCACAAATGCCGCGAAAATGATCGAGTCCACCTTCGATAATTGCTTCGCGTAACGACGCGCGCGCTAACTCGAGTCGACGTGACTTGAGATCGGCCACGGTTGGCACCGTAGCAATTTCGATGCGCTGCGACGTCATGCGTTCGATGTTCCGCAACAAGCGATGTTCGCGCGGCTCGGCCAGTGTAATCGCGACGCCTTCGCGACCGGCACGACCCGTGCGCCCAATGCGATGCACGTAGGCTTCCGCGTCAGCCGGTACGTCGAAGTTGACGACGTGCGAAACATGCTTCACGTCGAGTCCGCGAGCAGCGACATCGGTGGCGATCAGCAGGTCTGATTTGCGCGCGCGAAATTTTTGCATCACACGGTCACGCTGATCCTGCGACAGACCACCGTGCAAGGCATCGGCCCGCATCCCCCGTGCAGCTAACGTTTCGGATAGCTCATCGACTTCGGTGCGCGTGCGACAGAACACGATGGCCGAGGTCGGATGCTCGAGATCGAGCACACGAGCAAGCGCCGCCATCTTGTGCGCGCGTGGCACCATGTACGCAACTTGGCGCACACGGGCTGCCGTCCCATCAGGAACAATTTCGCGATCAATCGTGACCGTGACCGGATCGCGCAGTTGACGACGCGCGATGGATTGAATGCGTGCGGGCAACGTCGCCGAAAAAAGCGCGGTCTGCCGCGACTTGGGCGTTGCCTCCAGAATTGCTTCCAGATCCTCGGCAAATCCCATGTCGAGCATTTCGTCGGCTTCATCGAGCACTACCGTACGTACTGACGCTAACTGCAAGGTGCCGCGACGGATGTGATCAAGGGCTCGACCTGGCGTGGCGATCACGACATCCACACCGCGCTTGAGGGCGCGAATCTGGTTGTCCATCGACGCACCACCATACACCGGTAGCGCTTGCACGCCCAATGGCTTGCCGTAGCGATGAACCGCTTCGGCAACCTGCATGGCGAGCTCGCGTGTGGGAACGAGAATCAGCGCGGCGGTGCGTTCACGCGGGGCTGCGTTTGGAGAAAGGCGGCTGAGGAGCGGCAACGCGAACGCTGCGGTCTTGCCCGTACCGGTCGCGGCCTGTGCAAGCACGTCGCGACCTTCTAGCAGCGGCGGAATGGCTGCGCGCTGTACCGGTGTTGGCTCTTCATAGCCGAGCGTCGCCAGTGCATCGGCGATACGCGGGTCCAACCCGAGCGCGGAGAACCCGTGCTCGAGTGTCTGGTCGGGAGCGGTCACGTCACCTCGAGCAGCTCGTCCATCAGCGTGAAGACAGCCGCACGCGAGGTCGGATTCTTCATCGCACCGAAGCCAATCGCCAAGCGATCGTCTCCTTCGAGCACTTCACGTGAGCAGGCATTGATAGCCTCTCGCGCGGCAAGCATGCGTTCATTGGGCAGCACGGACGAGGCACGAGGTAATAGCTCGATCTTCGGGCCATTGCCGCGCATCGGGCGCGCAGCCCAGAACACCATATTGGAACCAACACGCTGAAAACTCACCACACCCTTGGACGACTCATCGTCGCGAAAGCGCAGCTGTTCGGGCCGAGCAAGGCTCCACTCGATCATCGCGTCCAGTACTTCTGTATATCGAGGCCGATCGGAACCTGCGGTGTCCCGGTTCATCGCTGTGATGAACGCGTCGCGGGCGATGGGTAGTGAACGGGTCATAGAAAATCCTCCTTTTCTTGAATGTAGTCGATTCGGGAGTCAGAAACGCCCGAACGAATACCGTCGAGGCCATATCTTTCACGAATGCCCCACACCGCGCGCGACCTACCGTTCGAAATTCGCCACTCGCCTATACAGGGCTTCGGTGGTTACGCAACCCATGCGATCGCTGCGGGCGTGCGACTTATCGAATATGCGGGCGAGCGGTTAACACCGGCGCAGGCCGAAGCGCGCTATCCGGATACGGATGGCGAGCGGCACCATACATACCTGTTTGCCATCGACGATGCGATCGTGGTCGATGCCGCAGTGAACGGGAATGAAGCGCGCTTTCTGAATCATTCATGCGCGCCAAATTGCGATGCGGTGATCGACGATGACCGCATCTGGATTGAGACGCTGCACGACATCGAAGCCGGCGAAGAATTGGTGTACGACTATGCGTATACGCTTGCTGAACGACATACACCAGCCGCTAAGCGGCGGTATCCGTGTTCTTGTGGCGCGATTACGTGCCGCGGGACGATCCTAGCGAAGAAGCGGTAGTCGCTGCGGTGAAGCGTCGTGGCGCATCAGCGTGAAAGTCTCTTCAACAAAATACGATCTGTTTGCGCATCCTGGCCGAGCATGAAGACGTGCGATCCCACGTCAATGAATCCTTGCTTTTCGTAAAAACGAATCGCGCGCGCGTTGCGATCCCAGACACCAAGCCATACCATCTGTCCGCCGCGCGCAAACGCCTCCGCCAGCGCGGCCGCCATTAACTGCGGCGCAACACCGTGTCCGTGCCATGGCTGATCAACGTAGAACCGTTGAATCTCGACGGGATGGTCACTGACGACGCACGCGTTCGTCGCGCCGTCGTGAAGCCAGGTGAACGCTGCGAGTTTTCCATCATGCTCAACCATAAGGCACACGCGTGCTGAATCGCGTAGTTCGCGCTCCAGTATGTCGGCACCAAAGGCGGCGACACAATACGCGTCCATGTCGGCCGGCGCGTTGTCCGGTCCGAAGGTAGTTCTGAACATTCGTTCGGCGAATTCGGCGAGCGCAGCGGCGTCCTCGGGCGTTGCGAGCCGAATGCTTTGAGAAGAAGGAATACAGATACGGAAGTGGGAATGGAGCGCGTCGCTCGCGTCATGCACACTCAAACTAACGCTACTTCAAGTATTTATCCCTAAACCCTAATCCCTAATCCCTAGTCCCTAGTCCCTATTTCAAAGACCACCGCTCGCACCGCATTATTCCCGTACCCGAGACGATTCCACACAATCGTATCTGGCTGCACAGCGCCCATAGTATCCGTTGCCCGACTCCGAATGGAATGTCGCCCCACCTGTTCGATCATCACCGCACACTCCCACGGTGTCCACGCATACGGTGTTGCCGACGTGCCGAGTTGGGCAGTCTGCCACTGGTTGCCGCCGTCGACGGCCACCTCAACGAGTTGAATCGCCGCAGCGCCTGACCACGCCCATCCACGCACAACCAACGACGATGCATTCGTGCTGCCTGCCGTCGGCGACGTAATGATAGACTTCACGCGCATGCGCCCTACCGCCGCGATGCCAGACGCATCCTCATACACATAGCGTTGACGTTGAAAATATCCCTCGTACGGCGTCAGCAAGGCGTCGATGCGCTGCACCCATTTTACATTGGCCATTCCATACCACCCCGGTACAACCAATCGCGTTGGCGCACCGTGTTCGGATGTCAGTGGCGCACCATTCATCGTGAGCGCGAGAATGGTGTCCGCGAGCATTGCCTCTTCGATCGGAATCGCACGAGCAAAGGTCACGCATCCAACGGCATCGTCACGCGGCCCACTGTCCGCCGCCGTCACCAGTATTTCGCACACACCTGCCAACACGCCGGCGTGCTGCAGCACATCGCGCAATGACGGACCTGACCACGTGATCGTACTCAGCGCACCGCTACTCCACGGTTCGCCCGATGGGAGGGGATGAATGGACAATCGATCATTGCCTGCACATTCCATCGTGCATCCAACAATGCGTTGCGGCAGTGCGCGTAATGCCGCAACATCGAGCGCATACGGTGTGCGCACCGCGCCACCAATGGCAATTGTGTGCGATGCATCCAGCAACGGGATATCGAAATTGGTGCGCACGTACACCAGCGATGTTGGCGTGACCGCTTCGCTGAGCGCGTATTCCGGCGTTTCCGCATTGTACGGGTCGTGCCGAATTACGATGAGGGGCGACGTGCGCGTCGCGGGCGCGTTTGTACCGGACACCGGATCTATCGCTCCTTCGTGGTGAACGGTCGCTCGTACGCCGACGGCAATTTATCCCACGGAGACATACTCCGCGCTTTCATGTAACCCAAGTTGTCGAGTCGCTGCATAAAGGCATGCTCAAACAGTTTGCTCGCACCAGGTTCGAGCGCCAACTCCGCATCTAACGTTGCCACTTTCAATTCAACATGTAGCCCTCGAACTTGCCAGCTAACGGCGCGCGCAAGATTGCTGAGGTCTTCAAGCGTTTGCGGTTGATGGGAAAAAAAGAGCATCGTGTTTGACCGCGCAGCAATCTGCTTGACGTTGGACGGCGAAATGATTTGCGGTGGCGCATGCGACCAGAAATTCATCACCACGAATATGCGAACCGTCACGTCCGTCAATCCCTTCTCGGCAAGTCGACGTGCCAGCTGTTGATAGTCTTCAAAGGTCAGCAACAGCAGCACATTAGAAATGACACCGCCGTCGCCGTGCACGTGACCGTCCACCAATACCGGTGGAAAAATACCGGGAATGGCTGTTGCCGCCTTCAACAGCATTGCCGTTCGCTCAATACCCTTCGAGGTTGTGTCGAGCGTTTCGCCGAGTGACCACGAGCGGCCAATTGCAAGGTCAAAATCTGACGTGCCAATCAACAACTGTCGATCGGCTGCGAAGGCGCGCACGAGATCACCGCGAAACTCGCCGGCGATGCTCTCATGCAGCGCGCGATCATACTTTTTCGTGTTGACCACACCACCAGTCTTCCGCAACCAGAATAACCAGTCGATACTCGGCGCAATACTTTCGGCAGCGCGACCGTAAATCGCGGTGATGGTGTCGAGTGCTTTCGTCGTGCCGACGAGCGCGTATGGCGCTTGTAGTGCACCCGTACTAATGCCCGTAACGAGGTCGAAGCGCGGCATCGGAGAATCAGTACGCGCGTGCCACCCGCGCAAAAAGCCCACGCCAAACGCGCCATTTTGTCCGCCACCAGAGAGCATCAACACGTCCAGCGTTTTATCCCCGCGAACAACGGCGCGCCTGACAAGTCGTTCGATCACCGAATCGCGCGTGCTGCGTTCGGCGACGCGCGCGGCGACGCCATCACGCTGCAACTGCGCCATCGTTGTCGCGGGACGATGGACTACTGCGCAGGCCGCGAAGAACGGAAGTGTCAGCAGTGGAAGCATTTTCATGACATCACCGGTCGTGGATGGTCTGGCCAAGTTGTCGTTGCTGCAGTCATTAAATAGAACGCAAAATGCGAATGGTGGTGCCAAGCGTCATCGAACTCGTTTGCCTCTGATGCTCCGCCATGTGCGGCGCGATCAAGTGCGCGACCAGCGCAGCCTCATCGCGCCACTTTTCAATCACAGTGAAGACGGTGTCGCGCACCGGAGCCTGTGCCACGATATCAGTGGCGATCTCCACCGCACCTTGGTACTCAATGCAGCCCACTTCTGCACAGACATGCGGCGTCAAGCGAGCAAACGCCGCAGTAAAGGCGTCACGTGCGTCCGTGTGCAATTGGATTTCAGCTAATACGTGAATCACGTGAAAGACCTGCCGAAAGTGAGCGAATCGTCACGGCTGCAGCGGCCAGCGTTCTACCGCACCCGTTAATGTGGTTCCGTTGTGTTCGAGATAAAGGGTGCTATCACTAAAAGAGAGCGCAAACTTCATGCGACGGTCCATTCGTTGAACGAACTCATTAATGAAATCACGATCGATGGCGTACAACTCAATCGCCTCCACCCGATGAATGCGCTCGCCTGCAACCTGTCGCTGCAACTGGGTAGGATCACGGTGTGTGTATACCGCGACGCGCGACGCCGCCTTGCTGGCTTTATGGAGTCGCGTCGCATCCGGCGCGCCAATTTCGATCCACACCTTCAACGCGCCGGTGAGATCGCGCACGGCCACCGTTGGCTCGTCAGGATCGGAAACGCCCTTCGAAAACACAATACCTTCCGCGTATTCAAGACAGTACGCCAGCAACCGCGCGACGAAGTATTCGCTCGACTCGGATGGATGCATCGCAACGCGCAGCGTTAACGTCTCGTACACATTGCGATCGACATTCGCTAACTGAATGTCGAACGCAAAGATCGTGGAGGTTAACGCCACGCGTTTGTGCTATCGCACATGGGTGAGCCAACCAAATTCATCAGGCGCCCGACCGTTCGCGATATCGAGCAACTCTGTCTGCAATCGCAGTGTGATCGGGCCAGGCTTGCCGAGGCCCACCGTAATGCGATCAACACTGCGCACTGGGGTCACCTCAGAGGCGGTGCCGGACAAGAACAATTCGTCGGCCGTGTACAACATCTCACGCGGGATGGTTTGCTCGCGCACGCGAATACCAGCCCGCTCGGCCAACGTGAGGATGCTGGCGCGCGTGATCCCGCCCAACAACGTCCCATCAAGCGGCGAGGTGTAAATCACGCCACCAGAGACGAGAAACACATTCTGCCCTGAGCCTTCGCTCACCGTGCCGGTTGGGCCGAGCGCGATGCCTTCGCCGTAACCGTTAGCGAGCGCTTCCATTTTGATGAGCTGCCCGCTGAGGTAGTTGCCCGCCACCTTGGCCAACGACGGCACCGTATTGGGTGCCATGCGACTCCAGCTCGATACGCAGGCATCGACCCCATGCACAATTGCATCGTCGCCCAAGTACGCGCCCCAGGACCAGCATGGCAGATACACTTCGATCGGACTCTCGAACGGCACCATGCCCGACGCCCCAAAGCCGCGCACGACCATCGGTCGTACGTAGCACGACAATATCTCGTTCCGCACAATAAGTTCGCGCGTCGCCGCGATGAGTTGGTCGATCGTGTACGGCAACTCCATGCGATAGATGTGGCAGCTATGCACGAGTCGTTGCAAATGTTCTCGCAAGCGGAACACCGCCGGCCCGTTTGGCGTGTTGTAGCAGCGAATTCCTTCGAATGCGGCCGAACCAAACTGCATGGAATGACTGAGCACGTGCACCTGTGCATCCGCCCAAGGAATGAATGCACCGTCGCGCCAGATCCACTGCGTTGCCGAAATGCCAGCCATCTAAGTCTCGAAGTGTTGAAGTGTTGCGGAATGCGCGCGAAAAGGAATGCCGTGGGCTACAACAACGAATGCACAGCGCCACCATCAACCAAGATGGCTTGTCCTGTGACGAAGCCCGCGCGATCGGACGACAAGAAGGCGATCACTGCCGCAAGCTCGTCTGGCTTTCCGAGTCGATTTACCGGCGCTTCGGCGCGCCATTCGTCGTAAATCTGCTCTCGACTGATGCCATCGCGTTTCATGCGTGCCTCGGCGAGGCCCTCGAGTCGATCTGTCGCCGTATATCCAGGCAGCACGGTGTTTACCGTCACGCCGTCAACACCCACTTCATCGGCGAGAGTGCGAAAGTAGCCTGTCACGGCCGCGCGGAGACTGTTGCTCAACACCAAGGCGGCCTGCGGCCGTTTGACCGCGAGGGACGTAATACCGACGACGCGCCCCCACTTGCGCTCGCGCATCCCGGGCACAAAAGCGCGCGTCAGCTCAACGGCACTGCGCAACAACAGCTCGCTGGCCTTGGTCCACGCGGTCCAATCGTGCTGCATGGCCGGACCCGTGGTTGGACCGCCCGTATTGGTGATGAGCACATCGACTCGGCCATAGTGCGCCATGGTCTCCCTGACGACCTGCGCGATGCCCTCGGTGGTACTCAGGTCAGCCACGATCGACAAAACCGGCGCGCCGAGTGCTTCGAGTTTCGCTGTGGCCGCCGCGAGCGACGTCGTGTCACGACCACAGATGGCGAGCGACAGACCTTCGCGCGCGAATTCTTCCGCCGTTGCATACGCAATGCCACGGCTCGCGCCGCACACGAGCGCGATTTTGCCGCGCAGTCCGAGATCCATCTACTTTGTCCCGCGTAAATACGCGTCGCTACCGTCAAGCCAATCTTGACGTGGGGGGTTGAACACATCCACGTCTAACGTGTCTTCCAGTGCTTCGGCGCGATGCCGCACATTACTCGGAATTACGAGGACTTCACCGGCGTGGACGTCGGTAAACGTGGCAGCCGGCGCATCCGCGTGTTCGCCGATCCAGAAGCGCAAAACGCCGGATAGTATGTAGGTGAACTGTTCGTTGTGATGATCGTGCGCGGGCACGATGGCGCCTTTTTTTAGAAACACCTGGGCGAGCATCATACGCTCTGAGGTGATCAACTTGCGTCCAATCAGCGGCGACAGATCTTCTTGTGGCACGTCGTCCCACGCGAGCTTGCGAACTTCAGCCATCAGTCTGGGGGCATAGGTAAACGCTCCGTACTTGTGATCACGCGAACTCGTAACGATAGACGACGGCGAAGATCGTGCAACCTCGTACACGCGTCCACAGGCACCTCAGCGCGTTGACACGATCGCACTGCGCACGTACACCGCCTGCTGCACATACTGCTTCGCGACGAGCTCGTCGAGAATAAATTGGGCGAGTGCGGTGCGTGTGAGCTGGCTGTCTTTACCAATTTTTAGGTCGACCGCGGCGAGATACACGTCCGTCGCGTTCGATTCGGTCAGCGCGGCTGTTTTGATGAGTGTCCAGTCCAAGCGACTGTTGCGCACAATGCGTTCCTGCTCTGCGCGATCATCCACCAGATCATCGTCTCCCAGTCGACGTTGCACGAGCGTGGTCAGCCGTGACGTGAGCGACACGTTTCCGGAGAGTACACCCATGAATGCACCGGTCACACAGAGCAGCCGTTGCTGCGATTGTATGCGCATACCGTCGACGATGGCCTTCGTGGCCTTGGCACTAAACACCCGATCGCGCGCGTTGGGTCGCGGACCAAAAAGGATCACTGTGGCATCACTGCCGCGCAATACTTCGCGAACGGCCGTTGGATCCTTCAACGCGCCAACCACGACGGTTGCCAGCTCAGGGGCCATATCTTCTGGCGCGGAGCGATAGTGAAGGCGGAGCGCGAGGCCCGCGTTGCTCGCCGCAGCGATGAAGGCTCGACCACTGCGGCCAGACGCACCGAACACGGAAACGATCACAGGTGCCGCGCCACTGCGATCGAATCGACTAACGCGCGGGCTGATTGATAAGAGCTGCCGTCGGGCTGCCATGCGGTCAGGGAATCGGCACCTCGATAGCCAAACCGCAGTCCATTGCAGACGACCCAGTGCGTTTCGTCCACGGGAATGACATCCCATTCCAACACGTCGTGTCGAATCCGTTGGTGGGCCACAAATCCATTGGTGCGCCGATCAATTCCTTGCTCTGCCACTGTTACCACATCGGCACGACCTACCACGGTGTCTCCTTTAAACTCTGACGGAAGTATCACAAAATCCGCTAAAATGGTGGTAGGAAAATACGAGCCGCCCCCGTCGTCACACGCGCTCAGTGTGTCGAGACTCGCGGCAGTGCTGGAACCTTCACGGGAGGCCTCGAGCCAGGCTCGCAGCGTCGCTTCAGCAGCCCGCGCCGTCTTAGGATTGCGTGCCGGCGACGCGTTCGATTCGACCGTCGTTGTACTCCGCGTGGTCGCCGGGTCAGCGTGATTTGCGCACGCCGCGACGAGCGTGAGAAACACGCAGGACACCGGACGACTGGTCATCGAAAGACTTTGCTCATCAGCATGACCCCCAACATGCACCACGGCCCCGACGTACGGCAGCGTCTCCATCATTAAGAGCCTCGCGCGCGGTGCTGCTTTCGGTCAGCTTGAGCGCGCGACGTTGCGCGAGTGACGGCTCAACACCTTTCTCATGCACTATCCGGAGCGCTCTTCGTGTCCCAAACAGTCGTCCCATCAGATATCGAGATCGCGCAGCAGGCACGCATGCGACCCATCGTGGACGTGGCCGCCGATCTGGGGCTATCCGCCGACGACATCGACCAATACGGACGGTACAAGGCCAAATTGCCGCTCGAACTCGCGTCGCGGCCCCCGCGCGGTCGGCTGGTGCTCGTCACGGCGATTAGCCCAACGCCGGCGGGAGAAGGCAAGAGCACGGTGAGTGTTGGGCTTACGCAGGCGCTCCGTCGATTGGGTACCGACGCCATTCTGTGCATGCGAGAACCGAGTCTGGGTCCGGTATTTGGTATGAAGGGTGGTGCGGCGGGTGGAGGGTATGCGCAGGTGTTGCCGATGGACGACATCAACCTGCACTTCACCGGCGACTTCCACGCGATCGCGAGTGCGCACGCACTGTTGTCGGCGATGATGGACAACCACCTCTATCACGGCAACGCGCTGCGGTTGGATACCAAGCGTATTACGTGGCCGCGCACCATTGACATGAATGATCGCGCGTTGCGCAGCGCTCTGATCGGTGTTGGTGTGGGCAATGGCATCGTCCGTGAAGAACGATGGGTGATTATTCCGGCCAGCGAAATCATGGCGATCTTAGCACTGGCCTCGAGTGCGAGCGACCTCGAATCGCGACTGGGCAACATCATGGTTGGTGCAGCAACCGATGGGTCACGCACGCCGGTCCGCGCTCGTGATCTCGGTGCGACAGGTGCAATGTCTTTGCTGCTGAAGGACGCGCTGCGACCAAATTTGGTACAGACATTAGAAGGTGGTCCAGCATTGGTGCACGCCGGCCCATTTGGCAACATTGCGCATGGCTGCAATAGCCTCGTAGCGACGCGAACGGCGCTCGCACTCGGCGATGTCGTAGTGACGGAAGCGGGCTTCGGTTCAGATCTCGGTGCTGAGAAATTTTTTGACATCAAGTGTCGCGCCGGCGGATTACTTCCGGAAGCGGCGGTATTAGTGGCGACGATTCGCTCGCTCAAGATGCAGGGTGGCGCGGTGAAGTCGGCCCTCGATCTCGAAGATGTGCAGGCACTTGGGCGCGGGCTGCCGCACTTGGCGCATCACGTGGCGAACGTGCGTCAGTTTGGCGTGCCCGTGGTGATTGCGATTAACCGACGGCTGTCCGACTCCGACACCGAGCTGCAACTGGTGCATGATTTTGCTGAACGCGCAGGTGTGCGCGTGGCGCTTTGCGATGTGTGGGCGCGTGGTGGTGCGGGCGGTGAAACGTTGGCGCAGGAAGTGTTGGCGTTGCTTGATGGACGAACGGCCGACTTTCATCCGTTGTACGATTCGGCGCTACCCATTCGCGAAAAGATCGAACTGATTGCAAAACGCGTGTACGGTGCTGACGGTGTGGACATCGTGCCAGCGGCGCAGCGCTCCATCGACTACTTGGAATCGATTGGCCTTGGTCAGACGCCAGTGTGCATGGCGAAGACGCAGTACTCACTCACGGATGATCCGTCGCGACTTGGTGTGCCGCGCGGATTCCGCATTACGGTGAATGAAGTGTACGGGTCAGCCGGTGCGGGTTTTGTCGTTGCAAAGGCTGGCGACATTATGACGATGCCGGGATTGTCAAGATCACCGGCGGCGGAGCGCATGACGTTGCGTCCCGATGGGACGATTGAGGGATTGTCGTAGCGGTGCTGCGTTGGACGGACTGCGGATCATTTTTGTTGAACCGCCGACCGCGAATATCGCGAATGACGCGAATCGGCTCCGAACGGGGTGCGACTGGATCGCGTGATGTCGGGGTCGCACTTTTTTGATTTAAGAAACACTGCAACGTCGGCGTGTTGTCGACACGCCATCCGCGCACACAGCGTCCGAATTCGCGCAATTCGCGGCCCGCCGTGGCTGTTGTTGTATCCGCGCAGCTACGAGTCGACGAACCGCGCGTCTTCTATCTCATTCGTGCGTGTCTCCAAACATCGCCTGTCCGCGCGTCACATCGCGAATCGCTTGACGCAACGACGCATCGCCGGCTCGCGGATAGCGCAATGAAAATCGAACGTCAGTGCCATACGTGTCGGCCAACACGTCCACCTCGTGCGTCGGCCACAAGAGTTGCAACGCACTAACGCTGGCATATGACACCCGCACGTCGAGGAACGCATACGCAATGTGCGTGGCGCACGGCATGTCACGCAATGCGTGTTGCACCGCGCCACTGTAGGCCTTTACAAGTCCGCCCGTTCCAAGTTTTGTGCCGCCGTACCAACGACTGACCACGGCGACGATGTCACCCACGCCGCTGTGCAAGAGCACCGTGAGCATCGGTCGTCCGGCCGTTCCGTGCGGTTCCCCGTCGTCACTCAACCCCACGCGATCCGTGCTGCCAGGTGCGCCAATCACATAGGCCCAACAGTGATGGGTCGCGTCTGGAAACTCAGCATGTAGTTCACGCACAAATACTTGCGCATCTTCGCTACTCGTTGCCTCGGCCACCGTACACACAAACCGACTGCGATCAATTACCAGCTCGGCGTGATGGCGCGGGCCGGGAATGGCATATCGCGCCGAGTTGGTCATCTGGTGCAGTTAGCCACGTGATGTTGATCCGCCACCAGCACGACCACCAGCACCACTCGATCCCCCGGTACCGCCAGCACCGCCGGTCGGTCCGCGACCGCGACCACCGCGACGTGGTGGCCCCGCTGGCTTCGGCGCCGCCTTCCGTGCCGACTCTGCAGTTTGCGCTGCACCGCGACGCTGCAACTTCGCCGCCGCACGTACACGATCTTCCGACTTCTTCTTTTTGATCTCCGCGATGCGCTCAGCAAGCGGTACTTCCAACTTCGCCTGCGGACGAGCCGCGTAGTCAAAGCCCGGCACCGTAACGCGCGGTAATTGTCGACCAATCGCCCGTTCAATTTGTTTGAGATCGCCCTCTTCTTCCGGCGACACAAACGTGAACGCTTCTCCGGTCGCTTCGGCGCGCGCCGTGCGACCCACGCGATGGATATAATCTTCCGCCGCCATCGGAACGTCAAAATTTACGACGTGACCGAGTGATTCGACGTCGATGCCGCGCGCCGCAATATCTGTGGCGACCAACACCTGATACGATCCGTCTTTGAAGCCCGCCAACGCCAACGTACGCTGCGACTGCGATCGATTGCCGTGAATACGTTCGGCTTTGATACCATGCGTGACGAGCTGCGACGCTAACCGATTCGCGCGATGCTTCGTGCGCGTAAAAACGAGGGCCTGTGGCATGTCACCGCGCTTGAGCAATTCGATGAGGAGGCCACTCTTTAAGTCTTGTGATACCGGATACACCGCCTGCGTAATGCCCACCGCGGGTGCGGCTTTGCGCTGCAAATTGAGCGTCACCGGATTGGACAACATCTCTTTGGTCAGCGCTGCAATGGGCGCTGGCATGGTAGCACTGAAAAACAGCGTCTGCCGTTTGCGCTGCGGCAGATGACGCAGAATTTTCTTGATCTCAGGCAAGAATCCCATGTCGAGCATGCGATCTGCTTCGTCGAGTACTAAGTACTCGAGCTGCTCAAGCTTTGCGTACGGCGATCGAAAGTGATCCAACAACCGACCCGGCGTGGCGATCATCACATCGACGCCCGTGCGAAACGCATGCTCTTGCGGTCCCATGCCAACACCACCAAAAATGGCCGCACCGGTGAGCGGCGTGTGAATCGCCACATCGTTTAGACTTTCCAAAATCTGCGCGGCTAACTCACGTGTGGGCGTGATGACCAACGCGCGCGTAAAGCCGCGCGGCTTATCGAGCAGTTGATGCATGATCGGCAGCAAAAATGCATATGTCTTACCGCTGCCCGTCATGGCACACGCCAACACGTCGCGTCCATCCAGCGCGGGCGGGATAGCCTCACTTTGGATGGGCGTTGGACGGGCGAAGCCGAGGTCTTTGAGACCGCGGTGCAGGCTCGCGTGTAACTGCAGTGAAGCGAACGACGGCGTGGCGGTCAGAATTGGATCCAGCGTAAGGGACATATGAACAAGCCGCAGCGTACGTTGATTGGCTTGAGCGACAGGCAAGTTACCACGATCAACCCGAGCGCGCGGCGCCCTGCGCTTCGACGCGTGCATCGTCATCGGTCGTGCCGGTAAAATCCTCACCAGGATTGATGAAGCGATTGCGTTCGATTTTGTGCTGTCGATCATACAGCTCGCGGTAGCGACCATCGAGCGCGATGAGCTGATCGTGATTTCCGCGTTCCATGATCAGGCCGTTTTCCAGTACCAAAATTTGGTCAGCGCTGGTAATCGTGGAGAGTCGATGCGCGATCACAAACGTAGTGCGTCCGGCGCGCAAGCGGCGCAGTCCTTCCTGAATCTGATATTCGCTTTCGCTATCCAGCGACGATGTCGCTTCGTCGAGAATGAGCACGCGAGGGTTGGCGAGAATCGCGCGCGCGATGGCGACCCGTTGCCGTTGACCGCCCGACAATTTCACGCCGCGCTCACCCACGATGGTTTGGTAGCCTTCGGGAAAGCGTGACACGAACTCGTCAACGTACGCAATCTTGGCCACCTCGCGCACTTCGTCCGCCGTGGCGTCTGGACGAGTGAACGCAATGTTGTCCTTCACCGTGCCATCAAACAGGAAATTGTCCTGCATCACAACTCCCAATTGCGATCGATACTCGTGCAATTTGAGCGAGTCGAGATCTGCGCCGTCAACCGTGATGCGACCTTCGGTGGGGCGCGCGAACGCCATCACTAAAGAGATGAGTGTGCTTTTTCCCGAACCGCTTGAACCGACCAGCGCCGTCGTCGTGCCGGCGGGTGCGTCAAACGACAACCCTTTCAGCACCGGCACACCGGGCTCGTATTCAAATACCACATTTTCAAAGGTCACGTGCCCTTGAATTGTCGGCACATGCGCCTTGTGCGCGTCTTCCTGATCTTCTGTTGGCATGTCGCGCAATTCGCGAATGCGATCAAGACCCGCGAACGCTTCGGTGAGCTGAGTGCCAATGTTGGCGATCTGCACTAATGGCACCGTCACGACGCCGATAAATAGTGCAAATGTAAAGAGGTCGCCGGTGGTCATTTTGCCCGCCAGCACGTCACGTCCGCCGATGATGATCATCAACACGCTCACCATGCCCACCACAGCGACCGACAGCGCGCTTGTGGCCGACGTACCCGTAATGGTGCGCGCAATATTCACAAACAACTTCTGCACACCGGCCGCAAACACGGCCTGTTCGCGACTTTCGGCGGTGTAGACTTTCACGATGCGAATGCCACCAATCGTTTCCGCTAAACGGCCCGTTACTTCAGCCGTGATCACACTACGCTCACGAAAAATCGGCCGGAGGCGACGGAACGCAATTGCCATCCCGGCACCAAACACCATGAGAAATACGAGCGTTGCCGTAGTCAGGCGCCAGTTGAGATACAATAGCACGCCCATCGCGCCAACGGCACTCACCAAACCGCCGACGAGTTGAATGAGTCCCGTGCCAACCAGATTACGAATGCCTTCCGGATCATTCATCACGCGCGACACCAACGCACCAGTTTTGGTGCCATCGAAGAAGCGCACCGGCAATCGCACCAGATGCGCTTGTACTTGCTCACGCAGGCCCGCAATCGCTTGCTGCGCCGCAACACTGACCACTTGTGAGAGCGCAAACGACGTGACGGCGTTGATGAGCGTGGCAACGCCGCCCGCAAGCGCAATCCAAATGAGCAAGTCATGCCGCCCCTTGGTCACGACCTCGTCGATCAGGTACTTCGGTGCAAAGGGCAGCACGAACCCGGCTGCGCGACTGACCAACATGAGGGCGAACCCGATGCCAACCGAGCGTCGATGTTCCCAGATGAGCGCGCGAGCTTCGGCCCAGGCGCGCTTCGTATCGTACTTCGGTTTGGTGTTCGGCTTATCTGCCATGTAAGGAAAATACCATGGTCGAGGCGTGCGGGAGACCGATAGGGTATCTTTCGCGCATACCCGCCCTGCCGCGCTGTGTCTTGCTTCATCCGCGCGGTCCTTTACTCGCTCGAACTCCCCCGGGAATGCACATCCCCGACGCAGACTTGCTCGCCAAGGTTGAAGTGCTGGCTGACCTCGAACCCGATGTCAACGAACTCATGATCGCGCACGAGTCGAAGCGCATCCTGTGGTTTCCCAGTGAGTTGTTGGCCCCTGCACCGGACACCGATCCGGACGCCTTCATCGCGCAGCTCCGCGAACGTGCCAAGGGCATCAGTTTGCCTGGTCGCGTCGCGCTCGCGCTCAACTTGCTCACCGAGGAAGGACTGCCGCACTTCCATCGCCTCCTGGCCGTGTATTTGGGAAGCGATTCGTTCTGGTCGCGATGGACCAACTTGTGGACGGCAGAAGAAGATCGACACGGTGCGGTACTGCACGACTACATGCACGACAGTCGCATCCTCGACAATCCCGTGCTCGAAAGCATGCAGTTTGAATACCTGCGCGCCGGATTCGAACCGGCGTGGGACAAAGATCCATATCGCATTTTCGTTTACACATCACTCCAAGAGCGCGCGACGCAGGTGAGCCACAGTAACACCGGCAAGTTAGCCAGCGAATACGAGCCACTCATTGGCGACGTGCTTTCGAACGTCGCGAAAGAAGAGGCACGTCACTACGTGTTCTATCGCGCGATCTTCGAGAAGGTGCTTAAGCGTGATCCCAATCGCGCGCTTATTTCGGCCGCGCAGGTCATGCCGTCGATTGACATGCCAGGGTTGAACATGCCGCACTTTCGCGAGATGGCCGATGTCATCCGACGTGCCGGCATTTACGGTCCGCGCGACTATCTCAAGATTGTCGAAGAGCTTATTCGCTTCTGGGCCATCGACAAACTCGACTCATTAAACGAGTTCGGTCGCAAAGCGCAAGAAAAAATTATGGCCGTACCCGCGCGACTCGAACGGGTCGCGGACATGATGGAGACGCGGAGTCGCGCGAAAACGTTTTCCTTTGCGGTCGCGTTTGCGAAGGAATTCTCGATGGAGTAGGGAGAGTAGCGCTGCGCACGCGATGACCTACGCTACATCGTCCGCTCAATCGTGCGCAGCGTCTTCAACACCTCGGTTAAGTCGCGCGCATCGGCATCAACGTGCCCCATCTCCTCACGCTCCACTTTGTGCAAATGTCGTCCCACCTGTGCATCACTCGCGCCGCGTGCCAGTAACGAGTACACCTCATGCGCGTGCGCGACGTAACTGCTTGCCTCGGGTGCGGCGATTGGATGCCATTGCGATGCGAGCGCTGCTTGTATCGCACGTTCCGCGTCCACACGTTCGATCGACATAGCCTACGTCTCCGGCTTCGGGACTATTCCGACAGCTCCGACCGCAACATTGGACGGCGAGTGACTGCAAGCGTGCGACTCCACACATAGAAACGCAACCGCTCCGCTGCCGCACTCAGCCGACCCGCCCACCCGCGTTGCCCTTGCGCATAGGCCAGCGCGACGACGCGCGGAGCCAACGTTTCCGGGGGCACCGGTACGCGCCGCGGCTGTACGCGACTCACCGCCACACCATCCACTTCACCAGCACGCCGCGCAATATCGTCAAAGACGAGGCGAAGTTTTCGACGTGCGGCGTCATACTCACTGGTCAGTCCCGGTGGCGCACCACCAAGCAACGAATCGACATTGATCAACACCCCGCTGCCCAGCGCCTTGAAACACGCCAACGCCGCAACCGCGCCGTGCTCATAGCCCGACGTTTCGAAGTCCACGCCGCTGACAAACGGATCGGCAGGCGTGCCGTCCTTCGAATTCGTTGAGGGCGGCGCATAGTTGATCCAGATGTCCACGCGTCCAAATCGCGCCAGCGCGGCATTCGCCAGCGCGTACACCGACTGTTGATCAGCCACGTCCGTGACCTGCGCCAGCGTGCGCGCTTGTAACATTTCACATTCGCCGCGAAGTCCATCCAACGGCGACTCCCGCCGAGAGCCCAACGCCAGCGATGCGCCGCTCAGTGCGAATTCAAGCGCGATGGTGCGCCCAGGTCCGCTAGACGCGCCAGTAATGACAACCACCGTTCTCGGAGACGAAAGCGCCACGGGATGTCCTGATTGGATCTGTGATGGAAGTGGCAAGACAACCCGTGACGTTGCTGCTCTTCCGTATCAACGTCGCAACAACCAAACTCGTACCGTCTTCACTCAACGCACTCTGCCGTGCGTCGGTTCGCTCCCTTCGGAGAATCTCATGTCTTTGCCGCATCAACTCGTCCGCGTTGTCACTGCGGTCGGACTCTATCTGTATACACCACTGCTCTGGCCGGTGTTCGCGCAGTCCTCGCCGCGCGCGGTGCCCGCGACTTATGCGATAACGAACGCACGCATCGTGCCGGTATCGTCCTCGATCATAGAAAAAGGCACGATTATCGTACGTGACGGTCTCATCGCGGCCGTTGGTGCGACGACGATCACAATTCCCGGTGATGCACGCATCATCGACGGCACCGGCCTCACGGTGTATCCGGGTTTCATTGACGCGTTTGGTTCAATCGGTATGCCGAGCGGTGGTGCGGCGGCCGCGGCACGGGCGGGCGGAGGACGCGGTGCGCCTGCAGCAGCCACCGGCGTGCGCGTTGGCGCGGCAAACTCGGCATATCCGCCCGGCTTACAACCGGAGATGACGGCGCTCGAACTGTTGCAGCCTGATGCAGAAACGCTCAGCGGTCCACAGAGCGCAGGGTACACGTCGGCGTTGACGGCGCAGAGCAGCGGCATTTTTCAGGGTACGTCGGCCGTTATCAATCTTGCGGGCGCTGATGTTAACGCGATGGTGATCCGCGCCAACGTGGCGCAGCACATTGGTTTCACGCCGCTCCGCAATGGTGGCTTTCCGAATTCGCTCATGGGTGTGTTTGCCGCGCTGCGACAAGAGTTGCTTGATGCGCAGCACTATCGCGACGAACAGGCCGCATATGCAAAGAGTCCGCGCGGCATGAAGCGGCCGGATTTCGATCCGTCGCTCGACGCGCTGCAGAGCGCCATCGCGGGCAAACAACCCGTCGTCATGTTCGCATCATCGCAACGGGAGATTGAACGCGCGCTCGATTTAGCGAAGGAGTTTGGACTGAAGCCCATCATTGCTGGTGGCAGCGAAGCCTATCTCGTCGCGGCGCGGCTCAAGCAGGACAATGTGCCAGTGCTGTTGTCAGCCAATTTTCCTCGTCGTACGTCGGCGCCATCGGCGGATGCGGATCCAGATCCCATTCGCGTCCTGCGCGAGCGCGTCGAAGCACCGAAGGGTCCAGGCAAATTGTCGCAGGCCGGCGTGCGCTATGCGTTGCAGTCAGGTGGTATCAGCAATTGGACCGACGTGATGGCCAATGTGCGACGGGCGATGGAAAACGGACTCACAGCGGATCAAGCGCTGCGCGCCATGACGGTGCAGCCAGCCGAAATTTTAGGCGTGGCCGATCGCTTGGGCACTATCGAGACTGGCAAAATTGCAAACCTCACGATTTCGCGTGGTGATCTGTTTGATCGCACGGGTCGTGTGACGCAATTGTTCATTGATGGAAAGCCCATCGCCGTTCGTGCGGCAACCGCAGGCGCATCGGGCGCGGCTGACAACGCAGCAGAGACGAACATCGCCACCGGTACCTGGACGATGAGCGTCAATCTCGACGCAACAGATCGCACTGTCACCCTGTCCGCGCGACAAGAGGGCACACGTTTGTTGGGATCGATACAAGGCATGTTGGGTTCGGCCGAGATCAACAACGGTTCTGTTGGCGCCGATGGCACGTTTCGATTTTCGGCATCGGTCACCATCAAAGAAGGCACGGAAGAAGCCACCTTTGTTGGGTCGTTTGACGGCAACGCGGTGCGCGGTCGACTCACCATTGTCGGTCATGCACCCGGCATTTTTTCCGGTACTCGACCCGCGCGTGATGGCGCTGCTGGTCGTCCGCGTACACCTCCGCCAGCACGCTGATTATGAAACGCGTATTCCAATTTTCTGGCGCCGCCATGTTGGCCGCCGCATACGTCATCGCACCGGCAGCCAGCGCACAACGCACGAGCGCCGCGCCAGCCACCAGCGTGAGCACTGTCGGTGCAACGCTGATTAAAAACGCCACCGTGCTGACGGTGACAAAAGGCACGATGCAGAACACCGATATCCTGCTGCAAAACGGAAAGATTGCGCAAATCGGCAAGAATCTTACGGCACCGGCAGGCGCAACGATTGTCGACGCCACTGGCAAATTCGTTATGCCGGGCATCATCGATCCACACTCGCACATGATGTCAGACGCGATCAACGAGGGTTCGCTGTCGGTGACATCAATGGTCCGGATCGACGACGTGCTCAATCCAACGGCGGTGAACATCTATCGCGCACTCGCCGGCGGTGTCACGTCCATCAACATTCTGCACGGCTCGGCCAATACCATTGGCGGACAGAACGCGACGGTGAAGCTCAAGTTTGGCAAAGATGTTAATGAAATGATGTTCCCCGGTGCACCGCCAGGCATCAAGTTCGCGCTTGGCGAAAATGTCACGCGCAAGAATCAGAACTCGATCAACATTCCGGGACAACCGGCGGTCGCGAAGCGCTATCCCACGTCTCGTATGGGCCAAGAAGAAGTGCTGCGCGATGCATTCACGCGAGCGCGTGACTACAAGGCGTCATGGGACGATTACAAAGTGCGCGTCGCGAAAAACGAGAAGGGATTGCTCGCGCCACGTCGTGATTTGGAGCTTGAACCGTTGGTGGAAGTGCTCGAAGGTAAGCGCCTTGTACACGCGCACTCCTATCGCGCGGACGAGATGCTCATGTTGCTCAACTTGGCTGACGATTTTGGATTCAAGATAAAGACGCTGCAGCACGGACTTGAGGGGTACAAAATCGCGTCGGAAATTGCAAAGCATGGCGCGGGACTGTCGACGTTTGCCGATAGCTGGTCGTATAAGCTCGAAGCGTACGATGCTATTCCGTACAACGTGGCCATTCTCATGCGGCACGGTGTAGTCGCGACGATCAACTCCGATAGTGATGAGCGTGTGCGTCGGCTCAACATCGACGCCGCGAAGCTCATGAAGTACGGTGGTCTGACTGAAGAAGAGGCGCTGAAAACCATCACGTACAACGGCGCCATTCAATTGGGTGTCGAGAAACGCGTGGGTTCAATCGAGGTGGGGAAAGATGCGGACATCGCGATTTGGAGTGCGCATCCGCTCAGCGTGTATGCTAACGTCGACAAAACGTTCATTGATGGCGAACTCTTTTTTGATCGCCAGAAAGATCTCGCACAACGCGACGCCAAGATGAAAGAGCGCGCCGATCTCGAGAAAGCCGAACCCAATCAAGCACCGCGCGCTGTACCGGCGCGTGGCGTCATTACCCCATTGCCGGAGATGCAGCCGTGATGTCTCGCGCATTCACTTTGTGTGCACCACTGTGCGTGGCGTTGCTCGTCGCCACAGCGCCTGATGCTTCGGCACAACTCGGCTCGTACAATCCACCGCCAGGCGCACGCGGCACGTATGCCATCAAGGGTGCGCGCATCGTCCCGGTGAGCGGCGCTGAAATTGCGAGCGGCACCGTCGTCATCGTCGATGGAAAGATTCAATCGCTCGGCGTCAACGCCACCGTACCTGCTGGTGCAAATGTCATCGACGGAAAGGGATTGGTGGTGTATCCAGGTATGATGGATGCCGGTACATCACTTGGTTTGTCCGAAGTGTCCCAGGGAGCGGCCGCAACCGTCGATGTGTCTGAAACTGGCAGCTTCAATCCTAACGCGCAGGCATTTTTCGGTATCAATCCGCACAGTGCGCATGTTGGTGTGACACGCGTGGTTGGTATTACGCATGTGCTGTCGCGTCCAACGGGCGGCATTATGTCGGGGCAAGCCGCGATCATGAATTTGGCAGGCTCCACCGCTCCAGAAATGGTAGTAGTGCAGCGCGCTGCATTGGTGATCGAACTGCCACGCTCTGGTTTTGGCGGACGCGGTTTTGGATTTGCTCCAACCACCGGTGGTGCAAATACGCAAGACGTGAATCGCACACGGCAACGACAGCTCGATTCCTTGCGCACGATGTTGAAGGACGCCGAGGCGTATGCGCAGGTGATGGATGCGTATGCGAAGGACAAGCTGTTGCCGCGCCCCAGGCAGGATGTGGTGCTGGCGTCGATGGTGCCGTTTGTACGCGGACTATCGCCGGTGTTGTTGATCGCGGATCGCACAACGGATATTCGCGAGGCGGTGGCGTTTGCGGAGGAGATGAAACTCAAGCCCATTGTGGTTGGTGGACGCGAAGCGTGGCAGATCGCGGCGTATCTCAAGCAGCATGACGTGCCGGTGTTGTTGAGCAGCGTGATGGACTTGCCGAGCCGCGAAGACGATAACTACGACGTGAATTACAGTGCGCCGGGCATCTTGGCGAAGGCGGGAGTGCGCTTCGCCATTACGTCGGGCGATGCCGGTGCGGAAGCGCGTAACTTGCCGTACACGGCGGGCATGGCCGCAGCGTTTGGTTTGAGTAAGGACGATGCGCTCAAGTCGGTGACGTTGTGGCCAGCGCAGATTTTAGGCGTCGGTGACAAACTTGGTACCATCGAAGCCGGCAAGATGGCAAATTTGGTTATCACCGACGGTGATGTGCTCGAAGCAAAAACCAACACGAAGTTTTTGTTTATTGATGGGAGGCCCGTGCCGCTTGATACGAAACACACGGCGTTGTTTGAGCAGTTCAAGGATCGCAAGTAGCAGTTGATCACGGAAACGCGGGGTTTGCGCTACACCCCGCGTTACTCCAGCCGTTTTCTCGCGCCAGAGATGGCGGCGGTGCTCAACGTTTTCCAGTTGAACAAGTCAAGACGTTTCCGTCATGCGCAGATGTACGGTTCTTGAGCCTCTGGCACGACGCGGAAGCGCCGTTGCAACCGCAGCTTCGCGAAGCGCGCGAAGCTGTGGCGCGTTTGCGTGATGCGTCGTACGTTCCCGTGAAGGGTGCTGTAAAATCTGGGTCCTGACTATGAGTACCGCGCCGGATACGCTGTTAACCGCCATTCGCGAACGCGACTCTTCCAGCGTTCGCGCAATCCTCGACGCCGACTCCTCATTGCTCGCGAGCACCGGACCGGGCGGTGAATCGCTCGTTCTGTACGCGCGGTATGTCAGCGCTATCGATCTCATCGCGATGCTGCAGCACACGCGCGCGCTCGATGCGCACGAAGCAGCAGCACTCGGTGACGTTGATGCGTTGCGTAACGCACTCGCGGCTGACGCCGATGTAGCCAGTCGACACAGCAACGATGGATGGACGCCGTTACATCTGGCGGCGTTTTTTGGCCACGATGCCATCGCCGACGTGCTCATTGCGCGCGGAGCACCACTCGATCTGCTGTCGACAAACTCCACGCGCAACACAGCGCTTCATGCTGCGATTGCTGGCGCAACAAACGCGGCGCTGGTTGCACGACTGGTTAACGCGGGTGCCAATGTGAGGGCGCGCGGCGAGGCCGGCATCACACCGCTCCATCTCGCTGCGTCCCGCGGTGATGCCGCGATTTGCGAACTGCTTATCGCGCACGGCGCTGATGTTACTGCGCGAATGGATGACGACACAACGGCGGCGCAGTTAGCGAGCACGCGCGGGTTCGTCGACTTGTCTTCGCGCTTGACGTTGAACTAGCGCTACACCCGCACCATTTCGGCCTCTTCCAGCGCTCGCCAATGAGCTGATTGAGTGGGCGCCTAGGCGTCGGCGCTTAGGTGAAAAGTGAAAGCGTGTATGCTTACTGCGTCGGCTGGCGCAGTGCTCCGCGGATCATGACGTTGACCATGCTGCGAATGGTGTCGAGCGGCGGATGCCAATCGATGTACGGATCGTCGGCGTGTGTTAACCAGAGCGACACCACGCCGTGAACACCGGCCCACATCATCTGCGCCAGCTCGTGTGGATTTTCCAATTCAGGTCGAAAGCGTTTGGCTTGAATGCCTTCGCTGACGGTTTGAAATACGAACTGGTAGGCGTCTTCGTCCGGCTTGTGTGTTGGACGTCCATCGGAATCCACCGGCCCATGGCGCTGTTGTGTCATAAACATGAATCGATACTGGCTTGGATTTGCTAGTGCGAATTCGGCGTATGCTGTGCCTAATGTGCGCAGCCGTTCTACGGGATCCTCGATTCGTCCAATCTTGTACATCGCTTTGCCGAGTGCGGTGAAGTCTGCCACGCATAATTCTTCGATGAGTGTGTCTTTGTCGCGAAAGTGGTGATAGATGGCCGTCGCGGTGTAGCCGATCTTTGAGGCGATGGCGCGCATGGTGGTTGCTTCGATGCCGTCTGCGACGAAGAGATCGCGTGCCGCATCCAGGATGGATTGCCGAGTTTCGGCTTTTTGACGCTCGCGTCGGGCGAGTGATCCAGATTGGATAAGGGTCGTGGTCACAGACATGGGATGGTGAGGTTGCTTAACGCTGTCAGTACGTACTTGATCGACTGGGGGCGGGGGCCAGTCCGTCATGCTGCTGGGTGCGACCGTAACATGAGGTACAACGCGCCAACCAGGCGGAGCGATGCCCAGTGGTGGTCGAGCTTGATTGGCAGCGAGCACGGGATGATGCTTTCATTCGCCGAAAGTGTTTCGAGTCTATGGCGTCGATCTGTGGTAGCCGAGCTCGTTCGCGTCCGTAACGCGGCCACAACGCATGCACATAAGGGATCTCAGCCACTTCTCGTGAATTCTTGGATAAGTGAATTTATTCCAGTCCGAAGCCTTCGCCTGCGCGGCAGCGGAAGCAACGATTGCGGCTCCGCTCGAGAATACGACGCCAGCAATTAAAACATTACTACCAGCCGCGCCTGCCATCGCGGCCACTATAAGTGTGGCCAAGACGCCCCCGCAACCCAAGCTCCAAGTGAGAAGTTCCCCTTGGACGGCCTGTGGCTGCGGTTCCGCGACGGCCGCCGCCAGAGCTGTTTTCTGCAGGCCCGACGTCGCACCCGACGCAATCGCGATCCCATGCGCGGACGCGCCGACTATAACGGTGCTAAAGGCGATGCTCGAAGTCCCGGACGCCGCGACGAACGGAAGGGCTTTTACATCTTCGCTTGCACACTTGGGACAGCGGAACCAGGCATTCGACTGTACGGCGGCCGCCTTACTGGATTTTTGCGCGGGTGAGAATCGCTCAGCTATTTCGAGCCTATGGCCGCAGTTCGAGCAAAAGACCGCGTCATTAAGAACGCGTTCACTACATGCTGGACAGTTCTGGAAGGTCATCGGCTGCGATGGTTCATTGGGTAGCGTTCGCTTTGTACCGTGCGCGTCATTTTGGCGCAATCAAAAATTTGCTACAAGCGACCAAACTCAGCAACTTTGGCATTCCAAATCGCGTGGCGAGGCTGTGTGAAAACTCACGTGGAATGAGGTGCCGTCGCCGTTTGAGGCTCGACTACTGCGATTAGTCGCGGCACCGCGAGGATGGTGATCTCTCACGATTGCAATGGTACGCGCGCGCTGTCAGGAGACCGCGCGGCGACCTGAGTTGCTCTCTTGACGGGCATCGCGCAATCCGTCTTGTGCCACTCGCGCCCCCAGCCGCCGCGCCGTGTAGATAGAAAGTATCGATTGAGGACGGGGCTAATCCGTCACGTTGCCGGGTGCGACCTGAACATGAAATACAACGCGCCAACCACGCAGAGCGATGCCCAGAGGTAATCAAGCTTGATCGGCTGCTTCATGTACCACACCGAAAAGGGCACAAACACGATGAGTGCAATTGCTTCTTGCAGAATTTTGAGCTGCGGAAGCGACAGCGTGGTGTAGCCCGCGCGATTGGCCGGTACCTGCAACAGATACTCAAAGAGCGCGATGGCCCAGCTCGCGAGTGCCGCGATATACCAAGGGCGGTCACTCAGATTTTTCAAATGCGCGTACCACGCGAAGGTCATGAAGACGTTCGACGCAGTGAGCAGCAGGATTGTTTTCCAAAGAACGGCGTTCATGCGGGCTTAGGTGTGGGAACGGAGTTGGATTGTGCGCGATGTCACCGTCATACTGTCGAGTGAAGTACATCTTTGCGTGCTCAGCTACGAGACGGGTGCTCCATCGCTAGCATTGTGACATCGAGGTTTGTCGCGCATCGCCACCGTGGCGGTGCTGGATGTTTGTTGACGCGTCTGCGAGGTACGGTCATGTTCGGAAACGTACGTACACGAGGCCTATTGCCGCGCGGCGCCATGCGCCATTCCATGCGTCGTTCCATGCTCATCGGTGCACTGCTTGTCGCACCGACGCTGCTTGTCGCACCGACGCTGCTCGTCGCACAGCGCGGCACGGTGGCCAAGCGGCCGGTGAGTCGCGCTCCGGTTGCTTCCGGTGGTGCATGGTCCATGCCCGATCCCAGCGACCTCATCGAACACGTCATCACACGCATTGTCACACAGGACAAGCCAGGTGCCGTGCCGATTCTAAAATATGATCGGCGCGCGTTTGGACGTCTCGAAACGATCGAAGCAGTGCGAAAGTATTTAGGGCGCACGGTCGAACTTTCGCCGCGCGCATTCACTGCGGTGGACGGCTGGGTTGACGCGCGCAAGCTGGAATTGCCGCCGTGTGAGGGCAAGGGATGTCCGGCCCCCGTCAACTCGCTTTGGCTTGCGGTGACGCGCATTGAACGTGGTGACCTCTCGCACGAACTCAACGTGTGGTACACCACAACATTTGCGGCAAACGCCGGCACGCCGCAATCGGCCAGCTACGCGTTTTGTGAACGTTGGTTACGCGTCGGTGGTGTGTGGAAGTATGATGGATTTATTCGAGTGGTTAGTACGCCGTCGTAAACGCGCTCGACGTCACTGGTGCGACGGTCTCCGAGACCTCCGCCGCTTGCAGGCGGGCGTGTCGTCGGCCGAGCCACAGCGCCACGAATAACCAGATTGCCGACATCGGCGCGGCCACCAGTGAAATCGACGTCACCGCGAAGCCCAGCGACGCCATGCCTGCGTAGCTCCACGCGCCAATCTGATCACCGCTGCGATAGATGAAGGTGTCAATGAAATTCTTGGCCTTGTACTTGTCCTCCGGTGATACCACCGTGAACAACACCTCGCGACCCGGACTCGCAAAGGCATAATTCCCCGCACGACGCAACACGCTAAAGGCGACAAAGAGTCCAAGCGTCGGCATAACGCCGAGCGCAGTAAATCCAATGATGCTCATCACGGGCAAGATGGCCAATGTCACACCAACTCCTAACCATTTAATAATCCGGCCGGTGAGAACGAGCTGCGCAAGCACCGTCAACGTTTGCACGGTGAAATCGATCCGCGCCAAGAATGCCGTGCGCGCATTGCGATCACTGAACGCGGCTTTCACAATCTCCGCTTGTTGGAAGTACAATACGGTCGTTCCAATGGTGAACATCAGCATGAACAAGCAAATCGCCATGAGATACGGCGACTTCAACACATGCGTGATCCACGACAGATTGCTGCCGCCAATAGGACGCTGGGCCTCTTCACGCTCACGCGTATCCGCGCGAAAACTGGCAGGCACACGACGCATGCACTGCACTGATACCTCGAGCAACACCGCCGAGACCACGAGTAACACCGTCGTGCCAATCTGCTTGGCGAGCAGCGCCGTAATCGCGGACCCCGCCATCGCACCAATAGTGCCACCCACACTGATGAACCCGTATAATCGCTTCCCTTGCTCGCTGCGAAACGTGTCGGACATAAAACTCCAAAACACGGACACGACAAACAAATTGAAGACGCTCGTCCACACAAAGAAAATATTGGTAATCCAACGTTCGTCACTCGTTGGCAAGAATGCTAACGCCGACGCAAAGAGCACAAGACACGCGCCAAAAAATCGGTAGACCATCGGGATGAACCGACGCACTGGCACGCGCGCCACCAGCTGCGAAAATAGGGGCTGCAACGTGAGTGTTGATAACAACGTACCTGTAAACAGCCATGGCAAGTTGGTCACGCCCGCCTGCACACCGAGTGCATCACGAATGGAGCGTAAAATGAAATAACTGGCCAGCAAGAAGAAGAAAAACGTGAACGCCAGCAGCGTGGCACGCATCTCTCCGGGCTCGATCGTGACCAGTCGGGCCAATCGATCGGTTAGCGTTCGTTTACGCACGTCCAACACGGTCACGCTATTCGTGTCCTGCGGCGTGCCATGCGGTCAACGCCTCGCGTTCTTTCTCGGGCGGCAATCCGGCCTTCAACGTGGCCTGACGTTCGGGTGATTCCGCGTGGTAGTATGTGAGCGTATCACGCGCCGTTTCCGCGAGCGGTCGAAACGTGAGTCCCGCCGCAAGCGCTTTCGACACATTCATGCGCGCCCATCCCGCGCTATCACCACGCGGTGGCATCCACACGGGTAACTCCGTGTACGGGCGAAGTTTTCGCGCGAGCAAAAAATCCGCGTCAACCCACGTGAATGTCGCACTGCTCGTGGTGACGGCCTTGATACCGTACAACATCTGCGCCACGGTAAGACCATAGCGCGGACCAACAGCATTGTACGTGCCGCTGGCCTGCTGCTCACACAAACGAATCATCCATTCGGTGAGATCACGCGCGTCGATAAACGCAACGGGATCGTCCGGTGTACCGGGCGCAAGCACTTCACCTCCTTGCTCAATACGCACGGGCCAATACGAAAATCGATCCGACAAATCACCCGGACCGACGATGAGCCCCGGTCGCACAATCAACGCGCGGTCACCAAAGATTGCGCGCGCATCCATCTCACAGCGCACCTTCAGTTGGCCATACGTTGACGTTGGTGGTGTCGCATCTGCCAGCGCCGGATCATTAAGCGGTCCATCTTCGGTGATGCCAACTGCTGCACGATTCTTGAACGCCGAGAGCGTGCTGACAAACACGTAGCGTGACACACTGTCTTTCAGTGCAGCGCCAGCCTCGCGCACCCACCGCGGAATTTGTGTCGGATTGTCGATCACCACATCCCACGTGCGTCCAGCCAATGTTTTGTAGCCATCGGGTGCGTTCCGATCACCAACCAGCTTCTCAACGCCCGGAAACAATCCTGGATTTGTTTGCCCGCGATTGAACAAGGTGACCGTATGTCCACGCGCAATTGCGTACTCCACTTGATGCGGTCCAATGAATCCGGTACCGCCAAGAATCAAAATTCGCAGTGGCGCTATGGTTGCATGTGACGCGTTCTGTGGCGTGTTCATAGCGCTCCCTGCTTCGATTTCCACGCCGCTAACACCGCCACTTCCTTCTCAGTGGCCAATCCAGCACGTGCCTTTTCTTGTTCGGCAGCGGGTCGTCCGTGATACCACGTGAGTGTGTCTTTCGCGGTATCGGCGAGCGGACGAAATGTTAGCCCCGCTGCGTAAGCTTTCGTGCAAATCACGCGAGCGAAACCGGCCGTGTCGCCCGTGGACGGCACCCACACCGGCATCTCACTCCACGCCCGCACTTTCTTCTCTGCAAGAAAATCGGCAGGCACCCAAATAAACTTTGCGTCACTCGTCGTTACCGCTTTAATGCCATACAGAAGCTCAGCAATATTAGTCGGCGTTTTTGGGCCCGTCGCGTTGAATGTGCCAAACGTCCGCTGCTCCGCGAGTCGCACGATCCATTCGCTCAGATCATGCGCATCAACATATTGCACCGGATCACTCGGTGTACCCGGCGCCAGAATTTCTCCGCCCTTATCGATGCGCACGGGCCAGTACGAAAATCGATCTGACAAATCTCCCGGACCGACAATCAAGCCGGGGCGGACAATCGTGAGCGCACTCCCAAATTGCGTCTTTGCTTCGATTTCACTGCGCACTTTGTTCGCGCCATACTTCGCGACATCAAACGGCGCGTCGATATCCACCGGTGTGTTGAGCGGACCGTTTTCATCAAACGGTTTTGAAAGCGTAGAAAATACCGAGATCGTTGAGACAAAGATGTAGTGTTTGGTGCGACCCTTCAGTGCTTTGCCAGCGTCGCGCACCCACTTTGGATTCGCGGTCGGGTTGTCAATCACGACATCCCACGTGCCACTCTCCAACGCCTTGTGACCGTCAGGGAGATTGCGATCGCCAATCAAGCGCGGGACGTTGGGGAAGAGCGAGGAGTTGGTTTGACCGCGATTGAACAGCGTCACGGAGTGACCCCGGTCGAGCGCATACTGCACTTGATACGGACCGATAAACCCGGTGCCGCCAAGAATCAGAATGCGCAACGGTGTGGGCACAGTGTTACGTGCGCAGTGATCGATACCGTCCGCAGTAAATCCGTGCGCGAGCGACGGTAAACCACCAAACCCGATCGCACCGCCCAGCAACGCAGATGATTTGAGAAACGAGCGACGATTCAGGGACATGCGACAGCTCCGGCGAAAGGAAAACAAACGCGGTTGCCCAACAGACTACATGCGCTTTCCATCAAGTTGTTCGATGGTTTTAGTTGAGGCCGGACGTGCTTTGCGCAAGCGTGCAGCAACAGCTTCGGCGCGTGTCAACACACGCAACACGTTCTCCGACGCCACACCGCGCAGCTCAGCATCCGTCCAGCCGCGATGCACCAACTCAGCGAACAAATCCGGATACTTCGACACGTCTTCGAGACCGAGCACAGTGTCGGTGATGCCATCGAAGTCGCCGCCGATACCCACGTGCGCGGCCCCAGCCACCTGCTTGATATGATCCATATGATTCGCGATGTCGGCAATTGTCGCGCGTGGAGCGGGATGTTGCGTGCGCCACACCGCCAGACTGTTTACTTGCGCGTCTTTGTCGGTCGGAGAAAGTCTGATGATCGAATCACGCGCACCCGTGGCGAGTTTCTCGAAGTCAATAACGGTCTGCGACATAAAGCTCGGCACGAAATACACCATCACGACGCCACCATTCTTCGGCAATCGCGCAAGAATAGAATCCGGTACGTTGCGTGGAACATCCGTTACCGCACGAGCGGCAGAATGTGAAAAAATGACTGGCGCCTCCGTGACGTCGAGTGCCGCACTCATCGTGCCGGGAGATACGTGTGACAAATCGACGAGCATGCCGAGTCGATTCATTTCACGAACTACTTCTTTGCCGAAGGCGGTGAGTCCGTTGTGCTTCGGCACATCGAGCGCCGCGTCGGCCCAGTCGAGCGTGACGTTGTGCGTGAGTGTCATATAGCGCACGCCAAGATCGTAGTAGGCGCGCAGGGCGCCAAGCGAATTTTCAATGGCGTGCCCGCCTTCCATACCGAGTAAAGACCCGATTTTCCCTCGCTTGTACGACGCGCGCACATCCGCTGCCGTCAGTGCCGTTGCGAACACCTCGGGATAGCGCGCAATCACTTGATGCGCAATATCAATCTGCTCGAGTTGGATGCGCGCGTAACCGGAGTCTTTCACTTCGCCCGGCACGTACACTGACCAGAACTGACCACCGACACCGCCTGTTCGTAAGCGCGCAATGTCCGTCATGCCCGATGGCGTCGCGCGTAAATCGTACGCAATGACGTCGCGCGGATTGTTCTTTGTTTCGCGAATCGCCCATGGCAAATCGTTGTGCCCATCGACTAACGGTGTGGTTTTGAGCAACGCGCGGACGTGCGCAACACGAGTCGCGAGGTCGGCGTTCTTCAGGCGTTGTGTTGCCAAGCTGGGAGCTTTCAACACTTGTGCCGCGACGACTGTGGCGGTAAGCGACGTGATGACCAGTGCCGACGCGAATGTACGCGCGACTATCGAACGTGCGTGATGCGACGAGTGGCGCATAGTCAGACTCCGAGACGTTCGAGATAATGCGGTAGCATCTTGCGCCACCATGGCCAGTCGTGATTCACGTCGTGTCCCCACAAATCGAAAATGTGTGGAATGCTTTTGCGATCAAGCAGATCGTGAAAGGTTTGCGTTGCGTGCGGCGCTTCGTACGCGCCTTGGCCCGCAACCAGCGCGATGCGTGAATGGTGGCGCAGCGTATCAAGCGTTCCATCTTCGAGGTTGGTGACGTACCACATCGGATTGTTGAAATAGCAATCCTGATCTGTATAGCCTTTGAAATAACTCGGCGACAAGTCGTAGAATCCGCTCATGCCGATGACCCCCCCAAACAAATCCGGTCGGCGGAAAAATGCGTTGGCCGCATGAAAACATCCAAAACTTGCACCGGTGGTGAGGGCTCGCGCATGATCGTCGCCCGTAGTATGCCGAATAAATGGCACCACTTCTTCTTCAACGTAGCGCGAGTATAACGCTTGGCGTCGCGCTTGTTCTGGCACCGGCATTTTGCGATCCATCCAGGCCATGCGGTTGATGCTGTCGATGGAAAATACGCGGAGTCGGCCCGCCATCAGCATGGGCTCGATGGCTTTCAGCAACCAAAACCGCTCATTCTCGAGAAAGTCTGCAGCGGCGGTCGGAAAGAGTAAGACGGGCTGGCCGGCATATCCGTACGTCACAATCGGCATCTCGAGGCCGAGGGCGGGACTACGCCAGCGATCGATGCGGCGAGGCAGTCTGGGATCAACGAATTGTGAGGCCATAGCGAAAGGTCGCCGCGGAGCCTGCATGCGGCCAGTGCTGGCAGTCGGCCGTAGGGTACGAGAAAATTGCCGTGTCACCCTTTCGATGCTTCAGGCTCTAGCGGAATTCATGGTTAACGATTTTTACAAGACTGCGCGCGCTGGCTTGCCCCACGCGAAGCGGATTGGTGCCTTCTTCGTTGCGCCACTCGTCGCGATGCTGTTCGTCGTCTCGGTCGTGTACGCCTGCACACCATTTTTTCACGTGGTCCCGCCGCGGGCATTCGCGGGGTCGTCGTGGTACAATCCGTACGCGAACCTGCCTACGGCGCCCGGTCGATGGCAACTGGCCAACTTTCATGCGCACTCTCGCGTGTGGGGCGGCTTAACGAGCGGCGATCAGAGCGCCGACAGCGTCGTTGCGGCGTATCGCAAGCTCCATTACGACGTCATCGGCGTTTCCAACTACAGCACGTCTCCGCGTTCGCGAGTCGAGGGGACGTTTCCTGTCTACGAACACGGATTGAACATCTTCAAAGCGCATCAATTGGTATTGGGCACTGAACATGTGACATGGTTGGACTATCCATTCTGGCAATCGCGCAATCAGCAGCAGAATATTCTTACCAAACTGCGTAGTAATGCAGCGCTTGTCGCCATTGCGCATCCGCGTGTGCGCAATGCGTACACGCCAGACGACCTGCGTTACCTCAGCGACTATGATCTTCTCGAAGTGCTCAACCGCTATTCACTCCCTGCGGAAGACGAATGGGATGCCGCGCTGTCTAGCGGCCATCCCGTATGGCTGTTAGCCGATGACGACTCACACAATGTCACAGACGCTGAAGTCACGGGCATCAACGCGACGGAAGTGTACGCACGTACCCCTGATACGCAGGACATCATTGATGCGCTCCGCGCAGGACGCGCGTACGGGATACACACAGAGAATGGTCAGATGCCGCTGCAATTGCAGTCGCTGCAAATGCGTGGTGACACGGTATCCGTTGCTGTGTCGGGCGCGGTCACCGATCTGCGTATCGTCGGCGAAGATGGTACCGTGCGGGCCCGGGCCACGGGTACTGCGGCGAGGCGCGGGCGGCTGTCGGTCGTCGCCGCGCAGGGTGACGGCTATTTGCGCGTCGTTGCGCAAGGTGATAGCACGATGCTCTTGACGAATCCCGTCATTCGGTGGGATGGGCGTGAGTTAGCGCGCGTTGCACCGATTGTCGATTGGCCGCGGACCATTCGGTGGCGCATCTTTTGGGTACTCTCGTATGGCTCGCTCGGTTGGCGGTTTGTTGGGCTTCGGCGCCGTCGCCTCGCACGCCTCGCCGATGCACGTTTGCGAGGATGACGGCCCGCACTGGTCATCCGTTTCCATCGCTCGGATTTATTCTGCTTGTGAGTTTTGTGGTCCGTCTGCTAGTGGCCGACCTCACCGGCTTTGGTATTGACGAGTCGTACGCTCTCACAGTGGCTCGTCCATTATCGCTCAGTTACTTCGATCATCCGCCGCTGCACTTTTGGATTGCGGGCGCAATGACTGAGATGTCGCGCGGCACGAACACGCTGTTGATGCGGCTGCCGTTCGTGTTGCTCTTCACGCTTACCTTGTGGGCGATTGCGTCGCTGACGACGTACTTGTTTACCGAGCGCGCGGGTCGCTTCGCTGCAGGTGCGTTGGCCCTCAGTGGTGTCCTGGGTGTCACGACGGGAACGTGGGTATTACCAGATGGTCCGCTCGTCGCCGCCACCAGCGTTGGCGCGCTGCTCATGGCGCCGATGCTCGTCGTACGCGCGCCGACGAGTCCAACGCGCGCTTCGCACAGCGTGGCACAATGGTGGCGTTGGCCTTCGGTTGGCGTTGCCTTCGGTCTCGCGCTGCTGTCCAAGTACCATGCCGTGCTCATTGCGTGCGGTGTGTTGCTCTTTGTGCTCACAACATCACATGGGCGACGAGTAGTGCGCACTCCAGGACCGTGGAGGGCAGTCGCGATTGCGACGCTCGCGTTGGTGCCCATTGTGTGGTGGAACGCAACACACCAGTGGGTGTCGTTCGCATTTCAAGGCGCACGGGCGGTGCCGCAACACGTGGCCCTTGCTCCGTTCGCCGAAAATGTGGCCGGTCAATTATTGTGGTTATTGCCATGGATTGCAGTTCCGTTGTGCATTGCGCTGTGGCAAGCGTTACGCGTCGGGCCGACAGACCTCGCGCGCTGGTATTGCGTGTGTCTGGCGGTCGTACCGATCGCACTGTTCACACTCGTCACACTGGGAGGCGTTCGCGGACTTCCGCATTGGCAGGCGCCCGGCTGGCTATTTGTGTTTCCGTTGCTTGGCGCCTGGGCTGATGCCGCGACGAGTCGCCGCGCCGCGTGGCCCGTGCGGTGGATGCGAAGCAGCGTGATCGCCACGTCGGTCGTCGTACTCGTACTGCTGGCGCAAATGCGTTGGGGCATCGTCGATGCGCTGTTGTCGGACCGCGCGCGCGCCTCGGAACCGACTCGTGACACCGTGTCCTGGGATGGTGCTGTGCGTCGACTCGACGCATTGGGCCGGTTTGCTGCGACGTCGCCCGTGTTGCTGACCCGTAACTGGATGCAGGCCGGTCAACTTGGAGTCGCTCTCGGTGTTCGTAGGGCGAGAGTGGTTTGTCTCTGTAAAGATTCGCGACACCTCGCGTGGCGCGACACGAGCGAACGTGCGTGGACACGTGCCGTACTCGTGGAGCGCCTGCGACCCGACTTGACGGAGTGGACCCCGGCGTCCACTGCCTTAGAGTCAGACTCATTACGCATCACACCGCTCGATACAATAAATATCGGGCACGGCGTGCAGCTGGCGATGTACGATGTGGTCAAGATCGCTCGCGACGGCAAACGTTAATTCGCGCGTCCCCCGATCTTCGAAGTCGCACGCTGCGTCTACAGCTTCGTTGTAAAACGCTGGTCTTCGGGGATCCGTTTAACTTCGAATTGCGTGGCGTCCATCATTTGTTCGATACGATCCAATCGCGCCTATGCCGCACTCACTATTCCAGTGTCACTCGCGCCACCACGCAGCACGCGCGTAAAGCAGAACTTGCGACCGATGGACAATTCTGATCGCGATATCTGCTGATACCGCGTGATTTTTTCTGGATAGTCGATGATACTCGACGCGCAAAATCCCATGCTGAGAAACAATTGATCGGCCAACGAGATCGCAAACAGCTCTGGATAGCCTCGCTCGCGCGCAAGCTTTTCGGCGGCAGCAATCAGCCGTCGGCCGATACCATGGCCCTGCGCCGTCGGCAAAACCGCAAGCGAGACGAGTTCGACTAACGACGGCGAATATTCGTCGAGCGCGACGCAACCGAGTACGACGCCGTTGTCATCACGGAGCACTTGATAGTCCTGCAAATGGCTCGTCACGAATGTTTCCGAGCGATGCAGCGTGAGACCATCGGGCGCGAACAAATTGTTCAACGCCGCGATGGCCGAGATATGCGCTTCGTCAGCGTGCTCGACCGCGCCGCCGCTGGATACCGAGGTGGTCACTAGCGCGAAGCGTAGATCCGACTCGCGCCGGCTTTGTCGAAGAGCATCACGTTGTAGCGATCCAGACGCGCGCCTTCCATGCCGGGTGAGCCCATAGGCATGCCGGGCACGGCGAGTCCGAGCGCGTCCGGCTTTTCGGTTAACATTTTGATGATCACATCGGCCGGCACATGGCCTTCGATGATATAACTGCCAATGCGCGCCGTATGACACGATTCCAGCGTCTTCGGAACGCCCATGGCGCGTTTCACGCTTTCCATGTCGCGCATATCATTGACCGTGGTGATGAACCCCGCCTTCCGGATGTGCTTGACCCATTCAGCGCAGCAACCGCAGTCGGGGTCTTTGTAGACGGTAATCGCGCGCAGCGGACTTGCTGGTAACGCTGACGCTGTGCGAACACGCAGGCCGCTGGTGCCTATCGCTATGCCCAACACGCGGAGAAAATCGCGACGCGATCGCGGAGGCTGAGATTGAAGGAAATCAGTCATGATGGGACACAATTTAATGACATTGCATCCGAGAAGCTCAGCAGACCATCCGCGAGATTCGCCCGGCTTTAGACGCGATCAGTGCGGTAAACGGTAATCGTGGCACGGTCGTTGCTTCAGCAGGTGGTAGCACGTGTATGCATGGTCGCGTCGGTGGGTCGGGTGTCGGCAGTTGAGGCGCAAGACGTCATCGGCGCCGCTGCTGTACCACGAGCTCTTGTGAGTGCTGTGCAACAGTTGAACATTGTGCTCATGCCAACTACTTCCAACGATCCGTACGGCGGTTCCGAGCGCCGGAGCAATCCACGACTTCGCGAACTGGTCGACGAGATGCTCGCATCCATTCGCGCAGCCGCCAATGTCGATTTGTGGACTACTGATGAGCGCTCCCGATACGAGGCCGATATGGCGCGCATCATGGAATCGGTGCGCGAACATGCGATCGATCATGGCTACCGCCGAGGATCGTAGCAAGTCCGGCGTCGTTGAATTCAACCGCAAGGAACGGAGTGCGTTCGTCGCCGTGTTGCATAACGTTCCATCATCCCGCTCACACGCATTCAGGAGATGATGATGACAATTACAACGCTCGATGAGGACACACGATATCTTGGCGTGGTGGAGCGGGATGGGTCACTCGACGGCGTATTTTGGTACGGCGTACGCACCACCGGTGTGTTTTGCAAACCGTCATGCGGTGCACGCGTACCGAAGCGCGAAAACGTATCATATTTCGGCGCGATTGATGATGCGATTACAGCGGGTTTTCGCGCGTGCAAGCGTTGCCGTCCAACGACGATTGATGTCAGCGTGCATGTCGAAGTGATTACGTCGGTCTGTCGTTGGATTGATGAGGCCGTCGCGTTGGATGCACCCGTTCCGTCGCTGCATCGCCTCGCACAACGGACCGGTTTTTCTCCCTTTCATTTGCACCGCATCTTCAAAACGGCGATTGGGGTCACTCCGCGCGCGTACGGGGCTGGCATTCGCGCGCGACGCATGCAGGAGCGACTGGCCGGTGGCGACACGGTATCCAAAGCAATTGTGAATGCCGGCTATTCATCGTCGAGTCGCTTTTACGAGGGCGCCGTGCAACGTATGGGCATGACTGCAGGCCGAGCACAGCGTGGAGGCCTGGGTGAAACGGTGCGCTTTGCGGTGGGCGAAACATCCCTCGGCTCTGTGCTCGTGGCTGCCACCGACAAGGGTGTGTGCAGCATTCAGTTTGGTGATGATCCCGACGATCTCGTTCATGCACTCGAACGTCGCTTCCCGAGTGCCGAATTAGTCGGTGATGACGAGAATTTCGCGCGGGTCGTGTCGACGGTGGTGGCATTTGTCGAAGCGCCGCGCACTGGCTTGGACCTGCCGCTCGACATTCGAGGCACTGCGTTTCAGGAGCGCGTCTGGTTAGCACTCACAGCCATTCCCGCAGGACGCACGATGACGTACACACAACTGGCGGCCGCCATCGGACAGCCAACGGCGGTGCGCGCCGTGGCGAGCGCGTGTGCGGCAAATGAAATCGCGCTGGCGATTCCGTGCCACCGCATCATTCGCGCATCGGGGGCGCTGTCAGGCTATCGGTGGGGCGTGGAGCGAAAAAGCGACATCTTGCAACGCGAAGGTGTGCTACTCGGCCAAGGTTAACGCGCTTTCATTATCAGTCCGTTGTGGGCCTTGATCACGCCTGCGCGCAAAATATCGAGACCGTTTTCGTAGCAATAAAGGCTCATCTGCATGGCGTCCATCAGCTCACGATAGCCATGATTCATGAAGTCGGCCATGATGTTGTAGTAAATGCGCGTCTTGAATTGATTGCGTGGTGTGGTCATGACCACGTATCCACCAGGCTTCAAGAATTTACGATGCATCTCGACACACTCGGCTTTGTGTGCATCGGGAAAGTGTTCGAGCAAGCCGATCGATACGACAACGTCAAACTCTTTGCCGTATTTTAGATCGCGAATGTCGGCGACTTCAAATGAGATCGGCATCTCGTCGCGATACCACACACGCTTGTGCCCAGTAGATGCGTCAACGCCCAAGAACGGGTAATTGAGCGGAAATTTTCCGAAGCGATCTGTCTCGCAAAACGCGTCATAGTCGACGAGGACAATTTCACCGCCCGGATACATTGCCGCGAGTTGCATGGCTTCGTATCCGTCGGCCGCGCCGAGGAACAGAATGCGTGGGCTCTTGACATCGAGGCCCGCGAAGAGCGCGCGTTTGCCACGTGGGTCCCACACGGCGTCTTCAACGCGCATGATCTTATTCCACACCGCGAGTCGCACGATGTCTTCCATCGCCTCCTGCGCCTCGTGCGCATCGAAGTGCGATAACGCATGCGTGAGTTGGGCGCGCGCCTGCACTTGCGCGTCGGGCACGTCAGTCAGGAAGAATTGATGGAACGCCGTATTAAAGAGTCGCCATCCTTCGATGACCGGGAGCGGCGCGTTGTGCAACGATTCGTAGTCACGACGTGCGCGCGACCACTTCTCGGTTTTATACGGCTTTCCGACGCCCTTCCAGGTGAGCTTCGACCAATCCGTCGCCGCGAGATCGACAAACATATCCGGCGCTTGGTCGCGCACGTCGATCGTGAATTGCGGCGTTCGTTCGACGTGACCGATAGCGTGTCGCGCGCCGCGCGGACGTCCCCACGCGCGATCAGTCGGCACCGGAAAACTGCGGGGCGCAAGGGCAACAGTGGTTGCTTCGGGGCGGACGAGGGTAGCCATCGGACTAGGGAATAGGGACTCGGGATTAGGAAAACGATTGCTCGCTGACGCGCCAAATCGTCTCCATCCACCTATGAGAATGCGATCGCCCCATCAGCTACGCCAGTACCGCGAATCAATCCCTACTCCCTACATACCAAATTCTTCCCGCGCCTGTCGATTCGCTCGCGCGTGCACGGACGCCTCCGACACGTCCGTCAATTCCATGCCCGCCGTCGGGTTGACCGAGGCGATGGTTTTCTCTCTGACCGCCAACAGCTCCCAGAAATCGCCGGCCGTGGCGTCTGTGCCGTCGTCCGCCGGAAGTAACGCGTACATCGCTTTGTACATGAGCGAGAACGCCCAGAACACCGCAAGCATGTCCGGCAGTGCAAGCACAACGCGTGTAATGGCGTTCACGTTGGCCACCTGATCATTGAAGGCCGGCGTGTTAAACGGCGCGACGACAATTCTATAGTTGATGATATAGTTCGCGACGCCGGCCAGAAGATTTGTCGCTCCGATAATCAGCGCGGCATCGCGCAGCGTCACGCGGACCGACGGTTCGTCGAGGATGCGATCAAGTGCGCGCTCACGCTCGGGCGTATCAGGACCTAAGCCTTGGAACGCAATGCCGCGTGTGACCGGTCGCGCAAGAAACGCAGAGCCGCCAAACACCAACACGGCGACTGCGTAGCTCGCACTGTCTTTCAGCGCGAACAGTGCGCCGCTTACGTACCAGAACGCGAGCGCACCGCGCATGATCGCGGAGAGGCCCGTGTAGCTGGAGATGAAATTGAAATGGCGCGTGATGACCAACAGGTCGAGCAACACCCATGCCACGGGTACGAGTGCCGCAAGCAAATACGCGGGCAATGTGCCGAGTGGCGCGGTCCCGTATTTGAGAATCACAACTGGCGCGACGGCGCCGAGGAGGATGTCGAGAATGAGCTTAAGCGACTTCTTCATGTGAGACGACGAGGGGTGCATCCGAGGTCTTGTAGGACCGCAGGGTTTAATACCGATTGCCGATACCGTTGAGACGTGGTTCAATGTATTCATGACTTGGACTCGACACCTACTTTCCGTCCCGGGCCGTGACTCGCATGCATGCTGCTTCGTACCGTTTATTGCGCAGTGCCGTTGTGGTTTTGACGTTGGCCACTGCCTGCATTCATGTGCGACCACTGCCCGCCGCCGGCCCCGATCTCACAACCGAAGCCGGCTCGCTGCTCGGCCGCACGCTGGAGCGACCGCGTTTTGATGACACGACCGACGTGCGTTTGCGGCGAGATCTTTCGCGAGCCACCGATTCGCTGCGCATGCATCCAGCCAGCGCTGACGCACTTATTTGGGTAGGTCGACGGCTCGCATATCTCGGCAAATATCGTGAGGCGATTGATACGTTCAGTGCTGGTGTGACGCGATATCCGCAGGATGCAAGATTTTTGCGGCATCGTGGGCATCGCTATCTCACCATTCGACGACTAGGGCTGGCGATTGCGGATCTATCGCGCGCGGGTGTGATGTTACGAGGGCATACGGATGTGATGGAGCCTGATGGTGTCGCGAATGCGGACGGCACGCCGGTGAGCACGCTGCAATTCAATGTGTGGTATCATTTGGGGCTCGCGCATTACGTGCAAGGCGAATGGAAGGACGCGCTGGCGGCGTATGATGAATGCGCGAAGGTGTCAATTAATCCCGATTTAAACGTTGCAACCGCGTATTGGCGGTATCTGACATTGCGACGTATGGGACGAGAGGCGGAGGCGGAAGTCGTGCTTCAAATTGCAACGGATAATCCGATCGTGATTGAGAACGGCGCGTATTTACGATTGCTCCGATTGTTTGCCGCGTTAGCACCGGTGACTGGGCTGCGCTACGCGAACGGGAACCGCGTGGCTGACGCGACGACCGCATACGGCGTGTCGATGTGGCATTTGTTAAACGGACGGCACGGCGAGGCGGCGGCCATTTGGCGGACGTTGAATGAGAGTGTGGGCTGGAGTGCGTTTGGGGTGCTGGCGTCCGAGGGCGAGTTGGCGTTCGGGCGGTAAGGGGACGGGTGTTTCCTCCATCGCGCAGTGACTATACGCGGCGACGAATAGCCAAGGATGCTCGAATGAGATTCGTGTTTGCGGACACGAACTCGCCGTCATGCGTTATAAGCTCCATCGCGTTGAGCGCCACTACGTCCCGCTGCACTTTGCGGACTCCGGATCCGTACGCTTTGGCGAGGAGTACCGATATTCGCGGAATGCTCTTGATCGGCGTTGGTCCCAATTGCTCTGCGAGAGCGATCGCGACATCACGCCGACGCTTGTTGGACTCGTGATGCGGAAGATCGTGGAATCGTTCGTGCGCATGACTCTCCCATGCACTATTGAATTGATATTTCAATACCGCTCCTAACTGTTCTCGAAGCCCTTCAACAATACCTTTCACCGCGTACTCGATGAAGCGTGTCGGATCTTCACGAGCGCGATGAAGCGCGTTGTAGTACTCGCCGAGGAAGGCCCAAGTACTTGATTTAATCTTCGACAGGTTGAACTCGAACGTGATAAACGGGTGACTTGAGAGCCACGGATCAACTGGATGCAGGCATATATGACGTTGCCGACGGCTATATAGACGGCTTGTATAAGTGCATATATTGTAGGCACTTATGAATGTATCTGTCTAGTTCATCATAGGTACTAAATGACGCAACACTCGACATTCTCGAACATGGTATCCCAATGATTTACTGGCGCCGCAGTAGCGGCGACCAACTTGGCGAAGCATCTTCGCCATCCACTTCGCATCCTCGAATCCTGCCATCATGTCGACGCGCCGAGAATTTCTCACTCACCTCGCTGCCGTTGCGGCGTTGACGTCGTTCGCACAGGACCGCACCCGCCTCTCTCGCATCGGCCTCGAACTGTACTCCGTGCGCAACGCGATGCGTGCCGATCCCGAGCGCACGCTTGCTGCCGTTCGCGCAGCCGGCTACACAGATGTTGAACTGCTGTGGTCGTTCAAAAACTTTGGTCGCACGACGCAACAAGTGCGAGCGGCACTCGATCATGAAGGATTGAAAGCACCGTCAGCGCACATGGCGCCCGAGACCATGCTCACAGATTGGGCCCGCAGTCTCGATACCGCGAACCAGCTCGGACACACGTATCTCATTGTACCCAGCCTTACGGCCGACACCGCAACCTCACTCGATGCATGGCGCTTGTGGGCCGATCGATTCAACACGGCGGGTGCAGCGGCCCGCCAAGCAGGAATTTGGCTCGCGTTTCACAACGAGCCCAATCACATGAAACCGATTAAAGGACAAGTGCCATACGATGTGTTCGTTGAGCGCCTCGATCCGTCAGTGGTGCGACTACAGCTCGACGTCGGCAACATGGTGATGGGTGGTGGCGACCCCGCGCAATATCTCACGCGGTATCGCGATCGCTATTGGAGCTTTCACGTGAAGGACGTGGTCGCAGATCACTCCGGCGACACCGAACTTGGCGCGGGCGTGCTACCACTCGCCTCGCTATTGAACTCCGTGCCCGACATCCACAACAAACCGTGTTACGTGGAGCAAGAAGGGCCGGTTGACGAACTAGCGAGCGCACGTCGTAACTGTGCGTACCTCAAAACCTTGGAGTTTTGATCTCATACTCCTTGGGTGCTTCCGCGCCCGCCAAATACTTCACGAAATAATCCCACCGCCGACGCATCATGTAATTCGACATGTTGCCATACCCATGCGGTTGATTGGGCAGCATGATCAAATCGAAATCTTTATTGGCTTTGATCAACGCATCAACGACGAGCAACGTGTTGTAAGGTGGCACATTGTTGTCCATTGTGCCGTGCGCCAATAACAGATGTCCCTTCAAATTCTTTGCGAACGTTTGATTGGCTTCGATGTCGTAGCTGTCCTTTCCATCAGGCGTTTTTTCCATCAACCCCTGGTACCGCTCGCCCCAGTCATCTTCATATACGCGCTGGTCGTGATTGCCTGATTCCGCGATGCCCACCTTGAAGAAATCAGGAAAGCGGAACAGCGCGTCCGCCGTAATGAATCCACCGCCGGAATGTCCCCAGATTGCTGCTTTCTCAATATCAATCATCGGATACTGCTTCGCTAAATCTTTCATGCCGGCGATCTGATCAGGAATCGTGTTATCGCGACCCATCCGTCCGTAATACGCATCATGAAAAGATTTCGACCGGCCCGGTGTGCCACGTCCATCCAGTGATACAACAATAAATCCCAACTCTGCCAATGCTTGCTTGTCGCCGCGGGCCGCCGTAAACGCGCGTGATCCAACACTGCCACTCTGTGGACCAGGATAGGCGTTGTTAATGACCGGATATTTTTTACTCGGATCAAATGTGGTTGGACGGAACATCATGCCGTACAAATCCGTGGTGCCATCCGCCGCTTTCACTTTGATCGGAATCGGTGGCTGCCAGCCGGTGGCCACAAGCTTCGAAATGTCCGCCTTCTCAAGCGGCATCAGCAGCTTGCCCGTAGCATCACGCAACACGACAACCGGCGGCACATCCGGCGACGAATACGTATCCACAAAATACTTCCCACTCGGCGACAATTGCATTGTGTGATCACCAACATCAGGCGTCAGCGACATCGGCACTTTGCCATCAAGTCCAGTCTTGTAATAGTGCGCGAAATACGGATCTTGCCCCTTCTCGCGTCCGAATGCCGCATACCAGACCGTGCGCGACGTTTCATCAATGCGCACGATCTGCGTGACCGGTCCTTCGCCGCTCGTAATCTTGCTTTTGAGTTTTCCCGTCGTGAGGTCATAGAGATACAACTGACCCCAATCGTCCCGTTGCGAATACCACACGATCTCTTTCGTCGTCCACAGCACACGCCAGCCCGTGCGTGATTCAAAATGCGTGGGAACCGTTTCGTCAAACACCGTGCGTACCGCACCTGTCGCCGCATCCGCCACGCGAATGATCGCTTGCTTGTGATCGCGCGACGTCGACGCGAGCGCCAACTGTGTGCCATCAGGGCTCCAGTTGTAGTCCGCCATCGTGATGTTGTCACCGATTGTCCCGCGATGAAATTCGGGCGGCAATTGCAAGCGCGTCACTCTTGCGGCGTCAACGTCGATGATGACCCGCGTGAGCATCTGTACCGCGCTATCACCCGGCAGCGGATACTTCCATGACTTGAGATTTGGATGACCCGCTTTCATTTCAACGAGAAACATGTCGCCGACTTTACGTTCGTCCTGCTGCTGCGTCGCGATCTTTTTCGAGTCAGGTGACCACAGCAAAATCGCTCGATCACTCGTGACCCAGCCTGCGTTATCGGTGGCGTATCCAAAATCCTTCACGCCGTCGGTCGTGAGTGGCGTCTCTTGTCCGTTCGACACATCACGCACCCACAAATTCCAATCGCGAATGAACGCCGCACGTCTGCCATCAGGAGACAGCACCGCATTGCCTGCCCCACCACCACGTCCACCAGCGCCCCCGCGACCTCCACGGCCACCGGCTGAATCCACATTGACCGGAACGCCAGCACAGTTGCTTCGTGTCACATGACACACCACGCGTGTTTTTCTCGATGGATCGACCAGCACCACCTGTGCGGCGCCAACGTCTGTTGTACGATACCAAAACCGATCTTCCGGCAGCCAATTGGCGGTCACTGCGCCGCCAACGACCAATCCCGAAAGGCTGGGTGCCAGCTGCGCGGCTGCGCGATCGTAGTCAACCGCGGTGTACACACGCGGTGTCTGTGCGCCGACGGCAACGGTGACGATGGACGAAAGCGCGGCGACCAACGGCAGCATGGTCGCAATGCGCGAACGCGATGATAGTTTCATGAATGTGTCCTCGAGAAGACCTAGCGCTTGTGATGGCACACACAGCGCAGAGTGAGCCTTGCACAGTGTACTGCGAGGATCCGGGCGACGCGAATGCGCGCCGATGGGACGGACGGCGTATACTGCACAGTACCGCTGCGTGACATGCGGTGTTCTCTCGTCCCACCTCGACTATCTGCCCCGACAGCTCTGTTTTGACGGATACTATCGCGCCTCTCAATCTGTACGCGATCACACGCGACCAACTCCGCGCACAGCTGGTGCAGTGGGGGTTGAATCCGATCCATGCGGGTCGGTTGTGGAACTACTTATATATCGAGCTCGCATCATCGCTCGATGCAATGGTGGAGTTGCCGCCCAAACTTCGCGCTCGACTTCACGAAGAAGCATTTCTCGGTGTGCTTGACACATCCATTGAAACCGATTCGTCTGACGGATTCACTCGGAAATATTTATTGCGCCTCGCCGATGATGAGCGCATTGAGACCGTGCTGATGCGCTATACCGGGCGAGTGACGGCTTGCGTCAGTTCGCAGGTGGGATGTGCAATGGGCTGCGTGTTTTGTGCCACTGGACAGATGGGGTATACGCGCCACCTCACGGCCGGAGAGATTGTCGCGCAAGCGGTACACGTTGCACGTGCGCTCAAGCACGCCGCAGGGATTGCGCACGCGCCAACGCGTCGACATGCGATACGTTTGCGCAACGTTGTCCTCATGGGCATGGGCGAGCCATTGCATAACTACGATGCAGTCATGCATGCCATCGACATTTTGCGCGATGACGCTGGTCTGGCACTCGGTGCCGAACGCATTACGCTCAGTACTGTTGGCGTAGTGCCGGGCATTCTCCGTCTCGCGCAGGAGCGGCGTCCGCTGAATTTGGCGGTTTCGTTGCACGCGGCCACGCAAGCGGAGCGCGCGGCACTCGTTCCCGTCGCGAAAAAGTGGCCGCTTGATGAATTGATGGCGGCGTGCCGCACCTACAGCGCGCTCACGGGGCGTCGCATTTTTTACGAATGGACACTCATCGAAGGAAAGAACGACACGCCTGATCACGCGCGTGCCGTTGGTGAATTATTGCGCGGTTTGAACGCGCAGGTGAATCTCATTCCGCTCAATCCGACGGCCGGATACGTTGGCGCTCCTACGCAGAGCGCCGCCGCCAGAGCGTTCCAACACGTACTCGCCGACGAATTCAAATTGGCGAGTACCGTACGTCAACGTCGAGGCATCGACATCGCCGCTGGATGCGGGCAGCTGGCAGTCGTGGAAAGCCTCGCGCCATGACCCGGTGCGTTACTAGCTCCGACTCATCGCCAGCACGATATTCCATTCGCGTTCCGTGACCGGCACCACCGACAGTCGACTCACTTTGATAAGTGCCATGTCGGCGAGATCCGCGCGCGCTTTGATGTCTGCTAACGAGACCGGCTTCTCAAGCTTCGACACGGCGCGTACGTCCACTACAAACCACGTGGGTGTCGCAGGATCAGAGGCGGGGTCGAAATATGGATGCGTTGGATCAAGGGCCGTGGGATCGGGATAGCCTTCGCGCACCACTTCCGCGATGCCAACAATCGCCGACGGCTCAGCGTTGGAGTGATAGTAGAACGCGAGATCGCCAACTTTCATTGCGTCACGCAAGAAGTTGCGAGCCCCCGTGTTTCGGATGCTGTCCCAACATGTTGTCTGCTTGGGTGCAGCACTGAGGTCGTCGAACGAGAAGACGTCAGGCTCCGATTTGATCAACCAGTATCGTCGCTCGCCAACCGCGCGCGTGTACACCGCTGCCCACTTGCCTTGTTCGTACGGCATCGACTGCGGAGCTTTCTTTGTTGGCATCGCCCTCGGGTTTTACGATTGGACATCGCTTGGTCGATGCCACGGGAGGTTACATCATGAACATGCTTGAGCGCGATCAACTTGGCGCGTTTTGCCGACATACGCACGTGGAAGTGGCGGGTGCGCCCACTGGACCGCTCGTCGGTTTGACGTTCGGGTTGAAAGATATTTATGACGTCGCAGGATACAAAACGGGATTCGGCAGCCCGGATTGGCTTGCAACGCACGATGCGGCAGCAACGCATGCTGATGTGACCGCACAATTGCTTGCGGCAGGCGCGACACTCATGGGCAAGACGCACACCGAAGAAATGGCGTTCAGTCTCACGGGGGAAAACGCGCACTACGGCACGCCAATCAATGTTGCAGCGCCGGGTCGCGTTCCAGGTGGATCGTCAAGCGGTTCCGCCGCTGCCGTGGCTGCAGGGCTCGTGGATTTCGCGATTGGCAGCGATACCGGTGGCTCGGTACGCGGCCCCGCGAGTTTCTGCGGCATCTATGGCATTCGACCAACGCACGGACGTATCTCCCTTGCTGGGGCGTGTCCGTTGGCTCCCATATTCGACACCTGCGGATGGTTTGCACGCGATCCGCACACCCTTGCGCGTATTGGCGACGTCTTGCTCGGCGGTACGGCATCCTTGCCGGGACGTTTGCTGCTTGCTCGCGATGCCTTCGCGTTGGCGATGCCCGATGCGGCAACTGCCTTGCAGCCCGCACTCGCGCGCATCGTCGACATACTTGGCGCGCCAGAACAGCTCTCAGTGAGCGACGATGGATTAGCGACATGGTTTGACGTATTTCGCGTGTTGCAATTTGGCGATATTTGGGCGACACATCACGACTGGGTCACGCGAGTGCAACCGCACTTTGGTCCGTCTATTCAGCCGCGGTTTGACGCGGTCGCAAAAGTCGAAGCCGCTGACGTGTCACGTATGGAAACAGCGCGAGGACACATTGCGGCTCGCTTGGATGCGCTCCTCGCGAACAACGCGATGCTCGTGCTGCCCACGATGCCGGACATCGCCCCGTTACTCAACACGCCGGCAGCGGACACCATCGCGTTTCGCGAACGCGCGATCAGCATGCTCTGTATCGCGGGGCTCGGTGGGTTACCACAAGTGAGCTTACCGTTGGCGAGCGTCCACGGATGCCCATTGGGGATCTCGCTTATCGCTGCGCGCGGCAATGACGAAATGCTGCTCGTAGTGGCGCGTCAAATCACGTAGTCGACGTTGCCAATAACGCCTGTGCGATTTCATTGATGCCCCCGCGCAGTGGATCGCCAACTGACAGTCCTAACTCTCGCGACACTTGCTGCGCGTAGCGATGCCATTCTGCGTCCGTCATCGACGACGAATTCACACTCAATCCCACGCAGCGAATAGCGGAATTTGTGACGCGACCCGCCTGCACATATTGCCGAATTGCGTCCGGTAAGTCGGGTATGGGGAAATCCGGAAAGCCATCGATAAATTTGCGGGACGGATCGTGACACAGCACGAACGCGTCAGCCTGCGAACCATGCAGCAATCCGAGCGTGACGCCCGCGTACGCCGGATGAAACAGCGAGCCTTGCCCTTCAATAACATCCCAATGGTCAGGCGCGTTATCTGGCGTGAGCTGTTCCGCAGCACCAGCAACGAAATCGGCAACAACGGCATCTATTGCAATGCCTTCGCCAGCGATCATGATGCCTGTCTGACCCGTCGCACGAAATGTCGCGTTCGCTCCGTGCGCGCGCAGCGCACGGGTGAGTGCAAGCGCTGTGTACTTCTTCCCGAGCGCGCAATCTGTCCCAACGGTGGCAACGCGCTTACCCGTCCGTTTGCGACCAGTTGCACACGCGAATGGTATATCGGAATGCCGGACGTCCACGAGCTGCACATCGTACTGCTGCGCCGCACGCACAAGCGAAGGAAATGATGTAAGTCGCGTGTGCATGCCACTCACAATGTCGAGACCCGCGTGAATCGCCGCCTCGATATCAGACAGCCACTGCATCGGCAACGCGCCACCGACGGACGCGATGCCGATCACCAAACTTCCAGCCCCTTGCGCCGCGGCCGCACTCGGCGACAGCCTCGGCACACCCACGCTGACCATAGCGGTGGGCAAGCTCCACTCCCCGAGCACATCGCTGCGACACCAATCACGTAACCCGAACGCGGTCTTCGCGTTGACTGGATCCTGTGCATCGCCGAGGTAGAGGAGATAGGGCTTTTTGAGTTGGTGCATGGTGGCGTCCGTTAGTCGTTGTACTGTGTGCTCATCCCGGATCACGCAGTGCGTCTTTCGCGATAAATGGTACGCCGTCCAACATCCATTTTGGCGCAGCTGCACCTTTCAGATAATGATCGAAGAACTGAAAGTACCGTATGGTGAGATCGCGGCGGTTGGCAAGTCCGCGTAACCCGTGTCCTTCACCAGGATAGGCCAGCATCACAGCGCTTTTGCCGTTGTAACGCAAGGCGTTGTAGAAGTTCATTCCTTCGCTAAACGACACCGTTGGGTCGGCCGTACCATGCATGATCAAGAACGGTGATGTGGTTTCACGCACGTGGGTGAGTGCTGATTCAAAATGAAACAGTTCAGGATTGTCCCACGGTGAAATGCCCCAGCGGCCTTGACCATAGAGATAGTAGTCATTGCCGTTCGCACCGCTTCCACCGCTCACCTGATAGGACCAGCCCCAGCTCTGATTAAAGTCGGTGAAGAGATCAGTGACCCCTGCACCCATACCAACTGCAGCAAAGAGACGAGAGCGCGTGCCGATAAACGCGGCGCCTTCGCCGCCGTAGCTATGTCCGTTGAGACCAATATGCTTTGCGTCCGCATAGCCCAGCTCAATGACTTTGCGCGTCGCGGCTTCGACGCAATCCAGCATATCGCTGTGTGACGAACCAGTATGAAAATAGATGTCAGGAATCATCGCGATGTAGCCGCGACTCACGGCTTCGATTGGTGATGATCCCATTCCTGTAAGCAACGACGGCGTTGGATAGCGATTGAGATTTTGCGAATTTTTTTCGTAAAAGTTCACAAGCATTGGACGCTTCTCGCCCGCCTTGTAATCGTCTGGCAGTGCGATCATGCCTTGCAGACGCTTGCCGTCCTTGTTCCTGAACTCAAAGAGCACGCGACGTCCCCATGCGTACTCGGTTTGCTGTGGATTCGCGTTGGATATTTTCTTCGAGCCTTTGAAGCCAGCGCCGGACACCAGCAGATCAGGAAATTCAACAAATGTTTGACGGGTGAACAAATACGTATCCGACTTTGCCGCTTTCGTTGGCGCACTGTAGGCCGCATCGTCATACACGAGTTCCTTCAGCTGTCCATCGGCGAGCTGATAGAAACCCGCTTTCTTCGTGTACGCACCGTAGGCCGTAAGCGTGATGGGTTTGGTAAGATCAATCTCTCGAGCAACGCGCGCGGCGCGAAAGGCGGACGAGTCGATGGGTTCAGTACGAACGTAGCGAAATTCGATGTCGTTTTTCGCGCCGACACCGTTGGTGATGTTGCGAACGGCGCCTGATCCATCAAGCGGGAAAAGCCACAGGTCAAAACGATTCTGCACGACAACCCCAGTGCCATCTGGCGTGTATCCCGCGACACCGTACGACGGTTTGGGACCCGGATGGTCATATTCTGCGTCCACGAAGCTCCCCGCAGCAGCGCCGAGTGTTTTCGAGATCCCAGCGTCGAGGTCATACGCCTGATACTTGTCGTCCTTCCAATAAAGAAAATTCCGCCCATCAGGCGCAATGCCGAAGACGGCACTGCCCGTGAGCTGACCTTTCAGCATCCGTGTGCGTTCACCCGTCGTGGTGTTGACGCGATAGATGTCTGCCGCAGGTCTCTTGTAGTCTGACACGTACGCACGGGAATCGCGGCCCACGGCCCATTGTCCTGTTTGGCCTAGCTCGAGATCGCGCATTGATGAATCGGTGAGCGTAATGTATTTGGACGACGCAATATCAAACGCTTCGCGAAACGTAAAATTTCTATCGGCATCGATGCGTGTGATTTGCACCGACTGAATACGATCGTCTTGGCTGCGCCATACATCGACGTCGGCAATGGAGTCGGTGCTGCGGCGACGGCCCGTATCAGCCGCTGACGTTTGCGGAATGATGCCGACGAACACGCGCTTGTTGTCATCACTCCATGCGAGTGCGGCGCGATCACTGAGCACGAAGCCTTTCGGAAAGCCAGCGGCCGTCGTTGGATCGAGCATCGCCGGTGTGAATTCGGCGTTGCCGCGAATCGCGCGTACGTTGTCGAACACTGCGAGCTTGTTGTCGCGTTCGCGCATCTTTTCTACGTCACGACCTTTGAGCACCGCGATCGATGACCCATCGTCATTCCACGTCAGTCGATTGTACGAGCGTGCATCGTTGTCGAGAATGTCCGTGCGTCCAGCAGCGAGATCAATCACGAATAGACCATTCCCGTCGCGAACGGCGGCATTAACGGTATATGCAAGCAAGTCACCCTTTTTATTGAATGCCACGTCACCGACGCTGCCGAGAAATTGGCTTCGGTTGGTGGTGAGATCGTGGAGGATAACGTCAGCGCCACGTGCGGCGGTGGAGTTTACTGCGGTCGTTGGTGCGCCGGGTGCACCGCCGCCGCCGGGGCCGGCTCCTCGACCGCCGACGTCCGTTGCTCCTGTCGCGCGTCGGCGAAGCAAGAGGTAGTTCGACGTTGGTGCGAAGGTGGCCGACTGCATGTCTTGCCACGCGCGAATGCGGCCGGTGACGAGTTCACGTAGTTCGTAGCGACGCAGTGCAGGTGGGCTGAGCGCAGCGCCTCGACCGGCGACTGTCGGCGGCGTGTTTACGGCTGGCGCGGTCGGAGTTGATGGATTGATTGGTGGAGCGACAACGGCACCGGTGTCGGTACCTCCCGGTGTACCCGGCCCTCCACGTCCACCGCGAGCGGCTCCCGGTGGATCAATTTGATAGACAATCCATCGAGAGTCCGGCGAGAATGCGCCCTGTGTGGCGTTGGCGATTTCAACGTCCTGATCGGTGGCCAGATTGAGAATATGCAATACTGGCTTCGCCTCGGTGGTGGTGGTGTTCGTGAACCGAAGTCCGTACATCGCCCACTTGCCGTCGCCCGAAATCAGTGCGTTGTCGATATTGCGCCACTTGGCATAGTCGCTCACGGAGAGGATTTTTTTTGCGGCTGCCGTGGTCGTGACAGACGCCGACGCACGTGATGACACGACCGCCGTTGGTTGCGCTTTCGAAGACGGCTGCGCGGCGGCGTGCGCGAGAGGCGGCGCGGCGAGCAATGCGGCGGTCATGCGGGCGACGCGTACGAAATGTTTCACTGGTGTGCTCCGGTCTGGGTGCGCCGTCGTTTCTGGTGAATGGCTGCGCATAGAATGGTTGCCAGACTGGAAGGTGACAACCGTGGCGCGAGTATCTGGGTGGACGATACGCCCCGTGAATTTCGCGAACCACGCGAATTTATTGCAACGGTTTGAGAGTGGCGACGCGACGGTACTAGGACGAACGGCAAATGACGTGCAAATCCATTTTCGCGTAATTCGCGGTCTGCTGTATTGGCTGCTTCTTACCAGCATCAGCCACAACAATGGACACGGATATGAACGGAAACAACGGATAACCCGCGAGGATACAGCGAACCACAAAAAAGCATTTTGCTGTTGTGGTGTCCGTGCGTTGCGGTTGGTGTTTGTTCGTATCCGCGTTGCATACGAGATCGCCAGTTGCGCTCGAACTTCTCCAACCCAAAGAGATCTATCGCGCCAGTTACGGTGCGGGGCGGTTCATTGTGCGCGTGAGCCTCGGTCCCGACGGAATGCTGCCGGCGTTACCGGTGGCGTCCGATGGGGGATGACTGTAGCGTCTACACATGGAATCAGTTTTCGCGATCGCTTTAGGCCTCGGCTTGGCAGCGGCGAGCGGCATGCGTGTCTTCGTACCGCTGCTCGCGTTAAGTGTGGCATCCGCGACCGGACATGTAGCATTAGCGCCGGGATGGACTTGGCTCGGCAGCACGACGGCCCTTGTCGCGTTCGCTACGGCGACGGCGTTGGAGGTTGTCGCATACGCCGTGCCTTGGTTGGATCACGCGCTCGATGTCGTGGCAACACCAGCGGCGTTGATCGCGGGTATGATTGCGTCCGCGTCGGTGCTGGTGGATATGCCGCCGCTCCTGAAATGGAGCATCGTCATCATAGGCGGGGGCGGTCTTGCTGGTCTGACACAGGGCGCAACGGTGTTGGCGCGCCTGAAATCGGGACTATTGACGGGTGGCCTCGCCAATCCGATTGTTGGTATCGCAGAACTCGCCAGCGCGATCGGATTGTCCGCATTGGCCATTTTCGTGCCGATTGCGGCGATTGTGGTCCTGACTTTGCTGTTGTGGTTAGCCTTTCACCGCGCGGGACGCCTGTTCTTTGGGCGTCGCGCCAATCCCAGCGCGCCGGGTGGGCGCGCGATGCCGTAACGCGGAGTGCCACGCATGGGTATTCTCTACACGCTGATCATCGGTTTAATCGCAGGTGCAGTGGCAAAGTTTCTGATGCCAGGGAAAGATCCGGGTGGGTTCATCATCACGATCGCCCTCGGCATTGCCGGTGCATTTGTTGGCACTTGGATTGGACAAGCAGTTGGCTGGTATCAAGCTGGTGCGCAGGCGGGCTTCATCGCGAGTGTCGTCGGCGCGATGCTGCTGTTGTTCTTGTATCGCATGTTTGCGGGACGTAAAACCGTCTAAGTCGCTTGGGTGCTCAAGCCGTTATCGCATGGATGACGGCTTGAGCCCTAACGCAGCGTTCAGCCAGCGTATCATGGGTAGCATCGCCGCATAGTGCTTCGCTAAGAGTAACGATAGTTTCGCGCTTTGCACCTCGTCATTGCTTACTGCGCATCCCGCCGTAAATGATTGATAACGCAACAACGCGGCGGCTTTGTGGTCGGCATCGAATCCGCGCGGTGTACGCGTGAGCATTGCTTCCGGATCCAATGCGCCAAAGCGCTTCTTGAAACCGCGACTGAGCACAATGTCTTCGAACCCTTCCGAATCATCAGCGAGTGATTCGCGAATTTTATTCAACGCTGGGCGCGGTGGCATCCAAATGCCGCCACCACAAAACGATCCTGCAGGCGCCATGTGAAAATAAAAACCCGCGCCACCGTGCGCCGCTTCTCCACCAACACCATGGCCCGCGTCGCGATGAAAGAACCAACAGGCGATGTGGGTTTTGTATGGCGATTTGTCTTTTGAGAATCGTACGTCCCGATGAATGCGAAACGAAGATTTTTTTGGTGACCCGATGATTTCCGGCGCGATGCGGGCCAGATGCACATCAACTTCTTCAATGAGCGATTGCAACGGCAGCTTGAGCTGCTGCTCGTAGTCGCTGCGATGCTCCTCAAACCATTCCTTGCGATTGTTTTTGGATAACCCGCGCAAGAAGGTCATCGCCTTCGGCGAAAATCCGCGAAAACTGTCCATGCTTATGGCGCTGGAAAAAGAAATCGAAGAAACAGTCCGGTACGCTCACCCCACGCACGCTCATCGTGCAGCGCGCCATCCGCCTCCATGTACTGCAAATCCACACCAGGTTGCCAGCCTTTGCGCACAAGCATGCGATACAACAGTTGCGTGCCTTTGAGCATTCGTTTTTCGCCGGTGCCCACATCTAGCCAAATTTTTAATGCGGAGCGCCGTGCAGGGTCAGCGCTCAGCTGTCGCACAATCCATCGATCATCCCACCACACCGATGGCGAAAGCAGGGCAAGCTTGCCAAAAACCATTGGGTGCGTCAGCCCGAGGTACAACGTAAGCAGTCCGCCAAGCGAACTGCCGGCAAGTCCCGTGTCGCGCGCACTGCGTCGCGTGCGATACGTACGATCTATAAACGGCTTAATTTCGTACACCAGCATTTGCCCGTATTGATCAGCCAAACCACCGGCGTCATGCGACGAATCGCGCGTCGGTGTGTACTCGTCAATGCGGTCGCGTCCGGCGTTGCCGATCGCCACGAGAATCACCGGCTCGATGACACCAGCGTGCATTAAGGCGCGCGCGGTGGTATCGACGCCCCACTGCACGCCAAACGGCGACATCGGCAAATCGTCAAACACGTTTTGCCCGTCATGCAAGTAGAGCACGGGGTAACTGCGCTGCGGCTCGGTGTGATATTCCGGCGGGAGGCACACGACAAGGTCGTGGTCATGCGACAAAAAGCGCGACCGTACTTGACGATAGTGCTCGAGCGATCCGACGTGTTGCGGTGCGAGCGGCGCGCTCAACGCGTTGTCCGGAAGTTGCGTACCGTGCACGATGTTATGGTCGGACGACAACATCCGGCGGGACGTCACCAGCGACGAATGCTGCGATGTTTTTCAGTGCGCGTTCGCCCATCGCCGTGCGTGTTTCCATCGTGGCGCTGCCCAAATGCGGTAACAACACCACGTTTTCCATTTCTTTCAAATCGGCGACCACCGACGGTTCAAACTCATAGACGTCGAGTCCCGCACCGGCGATGACTTGCTCGCGTAGTGCGCTGGACAACGCCCACTCATCGACAATGTCACCGCGCGCGGTGTTGATGAGATACGCGCTGTCTTTCATCATGCGGAGGCGATCCGCGTTGATCAGGTGCTTCGTGTCCGCCGTGGATGGGCAGTGCAGCGAGACAACGTCCGCGCGTTGCAGGAGCTCGTCCAGCGACGTGGCACGTTGTGCGTTCGTTGGTCCCGCGGAGGCGGCATCTTCAATGCGTGGATCGCGCGGTGCGTACCAGAGTACGTGCATGCCGAACGCGGCTGCCGCGTGACGCGCCACGGCGCGTCCGATACGTCCGTAGCCAATCACGCCTAACGTCTTCCCGCGCGGACTGCGACCCACCATATGCGTCGGCCGCCATCCCGACCACGCGCCAGTCCGCACGTGTCGTTCTCCCTCGCCCATGCGCCGCATAATCATCAGCATCAACCCAATGGCGAGGTCTGCCGTGTCTTCCGTGAGCACATCAGGCGTGTTCGTCACCGTGATGCCGGCGCGCTTCGCCGCATCGAGATCGATGTGATTCACGCCAACGCCAAAATTCGCAATGAGTTTCGTGCGAATACCGCTCCCGCCCAACTGTTCGACGCGAATGTTGTCGGTGACAGTGCAAAAAATGATATCCGCTTGACGCAGTGCGGCGGTGAGTTGCTCAGGCGCCAGCGCGTCATCCGTGCGATTCAGTCGCGCGTCGTAGTGCGCCACAACTTCTGTTTCGATGCTCGCGGGCAACTTCCGCGTGACGAATACAATGGGACGTTCTGACGAGGCACTCACGCGACGCGCCAATGGGCGAGTGCTGCACCAACACCTTCACCCAATGTCAGTGGCACGCCGGCATCGAGCAGCGCCATCTCGACACCCGCTAGCGCGCCAGCAAGCGTGAGCGCGTTGGTGTCGCCCAAATGCCCGATGCGAAAAACTTTGCCAGCGACTTCGCCGAGTCCGGCGCCGAGAGAAATGTCGTACCGGCGAAAAGCGATATCGACGATGTGTGCCGAGTCGATGCCCTCGGGCACGATCACCGCGGTGAGCGTATTTGACGCAATTTCCGGACGACGCGCACACTGCGCGAGTCCCCACTTCGCTACCGCTGCGCGCACGCCAATGGCGAGTCGCCGATGGCGCGCTGCGACCGCCGACATCCCTTCTTCAAGCAACATCGTGAGCGATTCGTCGAGGCCAAACAGCAGTGAAATGGCGGGCGTTGATGGAAAATATCCGCGCTCGTTTTGATCGCGCATCGGACGAAGATCAAAATAGGAGCGTGATGATTTTGCGTTTGCGATACGCGCCATCGCTTTCGCGCTTACGGCTAAGATTCCAAGACCACCCGGCAGCATAAATCCTTTTTGCGAACCAGTAATGGCGAGGTCAACGCCCCACTCATCGAACTGGAACTCAAGACTTGCGATTGAGCTGACGCCGTCCACGTACAGCAGCGCGGGATGTTGCGCTCGATCCATCGCCGCACGTACTGCACCAACATCATTCGTCACGCCGGTCGCGGTTTCGTTATGCACGAGCAGCAATCCCTGATATGCGTGCCCTGAGTCCGCACGCAATGCCGCTTCAATTGTGTCCGTGGGTGCCGCTTCACCCCATGGCACTTCAATTACGTCAACCGAGAACCCAAGTGCGCGCGCCGTTTGGATGTACAGATGTGAGAATTGTCCAAACCGTATGGCCAACAGTCGCGCGCCGGGGTCGAGCGTGTTGACCAATGATGCTTCCCACATGGCCGAACCCGAAGCGGGGAACACGAAACACTGGCCGTTTGTCTGATTGATGATGTGCGGCAATCGCGAGAGGATTGATCGCGTGAGTGCCGGAAAGGCGGAGGAACGATGGTCTTCTTGCTGGCGGTTCATGGCGCGCAGCAGGCGATCAGGTACGGGGGTTGGCCCCGGAATCTGCAGGAAGTGCCGTCCGGCCATGATCAAATCGTCGAAGGTGAAGGAAGTTCGGTGGAGGGCGTGATGATCGTTGCTGGTACGATTACTACTGAGGTCGCCGCGTGTGCCTCAGGTTCGTCCGCATCATCGGTGTCTTGCTCGTCATTTTTCGGATCGAGAACTCGCAGCAATCGTCGACACAAACGCGCGAGACGTGCGCGTTGATCGCCGCTCAGTTCCGACATGAGCGTGACAATCGCGGCCGATCGCACGGGCGTCGCGTCCGTGAGTAGATCGCGACCAGCCGACGTGAGATGGATGGTGATGAATCGACGATCGGTCGCATGTCGTTCCCGACGCACCAACGTGCGCGCTTCGAGTGCATCGATAATCGCCGTCATTTGCGCTTTGCTGCGACCAAGTGCTTCGGCTAGTTCCTGCTGATGCACCGAGCCGCGCGTGGCTAAGGTGTCGAGCACGCCAAACTGCGACGCGGAAAGACCAAAGGGATGTACGGCATGTTCAACACGCGCGGCGGACAGCGCAGCAGCCCGTTGTAGTCGACTGTATGCATCGAGTGCGCGACGTCGCTTTTTATCACCCTTCCCGCTCATCGTGTCTCCAGACCTACGCTCGCGTAATACCGAAATGTCGAGTCGCCATGCGGTCGGCGAGTACCGAGCTCACGGCCATGATGGTCTCCTGCGGATTGACGCCCAATGCGGTCGGCAACAGTGAACCGTCTGCAATGTACAGACCACGCACCCCGTGACGCTCGCCCTCCGGTGTTGCGCCGCTGATCCGTGGGTCCACGCCCATGCGGCACGTGCCATTGACGTGCGCGGAGAAGAGCCCGATACGATTTGGCGCCAACGAGGCGGTCTCCAATTGCGCGAGATCTGCTTCGCGACGAATACGCACCGGCGTTGTGTGAAAGGTGCTGACCTCGGTCGCCCCTGCGGCCAAGTGCATGCGTGCCGATGCGGTGATCGAGGCCCGCACGCGCGCTTGGTCGGCTGTACTGAGTGCATATGTGATGTGTGAACGGCCGGCACGATCGGTGGTGACACGACCGCTTGAGTGACCTGTGCTGGCACCATCGCGGGTGAGTGCGATGAGCACACCGGTTTGATTGGCGATGCGCATTTGTTCTGCGTGCGCGGGACCGAAGCCGGGAGTCGCGGCAGCAGTGAATGATGGATGCATGGGTGGACACTCTATCCAAAAACCATAGTCGCTGTTAGCGGAACGAATAAACTCGTCACACATCGTCGTCAGCGGAATGCCGGTACTCGTGACAATATCGTGATTGTACGTACCGACAATGGCCGTGGTGGGATGCAGTCGAAGCCAATGACCAACGCCGCCGCCGCCAAATCCCGAGCGTTGCAGCAGGAGCGGTGTTCCGATCGCGCCACCGGCGACGACGACGAGTGGCGCGTCAATGGTGAGTGTGCGCGGTGTGGTATTCGCGCGCCCGTCGCGCACAATCGCGTGCACGCGTTTGAGTGGTGGAGTGCCGGTACCGCCCGTGTCGCGTTCGCGAATTTCTATCCGTGCGACAAGCGCGTTTGCGTGGAGCGTGGCGCCCGCGTCCAGCGCACGCGGTACGTAGGTGACGAGCGCGGATTGTTTGGCATTGTGACGACATCCAACACCGCAAAAGCCGCAACGTAAACAGCCGTTCGCGTTGATCGCCGCTGACGACGCACGCCAGCCAAGCGCCGCCGCACCGTCAAGCACAATGCGATTGTTTGGCGAATGCGCATCGTCGGGCACCACGCGCGAATGTACGTCTGCTTCGATGCACGCAAACACCGGGGCCATGTCCGCGGCCTGCATGCCGTACACGCCATAGTCGCGCGCCCATTCCTCGAGCACATATGGTGGTGTGCGTAGCATGATCATCCAATTGACGGTTGTCGAACCGCCGACGGTACTTCCTTGGACAAGCGCGATCGAGAGATCATCGGTCGTGCGCATCGCACCGTCGGCATACAGTCGCGCAGTTAACGCCGCTTCCTCCTCGTTGAAATCGGCGCTGGTGTAGTACCCACCTTCTTCCACGATGACGACATCGTACCCCGCTTCGGCGAGACGCGCTGCGGTGACCGCGCCGCCAGCGCCGCTGCCAATCACCGCGGCATCGGCGCGTCGATGGATGTCGCCATGCATCGATTGCGCGGTTACAACGCCGCGCGGCAGCGGCGACGGTGCAATCACGCTGGGTAGCACGCGCGCGCCACGCGCGACAGGTTCACTATCTCTGGTAATGCCAGCGAGTGGACCTTCCCACGCAACCTGTGGTGCACGCAGATGCAGTGGCCCGGCGTAGCCAATTGCTGCGGCAACTTCGGGGCGCGCATAGTGCACGGCCAACACAAGACGACGAACTGCTTGGTGTGCGGAACGCAATTGCGGGATGCGTGCTTCACCCCACGCCGCAAAGCAGCGTGCTTGTTCGCTTGCTGACAGCATTGCGAACGGGGTGGCGCGTCCGATGGCGAGCAGGACACCCATACGGCTGCCCATCACCGTAAGTGCGGAGCGAAACGCCGCACGTCGATGCGGTGGCAGTGCGCCAAGTCGCGCATCACATCGTGCGATAAGATCGCTGAAGGTTTCCGACGATGCCGGTGCACCCGTGAGGACACTGCGCGCGAGTGCGTCCATCACGCCATGCTGTGTGGCGGTGAGGTGCGGCGCGTCGGGCGCCGAATCAGTCATGATGGCAGGACGATCATCACACCAGTAGGCTAGCTTCGACCCCGCTCGCGGGGAAGTATGGTCGCATTGTGGTACCAACAGGGAAAGATGAATGACCGTGCAGATCCATCCCATACGCCCCCTTTTAAAAACCTACGACGCCCCGCCAGCCCGTCAGCACTCCGTCCAAATTCGCGGCATTCGCGTAATTCGCGGTCAGTGTGGTGGCTGTTTCTTCTCAGAATCAACCACAACAAAAAACACGGATACGAACGGAGACAACAGATAATACGCAGAACGGGGAGCACCGCCCGTCGCGATGCTTCCCGTTACCTGCCGTATGGTCCGTCACGCTACACCATACTACACACGATTGCTAAACATCTGACGCGTCTCATCGTTGAGCAGTACCCATAATGAGTAACCACCGAAGAGGGTGCCCATCGGCCAACGAAAAAGTCGCAGCGCCGACACGACAATGGCCACATTGCGCGCCCACGGCTGAAAATTGAGCAGGCCAACGCCCGCAATCAACCCAAATACGCTGAGAGCGCCGATCAGCAGCGCGACCACAACACCGCTCACCGTGCCAACCACCAAGCCTATCACACCGTGCGACATCAATCCGCCAAACATCCCGCTGAATAACGCCGCCACAGCCGCAAGAATACCCAGCGCGCTGTAAAAGATATTTACGATGGCGACAATCTTGATATGCGTGCGCATGCTGCGGTCCCCGCGTAATGGATGAAGTCCAACCCGTCACCACTTTGCCGTACGCACAATCCCGCCCCGGGATTCGTCTACGTCAATACTCGTGCAAATCGAGGAGCCAGCGACACCATCGCGACGCCGCCCACGATGATCAGCATCGCCACAATCGCCTGCGGCGGGAGGCGCTCGCCGGCGAACGCCACACCCAAGAGCACCGCCACGACCGGATTCACATACGCGTACGTACCCACTGCCGCTGGACTCGCCACACGGAGCAACCACATATACGTGCTAAACCCGACCAGCGAGCCAAGAACGATGAGATAGAGCAACGCCCATATCGAACGCGTCGAAATATTCGCCATCTTCAGACCGTGAAATTCACCAGTCACAACGGCCAAGCCAAACAACAAAACACCGGCGGACAACATCTGCATCGCAATCGCTACCGTCGCAGGTTTGGCCAGCACCGCCCGTCGTGAATACAACGAACCGATTGTCCACGAGAGCGAACCGATTGCGAGCACCAGCGCTCCCAATGGATCGACAGCGGCACTGGAAAGTTTTCCGTCAGTCGGCAATACCAACAACGCGACACCTACCAGTCCAATGCCAACGCCAAGTATTTGCAGCAGACGAGGCTTCGTACCTTCCCACAGTTCGCAGAGCACCACCCACAACGGCACCGTCGACACCAACAACGAGGTCATTCCAGAACTTACCCGTTGCTCGGCCCACGAGACCGCGCCGTTGCCGACAAAGAGCAGGAGCGTGCCAATAATGGCGGAGTTACGCCATTCCAAGCGTGTCGGTTTTGGCGCACCGCGCGTACGACTCCATGCATACAGCGCCATTCCGGCAATGAGAAACCGCACGGCGCCCATGATGAACGGAGGAATGGTGGCAATACCAAAACGAATAGCGAGGTAGGTCGATCCCCACACCACATAGATGCACGCAAAGCCTAATACGAGCTGAACGCGGGTGGCCTTGCGAGGAGCGACGTCGAGTAAGGAGAGACGTTCGACGTCCGTCACGACACAACGCCGTGCGGCGTTTGCTCGTCACCGTTGTCGTTGCGACGAATGGCGCGCAACGCAGCGTTACCTGCCGCAATACCACCCACGACGATATACAAATAAAATGTATAAAATCGCCACCAAATCAACGTCGCCGCAAAAATACCGGATGGAATTGCGTCTTTCAGTGTTGCCGCGAATGCGCCTTCTATAAAACCGCCGCCGCCAGGTGCTGGCACAACAACGCCGCCGTAAAATAGTGCGAGCGGCCACAGCACAAGCGGCGCGAGCGAGTCCATCGTCAACGCAAAGGAGCGATCGCCGAGGTACACGAGTAACGGCAAGGTAGACACCTTGAAGAGCACGTGCATGATCGAACCGACCGCGGCGATGCTCATCAACCATGGGTTGGCTGTACGTACTGCTTTCACCGAACTGCGCAATTGACGCAGTGTACGCTGAATGCCACGCCATCGCGCTGCACCAAGTCCAATACGTGACGCCCACACTGGCGGTGGTCCGTTGGCGCTGCGTCGCGCCAATAGTAATCCAATCGCGCCCGCGCCAAGCACCGCCGTACTGTACCCACCCACGAGGCCGAGTAGTCCGCCAATCGACGCGCCACGTCCGTGAAACGCCCACGCAAGCAGCAGGCATACAATTGCCAGCGAGCACATTTCTAAAAACAGCTCAAGAAATAGCACCAACACTCTACCCGCTGCGCCCATGCCGCTTTCGGCGAGCACAAGAAATCGAGCGGGCTCGGCACCGGAGCGCGCAGGCGTGATTGACGCCGCAAAATCCCCGCCAAGACAAACGCGCAGCGCCGTTCCGAATCGCAGCGGCAATCCGACCGCGTGGGCGGAAGCCTGTATTTTGAGCGAGCGCGTCATCACTTCGAGCATGGCCGCAAGCAACGCCGCGCCGTGCGCGCTCCACGCCAGCGTTGGCATTCCACCCGTCGGCCAATTGGTTGCGACCACCCACACCGACGCGCCAAACATCAACGCAAATGACAGACCGGTAATCACCCAGCGAGAACGATTCATCGAGACTGACGCATGCCAATGAGCAGTGATCGGGGCAAACCACGCGGAGCGGAAAGCTAACTTCCTCGCGGCTTGGCGCGCCGAGTGGGCGTCGCGTTGATCGGATCATCAGGCCACGGATGTCGCGGATATCGTCCACGCAATTCCTTCCGGACTTCGAAGTACGAGGTACGCCAAAAGCCAGCGAGGTCGCGTGTCACTTGCACGGGTCGTTGTGCGGGCGACAACAGATGCAGGGTGAGCGGCACGCGCCCATCAAGTAGTAACGGTGTGCTGGTCCAGCCAAACACTTCTTGCAACTTGACCGCCAGCACGGGCGCCGCAGCGTCTGAGTAATCAATGGCAATCCGAGAACCGCTCGGTACCTCGATGTGCGTCGGTGCGAGTCGATCCAACATTGCGCGCTGTTCCCACGGGAGATGCGACAACAGCGCTTCTGTCCAATCCACGCCCGAAAACTCGGACCACCTGCGCATGCCGCTCACGTGTGGGCCAAGCCAATGCGCGATCGTTGCACTCAGTGTCGCATCTGAGACATCCGGCCAACGATCATCATGCATCTGCATAAACGACAGGCGCGCGCGCAGTTGCGTGGCGCCCGAACTCCACGGAAGTGTTGCAATCCCTTCGCGTACAATTGTGTCGAGCAAAACACGCTCCACCTGCGTCGAATCCACGTCATGGGCGACGACGTCATCAAGCACCAATGCACCCAGCATACGCTTGCGTCGCGCACGCACGCTGCGCGAGGGCGCATGCCACTCCACCACTTGCTCGCTCACTACTTGGTCACCAAAGTTTTCGAGAATTTCTGCAAGGGAAATCGGCGCTGCCTGTGCAATGCGGTACTCAGGCGGCGCACCCTCGAGCTCCGCTACCGCCAACCACTCGACATCATGCAGTGCGTCGTGCACCGGGAGTGCTCCGCCTACGCCACTTCGCAACACGTACCGTGGATCACGACCAACGCGCCGGTGCGCGATGCGATCAGGAAACGCCAACGCGAGCAGTTCTCCGGTGTGTTCGACGGCTGAATGCGGCGCAGCTTTTGTCGTCTGTGTCGTCTTCGGATCGGTGACTCGCTGCGTGAGCTCAATCGCCAGTTGACGTACGCGCCACGCAGCATCGCGATTCACTTGTGCGCCGCCGAGCGTGAACTCAAACGTGTCGTCCACATCGCGTGAAGTCTGCACGCGTTGCAACGCATCCACGCGCAACCGCAAATCACTCGGTGGAGCAGCGTCAGCGACACGACTTCCGTAGCTGCTGAGGATGTCGCGCTCTTCGAGCAACGCTGCAATGTCGCTGCCTAGTCGCGTGAGTCCACGCTGCTGCGCAACGAGTAACAGATGCGCGAGACGTGGTTGCAACGGAAGCACCGCCATTCGCGTCCCGTGCGGCGTCACGCGACCTGTTGCATCAACAGCGCCAAGCTGCGCGAGCAGTTCGCGCGCACGAGCATACGCGCCTGCATTCGGGACGTCTAACCAACGCAATGTGGTGGGATCTTGAATACCCGCATCTGCCAGCTCGAGCGCTAGTGACGACAAATCAGCGTCGAGCATTTCGGGTCGCGTACGTGGCATGAGCGCAGCGTTTTCATGCTGATCCCACAAGCGATAGCAGGTCCCTGGGGCTACTCGACCTGCGCGTCCGCGACGTTGGTCCGCAGAAGCGCGACTCACGCGTACCGTTTCCAATCGTGTCAATCCGGCGCGTGCATCAAATCGTGGGAGTCGCGAGAGACCTGCATCAACAACCACTCGAATGCCTGCAACCGTGAGACTCGTTTCCGCCACGCTCGTGGCCAAGACAATCTTTCGTGTGCCCGCAGGCGCTGGGGCGATCGCGTCGGCTTGCGCAGCGAGCGGCATTGTACCGTGCAACTGGTGCACCGTCGCGCGCGCATCGTGGAGTACTGAATCACCAAGAAGCCGAGCTGCGACATGACGCTGTTCCGCTGCACCGGGTAGAAATATCAGCACATCACCTTCGCATTCGACAATGGCTTCACGAACGACGCGCGATACCGTGGCTTCAACGCGGTCACCACTGCGCGGCGGTCGATAGAAGGTCACGACGGGATGTGCGACGCCTTCGCTGCGAATCACAATCGCTGGCAACTCGCGCGTGCCCAATAATTGCGCGACGGCTACGCCATCCAGTGTTGCGGACATGACGAGAATGCGCAAATCTTCGCGCAAATGTTGCTGCGTTTCAAGCACCAACGCGAGGCCGAGGTCTGCCTGCAACGAGCGCTCATGAAACTCGTCGAAGAGTACTGCGCCGTAATCGTTCAACGACTGGTCGGCCGCGAGCAGGCGCGTGAGCACCCCTTCCGTTACGACGTCAATGCGTGTGCGCGACGAAACGCGCGTTTCACCGCGTATCCGATATCCGATGGTCTCGCCGACGGGTTCATTGAGGGTGGACGCCATGAATTGCGCTGCCGCGCGCGCGGCCAAGCGACGGGGTTCGAGCAGTAGCACACGCCGCTGCTGCAACCAAGGTTGGTCGAGCAAGGCTAACGGAACACGCGTGGTCTTTCCGGCACCCGGTGGCGCTTCCAGCACTGCCGCTGTTTGGTCGGCGAGCGCGCGCATGAGCGGCGTAAGCACGTCGTCAATTGGCAGCGCTGTTGTAAAACGCACGCGTCGACCCTATCGACGGCGACGTACGGGCGTCGGCTCGAGTTGCTGGACGATGAGTTGTTGTGCGCGTTCAAGCACGTCGTCAGGTCCGCTCCGCATGCCGCGCACAGTGAGCCGCACATCAACCGACGGCGTGATGCCTACGCGATGAACAAGTCCGCCGTCGGCCCGGCGTATTTCGTCCGCGGGAACACCGACGGTGAGCCAGCCCGGTAGATCGATCGGCACGGCGATTGCGGCAGCGCCAGCACTCGGACTTCCGATAAACACCGCATTTGCGCCGCTCTCAACTGCGAGTGCGAGGCGTTCCGACGCACCCTGCGTCCGCTCGTCGATGAGCACATACACACGACCACGAAAGTGTCCACTCGTGTCGACCGCCGCCCACACCATGCGCTCCGCGTGTTCTTCACTGCAGAGTGTCGCGGCCTCACGCAACGTTGGTGCGAGACAGGGCGCCGATGCAACGCGACTGAGTGCGCGATACGCGATGAAACGCCGCTGCTGCGCAACGTGCCGCAGCACCGTCGACGCATCAGCACGCAGTGTCCCGCGCAGGTCGAGCACGACCGCTCGTGAGTCGGCGGCGGCGGTAAATGCCGAATCGATCGCGCGTGCATTCAACCGTTCTAAGTCGAGATACAAGATGCTTGTCGTGAGACGACGCGCCGCGATTGCATTCGCTCGCTCTTCGCGCGGCAACAGCGCGGCGTAAGTCGCACGTCGCGGCATGTACACCGTGCGCTCCTTCCCAGCGACATCCCGTAACTTGAACAAGGCGTTTCCTTCCGGCCCCCGTGGCAGCACACGCATAAGATCGCGCGTCCGTGTCCAGTCGTTTGATGCGGATGCAACACGACGGTGCTCGCTCAACCACGCCGCCAACGGAAATCCGTCAGCGGCGACAATCTCCATGCCTACCGTAAGCCCAAGCGCGAGCGTCGACGAATCACGCACTACATCCGTGATAATGACGCGTCCTTCGGCAACGCGAGCGCGAAACGGCGCACTGCTGGTACCTAACATCGTCTCGCGCCACGGTCCTGAGATCGTACTCTGCGCATCGTCAAAGGTCGCCGCAAGATCACTGATGGCGATGACGTATTGCATGGCATCACGCGCGGCTTCGAGTCGAGGCAACACGCGAATGAATACGGCGTCCGCATCGTCATCGTACTGATCGCGATGCGCGTGTCGACTGCGCATCGCACTCCACAGCCGAAATCCCGCGAGCACGCGGGCCCCCATAACTGGATAGCTCGCGGTATCAAAGTCTGCGGGGAGTAGCGCCGGTGTCGACGCGATGCCAGGGATATGCGACAGGTGTGGCATTCGTACGGCGCGCACTATCGTCAGTGCGGCTCGCAGCGCTGCACTGTCACCCAACGCTTTGTTGCGCGGAAACACCGTGTCGGCTTGCAATCCAAACGTGCCGTCTGGGTGCACAAGTTCGCCCGTTCGCACGCGCACCGAAAGCCCCGGCGCCAGCGTAACACGCACGCTCGAAACAAGTGATTCGTCGTCGAGTGCACTGTCGCCAACGAGTGTTGCGTTACCGGCCGACAACAATGCGGCGAGGCCACGCGGTATCACCGATTGGCGATTGGCCAATACCAGCACCCGATGCGGCACCGTTGCGGCGCCGCGTACGAACGGCACGTCGCGCCGCATCCACGCGCCACCAAATCGTACACGTGTTTCATCAAGCGGATCTTGCAGCACACCGCCAACGCGCCGCACACGTTCGGCCGGTGCGGGCAACGACACCGGTGTCAGGGCGCGTGCTAACCCAGTCTGTTCAACAAAGGTGTTCACGCGATCAGCGTCACCGTCACGCGCGCGCTCCGTCGTGCGCACGTCAACAACGATACGTGCCGATCGTTGTGCGAGCGCGTTGGCAATTGTTGCGGCATCAACCGAATCGAACGCTGCATCAGCCGGCATTTGCAACACGAGCACGCTATCGACTGTTTGTGTTGCGCGTACTGCTCCTGCGCGACGTACTCGTGCAAGCGTGTCGCGCTCAACACGTGTGGCGGAATCGCCAAGTACCGACAATAGTGATGTGTACGCCAGTGTTAATCGTTCAACATCTCGCGCCGAACGAATGGCTGGCACCGCGCGCACGAGCGCCGAGTCCCACGTTGCACCCCGAGCAACCACGGCAGGGTGAAATAACGCGACCGCCTGCCACACCGCGGCGAGCGTCGCTAGACGAGCCACACCGGCCGAATCGGACGCGACTGGTGGCGGATCGGGCTCGGGCGGTATTGCAACGATTGGCGCGTTCTGCAGCGCTGCGGGCACGGGCTTCGGTGCGTCGACTCGTTTCGGGTCAGGCTTTTTCGCTTCTGCTCTCTTCGCGTCCGCCTTTGGCGCCGTCGCTTTCGGCGTAGACGGCGTTTTAGCGGGTGCCTGTTTGGGCTGCCTCTCAATCGTTGGCGGCACGGCCTTCGGCGACGGTGGCACGGTCGCGCCGTCGGGCGACACCTTGAAGAAGCTGCTGCACCCAACCGTCAGGGCCAGCGATGCAATAACCATCGTGCGCAGCGTATCGAATCTCATGACGAAGTTACAATGTCCGTTACGCTTCTGATCGCGAACGCTTTTTTCGCGTTTCCCGCGCTCCAGTCGAAGCGGGTAGCCATGTTGCGCATGGCGGTCCGAACGCAGGAGTAAAGTATACACCCCGCATATGCTAGACAATCATGAGCAAAACCACCGTGCAGCATTGACCCCAAATAGTGAACTCGACGCGGTCGACCAGTTGCGAACGCCTCCACGAGCGCGGATTCAGTGCTCTCACGTAGTCCAACGCAGGATTGGGCTACATATTGCTACGCTATCACTCGCCCATGATGACTGACCGACTCTACTACTCCGACGCGTACCTCCGCGACTTCACGGCCACCGTTCGTGCCGTCTCCGACGATGCGCGTCGCGTCTATCTCGACCGCACCGCGTTCTATCCCACCTCCGGCGGGCAACCGCACGACCTCGGCCAACTCGGCGGTGCTTCCGTCGTCGATGTTGTCGACGAAGACGATCAAGTGGCGCACGTGCTGGCCGAGCCCAGCACACTGAACGTGGGACAATCGCTGACCGGGCAGGTACAGTGGACGCGTCGTTTCGATCTCATGCAGCAGCACACCGGACAGCATTTGTTGTCTGCTATGTTTGCCGATCACTACGGATGGCCGACGGTCAGTGTGCATTTTGGTGATGAGACGTCGACGCTCGACGTTGCCGCGTCGAGTGTGTCCGCAAACACATTGCGCGACGCAGAGCAACGTGCGAATGCGCTGGTGACCGCGAATCACGAAATCACCGTCACGTTTGAAGACGCTGCACGCGCGACCGGGCTGCGCAGAGCAAGTGATCGACGTGGCATGTTACGCATTGTCTCAATCGCTGAACTCGATCGCAGTGCGTGCGGTGGTACGCATGTCCACCGCACCGGCGAAATCGGCAGCATCCAGTTGCGTGGTGCAGAGCGGACAAAGCAGCACACGCGCATCGAATTTCTGTGCGGCGTTCGCGCCGTCTCACGCGCACGACACGACGCAACACTGCTCAGTAACACCGCGCGCTTGTTTAGCGCAGCAGTGGACGACGTGCCAGTGTTGGCCGAGCAATTGCAGGCGCGCGTGGCGGAGTTGGAGCGTGATCGCAAGCGTCTTGTTACCGATCTCGCGCTGCTTGATGCACGCGCACGATGGGACAACACAACGCCCGATACCAATGGCCTGCGGCGATTTCATGTGGTACTCACCGAAGGCGCGGTGCGTGAGCACGAACCATTGGCACAAGCACTCACTGCACTCGGCCCCTGCGTGGTACTAATAACCAGTGCATCACCGCTCGGTGTGTTGTTTGCGACTGCCGATGGCTCTCGCATTGATGCTGGTCAAACACTGCGTACCGCGTTGGCAGTCGTTGGTGGTCGCGGCGGTGGGTCGGCACGCCTCGCGCAAGGCAGCGTACCTGACGCGAGCGCACTCGCAAACGTCGCAGGACGGTTGGGCGTGGTCACGTCTTCGTCATCCTCACTTTCTCCGTAACCAGCCATGCATTTTGCGAAACCCGATGCCTCAGAGCATTCGCCGTACATGTCGTTGTACGTCAATACCACCGAGCAGCTATTGGCGGCGCGCGGCGATAACAATCTGCTCGCCGTACTTGAGGAGCAACCTGCACAGCTGCGCGCACTGCTGTCTGGTATCGAGCCAAGTCTCGCGTCGTTTGCATACGCGCCAGGCAAATGGACGTTGGCCGAATCACTGCTGCACGTCGCCGATACCGAGCGTGTATTTTCGTATCGACTGACGTGGATTGCACGAGGCGACAAAACGCCGCTGCCAGGCTTCGAACAAAATGATTGGGTGCCGGAGAGTCGGGCTGGTCAGCGCACGCTGTGGGACATTGTCGGCGAGAGTGAAGCGGTGCGCGCCTCGACGATCGCCTTCGTCCGCTCGCTCGATGATACGGGCCTCGCACAGATCGGAACGTCGAACAACAATCCGCTATCAGCGCGTGCGCTGACGTGGATCATTGCCGGCCATTTTGCGCATCATCTCGCGCTCACAAAAACGCTGTACCTCAGCGCCGCGAACGCGCGCTAACTTTCCTTCGGCTTTGGCACCCCGTCGGTTCGGGCGCGCCTGCCCTCACGACCGACGTCCCCGGAGTTTTCGTGTCCGCTGCACCTTCTGTTTCCACAACGCCTGATCTCGCGCTGCTCGCCATCAACACGGTGCGCACGCTCGCTATGGACGCGGTACAAAAAGCCGAGTCCGGGCATCCGGGTACGCCGATGGCGCTCGCGCCGCTTGCGTACTCGCTCTACACACGGCATTTGCGCCACGATCCGGCCAATCCACAGTGGGCAGATCGTGATCGTTTCGTGCTCTCGGTCGGACATGCCTCGATGGTGTTGTATGGGTCATTGTTCATGTCGGGGTATGCGTTGCCGCTCGAGCAGCTCAAGCTCTTTCGTCAATGGAAAAGCATGACACCTGGGCATCCCGAGGTGCATCACACGCCGGGTGTCGAAACCACCACGGGTCCATTGGGACAGGGCCTAGCGAACGCCGTTGGATTTGCCGTTGCCGAAGCACATTTGTCCGCTGAATTCAATCGCGACGCACATCACATCGTCAATCACTACACATACTTTATCGCGGGTGATGGCGACTTGATGGAAGGCATCTCGCACGAGGCCGCGAGCTACGCCGGACATCACAAGCTGGGCAAGTTGATTGGCTTTTTCGACGACAATCACATCACCATTGACGGTAGCACGAGCCTCAGCTGTAGCGATGACGCCGCGGCGCGCTTTGGTGCGTACGGTTGGCAGGTGTTGCACATCGGCGATGTGAATGACCTTGACGCGATTGATGATGCCATCGCCGAAGCAAAAGCCGACGCCACGCGTCCCACACTCATCATCACGCGCACGCACATTGGATTTGGATCACCGCACAAGCAAGACACTTCCAAAGCACACGGCGAGCCACTTGGCGTCGAAGAGGTCGCGCTCACCAAAGCAGTATACGGATGGGAATATCCGGATGCGTTTCATGTGCCCGACGAGGCGTTGGCGCACTGGCGCGAAGGAGTAGCAGAGCGCGCTATGTCGCATGCCGATTGGAATACGCGATGGATCGCGTACACGGCCGCGCATCCCGAACTCGCCACAGAATTGCAGCGTCGATTACGTGGCGAATTACATGTCGGTGTGAGTACCGCGTTTCCATCGTTCGACGCGAAGAGTGGTAACGTTGCGACGCGTGCCGCCTCCGGTGTCGTACTCAATGCGATCGCACCGTTCATGCCCGAATTGGTTGGCGGTTCGGCAGACCTCACCCCGTCAAATTTGACCAACGTGAAAGGTGCCGAGATGTTTACGGCGGTCTCACCGGGTGGTCGTGACTTTCGTTTTGGGATTCGTGAGCACGGCATGGGCGCAATTATGAACGGCATGGCGTTGCATGGGGGCATTGTGCCGTACGGTGGCACGTTCCTCGTGTTCGCCGACTATATGCGCCCAGCTATTCGTCTCGCTGCACTGATGGGAGTGCATGTCATTTACGTGTTCACGCACGATTCGATCGGATTGGGTGAAGACGGGCCAACGCATCAACCGGTGGAGCAGCTCACGGCGTTGCGATGCATTCCAAATCTTGTGGTGTTGCGTCCGGCCGATGCCGATGAAGTGGCGGAGGCGTGGCGGGTCGCGCTGCATCACAACACTGGTCCCGTTGCGCTTGTGCTGACGCGCCAAAAACTTTCGTACTTTAACGAGACCGAGCGCGTGAAAGTTGGCGTTGCACGCGGCGCGTATATGCTTGCCGATGGAACCAGCGGTGTACCAGATGTCGTGTTGATGGCATCGGGCTCTGAAGTGGAGATCGCACTCGCGGCTCGCGGCCATCTCGCGGTGCGCGGTATCTCGGCACGTGTCGTCAGCTGTCCGTCGCTCGAACTCTTCGCGGCGCAAAGTGCCGAGTATCGCGACTTCTTGTTGCCTGCGGGTGTCGCGAAGGTTGCCGTTGAAGCGGCACATCCGATGTCGTGGTATCGCTGGGTCGGAGACCGCGGTGCAGTGGTCGGCATCGAGAAGTTTGGCGCGAGTGCGCCGTATCAAACGCTATACACGGAGTACGGCATCACCGCGGAGCATGTCGTCGAAGTTGCGGTCGGCTTGCTCGGCAGTTGAGCGTCTCGAGCACGCCGGTACGGCCAGCACTGGTAGTCCTATGGCTCGTCGCATCGATCGCGTCGCTGATTCTCATGGTGAAACTCCGACACATTGATGGGTTTTTAAAATCGCCGAGTACGCCCGCAGGTATTGTGGGCTTCGAACTCGCGTTCACGCGCGAGCGTGCGGCGGCGATGTTGCACGCGTGGACGGAAAACGGTGCGCTTGCATCGGCGCGTGAAAGTTTGCACCTCGACTTTGCGTTCTTGGCGTTGTATCCCGTCAGCTTGGGACTCGGTTGTCGCATGCTGGCGCGACGCAATGCCGGATGGTTTGATCGCGTCGGTCAACAACTTTCGTACGCAGTGTTTGCTTGCATTCCGCTGGATGCCACCGAGAATCTGGCGCTGCTGCGCATGTTGGATGTGGGCGCGAGTAGCAGCTCGACTCGCATTGCGGGCATCGCTGCAACCATCAAGTTCGCGCTGGTGTTCGGCGCTGTTGTCTTTCTGATCGCGGCGCAACTTCGGGGTGCCCTGAGTGGCGTATTTCGTGGAGCGCGCTGAGCAATGACACCACGTCCGCTCCTTCGGCTCCGCAAGGTGTGCTTAGCGTTGCCGGAGGCGCACGAAGTTGAGGCGTGGAGTGCACCGACATTTCGCGTGCGCAATAAGATGTTCGCGATGTACGCGAGTGCCGAGACGCATCATGGTGGTGGCCGTCCCACTGTGTGGATTAAGGCGACGTCGACCAATCAACAGTTGATGATTCACGACGCGCGAGAACGGTTTTTCAAACCGCCGTACATGGGTCCGAGCGGTTGGATCGGTGTGTGGCTTGATGCGTCGCCCGAGTGGACGGTCGTCGCCGAGTTGTTGCGCGATGGGTATGGGCAAGTGGCACCGAAGCGATTGTCCCTTCTCCTCACAGCGCGCAACTCGTGATGCCACGTCAACGCCCTGAGCCAACGCGCTACGTCGCGTTTGTTGGTGCAATCAATGTGGGTGGACACAATGTAAAAATGGCTGACTTGCGTGAGCCGTTTACCGTGCTCGGTTTTACCAACGTCAAAACATTTATTGCCAGCGGTAATGTACGATTCTCAAGTCGCGCTGAAAATACCACGGCGCTTGAAGCGCAAATCGAAACACACCTCGCTGCACACTTGGGTTTTGCGGTGGATACGGTCATCCGCTGTGCCTTTGTTAACCTTTTTTGCCCCGGCGATGTCGTCGCCATCTTCACAACATAGCTGTTTAAACGCAGCAGGATTTTCTGGCTGCGCGCGCCGAATCTGGTGACTATATTCTCGCTGTTTCATGTCTCGATGCGCGTGCTGTTCACGCCGTTCCCCACACCGACGTAATTGACAACGTTCGAGAGGCAGCGCGACAGCACGCAACATTGCGAAAATGCTAGTCCACAACGCGCGCGGCAATCAGGCGGCGCACGCGTCAATGCGAATTATTAGAACGTCACGCTGCCGCCGAACGCCCACAGTGTCAGCGCTTCACCATGATGTGACGGTAGGCGAGTCGCGCGCATCATGATGCCCAAGCCTACCGATTCATCCAACGGCACAGTCAACGCCACCCGGCCCTGAAGACCAATGGACGTCGCGTCATTGCCGGAATGGAGGGCGGGCCCCACGAACAAGCGCGCGAGCATGCGACCCGCTGACCTCTCCACGCCAACCAATGTATTCAGCGCTAAAAAATTGCCCGATGGCGCGCACCGCCCGTCCGGTTGAACGGCGCACTCGGGCATGTTGCCGCGCACGATACCGATGCCACCCGCGACCAACGGCGACCATGCCGCAGACGGGTGAACATGTCCCGTAACGAGTCCATCAATCAATAGGCCATGACGATAGTCGACCTTCGAACCCCGAATGTCGTGACGTCCTAACGTGAGAGTAATGTCGCGTCCACGCTTCGGCTGAGCGAACGCGACTGACGGCAACAGGAAGACAATTACCAACGCTGCACTGAAACGACGGAGTCGCATAAGGCACCTCAAACGTGGGAGTCGTGTATTTGGGGTGAGGATGAATTCGTAATGTGACGCAGTCTGCGGTGTTTTCGTGTCGACGACGTCTCACTAAGTGCGATGATCAGAGCGTGGTGCGGAGACACGGGGCCGCTATTCGAGAGAGGCTGCCGTACTGGTCCCGCGCTGGTGCGAGGATCCAATACGACATTTGCTCTGTCACCTAAATCGTGTTGCAATCCATGCCGCTGGGCGCTGCAACAAGTTCCAAAAAGTGTGTGGCCGTCGCGCCGTTCGCGTCCGTTACGGTCACATTCACATTGTGCGATCCCGCTGTTGGAAACGCGAGAATGAGTTCGCGATCACTCTGCGTGAGGACGGTGCCATCTGTAGTGAAGCTGTACGAATACGTGTTCCATAGGCCGCCGGTTGCGTTTGCGACATACGGAAGGTGGCACGACGGCGAGGACAACACATCGGTCGCGCCGGTGATGTACACCGACAATGGCGCTGGTGGTAACGGCGGAACGGGGGCGGTGACAACCCACGATCCGCCTAAGTCGCTCTTGATGCGTCCGAGTTTGGAAAAGAAATGTTCGCCAAAGGCACGGGCGCTATGGATGCCGACCAGTGACACAAACTCATCGGTCCAGAATGGCGCACCCGGGAGTTCGGACCCCTGAATCTGAGGATGGCCCGGGACACGGATAAAAATGGGAGCTCCGCTGTCGCCTCCATTGGCGTTATAGCCACCTTGGGCTCCACAGCGAATTTGATGCATTGTCAAGTTGTACGTTACGAAGTAGTCGACGCAGGTTTGACCAAAGTAGCGCGGCGATCAACGGTTGGGACAGTAGGTTGGAGCGTGTCACGGCAGCCAGATATAACAGATATAGCGCACATCGCTAGCACACTGAGAAAAGTATGACGATGGCGATTCAGCAATGACAGCAGCATAATAGTTTCCTGTTTTTTGGACTATGAAAACAAGTACATGCAATTGATTACGCAGGTTAAATATATCTAACAAACAACCAGTAGCTAGCCTCAGATCATCGTCTCATGTGACGTACGCCCAAAGTGCGACGTACCGTGCGAGACTGCAGGTCGTAGCTAAACTTTCGAGCGGTAATCTCTCTGTGATAGAACCACTCGGAGAATGGACGCGAATAACTCAAGAAGTAGAAATTTGGCGACGAGCAGATTGCGTACCAGTTGCGCTAGGCGGACACACTCGCCCCCCGGACCAAATCACCTGGTCACATGACGACGACATCCAATGGTTTCGCGAAATATCGATACGCTACCATTGTGACCTCACTAGTTGCCGGCGCTGGAAAAAGCCCTTGCGCAGAATGACTGGGCCCGCTCTGACCGCGAAGACACTCGCGACGATCGTTTACGCTAAGCGCGCGAAAGGCGAACCATTCATCAAAAGAGAATTCGACGGGTGCCCGTCCAAGACTACGCTAGACCTAACTGGCTTCCTCTCTTCTCTCGGAGACTTCTGCCGTTGTGTGGCCGCAGTGTACGGAGAGTGCCGAGACTTGGCTGGCTCGTGATGCAGGAAGTATCGTTGAAGGCCAGTCCCGCGGGCCTCGCGCCACTGCTTGAAGGACCGAGTGCTTTCGCCGCACGTCATCGCGTTGGTGTGTACCCATGTAACTGCAGCGCCGAGCTGTTGCGCGATGGGTATGGGCAAGTGGCGCCCAAACGATTGTCCGCTCTCCTCACCCCTTGATCATGCTGCGTGTTGCCGTTGTACAGGCGGAGGTCGCGCCAACGCTCGCTGAAACCGTAGAGCAAACATGCGTCTTGGCTCGAGCAGCACATCGTGATGGCGCACGGCTTGTTGTCTTTCCGGAAACATGGCTGCCTGGCTATCCGATCTGGCTCGATGTATGTCGAGATGTTGCGCTGTGGAATCACGCGCCCACGAAGTCCGTCTTTACCCGTTATGCAGAACAAAGTGTTGTTGTGGGGGGGCCAACAACACACGCGTTGAGTAAACTCGCCGCAGAATTGCAAATCACACTCGTGGTCGGCATCAGCGAGCGCGTTGACTCGGGACCTGGCCGCGGGACACTGTACAATGCGCTGCTCACGTTCGGTCCTGACGGCGCGTTGTGCAACCATCATCGAAAGCTCGTGCCGACGTACACCGAACGCATGGTGTGGGGCAACGGTGATACAGCCGGACTTCGCGCCGTGCAGACGGCGCATGCGCGCATCGGTGGGTTGATATGTTGGGAACATTGGATGCCGCTCAGTCGGCAAGCCCTGCACGAATCCGGCGAAGACGTGCACATCGCAGTGTGGCCGACCGTGCATGAAATGCATCACGTTGCGAGTCGCCAATATGCGTTCGAGGGGCGGTGTTTTGTGTTGGCGGCGGGATCATTAATGCGCGCCCGTGCTCTACCGCCAGAGCTTGAAGCGCACGAGTCGCGCGTGCCCGACGCGGAGACGTGGGTGCTGCGCGGTGGCAGCGCCATCATCGCGCCCGACGGTTCATACGTCGTCAGTCCAGTGTACGAGCAACCAACCATTTTGCATGCGGAGCTCGACCTCGCAATGGTTCGCGCTGAAAGCATGACGCTCGACGTGACGGGTCACTATAGTCGACCGGATTGCTTCACCTTTGCCGTGCGCACTGATGCCGCGACTCGTGATGCCGCGCCAACGCCTTGATGGAACGCGCTACGTCGCGTTGCTTCGCGCCATCAATGTGGGCGGACACAATGTGAAAATGGCTGACGTGCGCGAGCAGTTTGCCTTACTCGGTTTCAGCAACGTCGAAACATTTATCGCCAGCGGTAATGTGCGATTCTCGAGTGGCACTGAAGATTCTGCGGCACTGGAAGCGCAGATCGAAACACGGCTCGCTGCACACTTGGGGTATGCGGTGGACACGTTCATCCGCACGAGCGCCGAAGTGATGACGGCCGCTGCACGTAGAGTGTTTGGTGGCGCAGAGCCTGTCGCGGGCGCGTCCGCACTGACCGTGGGTTTTTTGAAATTCCCGTTGTCGATCGAAGCGCAACAACGAGTGCTGGCGCTCGCTGGCACCACGAACGAATTTGAATTTCACAATCGCGACTTTTACTGGTGGACCGCGTCGCGCATGAGCGACAGTACGATTACCGGCGCGCGGTTGGAGAAAGCGTTGGGGATGTCCACAACGATGCGCAACATCACCACGGTGCGAAAACTCGCCCTGCTCTGCTCGGAGAATGCATGACGTCCGTATTGTTTCGCACCACAACGTGTGTCGCTGTGCTTATCGGCACTGCACTGCCGTCGGCACGCGCGCAAAGCGCAGCAGCTGACGGCGAGTGGCCCGCGTATCATCGTGACCTCGCGGGCACACGCTATTCTCCGCTCGCCGACATCACGGCAAGTAATGTGAAGAGTTTGCGCATCGCGTGGACGTGGCGTCCCGACAGCGGTTCCGCTCCGCCCGAATACAAAAACGAAAGTACGCCGCTCATGGTCGACGGCGCGTTGTATTTCACCACCGGTACGAATCGCGCTGTGGTGCGTGCCAATCCAGCCACCGGCAAAAGTGTGTGGCGCTACGAACTCGATGAACACCTGCGTGCTGCCGTGGCGCCGCGACGTGGCTCAGGTCGAGGCGTAGCAACGTGGGGCAGCGGTAACACGCGGCGCATTTTTTATGTCACGCCTGGCTTTCAACTCGTTGCGCTTGACGCGGCGACCGGCAAGCCGATCTCCAGCTTCGGTTTGAACGGTGTCGTTGATCTCAAAGCACTGCTCGGCGTCCCACTCGATGTAAATACGGCGGCAATCGGCTCTAGCTCGCCACCGCTCGTATTCGAAAACACCATCGTGATCGGACCCGCGCTGGAAGTTGGATTGCGTCCAACATCCAAACGGAATGTGCCTGGTCGTATTTTGGCCATCGACGCAAAAACGGGCACGGTGCGATGGCGCTTCAATACCATTCCGCAAGCTGGAGAATTCGGCAACGACACATGGAAAGACAGCTCGTGGTCGTACACGGGCAACACGGGTGCGTGGGCACCATTGTCGCTCGATGCGACGCGCGGACTGCTGTACTTGCCCGTCGAAGCAGCCACCGGCGACTACTACGGCGGCCATCGGCCCGGTGATAACCTTTTTTCGTCAACCCTTGTCTGTCTCGATATTCGTACGGGAAAACGTCAGTGGCATTATCAAATTGTGCATCACGACATTTGGGATCTTGATGTTACAACGGCGCCCATTCTCGCGGACGTTCGTGTAGACGGCAAGCTCGTCCCAATGGTGGTGCAGCTCACGAAACAGTCGTTCGCCTACGTGCTTAATCGCGTCACTGGAAAGCCCGTTTGGCCGATAGTTGAACGCGCGGTACCCGCATCCGATGCACCTGGCGAGCACGCGTCTCCAACACAACCGTTTCCCACCAAGCCCGCCGCATTTGATCGACAAGGCATTTCCGTCGACGACCTCATCGACTTCACACCCTCGCTGCGTGCCAAAGCCCTCGAACTTGTAAAACCATATCGACTCGGCAAATTATTTACGCCAGCCTCACTTTCGCAGGCGGCCGATGGAACGCGCGGCACGCTCATCATTCCTGGGTCTCTGGGCGGCGCCAATTGGGAACACGGTGCATTCGATCCGGAGAACGGCATCGTATATGTCGGCTCGCACACCGAAGCCGCGATGATCTCGCTCGTACACGACGCGAAGCGATCTGACATGGATTTTATCCTTGATCGCGGCAGCGCACCAACCGTTGATGGTCTCCCACTCGTTAAGCCGCCTTACAGTCGCATTACCGCCATTGATTTGCACACCGGTAACCACCTCTGGATGCGTCCGAGTGGCGATACGCCGGCAACGATCCGAGATAATCCGGCGCTGCGCGGTGTGAATATTCCAAACACCGGCGGCATCGCGCGTCCCGTGATGGTCGCCACAAAAACGTTATTGTTTACTGCCGAAGGATGGGGTGGTGCGCCGGTGTTGCGTGCGCTGAACAAGCGCACGGGTGAAGAAATTTGGCGCATGACGCTGCCGGGGTCGGTGAGCAGTTCACCGATGACGTTCCGCCACGCGGGCAAGCAGTACGTCGCATTCTGGGTCGACGATCCGCGCACGCAACATCCATCCGAACTGATCGCGCTCGCGCTACCCTAACCGGTTCGGCACGGACTGTTTGATATGCTTCGCCAATCGCTTCGAATCGCGATTCGCTTCAAAGAGATGCCCGCGTGTGCTCTCAGTATATCCCATCAAATACAGCCCGTGCTGATTGGTCGGAACGCCTGAGTGATAACGCGGGTATCCTCGCGCATCGATTAAGCCAGGCGCATCGATGAGCGCGGCCAGTCCGGTCGTAAATCCCGTCGCGCTCACAATGACGTCGAACGCTTCGTTCGTCCCGTTGTGATATTCGACTCCGGACGACGTGAGCCGCGCAATGTCCTCTCGCAAGTGAATGCGGCGGGCTTTTACTGCAGAAAGCCAACCGACATCAATGATTGGAACTTTGTGCGAAGTAAATGGCTGCCACACGGCAGGACGCACGCCGAATTCTGTCAGATCACCGGTCGCGCGGCGCGCGATGAAGGCGCCGAGTCGATCAGCGATGCGCGCTGGCAGTGGACTCATGGCAATACCAAAGAGCTGCACCGGCGTGCCAAGAAATTCGCGTGGCACAACCGGCGGCGGGGTTCGGATACTGTTCGCGACAAACGCTGCACCTTGCTCTACGAGATCCACCGCAATCTCGGTTCCGCTGTTTCCAGACCCGATCACGAGCGCGCGTTGGCCCGCAAACGCCTGGCCGCTTTTGTATTGCACGGAGTGTAGCAGTTGACCGCGATACTCGTTCCGCCCTTCATAGCTGGGCGTCAGCGGCACGCTGTACTGCCCCGTGGCGACAACCACAACATTAGCGCGCCACGTGCCGCGGCTCGATTCTATCAGCCAGTGTCCGGTGTCCGGTCGAATGCTGCTCACTGAGCATTCTGTAGTGACTTGGAGATTGAAGTGATGCACATAGTCCTGCAAATACTGTACAAATTGATCACGTGACAAATATCTGGGATACGTTCGCGCAATCGGAAAGTAGGCAAGCCCGGAGAACGCGCGCATCGTGTGCAAGTGCAGTCGGTCGTACCGATTTCGCCAGACATCGCCGACATCCGCGTGCGCGTCGAGGATGATCGAATCAATGCCATCGTGCTTTAGCGCACCCGCAATACTTAACCCAGCCGTGCCACCGCCGACCACAACGACGTTTACATCGGTAATGCGCGTTTGAGGCACGTCAGGCATATGTGTTTCGCGACACTGAAGTACGAAAAGTGAAAGCCTCGTCGAACAACGAA
>JANYHT010000025.1 GCA_025358925.1 Gemmatimonadaceae bacterium | reverse complement strand
ATCTTTCGAGCCAGCAACGACGGATCATCCCCGCGCGCGCGGGGAACGCTTGACTGCTCCCCCCCGGAGTAAACCTGCGGCCGGATCATCCCCGCGCGCGCGGGGAACGCTCTTACGTACAAAAGCACTAGCACCAACAACTTACTTCAAATGTCAAACAGCTACCAAACTTTCGAACTCAAGACGGCGCGTCGAATTTTACCAAAGTCAGGCCGTCAAAATCCACCGCCAGCCGCCGATTTGGCCCTGCCGTCTCAAACTCAAAACCTGAATCCGTGGCCGACGACCAAGCCATCGCCGCAGATCCATCACCCAACATTTGCACGACCTCGACCCAAATGCGCTCCCGTGTTCTGTGGCTAAAAACTCCGACATAAACGCCGGCTCGAATCTCCGACAGCCAGAGCGACAATCGGCCGCGTAAACGAGGCGGAGCGTTCTCAACCACGATGACCATCATTACCGGATATCACCTCAGGTAGTGCCGGAGCCTGACCTTCCGGAGCCTCGATCGGTGGATCGATCCCACTCGCAGCGAGAATCTCCGCAATCGTTGGAATGATCTTCTCTAAGAAACTTTCGCGCCGAAATGCATCGCGACATTGTATGCGAACTGTCCGTTCCACAAGCGACGCATCAAGCTTGCCCTTTTCGTATCGCGCTGCGACTGCGAACGCTGCAGGAACTACGGTTTCAAATTTAAAGACATCCGCCATATCGTACACAAAACTCAACGGCTTACCGCGATGTAAAAACCCGATCGCGGGCGCATATCCCGCTGCCAATACCGCTGCTTCCGTCAAACCATACAGACAGGATGTTGCCGACGAAAGACAACGATTTGCGACGTCGGCCGCACTCCACGTCGCTGCATCGTAGCGACGGCCCGCCCACGTGACCCCGTGCAGCCGAGCCAGATGCTTGTACATCTCTCGCACACGCGCTCCTTCAATGCCGCGCAACTGATCAACGGAGCGACGCGTCGGCGCTTCCTCGCCGAAACGCAGAGAATACATCTTGCGAACGACCTTCAGCCGCGCGACCTCATCGAGTGCTGCCTTCGCTTGATAGAGCAATCGATCCGCACGTGCACCGCCCGGTTGCCCTGCTGCATACAGGCGCACGCCACCTTCACCCACCCACACCAACAAGCATCCAACACGCGCCGCGAGCACGACTGCCGCATGCGAAATTCGAGTTCCCGGCTCGAGCATCAAACACGCGAGACCGCCAACGGGGATCTGCACGCGTACACCCGTCTTGTCGACCAACACAAACGCGTTGTCAATGACATCCACTTGTCCGTACTCGAGAAACACAATTGCTGCGCGATCTTTTATCGGAATTGGACGCAGTGGGATGAAGTCGTCCGACATGACAGCCGTTACGCGCGCCGGACCATCATGAGTCCGCATCCAAACGCTTTTGCCCGTCCGAAACCTGCGCCGATCGACATAGTGAACAGGCTGGGATCCTCCACGCGAAGAATCCCATGCAACTCCAACACACCGAACTTTGCCGACGCACGTAGACGGCCACGCTGCATTTCAATTGCGGAGTAGCCGAGCACCGCAAGTTCCCTCAACCTGAACCCTGTTCGTGCCCCCGTTCTTTCCATCCAATCGTGAGCGACCGTGTTCATCGCACTTGTACGTGCTGCTGCGCGATCGGTCACAGGCAAGTTGTGAATCGCATCCATGACGATGTCACACGGTTTACCGCGCACACCCGGACCGCCCCCGCGCGCAACGGTGGCGTTCACCCGAAGATCAAACTGCAAACTATCACCGACTTGTAACGCAAGTGAAAAATCCTTAGGTGGCGCAACCTCGAACAGACCATGCAGGTCGTTTGGTGCACGCTCCGAGAGCAGATAGAAAAGTCCAGGCGCATGCTCTCGCCAAAGAAAATCTCGCTCGCGTTCGGGAGCATCAGCGAACAATGTCCAGATCAGCTGGTGTGAAGTTGCCGCCCTCGCGGCCTTGTCTTCCGGCATAAGCACCGCTCGCAACGCCGCGGCTGGCACATCGTCGCGCAAACGCACGCGAGACAAAAGTTTTGCAATCACGCCGTTTCTCCAGTGAGCGGAACCATTCCGATCAGCATGATCCGCTCCTCGAAGAGCCACCCGGTTCTATTAACTGGTACGTCTCGCCGCACCTGCCGACGAAATGGTTCAACCAAGCCGGACTCGAATCCATCGCATCGATCGTGCGCCACCTCGGTACCCCAACCTTCCGTCGGACGAAGAAGATGCAATTCTTTGGGTGTGCCGTGTGGCAACGGTGCACGAGCAGCAAAGGCGTCGGCCAAGGTCATCGCATCGACCACCTTGGGTTGAACTGGAAGTCCGAGTGGATTTGATCGACGACCCGCGTAAAGCGAGTATACCGGCGATTGTAGCGCGAGTACCAGGTCAGAGAGTGACCAGCGTGGGCTAGGCAGCGCCCAAACAGCGATCGTACACACAACGCCCTGACGGTATTCTCGGCGAGACAAGACCGTCTTCTTCGGCGTGTAGGAGAGGAGTTCAGCACGAGTGGCCGGTACGTTTTTTTTCAGATGACTCTTGGCAACCGTCTGCATTGTATGGTAGTCCTGCATTGGCGTACCGAGCGCATCACCGCGCACGGCGACGCGATAGTCGTTGCGTAGGGCGCGCTGTCCATCAGCATCGTGTCGTGCCACGCCAAGCGCTGCGCCGAGAAGCCCGATGATTGCGGAACGACTTGGCCGGTCCCAGCTACCGCGCCACTCCCCGACGGCGATCTCTCCCCAACTCGCCAGTGGTGCCTGCACCGTGAAGAGGAGGAATGCGGTCACGAGATGCTCTCGGTCGCAAATTGTAGAATGTCTCCGAGCGAGCCCACGACGGTCCCGTCATTGACATACATCACGCGCCGATCGTCCGCGCAAGGTCCGTAAGCCGTGTCAAGATTTGCGCACAATGTCTGCAGTCGGTCGTGTGATGCTTGCAACAAATCGCCATCAGCCTCTCGCTTACCAACTGCCTTGAGAAATGCGCTGGCAAGCGTGCGGGGTTGTTGTGCTCCACGCTCAATCATTGCATACGAAGCACGCGCACGCGATGCAAAACTCGTCTGCTTACCGCTTGGAGCGACGGTCGCCGCACATTCGATCAGCGCAGCGGCAGCGTCACCTGCCAACACTTTGTCGCCGCCGAGGTTTGCCGTCAGCAAGTTTGTGTCAATGCAAATGTAGATATAGAACAGGCCTGATCCGAATTCTTGCACTCCGATAAATGACGTACCGGCGTCATCGCGATCGGTCGAGTCTTTCAGGTCATCAACCGCGACATAGTAGTCATCTTCGGTGATGGTGCCGTGCGTCGTCATGGCGTGCGCGACCTGCACCGCCGCGTCACGGTTAAACGCTGGATCATCCGCCAACATTCGACCGAACATGCCAATATCTGCGGCGCCGTCGACGCGGTTTAGTACGTCACTCACGTCCGGCTCAATCTTTTCTCCAGCGAGGGCGCGGTCGGCCAAAGCCATGGCCCGAACCCATTCGTCGGGCGAAATAAACGCAAGCTGCTTGATGAAACTTGGATTTTTGTCGGTCGACTCAACGAGCTTTCCAAACAGCGCCGCAATCTTGCGAGCCGTGCCGAGCGCGTCCTCGGCGTTCATTCCCTTCAACAACAGATAGTCCTGCACTTTCAATCCGACGCGTTGCGTGCGATCACCGACGCGTCCAGCAAGTTTGTCGCGAAATACCGATGATGAACGCCATGCACGCTTCAAGCTTTGCGACGAAACGCGAAGTCGTTGCACTCCTCCAAACTCCACCGTCTTTGGTCTGCCGGTGTCATCTCGATTGAGATTGGACGCTGGATATGCAGTGAGGAGATGCAACTGCAGGAAGGTCGTCATAGCGCAGCCTCGGGTTCAGTTGGAGTTTCAGTGTTCGTTGATGCGGGGTTTCCCGCTGCGTAATAGTCGAACGCCCAGGTGTTTCGGATTTTTTGCCCGCGCGTGTCATGAGTCCACGAAAGAAATGCATTCGCGAGATCTGTGACGTTTACTTCGCCATTAAGCTGTCGGATAAGTCTCGTAAATGCCGCAACGAGTGGCTCGCCTCCTTCCGTCGTGAGCAACCGCCGAAAACGCGTCTCCGACAGCAGCGGTCTGTCTGCGCCCGCGTCACTCTCTTTTCGATTGCCTGCAAACGTTTTCCATCCAGCCGACTGCATGACGCGCTTTTTGCCCGTATGCTCCTTGACGTGCGCCAAGACACGAGCGAGGTCGATCGCGGCGCCAATCGCTTCGCCGTCTGCACGTGACGTTGCCGTCAATAGACCCAATCGCTGTGCGAGTTGAATCGCTGCCGGTTCGGCTAGCGCGGACGAGCGCGAGTGACAACGGCGAAGGCGAGCGCGTTCGCCTGGATTTCCCTTTTTGAGTGTAAGAAACCACTCAAGCGCTGGTGATTCAACGCTCATGCGTTCGCTCGTTTTTTTGTGGTGGCCTTCTTTTTTGCGGCAGCGTTCTGTTCGCGCGGAGGCAAATTGAGAAAATCAAAAAGCTGCTTCCCGAATTTGCCGTATCCGTTCATTGTTGCCACCAGCCCCTGTCGCGCGTTCACGTGTCGCCGTAGCGCCGTTATCGGCGCGCTTTCAATTGTGCAAAACTCATCGAAGAGCCGCAACGCTTCGCTGCGAAGCGGACCATGAAACGCTCGCCGAGCATCCGAGACGGATTCGAGACTGACCCCCGTCGTCGCAACACGACGCAGCGTGTCGAAGAACCGCGTCTCGGTGGAATGCCAGAGTCGATGCCGTGGTACGACGTCGTCATTCCCCGCATCTTCAAGTCGATCATAGAGCGCGTTCTTGATCGCGAGCGAAAGCGACGATGCCGTTGTTCGTGTGGCATTGACCAACGAGCGCGCGAAAAGTCCGATCAACTCACGAGTATTGGGGCTGTCGTGATCTAAAACTATGAGCGGCTGTAGCGCGGAGATCCACGCACGGGCCTTCATGTTGTCCATGTCAAACCCAAACGCATGCAACCGAATTTCGCGCAACCCGAGCTCATTGGCGCGAGCATTTGCACGTACAATGGCTGTCGCGGCCTCTCGCTCCGCGCCAGAACTCTGAAGGGCCAAGTCTGGCCAGTCCTTCCAGCCGATTCCACCTGGTTGTGGATGCAAGGGCAGCCACTCGCCCTTGTCGTTCCGATATGGTGAGAGTGGGTGCTTCCAACCGGCATACTCCACGCCGTAGTTGCGCATGCGAAAGCCGGTAACGCATCGCTCGTCTGTGCGCGCCGTCATCCCGCACGTGCCAATGTCTCCGAATTCAAGTCGAATCCGTCGAGGCATGCCAAAGTAGGCCTGCAGGGAATGCGCCTGCTTCGGGGTAACGGGAGGCTTGTTGGCGTCTGATGCTTTTGTCGGCGCCATCCAGGCAAACTCTGACGACGGCGTTCGCGCGCCCGAGGCGGTTGCGCGAGCGGCCCACTCTTCCGCGGTCTCAACATTCATCCACAGCTTTTGCCACAGCGGTTGCTCGTCGGCGTGCGCCAGCGGCGTACTTTGCCGTGGATCCGCGAGTGTCGTGAGAGGACCGCCACCACGCATCGACGTGCGGTATCCTACGCCGCCGGCGGGCGCATACGTTTGCATCGTAATCAGTGCCATTGCTGCCGCTGGC
>JANYHT010000024.1 GCA_025358925.1 Gemmatimonadaceae bacterium | reverse complement strand
CACCAGAACCAATTATTGTGCCGATTGACACGTTGCTCTATCGCGGACACTCGGCCGTGTCGCGTGCACGCGAAGTGCGCGATGAGTTGCGCACATATTGGGAGCGCGGCAGTTTGGCCGAGCCGCGGGCGCATGCGCTCTTTGAAGAGCTTTCGGATTTGTTGAATCTGGCGGGCACCACCTGATGCTCGCCCGCATTTCCTGATGCGCGGTTGGAAAGGATGGCTTGGCATCGCACTCAGCATTGTGCTCTTGTGGTGGACAGTGCGCGGCGTGTCGTTGCCCGTTGTGTGGGACGTTTTACGTCACTCGAATCTGCTGCTCTTTGTTGCCAGCACGTTGGTGTCGACGTGCATTTTCCCGCTGCGTGCGCGACGGTGGCAAACAATTCTGGCGCCAACGGCGGGCGTGTTGCCATTCGGCGCCTTGTGGCGGAGTACCGCCATTGGCATCATGGTGAGCAATATTTTTCCATTCAAAGCCGGTGAGTTTGCCCGCCCGCTTGCGCTCACCCGTGAACAACCGCGCGTTCGCCTGTCGACAGCACTGGCGTCACTCGCGGTAGATCGAATCTTCGATGCCATCGTGGTGTTCGCGATGATGTTTAGTGCCATGCTCGATCCCGTATTCCCGTCGGGTGTGACCTTGGGCGGACGGAGCGTGCCGCAGTTGGCGGCCGGTGCGGTGATTGTTGTGGTCATGCTCTTGGTCATGTGCTATGTGATGGTGTTGCAACCAGCGCGTTCCATGCGAGCGGTGTACGGTGTGGCACATCGATTTATTCCGAAACACGAAGCAACCGTTGTACAATTTGTTCAGCACGCGATTGGCGGCCTTGCGGTGCTCAAGGATTCGCGTCGATTTCTGGCCGTCTTGGCGTGGGCCATCGTGCACTGGCTGGTGAACGCGTGTGGCATCTACCTCGGCCTGCTGGCGGTAGGCATCGACGTTCCCGTGTCGGCCGCGTTCTTTTTGCAGGGCGCGCTTGGACTTGCAGCGTCAATTCCCAGCGCGCCTGGTTTTTTCGGAACATTTGAGGCATTCGCTACGATGGGGCTAGGCGTGTATGGCGTGCCAAGCAACCTCGCGGTGAGTTGGGCGATTGGATATCACTTGCTGACATTTATTCCAATCACCGCCTTCGGAGCGTTGTACGCAGCACGTCTCGGGGTGTCCGTGTCGTCGTTGCGACGCGCGGAGGTCCGGTCGTGAGCAACGGATCGTCGAGTGTGCCCGTACGGCTTGTGATGCGCGCGCATGCGAAAATCAATTTGCTCCTGCGCATTCTCGCGCGCGAAGCGAGTGGGTTTCACAGTATTGAGACAGTATTTCAGAAGCTGGCGTTACATGACGTGGTACACGTGGCGACGAACGCAAGTGGACGTTTGTTGTCATGCGATGGTCCAGCAATGCCATCTGGAGGCATTGGTGCGCAGGAAGACAATATTGCGTGGCGTGCGGCGGTCGCGTTCAGTAACACTACGCGATGGGATACGGGCTGGGACATCACGATCGAAAAGCACATTCCCGTTGGTGGTGGGTTGGGTGGAGGCAGTGCGGATGCGGCAGCGGTGCTGCGCGCGATGAACGCGTTGTGTCCGCACCCGCTCGATCACGTATCGCTCATTGCCCTCGGCGGAACGCTCGGCGCTGACGTGGCATTTTTTGTGAGCGAAGCAAGTCTTGCGATCGCGTGGGGACGCGGCGATCGATTGCTTACGCTCACGCCGTTACCACAGATGGCAGTCACGCTTGTTGCGTTTCAGAACGGTGTGGACACCGGCCAAGCATATGCGGCCCTTGCGCAGTCGCGGGCGGCAGACACGTCGGGCACCGACGCCTATCCGTACGCTTCGGTCATGTACGCAAGCGACGCCTTTTCCTCATGGGAACACGTATCTGCAATTGCGGCGAACGACTTCGAGGTAATCATGCAATCGATGCATACGAGTGTCGCGGTAACGTTGCCGCTCGTTCGCGCAGCAGCGCAGCGCGTGCGCGATAGTGGAGCGCCAGGGATTGGCATGATGAGCGGCAGTGGTGCGACCTGCTTCGTGGTGCACCCAGACAGCGTCGATGTGGCACTCGATATTGGGGCGACCGCGCACGTCGTACGCACAGAAACGCTGTAGGCGCTCGGCAGACGTCGCCGAGAAGGCAATTTCTCGCGCCCACCACCTCGCCGTTCGTCCGTCGATGAC
>JANYHT010000017.1 GCA_025358925.1 Gemmatimonadaceae bacterium | reverse complement strand
TGCTGTTGCAGCAAACGGGATGCAGTGCCGCGCGCCATGCGAATCGCAAAGCCACCGCCGGTGCGCCAATCGCGACACGCGTTGCGAAGAAACCGTTCGACGTACTCAGTGCGCGAAGCGTCGATCATAGCGCGGTTATTGACGACATACTGCCTTTGGATCGCCCTTGGGTTTATCAAGCTTGGGCCGCGTACTACGCGTGGCCAATTCGACCACTGCATCTTTCACAAACATCGACACACGAGCCAAGCTGTCGTAGTCGATGTACTGTGGCTCGTCCGTGACTTGGTGGTAATCCATATGTTCACCGCGCGAGAACGACACCGACGGAATGCCATACCGCGCATAGTTGTAGTGATCGGCGCGACAGTAGTATTGCAACGGATGACCCGGCACATCAAAGGTCAGATTGAAGACAAATGGCAACGGCTGTTTTTTATTCACGGCATCGAGCACATCCCCAAACTCAGTGCTCAAACGGCGAATGCCGACAACTTCGAGATACGTTGGTCCTGCGTCTGGCAAGTCGTGCACACCACCGCGCCCAATCATGTCCACATCAATTTCGCTGATGATGGAATCGCGGTTTACCGTGGGGTGATCGGTATACCACGCCGAACCGAGGAGTCCGAACTCCTCGGCTGTGTGCGACACAAACAACACCGACCGACGCGGATGCGGTTTGCTCGCCATCAGCTCGGCGATCTCAAGCAACGCGACGGTGCCGGATCCATCATCGTCCGCACCGTTGCGAATTGAGTCCAGTCGTGCAGGACGCAGCTTCCGTAGCGAATCGAGCACGTGCGTGATGCGCCGTTGCTCGTCGGGCGTTGGCGTGCGATTGGGTGAGTCGGCACCCATCGGCCGCACGATTGCATTAAACGCGCGCAGCGAATCGTGGTCGACCGGTGCGTGATCGAAGCCTACGTGATCGTTGTGTGCGGAAATTGCCACGAATTGTCCGCTTACTGTTGGATCACTGCCGGGCAAAATGCCGACCACATTGCGCGCCGCAAATTCGAGGGGGAACAGTCCGACACGCATGCCGCCACGTAGCGTACGACCCACAGTGCCCGATGTCGCTCTATCAAGTGTTCGGCCGAGCGCGCGAGTACCGAACGCATTTGTCACGAGGACGACTGGTGGCACATCGCGCCACGTGGTATCAAGCACAAGGTTTCCCGTGAGATACGCAGCGGCACTGGACGCACCCGCAACGTCGAGTTCAGCCACCAAGAGTGTGGTCGCACCCCGAAATCGCGGATTGTTTTGCAATGGCGGAAGTGCAGTGCGACGATTGGCCGCCGTGCGACGTTCGGGTGCGAGTACCGCAAACAACAGTGCTTTGCCCTGCGCCGTGCTTGCATCAATCCACGTGCTTGAATCCGACGCGAGACCCGCGTACACCACCTGCACCCCGTCGATGGGGCGATAGCGCGCATTGCCAGGTACTGGCGCGTAATCGATACCAAGCTTGGCGATGTACGTATCGACGCGGAGCGTGTCGCGTCGGCTGACGGTGCGTCGATAAAACGGCAGCGTTTGAAACCATGTGCCGTTGTCCCCCGCAGGTGTAAGGCCCGCGCGTGCAAACTCTGCGGCGATATACGACGCCGCCTTGAAATCGCCGATGTCGCCAGGCGCTCGGCCCATCATCGAGTCTGCCGAGAGTGCGAAGAGGCGCACGCGAAGATCGGCGGCGGTGAGTGCTGATGTGGTTGTGAAAAATGACGGGGTGCGGGTGCGCGCGGTGGATGTCGGTGCGCAGGCAGCGACCGTGAGCAGCGTGGCGATGAGCGGTAGACGCATACGGGATTCTGTTTTTACGGGTTCACGCGGAGGCGCGGAGGCACGGCAACATCTCGCTATCGCTTTCCCTCTCCACGATACACACACCCCGATGTGCACGTCTCTCGAATCACTACTTGCGACAGCCCTGCTAACCTCGGCGCAAGGCGCTGCCAAATCCAGATCGCGAGATGCTCACTGGTTGGATTTTCGAGACCCGGCACGTCGTTCAAGTAGTGGTGATCGAGCATGGCGTCGATGGGTGCAAACGCCGCTTTGATATCGGCGAAATCCATCACCCATCCTGTGGTGTCACCGACTGGCCCGGACACATGCACTTCAATGCGAAACGAATGTCCGTGGATGCGACCACACTTATGGCCAGCGGGTACGTTCGGCAAGCGATGCGCCGACTCGAGCGTGAATTCTTTGAAAATGTCCATGCGACGAAAGGTACTGCGGACGAGATTTTATGTGCGCCAATCGTTGCCGGGCATGATGCGATGCATGAATTGGTCGAACAAAGGCACAGTAAAAGCCGTATCTCCGTGATTCGGACTCCAGATCATTCCTTTTGAAATCAGTTGGCCGCGCGTCGGTCCGAGCGTCGTCACTGCACGAGATAGTTCGTCGGCAATATCTCCAGAGCGATGCGGGCCAGCGCCCAGTTCTGCCATCGCGCGCAAATATCGCTTTTCTGAGGGAGTCAGTCGGTCAAACCGCACGCGAAAGAAGCTTTCGTCGAGGGCGGCGATGGCGCTCACCGACGCATTGCGTACATCATGCAGCGTGATCGGGGACACTTCAGCGATATCCCATGCGTGCTTGCCCCACTCTTGCACGAAGTACGGATATCCTTGCGTTTCGGCGACGATACGATCAAGCGCACCGTCTGTAAAATAAACGCTTTGTTGCTGCGCTGGAATGACTAGCGCTTGTTTTGCGGACGTCGGTGACAGCGGACCGATTTCCGGAAAGTCGAAGAGTCGTTCCGCGTACGACTTTGCGCGTCCCATTCGACCTCGCAATTGCGGAAGCCCCGCACCAACAAGTACCACAGGAAGCTGCCGTTGCGCAGTGCGATGCAGCGCGGTGATGAGCGACGCGAGCTGCTCTTCTTCGACGTACTGCAGTTCATCGACAAAGAGTGCAAGTGCCGTCTCAGCCTTCTGCGCCGCTGCTCCTGCGGTTTCAAAGAGTGCTTGGAGATCATGCTCAAGGTCGCCGTTGTCGGCCAGACCAGGTTCTGGATCGAAATCAAAGCCCACTTCGATGTCCGCGTATTTCATTTTCAGCGACTTCGCAAATCCGGCCAACGCCTTAAGCGATCGTTGCGCAAGTGCTTTCGCCTTCTCATTGCGCGACAAGCGGAGCAACGACTGCCGCAGCTGCGGAGCAATGATCGCGGGCAGGGATCGGTTCTCCGGCGCTTCCACACGCAACGTCTGAATGCCCACCAATTCGGCATCATCGCGCATACGGTCCAATAGCACAGTTTTCCCCACTCCCCGAAGCCCCACCATCAGAATGCTTTTCGTCGGCCGGCCGAGACGGACTCGCTGCAGCGCGACGCGTACCGTTTCCATCAGATCGTCGCGACCTGCAAGCTCCGGCGGAGGGGTACCAGCTCCCGGAGCGAAGGGATTTGAAATAGGATCCATGCCGGAATATAGGGAAATTAGCGAGTTTAGCAATAATTGATAAACTCCCTAATTTCCATCAAACTCGAGCGACGCGCACGCCATCGCTTGGTCCACGCGTGCCGTTCCGCTACGAAGGCGGTTTGGTGTTCGCCACCTTTGGCCGATGACGCCACGTCGGCGGTGGCGGCGTTGATACGTCTACTATTTTCTGAGACACCGTCGACGAGACCGCCGGTGCTTTTGGAATCGTGAGCGCGCTCTGCCCTACTTTCGTTATCAGACCGCTGCTGGTCGTTTTCATCGACATGGATTTCGCGGGCTTGGGCGAGATGCGTAAACGTTGATTCGACCGCGACAGGACGTGGCGGCTGTGTCATTCTGCACCCACCTTTGTGTATGTGGTCCACATCGCGGTCTCGGTTACTGTGTCCACTGTCGCCTCGAGCGTTTTAAGAAATCTTGGCGCTTTCTGACAACCGGGGTCGCGCTGTACACGACGCATCACACCGCCAACTTTTGCCGGGAGCGTGGCCATGGGCAAGTCGGCAATGTATCGACCGCAGGCAGCGCTTCCCATCGTGAACGCCGTGTCAATCGTACTAAATGGCGTCGCACGAATCGCGTCGATCAATGCGCGCACTCCAGCAGGTGCGACCAGATGCGTGCGCGTGCCCATACTGTCCACAAACTGCTTCCCAACAAACGTCACGCGACCGTTGCCATATACGGACACGCGATACACGGGGCAGCGTCCGTAACATGGGCCGCGTTCCAACACAATCTGCAACGTTGTGCCAGCTGCATCGATTGGCGAAGGCTTCGTGGTAATCGAATCGTCTACGCTCGACGCTGCGTTTCTCGATTAGCCGTACACGCGACTGCGGCCACACTCAGCCGCAATACTGCACGCACATTCGCTGTCATGGTCGCATCGCTCCCGTTCGTGGATTGACGGCGCGACGCGCTTGTCACACCGTCAGTGAGCAGCAGTTCTACATCGCCAGCACTATTTGTTGCACTCGCAAACTGTGACGTATCGAGATCACCCGTACGACCGATACCGATCACTTCACCCGCCGCATTGCGCACCAACACCATCGGCGTTTGGGCCGTCGACCACTGCAAACTCCGCGCACCCGACGCGCGTCGGACGGACACCGCCGTTCCACTATCGCGACCGATTGACGCGACGGCGTTTTTCACACGCATCGTTTGACGACCGCCGTTCACCTCACGCAGCGATAACTGCGCGACACTCGCTTCATCTTGTCCGTCACTGGAAGCGCGAGCACAAACGCCTCATCATTCAGCCGTCCATCGGACACGGCGAATGGAGAAAATTGCTGCGCGAAGAGCACGCGTCCGTTTGCATCGAGCCCGCGTCATCGTCTTGCGCCACAAGCTTGCCGTTGCTGTCGAACAACACAAGAAATGCATCGAGCACGGTGCTGCTCATGTCCACACGCACCACGGTGCGCGCTGGCAGTAAGATCATCTTACGAAGTTCGGACGCCGTCGCCGCATACGAGTCCGGGTGCAACGATGCGTTCTACCCCCACTCGGCGAAACAGTAACGGTGATCGCCAAGTTTAACGACTTTGCGAGCGCTACCGACGCGTTCATGTTTCACTGCCATTTTTCAAATCATGACGACGAAGGAATGATGGGTCAATTCCTGGTCGTGCCATGAAACCGCATCGTCGCTCGTTAACGGTCGTTCGGGCGTCGATTCGCATTCAGCCAGCCTTGGGCGGCGTCTTTCGCAGGACAACTATTTCTCCCCAAGCGTATAGTGCAGTCGCTGCTGTCCTGCGCCAGTCGTTGAATTGCCGTGCGAACTTCGTCATCGCGGAAGGACCGTAACGATACGGCTGCAAACTGCCGAACGAATGGTTCGACGTCTGTTGTCAACGCGAGTAAATCAAGTCGGAGTTGGCTCACGCTTTCCGCATTTAACCCGAGTTCAGCACGGCGATCAGCGAACAGGCCCAGTGCAATGGACGCATCACGTCGTACCTCCCATTGCGTCGACTTCGCTGCATTTCGAACGCGCGGCAAACCAACTTCACCAAGGTTTACCAAACCTTCCGTCGCCATATATCCAGTTGATATGGCGTCAAAGAGAACGCCCACTGCGTTCGGATCGCGCAAGGACGCTACTGCGCTAATGAGGTCGCCGTGGTAGGCTCCGTTCCAGTCTTCCATCGTCCCCGCGGCAGGAGACAGCAGACGTCGGTTTTCTACTGCCAGTAATTTTATGAGCCCGGCGCGGATCGCCGCGGAGCGGGTGGGATAGTCTCGTAATACCTGCCGTGCGGCCTTCGCGGCGTCGAACGGCGGCGTCGCTTGTGAGGCGCGAATAACACCGTAGAAGGCGCGCGCGCGCGTCGAGTCGTTCGTACTGGAGAATTGGTTCAGCAAAAATGATAATGAAAGTTTCTTCGGACTTGCATCCACCCTTTGCTGACTGATGCACGGGGCCGCGTAAAGGTGCGCTGCCGCTATGGCTGCGAATAAATATCTGCTGGTTACGTTCATCTGTCCTTTCCTCGATTCAGTGATGGCGCCGGTCGGCGTGTGCACAGTCATAATGGCACGGAAGACTTGATGGCTCCGTATAATCAGCGTTTGCACTCTTCGCAGCATTTATCAACGTGAGCCAATCGGCGGAGCTGTGGGAAGCGTTACTCATGTCAACCGCGTCCCCGTACATGTGACGACTGTTAAGTGCTCCGCCCACCGCACTATTGTGCGCAGGAGATGCATGCAGCATGGCCCATTTCGAGTGGCCTTCGCACACAATAGTGACATCTTGGTGTTCGAGGCGATAGAAGTCATAGTGCTCTTTACCATCAAGCACGATGGAGATGGCAGTAGGTTAGATGTATGACTTGGGTTGCGGCATGGATAGTTTCTGAATTATCTCGTCAGCAACAGCATTGCAATTTGCGACGCGCTTAACTCGCGTCCTATAAGCTTTTCGCGGATTGGTCTAAATGCGCGGAGCATGCTGGTATAACGATCAAGCGTCGGAAAATGCGAATTTAGGTCACGCTTAGCGAAGCGCGTAAATCGTTCCAATTCATCAACCAGGAAATTGGCTATCCCTAGATGTTCAGATTCGTTGTTTCCGTCGAAGCCTGAGAACTGAACGTTCTCACCGAACGGAGATGCTTCTTTGTCAACTAGCTCTTTGTCGGCGGCTGAGAGCTTTTCGTAGCCACGTTCGAGGAAGGTCCACATATCGAGCACGTCCACCACGAAGCGTACATTCGTGGGATCGTCTTCGTGATCGTGAAAGACGCCAGCGAGGGCCCACCGTGCTGCCCAATGGTGTCCGCCGAATATCATGGCAGCAATAAAATCAGGATCAGGATCAGGTTGTTTCACTTTTAAGTGCTTGAACATGTTGCCCATCATGAGCAGCAACAATTTTTCGCCGTCGCTGAATTTGACGCTCGTTTTGGACGAAGGCGCGAGCGCAGTCTGTACTAGGCGGCGAACTGCTTCCGCACGAGATGGAACGTCCGCTTGGTCGCCACGCCAGTTGTCGACGCGCTCTAGAAGCTCTACATCAAGGCGCATTTCAAAACGTTCGGTTTTTGAGATCATGTTACAAGTTACGGTTTGTATTGTTAGATACGTAGAAAACGCGTGTATACGTACAATATACGTAGCTACCGTATCACTCCGCAAGCCTCATATCGCGGTCGCGTGACCAAGGACGGGTGAATACAGAATGACCAACCTCGCTTCCCTCCCAGACAGTCCGCACAGATGAAGCAGCAACGGCGTCCGTCGCACAAAAACCGCATCCGGGTGCTCCCTCACTGCGCGACCTTCGTTCTTGACCGTTAAAGGACTTTCCGCAGATACGGTTGCATTATTTCTGTCCTTCTGACACGGAGGTACGAGTCGTTCGCGTTGTTCATACTGCGCGGGACCTTCCAGCAACTCTCGAGGACGAGTGATCGTCCGTATTATTCGCTCGGCGCAATGATGGTGAAGACATTTCGACCTTTCAAGATTGGTGAACTCGAAACACTGTGCCATGCCTTCGGGCATACAAATAATGGAATGGTGTCACACATCGACGAGCGACATTGCGATCAGGACACGCTGGTCTATCCCATTATCCTCGTCTATCGACAATACATCAAGCGATGCCGAAACATGTCACTCGCGATGCAGGGGAAGTACTCGAGCATGATCACAAGGTTCCACAGACTCCTCGACTGAAATAGACTTTTCAATCAGCTTTGTCTTACTAGTGCCGAATCGACACCAAGGGCATTCCGCAGCGAACTTCCAAATGCACGAGACATTGGCGCGCACTAAACGCGCACCTCATTCGTTCGCCGGGCATGACATCTTTCCCGCTCTCCCATCGCACCGCCACCCGCTCCCTGCGCTACGCACGCGCGCGCCTCTACCTCGGCATCAGTGGCGTTGGCACGGCCGTCGTCGTCGCCACCACGATGCTGGTGTTCGATATTCCGTCACGCATCCTTTCAACGTCCGCGCAACAACCGCTGGTCGTTGCGATCACGTCAGCGTGGCTTACACTTTTAGTCAGTACCGTAGCCTTCATGTTCTTCGACGTGATCGGCGGTGCCATGCTGGTCCGCCATCGCGTGAGCGCGGGTGAGTGGTACGCGGGCTGGATACGCGGCATTGCCGTGCAAGCGCTCGTCTGGCTCGTCACCATTGCCGCGTTACTTGGAGCAGCGCGATTGTTTGGACCGATCGGTGCACTCGGGGTCTTCGCTGCACTGCAACTGGTGCTTGCTGCGATGCGCGGAAGCATGACGCGCATCATTGCCCCCATGCCCGACGGCATCATGCCCGACGTATTGCGCAGCGCAGCACAACGTGCGGGCATCGACTTAAATCAGATCGACGTCGTTGACACGCCCGACGAAGGGTTTGTTGGTGGATGGACCGGTATTCGTGCACGCATGTTGTTGGTCCCGTTGCGCTGGGCGCAATTGCCCGAGCCCGCGCTCATCGCGGCACTCACCCGACGTCGCATCATTGCCGACACCGGCGCGCACCTCCGCGGCGTACTCGGCGCTATCATTTTCAATTGTGCGGGGGTTGCTGCCGCGCTGCTGTTACCCAACGCTGCACTCGCAACGGCCGCTGGTGTGCTTACGGTGGCGTGCGCAATGACGTTGTGGGCGTTCATTGGTGTGTTGGTGCTGCCCACGTTGTCGCGAACAGCCGTATTCGCGATTGATCGCGTAGCGGCCACGCGCGTTGGCGCCGAGTCGGTGCGTGATGCCGTCGCATTGCTGGATCGGTGGCAGGATGATGAACCGTGGCGACCGCGCGTGATCGAGACAATTTTTCACCCTGTACCGGCGCGCTTTACTCGGCTTGAAAAACTCAACGTGCCAATCAGCAACGCGCCAGTAAATATTTTGCATGCGCATCATGTGGCGCGACACGCATTGTGGTTGAGCTGGGGTTCGCTCACACCGATTTCACGTGCCGTGCATTGCAACGTGGGGCGACCGGCGTTGTGGGCCATGCTGCCGGGCGACTAGCTCGCTCAGGTACACGCGGCCCCACAATGCGCGAATCGGTACCGCGTACCGTCCTTCGCTGAAGCGCACGGTGGTTTCGCCAATATACAACACCACACCACCGGCACACCGTTTGCCGGTTGCATTTTTGAGTTTTCGCAAACCACGAAAATCAGCGACGGTCACAGTGGCTGATGCTTTTACGTCTACGCCTGCGATCGCGAGCGTGCCACGTTCAATGACGATGTCCACTTCCACGCCAACCTTGTCGCGAACATGAGAAAAAGTGAGTTGCTCATCGCGCCAACTTGCCTGTCGTCGCAGTTCTTGGAACACAAATGTTTCGAGCAGTACCAGGTCGCGCGACGCCGTCCGTCAGGTCGCGTAATCGCGGCGGGAAAACCGCCCTCGGCAATTCGCCGAGCGAGTTCGTCGCCCAGGCGATCTGTGCGTTTGAGATGAAATCCGTTGGTGAACAACGCATCGATGAAGTGCGGCACGTGTGATTCCAGTTCGCACTGCGCGAGTGGGTGCAGTCGCAGCGCTTGCATCCGACCCGCGAGTGAATCGGCGAGTGTTGGCACGAAGAGCACATTCGCCGACCCGGTGAGCAGAAATCGACCCGGCACTCGGCGATCCACGGCCACTTTGATCGCGAGAAACAGCTCCGGTACTCGTTGCACCTCGTCAATAATCGTTCGCTCGGACAGACCATCCACAAAGCCGGTGGGATCGGCCAACGCGGCTGCGCGCAAGTTTATTGTGCGGCTGATTGCAAGGTTATGGTGCGGCTGATCGAAATGTTGTCGCATATTTCAACGTACAGCGCGGCCTGCGGGCCAGTCGCGAAATTCCACGCGCGCGGCTTCATTCCGACGGTCCCCTGTTCACTCGATCCCGTCACACGCCCCCAATGCGCCTGCCTCCGATCGTCGTTACGCTGTGCCTCGCGATGCCAGCCATCGCCCACAGCCAGACCACCAACTGGCCCGTGTATGGCGGCAACGACGATCACACGCACTACACAACGCTCGCGCAGATCACGCCCGCGAATGTCGCGAAACTGAAAGTCGCGTGGACGTTCGAAACGCACGATGAGTTTACCGGATCGGAAATGCAGGCAAATCCGATCATCATCGACGGTGTGCTTTATGCCACCACGCCCAAGCTGCAGGTGTTCGCGCTCGACGCCGCAACGGGCAAGCAACTCTGGCGGTTCGATCCCAATCACGGACTGCCACCCACCTCACGCTTTCGACATCGCGGCGTGGTGGTGACCGGTGATCGCGTCATTTTCAACTATCGTAATCGCTTATACGCACTCGACAAGAAGACCGGTACGCCAATCACCACGTTTGGCGATAGCGGGTGGGTGGACCTGCGCGCAGGACTTGGTCGACCGGTTGAGGGATTGTCGGTCAGCGCGAGCACACCAGGCGTGATCTTTGAAGACTTATACATCATTGGCAGCACCGTTCCCGAAGCGTTGCCGAGCGCACCCGGCGACATTCGCGCGTACGATGTGAAGACTGGTGCGCTGCGATGGAGCTTTCACACCATTCCGCATCCGGGCGAGTTTGGCTACGAAACTTGGCCCGCGGATGCATGGAAAATTACTGGTGGCGCGAACGCGTGGGCGGGTGTCACGATTGATACGAAGCGCGCGATGCTGTTCGCGGCGACTGGTTCGGCATCGTTTGATTTTTATGGCGCCAATCGCACCGGCGACAACTTGTTTGCCAACACCGTGCTTGCACTCAACGCGCGAACGGGAGAACGCATCTGGCATTTTCAGGGACTGCATCACGACTTGTGGGATCGCGATTTTCCGGCCGCGCCAGCATTGGTGACGGTCACGCGCGATGGCAAACCTGTCGACGCAGTCGCACAAATCACGAAGACGGGACACGTCTGGCTCTTTGATCGCGAGAAAGGCACCCCGATGTTTCCGGTGGAGCAACGCGCGATGCCAGTGGGCGTGCTGGAAGGCGAACAGACCTCCAAAACACAACCATTTCCATTGTTACCACCGCCGTTTGCGCGGCAACGTCTCACGCTGAACGAACTCACGAATCGCACTCCCGCCGCACACGCCGCCGCACTGAAAACGTTCAATCAATACAAAACACCCAATCCGTTTTCACCGCCCAACACCAAAGGCACCATCATTTTTCCGGGAGTTGACGGTGGCGGTGAATGGGGCGGACCGGCGTTCGACCCGACCACTGGATTGCTGTACGTGAACTCCAATGAAATGGCGTGGCTATTAAAACTCGTTCCACGCAGTGACAAATCACTCTACGCGGCGAACTGCGCTGGCTGTCACGGCGAACAGCGCAAAGGATCTGCCGCTGGACCGTCACTCGAAAACATTGTGGCCCGTCGTTCGCGCGAACAGATCGCGCAAATTATTCGCGAAGGCACGGGTCGTATGCCGGCATTTGGAGCGGCGATGGAAGGTGGCGCCATCAATGATGTCGTTAGCTATTTACTCACGGGCAAAGACGCATCTAAAGCAAAAGTTGGCACCAGTCCATACGCACTGAAATATCGCACCGCATACTTCGATATTTTCACCGATCACGAAGGGTATCCCGGCATTAAACCACCATGGGGTACACTCAACGCGATTGATTTGAACGCTGGCAAAATTCGGTGGTCCATTCCGTTTGGTGCGTATCCGAAACTTGCGGCCAAAGGCATAAAAAACACCGGCACGGACAACTACGGCGGCGCCATCGTGACCGAAAACGGTTTGTTGATCATCGCCGCGACCACGTACGACAACAAAATTCGCGCGTACGACAAGAGCACGGGCAAACAGTTGTGGGAAGCGACATTACCCGCCGCCGGTAACGCCACGCCTTCCACCTACATGGTGAACGGTATGCAGTACCTCGTCATCGCGTGCGGTGGTGGAAAAAACGGGGCACCAAGCGGCGGTACCTACGTCGCGTTTGCACTGCCGTCTCCGTAATCACGGCCACGCAAAAATATCACTCGCCGGCGTTCCGACGCGCGCACGCGCAAGCTGGCCAGTCTCACGCCAAAACGATCGTCCAATCAGACTGTACGTAAAGCGGATCGCGAGGTGCTTGGCATCTTTGTCCGGCACCACCGGATACGCAAAATCCACACGCGCTGACGACCGTGATTCCCTCGGCACTGCCGCCAAAATGCCAAGGCCAACACTGGCGCGCGTTGCCGTTGCTCCAAAGGGGACGTCGCCCTTAAACATTTGTGCGGCATCACCAAATGCTGCCATGCCCCAACCTAAATACGTCGACATACCGGGCAGCACGCGCCGTCGCTCCTCACGTAATACGAGCAATTGCCCGCCGGCGAGATGCGAACCATTGTAGCCGCGAATACCACCTTGTGGATCATCAATCGAGAGCTCATACGGCACGTCTTGACGCCACGCGCCGACGTATTCAACGACCACAATCGCGTCTGGCGGTCATTGGGCCGCGAATACCACGCGATACGTCCGCTCCCAACGACGTTGCTCCACCCACCATCGTTGCGACGCGATTCTATTTGTGTACGGAGTCCGACGAACGACTGCACATCACCCACGCCCGCGTAAAAATCGCTTGTGACGAATGGTCCTTTTTGCGTACCCCTTACCGTCGAGCCGACGGTGGTGGCGAGCTGCATGCCGCGGCCAATGTCTTGAAAGCCTTCGAGTGCGTCGAAGCCTTGCACTTTCACGAACGTGAGTGCGCGCACGCCGGTCACAATGCCAAGACGTGTTGCATCGGTCGTACGATATCGATTGCGCAACGTCGAATCCATGATCGAAACAAATCCAGAATCACTAATGATGACGGGACGCGTGGACGTGGTGCGACGCTCGAAACTTGCGAGTGCGCCGAGTAACACTTTGGTTGAGCCGTAGATGCCAAGGCGAAAAGCTGCGCCCATGTCGGCGCGCTCGCGCACGGTGCCGAGCGAGAGTGCATCTGCCCGCGGTCGCAAGAAACGCACGTATCCATCGTCGCGGAGATATCCGACGTACGCGGCGCTGTGTTGTAGATCGGTATAAAACGGACGCGCCAATGATGCCAAAACAAATGATCCCAGTGGTTGTCGTACGAGCGCGAGGTTGGCCACGGCTGGGCGACCAAGCAGGTGATAATCCGCATAACGAAAACCAAATCCGTCGCGAAACGCGCGACCGTCGCGCCAACTAACGGCAGCGAGATGCCCAGTACCCGCGATATTACTGTTACCGATTTCGGCGTTGGTGGGGCGAGCGCCGTGCAGACCAAGTCCGATGATCGGACGCAGATCGTCAATTGTCTCGATTTCGATGCGCACTCGGCCGTCCGACTCTTCCACGGCCGTCACCGTTGCATCCGCAAGATAAGGTTGCAGACGAAGCAATCGTTCCGACTCGGCGCGACGTTGCTCAGTACACGGCTCGCCGTCGGCCAGCTGCAAAAATGGTCGAATCGCGCTCTCGCGCGTTGGTACGCCCACCAGTAGCGGCTGCAGCACGGCGCGACTCCAACGAGGTGCGTGCGCCTTGTCCATGATCGTGCGTGCGGAGCGTTGAATCACTACCTGCGACACGATTTTTCCGTTGCACAAGCCTTGGGCGCGCACGGACGTTGTGCTCAGCGCGAGCGCACTGAGAAGCGAGAATAAGAGCGGAGAGCGCATGCTCAAGTCTGACCCTTTCGGACGCGCAGAGCAATCGAGGCCGCCGCCACAAAATTCCGTCTTGTTCGGGTCGATATTGCGTTAGGCGACTTTTGGCGCCACATCATGGAGATACGCCACACCGTTGTCGGATTTCCCCTGTGTTTCCCACTTGACTCCGAGGTCCGCATGCGTACGCGATTCTGGATATCAGCCACCGCGTTTGCACTCGCCACTGTTCCGTCTGTACTCTCCGCACAACTGAGTCGAGGTGCTGCGCCGCAATCTCGATACGGTATTCTCATTGGCTCCAATTTGTCGTCCGTTTCCGAAACGTTTCAGGCCGTGAAATCCGTTGTGGGCGCGGCGTATAACACAAAACGCCGTGTGGGATTGAACGCCGGCGTGTATGCCAATATTCCGCTGCCGGGCGCGTTCTCGTTGCAACCCGAAGCGCACTATTCGCAAAAAGGCGTGAGTTACGAGGTCACCAATCTGAATGCGCAAACGACATCTGCCACGGTTGGGTTGAAGCTGGACTACGTCGAGGTGCCCGTGCTGCTCAAAATAGACATCGGTTCGAAAGCATCTTCGATCCATCCGATATTATTTGTCGGAGCCAGCGGCGCATTTCGCATTACGTGCAACATCGACGTGAGCTCAAACATCAGCAGTTTGAACTCGAGCAAAGCGTGCACAGAAAATACAACGTCAACGTCGAAAGATCCGATCGAAAAATACGACGTGAGCGCCGTGGGCGGAGCAGGGCTGTCCGTCAGCGCGCTGGGACGTTCCTACGCGCTGACGTTGCGATACGTGCAAGGCCTCTCCAAGATCTCTACCGACGCCGGTGGTTCGTCTCCGAAAAACACCGTGTTTTCAGTGCAGCTCGGCATCGGATTTTAACGCCCGGTCGAGCTACGCTACCGCTTTAGAAAATCCAACATCAGCGCATTGAGTTGCGCCGGGTGCGTCGCAGCAAATCCGTGTGGCGCACCCTTCAGCACTTCGAGTCGGCTGCCTTTAATCATCTCAGCCGACTTCTTGCCGGAAATAGGGAATGGCACGATGCGATCGGCATCGCCATGCACGATGAGCGTCGGAATATCAATTTTCGCTACGTCTGCGCGAAAATCTGTGGTGCCGAACGCCACGATGCATTGCTGTGTTGCGATCGCGGTCGCCGGCCACGCGAGAAACTTGCTGTATGGAATAAGGTCTTCGCTTACCCCATCGTGTGGCAGATCCCAGTTATAGAAATTCGTGAAGAACGTGTCGAGGAAACCGATGCGATCTTTCGTTACGCCGGCGATCATGCCATCGAAGAGTTCTTTGGGCGCACCATCGGGATTGTCGGCGGTTTTTAGCAGAAACGGCGTCACGGCTCCCAATAGCATGGCTTTGGACAATCGACTCGTGCCGTAGCGTCCGATATACCGCGCCACTTCACCGCCACCCATCGAGAAGCCCGCAATGACGGCGTCGTGTAAATCGAGTGACGTGATGAGATCATTGAGATCGGACGCAAACGTATCGTAGTCGTAGCCGCTCGTGGGTTTCCCCGAGTCACCGAAACCGCGGCGGTCGTACGCGATGGCGCGGTAGCCATTGGCGACCAGCGCATTGATCTGGTTTTCCCACGAGGCGTGGCTGAGCGGCCATCCGTGAATGAGTACGACCGGCTGCCCTGCGCCCACGTCGATGTAATACAACTCCGTCGCAGGCGACGATGTGGTGGTAAGAAACGGCATAGGGTGCACTCCAAAGTGATAGGATCGATGGCGAACGTGGTGTCCAAAACACGATTCTTTCCCGATAGTTCCAAGTGCGTGCATGAGGTCGTCGCCGTGCGCTCGGTGCTCGTTTACACTCCATACACGATGATTCCAAAGACACATGTTACAAACACAGCGGCCTCGACCACGACAGAATCGCCGTGTATCAAGGTGTGCCTGCTCGACGAAGACCAGCAATGCCGCGGGTGCGGTCGGACCGTGGATGAAATCACACGCTGGCGCCACATGACGAGCGCAGAGCGGATCGCGATTAACAAGCGTGTAGGCTTTGTCTCGCACGAGCGTGGTGCGTAGTGCTGCGTGCGCGCGGGGTTACGCTGGCCGCATGTGCGTGGATGTGTGCGGTTGAATCTGAACTAATTTGGACGGCGTGATGACCGGCTGGCGGCTCGCTCCCTCTTTTTGAAGGGGGGCGCACCAGACAGATCCGCACGCGCGAGCAGTGTGCTGTTGCTGTGCATTTCAAAGTTCTTTTTTCGGTTCTGTCGCGCCGCTCCTGTGGAACCGTTCCAGTCAATTCGCGTGATTCGCGAAATTCGTGGTGCGGTTGTTTATGCAGCGTTGTTAGACCGCAGAACTGCTCACCGCGCATGACGCTATATTCGCCGCGACTAAAGGTTTACCGACGTCGCGCCGTCACCAATGCGGTAATCTCGTCTGTTCGCGGATTGATAAAATCCAATCGCACACGACCGTCCGGCAACGTACTCACCACCGCAGGTGCAGCACTATTGGTGAGCGTCCAACCGGCGGGCAACACCACGGCATTGGTTGGACGACCGAAGCTCCGATCCCACACAAGCTCATCACCGATCACCGTGTAGCGCACGCTATCCGTGTACGTCTCATACATGCGTAGTCGCAGCGATGTGCCGGCGGCGATAGGTGCAAAACGAAACACGACCGCTTCTGTTTGCGGCGTGACGTCGGGAACGGTCACACCAGCTTTCGCGATCGCGGCGCCTTTAAGTGTCTCGTGCGGAATGGGTTCTCCCGTATCGAGATTCATCGCGCGCGGATTGGACACGGTACTCCCGGCCCGCACGATGTTGACGTAGGTGCTCGTGCCGACTTTCGTTTCGGTATAGTCATGATACAAGTCGAACGCGTGCGTTTCCGGTTGCTGCAAGTAGTACACAATCTCGCGATTTTGATGGGCGCGATCTTCGAGTCGTTTTGCAATGCTTGATGTCTTGGGGCCGAGTGCCCGATTGGGTATCGCTCGAATCGTGACAGCGGCTTCGGATGGCGTGTCATTCCAAAAACTGATACCCACGCGGCCATCCGCTTCCTGCAAGACTTGCGACGGAAAGCTCGACGACACCAACTCATAGCCTTTCGGCAACACCACGGCGTTTCGTTTGATACCCAGTGGTCGCGTGAACACGATCGTGTCACCGCGCGAGAAATAACTTGTGGCGTCTTCATACGTTTTGAGAATCAGCACGCGCCCTTCCCCGCCATCAGCCGGCACAGCGTGCGCGAGTTTTACGCGAATGTACGTCTGTGACGTGTCGTTGCTGCGCACACCGCCCGTGCGCGCGACCTCTGCGCCAACTACATCAAACACGAGGGGCTTACCGGTGGCGCGATCAAAGACGCTCTCGTCGGTGGCGACGCTGCCTTTGCGGATCGGATTGAAGTAGTACATCGCGCCGGCCGTCGACGCAGTGACTTCATAGACGATGCGAAATTTCGCCGACCCGGGTGCGAGTAACTCATACCGCGTCCACGCGTCCGATTCGGTTTGACGTGCTGGTGTTTGTGCGTGGAGCGAGGTTGCACACGCGATGACCGACACGATTGCAGAAAGCAAAGAGCGCACGCCGAACTCCGATTGCAGAATGTTTAGTGCGAATGTTCGCCGTGGTGGCCCATCAGCATCGCCGCGTAGTCTACGAGACGTTTTTTGCTCGCAGCCGAGTACGCGTTGGCCATGTAGGTCGCGTACATCGCGTCCCATTGTGACGCAGCGCGTTCGACCACGCGATCTAGTCGGGCGGCGTCCTTCGACATCATCGCGTCACGCAACTCCGGCACTAACGCCCGCACCGAATCTCGCTGTACGGCGAGCGCGGCGTGCACGGCCGGACGTCGGTCGAGCATGGGAAAAACGCCCCGCGTATCCGCGATTTCCGCTAAGGCGAGTGCCGCACGCCGCACGTGCGCGTTAAACGCGCTATCACGCATACGTTCGGGGGCCGGCGCCGGCAATCCCAGTGCCCAAAACGGCAAATTGGGATTCGTGCCCGCAAATGGACCGTCGGGCGATGCGACAAACCATACATGCAGCATCACTAACGACATGCCGGTGGGTGCAAGATCCGCATGCTCGTGCCACGACGGATTGCCGTCAAAGCTTGAAGGACGCACCGTGTCCGCTACGGGCGCGACGTACGAATACGCGGCCCCGACTAGCGAGTCGCGTCCATCGATCTTGCTAAACATCAATTGACTTGGCGCCACCATATCAAAACGGTTGCCCCCAAGCATGCGCTCTTGATTGACCCAGTGCACGCCCATCGTGGGAATCCAGCCGAGTACCGGTTGAAATCCGGCCGACTGCGCGGCGTTCGCGACGGCAAGCGGCAGCAAGGCTTTCGCAACGCGATCCACTTCGCGCTGTGCGGCGGCAGAGACCGTGGGTAAGTGCTCCATGCCCGCCATGCCCTCATGCGTGTGCGCGGTACTCTGCGCCTGCAACGGCGCGGCGATGAGGCAGATACTCAGCAACAGCGTAGGTGATGCGCGCACAACCGGCTCCCGCCGCTGCACGCGGCTCGTCGTGTTTTGGGTTAGACACGTGTGAACCTGATGCGTGGCGTCCGAATCCTCAACCTCGCTGGCGATTGCCTGGAAGAGCGAACGTTGCATGAACTGTTTGCTATTTTGACACATTCGTCAGTTACTGTCTATTTTGTCCATTCCGTTAACTGATCGTACGGTACTACATATACCTGCACGCCTCGCGATTGCGCAGATTCGCGCCGCACCGTTGGTTATTCGCTGTTTCTGTTCATATCCGTGTCCGTTGTTGTGGTTGGTTTTTGGTAGGCAACAGCAACAACGAGGGACACGGATATGAACCGATGCAACGGAAACGCACGGATACCACAACAGCAAACGTTTTTGGTGGTTCGCTGTATCAGCCAACCCTTCACCAGATGTTCGCGATGAAGCCCGCTGAGCACGTCCTGGTCGCGACGGCGCGTCGCGAGAGTAACCGAGAGGGTATTCTCGACGCCGCAGCTGGTGTCTTTTTGCGATATGGTTTTAAGAAGACATCGATGGACGACCTCGCGCAGGCGGCGTCCCTTTCACGACAGGGATTGTATCTGCACTTTGCATCAAAGGAAGAATTGTTCAAAGCGACGTTGATGCGCGTGTTGGTGGCCGCACGCGATGCTGGCCGCGCCGCAATCACGCGTGACGATCCGGACGTGCAGGAATGCTTGCTTGACGCATTTGAAGCGATGCATGGTCACGTCATTGGTCGTCCGGGTGCGGAGAACATGACCGACCTGTTGGAGACGTCGGAGCAGCTGATCGGTCGGGTGGTCGACGAGATGGAGCACGCCTTTCATGCGGAGATCGCCAAGCTGTTGCGCAGTAGTGGCGTCGCGGCAACGTGGAAGACCATGAGCATTTCAGCAAAGGATCTTGCGGAGCAGTTGTATGCAACCTCGGTCGGGCTCAAGCATCGCGTGTCGACACGCGCCGAATATCGAGAGCGCATGCGTGTTGCTGTCACGATCGTGTGCCGCGGGCTCTAGCGTTGCCATGAAAAAACATGTGCTACTGTACGGATTCCTCGGCGGTATTCTCGTCGCGATACTCAAAGTCATTGAGTACCGGTATCTTGTGATCGAACATTCCACCGAGATTTACGGTGGCCTTATCGCGGCGGTGTTTGCGGGGCTTGGGATTTGGCTTGGTGTTTCAATGACGCGACCAGCATCGCCCGTCGTGGTGCGCGAGGTGGAGGTGCGAGAGGTGACAGTCGCGGCAGCGACCACCGCGTTCACAGAAAATCTGCAGGAAATTCAACGGCTAGGCATTACGCCGCGCGAACGGGAAATCTTATCGTTGATTGCGGGCGGACTCAGTAACCGCGAAATCGCCGAGCGTCTGTTTATTAGTGAGAATACGGTGAAGACGCATTCGAGTCGACTCTTCGAGAAGCTGCAGGCAAAGCGTCGTACGCAAGCCGTGCAACTGGCGAAACAGCACGGATTGATTGCGTAGCGCGTTTGTGAGCGATCGGCTGACCTGATCACTGCATTCGTTACCCGCGAATGCTCCCAAGCGTACGTATCACGAACTCGCGTCGCGTCCGGCTTACCGGAACCCGTGCACCATCCGACAGTACCAACTCGAGGCGTTCGTGATCCAGACGTTCAACGCTTCTCACGTCAGAGAGGCGCACGATGGCCGACCGATGCACGCGCACGAACTCTGCGGGGTTCAGCCGAGTCTCAAGATCTTTCAGCGACTCGCGCAACGTGTAGCGAGCGGCACCGGCGAAAACACGTACATAGTACCCGTCTGCTTCAATCAGTCGCACATCGTCCAATGGCACGACGACGCTGCGCGTGCCGAGCGATACCAGCAGTCGACTCGCGTAGCGATCCGTCGCGATGTGGCTGTTACCATCATCGCGCATGGGCGACGCGACATTTCCGAGCGCCTTAAGTAACAACTCGTGCGCCGCCACCACACGCTGTTCACGAATGCGGCATAGAGCACGATCGGTAGCTTCGACTAATCGCTCAGGAGAAAATGGCTTCACCACGTAGTCGGTTGCCGCAACGGCGAATGCTCTGACAGCGTGCTGATCAAACGCGGTGACAAAAATCACGCACGGCATTGCGAGCGCACCAATAGTGCGGATAACATCGAAACCGTCGAGTCCGGGCATTTGTACGTCGAGATATACGAGATCAATGTGCTCTTGACGAATGACGTCAACCGCTTCCTCTCCATTTTGGCATTCTCCAACAATTTCGATGTTGCAGCGTTCGCGGAGCGCATTGCGCAATCCACGTCGAGCAATGGGCTCGTCATCTACAATGAGCGTTCGTACGGTCCATAGCGGCGATATCCCAGCGTTGTTGCAGTTGGCGGTATCGATCACGTGAGCGTTGCCCCGCTGATCGCCTGTGCAGGCCAAAGGCGAAACGGTAGACGTACTTCAGCACGCGTGCCTCCGTGCTGGTTGTTGACGAGACGCAACGATGATTGTCCAGGATATAATCGCACGAGGCGTTCACGGGTGTTCATTAACCCAACGCCGTTGCTAGTGGTCGATTGATCCAACACGTTGGCTGGCAAACCCGGTCCGTTGTCGGAAATCCAGAGCGTCAACATGTCGGCGTTACGATGCGCGCCGATTTCTACGATGCCGCCCCCAACCATTGTTGCCACGCCATGTTGCAACGCATTTTCGACCAGCGGTTGCAGCACTAATGCTGGCACTGTCGCACCGCGCGTATTCTCAGCGACGGTCCAGCGCACCTGAAGTCTGTCCCCAAAACGCACTTGCTCAATGCCGAGGTACGTGGACACGAGGGCAATCTCTTCCTCGAGGGCACTCTCATGGCTGCGCGCGCCTTGAAGCACGTGACGTAACATTTCTCCGAGTTGTGTGACGAGTTGCGCCGCCGTGTGCGTTTCGTGCTCGCGAATGAGAATCGCAATTGTATTCAAGGTATTGAACAGAAAATGCGGATGGAGTTGGCTTCGCAAGGCGTTTAATTCCGCGCGTGCGAGTTGGACACTGAGAATGGCGCGCTGACGCTCGCGGGTCTGGGCACGTTGGATCGCTCGCATCCACATGGCAACACCGACGGTGGCCGCATACAGCAGGAACGTTGTTGGCAACCAAGAGACCGCGGACAGTTCAACATATCGTGCGAAATTGATAGTGGATGTTGCAGGGTCGACCACACGTCGCACCGTGCTCGTGACCAGCGCATGCACCATTAGGCACGCGCTCCATGTCACCGCGTGTGCCGCAAGGACGCGTACACGCCATGGTTGTTGCAGCGGAAACCGTTGGGCGATGTGGAAAATGCCCGGAGTGAGGGCGGCCCACAGATACCAACCCGGCCATTCTACCGAGGCGATACGCCAGAAGGAGGTGGGGTGATTGCTCAGCGCACTCGACGCCCACTGCTGCACGCACGATAGCAGTGCAGGTACAGACCACACGGCAAGCAGCAGTTCAGGACGTAGGCGAACAGACGCAGCATCATGTTCGTCAACACCGAGTTCATCAAATCCGTCGTGATTGTCCATGGATACCCTCGGTCCATTGCTGTCCATCAACGGATGACTCTTGTCGCCAATAGTACACGTCCGCGCGCGAGAAATCGTTCACAGTGCGGTAAAAGCGACCATCACCTGACGCCGTTTGACCGCCATAGTACCAGAGGTTGCCGCGTATCACGAGTGTTACGGGCTGCATTGTGTCAGCCGGGCGCGAGAGCACATGCAAGACGAATTGCCCGGACGCAGAATCGGACGAGAATAGGCTAAGCGCCGTACTTTGGCCTGCTGGAGCATCTATGCGCAGCTCGCATAACATGCTACTACGTCGTGGTGTCCATGCACAGAATGTGCGCGCTGAAACACCGGCGGTGGTGTCGCTCTGCCATTCGCCCACCAGTGCGCCGAGTGCTCCGATGTCACTCGGCGTTCGTCGAACATCGGCAGCGACTCGTGTAGACAGCATGATCGTCAACATGGCCTGCCAAAGAACGTTTTGCATGAGACTCACACCTTTCCGAATGATGAACTGCTGCAGTGAACGCACATAGTGCAGTCGCGCCACGTCAGCAAACAGAACCGATGCTGTGAACGACGGTATGGGTCACATGAAGTGCAGACTTCGTCGATGGACGAGGCGTTCGTTTCCTGTGGCAAGTGGTTCGCCTCCGCGTTCGCTCATTCGCCCTCCTTTGGACTCATTTCGATGCCACGGTTTTCACGCGCTCTTGGAGCTGTTGTCTGCGGGCTGTCACTTGGATGCGTGCACGTCATCGCACCACGTGGTCCTGGTGTGCTGGTACAACGCGTCATGCACTACAATGGACGTGCGTACCCTTTCGTAGTGTTCGCGCCAACGAGCTACGAGCCGCGTTCGGCGCTACCCGCAGTTTTGCTTGTGCACGGCGCTGGCGGGAATGGCGAAGATTTTGTTGAGACCTGGCAAACGTTTGCCGAAGAGAAGCGGATCATACTGGTCGCGCCGACGTTAGATCTGAGTGCCGCGTCCGAGTCGCAGGTGCCGGTGATCTTTCCGCGGTTGATGGAGGAAGTGAGCAAAGAATGGAATATCGATCCAGCGCGTCGATACCTCTTCGGCTACTCCGCCGGTGGGTATTTCGTGTACGATGCTGCGCTCTTGAATGCAGACTATTTTGCCGGTGCTGGTGTTTTCGCTTCCGTCATTCAACCGGAGTACGATCGGATTGTCTCGCAGGCGCGTGGCACGACCAGAATTGCGATCTATCTCGGTGATCGTGATCCGTACTTCTCGCTGCAACAAGGACGTCGCACTCGAGATCTGTTGCAGGCGAATGGAATAGCTGTTCGCTATGTGGAAATGTCAAACCAAGACCACAACTACGCTGCGGTGGCTGGAGCGGTGAATGAAGATCTCTGGCAGTTCCTCGCCTACGGCCGCCCCAACACCACGCGCAACGTTGTAGACGCTCATTGAGGCACGTACTTCAGATCAGACCGATGATGGAAGTCCGAGATCCGCATGCGTGAGGTAGCCTCCATACGCTTCACCGACGTCTCTCCTCGAAAAACCGCAAACCCGTCGGAGCCTGATCCGTCACTTTGAGCGTGACAAGTGACTCGTTGGCAACACTCACAACGGACCAGCGTCCTGCACCATGGTCCACGTTGCGTCATCGTGAAAAATTGCGAGTGTTTGAGGATCGCCAAAATTCAAAACACCGCGCACGAAACTGATCACGATCTGCGTGGGCAATTTGACGATCGCCGCCGCTGCATCGAATTGCTTGAGGTGTTGGAACAAGGCCGCAGGTGTTCGCGGGATGTGATCGCTCGGTTGCGGTTCTCGCATCGGCCGATAACCTGGAATTGGAATATGCAAGGCGCCTAGTGCACCTGAATGCAGGTCAACCCACCATAACGAATCCGTGACGGTACTGACGACGAACGCGGTGTCTCCACGAATGGCAAACCGAAAATCTGCGAGGCTGTTGAACCACGCTGAGGACGTCGTCCCAACCGGGCGAACGTCGCGTATGGGTAGAAAGGATCGGGTAGGTGCTCCGAGCGAGTCGAGTAGGTGAATTACTGCTTTCGTATTTGTAACGGAAGCTAGAATTACCCACTCATTGGCCTTTGTAAGTGCAAATGAGTGCAACGTACCGAGATTAGTGAGCACGATTTGGCGAACGTAATTGAGCCCAGAGTCATAAATCTCGACACGCCCGAGTTGCGCATCGACGACATATAAGTTTCCAGCGTTTCCAAAGCGCAACCATCGTGGAGCGCGGAATTCATTTGGCAAGTCACCTTTTCGGCCGAGAATTTTTTGAAGGCGACCATTGGGCGCATAGATCTTGACGTTGTCTTCCGACGCGTCACCGACAGCGATGCGACCATCGCTTGCAATAGCGAGACCAGACGCTCGCACTAAGAGCCCTGTATCCGGTTGCTCAAAGTTGAGATTGCGTTGCTCCGTAAAACGGCTCGCCAAACTTTCTACCGACGCGGACACCTTCGCGATCGACGCACCCACATCGTGACAGGCAGAGACGCCCGAGAGCGTTGTCAGTATTGCCATGGATACAGCCAAGATTCGATTGCTCATATTGCTCTCTTAAAAAAGGTCACGTTGTTCGTACCCGCATTTCTGTCTACACGAGTACGCGCACAATAGACCAGCATTTTGAAAGGTAGTCGGTCGCGCCTACCGGTTTCGGCACATACTGCTAGATGGAAGGGTATCGCGCGACCAAACCCAGCGAACGCACTCGGAATCCGCGATCACTAATCGGCAAAGCGCGCTAAGTTGGCCGTTAACTGCGCGGGTGTCGCGGGCGTCAACGAAAGAATGACTTGAATACCAATACCGTCGATCTGCATGCCTTACGCGCGCAGTCGCTTGGCCAAGTGAGCAACGCGTCGGATTTGCGATTGATCGCTGCAACACTGTGATCGCACATATACAATTTTACGACGGGGTTTTTGCGATGTGCCCACACAGACGCAGAGTCGATGACGTCGGGTCGACAATCGTGATCCAAAACCTTTGGCGCAGAACGCCGGTGTCGTCATCGATCATTTGATTGGCCACATCCCAACTGGAGATCCTTCCCGCGTATTGGCGACCGACGGTTTCGATATGCTCCCGGCGGAATTGGGGGGTGAACTTGTGGACGATGCTGCGTCTAGGTGCGGCATCGCTCACAAGTTTTCACTTTAAGACAAGTCAACTGTGCGATGCATCGGCATCAGTGTGGCAGTCGTCTTTTTTTTAGCGCCGCCCTGCTATTCGCTTGCAGCGCTTCCTCGAAAGAGGTGCCCAGCTTGCCATCCGCACCGTCAGGCTCGGTGGCGCTTGGCAGCACGTTCTCGCTCGCACCAAACGAATCGACGCTGATCAACCAAAGTGCAATTGCGCTGACATTTGTGAAAGTTTCCGGCGACTCGCGGTGTCCTACCGACATGGCCATTCAGTGTGTGTGGGCTGGCAGCGTCCAGCTTGGACTGTCGGTGAAGACGACTGACGGCAGGCAAGATGTTGTGATCGAAACGCAACCATTGAAAGATATGATCACGGTTGACCGATACGTTATCCAGTTGGTCGCTGTGGCGCCGGGTAAGCGCACGACCGATTCGATTCCGATGGCGAACTACCGCGCAACGTTTCGCGTCACCAAGCGCTAGACGCGGCCGCGCCAGCACTTGCAATTCACGCGCGGGTATCGCTGATATCAGCGATGACTTCCTGGCTCTCTCGACTGCTTGGTTCCGCGCAGTCGCCGTCGCTACAACTGTTCGGCATTCACGTCGATGTTCAGAACACCCGCAGAGATATCGACACCGATAGCGTACTCGAACGCCTCGGCGAATCACTGGCGATGATCGCGCATTACCAGCCCATTCGCTTCGCGCACTTGCAGCGAGACGTGCGCGCAATTCGTGTAGAGCGTTATGCCTGTCGCGGCGCGTTTATGCCCAGCGAAGGCGTGATTATCACCGAACTCACGTTCCTCGCGCGACGTGACATTTCAGCGGCACCGGTGGCGTCAAGTATTTTGCACGAGGGTGTGCATGCGCGTGTGCACGCATTTACAGAGCGGGTGCTTGGCGGACGTATGGATCGCGATATGGCGCACGAGGAGCGGCTGTGTCGCCGAGCGGAGGTCACATTCGGATTGTCGTTGCCACGCGAGCTTGGTGCGCCGGTGCTTGCGCGGGCGCAGGCATCGCTCGAGCTCGATGATCAGGGCGTCGCGCCGAGTGTAGACTGGAATTTGGCGCAGCAGCGCATATGGCAGATTGACAACGGCGCGTAGGTGTTTCGCGCGTTCGGAGGTGCGTCAGCCATCTCTCAAACGCCCGTCGATATGAGCTCGACGGGCGTTCGGTGTTAAACTAAGACGACGGAGCTCTAGTTGCTCGGGCGTGCTGGTCTTGGCAATGCTGAGGGCGGAATGAGGTTATTGAGTCGCATGTAGTTCGCCAGCTGGCTGTAGTGGTCCGCCAGATCAAGCGCGTGACCAAGCACCATGTTGATCCGCGTGGTCGGCCGTGATGTGCCGTTGAACGTCATCGTGATTTGGTCGGCGAGCTTCGCATCTTCGAGTTGATCAAACGCCTGCGCGCAGAACGCAAACGACGCTTTGAGTTTCGATACCAATTCGTCTTTGGGCCATTTCGCTTTCACCGAGTCCGGCGTGGCGGTGTCCTTATCCGGCAGCGTGGCCTTCATCGCGCCAAAGTTGTTGCAGAACAGGTAGCTGTCGGTAGCAACATGTTGCGCGATGTAGCCGACGGTGAGTTGCTTGGGCGTTGGCTTGTAGTCGAACTTGGATGCGGGAATAGAATCGAACGCTTGGGCGATGTTGCGGTGCGATGCGAAAATGCGCGACCGAAATGCGGCCGTAATCGGATTAGCCTGAGCCGCCGCCGACGGTTGTTGCGCGACGAGCGCGGCCGGCAGAGCAAATGTGGCGATCGCCAGACGGTACATGTTCATGTGTGCTCCGGGGAAGGTGAGGGTGTTGAGTTCAGGAAAGATAACGCCGTTTCTTGACGACCGCCGATCGTTCAATTCGCGCCATGAGAAGGTTCAAGTGGCGAACGTCGACGCAATACGTTCGCATCGAGTGTCTGTTTAATTCGCGAAGGCAGCAAACCGTTAAAACGCATTTGGTTGTTGTGGTGCGAGGCGGCACTACCTCGGTCGTACCGCCGCTCCAACACGCGCGGTAGCGCCGGTGCAGTCGGGCCACGCCGAATCGACGTTCGGCGTATGGAGTGTCCACCAGTCTCACTGTCATCCGCCCAGAAACACTGGCTTGAGTCCATTCACACATTCCGCCTGCGTGCATAACGCGAAACCTTCATTGTTGATGTTCGGCATCGATGTGGGTCGCGCAAATCGACGCAACGGTAAGAACCTTCCAAGCGTGACCGACGCAGCATTCAAATCAATCTCAAGAATGCCCGGCAATCCACCGCAACCATCATCGCACTCTGCCCGCAGATAATTGGTCGCACGGTCGAATTTGAGATTCATCACACCCGTCGGATAGCCGGTGGCAATTGTGGCGATACGATTCGACGAGTTTCTTTGCAACGAGCACACGGTCGGGAATCCACGCGATGGCTTCGGCACCAAGATTCGCACCGGTTACCGGTAAGTCAGCGGTCAGGTTCCATTCCTTCGTCGCACTAACGATGTACCACTTTGCGACGGATCATAGCGCAGCACTCTGTTTCGACCCACCGAATGACTGGCGTTGTTGCGCTCGGCGGAAATGTCGATGCCAGCCGAAGTCGCCACGATTTGTGCTGCACCCGCGCCGACAGCGGTTATTGAACCCGTTGTCGCATCGACCGTCGCGACGGCGGGAGGTCATGCACGCACGAGGTCGGTTGCGCATGATGCCCTCGTCAATGTCGTGTCACCGTGTATTGCCGTTTTCGGAAATTTTTCTCGGCATTGCGGCAGTCCAGACCGTTATCGCCTAAGTCATGGTGGGCTCACGGCGCGCCACCCGTACCTGCCGAGAAGCACCGCGAGTACGCCACAGGTGACATACGGCAACGCCGTGGGCGCGAGTAGCCGCGTGGCACCGCGAGCCAATGGTCGAGAGGCAGTGCTCATAGCGGTGGTAGGTTAGCGAGGCTGCGCGGTGTTCACGTTGCGTCGTTGCCATCGACCTACACCAACAGGCATCTTCGCGGCATGGTTTCCGCATCGCTCAGGCCGGTGATCCCCACTGAAGGAGACGCGATCTCCATCACGGGGCGCGCGCGTCTCGTGATGGGCAGCGATGCATCCTGCGACGCATACCTCGAAGGCGATGGCATTGCCGCTCGCCACGTAGTGCTTGAACAGGCCGATGGCCGATGGTTCATCGCCGATGGCGTCGCAGCGCTGCGCGTGAACGGGATGCTGGTGTCCGGTCCGACGCGGTTGTTTGACCGCGACGTTATTGAACTCACACCGCAACACCGTTGGGAATTTGTCAGTGGCGAGACACGAACGCGCGAGCTGCCGTTGCAGTCAGCCGTGCCCGCGCCACCACGCCGTCGACGCAACGTCGACTTCAAAAAGCCCGACCGTCCGTTTGCGTGGAAAGCGCTCTCGATGTTCGGGGTCGCCTGCGTGCTGTTCGGCGCGGCGTACGCCGTCATACGGTACGGACCGCGCACTTCCGACAGTGCACTTTCAGTACTCTCAGATCAACAGGCCGCTCGCCTCGACTCACTCCTTATTGTCGCGTACGATCATCTTGAACGCGCCAATTCATTGTTGGAACTCGGCATTGCCGACGAAGCCGCGCAAGAATTTGCGCGTGGCATCAATACGCTGGCCCTGAGCCCACTGCGCAATCACCCGCAGGTCAAACCGCGTATCGCCGCGCTCGAGAATTCGGTAGCGACGATCTATCGATCGCATCGTTTAGCCGTGCCTGACGCATACGTCAATGCGCGCGCCGGCACGAGCGCCGATCAAATGCGCGCAGCATCGCTCACGCGTGAACAGTTTGCGTACACGTTTGATTTGGTCTCCGCTGCGTTTCGATTGCGGTATCACACCAACATCATTGTCGTTGGGCGCGATCATCCCGAGCATCTCGCGCTATACGGACCAGGTGGCGCCTTAGACTTGCGCAGTAAGATCATGACCAACGAACAGGTCGCGTTTGTGGTGACCCAATGTCACACGTACGGGATTCGTGTCAAAGATTTTTCGCAGGATTCCATATTGCAGCGCCAAGTGCACGCCGCGATCAATGCGGGTCTATCTGACCGCGCAGGCACTGGCCTGCATTTACACATTGATCGATTTGCTGACCGCCGCGATCGATGGACCATCGGCGCGCTCCCGTTTCGCACTCAAACCAGCAAGAATTTGAGTCGAGCCATCCCTGCCACCGAAAGTTCATCCCCGTCTTCGATCAAATACGGTTCACCGCGATCCACCATATCCTCATTGAGGTACGTGCCATTGAGCGACGAATCAATCAGATAATAGTTCCCATCTTTCCGCAAAATCGCACAGTGATACCGAGACACGTACGCCGTCTCGTCACTGAGCACCAAGTCATTTTTCTCCTCCGGCCGATCGGAGAGCGCCGACCCAATACGAAACAACGCGCCATCAATCGTATACATTTTTCCGCGTCCAATACCATCCGTAATTTTCACCATTGCCCTCCGCAGCGCTGCCTTCTCACGCTCGGCACGATTTGCACGCGATTGTCGTAGCGCCACGAACCATGCCGACAGCACCAAAATGAGCGCCGTAAGCAGCACCAATCCGGAGGCGACGTATACGGCAACACGCAACTGTTGCGCCTGGCGCAATGCAAAGATGCGCTCTCGAAACGCCTGCGCGCGCGGATTTTGCGACTGCACGCTTAAGACGCTGTTCACCGCACTCATGGCCGCGTCCAAGTCGCGCGCGATGATAAACTGTTGCACCGCAAGCAACTCTTGATCGACGCGCGCTTCACGTGCGACGACGGCACGCTTGAACGAATCGACCTGCACCATGCTGTCGTACGCACGTACTGCCGATTGATACCGTTCTTCAACCAGCGCGCTCCCCAGCCCTTCCAATTGAATGCGCTTCCAACAGTCGCTACGATCACGGATGCCTTGCAATGTTGACGCTGACACAGAGTCAATGCGATCGCAATAGCGCATGAGCGTCGCGCGATCTTGCGCTTGTTTCGCTTCCGCAGTTGCGCGCGGTACCGCCGACACTGCCTGCGCGCGCGCCGCCTGCGGCAGCACAAGCGCAGCGCACAGCGCGAATAGCGCGTTCTGCACTTGAGCGCAGCTCACGAAGACCGCCCCGATTCCCGCGTGGGCTCTTCCGGATGTCGCGGACTGCCATCCTGCGGAGGTTTTCCGCGCCATTGCTCTAACTCTTGCGTCGACAACACGGCGCGCGCTGCCGCGAGCTGCCGTGCCAAATCGTCTTCCGTTTCGCGTTGCTCGAACCACAGCACGCGGGGAACGCCCACGAATAAGAGCAGGCTGACAATCGCGAGGAGCAGCGCGATTACCGAGCGCACGCCGGCAGGATCCACACCGGTCGCGAGCGCTTCCCGCAATGCCACGGACATGGTGAGCGAGTCGGCCACGCCGAAGGCTAGGGGTGCGCCGAACAATGGCGGCTGCCACGACACATTCAGGCGCGCGACGGTGGCACTGCCACGTTGCACCGCGAGTATGCGCTGCAACGGCGCGCGCGCGAGTGAGGACAGCGGGAGCGTTGGCACGCCAAACACCGCCGTTTGCACGCCGTCGTTCATAACAAATCGCGCCGACAAACATGCCGCTCGCAACTGCGGTCCACATCGCACAAGCCGCAATGGCACTGTTGGTGATTGCGCGCGAAGCTGACTTGCAACAACGATGCCGATCGACGCAAACAACCGCGTCATCGCGCGATACCGCAAAACGTTCATCCGCGCTTCCCCAGCGTAAGACGAAAACGTGCACGCCCAACGGCCAACAGCGCGTCCCGTTGGAGCGGCACCGCGCGATATAGTGGATATCCGTCAAGCACCGCCCCGCCCGGCGGCGGATACACATACACCACATCACCAACGCACGCGACCTGCGCATCCGACAACTTCATCGATGTCCCGCGCTCGACGGCGCGTTCGTGCAGCGACCACATCGTGCGCCGTTCATCGCGCGGCGGCAACACATGCACCGTAACAGCAGCGCACCATAGCAGTGGACCGGTGCCTGCGACACCAATGGCCGCACCTGTCCACGCCATCGCAACAGGTAACCACAACTCCGACGGCCCTGGCAAGCTGTATATCGCACCGGCGATCGCGCCGCCGAGTGCGCCAAGTGCGAGACTCTCTAGCGTGATACGCGTTGTGGGCGTGCGCGTAAAACGCGACAGGCCCATCGCGGCAAGCGCGGTACTGAACGCCCATGCGATCATTCGCATCAGAACAAAGCGACCGGCGCTATCAGCGCTGAGCAACCACACGCAGATTGTCGCACCAATTAACGCAGGAATACCGCCGAGCAACGCACCGGCACCGAGTGCGGGTACGAGCGATTCGCGTCGATGCCGCGCCCGTACCACCAATACAAACGCACCCGCAGTTGCACCCAACAACAGTGCGACGAGTTGGTCGAGTCGGCCATTCGTGCGCAGATATGACGTTGCGTCCATCCACCGGCTGCTTATGCCCCACGCAACCGACCCGCCCATCCATCCTGCGATCGCGGCCGCAGTCACGCTCTGCGGAAAGGCGCGTGGCGTCGAGTGCTTCAACGCGAGAGTCCGCGCACTTTGTCTGCGGCATCACGAAAGTTTTGCGCCGCTGCTTTTCGATACCACTCGATCGCCGTGCTCTTATTCCTCGATGCTCCGAGTCGTCCGTGCTCGTACGCCTCACCGACAGCATACTGCGCGGCGGCGTACCCACCGTCTGCAGCCTGCGTGTAGAATCGCAGCGCTGCATCACGATCTTTCTTGATCCCACGTCCGCGTTCGTACGATACCGCGAGTTGATACATGGACTCTACGTCGCCCGCCGTGGCCGCATCAGTAAACCATCGCGCGGCGCGTGATTCGTCGCGACCAGTGCCACGGCCGTCGAGATACATCATGGCCAATCGGCGTTGCGCTGGCACATTGCCGTTTTGCGCCTCATCGGTGCACGAGGCGAACGCGTCATGCCACGCTTCGGCAGTGACGTATTGCTCGCACAATGATACGCGACCACGAACGGGCGTCGGTGGCTTAGTTGCAACTTTCGCTACGACCTTCGCAGTCGGCTTCTCGATCTTTTTTAATTGAACTTTTTCTGGTGATTTCGGCAACAGTTTCGGCGACGGCTTCGGTACCGGTTTCTCGACCGTCACTGGCGGCGCAGATGGCTGTGGTACTGGCACTATCACTGGCTGCGCGACAGGCACCGTCACGGTCGGCGGCACCACCGGCGCAGGTGCTGGCAACACGGCAACCATCGTGGAGGAGGCGTTTCCACGAGCATCCGGAGGCGGTAGCGTAAGCAACGCCACACCCGCGAGGACTAGTCCAAAGCCCGACACGGTGAGGATCACACGCTCACGCCCATCGACTGCGCGTCGGAGTGTCGGCGGTATCGAAGGTCGCTGCGGCGTCGGCGTTGGATCGGTCATGCGCTATCTCCGGACAAAACGTGTTCGGCACCGTGCCTGCAAATATTGCGCTACGCAACCGTTCATCGCCAACCTTGCCGGGTCAATTGCGCGCGCGGCAAGTTGCGGGTGATGATCCGCTTCACATCGCGCCGCACGAAAATCCTTCTAGCTATCGTCGCGGCGTTACGGCTGGACACGTGGGACGACTGTACGCTCCGATTCTCGTCCAGCAGTCGATTTTCGTCCCTCGACACGTCCCGCCAACGCCCGACTCTGCGTGGAGCTATCGCCAACGCGGCGGTGTGAGTCGCACTCCCGCACTATCACTCGAAATTCTCGCGTTCAAACGGATCATGGACTCGGCGCGTTGCAGGGATCAATGGCGAGCTCGATCGCGCAGTTTTGGACCCGTTACAACTGAGTAACGGAACAATCGCGCCGTGTTGGACCATCTGGCCTCGCGACCATGCAACCGCAGGCTGAGAGGGTCGTCGCTGTTTTGAACCGAAGAGTGGCGTGCGCGTTCATTGTCGCTCGGGGCAACAGGCGAGGTAAGTATCGCCACTCGTGGCAGGTCGCGCGCTACTTTACGCGTACGTATTGCCCGATGTTCTGTCCTTCCTGCCTCCCTTCGCGCGCCGCGTGTCTCTGACGAAAATCTGTCCCCAATGCGGTGCGACCTATGATGACGCCGTCGCGTTTTGCGCAACGGACGGCACACGGCTTATCCGCGGTGGACAGCTCGGCGACCTCGTGGGCACGGTAATCGCGGATCGCTATCGGATTGTGTCGCGCATTGGCGAGGGCGGCATGGGTCAGGTGTATCTGGCCGAACACGTGCGAATGAAGCGCAAGAGCGCGATCAAAATCATGCGGCCCGCGTTGGTGGGCGATATTGATGCGCTGCAGCGCTTCACGCGCGAGGCCGAACACGCGAGTCAATTGTCACATCCCAACATTGCGGCCATTTTCGATTTCGGCGAAACGCCAGAAGGCGTCGTGTATCTCGCGATGGAATATGTGGATGGCCAATCGATGGGCGCGATGCTGGATCGCGATGGTGTGTTGCATCCGGATGTGGCCGCTGACATTCTCGGCCAAGCGGCGGATGCACTACAGGCAGCGCACGATCTGAATATGCTGCATCGCGACATCAAGCCCGACAATATCATGCTCGGCCGTCGCAGCGATGGCACGTACATGGTGAAGCTCGTGGACTTTGGTATCGCGCGGTCGATGGATGGGAGCGATCAGCGGGTGACGCGTACGGGCTTCGCCATTGGCACGCCCGAGTACATGTCACCAGAGCAGTTAGCGGGTGACACTCTCAATGCGCGAAGTGATCAGTATGCACTGGCCTTGGTAGCGTTTTTTGCGCTTACCGGTAAGCAGGCGTTCCCGTCAGAGTCGTCAAAGGAATCGCTGATTGCGCGGCTCACGAGTCGCCCGCGCACGTTGCAGGAAGCCAAGCGCGATGTTGAATGGAACGGAACGCTCCAAGAGATTTTTGATCGGGCATTGTCGCCGGAACCGCACGAACGATTTGAAACGGTGTCTGATTTTGCGCATGCATTTTCTGGTGCGATTAGTGCAATGACGCCCACGCAAACGGCGGAACTCTATCGTCGCGCACTTGATACGCGCGTGGCGAATGTCGCGGCGCGCACACCGCACAGCGCGGGCGATTCGCAGCGCATCACCGGCGGTGTGTTAAGCGCTTTACCAACACCACCAGTGCCACTCGCGGTTGTGTCGCGTGCGTCTGCAACGGGCGTGACGACTACCGATGCGCTCGCGTCGGATACCGGGGGACCTGCGGTGACCGATGGGAGGCCGTTGCCGCGTCTGCCAGCGCGTTCGCTTTGGCCATGGCTGGTACTGGGCGCTGTGCCTGTTGCGGCTGCGCTATGGTTTGCTGTTGCGCGCGAATCACGTGAATCGCCGCCGTCCAACACTGACGCGACGCCGCCTCGCGCCATTGCCGACACGGCGACGCGTGTCGTGGTTGTTCCATCAAGCGTACCGGCTTTGACGGTGGTGTCGGTCACGCCGAGCGTAGACTCAGCGAAAGCGCTTACGGCAAAAGCCGTAGCAGACAGCGCTAAGCGCGCGCAGAAAGATTCAGTGAAGCGTGAACTTGCGCGGCGGACGCGAATGGCTGCCGAAAGCACGCTGCGTGTGAACAACGTGCGAGCGCGTTATCCAGACGCGGCAGTGCTCGCGATACTTGAACGCGGCGTTGATGCGAAATCGCGAATGGCGCGAAATGGCGACGTGCGCGTGACCATCATGCCCACCCCGATATTTGCGTGGCGCGCGGCACAAGCGCGTGCGTGGAAAGATGCCAACCCGAGGCCCTCTGGTGGCGCATACGAAATGGTGGACCCGATCGAACAGTGGAGTGCGTGGAGCTCGCTTGTGACGTCACGACGTGCGGTGTACGTGCTAGAGGTTACGCCAGACAAAGTGCCGTGGCCGTCGTATGCTCCTGAAAAAATATTCGATATTAAGCGCGGCGATGTTGCAGCGGTCGAACTTTTGCGAGACGGTGCGGCCGTCGCACTCGACGCATCGTCGCACATACCAGCGCTGGTGAACGCAGCGGCGCATGCGACCGCTGGCAAGCCGGTGCCGAATGCGTTCGTGGCAACTATTCCGCCTACGGCTTTCTTACCGCGTGACGATGGGTCATTGCCAAAAATTGAATTGCTTGTACACGATGCATCCCGCAACGGTGCCATCACGCGCATTCAACTTGGCGATTCGTTCGTGCGTCGTTTGTATGACGACTTCGCGCCGTGGCGAGACGCAATCGCGCGTCCGTGACTACAGCAGTTCCGAGATCGTAAACCGGTCGTATTTCTGCGCTAACGTTAATGTGTGTCGATGCGCAACGCGCAACACTCGTGTGGTTTCTGCATCAGATGGTGCCGGCACGACCAAGAAGGCATTGCCTTCCTTCGCCAATTCGAGGTGCCGCGCCACGGCATCAAGTTCTGCGCCGACTACCTTCGCGAGTGCCGAGGCATGCTCGGTGTTGGTCTCGGATGCTTTCGCGACGTATTCTGCCGTAAAAAGTTGTACCTCCGTGTCGTCATAACCACCCTCCAATAGACTCACGCGCACATGTTCGGCGGTCGCGGCGTCAGGAAACGCGAGAACGACGGAGCCTTGCGGATAGAACACGCCAAAGCGGAGCGGAATAGTCGGGGTTGCTTCTGGTTGATCCAAGGCATTGCTCGTTAAGAGTGAAGGTTGGCACCACAGAGCGGGCAACGTAGTTAAACCAAAGATGATTGTACCGTTTGGTACGATACCTACCCGAGCAAAACCAGTGCCAATCCTATTGCCGCTGGTACCGCCTGCACGAATAAGATTTTTTTATTTGCAGTCGCCGCTGCATACACGCCCGCAACGAGCACGCAGAGGAGGAAGAATACGCTTACGTCGCGTCCAGCCGTGCCCAACCGTACGCCCCAGAACAATCCCGCCGCGAGAAAGCCGTTGTAGAGACCTTGGTTCGCAGCTAAAACTTTGGACGCCGTTGCGGCCGCCTGCGTCTGTCGAAACGCGCGAAGTCCAGCGGGCTTATCCCACAAAAACATTTCCAGCACGAGGATGTAGACGTGCAGAACACCAATCAGCGCAACAACAATCGTAGCCGCAGTAGACACGGAAACTCCGGTGGAAGACGAGAGCGATGCCACGTATTTGTGATGGGTTGTTTTCAGCGCCGGTACAAATGCGGCTACTTCGCGAGTCCCAACGCCCGCGCGTCACCGCCAAGGTAGATCGCCGAACGCTCGCTGTAGAACGCCGCATTCGCGGTAATCGCCACCGGATAGCTGCCTTGCTTCCATTCCATCGTCAAGGCGGCGCGACCATTGCTTTCAGTTACCGCGTACAGCGCAAACCACGGCGCACCTCGCTCGAGTGCGAGCACCACTTTGCCCGGCCCATCGGTCGTAAGCCACGCGCCGACAATGTGGTTTTTGTTGCCGAGAGCGGACCAGTCGTGGTCCATCAACTCAATGCGTTGAAAGTGTCCGTACGCATTCGTTACATCAAACAACGCCATCACATCGTAGTACACGGCGTCCGGTGTTTTCCAGTTTTTATTCGTCAATATCCATTCGCCAACAAACGTGCCGCGATGGTCGGCGTGATACAACATTTGGTTTGTCAGATACGGCTCCCACGGACGACCATTGCCAGCTACGTTGCCCTTCCGAAAATATGGTTCGACTACTTCGGCAACGTGTCGTGCAACGAGCGCTGCTTTCACGTCATCACGTAAGTAGTCAAAGGGTGACACCGGTGCACCGGTGATTCCGCCGGTACGCTCACCGTCTGTGCGATTGTTGTCGATGAGATTGAACTCCGCACTCCCGCTCATCGAGCCAACTGGATCCCCTTCTTTCACCTTGTCGCCGAATTTGACCAGCGGCACATCGACGTCGAGATGCTTGCCGACGAGTCCTTGTCCGTAGTCAATCGTGATGAAATATTCGTGGCGACCATCTGCCGTACCACGCGCGCCCATGTCTTCAATTTTCGTGACGGTGCCGGCGGCCCAACTACGCACAGGAATACCTTGCCGCGTTGGAATCCACACATGATTCAGTCCTTCCACATGACCGCCTTCATGCGCACCGAAGGCACCGAGTCCGTAGATGGGGCCAAGCAAGATGTCAGCAAGCGCGACTGGCAAGTTCAATCGCACCGGTGATCCCCAACTCGGCACGGGCTGCGTGAACACACTGGGTGTCCACGGCACGGCGCGCGTTGGCGTCAGGCCTGTCGAAGTGCCGTCCACTCCACCAAGACCATCAGTGCTGCATGCAGTGATAGCGAGGAGGAGGATTGCCGCAGAGCGAGTGCGCGACATAGGCCTTAGGCCAAAGAATGGAGAGAGAATTGATACCGACGGTAAGTATCGGCACGTTACGGCATGATACCCATTTTGTTGGTACTCATGTCTTCTGCTTGTCATGTCCGCTCCCTCCGCGCAGCAACCCGCGGCCAAATCACTCGGCAAGCCCGATGCGGAATTCACTTCGCCGTTTACTGACGTTACGAGTATCCGAGAACTGCGCGATGGACGCGTGATCGCCAGTGATCGTCGTGAACGTGTGGTGCAGCGCATTGATTTCAGCACGCTGTTGGTCGATCCGATGAACCGGCGCATGCTCTACATCGATACGGATGCGCAAGCTCGCTCGGTACTTGCGCCGGGAATTCAGCGACGGCAAACGCGTGAACGATTTGCCCTTCGCTGTTGACAAGGAAGGCCCGTTATACTTTTACAATACTCGCTCTGCCGACGGTGGACGCACACATTTGGATGCGGTCATTTATGGTCAACGGCGCCGCGCATTCAGATACGGTGGCTATGCTCGCAGTAGTGAAAGGGGAAATGCCTGAATCGAGCTCGATGCCTGGTGGCGCGAAAGACGCCAGTGCTCCAAGCGGAGGCAGGTCGAGATCGCGACTATACTCGGCCGCGCCGTATAACACGCAGGCCTGCCCGCCCATCAACAGGGCGGGAACGTCGAACGTCTGGATCGTGGAAAGGACTCGAAGGATCTGGGTCGGGATCACTGGTGCCTTCGAGCGCGTGGAACCAAGCAGCTGAACGGACTGTCTCCGCCCAGCGTTCTTGCGGCATGAGACGCATCTAATTTGCGGTCTCCTCTCCGTAAAGATCGTCGAAAGTAAGCCGAGTCAACGTAACCGCGCGCGCTCGAGCAGCGCACTTTTTCCATCGGTGTTCAGCAAATACACGACACCGCCCGCGCCAAAGCCCGCCAACGCGCGACCCTTCGGTAATTGCACGCGTTCCGTCACTTCGCCTTTGCGATTGACGATATCGTAGACGACGCCGCCCGATCCGGTCCCCGCTGCCGTGCGCGGTAGGATCCACACGTTGTTGTCGAGATCTGCGCGCACCGAGCCAGGCGAAACAGACGGCTCGTAGTCCGCCATCTTCGCTGGAGGGAGAAAATCAAAGGCGATTTTTAATCGTCGCATGCCGTTCGCCGTGGGAATCATTGGCAAATTCGCACTCGTCGTAGCCAACTGCTTTTCCAATTCCGGGCGAATAGAATCGATCATGAACTGCTTGCGTTCATCAGTCAGACGTTTCCAGTCGAATGGCATCTTGGGTGTGGAGCGACGCGTGCCATCGCCGTCGAGCCAATCAATGTGATAGTCATGCGCGCGCACAATCGCGATTGATCCATCGGAGATCATTGCCCATTCGTCGCCGGTATCAACTGGATTCATGGTGATTTTCATCGTCATGTTTCCTTCTTTATCCGTGACCATGTTCATCGAGCCGGGCTTGAGCACTTTCATTGTGATCAGCGTGTCGACTTTGCGCGTATCAAAATCCGCGCGAACAATCGGCGCAGAATCGGGTTGCTCTGGCAGCGAGAATGTTGGCGTCGCTCCCGGCTCGGGCGGTTTGGGCAAGTTGACGATCACGCCGCGGTACACGAGTCGCCCTTTGGCATCCATTGCTGGGGTGCCGAAGGCGATGCCGCCGCCAAGGAAAATCGCATCGCGCGGCTTGGGCAACGCCATTACATGCGCCACTTTTCCTGTCTGGTCGAGCACTAGCAGTGACATCGACGACATGTCGACATACAACGTTGAGTCGCCGGTGTAGGTGATGAGCTGCGCGGACGGGAGGGAAACAGGAACTGCGGCATTTGCGCCGCCGTTGCCCGCTGAGTCCATCACGACTCGGTACGACTTGAGCGATTCGTCGAAGAGCAATACACGATGCCGCACGATGTCGTTTACGAGCACTTTGCCGGTTGACAATGCACGAATCGCGACGCGTGGCCCGAGCGAATCTGTTGAAACAGCAGTGATGGTGCCGAGTGGTCGTGTCACCACTTTTTGTTGTGCCAATGCGGGATTGGCCATCGCGGCGCACGCAACACTAGACATAAGAAACAGGGACTTGCAACGGCTCAGCATCATTTCGCGTGCTCCAAAACAGGTCAGTCGCGCATGCTCGGAATGAAATATACAGGGATATCCACTTGCTGAGTTTTTACGCATGAACGGCGCCCCCTGAGAGCGCCGTTCTGTCGCGTTAAGCTTTTGACAACCTATGCGTGGTGCTTACTGCGTCGCGCGCGCCCCACCGCCGATGATACTCGACCGTTCGAGATAAAACCCATTCGTGCGATCTCCGCTCACCAGATACAGCACGCCGTTGCGGCCGAAGCCCGCGATCGAACGCCCCTGCGGCACACGCACGCGCTGGAATAGTTCGCCGCTTTTGTTCACCACGTCGTAGACCAATTCCCCGCCCTGTGATTGCGCTGAGGTAGTGGGAAGAATCCACAGATTGCCGTCGAGATCCGCGCGAGCCGCGCCAGCGCGAATCGCGGGATAATAGTCCGCGATTTCCTTAAGCGGAACAAAATCAATTTTCGGCGCGCCCATGGCGTGCCCCGGTGGGCCGCCGCCCATCACCACACCGCCACCGCCCATGCCACCGCCAGCGTCGCGATGAATCTCGATTGTCATTGCGCCGCCACCGCCTCCAGCGGCCGCCGCCATCGCGCCGTCGCCAAACGTCATCGTTCCGGGCGTTGCATTGGCCGCCGTGGACTTCATTGCCGTTTCCATGGCTGTGCGCGCAGAATCAACAAGCTGTTGCTTGTTCTCGTCGGTCAATCGTTTCCAATCAAACGGCAGCTTGGATCCTTGGGACACCGTACCGTTCGGGTGGAACAAATCGACGTGATAATCATGCCCGCGCACGAACGCGAGCGTTCCGTCAGATAGTACAGCCCAATCGTCAATCGTCTGCAACGGATTGACAACCATCTTGATCTGTAGTTTGCCGTCGGGTCCTTGATCCATATTCATCCGCGTGCCGCTCGACAACTTCACGCGACCAACGGTATCGACTTGTCGCGTATCAAAATCCGCGCGCAGAATTGGCGCAGAATCAGGTGGTTGCACGGGCGCTAACTTACCGCCCGGCACCTGCGGGGCGTTTTGTCGCATCATTTGCACGCCGCGATACAGCAACCGTCCCTTATCGTCGACGTACGCCTGACTGCCGCCGAGAAACCGCAGGTCTCCAGGCTTCGGTGCGGCCATCACGCGCGCCACCTTGCCACTTGGGTCGATCACCAGCAGGGACGATGACGCGGCATCCACAAAGAGCGACGAATCGCCAAGATAGGCGATGAGTGGCGCGGGACGCGGTCCGTAACTGTTCGTCGCACCAGCTGCGGAGTCGATCACCACCGTCGACGTCGCGAAAGATTTGTCGAGAAGCACCAGTCGTCGACGGCCCGCGTCATTTACCAACAGCGCGCCACTCGGCAGTTGGCGAATGCCCAGAATGGCACCGAACGATTCGAGCGATTTTGCCGACGATGGTGCAAGCGCCATGACCGGCACCTTTTGTTGCGCGATCGTCGGCCTCGCGGCAAGCACCAGCGCGATACCTGTTGCGATCAGAGCAGCTCGTTTCATGACTAGTCTCGTTGATGTCATCAGCAGGGAAAGGACGATTGCTACACGTACAGGTGCCGGTGGTGGTGAATTTGTCACGCTGGCTGAACGGAGGGTTGCTCCACTCCGCGCTAGCGAAACATGAACGGGCTGATGTCGCCCGAACTGGACGAGCGGAGAAACTTGAGCACGCGGGTGTCGAGATAGTTGGTGATCTGCGACGGCAGTTTTCGCTTCTGCGCCGACGTGAGCAGCTTCTTCACGTCGGGCACAATTTTCAGGAGATAGTCCACGGTGACTTCCCGCGCGGTCACGTAGCGATCATACGCTTCGTCGTGGCTGTATCGCTGCGGCACGGTTTCGAGATATCGCGACACCGGCGTCCACACCGAATCCGCAAACTGCGTAAACTTGCGGCTCAACGACGCCAGACTATCGGCCTGCTTCCGCGTAAGTTTCAACGAGTCCTGCTGCGTAAGAATGAGCGTCATGGGGTTGGGAATTGAGCTCGAGCCGAGCGCCTTCAAATTGGCTGCAGTCTGCTTGGAGCCTGGTCGCCCGCGACCCATGTCAAGTCGTTGCGTAAGAAGTTGACGTTCGCGCGGTGCACCAATGTCAAAGCCGAACGACAAACTCGCGTAGGCCGGTGTGCGATTCACTGATTGCTGCGGTCGCGTTGAACCGAAGCGTTGATTTACCTCGTATTTGTAGCGTTGCGTTGCCGAGTCGAAGCCGCGCACAAACAGCAGACTTTGGTCGGGTGCAATTTCTTGACCCCACCCTTTCGCGTTCTTGCTGCCGTTCACCAGGAGATCCGCAATGCCGAGTGGGTTCGTGAACGCCAAGTTGATGGTGAGTCGCTTTGGTAACCCAAGTTTTTGCGGATTGAAGTTGATGTTCAAATTTGTCGTTGTCACCCACGGCGCTTGGCAGCTGCCTCGTGCCGCAAGCTGATTAAGCTGCTTGCTTAAACATTCCCGGGTTGCGGGCGCGCCGCTTTGCAGCAGTGTCTGCATGCTAGAGCGCAACGTGGGATCACTATTCTGTGCCGACGTGGACGCCGGATCAAACACGTACGCGCGATCGTTGAAAAAGCCGCCGTCGCCATTTACGTCGCCCGCAATGAGTGGCGTAAATCGCTGACCAGATTTTACCATCACGGCAATGTTAAAGTACATAAAGTCGAACAGCGGAATACTGCTCCAGTTCAATAGCAGTTGATGGCGTCCACTGGCTAAATGTGCACCCCACTCTTTGGTAAACGGATTGCTAACCGTACTCGTAAAACCGTTGTACTGATCGCGCACGTCGAGCAACGAGTACGTGAGTTGCCATTTGAGATATTTGTTGGCCGTCACCGGTACCAGCTTGAGCACAAGGTTTTTGGATGTCGACCGCAAGTCCGACGACTGCAGCGTGACGCGTTGAAACGCCGTATTTACTCGCGTACTTGCTGACGCGATGCTACCGGTCAGTGGCACGATCGCGCTTGGTAACGCAAACACCGGGCGACCCGATTCATTGTCCAGTGTGAAACGCGTGGTGGGATTGAGGTTCAAGTCCACCGCACTGCCTTGGTTGATGTTCCACGAATACACGGCTTGAATGCCGAGCACCAGGCGGTTGTCGAGCACGGGTGCGGTCCAGTCGACGGCACTACGAAGAGAACGTGGCTGCTCGTACCGCGCGTCAAACGCATTCACACTTGGCGCACCCGTAGAGAACACCGTACCCGATGTTCCGTCGGCACAGCGCGTTGGCAATGTCCCCGGATCGGTAAGATACGCGTCCCACAAGGGCGTCGGTGCCGCCAAACCAACACACGCAATGGTTTGTGTGGAGTTGGGCAGTCCGGTGTTGACCACCGCGCCGTTGATGAGCGTGGCCGGTCCAACATTTTGAAACACACCAGCGCCTGCATGAATGACGGCGAGCGGCGGACGAGCGGCGCCCGGAACGAACGCGACCTGTGGCGAGTTCCCGTACGTCCACTGTAGGCCCACGCGCGGACTGACATACAGTTTGTTGGGAACGTTGTCGTTGTCGATGCCAAACGCACTTCGCACCGCAGCATTGTGCTGCGGCTTGTACAAAAAATGGTTGCCGTCGAGGCGTACGCCGAATTGCACTTGCACGCGTGACGACGGACGCCAAGCGTCACCGAGCGAGAGCCCGCCGGAAATTTGGTCCGTCGCACCCGTGATACTCTTGAGCGTGCGCGAATAGCTCGCCGGGAGTCCAGCATCGAGATCGGCGAGCGAATTAAACGTGAAGGAACCGAGCAGATTAGCGTTGGCCGCGCTGCTGTTGTGCTCTCGAGACAGATTGGACGTGAGCTTGAGCGTATGCTTGCTGTCGTTGCTGTACCACGTGAGTTGATTGCTCAGCTGGGCCGCTTCCGTGAGTTGCGATACCGGTGACTGGCTGCCTCCAAATGACAGCGTGCGAATCGACGAGGTGCCGTCATCCAACATTGAATTCACGCGAACACTACCCGACGGATATTGCAGAAACGGAATGCTCGCGACGTGCTGCACGGACACGCCCAACGTGGACTGCGAGAGAACACCAAACCAGAAATAATTGGAGTGCATCAGTGAGGCACTGCCGAAATAGATCTCGTTATTGTTCGTTCGCGTGGGAACAGTCGTGAGCAAACTTCCGCCACCGAACCCACCAAGCGTGGGTTGCGTGTGACTGTAAAAGCCGTTGGTGCCCACCGTAAACGAATGGCCGGTGCCTGATGAACTGGGCATCAAGTCCACATTGGCTTGTACACTCACCTGATCGGTCGCGTTGACACTTGGTGCATTGGCGACCGATACCGGAACTCGCTTGCCGTTCAAGATGCCGAGTAAACGCGTGACAGAATCACTTGCCACACCGGCAGCGGCGAGTCCAAGCGGACTGGCGTTGAGTAAGGTAAGCGCATCAGAGAAGCGACGCTGCAGCGAATATGACGTATTGTAAAACCGTTTATCCATCGTGAGCGGACCACGCGCACTTCCGCCGTATCGCAACGTGGTGGACTTTTGACCGGTCGAATCTGCATTTTCATCAGTCCACTGCAGCTCCGGTGCGGTACCGTATCCGCTTTGATTACGAAATGAATAGTTCGAACCGGGAATGGACGAGATAGAAATCTGTGCGCCGCTAAATCCACCGCGCGATACATCCCACGGAAATTGATTGAACGAGAGTCGCACCTGCGCATCTGGTGGCAGCGCGTTGATGCCCGATCCGACACCGTTAAACGTGGTGTTGTTTTGATCGCCAGAGAGGCCGAGCGCGGAAAACATGTCCGAGGCGCCGTCCATACCCGGAATGAGTTGGATACCGGGTATCGTCGACGCCATGGCAGCAAGATTTCCTGCTTGATCGGGCGGTACTGCGGCACCATTTACGAGTGATCGATCACCGCCACCAACGTCGGTGCCCGTGGTGTTGCGATTGGGCAACGCGCGCGCGCCATTTGCCGTGATGTTGACGGCATCGAGCGTCGCGATGGACGAGGACAGCTTTGTATCAGCGAGCATCACCTCTTCTTCGCCAATCTTTTTGATTTCGAAGCGTTTTGGGAGGAAGCCGAGTGCCGCATACTCGAGCCAATAGTCGCCTTCTCCGTTGACGAAGATGATCGTAAAGCGACCATTGCGATCCGACTTCGCAGCCTTGGTGACGCTGCCGCTATACGAAATTGCCCGCACCTGCACATTGGGAATTGGCTGGCTATCGGGGCCGATAATGCGACCGCGAATGATGTCTGAGCCTTGTTGCGCCGAGAGTGTTGGGGCGAATGCGGCCGCCGCGAGACTGAACGTCACGGCGGCGTACAGGATACGGCGAATTTTCACAACAGCTCTCCAACGAGCGAGGGTCAATGCAGCAAGTCTAACGCAATAAGTACGTGGACGGCCTTGAAAGGTTGCCGAGACGCGGCCTCGCGTGGTTAAAATCGTGCGCTGAGCCCAATACCGCTCCACCACCCACGGACAGGATCACTGAACGCATCTGTGTTTCCAGGCCCGACAGGCCGCCCTCGTCGTCCAATCACGCGACCGGTGCTCTGTCGCAATGACGACGACACGGTACCTCCCACCGCCCCAACTTCCGGAGTGAACGTGAATATTTTCCCAAACGGAATGTCGACGCTGACGCTACTCGTAACGCTATACGCGTTGGCCATCAGCGACGTGCGCGTGCGTTGCGTGCCTTGCAACACTGTCACGTCGGCGCTACTTGACTCACGAAGTATTTGCACGCTTGGCGTCCACGTCACGGCATTTGTTTGCGTCAGCAACGAACCACTCAGGCCAACAAATGTGCCGCTTGGAATCAATCGCGTTGGCTGGTCACTGCGCACGTTGTCAAACGGGCGTGAATAGAACGCGTTACCGATAAACCACCATCGGTTCGCGTCGTCTAACGCGCCGGAAAAATCCGTACTGAGTCCCGCGGTACCGCCACCGGCAAACTGATTGCGACCGCCGAGCGAGTCCGCATTGCTGTAACTCAGGTCGAGCGCGACCGCGAGATGTCGCTCCCCAAATAACGCATTCACTGTTGCCGAACCGCGCACGGTCGTGCCCTGCCAATACGTCACACCAAATCCTCGTGGTCGCGCTTCCTGCTCGAGCGCGCCCGCCAAGCCCAAGACGACATCAACAACGGGAAACGAGAAGACACCACGCACACCAACACGCGCTGGAACGCCGAGCGATTGACTGGATAAATCGAGTACTGACGTGTTGACCGCGTTAATAGCGCGAATGGCGAGTGTGTCGAGTGTGAGCGGCGAGCTTCCGGTGCGACCGTACACACTCAACGTGTCACCAACGCGCAGGAGTACATCGGCACGCGCGGTGAGTGGTGTCCATGCACGCAAATGTTCTGCTGGCGCGTCGAGCTGCAATGGTTCGCCAGCTATTGTGAATCCGAATTGTGACGACGTGAGACGCCATGAGAATGGTGTGACACGTTCGTTGACATCCACCATGCCAACACTGTACGAACGTGCAGTTGCGGTGACGGAGAGTGTTTGGTGAACACCTGATGATCGACCATCATCGAGCGGGACCGCCACTTGTGCAGACGCAAACGGCGCTGCGATGCTCAACAGCGCCGTCACCCACCACAGCCACCGCACTGTCACTGGTGCGCTCAGTTTTGCTTACCAGCGCCACTCGGACGCGGGTTTGCGGCACGCCATGCCTTCAGCTGTTGCGCGGCCGTTTCTTTCGTAAGCGTTCCAGCTTTTACAGCGGCGTGCGTGGTTTTTTGTTCACCGTTCAGCGATTTCTGCCACGCCTTCTGCGCGTCGGTGAGATTGGCGTTATGTGCTTCGCGCTTTTCTTTGGCGGCGGCGATCGCGACTTTTCGCTCTTCCGGCGTCATCGCCTTGAGTTTCTCGCGCATGTCGGCGCGACGTTCCTGTGCAGCGGCCGGGCCGCGCGCGCTGGCGGTTACTTGTGCACTCGCAGTCGAAACGACCAGCATAGTGGCGGTAAATGCTGCGATGCTAATCAAGTTGTAACGCATGAACGGGTCCTCGGATGAATTAACAGCGTTTGAAGAAAGTGTCGACGCGGTCGGCTGGTGCCGTGTGTACCGCCCCTTGATAGACGCGGCGTTTGTCGTGGTGTTAACTGGATGCGTCCGGCGCGTACGATTCGAGATAACCACAACGCGTGCATCGGTAGGTCGTCACTGGGAGTCGTTCATGTCCTTTGAGTTTGAGCCCCGTCCACATGCTGCGCACAGGTGCGCCGTCGACCCACGTGCTTTGGAGCGTCCCTCCATGCGTATTGTCTACGACAAAGCCGGCTTCCATGGTGTGCTGACACTTCGGACAGGCGCTGGCGTGTTCGGTGGCACTATAGACTCCTGAGCGGCGTTGTGAAGCAGTGATGATGTGTGACAAACCTTGCCAGAATGCTCATCCCATAGCAACATCGCACATCCACTTTTCTTTCTTCCGCCAGCCCGCATATGAGAATCCTCGTCGCCTTGCTCGCGTTCCAGCAACCGCCCGCGCAACCGCAGGACATTGCGCGCATCGTCGTCACGCCGGCCAGCCGCACGATGGTTGCCGGTGATACGTTGCGACTATATGCGGAAGCGCGTGACGCGCAGAACAACATTATGTCTGGCGTGACCTTTCGCTATCGACTCGGCAGCGGGGCGCGCTTCGAAGGGCGTGTCGATTCGTTAGGACTCGTCACAGCTGGATCGACGAGCATTCTGCCGATCACGGTAACGGCAACGTCAGCAACGGCACGGCCGAAATTTGAGGCGATTGACATTCGTGTGTTGCCGGGTGCTGCAGCAACATTGGACGTCGCGCCGGTCACCGCGACGTTGGTGGCCGGTCAAACTCTTCGTGCAACGGGGCGCGTCTTTTCAGCCGCTGGTGACAAGCGCGCGGATCGCGTGATGTGGACGAGCGCGAACGCGAAAGTGGCGACGGTCAATGACGTTGGTCTTATCACGGCGGTTAGTCGTGGCAGTACGACCGTTCGTGCATCGGTCGGCGCCGTCGTGAAGATGCTGCCGGTCACGGTGGTGGCCGACGCGCTGAGTGCGTTGACCATGACACCCGGTGACGTTACTGCGAAAACGGGCGACGTACTGCGATTTTCCGTACGCGCAAGGAGTGCGACGGGTCAGACCGTTACTGGGCTGACACCGACGTGGAGTTTTTCGCCCGGACACGGTACGATCGATGATGATGGTGCGTTTGTCGGGTATGAAGCAGGTGAGTACACCATCAACGCTTCGTTTGGAACACGTAGTGTACAATCCACTGTGACGCTTGTCGACCGTGACGTACGTCGCCCGTTGTCGCTTGTCGGGCGCCTTTCGCGTTCGAGATTCAGCACCGAAGAAGTCTGGATTCACCCTGATGGCAAGCACGCGTATCTCGGCTCGGGATCAGGTGGTGACGTGCTGTATGCGATTGACATCAGTAATCCGGCCAATCCTACCGTGACCGATTCGGTGATTTCGAATACGCGTCGCGTGAATGATGTGATGACATTTCCCGACGGCAAATTTTTGGTGTTTACGCGCGAGGGTGCGAGTGATCGGAAAAATGGCATCGTGATTTGTTCGCTCGACGACCCTGCACATCCCAAAGTCATTGCGGAATTTACTGATGGCGTTACGGGTGGCGTGCATTCAGCATTTGTGAACAAGCAGGACAAGTATGGCACGTTCATCTATCTTACCAACGATGGTACAGGTGCGTTGCACGTGCTTGATGTGAATGATCCGTATCATCCAAAAGAAGTGGCGCGTTGGAAAACGGAAGGGCGTCCTGACGCTGGTCGGTCCCTACACGACATCGACATTCGTGACGGCTTGTTGTACGCCAGTTACTGGAATGATGGACTGGTGGTACTCGACATTGGCAATGGTGTGAAGGGTGGTTCACCGTCCAAGCCCGTGATGGTCTCGCAGTACAAATACGATCTCAATGCGATGTATAAACAAGTAGAAGTCGACGGTGGGCCAGGGTTCATTCGCGGCACACACACGGCGTGGCGGCATAAAAACTATGTCTTTATTGCGGACGAAGTGTTTCCTGCGGCCTATCCGAAAGGGACGAAGGACGCGGCAGCGAGCCGTGCGTATGGTCGCCTACAAGTGCTCGACGTATCGGATATCATGCACCCGAAACCTGTCGCATGGTACGAGCCCGAATACGGCGGTGTACACAACGTGTGGGTGGCTGGTGACACGCTCTACATGGGTGCGTACAACGCGGGCTTCCGTGTATTTGATATATCCGGTGAGTTGCGCGGTGATTTGCGCGCACAAGGTCGGGAGATCGGTCATCTCAACACGGCTGACATGGAAGGGCACGTGAAAAATTCTGCGATGACGTGGGGTGTGGTGGTGAATCCGAAAGACAACCTCGCGTACGTGAACGACGACAATAATGGCTTGTGGATCATCAAGATCGAACCAAAGCCCGTGACGAAAATTGTTCCGTGAGTTTCGGCTCCCGTTGGCGTGGTGTCGCGCTACTGATTGCGTGCGCACCTACCGTTGCTGTCGCGCAAACCGCGCCAACGCGTGACTACCTCGTGCTGGTTGCGAGTGAGTCGGTCGATCGCGTGGCGCTTGTGCGTTTTGGTGCGGGCGGCGCACGCGTTGAACGCGAGCGCTACGTGGGTTTCACGCCAACGGAAGTTGCAGGGCCGCACGGTGTCGCGGTGTCGCCCGACAAATTGCATTACTACGTGAGTACGGCACACGGCACACCGTTTGGTCGTCTGACCAAGTACAACACCGCTACGAACGACGCCGAAGGCAACGTCTTGCTCGGCGACTTTCCGGCGACCGCGCAGGTGTCACCCGATGGGTTTTATGTTTTCGTCGTGAATTTCAACTTGCACGGTGACATGGTGGCGAGCGATGTCTCGGTGGTGTCCGCGACCGAAATGGTAGAAATTGCGCGCATCAAGACGTGCACAATGCCGCACGGATCGCGCCTGAATAGCGACGGCACCAAGCATTATTCGGCGTGCATGATGGACGAGGAGCTTGTTGAAATTGACACGCGAACGTTAAGTGTCAGTCGACATTTTTTTCTGACGACGGGCAAAGAAATGGGCATGACCGGTGCTCCAACCGTTCGTGGTCAAACGGCGCGCGCGATGCAGGATATGGGCGGACATGGTATGGAGCCTCCCAAACCCGGTGACGTTTCGTGTTCGCCAACGTGGGCGCAACCCTCTCGCGATGGCACGCGGGTCTGGGTGGCCTGCAATAAGTCCAGCGACATTGTGGAGATCGACACGAAATCGTGGTCACTCGTGCGTCGATTGCCCGCTGGTCCGGGCGTGTACAATTTGGCGGAGTCGCAGGACGGCACACGACTCCTCGCGACGAATAAGCGTGACGCTTCATTGTCGGTGTTTGATGCGAAGACTGGCAAAGAACTCGCGCGGATTCCTACCACGCGCAAAGTCGTGCATGGCGTGGTCGTGTCCGACGATGATCGCTACGCGTTTGTGTCGGTGGAAGGCATTGGGTCGGAGCCCGGCACTGTTGATGTCATCGATCTCGGCGTACTGAAGAAGGTGGCGAGTGTCGACGTGGGTCAGCAGGCTGGTGGAATTGATTTTGTTCGCTCGGAACCGGCGCGTCGTTAGGCGGTCGTTTTTTACTTCCAGCGCAAGGGCGTCTGTACCAGCTGTGGCACGCGACATCCGCGCAACATCGCTGGCGTATAGCGCCACGAGATGATGGCGGCATCGACGACGTCTTTGGTCAATGCGGATGGCGTGATCAGCATCTTGAGCGACGTGACGACTGAGACGCCAAGCGTATCCACCACAAATTGTACAAGCGCGGAGTTGGTATCCCCTCGTGCAACCCGAATCGCCACATCTGGGCGCGGGATACGGGTGCTGTCCCCAATGAATCGGGCTGGCACTTCTACTTGAAAATCGAACCACGGTGCGGGTGTCCCGTCGCGCATCGTCGACAGCGGCGCGGGAGGGCATGCCTGCGCGCTTAACGATGTGCGCGTACCGACAACGAGGATTACGAGCAGCGTGGCAATGCGAGACATTTGCAACTCCGGAAAATGTTTAACGATCAGGTGAGATACAAAAATATTTGCTCTTTTCGATGGCGGTGACAGCAATATTTGTGCACCCGCTTAAATTGAGCCACTGGCCGCGAATTACGCGAATGACGCGAATTTACACGGCGTGATCGCGGGCTGGCGGAACGTTCCAGGTTTTTCAGAGGAGGCGCATCGACGCGTTCATGCGCTGAACAGTCTTCAGTTGCTATTCATTCTCAATTGCTACACGGTACCGTCGGACCGGCATTCGTAACACGTTCCGATTCAATTCGCGTCATTCGCGAAATTCGCGGTCAGGCAGTTTGGTGGAAGTCCACAGCATGCTGCTTCAATCAATTCGCGTTACTCACATCACCGAACGGCGAGCGCTACGCAAGACATCCGCCGAGCGTTCGAGAGCCTCTTGCTCTTCTGGTGCAAACACGATCGGTACCGCGGTAACAGCACCCCCCACATCAAGAATCGTCGGTAACGACAGCGCTACCCCATCGAAGCCTGAGGATACGACTTGCACGCGCGACACGGTTTGCACGCAACGTTCGTTACGCAACATGGAGCGCAACAGCGACGCCGTGACCAATCCAATTGCGTGATTCGTCGCGCCCTTGCGTTTGATGATTTCGTACCCGGCACGACGTACGTGCTCCGCAATTTCCGCTTCGCGGTCACGACGCCATCCACGCCACTCGCGAAGCGCCAGACCACCAACCTGCGCACTCGACCACAGGACCACTTCGGAATCCCCATGCTCGCCAACAACGTGCGCATGCACAGAACGCGGATCGACCCGCAACTCTTCGCCAATCGCTTGCCGCAACCGAGCCGTGTCCAGCATCGTGCCGGTTCCAATCACACGCGCCGCGGGTAACCCCGAGCGCTCCATCACGATTTGCGTGAGGACATCCACCGGATTGGACACCACTACAACGAGCCCGCGATAGCCGCGCAATCGATCGCCAATGTCGCTCATGACACGCGCATTGTCCCGCAACAGATCGAGACGCGACTCCGACGGCTTGCCATTGCGGCCGGCCGAAAGCACGAGCGCGTCTGTCGCAAGCAGCGCATCGAATGGCACGGCGCGTATGCTTGCCGTCGGGTAAAACGCAGCGCCCTGCACGAGATCCATCGCCTCACCTTCTGCAACATCGGCACGCAGGTCCGACAGCAGAAGCGAATTTGCAACGCCGCCATGGAGCAGCGAAATGGCGATACTCGTACCAACGCGACCGGTCCCGAGAATACCGATAGAGAGTGTCACGTTGGCTGAACGCTAGGGCTCAACGCTTAAAAATCCGATCGCGCCCTTTTGTCCGTGACCGAACCCGTGGTTGACGAACGGAAAGTCACCCACAACATCGCATAACAATTCGAAACACATGCCGCCACCAGCAGCAACGCTCCACGTTTGTACGCCGTGAATCGCATTACCCGGCGGCGCGCCGAGATACACCGTGTCGAACTGTTCGCCGACCACGTGAAAGTGGCATGGATGCGTAGGCCCAGCGTCCACCACCCAAAAGCGTACGCGATCGCCCACCTTGACGCGGATAGGCTCGGTCACGTACTGGTCCGGGCGTCCGTTGAACGCGACAAAGTCAGGCATTGTGGTCAACATCTTGGCGTAGTCAAACGCTCGCACTCCATTGACGGCGTCCGCGAGATAAAATTCGCTCTGCACCAGCACGAATTCTTTCGCGGGCGGTAACGGCTCTCGAGGTGAGACAATCAGCGCGCCGTACATTCCCGAACCGATGTGCATAAGCACTGGCGCGGTGCCGCAATGGTACATGAATGCGCCGGCCCACTTCGGTTTGAATGTGAAGGTGACTGACTCGCCTTTTGCCACAGAACGGAATGCCGTTTTTGGATTGATCTGCGCCGCGTGAAAATCCATTGAGTGCGGCATGACCGACTCATTGGTGAGCGTGAACTCTACGGTGTCGCCAACGCGGCAATGTACAATCGGACCTGGAAGCGTTCCTTCAAACGTCCAAGCAGCGACCACCGTCGAGGCATTGATGCGCACCGGTACATCTCGACTGTGCCAATGCAGTTGTACAGAGCCAGTTGAATTCAGTGGCGGGAGTGTGGGATCGTATCGCTGAAATGGCGCTGTCGATGCGCCGTGTACAGTGCCGACGGCGGTGGAAAGATTACTGGGCGGCGCGCCTTTGAGCACCGCTGAATCCAGTTTGCTGTTCGAGTTGAGCGGAGGCGGTGGAGTGTTGCCGCTCGACGACGGCGCGCGCAGCTGCGTGCTGTCAAGCGTGCCCGGCGATTCCGTCGAGCACCCAGTCAACACGAGCCCAAGTCCGGGGATGGCGAGCGTGATTGCTGAAGCGCGAGAGAGGAAGACGCGGCGATTGGTTTTTGTGTCCAGATCGCTCGTATCAATGCTATCGGGCATCAGAACTCCGTTGCGGGTGAGGGTCACCGGTAGCAAACTCTGGCTTCGTCGCGGTCAGAATCTCAAGAATGGCGCGTCGATCACGTTCACTGAGCCGCTCGAAGGCCCGACTTTTATCGTCACCGCTGAGGATCGCGCGGAGTCGTCGGTACACGCCATCTTTCGCGACGTTTGGCAGCGCGTCAAATCCTTCAGTGTAGATCAAGAAACTGAGCGGATACTTGAACAAGCGTTGGTCAAGGTCGAAGTCGCGTAGCGACCGCCCGTGCTTGTCGCGTGGTCCACGCTGGGCGAAATCCGTGGAGAAATTTCCGGTGCCGTGAATTGGTGAGTCGAACTTCGCTTCATCGGCGAACAACAAGGCGCGTACTAACCGTTCCACCGCAGTATGGAGACCCGCATCGGACACCGCCAACGGAACCAACGCCGTCGCATCGCTTGGCGTGTAGTGCATAATCAACGCAATTCTCGCGGCCTCATGGGTAGCCGTAATCAGATTGTGTACCGACGTTTGGTGCACCAACACCATTAACGCGACAATGTCACTGTTCGGGGAGAGGTACGGTGACGAGTCAAATTTTCCTGCGAGATCGGTACGTGCGCTTTCCACCGTCAGGTCGATCTGGCCGCGATACAACTCTTTGTCGACTTGATGGAAATCTTTTGACGAATACACGTTACCGGAATGACCCGCCTTGCCGTGGGTACCGGTGACGTACCATCCACCAAACCGATCCTTGATTGGAGTCTCATCAGTCGTGGTACCGCTGTACACACTCGCAATCTGATAGCCGAGTCGATCGGCGATTGTTGACAGCATGAGGAACCCGGGTACGCCGCCGGTTGCGCGAGATTTGTGGCACATCATGCACGTCGTTGACTCACGCCCAAACTGTGGTCGCGCCGTTGCTTCCTGACTCATTGTGTAGAATACGGCGCCGGTCGTAGGATTGACCGCAGCGATTTCTAGAAATTCACTGCCCTGCACCCAGCCAACATACACATCATCGTTGAAGTAGAGCGCGCGCGGCGACCACGGTGCAATCAAGTCTGTTCGTAAGCTCGTGCGAGAGAACACCAAACTTTGGGATGACGTGGGGATGTTGAATGCACGAAGTACCGCCGGGAGATAGCCGAGTACGGAGTCATGAACGAGTGTGATGTCTCCGGCATCGAGATGCGCTTGCAAGCGCGCGACTGGATCTCGGACTGACGTGGAATCAGCGCGCGCACGCGGCGCTGTGGTCGCGGAGGCGCTATGAAGCGTGGCAGCAAGTACCAAAAGTACGGTAGCCGCGAGCGATATTTTTGCGAGTAAGCGTGCAAGGCGCATGATCACAAGGTACGCCCACGGTAGGCGCGCGGTGTCGCGTAGCAGTAAAAACAGTGTTACCCGTACATCTTTGTAGGCGAAACGCTGACAAGCGCACTCAGCGGTAGGGCGTGTGCACCTCGCGTTGACATCGGTGGATTAGTCTGGCAATCTCCCCGCGTTTTGAATCCGTCTGACCGGAGCACGAATGGCCGACCGAAAAATCGTTCTCATTCACGGGTATAGCGCGAATGGCGAAGCATTCAACGTGTGGCGCAATGCGTTAGTCGATGCCGGGTGGAAGCGCGGGCAGCTTGTCACCGTGAGTTACGAATCGCTCACCAATGAAGTGTCAGTCCGCGATATCGCCGAAGGCTTTGATCGATTGCTGCGACAGAATTTGCAATTGACCGAGGACGAACCGTTCGATGCGATCGTGCATAGCACGGGGATGCTTGTGCTGCGCTCATGGCTCACACGACAGGGCGTGGCCGATGATCGCCGGAAACGTCTCAAGCATCTCATTGCGCTCGCACCCGCGACATTCGGCTCACCGCTCGCACACAAAGGACGCAGCTTCCTCGGCGCACTCGTCAAAGGGCGCAAGGCGTTTGGACCTGACTTTCTTGAAGCCGGTGACATGGTACTCGACGCATTAGAACTTGGTGGGAGCTTTGGTTGGGACTTGGCGCATCGCGACCTATTTGGAGAAACGGAGTTCTACAATGACAAGCGAACAACGCCCTATGTGTTTGTCTTTGTTGGTGATCGCGGATATCGAGGGCTGAGTTCGGTTGCCAACGAGCCGGGCACCGACGGTACGGTACGCTGGGCTGGGACAGCGCTTAACTCGCGCAAGATCGTACTCGATCTCACAGCAGACTGCGCTGAAAATAATCGCGTCCAGCTCGCGAATTGGACGCAGGACGACGTGCCCATGCATCCCATCGCGAATGTTGATCACGGCAGTATTCTGTCTGAGCCACCGAAACAGCTGGTACACCTTGTGGTCGAAGCGCTGCAGGTCCACAGCAGTGCAACGTATGCGAGTTGGTTGGAGGAAGCGAATACGGCGACGGAGGGGACGTTAGCGGCGATGCCGCGTTGGCAACAGTTTGTTGTACGAGCCATCGACGAACGCGGTGACGGCATTCGCGATTGGAATTTGCAATTAGCGTTTGATGACGGACAATCGTTGACGCCATTCGGCCAGGATGTCCACGTGTACAAGGGCGATGCGAGCTACCGCGCCTTTCACGTCGACTTGAAGCAAGTCGAGAAAATGATGACCGATCCATCCGCGCCCGTACAACTCACCGCGCAATTGTACGCGAGCACTGGTACCAAACGCGTGCTGTATACGGGCGTGCTTGCGGATCGCGCGGATGTTGAAGCGCCGGATAACGGCGGCACGTGGTACGGAACGCTCAATCTCTCAACCACACTGCCGGGCGGCGCGACACAACTCTTTCATCCATTCACAACAACGTTTCTCGAATTGCGATTGGACCGCGATCCATTGACGGGTCCGGGAATGGTTATTCGGTTAGAGCCACAAACGTAGGAGCGCGACGCCGACGCGAGAGTACGAGCGCGGCGGCGAGGCCTGCGGCAACGAGTGCAAACCTGTGTGGTTCGGGTACGGTGGTGGACGGACGCCCGCTGCCGAGTACGAGATCGTTCACCGTGGGGAAGGCGAAGACATCAACGGGCTGGTCCGCAGTAACGGTAAGCGACGTAATCGTACCCGCCGACACAAAACCGAAAAATGTGGAACTTGTCGCGCTCACAAGCGACCTCGTGCTCGCACCGTTGGCATCGGTGGCTGTCACGATAATGGTTTGTCCGGGGAAGAAAGCGCCGGAAAAGTCCGTGCTAAAAAAGAAGCCGCCAATCCCGCGCACGCTCGGCAGAAAGTGATTGAACGTGATGATGGCCGTTGCTTCGTCCGTGGACAGCCATGCGTCTCCACCAGGGCCAACGGGAAAGAAGCCGGAAGTGCTTGCCGAGACCGTGTAGCCAAACGTACCCGCCGTCCGGACAAGCGGACTGGGCGTCAAGGTTTGCTGCGGCAAACTATTGAATGAGTCCGTGCCCGTCGATGACAGAGCCGCCGTAAAACTCGACAACGAGCTGTACGTGGTGAATTGCGCGCTCATCATGGACGGCGCAAGTGTGACAGCGGCCGCGAGAAGCAGCACAGGTGAAATTGATAGATGTCGCATCAACGTGCTCTGAGGAAAAATGTGCATCAACGTGAACACTTGCAAATAAATCGATTTAATATTGAGCACAAGCAAGCCCGAGCTCTGCGTTTATGGAGAGCAACCTCAACGGCAACGAACGTTATTGCACGATGGTTACGTGAGGCGCGCGCTTCCGAATTTCATCAAGAAACAATGCTCGTTGCGCTGGAGACACGAGCAGTATCTGTCCCGATCCGTATTCCAACTTCAATCGATTGAAAGCGAACGCGGGCGCCGAGGACACATCGCGTGATGGTCGTACCGTGCGCAGCAGGTTGTACGGCACATCCCATTTGAGCGGTCCTGTTTGCGCACGCAGCCGTGTCGGCTCAAACACATAGCGCGTCACACGAAACATATAGACGATGGAGAGGATCGCGAATACATGCGCGCCAAGTGCAACGGCGAGCGAGGTCGGCGAGTGCGTCAGTTTTGGATCGACAAACAGAAACACGGGCAGAATCATGAGCGGAACGCCGAGGAGCAACGTCATGGGGAGATCGATCGTGGAGCGGAAGGTGACGGTGTCGAATGCCATGTCTGTTGAAGGTTGTGAGTCAAGACTTGGAAAACGTGCTAATCTGCGTCACGAAACTCTCAATGTCGACATTTGCTCCGCATACCACGACGCCGACGCGCTGACCGTCCAGCCGATCGCGCAATGGGTACATCAACGCGGCCAACGCCGCTGCACCGGCAGGCTCCACCGCGAGCTTCGCTGCGCGAAACAGCAGCCGCATCCCATCGCGGATCTGATCGTCATTCACCAGGACAACCTCGTCAACGAATGCACGATTGAGTGCAAACGAGTACGGCTCGCATCGGGGGGCACCGAGCGAATCGGCGATCGTGCGCACGGCTTCAATCGATTGTGGTGATCCTGCGTTGAAACTGCGACACATCGTATCTGCGCCTTCAGGTTCGACCACATAGACAGACGTCTCTGGGCTCAGCTGCTTCACCGCACAGGCCACACCACCCGTGAGTCCGCCTCCGCCGGCGGCAACGATCACCGCATCGAGCGACGAGCCAGCCGCGCGGACTTGGTCAATAAATTCAAGGCCGACGGAGGCTGTGCCGAGTGCGGTTTTCGGTCCTTCGTATGGATGGACGAACGTGCGTCCTTCGGCGGCCTCAATGTCTTTCACGCGCGCAAACGCCGCGTGTACGTTGTCTACCAACTCGACGGTCGCACCCATCTCGCGACACACTTGTACACGAAATGCATTCGCATTTTTCGGCATGACTACGGTTGCCGTAGTGCCCAAAATGCGAGCGCAATACGCGAGCGAAATTGCGTGATTACCCGCAGAGACGCCGGTCACGCCGCGCGCCAACGCCGCTGCGTCAAGATCAAGCATGATCGACAGCGCCCCACGCGGTTTAAAACTTCCGGTACGTTGAAATAGTTCTTCTTTTAGCCACACGCGAGTCGAGGCACCAACCGCGAGCGGCAATGCATCGTCCACCAGCAATCGCACGGGCGTCGTAATAACAAGATCGCCCAAGCGAGCGCGATTCGCGCGGATAGCGTCGATGCTCGGGATGTCGATCACGCCGCTGGTCGTCGATACAATCCCGCCAACACGCCCTTACCGCGAATGTGCGTGGCCATAGCGGCTATAACGGCGGCGCGTGTGGCGGGTACTGCCATGCCGACAGCCGAAACGTTCACGATGGCATCGAGCGCGTACAACTCGAATAGGTAATGATGCGCTGGACCTGACGACGGCGCTGCAGGTCCGCGATAATACGGACCGGTGCCGCTGATTTGTCGCATACCGTTCGCGCTTTGCGCACCCTGTGGTATTCCCTCCGGCAGCGACGTTGCGGTGCCCGGAATATTCCACACCATCCAGTGCAGCAGGTCATCTGTGCCATCACCAATTGCTGCATCGGCATCATGTACGATGAGTACAAACGTGCGCGTGCTATCGGGCGCTCCGCTCCATGATAACGCGGGTGAAACATCGCGTCCGGCCTGCGCATGTTTCGTTGGAATAGCCCCACCGTCAGCGAACGCGGATGTCGTGAGCGTCATCACACGTATCGCGGGGCGCGCGTTACCGCGTGGCTGCGTTGGTGGCGGCGATGGCGGTGGGGTTTGCGCGTATGAAAGACTCGCGCACAGCATCGACAGTGAGACCATCGTCGCACGCAGTACGGCGCTCATTTGAATGACGCCGATTGCACTTTGCGCCACGCATCATATCGAATACGCAACGTCTTGACCGGATTCAAATTCTCGCCCGGCTTAATGACGTTCGCCCCAGGCTGCTCCGGCTGTGTCACCGTCAGGTACATCGCATACTTCCCGTTGTTGTGCGAATCACCGTTCGTGTCGTTCTTTTCCGCCATCAGAATATACGAGACGTGTCCATTCTTGCCATCACACGGGATGAGTGGCTTTGATCCATCGGCCGGCAGCGCGGGGCACGAGCAACGACTGTCACCACCGAAGGCATCGGCGGCTTCGAGCGCCGCCATCACTCGATCGGTCAATGCGCCTTTCGTATACAAGAACGCTTTCACCGCGTTCGGCACGACTTCACCGGGACGCAAAATATTGCCCTGAATGGAATAGTAAATTTGCGTACCCGGCACTCGGCCTTGCATATCCTGCGACACAAATCCATTGGTCAGCCCGGAGTGTCCAGCCGAACGCCCTTGCAAATCCACAATACCAAACTGTCGTGATTGAAACGCCGGATCCATCGACAGCAATTCGATGATGCGCGCCGGGTCGGTGCCCTTTTGCAATTCGTTGTAGACCAGCATCTGGTTGGCGTGCGTTCCGTCCACGCCCGCTTGGCACGCTGCTATGCCCTTGCCCGGTACCACAACGGCTTGAACGCCCATCAGAAACGCGTCGTTATTGTTGACGCAGGTGGCTGACGCGATGACGATACGTCCGGTCGCCATATCGACGGCGATGACGGACCACGTCGCGTGTGCGGCGCGCGGAAATGCCGCGAGGACGACGATGAGTGTGACGGCGTAGCGCAGCGCGCGCGCAAAGGGAGAGGTAGGCATCCGGCAAACGTGCGTCGCGTGGGTGCGGTGGCGCAAGTGATAGTGGACGCCGATTCACGGCTGCCCTGGCTTGCGGAAATATGAATGTCGTATGTTGATGCGGAGAACGACACCTTCCGACGTGCCACCGTTTGTTACGAGGTCGAGTGAATCGTTGACGCGTTTCAATCGGGCACCCAGCGTGGACACACAGTCTGCAATGGAGCGCACAGGTTCAATTCCAGCGCTTGGCGGTGTGACATCTCTGACAAATGCGCTCATGGTTGCAACCACCAGACTATCGTGTCGTGCCTCGTGTCGCACGAGCGCACTCAGGAACGCTCGCCAGTTTACCGAATCCTCGACCGAAAAGCGAGCAGCATTTACTGCAATCGGAAGCGTGTTAAGCAGGTGTACGCTGATGGCCACTCGCTCGTTCGCACAAGTTGTTGCAAGGCCACCGATTGGTGCGGGCACTATTGTGAAATTCCAGTCCGTGCGACCGAAACTCTTTGGCCCACTTGAACGGGCTTTCAGGTCGTCATATTCCTGAAGGAGCAGCGGAAGTGTCGTCGCACGAAGTTCATATCGACGCTCCGCACGGTGGACGTCGAACTCCAACTGATGCAGTTGTTGGCTGGACTGATTGTGTGGTATTGACGTTACAAGCACTATCGCAAGCGCGACAATTGTGCACCCCAAACTTGCGCGCAACAACGAAAACGATGATATCATGCAATCGCTGACGACGAGTCCGTAAATTTTTCTCCTGAACGTCTGAGAAATTGAACCATTGCACGGGTGCGCATGCAGAGGGCACTAATGCAAGTATAGCGTCAAAATGACTGTTACGCGCTGAAAGTCGTGTTCACTCGTTGGGCCGTAGGAACGAATCGAATGACGTTTCGGTGACGCCATCAGGTCAACGTATCACTGCGCTGCGAATGCGGCGATTCAGTCAGTTTTTCACATAATCTACAAACATAATTTGCAAACACCTACAGACGGCCATCCATGATCCGCAATTGGGCAATCGCGCGCATCTCCACCATACCAACCGTGTTCTTTCTGGTTTGGTGGTTTGTGAGATCGCGCTCGCAAACATTCACCGTTGCAACCTTGCTCACCCTGTACGCGACGACACTGACTGGCACCTTCCTCGGGTTTTGTTCTATCCACATTTTCGTCAGGTGGTCCGCCTTGACCACGCGTGGCGCGCGAACACAAGCACTGCTTACACTTGCTGCAATCTACCTTCTAGCATTCGCACTCCTTCCAACCGAATCTCGCATGCTCAGTGCTGCCTTACTTGCAGTGGCAGCCATTTTCGGGTTTTTGTCACTCGTGCCAACTTTGCGACGCATCGATCAAGGTGTATGAAATGGATTGACTAAGGCTCGCGCGGCCCAACTTGTCATCACATGGGCGGGCCGCGACGAATTCTGTTTCGCGGGTTCCATGCACACTCCGTCGTGGCATTACTGCGGCCTCTGCGCGTTCGGTTCGTACATCCAAGCGCTTGTTCTCGGCCGGCTGTTCTCTCCGTATCCGCCGGTGATAAGCACGCGTCCATCGCGCAGCAACGCCACTGCAGAAAATTGGCCGGCCATGCGAACATCGCTGCTCACCGAAACACTCCGTTGCGAACTCACGTCGTACTCCTCGGCGTCAGTCGCACCGTCAGCAAGCAACACAAAATCGGCTTGTGGCAGGATCAAATATTTCGATGCTCGAGTACACGCCGCCGTTGTCTCGTTCATCGGCGCCGCCGGTCACCAGTATTCGACCATCACGCAGCGCAACGGCATCATGTTTGTGGCGACGCGTGCTCATACTACTGGTTGGCGAAAAGCGACCCGTTGTTGCATCGTAGATCTCCGCAGTACGCGAAATAACGATAGCGCTGCCTCGTCCGCGATGTCCGCCTACGACCAACACCCGTCCATCGCGCAATCGAATCGCCGCATGACTCTCACGCGCTTCCTGCATCGCGCCGGTTGTGGTAAAGCGCTGTGTGCGCGGATCGTAAATCTCGGCGCTGGCAAGAAACGACCATTCAAGTCCCACACCGCCAACAATGAGCACACGACCGTCCGCGAGTAACACCGCCTCGTGGCCAGCACGCGCGGTCGACAGCGCACCGGTCGCGACAAATCGATTGAGCCCGTGCAAAAACAATTCTGCGCCGCCGACTGCCCTTCGTTCGTCGTGAATCCACCGACCACCAGAGCGTCGCCGCTGGGAAGGGACGTGAGCGTATGCGCGGCGCGTGCGACGTGCATGACGGGCGCAACGCGTAGGGAGTCCGAGCTACGATTCGTCGGTACGGCACGCGCCGCATGCCGCGAAATCTCTAGCAATCCGATAAGGCCAAGAATCGGAATTGTCGCGGAGTAAAGTCGGCGAGGCATGTTGGCCCGTTACGCAAAGAATGACGTCTTCAATCATGTGCAGAATCTACCTAGTCCAAAATTCGGCCGGGAACCGCCGCGCTTCGGTGGACATTGGATAAAGAGTTTTACCCTAATGTCCTGCCGCCGCGCACCCTCGTCTCGTCCGCCCCCTCCGAGGTCCTTCGTGATATCTCCGTCGCTCCTGCACATGCGTTGTACACCCATGCTCGCGCTTCTCTCCGCAACACTCGTAGCGAGCATCGCTATCGCTTCACCAAGCGCGGCGCAATCGGCAAGCGGCATCAGTGGCCGCGTGGTGGAAGCGGGTACCGCACGCCCAATTCAAGGAGTGACCGTCTTCGTCGCGGGTACGCAACGCGGAACGCAACGCGGAACGCAAACACGCGCCGACGGCACGTAGCGCCTGCTTACCCCTGCGGGGTCGACCACGCTCACCGTGCGGTTGATCGGGTTCACGACGACAACCGCAACCGTCACCGTTGTCGACGGACAAAATGCGACGGCGGACTTCACGCTCACGAAAGCGCCACTGTCATTGGCCGCCATGTCCGTCACGGGCACGCGTCGCACGACCGAGCGCACGGTCACCGAAGCACCCGTGCCTATCGATGTCGTCAGCAGCGAAGAGATGAAACTCACGGGTCGCACGGAGATCACGCAGATTCTCCAATCGCTTGTACCATCGCTCAATTTTCCGCGGTCATCCATTGCGGGCGGAGTCGACATGCAACGGCCATTCACTCTGCGCGGTCTTGGTCCCGATCAAGCACTTGTCCTAGTCAACGGCAAACGTCGACATGCGGGCGCCGTTGTCGCGGTCAATAATTCCGTGGGACGCGGCTCCACTGGTGTCGATTTGAATGCGATTCCGTCGGCCGCGATTGATCGTATCGAAGTGCTACGCGACGGTGCAGCGGCACAGTATGGATCCGACGCCATCGCAGACGTAGTCAACATCATTCTCAAGCAAAATGCGCCACTCACCGTTTCCAGCACGCTCGGAGAGACGTCGCGTGGCGACGGACAAGTCAAAGAGCTCGGCGGGAGCTGGAGTCATGCACTCGGCGACCGCGGCTACATCACGCTGTGCGGCGAATATCGCGATCGTGCGCGGACCAATCGATCAGAGACGGATACGCGCGTGCAGTACTTCTCGAAAGCGTAGGATGACAGCATGACCGCCGGATTGAATGTGGTCGTTGGCGGACAACGCATCACGGCGGACGTGCTCAACGCCACACGGAATGCGTCATGGTATGGCGACGCGAAGCTGCGCGACGCCGGTGGATTCTTCAACATTGGCACCACCACTGCACGCGGCGTCGAATTCTATGCCTTTGGTGGAGCAACGCATCGCGTCGGTCGTTCGTGGGGGTTCAATCGCCGACCCGGTGAACCCGTTGTAGTGCGCGCACGGTATCCAACTGGTTTTCTGCCCAACATTGACGGCACGGTCAACGACATCAGTGCCGCCATCGGCGTAAAGGGAAAAACCGTTGGCTGGAGTTACGATCTGAGTGCTGCGTATGGCAACAACAATTTTCGCTTTGATATCGGTAACACGAACAATCCTACATACGGCGTGAATAGCTTGCGCGACTTTTACGCTGGCAAACTCAACTCATCGCAACTCACCACCAACCTCGACATCGCACGTCCCGTTTCGGTGGGGCTTTCTACGCCAATCAATGTGGCATTCGGTGCGGAAGCACGTCTCGACGACTATCAAATCACGCGCGGACAAGTTGAGTCATATACGAATGGTGGCGTAGCCATACTTGACGGACCAAGTATCGGGAGACCGGCCACTCCTGGTTCGCAATTGTTTTATGGATTCAAGCCAACAGATGAAACGAACACGTCGCGCACGTCGGCTGCGGGCTATGTGGATATCGAAGCCAACCTCACGCATGCGTTTTCGCTCGACCTCGCAGGTCGCGCTGAACATTTCAGTGACTTCGGTTCGGCAACCATCGGGAAGGCGGCAGCGCGCTATCAATTGCTCGTCGGTTTCTCGCTCCGCACCGCGGGCAGCACCGGATTTAGCGCACCGTCGCTTGCGCAGTCCGTATACTCATCAACCGCCAGCAACGTGCTGACGGTCAATGGCGTGCCCACACCGAACGAAGTCGCGACCTATCCCGTCAACAGCGCCATCGCCAGAGCCCTCGGTGCCAAGCCTCTGCAGGCCGAAAAATCTCGTAATTTCAGTGCGGATGCGACGTGGGCGCCGATGCCTGGGTTTTCGGCCACGTTTGACTGCTTCGACATTGCGATTAAAGATCGCATCGTCCTCTCGGAGAATTTTGTTGGTGCAACCGTACGCGCATTTCCGGCGCAGAACTTCGACGTGATTGGTGATATTCGACCGCGCTACTTTACGAATGCAATCGACACGAAAACACGTGGTGCCGATTTGGTCTTGCGCTATGTCGTTGAACTCGCACCACAAACGTTTTTCCGTTCGACCGTCGGCTTGGCCCCCCCCTGCCAATATGGTGTGAGACGATTCTCCTCGCATAATTAGTGAGGCACTCAGGGGGCGCAGGAGGTCGACCCGCATGACCAATCCATCCCGGAAGGCAGAGAAAGATGATGTAGCAGTGCCCGCCAGCGGACGGCGGCGCCGCTTCACGGTCGAGTACAAGACGCGCATTGTGCAGGAAGCCGCGCAGTGTCGCGCCGCGGGTGAGATCGGCAGTCTGTTGCGACGCGAAGGCTTGTTCTCGTCGCAGTTAACGATGTGGCGCAAGCAGTATCACGCGGGGGCGCGCCACGCGTTGGCGCAACGACGTGGCCCCAAGCCGAAGGCCGATACCAGCGAGTTAGCACGCGTGCAACGCGAGAACGCGCAACTGCGCGACCACCTCGCGCGCGCCGAGTTACTGATCTCCATCCAAAAAAAACTCTCGGTGCTGCTGGAGCGACCACGTCGCGAGCCGAGTGGAAAACCCACGTGACGGAAACCTTGCAGCAGCACGGCGAGACGCTCGGCGTGGCGCGCGTGAGTGCGGCGCTCGGCATGCCGCGGGCCAGTGCGTATCGATGGAGCAAACCACCAGCGCGAGCGCGCGAGCGCGACGGCGCGATGGTCGTGCGCACGCCGTCACCACGCGCGTTATCACCGGCCGCACAAGAGCAGGTGCTGGCGTACTTGCGCGATCCCCGCTTTGTCGATCGTGCGCCCGCGCAGGTGCACGCGACGCTGCTCGATGAAGGGACGTACGTGTGCAGTGTGCGGACGCTCTACCGATGGCTGGCCAGCGCGCACGAAGTCCGCGCGCGGCGCCGACAGCGCACGCACCCACCGTACGCCGTGCCGCGTCTGGTCGCCACGCAACCGAATCAAGTGTGGACGTGGGATGTGACCGACCTCAAAGGTCCGGTCAAAGGCGAGCGCTACAAACTGTATGTCGTACTCGATCTCTTCAGTCGCTATGTCGTCGCGTGGATGCTGGCGCGCCACGAATCGGCGACGCTCGCGCAACGCCTCATTCGCACGGCGTGCGCGCGCCAAGGCATCGTCCGTGATCAACTCACCACGCACTCGGATCGCGGCAGCATTCAAGTCGCCAAAGATTTGCACGATTTGTATCAGACCCTCGGGATCGTGCGCTCGCTGTCGCGCCCGCGCGTCAGCAACGACAATCCGTATTCGGAATCGCTCTTCAAAACCACCAAGTACGCTCCCACGTATCCCGACCGCTTCGACGGCTACACGCACGCCAACGCGTGGTGTGGTCCCGTCTTTCAACACTACAACCACGAGCACAAACACGAAGGGATTGCCTGGCTCACGCCCGCTACCGTGCATGACGGACAGGCGCCCACCATCCTTGCCCAACGACAGCGGACGATGGATCTCGCGTATCAGCAGCACCCCGAACGCTTCGTGAACGGGCCACCGCGCGTCCCGCAACTGCCCACAGAAGTCTGGATCAACAAAGCCGAAGATCAGACCGCGTACATCGGAGCTACTCGCTAAACTTTCAACCCATTCGTCTCATTTTCATTGACAGGTTCCGATCCGTCATGTCGTTATTAAAAATCTCAGAGCAGGCGGTTTCCAGCCCATGCACAGGCACTGGCTTGGCATTGCCACCGGTTCTGCATGGCCGGGAGACTGGAGTAGCCGGGCCCTGAGCAGCCGGAGGACGCACACGGTTGCGAACGAATGTTGGAGCCTGCGCTGTAGCGAACGGCGGAACTAGCGGATGCAACGTAGTTCCATCCTCCACCGAGCTCGACAAACGTTTGCGCGCGCACCGGAAACCGAAATGAGACGCACGCATCCGAGTAATGATGACCAATGATGGCCAATTGCCGACCAGCGCACCACACCGCAACACAATGCTAATCCCTATTCCCTATTCCCTATTTCCTAGTCCCTGCAGTAAAAAGGCACCACCCCAAACACTTCGGTGACGGACCACGCCCGCACACACCACATCATCACGCGTGCTCACTCTCCGCGCCGCCGCCAACCTGCTCACCCAAGCCGACTCCCTCCGCGCGCTCCAACCCATCGCGCACACACTCGGCTTCCTCAGCACGCCGATCCCCGTCACACCACACGCCAGCCGCACCATCGGCATCGCCACACTCGTCGCCAACGCCACCATCACGCGCGGTCCCGGCGCCATGCGTCTCCTCTGCGCCACACTCACACCACACGCCAACAGCTGCACCACCATCGACGCACGCGAACTCACCCGCCGACTCTGCACCACCCTCGCACACCACGCCCCAACACGACACTGGTGCACCCTCACCCTCGATCATCACACCCACACCCTCACCATCGCCACCGTCACACCCGCCCCACACGGCCCACGCATCGCCGCCCTCCGCATCGACCGACACCACGTCGTCAACTCCGACGCCGAAACACTCCGCGCACTCGCCACCATCACCGAACCAAACGATCACCTTCGCCACGCACGCTTCACCGACATACTCCGCAGAGACGCCCTCTCCACACGCTTCTATCGCGCACTCGAACGCGCCGTCACCACACTCGCCAACACCGCCACCGGCACCGCAACAAAACAAGAACGCCACGAAATCGCCCTCCTCTGCGCATCACGCTGCCTGTTCCTCGCCTTCCTCCAGGCAAAAGGTTGGTTGAATGGCGACCGCGACTTCCTCCTCAAACAAACCGCTCACCAACTCGAAGCCGGCGGACACCTCCACCAACGCTTCCTCAAACCACTCTTCTTCGGCACCCTCAACACCCCACTCCGCCAACGCGCACCAGCCGCCCGCACCTTCGGCGACATCCCATTCCTCAACGGCGGACTCTTCGCACCAACACCACTCGAACAAAAACTCCGCACCCTCCGCTTCACCGACGACGCACTCACGGCTCTCATCGGCGATGTCCTCGATCGCTACCGCTTCACCGCACACGAAGACTCCACCACATGGTCCGAAGCCGCCGTCGACCCAGAAATGCTGGGCCGCGCCTTCGAATGCCTCATGAACGCCGCCGAACGCCATCGCACCGGCTCGTTCTACACACCACCAATGCTCGTCGACCAAGTCGTCAAAGACGCACTGCATTCAGCACTCGTCGACCTCCCACCACACGCACTCGAACAACCCAACACACCACTCCACCTCACACCCGACACACGCAACACCCTCACCAACCTTCGCATCCTCGACCCCGCCTGCGGATCCGGCGCATTCCTCGTCCACATGCTCGAATGCATCGCCAACCTCCTCGCCCGCAGCGGTGATCCACGCGCCATCGACGTCATCAGACGCGACACCCTCACACGCTCCATCTTCGGCGTCGACCGCAACCCAATCGCCGTCTGGCTCTGCGAACTGCGACTCTGGCTCTCCGTCGTCATCGAATGCCCAGAAACACGCGCTGCACACATCACACCACTCCCCAATCTCGATCACCACATCCGCATCGGCGATTCACTCGCCGGCGGCGACTTCACATTCGCTCCACCCAGCGCACGCACACTCACCAAACTGCGCGACCGCTACACCCGCGCCACCGGCCGCCGCAAAACCACACTCGACAGCGCCCTCCACAAAGAAGAACGCAACCGCGCCATCGCCGACACCACACGACAACTCCACGCGGTCTCACACGAACGCGCCGCCCTCATCGAATCACTGCGCACCCGCGACCTCTTCGGCGATCGACGCATCCGCACACGCAACGACACCACACAACTCACCGACCTCCGCACACGCACCCACCAACTCACCCGACAACGCCACCACCTCCAACTCGGCGCCGCCCTCCCGTTTCGATTCGCCGCCCACTTCGCCGACGTCGCCGCACTCTCCGGCTTCCATCTCATCATCGGCAACCCACCCTGGGTGCGCCCGCACGCCCTTCCACTCAGCGAACGACAACTCCTCAAACGCACCTTCACGTCCATGCGACTCGCCGCATGGTCCGCCGGCGCAAAACGCGCTGGCGCCAGTGCAGGATTCGCCGCACAAGCCGACCTCGCCGTCGCATTCGTCGAACGCAGCACACAACTGCTCGCACCGAACGGCACACTCGCACTGCTCGTCCCCGCCAAACTCTGGCGCGCACTCGCCGGCGGCGGCATTCGAAAGCTCCTCGTCGAACAGACACGCATCCACACCATCCGCGATTGGTCCGACGCACCCGCACTCTTCAACGCGGCCACTTACCCGTCACTCATCGTCGCACAACGAACACTACGAACACTTCGAACAGGCGCGGCGACGCCCACACCCATTCCACACATCCACGTCGCCATCGCGCGACACACAACGACACACACATTCGCGCTCCCCGCACACCATCTCACCCTCGACAACGACCCCGCCGCACCGTGGATCCTCCTCCCACCACACGTCCGCACAGCCTTCGAAAAACTCCGACGCACCGCGCCACCACTCGGCGACTCCCCCCTGGGTCGCCCCCAACTCGGCACCAAATGTGGGTGTAATGCCGCGTTTCTCGTGCACGCCACCGAACACGATGACGAACTCGCCACCATCACCGCCGACGCACGCGCAGCACTCATCGAACGACACATGCTGCGACCCGCACTCCGCGGCGAAGCTATTCACTCGCTCGACGCACAAAACACGCCGCACAAAAACGCCGGCGATCTCAGAATTATTTGGACACACGACAGCAACGGCGCTCCGCTGCGTGCGCTACCACCACACGCGGCACGCTGGCTTGCGCACTGGCGTTCACGCCTCGACGCACGACGCGACGCACGTACATCCACACCATGGTGGTCGCTCTTTCGTACAGACGCAGCACACGCCGAAGCACCCCGACTCGTTTGGGCGGACATCGGCAAACAATTGCGCACGCGCGTGCTCGCCGCTGGCGACCCCACGGTGCCGCTCAACAGCTGCTACGTCATGCGCACCCCCGCACTCGACGACGCACTCGCATTGCACACGCTACTCGAATCGCCGTTGGTCGCCGCTTGGCTCAACGCAATCGCCGAACCCGCACGCGGCGGCTTCCGAAGATTCTTGGGCTGGACCGTTGCCGCACTGCCGCTCCCACCGAATTGGACCACCGCGCGAATTGCACTCGCCGACATCAGTCGGTATACCGCAAGCGGCCACACGCTCTCCACCGACGACCACATCAGCGCCACCGCCGACGCATACGGCGTTTCCGTCGCGTCAATGCAACCGCTCCTCGACTGGAATATCCGATGACGCATTCCCACACGCGTGCATCGCACGACTACACCAACACGCCAGCCAGCATCGTTCAGGCACACATCGCACACGCCATTGTCCCACCAACAGCGCCACATATCGTCGGCGACGTCACACTGCTCCCACACCAGGCAGACGCCGTCGTACGCTTACGCTCCATCATTAAAACATTCCACGGCGCACTCCTCGCCGACGACGTCGGACTCGGCAAAACCTACGTCGCGCTCGCCCTCGCGGCCGAACGTCGCACCGCACATGTGATTGCGCCTGCTGCGCTGCTGCCCATGTGGCGACACGCCATTGCGCGTGCCGCCTGCACACACGTGCAACTACACTCGTTACACGCGTTCTCTTCGGCACTACCACCCATCAGCACACGCGCATTGTACGGGGATGACTTCGTGATTGTCGACGAAGCACATCACCTCCGCACCTGCGCAACCAAACGCTACGCCGCAGTCGCCCAGTTTGTCGCTGATCACGATGTCCTGCTGTTGAGCGCTACACCGTTGCACAACGACGCGCGCGAGCTGCGTCATCTGCTCGCACTATTCGCCGGCGGACGCGAAGATCTACTCTCGCCACACCGACTCGCACAACTCATCGTGCGACGGACACAATCGTCGCCTCACGCATCACGACCGCGCGTGTGTACGCACGCCCCGCATGATGTCCCACATGATCATGCCACATTGAGTGCTATTCTTGCGCTTCCGGCCCCGCTGCCCGCGCACGACGGTGCCGTGAGCGGCGCGCTGATCAGACTCGGACTGTTGCGTACCTGGTGCTCAAGCGACGCCGCGCTCACGCACGCTGTACGAAAACGAGTGGCGCGCGGCGAAGCATTACGACAAGCACTACTCGCCGGTCGACACCCAACACACGCAGAACTGCGCAGTTGGCTGGTCGGCGACCACGAAGTGCAGTTGGCGTTTCCGGAGTTACTCGCGAGCCACGAAACAGAGAGTGGCGCGCTGCTGGAAATCCTCGAGAAACACCTCGCTGCACTGCGTGCGCTCGACGAACACCATCGCCGTACCGCGCGCGGCGATGTCATTCGCGCCCAGGCCATTCGCGACATACGAGCGCAGCACCCGAACGTGCCAATCGTCGCGTTCTCTCAGTTCGCACAAACCGTTCACGCACTCCATCGCGCACTTGCCGACATCGCTGGCGTTGGGTCACTCACGGGCACGCAAGCGCGCATCGCCAGTGGACCCATCTCTCGACAGCACGCACTCGCCAACTTCGCACCTGTCGCCCAAGGTCGCCCCCCGCCCCCTCCGCATCAGGCCATCACACTCCTCATCACCACCGATCTCCTCGCCGAAGGCGTCAATCTGCAAGACGCAGGCATCGTATTGCACTGCGATCTCCCGTGGACCGATGCTCTGCGTCAACAACGCGTCGGACGCTGTGCGCGCATTGGGTCGCTGCACGAGGTCGTGCACGTGTACCAACTCGGACCACCCACGGGCAGCGCACACATTCTCAAACTTTCGGATCGACTGACGCACAAAGCGCAACTCGCCGAACAACTCGTTGGCGCTGCAGCACAATCGCCAGCCCGCAGCGCGGCAGACGTCGCCACACGAATTCGCATAGCGCTGCAATCATGGTCGCCGGTAGAATCATACGAACGCGCAGCAACATCGCACATGCTTGTCGCCAGCGTTCCCGCGCGGCGAAACGGTTTCGTCGCGCTCGTACACGTCGCCTCACCAGCGCCAGCGAATGTGTTACTCACACACCTCCACGGATGGCGCGCCGCTCGCGATGACGCGCCCGCAGTGTACCGCGTACTGCGACAACTAGAAAACGAAAGAGCACCAGCGTGGCGCACAACACCCCCCGACTCCGTGGCGAACGCTCGACGTCTCATTGCCCGCTGGTATCGCGCGCGCGAACTCCGCACACTCTTCGGCGATACGCACGAGAGCTTGGCACCGACGCAGCAACGAGCACGAGCGCGACTGGCGCAGGTTGTATTCGCGCTGCCATCGTTGCAGCGCGCGTCACTTCGCACCGTCATCGCACAGGCGCATCGTTCCATCACATCTGCCGTTAGCGTAGGAGCGCAGCATACGTTGAACGAATGGGTCATGTCGGCTGAGTTGCAGTTACCGGTGCGTTGGCTTCGCGAGCATCCGGTGGTGTTGCAGCCGCACACCAACTCCGACGCGGTCGACACGAACCCGCTTGAATCGCTGGAGACAACAGGCCGTCCGAAAACGCCCCGGCTTCGCGTCGCCGCCATCCTGATCCTCTGCGCCGAGGCTGCGGTCCGTTAGTCTCCGGGGATGACACGACTTGCGCTGTTGTTTGATCTGGATGGAACGCTCATCGATTCTATCCAACTCCTCCTCGAATGTGCGGAGTTTGCCTTCGCCGGCCGCAGTCGAGCGCCGACGCGTGCGCAATGGACGGCGGGTATTGGCACGCCGCTTCGCACGCAGCTCGCGGAATGGACCGACACCGATGCAGATATTGATGCCTTAGTCGACCGCTATCGCGTGTATCAAGATGCCAATCTGGAGCGGCTCACCAGCGCTTTCCCCAGTGTGCTTGATACACTCGCTTGGGCCCGCACCGCCGGTCACGCAACGGGTCTCGTGACCAGCAAGGGTCGCATCATGACCGCGCGTTCCCTCGCGCATGTTGGTCTCGCCGACGCATTCCACACCATTGTCACGTACGAAGAAACAGCTCGGCACAAGCCCCTTGCCGACCCAGTGCTGCTCGCCCTCGAGCGACTCGGGATCGCCCCGTCGCACGCGCTCTACGTCGGTGATTCGACGCACGACATGCATGCTGGCAATGCGGCTGGTGTCGCCACCGCCGCCGCGCAGTGGGGACCATTCTCACGCGCCGAACTGGAAGCGACCAACCCCACCTACTGGATGACGAAAATGTCCGACTTACCCGCCATCGTAGCAATGCTGGGAATCCACCCCTGGTCCTCCCCTGATCCCTATCCCCTGATCCCTATCCCCTGTCGTTCAAACCTTTCTCCCCCCTGCGCCCTCCAATCCAGTGACTCTTTCTGGGATTCCATGTTCGCGCAGCAGGTGACCGATATCGCACGCTCACAACCGTCCTCAGTGACGCCGACGATCGACGCAGCCACCGTGCTCATCTCGGCGGATGTGCTTGCTGCCGCTGCCGGAGATCGCCGAGCGTTTGAGCGGGTGTATCGGGTGCATGTGGATCGTGTGTTTTCGATCTGCACGCGCATGCTCGGTGATCGAGTGGCGGCGGAGGAAGTCACGCAGGATGTGTTTGTACGCGTGTGGGAGAAGCTGCCAGGATTTCGTGGTGACGCCGCATTCTCGACGTGGGTGCATCGCGTGGCTGTCAATGTGGTGCTCACGCAGCGCAAAACGGTCGGCATTCAGCAGGCGCGCATGGTCAACGATGAAAGCGCGATTAAGCTCGCACCGTCCGCGCCGGTGTCTGTGGGCGACCGCCTTGATTTGGAGTTGGCGATCGCGCGGTTACCACGAGGCGCTCGACGCATTTTTGTACTACACGACGTCGAAGGGTTTACGCACGATGAGATTGGTGTGCAACTCGGTATTACACCCGGCGGAAGTAAGGCACAGCTCCATCGCGCACGCATGCTGCTTCGTACTGCGCTTTCACGGTGAGCGTCCCCTATGCGCGTTCGACGATTGCACTCATTCACCGCAGCTTCGCAGTAACACAGATATCTCATGACTGACCGCGACATGGACAACGACGCAGCGCTACCCAACGCGATGCCAATACCCAACGCGTCGCGCACGACGGAGTGTGATGGGTTTGAAGAACGACTGAGCGCGTATTTCGAACGCGAGCTCTCTGCTGCTGACCGGACAACGATGGACGCCCATATGCGCCAGTGTGTCGTGTGCGCCGAGTTGGTGCGGGAGATTGATGGGATCGTGCTGGACGCGCGGGTGCTTGCACCGCTCGCACCGTCGCGCGATTTGTGGTTCGGTATCGAGCACCGTCTCGACACGACGGTCGTACCGATTGCCTCGCGCGTGGCGAGTGTTGAGCGTGTTGTAGTGCGCGATGCACTGTCTGTTCGGACCATGAGCGTCCGTCGCTTTGCTGTCGCAGCCGCGCTGTTGGTCGCGGTGAGCTCTGCCGTCACGTGGCGGATTGTGCATACCGATCCGGTGCGTGGTCGTGCGCCCGTCGAACTCGCGTCCTCGCGGAACGATGCGGTGGTGCCAACGGTGAATGCACTCACAGCCGCGGACACTGCGCCTGTCGCAGTATCGCCTGTCGCGCCGACGCGGTTGGTCGCGCGGTCACCGGCGGATGTCGAGAATACGTATGTGCAAGAAATTGCGGGTTTACGAAAGTTGGTCGACGAACGTTCTGCAGATCTCGATTCGGTTACGATGGTGGAGTTACGGCGTAACCTAGCGATTATCGACCAAGCCATCGCCGATAGTCGGCGCGCGCTGAAACGGTCACCGAACAGTCGTGTGCTGTCGTCGCAGTTAGACCATGCGTTGGAAACCAAGCTTGCGCTCATGCGGCGCGTTGCGTTGCTGTAAAGGGACCGACATCACCATGCCTCTTATGCGTGCGTTCCTCCTCGTGCTTGCCGTCGTTGTTCCAGCTACGCTCTCGGCGCAGTCGCGTTCCGATACCACGTTTGCGATTGCGCGAAGTGGCGTGATTGATATCACGCTGCGTTCGGGACAGCTGCTGGTGCGTGGTAGCGACCGTATGGATGCAGAACTGCGGGCGAATGGTATGAACTATCAGTTCAAATCGTCCGGTGTTGGCGTCACACTTACTACGTCTGACCGGAGTCGACGGTCGTCCAGCAACCGTGATCGCGACGCACGGATCGAACTGTTCGTGCCGCGTGGAGTGCGTCTTGTCATTTCAGCGCACTCGGCCGATGTGGAGGTGCGCGACGTAAGCGGTGATGTTGAAGTGCATGCGGTGAGTGGAGATATCCTGCTGCAGGCGATCGGCGGTCGCGCTATTGTCGAAACGCTCTCTGGCGATCTTGAGATTGCCGATGGTGTCGGTGATTTACGCGCCACGACCATGAGTGGTGACGTCTCCGCACGCGGGATTCGCGGTACCGTCGAGGTACACACCACCAGTGGGAGTGTGACGTTGGGGATGCCACGTGCAAACCGTGTACAGGTGGAGAGCGTAAGCGGCGACATTTTGTTCGACGGCATGCCGTCCGATGCAGCGAACTTTCAGCTTACCACACACTCGGGCGATGTCACGCTGCGTATGCCGGACGGCGCGCATGGGGTGCTTGATGTCTCAACATTCAGCGGTGAGATCACCACGAATAGTGCGATGACACTGACGTCCGGCGGCGCCGCGCGTAGTGGTCGACGTGAGCGCAGTGGGCAACACTTCGAATTTGGTGGCGGTGGCGCCACGCTGATCTCCATTAGCACGTTCAACGGTGACATTCGACTCGAACACGGCGCACGGCGCCCACCCGAGTGATGTTCTTTCACATTGTTTCTACGGAGCTTCATATGTCTGTTGCATCGAGCCGGACCACCGTGCGCACGCGCGTCCTTGCACTCGTGTGTGCCGTGGTGCTCACGTCGGCGATCACGACGTCCGTTGTGCATGCGCAGCGCGAACAGGACAACGCCTTCACGTGGTCTGGCACGATCGGTTCGGGAAAGCGCGCACTGGTGAAGAATATCAACGGGTCGATTCACGTCGAACGAAGCACCAGCGGCAAAGTGGAGATTACGGCCATGAAGCAATGGCGGCGTGGCAATCCTGAGGATGTGCGCATTGAGCAGAAGATGACGGTGAACGGTGACGTCGTGGTCTGTGCGTTATGGACCGACGATGCGCGCTGTGACGAAAACGGTATTCACACTGAGGGACGTCATCGCAATTGGAGTGATCGCAACGATGTGTCGGTGCGATTCACCGTGCGCGTGCCCGACGGCGTACGGGTGGATCTCACAACCGTGAACGGCGCGCTCGAAGTGAACGGTGTGTTCAACGAGGTACGCGCAGCGACCGTGAACGGCAGCATCAATGCGGTGAGCGCAGGCGGTCCGGTGCGTGCCACCACGGTCAACGGCAGTATTCACATATCGATGGGATCACTCGGTAGCGCCGAAGATTTGGAGTACGAAACAACGAACGGTTCGGTCACCGTTGAATTACCAGCAAATTTCGGTGCGCAACTTGAGATGTCGACCGTCAACGGACGTGTCTCCACTGATTTTCCCATTACCGTCTCCGGTACATTGTCGCCCAAACATTTGCGTGGAACCGTTGGCAACGGTGCGACGCGGATGCGCATCAGCACGGTGAACGGTAGCATCACGCTACGCAAACGCGAGTAGTTAAACGCGAGTAGTTAATCGCGTGCCATCGCGCCGAACCCTACGCTGACGCCAACTCCTCAATAGCTTTTGCTAACGCAAAGTCTTTGGTTGTGACGCCGCCAGCATCATGCGTACTGAGTACGAAGTGCACTTTCGTGTAGCGAATATCGATGTCGGGATGATGTGCCATCTGCTCAGCGACCGTCGCCACTTTTTCGATGAATGCAATGCCGTCGGGAAACGTCGCGAAGTGATAACTCTTCACGAGCGTGTCGCCTTTGCGTGACCAGCCGGCGAGGGCGCCGAGTCCGCGTTGGATTTCGATGTCAGAGAGCGCTGTCATGTCCGTTGAGGTTAGGGCGTATCGAGGCTTGAGACAATGTGAGGCGTACGAAATATACGAATTGGTTGCTATGCCGGTATTTGTTCGGTACGTTGACGAGTGCACGATTTTGAAGCGTCGACGCTCGCGTTCCTTCCGGTAGATCCCGCACTGCAGTTGCTGCGCACGCAAGCCGACCTGCAATATCACTCGGCTCCGGTGCGCAGAATCTTCAATGCGCCGTCGGCTACGGGTATGGGGTTTTGGTCGACCAACCCGTATGTCGGTTGCGCGTTTGGCTGTGCGTACTGCTACGCGCGCGATACGCATCGGTGGACGCTCGATCGTGCCGGTGCTGTTGGGGCGCGAGTCGCCGAATCGCTGCCGCCGTGGTTGGCATTTGAGCGCCGCATTCTCATTAAGCACAATGCGGCGGTGCGTGTGCGTGAAGCGCTGCGTTCCGCGTGTGCGCCTTGTGCCGGTGAGACGTTATTGATTGGGTCCGCGACCGATCCGTATCAGCCAGCGGAGCGACAGTTCCGCATCACGAGGGGCATTCTTGAGGTGTTGGGTGAGACACGTGGTTGGCGGATTGTGCTCATCACCAAAAGTCCGTTAGTGACGCGTGATGTTGAGTTGCTGGCGCGTCTTGCCGAGCGTGGATCGCTCTCGGTGCATGTGTCGCTTATTACGGTGAATCGTGATCTTGCGCGGACGCTCGAACCACGTGCGCCAACGCCAGAGGCTCGGTTGCGCGCGGTGCGACGTTTGGCGGAAGCGGGCATTGATATTGGAGTGAATTGCATGCCCGTCTTACCGGGCATCACCGATCATCCGGACGCCTTAACAGAGTTGGTGCAACGTGTTGCGGATGCTGGGGCACGCAGTATGGCCGTCGCGGCGTTGCGTTTACGTGCATCCTCGCGGCGGCGTTTTTTGCCCGTTATTGGCGATGATTTCCCCGAACTGCTCGCGCGGTATGAGCGCACGTACAACAAGAGTGCCTATGCGAGCGCGCGGTATCGGAAGGGGCTCAGTCAGTTCATGCATCGGCTGTGCGAGCGGTACGGGCTCAATGCGCGGGTCTATCGCGAGGAGGAGCACGATCCGGTGCATGAGGGCGTGGTCGAGTCTGGCGCGGCGGTGCGGGAGGAACAGCTGCGGTTGCCGCTCGGGGCAACGGATTTGGGTCTTCGGACTAACGGTTTAGGCGGAACTTCGTAGCGTACGGACGTATCATTCATGGCGTCATTGATGGCAGTATTCATGGTTCTGCTCCATGGCGTTGGCTCCGCTGTCGTTTCGCCTCTCTTTCGCGAGTAACCATCATGTTCGAAAATCTGAGTATTGGTCACCTCGCTGTTGTGTTGGTGATCGTGCTGCTGCTGTTCGGTGCCAAGCGTATTCCAGAAATTGCTGGTTCGCTTGGCAACGGGATCAAGGAATTCAAGAAGAGCATTTCCGATCCGGGCGCCACGACTCCAACGGAGAGTGTGCGTGAGTCGCGTGACGCGCGCGTGCCGTCAACACCGCCCACTAGCGTGCCGTTTGCGTCGGGAACGGCGGCGCAAATTGAGAGCGATACAGAGCGTGAGCCGAAACGGTTGATGCGGTAAGCAGCGGCTCGGCGGCACTGCGCTCTCGGCGGGCGCAGGCCGCAAAAATTGTTTGAATGTGGGGCGCTTTCCAATCCTAACCCCTAATCCCTATTCCCTAATCCCTGTTTGTTCGGTATTTATTCGGTAACCATACCGACATGTCTGCCGCCGCATCCTGCCCGTCCCCCGCTCTCACCGCGCTCCGTTCACGTTTGGACGAGGTGGTCGGCGGCGCACGACTGGCGGGTCCAGCGTGGGCCACCGGTATTACCCCACTCGATGCTGCGTTGGGCGGTGGTATTCCGCGGGGTCGCATCACCGAGGTGGTGGGGGCCATGGGGGTCGGCAAAACCGCGTTGCTGCGCCAAGTGGTCACGCGCGTGTTGCAGAGCGGTGGGTGGGTTGCGTGGGTCGATGCGCGCCGAACACTGGCGCCGCAGCCGTGGGCCGGCCTTGGCACGCGATTGGTGATGGTGCGTCCGCATGATCATCGACGTGGGGCATGGTGTGCCGATGTCCTGTTACGCAGCGGAGTCTTTGCGCTTGTCGTGTTGGATGGTGCGCCGTTGCTCTCGCGGGTGCATGGCGTACGGTTGGCGCAACTCGCGCGTGAACGCGACGCCGCATGCGTGATACTCGGCGATGGCGCACAAGCCAGTCGTGTGGGTGGTGCGGTGCGTTTACGCGTGCAGTCCTGCCTCACGCGACATCGATCTCGTGACGAGGTCGACGCGCAACGTGGGTTTTCAGTGATCGTGGAAAAGGGTGGAGCCTATCGGACCGTTGAGGTGAGCAGTGCAATCGTTATGGCGCGTCGCGTGTGTGCGGATCCCGAGATTCCCGATCGGCGCGGGGTGGCGCGAGGAACGCGTCACGCCTGGACGTCGCGCATCGGGGGGACTGACGTCGAACAACACGGAGCAGCGCAGCATACCGTCACGTGGGGTGGACTTGGCGCATCCGTTGGCGATGTCCATGCCACCAATCGCCATACCGCACCCATTACCAGCGACACAACTCGCGCTCCCGTTGCTCACGAACGTGGCACCGAACGCGATCTCGATCGTCGCACGCGCGATTGGGCCAACTATCGCGGACGTCGTCGTGTCGCCGACCCCGATTACGGCCGACGTCCCCGTCGCGAATTGGCGCGCGAACGCACCGACACCATCCTCGCCTCGCACAGCGGACAGTCGCAGGGCGCCAACGGAACGCCACGCTTGGGGCGTGATGGCGGCACCGGACGCATTGGCAGTGCGGAGCATGCATTGGGACGCGCTCCCGCGGGCGCTCGCTGACGGACTGCGGTTGCGTGTGGTGTCACTTGCGGCCGGACGTCAGGGGGTGCGTGCAGGCATGACCATTCCTGAAGCGCGGGCGTGTTGTGCTGCGCTGGATGTGAAATCATGGGACGACGACGCCATCACCGATGCTATTCTCGCGATGACCACCACGTTGCTCGCCGCGAGTCCGCAGGTCACGCCTGTCGCGGGTGCGCCCGGCATGTGGTGGATTGGGGCATCGGGTTTTAGTGGACTTGGTGGAGAAGACGTACTCGCGCGCACGTTACTCACCATTGCGCAGACGTGGCATCCCGATGCCCGCGTGTCGATTGCCGATTCGTGTGTCGCCGCACGTGCAGCCACGTGGGCTCCGCAATCACGCCGTCGTGTGGTGCGTGAGCGTGATCCGCACGTGATGGCCGACAGCGTGACCATCATTCCGACCGGTGGATGTGCGACGTATCTCGCCCCTGCACCACTCGGACTCGTACCAATGGACGACGAATTACGCGATGCGTTGCGTGCGCTTGGATTGCGCACCGTTGGTGCACTGGCAGCACTCACGGCTGGTGATGTTGAACGCCGATGGAGTGCGACAGGACTCACCGCGTGGCGGCTATCACGTGGTGAGGACCCCCGTCGACCCGGCATGGTGCGTGTCGAATCCGCGCGCAGTGCGAGTGTGGAATTACCAGCACCAGCGGAGGGCAGTGCGCCCGTGTTGTTCGTGCTGCGTGCATTGCTTGAGCGCCTCGTGCGCGAGTTATTAGAAGACGGACGCGCCGCCGCATCAGTCGCGATCACGTTGGTCCTCGACGCGGGTCGCCTCTGGCCATTGGCCGAGAGCGAGGAAGAGAATGGGGACACTCCACTGCTGTCGCATGCTCCACTCCCTAATCCCTACCCCCCATTCCCTAATCCCTATCCCTATCCTCTCTCCATTCCTCATCGCACCATCACGCGCGAAATCCGCCCTGCTCGCCCCATCGCGCGACTCGAACCCTTGTTTGATCAATGCCGCACATTGCTCGAACAGTGGACCATTCCCGCACCCATCATCGGGGTAACGCTCAGCATTCCTGCCACCGCACCACTCGCGGCCGATCAAGGAGATTTATTGGTCCCTTCGTGGCGTGATGCGGCGATGAATGCGGATGCAGTGTTCACGCGATTGCGCGCGGTGCTCGACCCCGATGGCCTTGGCAATGTGGTCGTGCATCCCACCGCCGGTGATGCGCATCGACCCGAAGCATCGGGCACATGGCAACGCGCAGACGCGATGACATTAGGCGCAACACTAATCGCAATACCAATCGCGAAATCACAGGCATCACCCCCAACACCTGTCTCCGCCGTCTTACGATTACTCGACACACCGGAACACGTCGACGTTGAAGAAGCCGCGGGTCTCCCCGACGCCGTCTGGTGGCGCGGTCGTCGATTGAGTTTCGCCTCAGTAGATGGTCCCGAGCGATTGAGCGGCGACTGGTGGCGCAACGACGCGTTTGCGCGCGATTACTGGCGTTGCACCGTCGCGCGCGAAGGCGATGTGTTGTTGTATCGCGAAGCCGTCAACAACACGGCTGCACAATGGTGGCTGCAAGGGTGGTACGACTGAATGCAATCGACAACACTTATCGCTCAATCACGGCACGTACTTGCGCCTCCAACTCATCCGCGCGAAACGGCTTCTGCATAAATCCTGCGAGTCCGTGCTCCACAAAATGACTCGTTGCATTCTGCGAGTTATACCCGCTCATCAGCACCACGCGCACGTGCGGATCAAGCAAACGCAGTTGTCGAAACGTTTCCTCGCCATCAAGTCTCGGCATCGTCAAATCGAGCAGCGTTAACCGAATACGCGCACGTTCTCGCTGAAAAATCTCCACGCCCACCACACCATCGGACGCCTCAAGCACATCAAAGCCGAGTCGTTCTAATACCACGCGCGTCACTCGACGCACGGCGGGTTCGTCATCGATGACCAGCACCGTTCCACTGCCGCGCCACTCCGCAACCGCCACCACCGATGGCCGTTCTACCGCCGGTGCACTCACGGCCGGGAAGAAGAGTTTGAACGTCGTCCCCTTGCCCATTTCTGAATACACTTTGATCGCACCACGATGGCCCTGCATAATGCCACGGGTGGCCGCGAGACCAAGTCCACGTCCCGTAAATTTTGTCGTGAAAAATGGATCGAAGATGCGACGCACCGTATCCGCCGTCATGCCAACACCCGTGTCGGACACTTCAAGAAAGACGTAGCGACCTTCCTCGAGCGGCGCACCATCCAATACCGTGGCACGATACGTCGCATCGACATCCTCTACACCCGTCCGCAACATGATTGTGCCCGGATGATCTTCCAATGCATCCGACGCGTTCGTCAACAAATTCATCACGATCTGACGCAGTTGCGTCGCATCTGCCGCAATGGCCGGCAGATCGTGCAACAACTCGAGATGCAATTCCGCTTTGCGATTCATGGACGAACGCACCAGCGTGAGCATCTCTTCGACCAATGAGGAGAGCGCGAGGGGTTCGACGATGAACCGCCCTTTCCCGGCATACGCCAGCAATTGCCGCGTCAGATCCGCCGCACGCTGCCCCGCACTTTCAATCTCGCTCAGTAACTCGTGCACCAGACCCGTTGGCGAAGCATCCATCATCGCCAAACTGGCGTTGCCTACAATACCAACGAGCAGATTGTTAAAGTCGTGTGCAATACCGCCAGCCAAGACGCCAAGGCTTTCGAGCTTTTGCGCTTGTTGCATCTGCTGCTCGAGTCGCATGCGCTCTTCGTCGAGCTGCACTTCGTCGGTGCGATCGCGCACCGAACCCACGACGCGCGTCATCATGCCCGCTGCATCGCGTTCGATCTCGGCGACCGAACTGAAATGTCGCCACCCACCGTCAGCGTGACGAACACGATAGTGCATTTCAAATCCCGTTGCGGACGCGAACGCCGCCGCACTGGTCGCCCGCACATACGGCAAGTCGTCGGGGTGAATGAGGGCGAGCACCGCATCTCGCAGCGGGACGAACGTCGCGGGGTCAAGGCCAAGGAGGTCGAAGTACTCGGGCGACCAACCCAAGTGATCGCCGGGCAAATCCCACCAGTAATTCGCCATCCGTGCGACACGAAAAGCACGATGTAAATCCCGCTTATCGGCTTCCGCCGCGCGTTCGAGCGTCACGCGTTCGGTGATATCCTGTATGGTACCAAACAGACACGTGATGCGGCCATGCGGATCCACCTCGGTTTCAGCAAGCGCGTGATAAATGCGCGTGCTGCCATCATGTGGATGCATCCGCAACACAATGTCGTACGGAGTACCAGTGGCAAGCGTCTGCTGAATCGCTGTCCAATTGCGCGCAATATCGTCGGGATGGATGTACTCTTCCATGCGCGCCGTCGCCGGGCGATCGTCATCCGCAAATGCGAGCAGTCGATAGGTTTCCTCCGACCATTGCACGGTGTCGGTATCAATGTCCCAACGCCAACTCCCAATGCGCGCAATCTGCTGTGCCCGCGCCAATGCATGTTCGCTTTGCGCGAGTTGCACTTCCTGCTCTTTCCGCTCAGTGACGTCGGCAAAGTGCACAGCAACACCATTATTGATCGGATACGCAAAGACATCGAACCACCGATCCAGTGGTGGATAAAATTCTTCAATACGCACCGTGATGCCGTCGGCCATCGCACGGTGGTAGGCGAGATACGACGTACCACCCACCGCTTGCGGAAATTCTTCCCAAATGTGACGTCCAATTAACTCAGCGGGCGTGCGCCGCAGTCGCAGCGCACCTTCGGGATTGATGTACACCACGCGCCATGTGTGATCGAGCGCCAGAAACGCCGTCGGCGCTCGCTCCATCATTTCCGACAGGACCCGCATATCAATAAACGGGCTTGATTCGTTCATCATCATATTCTCACGCGTCCGGTGGATCAACTCTGCCCTGCGCTTCGGCGGCGGAGCGGCGGGAACTCGGGGGCAATGTCCTGTACGTACTGCAAGTCGGCAAGCGAAGGGAAGATTGGCTCCTGCTCTGGCCGTCTCCTTTATTTCGGTTTATGTTCGGTATCTACGACTCCAGCGGCTGCCCCTGCTCGTCGGAGATCAGCACCCACACGGTGCGCGAACGCTTGGAGTACAGGAGACGAACGGTGACATCACGTGGCGACATCTTAAACGCAAAATGAAATCGGAACGACGTGTCGAGCGATTCATGCAGCACCCCTTCCATGAAACGTCCATAAAACTCTTTCACTTTCGTACAAGGCGCGATCTCCGTAAAAAACTGTTTGCCAATGGCATCTTCTTGACGCAACGACGCGAGCCGCGATTCGACGGCGTTGTAATTCAAGATACGACCTGTTCGGTCCAGTTGGATCATGCCATACGGCAAGTGATCGAGCTCTTCAGGCGCCATGGTATCAGCCAGCTCAAGCACTTCGCTCGCCGTGTGCACCGGAGTCGGTCGCTTCTTCGGAAGTATGGGTTCGGACATGACAGCGGGTGCGCAGTGTGGACAACGACGTGACGACTCCCCGCAATATCAGCGCGCCCTACGTAGAATTGCACTGTCACTCGGCACTCTCCTTACTCGACGGCGCATCATTGCCCGAAGCACTCGCACAGCGTGCGGCTGAGTTGGGATATCCCGCGCTCGCCATCACCGATCACGATGACCTGGGTGGCATCGTCCGCTTTGGCACCGCCTGCGAAGCGGTCGGCATTCACGGTATTCTTGGCGCAGAACTCACCGTGCTCGTGCCTGATCGTGTGCACGGATTACCGCTCACGCATACGAGTGCGCGTGAAGCGCGTCCAACACATTTAGTGTTGCTGGCCGAAACACGTGAAGGGTACGGCAACATCTCCATGCTCATTACGCGCGCCCGCATGGACACCGCGCGTGGCGCACCCGCGGTGCCGTGGTCATTGGTCGCCGAACATGCCGAAGGTGTAACCGCACTGAGCGGATGTCCGCGCGGATGGATTCCGCAATTACTCACGGAAGGGCGTGACGACGATGCATGGACCGCCGCGCGCGCGATGCACGAGGTGTTTGGTGACCGTTTCGCCATTGAATGTTGGGATCATCGTTTACCCGAAGAGCGTGCCTTGGTGCGCAAGCTGCGTCCGTTATCCGTGAAGCTTGGTGTGCCGTGGGTGGTCACGAATGATGTGCACTATGCCAAACCGGATGGTCGTATTGTGCACGATGTCTTACGCGCATTGCGACACGAACGGACGCTCGATGAAATGGGGACACGCCTGCGTCCGAATGCCGAGTGGGCGTTGAAGGCGCCGTCGTTGGTGTTGAAGCGGTGGCGTGGTGCCGAAGAAGGCGTGTATGCCACGCACACCATCGCCGAACGGTGTGCATTTCGGTTGCAGCAACTGAAGCCATCGTTACCTGCGTTTCCGTTACCGCCCGGTATTACGGCCGACGAATATCTGTCGCGGTTGGTTGAGCATGGTGCACATGAACGCTGGAGGGCCACGCGCACACCAAAACATGACACGCAACTCGCACATGAGTTGCAGATGATCGCAAAGCTCAAACTTGCCGGCTTCTTTCTCATTGTGTGGGATATCGTGCGCTTCGCACGCCGCGAAGGCATTCTCTGTCAAGGGCGTGGCTCGGCCGCTAATTCTGCGGTGTGTTTTTGTTTGGGTATCACCGCCGTTGATCCGGTTCGGATGGAGCTGTTGTTCGAACGCTTTCTCAGTGAAGAGCGCACCGAGGCGCCAGATATTGACATTGATTTTGCGCATCGTGATCGCGAGCGTGTGTTGCAATATGTGTATCAACGCTATGGGCGTGAGCATGCCGCCATGGTGTGCGAGCAGATCACGTGGCGTGGGCGTAGTGCAGTACGCGATGCGGCGCGCGTGTTGGGTTTTTCGGTGGACCAAGCGGATGTGCTGAGTGCGTTGAGTGATCGGTTTAGTGCGAAGAGCACGGCGGCCGCGTTGCGGGTGTTGGGAGACGAGGAGACAAGCGCGGACGCAGCACCAACCACCGCGCATGACGAGAGTGATCGACTTGGGCAGCAAATGATTGGTGGTACGGAAGCAACGACAAAGGCGCGTGTGGTACGGGTTGAAGCGCGGAAAGTTGCCGCGAGTGCGACCACGCGGCCCACGGCGCAGCGTCGTCCCGGCAAGACGGTGAGTGAGCGCGATGCAACGTGGGCGGAGTTATTGGATGATCGCGCCGTAGCCGCGAGCACAGAGGGAACGTCACACGAAGAGCGGCGCAATCCGACCACTGCAACACGTGATCGTGTTGATGGGAACGCACTCCTCACGCGTGCCGGCCTCGATCCAAAAGATGCGCGTGTGCGTGTCCTGGCGGATGTCATTGACGGACTGCATCAACTCCCGCGTCATCGGTCTATTCACGTTGGTGGTTTTGTGCTGACGCAAGAGCCACTCGGCACCGTGGTCCCGATCGAGCCCGCGTCGATGGCCGATCGCACGGTCATTCAATGGGAGAAGGACGATCTCGATCCGGTCGGGTTAGTCAAAATTGATTTACTCGGACTGGGCATGCTCACCGTAGTGCAGGATTGTTTGTTGTATATCCGTCATACGCGTGGTGTGAACATTGATCTCGGCCAACTCGACATGACCGATCAAGCTGTGTATGACGTCATGTGCGCGGCCGATACTGTTGGATTATTTCAGATTGAAAGTCGCGCGCAAATGAATACGTTGCCGAGACTCAAGCCGCGCTGTTTTTATGATTTGGTGGTGGAGGTTGCGCTCATTCGCCCTGGTCCGATTCAAGGTGAAATGGTGCATCCCTATTTACGGCGACGTGCGGGACTTGAGCCGGTGACGTATCCGCATCCCGCGCTTGAACCTGTGTTGAAGCGCACGATGGGCGTGCCGCTCTTTCAGGAGCAGGGCATGCAAGTCGCCATTGCAGCGGCGGGGTTTACGCCCGGGCAAGCGGACGTGTTGCGTCGCGCGATGGGGCATAAACGTTCGCACGAACGCATGGCCGCGATTTGCGAAGAGCTCATTGAAGGGATGAAGCGCAACGGCATTGAAGAGGAAGTGGCGCGTCGCATTTACAATCAGATCAATGCGTTTGCCGATTACGGATTTCCCGAAAGTCACGCGGCAAGTTTTGCGCTGATTGTGTATGCCACGGGATATCTTCGGCACTACTACGCGCCGGAGTATGCCGCCGCCATTCTCAATGCGCAGCCAATGGGATTTTATTCACCTGGCACGTTGGTGGAGGACGCGAAACGTCACGGCGTCGAGGTGCGTCCGATCGACCTCACGAAGTCATCGTGGGATCATGTGTTGGAGATGGCGGATGGTCGTGTGCTTGTGCCCAATGATGGAACCGCGCAGTGGGGTACGCGTCGTGCGTTGGAGCCGATGAAAGGTAAGGATGGTGTAGCGGTACGATTGGGTGTGCGACTGGTGCGCGGACTGGGTGCGAAAGCGCGACGCGTATTGGAACGTGCGCTTGCTGACGGGCCATTTACGAGTGTCGAAGACGCGGTGCGTCGCGCGACGTTGGATCGTGCCACATGGCGTAAGCTCGCTGAGGCTGGTGCCTTTGACAGTATGTTTGCGCATGAGCCGGAAGACCGACGTCGGCGTGTGGCGTTGTGGGAAGTGTTGGCCGAAACGCGGGGGCCGATGTTGCCCTTCGCACCGATGCGTGCCGTGCCGGTGCCGGCGCAATTACCGGCGTTCGCACCGGTTGAATTAACCGAAGCTGATTATCGCATGACCGGCTTGTCGTTGGCCGGACATCCCATGTCGCATTTGCGTGAGCTGCTCGCACCCAATGGTGTGTATACGGCGCAGATGGTACGCGAGCGTGGACGCGACGGAGAAAAGGTGGCCGTCGCAGGATTGGTCATTTGTCGTCAGCGTCCCGGAACAGCGAAAGGGTTTGTGTTTCTCACGCTGGAAGATGAGACGGGGATGATCAATATCATTGTGACGCCGGACCGATTTGAGAAGGACGCATTGCTCATTTCACGGAGTCCGTTGTTGTTGATTCGTGGTGTGTTGCAGGTGGAGGGATTGGTGGTGAATGTGCGAGCGAAGCAGTTCAAGCCGTTGCAGTTGGGGGGGGGTGAGGAGCATGCGCCGGGGCATAATTTTCGGTGAGGGGGGCGATCAAGTGGTAGCGTTCACCGTTCCTTCTGTCCATAAACAACCGATGACTGCGCTCGACGAACTGCCCGACCAAAACCAGCGTGATGCGGCGGACTTCCTTGCGATACAGCGCGTACGCGACGAAATCGACAACCGTTTACGAAAACTTCGTACGACACGCGAAGTATTTTTCGGCGGTGTGATTCGACGCGCTATTGATGAAGTGTTGAGTCTAGGGGAAAAACGATTCAGCATCGAACAACTCGACTCTCCGGAAAAGACGTACATCGGCACGCGGGTTGAAATGCTCGTGCGCGATGCGCTCGATGTAGGACGTGGCGCACATGCCGATGCGCTGATCGCCGAACACGAGGTGGATATTAAATGGTCGAAATCGTCGTCGTGGATGATCGGCCCCGAGAATTTGGGCACGGTGTGCTTAGGCATCGGCACCACAAAAGACAACACAAAGTTCAGTGCTGGCTTATTCGTTCCGCACCGCGATCTTATTCGCCATGGGTCCAATCGAGATCAAAAACTCTCGCTCTCGTCTGAATTTTACGACAAGCGCGTCGAATGGATGGTGATGCGCGCGGAAACGCCAGTCAATTTTTTCGCCGCACTCGCGCCGGAGATTCGCGACGACATCCTGTCGCGTCCTTCCGCACAACAACGATTGCAACGGCTTGCGGAACTGGTGCACGATACGCCCGTTCCACGATCAGCAATTGTCTTCGCCGCACTGAACAAGAATGATCCGATGCGACGTATTCGAGCAGACAAATCCAGAAAACTTCCGCCGCTGGGCGAAATGGTTTGCCTCAGCGAGCGATACGATAAGGCGTTGCTTCAGCGACTTGGCACCGTGCTGCCTGCCGACCATTTCTACTTCGTGAAGCAGGCAACGCTCGACGCACTCGAACCAGCGCTTCAATAGCATTAGTGCGATCGCTCCCGCGCGATCATATTTCAGTTCGTATGGATGCGCGAACCGCGCCTCCTCCCCCATCGCAGAGAGACGCGTTCGTGCATCAGCTGCATTCGTTAGAAATATGTGCAGGCGCAGGAGGCCAAGCGCTCGGACTTGAGCGCGCGGGATTCGAACACGTTGCGGCTGTTGAAATTGAAGCGGCAGCGTGTGATACGCTGCGACTCAATCGACCGACGTGGAACGTACTGCACACCGACGTGCGTGAAATTTCCGGATTGGACTATCGCGGGGTTGATTTATTTGCGGGCGGAGTTCCTTGCCCCCCCTTTAGTGTTGCCGGACGACAGCTCGGCGAAAACGACGATCGCGATTTGTTTCCCGTGGCACTTCGCATTGTCGAAGGCGCGATGCCAACCGCCGTCATTCTCGAGAACGTTCCGGGCTTGGCCACTGCGAAGTTTGCCGACTACCGCGAACGGGTGCGCAGCACGCTTGCGCGCCTTGGCTACACCGTATTCTGGCAGCCACTTAATGCGTGCAACTTCGGCGTACCACAACTGCGGCCGCGCTTTGTACTCGTGGCGCTGCGCGGCGCCGCTGCGAATCGTTTCGTATGGCCACATCCCGAAGGCTCACCGCCAACGATTGGACAAGCGCTCGGCGACTTGATGAGCGCGCGTGCGTGGTCTGGAGCATCGGCGTGGGCTGCGCGCGCAAATGGGATTGGACCAACATTAGTTGGCGGATCGAAATTGCACGGTGGACCTGATCTTGGGCCGTCGCGTTCAAAGGCTGGATGGCTCGCCCTCGGTGTGAACGGCGGCGGCATCGCGGATCTGGCACCCGACGCGTCGTTCCCAAAAGATGGGCTACCGAAACTGACGATTCGTATGGCCGCGCGAGTGCAAGGATTTCCAGACTCGTGGGTGATCTCAGGGAAAAAAACGGCGGCATATCGACAAATTGGCAATGCATTTCCGGCGCCGGTCGCGGCCGCCGTTGGAAATGCCGTGCGTGAGGCAATTCACGGAAAGACGATTGTGAAAAAAGCGACGCAACAGGAGCGCGTGCGGTTGAAGTTAGGCTGAGCTTGATCGACAGAACGTCCGGCTCGAAATCCGCCAACCGTGCGTTACTGTGTTGCGGCAGCCAGCGGCGTTTCGGACTGCGGCCAAGTGTTCGCTGCGCTCGCTGGCCGCAATTATTGGAAGTTGCTGCAGCAGAACGCGAGCGATATACTGCGCACAAATCGGTTAGTTTAGATCTGCTACTCAAGCTAAACTAACGACCGCGCTAACAGAGTTCACTAAAATACCGCGTGCAACTCGCTGATTTCTCTGCACTTAGCCCAGGCCGACTGGTCCCCACCATTCACGGCGCGCTGGCCTTTCTGCCCGCGTCAGCTCCTCGCGCACTCCCACTCGACGCTGGCACCGTGCGTCTATTGGCGCGCGCAGAGCACCGGCTCGGCACCCTCAGCGGCTCCGCCAGTCGGCTGCTCAACCCGTATCTGGTGGGCGCCCAGATGCTACGCCGCGAAGCAATTCTGTCCAGTCGCATTGAAGAGACCATCGCCACGCCAGAACAGATCGCCCTCTTCGAGCTGGGCACCGAGCCACGCACCGACGACGCGCGCGAGGTGGGCAACTTCGTACGCGCGATGGAATATGCGCTCACTGCCGTGCAGGCGGGTGATCCCATTACCACACGGCTGATGCTAGCCACGCATCGCGTGCTCATGACGGGCGTGCGCGGCGAGCGAGAACGTCCGGGTGAGTTCCGCACCGTGCAGAACCACATCGGGCGTTCAATGGATATTCAGGAGGCGCGCTTTGTGCCGCCGCCGCCGCTCGAATTGCCGACGCTGCTGAGCGATCTCGAACATTTGATGAACGAGGACGCGGACGAACTGCCAACGCTCGTTCGCATTGCCATCGCACACTACCAGTTTGAAGCCATCCATCCGTTTCGCGATGGCAATGGTCGCATCGGACGCCTGCTCGTCATGCTCATGCTGGTACGCGAACAACTGTTACCGGGGCCGTTGCTGCCGCTCAGTTCTGCATTTGAGCAGCATCGCGATGCGTATGTCGATAACCTGCTACAGGTGAGCCGAGCGGGTGACTGGAATACGTGGTTACGGTTCTTTCTGCACAGTGTGATCGAGAGTGCGGATGAGGCGATCGGCTTGGTGACCGCGCTCGACAACCTGCGCGTGGAGATGTACATGACATTGCAATCGGCTCGATCGTCAGCGCTGTTGCTCAAGTTGGTTGACGCGCTTTTTGAGCGGCCGGCCACCACCATCGGCGCGGCGACAAAGTTGCTCGGTGTGACAACAGCTTCCGCGTCGGCAAACATTTCCAAACTGGTGGATGCAAATATTTTGACCGAGATCACTGGTCGCACGCGTGACCGTGTGTATGTCGCACGTCGTATTCTCAATCTGATGGGCGACCGCACGGTGACCGCGGCCCGCACCGAGGCACGCAAGTAGCCGTGCAAACATCAAACGAAGTACGCAGTGACTTGGTACGTGCGCTGCGTCGTGACCTCCGCAAATCTCACCGAAGCTGCGCAGATACGAAACATCGAACTGGGCGTAGTCATTAATGACGTCGCTTGGTGCCGATCGATTGGCGTGCCGTTTGATGATTTGATTGCGCGAGGAGAGCTGATGGCGCTGCATTTCTAGTGTTCTCCACCCGCCTCGCCACCCTCGCCGACCTCCCCACGCTCCACACCCTCATCCCCGAATCCGTCCGCGCGCTCAGCACCACCTTCTACACCGAATCCATCATCGAATCCGCCATTCAATACATCTTCGGTGTCGACACCACACTCATCGCCGACGGCACCTACTTCGTCGCCGAGTGCGAGTCTACGTCGGGCATCTGCGGCTGCGGGGGATGGAGCAAACGCCGCACGCTCTTCGGCGGCGATCAGCATAAGTCGGAAGAAGACCCGCTCCTTGACCCACGCACCGACGCCGCGCGCATTCGCGCCTTCTTCGTCGCCCCCGCGTTTGCTCGGCGCGGTATCGGCGCGTTGCTCATGCAAACATGCGAAACCGCCGCGTTCAATGCAGGCTTCCGTCAACTCGAATTGATGGCCACGCTTCCCGGCGTCCCACTCTATGTGGCGTTCGGTTTCCGCGCGACGGAACAGGTCGAGCACCTACTGCCCAATGGCGAGCGCATCCCCTTCGTGCGCATGCACCGCACACTCCAGGCAGCGGTGTGACGCATGGCATTTACGCTTCCGTTTACGGATATTTTGTCATCGCCATGACACATGCAACGCATTTCCTCCATACCGAGCTGACCGATGACGCACCAAGACGCTGAAGCCATCGTATCTATCGCTGCGTTGGCCGCACTGGCCGACGGTCAACAGGACGATCAAGAACTCGCACAAATTGTGGATGCGGCGCGACGCTTCGGATTGACGGGCGCCGATGCGGCGATCGAAGCAGCCGTCGACGGACAGTTATCGCTTGTGCAACTCGCCGAAGGATTGTCGAGCGCCGAGGCAAAGCATGCGGCGTATGACGTGGCCGTTGCAGTATGTAATGCAAGCGGTCCGGCCAACCCGCAGGAGGACACGTTCCTCCGTGCGCTCGCATCGGCGCTCAATGTCGATGCGACATCGGCAAACGCAGCGGTGACGACGGTTCTCAATACCGCACCGCCGTTGCTCCCATCGACGCCACCAGCGAGTGGCACGGCAGCAGGAGACACACTCGATACGTACATCCTCGACCAAGCGATGCTCACGGCAGCGCTCGAGCTGCTGCCCGATCGTCTCGCGAATATCGCGATTCTGCCGCTGCAGCTGCGCATGGTGCACCACGTCGGACAGCAGTACGGTCAACAAACTGATGCGAATCAAATCAAGGATCTTGCGGCGACGTTCGGACTTGGCGCCGCTGCACAAATCATGGAAAGTGTCGTGCGCAAAGCGTTCGGCGGTATTGCCAGTGGATTACTCGGCGGACTCTTCGGCGGCGCTGCAGGACTTGCTGCGGGTGGTGCGGTCACGTTTGCCGCGACATACGCACTGGGTCGTGCATCGCAGCAGTACTACGCACAAAATCGGTCGCTCTCAACAGCGGACATGAAGGCGTTGTTCACCCGCTTTCAGGGAGAGGCCACGACGCTGTACCCGAAGGTGCAAGGGCGGATTGCAACACTGGCGCAAGGCACGAGTCTCGCATCCATCATGCAATCGGTCACACGTTGATGCTTTCAAGCGCGATGCGTTCACGATGCACGGCGATTGTTGCAGCGACCATGTTCTGTCTGACATCTCGTGCAACCACCGCGCATGGGCAGCGCGCGCGCTTTGAACTCAACCCCGCGCCATCGGGGGCGAAATGGTATAAGGGCAATACTCATACGCACACCTTGAATAGTGATGGCGATACGTCGCCGGAGGACGTCGCACGGTGGTATAAATCGCACGGGTATGCCTTTCTCGTCTTGTCCGATCACAATGTCTTTACCGACCCGACAACACTCGCGTCGCTCATGGACTCGACGTTTTTGTTGCTACCGGGCGAAGAGATCACAACGGCGTTTCAGAAAGCGGCAGTGCATGTGAACGCATTGGCAATTACGCGTGTGATACCCGCGCCGAAAGATTCGACGTTACTTGGAACGGTACAGAAAGCGGTAGACCTCATTCGTGCCGAGCACGCGGTGCCGCACATCAATCATCCAAACTTTTTGTGGAGCGTGGATTCGGCAACGCTGTTTCGTGTCAAGAACGACAAACTCTTCGAGATTTTTAATGGGCATCCCCTCACAAACAACATCGGTGGTGGTGATTGGCCGGGGATGGAAGAGGTGTGGGATGGTTTGTTGACGGCCGGCAAACGGATGTACGGTATTGCTGTAGACGACGCACATAATTTTCAGGGCGAATTTGCGCCAGACAGGGCAAACCCCGGCCGTGGATGGCTGGTCGTTCGCGCACCGGCGCTTGAAACGCGTGCATTAGTCACGGCACTGGAAGCAGGTCAGTATTACGCCAGTAGCGGCGTCATGCTTGACGATGTGGCAACCACCGCCACCTCACTGCAATTGCGCATCACGCAAAAAGGCAGCTTCAAATACACGACGCAGTTCATCGGCGCACACGGAAAGATTCTCGCGATCGACAAGTCGCTCACGCCAAGGTACACGTTGCGTGGCACTGAAACGTACGTACGCGCAAAAGTGATGGACTCCGGCGGTGCGTCAGCTTGGGTGCAACCACAATTCACGAACGCGTATAAAAATCAGACACCGTACGACAAGAATGCGTCGGCCAGCATCACGGACACCTTACGCATTCACTACGTCGGTTACGCAGTCGGCACTGAGCGCTACACCATCAGCACGAGCGACAACGGGCTGCTGCTCAGCGACGATATCGATTACACCGATCGTGCACGGCGGACACACCTGGTCAGCACGCTGCAGATGGCGGCTGATTTTTCACCGAAACAACTCGAAATTTCACGAATCACAGATAGCACGTCACGTGTCGAGACGCGCATCAGCATTGACGGCCCAACGGCGCACGTGATCGCGCGCGGCGAAACCACCACCGTCGCAGTTCCCGCAATAGCTGCCGTGATCAACGGCACGGCACCGGTAGCGCAGCATTTGGCACTGGTCCGCTACTGGTTGGCGCACGGGAAGCCTGCGGCGCTCGCGGTGGTGCCGGGTGGCCCGACCAATACCGTGCACATCGAACAGCGTGGGCGCGATACACTTACACTCAACGGTCGGCGATTAGTATTTGATCGCTTTATGATTGATGGTGTCGTGTGGGGGAAAGAATCGGTCTGGCTCGATCGCGAACTGCGTCTTGCAGCGTTTACAACGGCCGGTGGTGGCGGATTGTCGTTTGAAGCAGTCCGCCTGGAGCTCGATCCGCTTTTCCAGAAATTCCAAGCGCTGGCCGCACGCGATAGGATGGCCGATCTCGCGCTAATGACACGAAGCGTGACGCCGGTCGCCACCGGTTCAATTGCATTCGTTGGCGCAACGCTCATCGACGGCACTGGCCACGCTGCCGTGATCGATGCAACCATCGTCGTGAAGAACGGTCGCATCACTAGCGTTGGGCCACGCGCGACGACCAAAGTGCCAACTGGCACGCGCGTGATCGACGTGCACGGCAAGACAATCATGCCCGGTTTGTGGGAAATGCACGGACACCTCATGCAAATCGAATGGGGGCCAGTGTATCTCGCCAGCGGTGTCACCACGGCTCGCGACATGGGCAACGTCCTTCCATTCGTGATACCGTTTCGAGATGCCATTCAACGTGGCGCGCTCGGCCCGCGCATGTTACTTGCCGGACTCATCGACGGTGGCGGACCAAACGCGTTCGGTGCCATCAACGCGCAAACTCCGGCCGAGGGACGCGCTGCCGTTCGTCGCTATCACACGCTCGGTTTCCAGCAAATGAAGTTGTATTCGTTGTTACAACCGGCCGTCGTTGCCGCCATTTGCGACGAAGCGCACAAGCTTGGAATGACCGTGACCGGACACGTACCGACATCCTTGTCGCTGCTCGCGGCCATCGATTCGGGCATGGATCAGATTGCGCATCTGCCGATTCGCGGTGATGCATCGTCGGACTCGGTGAAACACATCATCGCCGTGCTTAAAGCGCATGGTACGGTGATCGATCCAACAGCATCATGGGGCGAAATACTCGGCCACGCGCTCACAGAACCCGTATCGAGCTTTCAACCGGGCGTCTCGCACTTACCACCGGTGCTCGCGCAGCGCATCACGCGGATGGGCACGGCCGGCATTGATGCCAACACCGCACATACGCGACTTGCACGCACACTCGGCATCATCAAGGCCCTGCATGACGCCGGCGTGCCCGTGGTTACGGGTACCGACGAAGGCGTGCCAGGATTCAGCGTCTATCGCGAGATCGAGTTGTACGTGCAAGCCGGATTCTCGCCAATGGAAGCGTTACGCGCCGCGACCGCGATACCGGCACGCGCGATGCACCTCGATGGCGATGTAGGCACGTTAGAAGTTGGAAAACGTGCCGACCTGATTGTGCTTGACGCGAATCCATTGGATCGAATTGAAAACATCCGCTCAGTGCAGATGGTCATGCGCAACGGCACACTGTTTCGAAGCGCCGATGTGTGGCGCGCAGTTGGCTTTCACTAGCACCGGAGTGTTCATGCAGTCTCGTTTTTTGTCGCTCTCGCGTACGGTTCTCACGCTCTGCTGCGCTCACACGTTCGCACTCGGTGCACAGAGCACCGCGCAACCGGACGAGGGTCGGCCCACCAAAGGCAATTGGGCGCTCGCGAATCGATTTAGCACCAGCACACTGCGCGCCATCACGTATACCCAAGCGCTCCAACCACATTTCCTCGGCAAGACCGACTCAATGTGGTATAACTGGAAGGATCACAATGGTTCGCGCTTCTACTTATTCGTGCCGTCAACATCGGGTGGTGCAAAGCGTCCATTATTTGATGCGGCGAAGCTGGCGCAACAATTGACCGAACTGCGCAAAAAGCCGTTTGATGCAACCAATCTTCCCTTTCAGACGATCACGTTTTTAAAGAACCACAAGGCCTTTCGGTTCACGGTGGACTCGACACGCTTTGAATGGACACTTGCTACGGAGCTACTGAAGAGTCTCGGTCGTGCGGCGCGCACTCCCCCAGCAGATGAAGAACGTGAGATTCGCAGTGTACCACTGCCCCCTCGCGGGCCCGACGCGTACCGCAACTATTCTCCGGATAGTACAGCCTTCGTGTTCGCGCGCGATCACAACCTGTACGTCGTTGACATCGCCAAGGCCGACACCATCAAAGTCACGAGCAATGGCGTTGAAGACTACTCGTTTGGCGCGAAGGATACGACGGAAAATCGACGACAGCTGGATGCGTTGGGTGGCGGCGTGGTTGATAGTACCGATCTTGGTAATACCGAAGTCGTGAATAAGAACGAGATGCGTGTTCGTCCGGGCGCCACGTGGTCACCCGACTCGAAATCGTTTGCCATTACGCGGGCAGATTCGCGGAAGGTAAAAGATTTATTTTTGGTAAATGTGCTCGCGCAGCCACGACCAGTTTTACTGCACTACAAGTATTCCATGCCGGGCGAAGAAAGTGTTCCGCAACAAGAGCTGTGGACATATCGTCGCGGCGAGAAAGCGGCAAAGCAGCTGTCGGTTCCCAAGTGGAAGGATCAACGACTGTTGGACTTGCATTGGCCGGTGAACGGCGAACAGCTGCGTCTCGTACGACGGGATCGCCCGCAACGCAACCTCGACTTTATCGAAGTAGATGTTACGTCCGGCGTGATCAAAACGCTTCTCACGGATGGCATCGAAGAAGCCGCGTTAGAACCGCAGCCCATTCGCTATCTGAAGAAGGGTGGCGACTTTCTATGGTGGTCACAAAAGACCGGCTGGGGCCAGTTGTATGTGTACGATTTCAACGGTGGCGTCGCACCAAAATATCCGCTCACGACTGGTGCGTGGAATGTCGAAGGCGTGAGCAAGATTGATTCGACCACCGGCACCGTGTGGGTCTTCGGTGAAGGGCGCGAGGCTGATGAACAGTTGTATCAGAAACACACATATCGCGTTGCCGGAAACGGCCAAGGGTTGACGCTCGTAGACGATGGCAACGCGTCACACACGTCGACTGTATCGCCAACGGGCAAGTACATCTTCGATACGTACTCGCGTATGGATGCGCCTCCAAAGTCGGTGTTGCGCGATGGCACCACGGGCAAAATCCTAATGGCGATGGAAGAAATGGACCTGTCAAAGCTCAAGGAACTCGGTTTCAAAGTCGCCGAACCATTTTCTGTGAAAGCAGCAGATGGTGTGACGGAGTTGTTCGGTAATATTTGGAAGCCGTTTGACTTCGATTCGACAAAGAAATATCCGCTCATCGCGTATGTGTATCCAGGGCCGCAGGAAGAGGCGGTGACCACCGGGTTTGCAGTCGGTGGTGGTCAGATGCAGCTCGCGCAGCTCGGCTTTATTGTGATTCAAATAGGCCATCGCGGGGGAACTCCACTGCGTTCGCTTGCCTATCATCGCTTTGGCTACGGCAACATGCGCGACTACGCGCTTGCTGACAAAAAAGCCGGCATCGAGCAACTCGGCGCGCGCTACCGGTGGATTGATATGGACAAGATTGGCATTTACGGACATTCAGGCGGTGGCTTTCTCACGGCGGCGGCGATGCTGTTGCCACCGTACAACGACTTTTTCAAAGTGGGATGGTCGGAATCGGGCAATCACGACAACAATATTTATAACCAGAACTGGAGCGAGTGGAATCACGGCGTGAAGGTCGTCACGAAGGGAGACACCGCGAACCAAGACAGCGTCCGGTTCACCATTAAAGTCCCAACCAACGAAGAACTCGCCGGCAATTTGAAGGGCAACCTTGCGCTCACCACCGGTGATCTCGACAACAACGTGCATCCAGGCAACACCATTCGGCTCGCGGATGCACTCATCAAAGCAAACAAGCGTTTCGACTTCTTCATCTATCCCGGACAACCACACGGATATCGAGATACATCACCGTACAATCAACGCATGCTGATGGAATACTTCGCTGAACATTTGTTGGGCGACTACTATCGTGCGGGCGGAGAAATTCGTTAGCGACGCGACGCGACACGGTTACGGGCGCGCGGCACCAATGCCCGCTGCGCGTCCGGTGGCCCAAGCCCACAAAAAATTGTAACCGCCAATAGGCCCAAATGCGTCGAGCACCTCACCGCATAAATACAGGCCCTTGTATCGACGACTTTCCATGGTGCGCGGATCGACCTCGGCGAGTGCAACGCCACCGCCCATCACTTCTGCCTTCTTGTAGCCTTCATCGCTACTCCAGGGCAAATCACCGCGCACGAGCACGTCGATGAGTCGCAACCGTTCGTCTCGTCGCAATTCTGACAGCGGCCGATGAATTTCCACCTTCGCCATGTCCAGCAACACCGCAGCGAGCCGGTCAGGCATCTCGTTGCGCAGCGCGCCCGTGACCGTTCGGGCGCCGTGCGGCTTGAGCGCGGCACCCCATTCAGCGTCGCCGAGCGGTGTCCAGCGCACTTGCACGCGAGCGGGTGACGTCCGTTCATTGCGCGCGCGCACCACGACGTGCGACACGTTGAGCACGGACGGTCCGCTATATCCGTGATGTGTAAAGAGAAATCCGCCAGTGTGCGTGGCGCTGCGTTCTTCCGATTTCGCGGTGAGCGTCACCGTGAGTGAAACACCTGAGAGCGCCGTGAACGCGGTGTCATGCGACGTGATTGGCGTGAGCGCCGCGTAGGTGCGATTGATGGCGTGGCCGAGGGTTTCGAGCAATCGGAGGCCGAAGCCGTCGCTGCCGGTAAGCGGGACAGAAAGTCCACCGGTCGCGATGATCACGGCATCGCCATCGATCGGTGCCGCACCGTCGCGCTCGACACGCCAACCAGTGGCGGTCTGTTGCACCCCGATTACATGCGTATTCATGCGCAACTGCACGCCTTTTGCCTTCGCGTGTGCCAAGAGCCCGTCGCGCACATCGCGCGCCTTGTGCGATGCCGGAAAGAGCTTGAGCGCATCCGTTTCTTCCACCAGTGGGATGCCGAGGTCCTCTTCAAAAAATGCACGCTGCTGCGCGAGCGGCCACGAGCGTACGATTTTCCGGAGCGTATTTGGCGACGAGTCCGTCACAAAGCGCGATTCGTCCACCAGCATAGGCAGCACGTTACAGCGTCCGCCCCCGCTAATGAGGATTTTTCGTCCGCCGTCGCGGGTGCGTTCCAGCAAGAATGTTTCGGCGCCGGACAATGCCGAAAAAATGGCGGCCATGGTGCCCGCAGCACCCGCGCCGATGACGATGACTCGCGACATGTGAGACGTTGAAAAGTGTAGAGCAGCAGCGCCAACGGGGTGCGCGATCTCGCGCCCGAAGTGGAATAGTAACGGTCATAGGCTGCGCGGCGGGCATCCCGGTGTCATTGCGTTCCTGTACGCTAGAATTCAGTCAGGGGATATTCCGTTTCGGTCGAATCGCTCGCGAGGATGCGTCGATGCAGGTTGGGATGATTGGGTTGGGGCGCATGGGCGCGAACATGGTGCGTCGGTTTATGCGCGGAGGCCACGTGTGCGTCGCGCACGACGTCAGCGCCGACGCGGTGCGCGCGCTCGAGAGCGAGGGCGCCACGCCAGCGCTGACGTTGGATGCGTTGGTCGCGCAGCTCACGCAGCCACGCGTGGTCTGGTTGATGGTGCCGGCCGCCGTTGTCGCGAAAACTCTAGACGTTTTGCTTCCCAAGTTAAGCGCGGGCGACATCGTTGTTGACGGTGGCAACAGCTACTATCGCGACGACGTTGATCGCGCGAAACAACTTGCCACACTCGGCATGCATCATGTGGATTGCGGCACCAGTGGTGGCGTGTTCGGCCTCGAGCGTGGCTATTGTCTCATGATTGGTGGTGAGCCAGATATCGTGCATCATCTCGATCCGTTGTTCGCCACGCTCGCACCAGGCTTGGGCGCCGTTGCGCGGACGCCCGGGCGTGAAACGATGGATGGCACGAGCGAGCTGGGATACTTGCATTGCGGCCCAAACGGTGCGGGTCATTTTGTGAAGATGGTGCACAACGGCATTGAGTACGGTATGATGGCGGCGTTCAGCGAAGGTCTGAATATTTTAAAAAATGCGAACATCGGCAAACGAGAACACACGGCCGACGCCGAAACATCGCCGCTACGCAACCCTGAGTATTACCAATACGATCTTCACCTGCCAGACATCACAGAGGTCTGGAGACGCGGAAGCGTGGTCACATCGTGGCTCCTCGATCTCACGGCAGCCGCCCTCGTGCGCGACCCCGGACTCGCTCAGTTTGCCGGCAAAGTGTCGGATTCTGGCGAAGGCCGATGGACAATCGAAGCAGCGATCGATGAGGCAGTACCCGCGCACGTGCTGACGGCCGCCCTGTTCGAACGCTTTAGCTCGCGAGGCGAAGCAGACTTTCAAAATCGTGTGCTATCGGCGATGCGTTTTGGGTTTGGTGGACATCTTGAAAAGAGCAACAGCTGATGCCAATTCGTTCAGATGCGATGGTGTTTTTCGGCGGGACAGGCGACCTCGCGCGAAAAAAGATCTATCCAGCCCTGCTCGCAATGTCGCGCAAAGGGCAGCTCGACTTTCCGATCATCGTTGTGGCGCGTTCGGGATGGACCATTGAGTTACTCCGCCAGCGTGTGCATGACGAGCTCACGCAACGTGGCAACGTGGATGCCGTGGCGTTGGCGAATCTTGAGGCGCGACTCGTGTATGTAAACGGCGACTATCAAGATGCGGCAACGTATGATGCCATCAAGGCTGCGCTCGGTGCGGCCACGCACCCGTTGCACTATCTCGCCATTCCGCCGGAGATGTTTGACGATGTCGCCGCGCACTTAGGAACCTCAGGCTGCGCGACGAATGCGCGCATCGTCGTTGAGAAGCCGTTTGGACGCGATCTCGAATCGGCAAAAGCGTTAAACGCCACCGTACACGCCGTTTTTAGTGAAGACAGTATTTTCCGCATCGACCACTTCTTGGGAAAGGAAGCGGTGCAAAATCTGCTCGTGTTTCGTTTCGCCAATTCGTTTTTCGAGCCGGTCTGGAATAGTCAATACGTCGAGAGTGTGCAGATCACGATGGCTGAAAGTTTTGGGGTTGATGGCCGCGGCCGGTTCTATGAAGAAGCCGGTACTATTCGCGACGTCATTCAGAATCATCTGCTCGAAGTGCTGGGATTCCTTACGATGGAATCGCCAGTCAGTACCGGCGCGCAACATCTTAACGACGCGCAAGCTGCGCTCTTCGCGCACATGCGCGCGCTGTCACCTGATGATGTGGTGCGCGGCCAATGTCGACGCTACAAAGACGAAAAGGATGTCCCTGCTGACTCCACCGTCGAAACGTTTGCCGCCGTGCGATTGCATATCGACTCGCCGAGGTGGAACGGCGTACCATTTTTGATTCGCGCGGGAAAATATCTTCCCGTCACCGCGACCGAAGTCTTGGTCACCCTCAAGCCGTCCTCATTCCAATCGCCGTCACCAACAGAAGGAAACTACATCCGTTTTCGCTTGGGTCCCGATGTGCGCATCACCATCGGTGCGCGTGTCAAGCGTCCGGGCGAAACGATGGATTCCGATCCTGCGGAATTTACGATGGTACATCATCCGGATGGTGACGAGATGGATGCATATGAGCGACTGATTGGTGATGCGATGGATGGCGATCAGATGCTGTTCGCGCGCGAGGACTTTGTCGAAGCGGCGTGGGCCATCGTCGAGCCAGTGCTTGGCAACGTCACTCCCGCGCATTCGTACGAAGCGGGCCAGTGGGGACCGCGCGATGCTGCTCGACTCGCAGTCGACGTGGGTGGCTGGCATGATCCCGTCGCGCCCGCGTGACCGTTCAAGAGTATCTCACACGCGAACTGCTGACCGTCGCGGCAGCAGAGCGGGTCGTTGCCTGCGCGACACGCTGTGTTCGCGAGCAGGATCGATTTGTCATTGCGCTTTCGGGTGGTGCAACGCCTCGCGCGCTCTACCAACTTTTGGCCACGGATGCGTACGTACAACGGATTGATTGGCGCGCGGTGCACGTCTGTTTTGGCGATGAACGGTGCGTGTCCCCAACCGACATACAGAGCAACTATAAAATGGCGAGCGACGCCCTGCTCTCGCACGTACCGATCCCGACTGCCAATATCCATCGGCTGCGCGGCGAAGACGAGCCTCCCAGTGCGGCAATCGCGTACGAGTTGGAATTGCGTGCGCTCTTCGCAACGCCGCATGGTGCACCCACGGAACGCGCAGGAAAACAATTCGACCTCGTACTGCTTGGACTCGGCGCTGACGGACATACAGCGTCACTCTTTCCACGGGGCGCTGCTGTGCAGGAGCAAACGCAGTGGGTGACGGCGGCATTTGGCGAGACAGTGGGGATGTGGCGACTTTCGCTGACGCTGCCTGTTCTCAACGCCGCTCGTGACGTGCTGTTTTTGGTCGCGGGCACAGACAAAGCATCGGTGCTGCAGCAAGTGCTTGAATCACCGATCGACGTCAACCGACTGCCTGCACAGGGGGTCGTACTGCGTGCAGATCATGTCACGTGGATGGTCGACGGTGCGGCGGGCTCAATGACAACGGCGTGGCGTCGTTCGTCATCGACCAATCGAATGCTCTGACCGTCAACGCGCACGCCGTCGACCGTCACGCTCGAACCGAGCCGCTGCACCGCAGCAGGATTGCGCACCACAATGTCGTATGTAGCGCGACCAAAGCGATACGTGAGCGAAAATTCACTCCACGCGTTCGGTACTCGCGGCGAGAACTGCAAGGTGTCGCCGACTTTCGTGAATCCCAAAATCTGCTCAATGCCAACACGATACATCCAACTTGCGGAGCCTGTATACCACGTCCAGCCGCCACGACCAAGCTGCGACGGCGCCGTATACACGTCAGCAGCTACCACGTACGGTTCGACCTTGTAGCGCTCCATATCCACAGCGGTCGCGCTGTGCGTGAGTGGGTTGATCATCTGAAAAAGTTCGAAGGCACGATCACCATCGCCACGCATTGCCGTCGCGAGAACAGCCCAGAGTGCCGCGTGTGTATACTGCGCACCATTCTCACGTATGCCCGGCAAATATCCTTTGATGTACCCGGGGTCGTGTGTGCCTTGATTGAACGGCGGCGTGAGCAGCATGATCAGGCGCGCATCTTCTCGCACCAATCGGCCGTTGAGCGCACGCATCGCAAGCTCCTGCCGTGCGGCGCCGCCCGCCGCTGAAATCACGCTCCAACTTTGCGCAATGGAGTCGATCTGACACTCATCGCTTGTGGCAGACCCCATAGGCGTCCCGTCATCATAGTACGCACGTCGATACCACTGCCCATCCCAACCCGCGGCTTCGACTGCCTGCACATATGCATCTGCGATGCGCAACAGGTCATCCGCTTCGGCCTGTTCACCGCGCGCGACCACAAGCCGCGCGAAGGATCGCAGCGTCGTAATCAAAAACCACGCGAGCCAAACGCTTTCACCTTTCCCATCCACGCCAACTCGGCTCATGCCGTCATTCCAATCACCCGTGCCAATGAGTGGGAGTCCGTGCGAGCCAATCGTGCACGCTTTGCGAAGCGCACGTCGACAGTGCTCATACACACTCGCATGCTCGTCGGTGATGCTTGGCAAGTCATACAGTTCATGCTCGTGTGGTTCGAGCGCGCGCATGGAGATAAAGGGTACGTACTCATCGAGGATCGCGCGATCGCCGGTGACCCGTACATAATGCTCCACAACATATGGTAGCCACGCGAGATCGTCCGAAAACCGTGTGCGTACACCGCGACCGCTATGCGGATGCCACCAGTGTTGCACATCGCCTTCCAAAAACTGGCGCGCCGTTGCTCGGAGAATATGTGCGCGCGCCACCTCTGGCTCCGCGTACACGAAGGCCATCACGTCTTGCAACTGATCACGAAATCCGTAGGCACCGCTACTCTGATACAAACCCATGCGTGCCCACATGCGGCACGAGAGCGCCTGATACAGCGTCCATTTATTCAGCATCGCGTCGAAGGCTGCGTCTGGTGTCCGCACTGTCACCACGCTCAATCGCGCCATCCATGATGCCAACGACTTCGTAATCAACACTCGTGCTCGATCAGTCGTTTTTAAGCGTTCCAGTACTCGTCGCGCTTCACCTTCGGTACTCGCCGCACCGAGTAACACGCAAATCTCACGGGATTCGCCGGGTACAAGTACCAAGTGCATCTGCAACGCGCCGCACGGATCCAGTCCAACCCCGGACGCGCCGTCTAACTCACTACGAAACAACATCGCTGGCGCGGCCAGCGAACCGTTACGACCAATGAACGCTTGTCGATCGGCAGTAAAGCTTGTGATCGGTTCGCTCGATGCAAGGAACGTCGTCCAATCGCAAAACTGCGGATCGAAGTAGTTCTGTGCAAAGATCGCGTTGCGCTCCGGCACAAAACGCGTGCGCACTTGATACTGCGTGTCCTCACGTCGCGCGCCAAGTGTCCATTCGACGAAAGCGGTGATGCAGATGCGTCGTGATCGAGTGGACTGATTGCTCACGCGTAGCAGCGACATCTTGACCGCGTCATCCTCCGGCATACCCAACAACAGTTCCGTGCGAATTCCATCATGCTCGTGCTCAAATGTTGAGCTTCCGGCGCTATGTCGCACCCGGTATGGGCCGTCGTCACGCACAGGGGCAGGTGTTGCACTCCACAGGTCGTGGCTATCGAGATCCTGCAGGAACAGCACGTCGCTCGCCGGATCTGACACCGGATCGTTGTGCCACGGCGTGATACGATAGAAGTACGCATTTTCGGCCCACGTACAGCCTGCACCGCGTTCGGACACGAGGAATCCACCGTGCGGATTCGCAATAACGTTCGACCATGGCACCGGTGGTAAGTGCGCATCATCGATAACCATGAAGTAATCGCCGCGCTCGTCGAGGCCGCCAATACCGTTGTCGAAACGCAGCGCCACTGGCGTTGGCGCTGATGGGGCAACATCGCGCGTGCGTAATGCGCGCGGCAGCAATGGCGCAACGAGCGGGCGTAACGCCGACACCAAGGACGCCAGCGGGTTAGTTCGCACGACGACGGGTACCGATGGCGGCGTGCCCCGCTCCAACGCGCGCGCGACTGCGACGAGCGTCGCCGTTGACTCCTGGGCCGCGGCGTTTTCCGTCGCACTGGCGAGCACGCGCGTGAGGGAGCGCCCATCGCACGACACGTGGACGTGCGCCGTCGCCGAGAGCATGAGAAAATCGTCTGCCGGAAACACATCTCGGCGACGAATAAATACGCCACCCGGCTGATCCACCAACGATGCGTCATTCGCGGACACCATCGCTTCCGTGATCCCGTCGCGCAGCTCTTGCAGATAGTCGTACGGCTGCGCATTGATCACCACGAGATCGACGGTTAATCCGCGACGTCGCCAGTATCGATGGGCCGTAAATAGCTCACGCAGTGTCGGCAAGCCGTCGATGGAATCGATTGTAGCCAACACGATTGGTCGATCACCCGAGATGCCTTGCGACCACAAACGCGGCTGCGACCCGCGATTCCGCCGCTGCTCGTCAAGCGGTGACGCGAGCGATGTACTGCGGTACAACAGTTGTGCCGCGATTTCCTGAAAAACGGCCGCGTTTGCTGGCGTGATGCCAAGTTCGCGCAGTTCGATTTGTGTCGCGGTCCAGGCAAAGTCGAGGGCACGTTGCGCTGCATGCGAATCGTGGTATCGGCCAGCAAGCTCAAACGCCGACTCTCGCGTCGTTGCAACGAGCGTCATGAACGCGACGCTCACCGATTGTCCGGGAGCAACGCGCACACTGGTCCGTAAGGCAAAAATTGGGTCGAGTACGGCGCCGGTTGACCCCGAAAGATCTGCGCGCAAATCCATCGCCATGGGATCGCGCACGCTGCGACCACGACCAATAAATCGCGCGCGATCTGTCTCGCACGACACTTGCCCCACGCGATCACGCCCCGCGTCCACCACGTGTACACACCACAGCAACGGATCCGCGGGCGTGCGTGGACGTCGCGTTGCGGTGATCGCCGTACACCATGCGTGCCATTCGGTCTCAACGAACAAGTTCGAAAACGCAGGATGCGCGCGATCTGCGTCCGCTGGTGCCATCACGACTTCGCCATAACTCGTCAATTCAATATCACGTGCATCACGACCGTTATTCGTCACCGTCACGCGGCGCACCTCCGCCGCGTCCGCGGGAACGACAGTGATTTCCGTTTTCGTCTCGATGTCCCCATCCGCGCGATGCAAGGTGACGCGATCAGACGCCAGCCACGCTCGACTCCAATCGGCCGGGGTCACCGTTGGCTGGTGCGCAGTTGACCACGTGCGATCTTCAGTCACATCGCGCACGTAACAGAACTGTCCGGTATTGTCGGACGTGCCATCGGCGCGCCATCGCGTGACCGCAAGCGACTCGTATCGACTGTAACCACTCCCGTTGTGATTGAGCATCACCGTGTACGGAAATGATCCGAGTAGGGCAATGCGAGGTTCGGTTGTCTCAGCCGTATTGACTTCACGTACCACGGGCCGAACACTCTCGGGATTCGGCCGTGCATCGTCAGGACGCGCGGACTGCGCATCCTGCATGACCAAGCGTCTCGGCACGCGTTCGTGCAGCAACAGCTCTGCCGACTTCACCAGTGAGTCTGCATGGAACCGATCCTGCCAAATATTGTTGCGAAGCACGTTCGCGAGCGCGACCAGTGTCATGCCGATGTGATGCGCCATGTACGCCGACACGATGGCAAATCGTTGACCAACCGCTGGGCGCGTGTAGTCCAGCGCGTCCGAAAAACCGAATTCACCAAGTGCACCCATGGTCTCCAGCGCTCGCAAATTCGCCAACGCGCGCGGCGGATCAATCATGGCGGCCAGCGCGGACGCATAGGGCGCCACCACAAGATCCCGACCAAGTCCGCGCGCGAGCGCAAGATCGGGAATCCCAAACGCATGGTACTGATACGTCTGATGACGGTCGCGCAGATTGTAGGCGCTTTCGCTGACGCCCCATGGCACGCCGCGAAGGCGCGCAAACGCGCGGTGGCGAGCCGTCGCACCGTGATACGTCTGGTCCAGAATCGTGAACGGTAGCGAACGCATCACGAGCACGGGCATGAGATACTCAAACATGCTGCCGCTCCACGACACCAGCGCGGTCGCTCCGGCCGACCGATTGAGCGTGCGCGAGAGTCGGAACCAATGTTCGACGGGAACGTCATTGCGCGCGATGGCGACGAAGCTGGCCAACCGTGCTTCGGAGGCCAGTAGATCGTAGAACGAGTCGTCGGCCGTGAATGACTCGGGATGATAGCCGATCGTAAAGAGCTTACGCGATTCGTCGTAGAGGAACGCGAACTCCATCTCCGTGACAAAGGCGTATGCTTGATCAGCGAGTGCGCGCAACCTCACGCCAATCTCTTGTTGCTGATCCGCCAATTGCAGACACGCTTGTCGGAGCGCAATCAGGTGGCCAGCCATATTGCCGCTGTCGACCGTGCTGATGTACGGCGGGTCCAGCACGCGCAATTCTTTGAGGTCGTACCAATTGTAGAAATGGCCGCGATACCGACGCAGTGACGCCAACGTTGCAACGGCCCGTTCAAGGCGTTCGGTCATGTCGGACGCGCTGATGAACCCTAAGTCATGCGCGCTCACCGTCGACAGCAGTTGTAGGCCGATATTTGTGGGCGACGTGCGCATCGCGACGACGGGTTCAGGATCGGACTGAAAGTTGTCCGGTGCGAGCCAATGCGTGTCGGCCGTTACAAAGTGATCGAAAAAGTGCCAATGGACCTGCGCGTAGCGCGTTGCGGTTTCTCGCGCACTCACTGACAACTGTCGACGTTCTGGCGTGATGCCACGGCTCAGCCACGCCGCGATGCGCGGTGCGAAGAGCCAGAGCAGGACGATACTCCACATCGACAACGCCAAGGGTGCCAGGTCAAGCACGGGCAGCTCGCGAACGAGCTGTCGACGCACAGCGATCGCCGAAACGGCGATCGCGCCGATGCCGACGCTCACGACCGACATACGCATGGCGCGCCAACTTTCACGCGCGATATTCGCAACGTTTGATACGTCGCGCTCAATGAGCGAGGCCGGCTGCCACTCGAGCAAATATTGACGCGAAACAATCAGTCGATAGAGCGTCCGCGCAATGGCATCGATTGATATGAGCGCTTGATGCGGCAGAAAGATCAACGCGAGCGCCACTTGTTGCGCGCTCACGATCGCGTCTTGCCCGACCGCGGCGTAATAGGCGCGCCACGACTTATCAAACGGCGGTCGCACGACGGCAAGGAGCAGTGATGTCGCCCACGGCGCCATGATGGCGCCTAGTCCAAGTAAGGTCCAGCGGACGACGGAACCGGGCAGGACGGTCCAACCGCCGACTAAGAAGAGCAGCTGGGCAATCTCGACTGCACTGCGGCGCAGATTGTCGAGAATTTTCCATCGTGACAACAGCGACAGTCGATTGCGTTCTGGACCATCCGGCCCCGGCACAACGCGACGCAACCACGGCAAGAGTTGCCAATCACCTCGTATCCATCGATGCTTTCGTTTCGCAAACGCGAGATAGCTCGACGGATAGTCGTCGTACACGATGACATCGGTGGCCAGCCCAGCGCGCGCGTAATTCCCTTCGATCAAATCGTGCGAGAGTAGCGTATTCTCGGGAAAACGACCGTGCGTTGCCAATTGAAACGCGTCGACATCATAGATGCCTTTGCCGGTAAAACTGCCTTCCCCATACAGATCCTGATACACGTCGGACACTGCCGTCGAATACGGATCGACGCCCGGATGGCCCGACGCAATGGAAGCAAAACGTGATCGATGCGCGCTCGGCAGCGACACGCCCACGCGCGGCTGCAGAATGCCATACCCGCGCACGATCCGTCCACGCGATACGTCGTACACGGCGCGGTTAAGTGGATGCGCCATGGCCCCGACAAGCGACGGGGCCGCATCTGGTGGCAATACGGTATCCGCATCGAGCGTGATTACATACTTCACATCGCGCAACGTGGTGGCATCAACACTGATGACGGAAAACGCATCCGTCGATTCGCCACGTAACAGTTGATTAAACTGTGACAGTTTGCCGCGTTTGCGCTCCCATCCCATCCACACGCCTTGCTGCGCGTTCCATCGACGTTTGCGATGTAGGAGATAAAATTCGTCCGGCTGTCCTGGGGCGTATCGCGCATTGAGTGCCCGCACGCCGTCGAGCGCGGCGGTGACGACTGCCTCGTCGTTCGGGAGCGATTCAGTCGCCGCGTCGGTAAAGTCACTTAAGATCGCAAAGTGAAGATGGGCCTCGCGATTGGCCAGAAACTGCACTTCGAGATTTTCAAGTGCGTCACGCACATCATCCACGCTGCCGAACAAGGTCGGAATGACAACCGCCGTGCGAGACTCGGCAGGTACACCATGCTCGTGCAGATCCAGCCGTGCAAGAATGCGTGGTGGTAGCCACGTTGTGACAAGTTGATTGAGCACGCTCACCGAGATGTCGAGCGCGGGAAAGAACGCAAACAGCAACAACAACCGGAGCGACGTTCGCGCCCCTTCGTCAACTAAAAGCGTGACGGCAAGCGTCGCGAGCACGGTGCAGAGCGCCAGTCCGCCGATAAACACTAGGTTCGGATGTGCGCGCACGGAGCGCTCCGCGCGCTCACCGAGCCACGGCGTGTACCCGGACATTCGTTCGAGCTCGAGGCGTCCGTCGTCCACTAGGTAAAACCCGACGTGCGCGCATCGCGGATCGGCTGCCGCATCCGCACTGTCGGCATGTCGACGCGCGAGATCAATCGCCCATTGTGCGACGGAAACCTCGCGATGCCCAGTACGTTTGGCGATACGCTCCACGACGTGGCGGTATCGATCCCGCGTAGCAAACGTCATCTGCGAATAGAATCCCGACGGATCATCACGGAGCACGGCCTCCATGACGCTTTGTCGTTCGACAAACATTCGCCAGTCACGGCGGCCAATATCCCGAAGACTCGTGATACTGTTGGCCATCATGATTTGTGTGAGCGCGAGGCGTTGCGTTGCCTGCGCGACCGCGTTGTCCGGACTGCCTCCTGCGTCGCGGAGCCAGTGTTCGAGCCAATCAAGCGGTGGTGACTCACCTTCGGCCTGCCGCAATGATTGCAGGAACCGCGAAACGAAATACGGGGTCAGAGTATGTTCGGCATCCGCGAACTCGCGCAATCCGGCGCGCAGCTCAGAGCCGCCGCGCGTGTTGGCGGCAAGAATCCGATCTGCCCAATGCGACGCCAGCTCAATTTCGTCGAGACGTTGAACGGTACGCAGCGTCATGCGTCGAACACTCTCAATCAGTCCGAGCCGCAACATCGCCGGCATCGCCCACAATTCGCCAACCGATAACGGGGTCACGCTTTGGAACGCGTCTACAAATAAGTCGACATTTTCCAAATCGATACGCGCTTCGGTGTGCGAGATGAGTGAAATCGCCATCTCATACACACGCGGATATCCCGTCAGCGGACCGCTAGCGAGTTCTGGAAGTTCGCGATAATAACCTCCCGGCAAACTCGCACGCACTTCCTGCAGATGCTCTTGTACGACGTGATAATTATCAAGCAACCATTCGCCAGCGGGCCCCGCGTCAACGTCCGCCGCGGCCGCCGCAATGAGTCGTTCGTGCGCATCGCTGAGAATGCGGCGCGTATCAGCGAGTCGTGCCAGTAACCGCGCAGGACGCAATGGCCCGCGCGTCGCCACAAGTCGTTGAGCACGCGCCACCGCTCGAGCACGCGCAGCGAGATGGTCTGCGCCCAACAGATCACCACGAATCGGACCGATGAGTAGTTCGTCCGAGGCTTCAGCGCGCGACCGCTCCGCTCGCGTGTTCATAGGCGAGCGCAGCAGCCGTGCGGTGCATCATTCAGAATCGCCCGCCGCTCCGAGGCTGCAAGCGTCACCGCGACTCCTTGCGCTCAAAGAACTTTTCGGCCCTGGATGACTCGCACGAGCACGACAATAATCGCGACCACGAGCAGCACATGGATGAGACCGCCCATCGTGTAAGCAGTGACCATTCCCAACAGCCAGAGAACGACGAGTATGATTGCAAGCGTCATGAGCATGTGTGATCCCCTGATGTAGTTGAACGTTGATGATAGTACTATTTACCGTTCAAGATTCATACCGTGGCATGGGGACGAGGGAATAGGGGTTAGGGACTAGGGATGGAATGCAAACGGGACAACTGCCTTCGCAGTCGTCCCGTTCCTTCCCTAATCCCTATCCCCTAATCCCTATCCCCTATCCCTATCTGTCGCTCAGCACAAAGGCTCGCAACGGCGCCCCACCCGTGGTGTTGTCGGCCGCCACAATCGTACGCCCGGTACCGCCCACAAGCGAGAAGCTTGCCACATTAATTGATACTGCACCGGCACGACTCGCGGCAGCCGTTCCCGCAGGCACCGCCCGCACCTGATAAGTGCCCGCATTCACCAGCAACGCCGTAGACGCAGTCTGATACGACACATTCGACAGCGTTGGTGTGGCCGTCGACAGATCAGCGCCGACTGCTGTCACAAACACGTCGAGCGCACCGGCCGTCGGACTCAGATGCACCACACGGACGCGCGTCTGCGTTGACGATGCCACCGAGTTGTCATCCGTCGTGATGTACGACGTCACGGAACTCGCATTGGCACCACCAACCGCATACACCGTGCGATCCTGTCCTTCCGTCACCGTGAACGGAATGGTCGCTACGGTGGTATTGGTATCGACCGTGCGCTTCAGCACAAACGTCCGAGCACCCGCAAGGACCGGCGAATACAGCGCGGTTGCCGGCGACGGCAATGTGGCAGGTGCACTCTGTGAGTACGTGAGGTTCACGCCAAACGGCACCGCCTCGAGAATGGCGTTCACGCGTCCGCGCGTTGTGTCCGTTATCACATTCACAAAACGCACTCGGCCAACTGCACCCGATGGCTGCAGCGGACTCGCCGCGTCTTTCGTGCCGCATGCGACGGCGAACGCCGCCGCTGCAAATATCAGGGCAAACTTCGTACTGCGTCGCACGCGCGTTGCCATGGTGTTGTCCGCTTGCTTGGTCATGGATGTTGGTCTCATTGAACGATACAGCCAGACGGAAACGTAGACGGCTCCGATGGATCGGGCAGAAGGGCAAACGTAGCGTTGGAATTCGCGTTGCGATCCCCAAACGCGTACGGCAGCCAACAGCGTTGTCCATCCACTGGCGAAAGCGGTGCGGCCACCGGCCCACGAATCGCATTGCGACGACGGACATCCTCCCATCGCAAGCCGGTACCAAAAAGTTCGTACTTCCGCTGCACATAAATCTCGGTCAGTAAGTCGGCCGCACTTAACTGCGAGGCCAGTGGCGCGAGACACGCTTTCGGATCGTCAATGCCACGGCCACCAATGCAATCCGTGCGTACGGAATCGAGCGCGGCCTGCGCCGCTGGAAGCTGCCCTTGCGCCACCAGTGCTTCGGCTTTGATCAGCAGCGCTTCGTCAGGGAAATACACCGCAAATGGCGCTTGTGCATTGGCGTTGCGGCTCCACAAGTCGAGCAATGCACCGACGCGACCCACCGCCGTTGTCGACGGTGCAACGAAATAAGTAAATCGCTGATCCGACGGCAACATCGATAACCGCCACTGACGACGTGGCGATACCCCGTTTGTTCCACCCGTCACGTTGGCAAACGGATTGACACTCGGCGCCGGGAAGGTGAGCTGCGAGAGAGCGGTTGGTCCGGTACGCGCCACGAGGTTCGCGGCCGACAATGCCGTAGCTTGATCACCCGCCAATCGTGCGTACCGGGCACGAAAGATTTGAATCATGTTTGGAAGGCTGACACCCGGTGTCAAAATATTCGCGTTGAAAAACGCACTGGTTGGCGTGGTTGCGATGGTTGTCGCGGCTGAATCCAAGAGCGCACGAATTACCGGCAACGCTTCACTGCGCGCCACATACAGTGGCGACGTGATACCAAAGGTGTTGATCGGAATTTTCTGATACGACTGCATGGCCTCACCAAGCGACTCGGCCTTAATCGCAAAGGCAAGCGCCCGCAGTCCACTACGCGTGCCCGCGTCAAGCGACGACGACAGCGCATCGGATCCGGCTAGAAGATCGTCGGCGGTGCGTATGGTGCGGTATTCAGAGTTGAACACGGCATCGGCGATACCCGTCCCCGGTGCCACCGAACCCTGCTCCGCGTCGCTGATAGAAATCAGGGCCGCCGTTACCGACGCGAATTCGTCGGTCACCAACCCAGACGTATACGCGAAGTTTCCGTACGATGTAGCAAACCGTGACTGCAATCCGGTTGCCAACGCGATGATGCCATCCGCACTGGTGGTGACTTGCACTTCGGTTGGTGAATTCGGATTCTGCAGATCGAGATTGCATGCTCCGATCGCAGTGGCGGCGAGCGCCACCGCGAAATATCTGATTGCTCGCATCGTTGATGGTCTCCGCGGGTCAGTAAGAGAAGCGCGCACTAACGGACCACACGCGAGGAATGGGATAGCCGCCAAAGTCGAAACCGCGATCAGCCGCTGTTGTTTGGACCGATCCAACGCCGCCCGCGTTGGTGCCGAAGAGATTGATCTCTGGATCGTAGCCGCGGTATCTGGTCCAAACGGCGAGATTACGCCCGGACACGGTCAGATCGATGCCCTCCTTGAACACTCGGCGCATCGACGGCCAGTCTACCGTGTAACTCGCCGACAATTCGCGCAGCTTTACAAACGAACCGTCTTCCACCCAATACTGAAAAATGCCTTGGGTGCGAGCATTGAAGGAAGGCGGCAGCTTTCGTGCGTCGCCATACGGCAGCAACTCGCGTTCGTATTCCTTCGAATTGCTCGCGACACCAGCGTTCTGCGCACGCGTTGACAAATTCATGATGTCGTTCCCAAACACACCATCCAACAGCACGCGCACGCGCAACTTCTTACCAAGCGTGAACTCGTTTAACAAAGAACCAAGCCACGACGGATTTGGATCACCGATCACCTTGTTCAGCGAATCGTTGCACGTCCCTTGGCTAATGGCCCGACGAATATCCAACGTTGCTCCCAAGTCCGCCGCTTGATTGCTGCGACGATAGCGACCGAGCGAATCGAGCAACAACGCACCGGTCACGCAATTCCGTGCCGCGTACGAACCGTAAAACACACCAGCGGGCTCGCCAGCGCGGATACGATTGGGATAGCCGCCCGCCGATTGAAAGTCCTGAATGGCCAACGACTCGACCAAGTTTTTGTTGCGAGTATACGTCACGGTGGACGCCCATTTGAAATTGGCCTTGTCCACGTTTGTCGTCTTCACCAACAATTCGAAGCCTTTGTTGGACATGGTGCCAATCGGGAAGAACTGTCGAGAAAATCCGGTGCTGGTGGCGAGCGGACGGAAGAACAGCAGGTCGGACACGAGTCGATTGTAGTACGTCGCGTCAACCGACACCTTGCCGCTCAACAAGCCCGCTTCGGTACCGACTTCCCATTCACGCGCCCGTTCGTTGCGCAATGTGGGATTGCCGTATGTCACATCGTTGACGAAGCCGGGTCGGCCCGCAAACGGCAACTGGGTAAACGTGACAAACTGCGAGTATGCGTTCACGATGCCGGGTTGACTTCCCGCCCAACCGAGCGCGCTGCGCAACCGCAGATTATTGATGGCACCAGACCGATTGTTCAGCACCACGTACGACGCTGAGAACTTCGGAAAGGCCTGCCAGCGTTCTGACGGCGCAAATGTTGACGACGCGTCATAACGCACCGCACCCGTCAAGAAAAGTCGATCCTGAATCGACACTTCCTGCTGCCCATAAAAGCCGAGCGTCCGCAACTCTACTTCTGACTGACCGGCCGAATACGTAGAGCCAGCACTGACCAGTTCACCGACGGGCGCCAGACCATTCGCGACCGCGTTGGTGATGCGCACTTTCTGGGACGTGTAGTTAAATCCGCCAGTCGTACGCATTTCGAGATCGAATGGCGCTTTCCAGCTATACGTCGCAATGGCGTCTTGATTGACCACGCGCGTGGCTTGAAACACCGATTGCGACCGCCCAGTGGAGTTCGGCGCCGTTCCTAACACCGCGTTGCGCGGAATGAATTGACGTTGCTCAAAACCCGTGTTGTCGATACCCACCGTGTAGTCCATCACTAACGCCGTGATGGGCGTCCATGTCAGCTTCGTTGAGCCGATAAACCGATCAATCGATTGCGGATTCTTGATGCGATCAATCGCCAGTAATGGATTCGTGCCGAGGGCAGGCGGGAGCGGATAAATGCCGTTGACCGGTCGAAAGTCGACGTTAGTCGGCGCGAAAAACAGGGAGCCCATAATTCCATAATCGTTCTGTTCACCAAACGCCTGGAACTGATTGCTCGTGCTGACGTAGTTGGCCGTGACGTTCGCGATGAGCCGCGGATGCAACTGCTGTTGCAAATTGACGCGTGCCCCTTGGCGATGCGAAGAGGTCGACCGCAAAATACCGTCTTCACTTGACGCGTTGGCACTCAGGTAATAGCGCGTGCCTTCTGTACCACCTTCAATCGCCAGATTCTGTTCTGTTGTTGGCGCGCGTTTGAAGATGTCATTCTGGTAGTTGAAGCGCGCCGTCGGCAACCCGTTCACGTCGTACGGATATAAGTTGAACGGCTGCTGCGCTCGCAATTCGTTAGACGCGTAGCGCGAGGTAAAAGTGAATCGTGGTTTCCCAATCGTGCCGCGCTTCGTAAAGATCTGCACGACGCCATTGTTCGCGCGTGAGCCGTACAGTGCCGCAGCGGCCGCACCACGAATAATCTCGATGCGCTCAACGTCGGCAGGATTCAGATCGGCCAACCGATTTTGCGGATTGGAGCGTCCACCCAGGTCGGTGAGCTGCGCCGATCCGTTATCCATGATCACGCCGTCGATGATGTAGAGCGGATCAGAACCGGAGATAAACGAGTTCGTGCCACGGAGTCGCACCGACACACCACCGCCGCCGGGCCCACCCGAGTTCTGCGAGATTTGCGCACCGGCCACTTTGCCTTGCAATGCCTGGTCAAGCGTCACGGCTTGCGCGCGACTGATCAGCGTCGAGTCGACGGACGCCATACTCGTGCCAATCTTACGTTTTTCCGTTGGTGCACCGGAACCAGTGATCACCACTTCGCTCAAATTCACAGCGCTCACACGCATGGCGATATCCAGCGTCACGACACTACCATCTATCACCGTGACCGACGGCGCGACGGGCTGATAGCCGATGCGTCGCACGACGAGCGCACGCGATCCGAGTGGGACGGACACGAGTGTGTACTCCCCGTTCGCTCCGCTGATCGTGCCGACACGCGTACCGTTGACGAGAATTTGTACTTCGCTTAATCCGCGTCCGTTGGCCGCATCGGTAACTTTGCCGCGCACGGTGCCGGTCGCGGTCTGCGCGACCAGTGAAGTCAGCGGTAGGGAAAACGTGAACGCGAGTGCCGAGCTGATGGCAATCGCGGCGCGGTGTACGTCAGTGGTGATCATTCGACTTGCTCCGGGTCTACGTGTCACCCGTCGCTGCGACGGGACCTGCTGGTAAGGACGATAGAGTAGCATTGGCGGGTGCACGATGCCAGCGCTTTACGCGCTAACATGTCAGACATCGCGCGGCGTCAATGTGGCGGACAATCGTTTGGGCGCAACGAGTCGGTAGCTGTCAGCGACAAAGCCCGTCACCTCGCGCCAGTCAATCGACCCCACGTCCAACCGCAACGCGGCCCACCCTTGGGCGCCAAGGTACGCGGGGAGATAGAATCGGCTGCTGTCTTGCGCCGCCCACGAGGCGTTTTCACTGCGTGTGGTGCGCCAACACATCGACACAATGCCGTCGCCGTGATGATCGTTCAGAAAGTAAACAAAGGTTTTCTTGCGCACGATGAAGCTGGCGTGCGAACCACTGCTCACCATCGACGTTTCGGGGAGCGCAAGGCAAATCGTGGCCAACTTCGCAAGTCGCGCTTCGTCGGTGGTGTTCATGCGGTGCTCCTGAGAAGACAACAGAGGGACAGACCAGCAATGCGCGCCGATCCAGCGGGCGCAGTCAAAAGAATGATGACGGGCGGGGGTACGCGTGTCATCTTCCATTTATGCAGCCAGACGCGCGCGTTGCCGCCATTGCCCACGTCATTCAGCTCGCGATTGCCCCAGTCTTCCTGCTGACCGGCATTGCGTCACTGTTAGTGGTGCTCACAAACCGTTTAGGCCGTATTATCGACCGTGCGCGCATGCTCGAAGCGCATCACGTCTCGGCGACGGGTGAATATCGCAGGGTGCTGAGTGACGATCTGACAATGCTGTCTCGTCGCGCGCGCCTCGTGAATTGGGCAATCAGCCTTTTCACGCTGGCCGCGTTACTCGTCTGCGTGATGATCGCGGTGTTGTTTGTCAGCGCATTCTTCACGCCCAATGTGTCCAGAATTGTCGCCGCGCTGTTCGTGCTGGCGATGATTGGTCTCATCGCCGGTCTCGTCAGCTTCTTACGGGAGATTCAATTGGCGACCGCGTCGCTGCGCATTGGATAGCCGATCACGAATTTTCTAGTCGTTGAATACGCCCCGCAACTGCTCCACCGCCCATGCCAAATCCGCTTCGCGCACCACCAACGGCGGCGATAGTCGAATGACAAAATCGTGCGTCTCCTTACATAATACGCCCCGCTCTTTAAGCAATTCACAGTACGGACGCGCTTGCTCGCTGAGTTCAATCGCCACCATCAGCCCGCGTCCACGCACGGCCACAATGCTCGGATGTTGAATAGTGCGCACTTCCGCCAACAACCACGCGCCTAGTACCGCGGATCGTTCGACCAGATGCTCGTCGTCCAACACCCGTAATGCCGTCCGGGCGACCGCGCATCCCAACGGATTGCCACCAAAAGTGCTGCCATGCGAACCGGGACCAAACACGCCCAGCACATCGCGACTCGACACCACGGCTGATACCGGATAAAAACCACCCGACAGCGCCTTCCCCAACACATACATGTCCGGCTGCACTCCCTCATGATCGCACGCGAACATGTTTCCCGTCCGGCCCAGACCCGTCTGAATCTCATCAGCGATCAACAACACATTTCGCTCGCGGCATAACGCCGCTAAATCGGTCAAGAAACCATCAGGCGGAATGAGTACACCCGCTTCACACTGGATCGGTTCAATGAGCACGGCGCACGTATTCGAAGTCATCGCCGCACGCACCGCCGCGAGATCACCAAAGGGCACCAACACAAATCCCGGCGCAAACGGACCAAAGTGCGCACGATACGAAGGCTCACTCGAGAACCCGACAATCGTCGTGGTGCGACCGTGAAAATTGTTGTCGAACGCAATGATCGTTGCCGCGTCCTGCGGAATATTCTTACGCATATAGCCCCAACGTCGAGCCGCTTTAATCGCGGTCTCCACCGCCTCGGCACCCGTATTCATTGGGAGCACCATCTCCATTCCGCACAACGTTGCCAGCTCCTCGCAAAACGCACCCAACTGCTCGTTGCGAAACGCGCGCGACGTCAGCGTCACACGCGACGCCTGCTCCACCAGCGTCGCCAGAATACGCGGATGGCAATGACCTTGGTTCACCGCCGAATACGCACTGAGGCAATCGAGATATCGCCGCCCCTCAACGTCCGTCACCCACGCGCCCTCGGCATGCGCAATCACTAAATCCAAGGGGTGATAGTTGTGCGCGCCCCACGCCTCCTCTCGGGCAATACTTTCTCCAGTGGCGTTTAGTGCAGTCATGCTCGTCATCGTCGACACCTCGCTCAGAGAATGCGGCGTCCAAAGGCGCTCGCGATAAGTTCCGCGCACAATTCTGCCGTGTGATTTTGCCGATCTAGAATTGGGTTGATCTCCACAAGGTCCATGGCCAGCAGCGCACCAGAATCGTGAATAATTTCCATGGCAAGGTGTGCCTCACGCAGCGTCGCCCCGCCGCGTACCGGCGTACCAACACCCGGTGCTTCTCGCGGATCAATCCAATCAGCGTCGCACGAGAGATGCACGCCGCCGGTACCACGAGTCGCAATCGACACCGCATCATCCATCACCGCCCGAAGGCCACGCTCATCGATGTCGCGCATCGTAAACGCATGCAATCGCATCGATTTAATCAACGCCCGTTCGGCAACATCAAGATCGCGCAGTCCCACGTAGACAAAATGCTCCGGCCGCACGACGGGGAACGCAGATGAAAGGTGCGATAGTCGATAATCACCGAGTCCGACTAAATGCGCTGCGGGCATGCCGTGGACATTGCCGCTGAGACTCGTAGACGGTGTGTTCAAGTCCGCGTGCGCATCCAACCAAATCACACCAACACGTTCGCCGTAATCGGCAAGCGCGGTTGCCGTGCCAGCAATTGATCCGGCAGCCAATGAGTGATCGCCGCCCAACACCAACGGCCGCACCCCATCCCGCACCGCTGTCGCTATCAGCCGCGCAAGCTCCGCACAGACATCCGTGATCGCGGCCAATCGCGCCGTTGGTTCAATCGGCAGCGACGCCCGATCTGGCACCGCAATATTGCCGGTGTCCTCCACGTCGAGACCCAAGCCATGTAGGAGCTCGCGAAGCGGCGCGAGCCGCATGGCCGAGGGACCCATGTCGACACCGCGTCGACTCGCGCCCAAGTCCATCGGCACGCCAATTAGCTGGACGCGCTTTGTGATAATCTGCGCAGCAGCCCGCCGCGATGGTGTTGCCGCGTTCTGAGGCGCGTCAAAGAGGGTGGTGGACATGCTTGGAAGCTGGCCATCGGTGATGTTAGCAACAAGCTTAAAAACTTATCAAATATGCGCACCTTTCTTGCGTAATACAGACTATTTTTGACGATATGTATACACAATCCGGCGATACCAACGAAAATGGATAGCCAAGACCATCGACTCATCTCGCTCCTGCGAGAAAACGCACGACTATCCGTCGCGCAACTCGCAAAGCAGCTAGGTGTCTCTCGCGGCACGGTGCAAAACCGCATCGACAAACTTGTAGAGCAGCGCGTGCTCCTTGGCTTCACCGTCCGCACCGCGTCGGAGGCCGCTGCCCATCGCGTCCGCGCCGTCATCCTTATCAGCGTTGAGGGGGATCGCTCAGACGCTATTCTGAAAAGTCTGCGCGGCTATCCGGAAATTCGCGCACTCCACACCACCAACGGGCGTTGGGACATCGTCGCCGAGTTAGGCACCGATAGTTTGGAAACATTCGACGAAGCGCTTCGCAGCATTCGCACCATCAAAGGAATCTCGAACTCCGAAACGAGCCTCCTCCTATCTACGCACAAGGTTTAGCCGCTCGCGCACCTAAGATTGCAACAGGCGCGACGACATGCCGTTTCAAGGAAAGATCGTCGTCCGCGTTGGTCGCGGCATTTGAAACAAAAGACCGGTTCGTACGCTTATCGTACTGAGGTCGACGAAGCGACGCTTATTGTCTGCCAGAACAAGAGAGCATTGTGACACCAACGCATTTCGAACACCATGAGCAGCACCCGCATCACGAGGCGCATTTTACGGGTAGTGAATCCGTACGAGACGTTGTGATCGGCATGTCCGACGGCCTCACGGTGCCCTTCGCCCTTGCCGCTGGCATCTCCGGCGCCGTGGCCGCAACGTCACTCGTCGTCACCGCCGGCCTTGCTGAAATTGCTGCCGGCTCGATTGCGATGGGACTGGGCGGGTATCTCGCGGCGCGTAGCGCTGAGGAGCATTACCACAGCGAGTTCGCGCGCGAACAGCAAGAGATCGTCGACAAGCCACATGCCGAGCGCGCAGAAGTCCGTGAAATACTTGAACAGTATGGTTTGACGGAAGAAGAAAGTGCAATCGTGATGAACGGACTTGAGCGACGTCCAAGCGCATGGGTGGATTTTATGATGCGCTTTGAGCTCGGCCTCGAAGCGCCTGATCCAAAGCGTGCAGTGCGCAGTGCAGCAACGATTGCGAGCGCGTACATCGTTGGCGGTTTCGTGCCGCTTGCGCCGTACATGATTTACACCGACACGCCACAACGCGCGCTGGAAATCTCGGTGGTGGTGACACTCATCGCACTCGCCGCCTTTGGATGGCTGAAAGGTCGCTTTACCGGCGTTTCTCCATTTAAAAGCGGACTACAGACTGTGACGATTGGTGGATTGGCGGCAGGTGCGGCATTTGCCATCGCGAAGGCCATTCAGAGAGGCTAGATAGGGGCAATGGGGATACGCAAGGGGAGGCAGAAGGGCCGCCGGATAAATCCGACGGCCCTTGATTGCATCACCAAACCGCAACATCAGACGCGAGCTTTCGTCACGTTCTCCGCCGCCGGGCCTTTTTGCCCCTGCACGATGTCGAATTCCACTTTCTCGCCTTCAGCGAGCGTGCGAAAGCCGCCGCCTTGAATGGCCGAGTGGTGCACGAAGCAATCCTTCGAACCGTCATCTGGCGTGATGAATCCAAAGCCCTTCGCGTCGTTGAACCACTTCACCTTCCCGGTTGTACGCATGGCACTACTCCCGTTGCTGTGTGATCGGAGTCCGGCCCTGCCGTACGCACCGAGCACGCGTAGTTCGCGGTCGGTCCCCCCGCGTTGGGCTGTCAACACTGTGCGATGTTGACGTTGCACCAATTATCCAACGGACTGCCACAAAAAAGGACCCGCCTACCGTCACGTCCGAAAGGTTGACCGACATCGTGCGTGTCCGCGCCGTGGCGCGCCCTGCAGATTTTTGTGCTACACGACGGTAGCAACGTCTAGCCATACTGTCAATCGTCTGTGTCGCGGCGCCGAATCACGAACTGGGATGCCCTGTGGATGTGGATGAACTGTGCCCTCGTGCAACGCCGCGCGTCTTGCTCGTATGACCAGACTGCTCATCTCGCTCAGCACTTTCATTCTCGGCAGCCTCGGGTGGTATGCGGGTGAGAGGGTTGGGATTTTCACCGCCTTCGCCTTGTCGATGGTAGGAACGGGTCTTGGCGTGTACCTCGGCAAGCGACTCGCGACGCATTGGGGCTTTTAGAACTACATATCGGCTAGACGCGACGTGACGCGGCGACCAGCTTCCCGCGATGCTTTCGCAATCTCAGTCACGCCGTCGATCCGCCGCAGTGCTCGTTGCACTTGCACTCGCCGCCCTCGTCCACCCCCAGCGCTCCTCGGCGCAAAGCACTCCTGTTCCAACGGTACGTTCGCTTCGCGCAAGTGACGTTGATACCATGCGCGTGCGAGAGGACGGGGTGCGCGTGGCCTACGGCAAGGACTCCTTGCAGTTTGGCGAGCTGCGAATGCCTCGGGAGACGCGTGGCGCGAAAGTACCGCTAGTCATTCTCATACATGGTGGCTGCTGGTTCTCGCCCTACGCATCGCTGCGCAACACGGCGCCGCTTGCGCAAGCAATCTCCGACGCAGGCGTTGCCACGTGGAATATCGAATACCGTCGCTACGATCAGCCTGGTGGTGGTTGGACCGGCACGTTTCGCGATGCGGCGGATGCTGCGGATTTTGTTCGCACACTCGCGACGAGATACGCCATTGATACCACGCGCATTGTCGCGGCCGGACATTCAGCGGGCGGTCACCTCGCACTCTGGTTAGCCACGCGACGTACGCTCACAGCGGAGAGTCCGCTCGCGGGCGGTAAACCGCTGGCGTTACGCGGCGTCGTGTCCATTGCCGGCATTGCAGATTTACGTGAGTTCTACGGCCGAGAGAAAAACACGTGTGGTAATGCGGCGGTTGAGTCGCTGTTGGGTGGCGCACCAGACGACGTGCCGTATCGCCTGCGTGACGCGTCACCCATCGATCGTTTGCCGTTGGGCGTTCCTTCAATCCACATCGCCGGCGATCGCGATCGTATCGCCCCAACGTTCGCGCGCGAGGCCTTTGCAGCGGTTGCGCACGCGAAGGGCGACAGCGTCACGGTTGAGACTATTCCAGACGAAGGGCATTTTGAGGCGATAGCACCAATGCGCGCCACGGGACGCGCCGTGGTCGCCGCAATTCTTCGTTTGATCGCGCCAACCACGAGGCATTGAGTTCTATGTTTGGACAGCAACGTCAAACACAACTGTATCTTGACGGGGTTGCCGGACAACCTCCCCGCGTACCCGTATCGGAGCACGCGCTCGAAGCGAAGGCGATCGCGATGATGACGGCGCGCGCCGCTGCCTATGTGCTCGGTGGCGCGGGTCGTGAAGACACCATGTCGGCGAATCGACGTGCCTTTGATCAGTGGCGCATTGTACCGCGCGTGTTGCGCGACGTCGAACATCGTGACACGCGCGCGCAGTTATTTGGTATTGAAATGCGCATGCCGATGCTCACCGCGCCGATCGGTGTGTTGGAAATCGTGCATCGCGACGCCGACCTCGCGGTCGCGCGTGCCGCGCATGCAGAGGGCGTGCCGATGATTTTTTCGAATCAAGCGTCCGTCGCCATGGAGACGTGTGCGGCCGTTATGCAGGACACGCCGCGTTTCTTTCAACTCTACTGGTCTCGCTCCGACGATCTCGTGGAGAGCTTTGTTCGTCGTGCGGAAGCGTGCGGATGCAAAGGCATTGTGCTCACGCTCGACACCACGATGCTTGGCTGGCGCCCGCGCGATCTGGACTTGGCGTCGTTGCCCTTTCTGCGTGGGATGGGTATCGCGCAGTACACCTCTGATCCCGTATTCCGGCGCGAGCTTGAATTGCCAACACACGAGGCACCTTCGCGCACGCGCATCAATTTGCATGTGCTTGGCGTGTTGCGTGATTTATTGCAACGCACACCAGGTCCGTTGCTCGAGAAATTACGTACAAGTTGGCCTCGCAAGGCTGTCCGGCGGTTTGTCGCGACGTACTCTCGACCATCGCTGCAATGGACGGACCTCGCGCGTTTACGGGCCATGACATCGCTGCCGATTATTTTGAAAGGTGTGCTCCATCCGGATGATGCGCGGCTCGCACTTGAGCACGGCGTGGACGGACTGATTGTCTCCAATCACGGTGGTCGACAAATCGATGGCGAAGTTGCCACGCTCGACGCGCTGCCGGGCATTGTCAAAGTCGTGAACGGTGCGCTGCCGGTGTTGCTGGATTCCGGCGTACGCAGTGGCTCTGACGTATTCAAAGCGCTCGCACTGGGTGCGTCGGCAGTGTTGCTCGGACGACCCTATGTATATGGACTTGCGATTGCCGGTGAAGCTGGTGTCCGCGAAGTATTGCGGAACATTCACGCAGAGTTCGATTTAACTATGGGCTTGGCGGGATGCACCAGCCTCGCGGACATTACCCGAGACACCCTCGCCTGAGCCTGCCTGCTCGTTACCGGCTCGTCACGTGGGATAAGAGATTATTCAGTCGACAGCACTTACCATTGAACAGGGGCCGCGCGCTGCACTGGCGCGTTCGGTCCCACGCGTTTCTCCCTTATCGCCATCGCATCCCATGCTTTCGCTCTTCTCGCGTCGTCGTTCTGCTGCGTGGTGCTCCGCGGCGATTCTCGCGTTCACTAGCTGCGTTTCTTCGGACGGCGTGGTATCACCACGTCGCAGTGATCGACCGTTGCGGTCGGCAAGCTTGGCGGGCGGCGTGGTCATCAGCCAAGTGTACGGCGGCGGCGGAAACGCTGGCTCCACGTTCAAGAATGATTTCATCGAGCTGTACAATGCTGGAGCCACTGACGTCTCGTTGACTGGGTGGTCGGTACAGTACGCGAGTGCAACGGGCACGACGTGGCAAACTACCGTTTTATCCGGCACGATTGCGGCCGGACGGTATTTCTTGGTGCAAGAAGCACTTGGCGCCGGCGGCACGGTCAATTTGCCAACGCCAGATGCGACGGGTACGCTGGCGCTGAGCGCCACAGCGGGGAAAGTCGCGCTGAGTAGTAGTGCCGCGGCGCTAACCGGTGCTTGTCCCGACATCGCGGCATACGTGGACCTTGTTGGTTTTGGTGCCACGGCCAATTGCGCCGAAGGATTGCATCCAACGGCAACGTTGAGCAACACGACGGCGGCGCTGCGGCTCAATGGCGGCGCCACTGACAGCAACGACAACGCGGCAGACTTTGTGGCGGGCACGCCAAATCCGCGCAACAGCAGTGTCGGTGGACCTGTGGCTGGACCTGTGACGGCGGTGACCGTCTCTCCGCTGACGACGTCGGTCAATCCCGGTTTCACCACCGCGTTTAGCGCGACGGCAAAAGATGCGAATGGTGTTGTCGCATCAACCACATTTGCGTGGAGTAGTTCGGATGTGTCGGTCGCCACCGTGAACGCATCAACTGGTGTTGCAACCGGTGTTGCGGTGGGCACCGCAACCATCACGGCCACGTCCGCCAACAACGTCACTGGCACCGCCACGCTTTCGGTCGTCGTCGCTGCACCCATCGCTAGTGTGAGTGTGACACCAAACGCCGCCAGTGTCGCGACGGGTAGCACGACAACGCTGATCGCCACAGCGAAAGACGCGAATAACTTGGCGGTCAATACAAGTTTTGTGTGGTCGTCATCGAATACCGCAGTGGCAACGGTCGATCAGACCGGCAAGGTGACGGGCGTTACGATTGGTGGACCAGTCTCGATTACTGCGACTGCACCAAATTCCGTTTCCGGCGCGTCACAAGTAACGGTGGTTGGCGTGCTGATCAACAGCATTACGCTGAGCTCGTCCACCAGCAGCTTTCCACCGGGCTTCCAAACGCAACTGTTTCCAACGGCCAAGTCTGGAGCAACAACCGTCCTTGCGAACTTTACGTTCCGGTCCATCGACCCAAGCATCGCAACGGCGACGGTCGTCGAAAATACGGGCATCGTCACCGGCGTGTCTGGCAGCGCGACGCGTCCGCGTATTGAGGTCACCGCAACGCCCGTTGGCGGCGGCGCCACGTTCACTGATACGCTCACGCCGATCACTGTCGAAATACCAGTTACGGCGCCACTCGGCACATACGGCGCGAATGATGAATTCGGCCGACCCACGGCCGCAGGAACTTCGCCCATCGATTTTCTGATCGCCCGTCCGCAATACGTGCTCTCCTACAATCAGACACGCGGTACACCGAACTGGGTGAGCTATGAATTAGATGCACGACACATGGTGTCTGGTCAGGATCGCTGCAACTGTTTTTCCGCCGACCCAAACTTGCCGGTCTCGGCGCAGATTCTGACCTCGGACTACACCACAGGTGGATTTGATCGCGGCCATATGACGCGTTCGTTTGATCGCACCGTCGCCAACGTTGACAATGCCTCCACGTTTTATCTGACGAACATCGTGCCGCAAATGGCCGATCTCAATCAAGGTGTGTGGGCATCGTTCGAAAATGCGTTAGGTGATTCTGCGAGGCTCGGTGGTCGTGCTGTGTACATCATCACCGGGCCTCTCTACGCTGCCGGTGCCACACCACGGTGGCTGCGCAACCTGAACAAAGTGCAGATTCCCGACTCGACGTGGAAAGTTGCGTTTATTGGTCCGTACACCACTGGCAATCCATTCACGCGCGGCAATATCAACAGTTGGGCTGATCTTTCCAACACCACGGTACTCGCGGTCAACATGCCAAACATATCGGGTATTCGAAACGATCCGTGGCAAAACTATTTGACGACCGTCGACAAAATTGAAGCCTCGACGGGATACGATATGTTGTCGCGCTTACAAGACTCGTATCAGACCGCAGTCGAAGCGGGTGACCGTCCTCCCGTCGCATCGTTTACCGGCGCAACGACCAGTGTTGAAGGAACGGCGGTCACCTTCAACGGATCCGCATCGACGGATCCCGACTTACTCGTGAACGGTTTCGGCGAAGTACTCACGTACGCGTGGGATTTCGGCGATGGCACGAGCGCGTCGGAGGTGTCACCAACAAAAACGTTTGCCGATAACGGGACGTACAGCGTGACGCTCACGGTTACGGATAAGTTTGGTTGGCCAAAGTCATTGTCGCGCTCCATTGTGATCAGCAATGTTGCTCCGGTTGCGCTGCTGATTGCGCGCACACCAACCACCGTGTCGGTTGGCCAAAGCGTGACGTTCGGCGCAAGCGGTACTGATGTCGGCACGAAAGACGCCCCTTGGGCATTCACGTACGACTGGGCCGACGGCACAACGTATGCAGGAAGTGTCACCGCACTCCCGGCGAAAACCCGACCAATGCTGCGCGCAATGAGTTGGAGCACGCCCGGTACGTACGTTGTTACACTCTCGATTCGGGACAAGGATGGCGGTATTGGATCCTCGTCAGTCACCGTCACCGTCACACCCTGAGTTATGACAACGATAGCCTGCCTGTACACCAAGTCTGCGCGTGCTGCTGCTGTGTTTTTCGGCTGCGCCCTGTTCGCCGCAACCGGACACGCGCAAACCACAACGATAGGATTTAACGGCCTGAGCACGTTCGACGGCTCGTTCGGAAAGTTTTCCGACGGTGGCACGTTCCCCACGTTCGCACAGACCTTCGTCACGCCAGCGACAGCGCCGTATCTGCAACGGTTTTCGATTTTCTTGTCTGACGACTTCGGACAAGGGGCAGACCTCAAGTTCACCGCGCACGTCTTTGAGTTTGACGTCATTAATTATCGATTGGTGAGCACGCCGCTGTTTTCTAGTGTCGTGCAGACGGGCAGCATTAATCTCGGCGCCAACCCGCTGAAGCCGTTTGATACGTATGTGTTTTCAAACACGTCAAACGCGCTCAATCTCGGACTCGCCGCGAGTAAAACGTACGCGATCGTGCTCACGACGCTCGGTGTTGGGGCGTCAACGTTTTCGGCGCTGCCCATCGGCGCATCAAACTCCATCGAAGCCTCGAGTGTGAATCAGTACACCGGGGGCCGCGCGCTGCGCTCCAACGCCGTCGGCACGCTCAGTAATTTGTCGCTCAACGGCGCGTTTGAAAACGCGAGCGCCGCCGACTTAGCATTCACTGCCGATTTTACTGGAACCATCGTGCCGGAGCCTACCACCGGCGTGCTATTCTGCTCGGGCTTGGCCATCCTCCTCTTGCTCCGCAAACGTCGGCCGCAAGCGTAACGCGCTCGCGTCACGTCTTCATGTAATTTCGAAGCGGGCCGCCACTCTTTCGAAGGGAGGTCCGCTTTACATGCGGCGCTCCGCACGCCAACCTCAAGTAACCTCTGGATCGGAGCAAACGTGAAGGATTCGCAGCTGAAGGCGTTGATCAAAAAAACCACAGCGAAGGCCGCTCAACCAAAAAAGCAGCCGCGCCCCTCATTCGACTCCACCCTCGAGGCGACGCGCGGCGGTGCCGAGCCGTTGTCTGGGTCGGAAGCGGAAGAGATTTTTAAAGAGATGAAGCGGCGAGAATTTTAAGCGACGTGCACGAGAGCCGACCATTTCTCACCGCTGCATGGCGCGACATTGTGATGGTCAGTTGGGCAGTCGATCCGAAACTACTGAAACCATTCGTTGCAGCGGGCACTGAGCTCGACATTTTCAAAGGTGACGCCCTCGCGAGTATCGTCGCCTTCGATTTTCGCGACACGCGCATTCTCGGTCACCGCATTCCGTTCCACGTACGTTTCCCTGAAGTCAATCTTCGCTTTTACGTGAAGCGCAAAATGCTGGATGGCTCGTGGCGGCGCGGCGTCACGTTTATTCAGGAGATGGTACCTCGCTCCGCCATCGCATTTGTGGCGCGCACCCTGTATGGTGAGCCGTACGTCGCGCGACCGATGCGTCGCGCCGCCGTACCTGAAGCGCCGCTCTCCGACCCCACATCGTCCGCTACGCGTTCGTTGGTTTACGAGTGGAAACGCGACGGCGGATGGGAACGCGTCCTCACGCTCGTCAATGCGCCACCACGTCCGATGCGAGGCGGCAGCATCGAGGAGTTTGTCGCAGAGCACTACTGGGGCTACACACGCCGCCCTGGCAAACCCACGCTTGAATACCAAGTGTCGCATCCGCGATGGAATATCAGTCTCGCCGCAGACTGTCTCATCGAAGCCGATCTTACGACACTCTACGGCCGACAGTTTGCCGACGCATTCAATACCCCACCCGCATCAACGTTTGTCGCTGGAGGCTCGGCGATCGCCGTGTATCCCGGTCAACCGATTTGAAACCAATGCCTCCACTCTCTGTCATGTCACGTTGTTTCGCATTGCTTGTCTGCGTTGCATGTACCGCGGGCAGTGATGCGAAATCGGTTCGGCGCGGCGAATCCGCCAGTGCCGTGATCGATGCAACGCCGCGCTCCGGTACGTGGAGTGATGCGGACGAGAAGTCGACCTGGATCGCGACCCGTATTGTTGCGAACGCGTTGCGCATCGACGAAACCGCAACGTTTGGCGCAGACTCACGGGCATCGCGCATGTTTTTGTTCGACAGTGCTGGGCACTTGATCAGTATGTCGGACACTCGTGAGCAAACGGTGCAATCGGGCAACAGCTCGCCAATCACGCTGCGCTCATTACTCGTCATTGAATTTGCCAACGACTCGGCCACGCGTACGAGTAAACAGGTTGACGGCGCAGAACGTCCTGTTCAATCGTATGAAATCGATAATGCGCGTCGCCATGCACAACAATTGCTGACCCTCGCCCGTCAGGCCGTACCTCGCCCTTGAACCACTTCTCGTCATGACTGATTTCGAAAAGCTCGGCGCCTTTTACCTCGGCAAACGCTACGATCTCGCAACCCGTACGCGCGGCGAGGAGCTCGTGTTATACGATGCGAAAGATCTCACCACGCATGCGGTGATCATTGGCATGACCGGCAGCGGAAAAACCGGCCTTGGCATCGATCTGATCGAAGAAGCGCTCATCGACAAAGTGCCCGTGATTGCGATAGACCCGAAAGGTGATCTCGGCAACTTGGCGCTACGGTTTCCCAATCTCGAAGCGTCGGACTTTCGTCCGTGGATTGATCCACAACAGGCAGCCAACGCGGGGTCCACGCCGGAAGCATTCGCGGAGCAGCAAGCAAAATTATGGAAAGACGGGCTGGCCGCTTGGGGTGAGGACGGCGAACGCATTCAGCGACTGCACGAGGCGGCCGAAGTCACGATTTACACCCCGGGCAGCACGGCGGGCCGCCCGCTCTCGTTGCTGCGCGCTTTCGTTGCACCGCCGGCGGCACTGCGCGACGACAGCGAAGCGTTCCGTGAACGGGTCGATGCGACCGCAACGAGCGTTCTCGCCCTGCTCGGGATCGACGCCGATCCGATCTCCAGCCGCGAACATATTCTGCTCGCCAACTTGCTCTCGGCTGCGTGGAATGAAGGACGCGATCTCGATCTCGCGGGCATGATTAGCGGCATTCAGTCGCCGCCATTCAACCAGGTTGGCGTGATGCCGCTCGACACAGTATTTCCGCCGAAAGATCGGATGGCATTCGCGATGAAGTTGAACAACCTGCTGGCCGCACCAGGTTTTCAAAATTGGATGAAAGGCGAGCCGCTCAGTACAGCGAATCTGCTGTACGATGCGAACGGAAAACCAAAGGGTTCCATCATTTCCATCGCCCATCTTGGTGACGCCGAGCGCATGTTCTTCGTGACGCTGTTGCTGGCGGACATTCTCGCGTGGGTGCGCTCGCAACCGGGTACCGGATCATTGCGCGCCATCTTGTACATCGACGAGCTGTTCGGGTATATGCCACCCGTGGCGAGTCCGCCGTCGAAAGTCTTGTTGCTCACCTTGCTCAAGCAGGCGCGCGCGTTCGGGCTGGGCGTGGTGCTCGCCACGCAAAATCCCGTGGACTTGGATTATCGCGGCCTCTCGAACATGGGTACGTGGTTTATCGGCCGTTTGCAAACCGAGCGCGATAAAATGCGCGTGATGGAAGGGCTCGAGGGTGCGTCGGGAGGACAGCCGTTTGATCGCGACGCGATGGAGAAAACGATTGCGGGTTTGGGCAAGCGCGTCTTCTTGATGCATAGTGTGCACGAACCCGCGCCGCTCATCTTCGAAACACGCTGGACCATGTCGTATCTCGCTGGCCCGATGACGCGTGAGCAAATCAAGATGCTGCAGGGACAAGCACCAGCGTTGTCTCAAACGAGTACGTCAGGTACCAATGCAGCGGCAACGCTGTCGAATTCCAACGTCATAGCATCGGCGTCGGGCGGTGGTCTCTCGGCGCTTGATGCAACAGCGGTCGCGCACGCGCCCGTGCTATCGCCGGATATCCCACAGTATTTTCTCCCGCCTACCACCGATCTAGGCTCCATCTCCTACAACCCGGTCATACTCGGCGTTGCCGACGTGTCGTTTAACAACGCAAAGCTTGGCGTCACCGAGCAACGACGAGTCTCACTCCTTGCGGCAATGGATGATGGACCAATTACGCTCGAATGGGATGGTGCTGAACGTGTCGAATTAGACGTCAATGTATTGGAGCGTGGCGCACGCGACGGTGCCGTGTTTGGTGCGCTGCCGAAAGCTGCGACCACAGCAAAAAACTATGCGACATGGTCGAAGACATTTCAAAAATGGATTGTCACGAACGAGCAAGTGGAACTACTCAGCAGTCCAGCGTTGAGACTTACGTCTTCGTCCGGAGAATCCGAGCGCGATTTTCGCATCCGTTTGCAAAATCTTTCGCGCGAAATGCGCGACGCGAAAGTGGAGACGTTACGCGGCAAGTACGCAACGCGACTGTCAGCGTTGCAAGAGCGGATTCGTCGTGCGGAGCAGGCCGTATCCCGCGAGCAAGCGCAGGCCGGTCAGGCGAAGGTCGATACGATCATTTCGGTTGGCAGCGCGATATTGGGCGCCGTTTTCGGTCGCGGAAAGATTTCTGCATCGACCGTTGGCAAAGTTGGCACGGCGATGCGTGGTGCGGGTCGTGCGGTGCAGCAAAGCGGTGACGTCACGCGCGCATCCGAAAGCGTGGGCGCGTTACAAACACAGTACAGTGATTTAGAAACGCAGCTACAAACAGAAATCGATGCGCTTGGCGCGTCCTACGACGCGCAGCAGGAAACGCTTGACCGCACGCCAATCACGGCGAAGAGCGGTGACGTCCGCGTGCAGTTGGTGGCCTTGGCGTGGGTGCCGTACGCGAAGGATGCGTCTGGTGTGGTCACCGCGGCGTGGCGTTAGCTGTTTGCCGACGATTCAGTGACGGTGCCGCTGCGGTCACCACGGCGCGTTCAAGTGCCTTTGAGCACGAATGCGATGAGGAACGCCAACAGAAAGGCGAGGCCGGCCTGCCCGATGGAAGCGACATCGAGTCGGAGTGCGTGAGTAGGAGTGGACGGCGTGCTGGATTCTTTTTCGGACGGTTGCATAAGACGGCCTCCGTGGCATGGGGTGTGAGAGGTGACGCCGCAACCACGTGTCAGGTCACGGCAGACGCGCTTTACCCTGACTGTTGAGGGTCCAATCAAAGTCCGTTTCGCGGATGCCGAACGCGCCCTTTTCCAGTCGCTTGCGTTGGTCGCCATCAAACCACGGCGCGAGAAATTGGCCGAGTTCGAGACGCGTCGTGCCGAAGTCAGCGCGGTAGTACGTGAAGATAGGACTGAGAAAGAGCGCGAATCGTTCCGTGCGATTCTTTGTCGGTGACTGTGTGAGGAAGACCCGCGCTTGATCGTCGAGTTGCGCGTCCAGCTTGGCGCCGGTGTACGCCTCGCTCCGCAGTGGTGGAGAGCCAAGCGCCGCGAACACCAATGCAAAGTGTACACGTGGCTCGCGATATTCTTTGCGAATTATTGTGTGCTCAACGTCGTCGAGCGTGACTGTACGTCCGGCGGCGCGCACTATTGGATCGCTCCACGGGCCTTTCAGGCGGAGCACACCGAATGTTTTGTCGATATTCCGAATGGATCGCGTCTCCCCGCGCGACGCGACCAACTGGATTGTGAACGCATTGTATACGTTGATCCAAAACGCGAGTCGCTCTTGCGGCTCCAGTGCTTTTTCTTGGACGGCGTTGAGCGACGCGAGATATCGCGCAAATGCTGCGTCTCCGGCGAACGCCGGATAGTCCACGAGCCCGTTCACGACATGCGCATGGAGCAACGCATCGAATACCGCATGGTCGACGATACCTGTCTGCGCGCGCAGCGGGTGGGCTGCAACGCTCAGCAATACCGTCGTGATTACGCACGCGATTCGATACAAATTGCGTAGTCGATTTTCGTCTTTCATGTGGAACACGATGCGTGCGAGCCAATGGTGACGCAACGGCCTATGCCTTGTTCCCTCTTGCCTGCTACGATTCCCTTATGACCCCGCCTTGGCTCTTCGGCATCTGGCGCTTGCTTCGCGCCGATCCGTCGCTCGACTTCGCACCCGGTGTTCGCATGGAATTTCGCGATGGCGGACAGCTCCGTTACCACGTCGACGTTGGCGGTCGTGATCAGGTGCTCACGTTGATCTATCGCGTTGAAGACGACTTCCTTCACACGGAGAATCCATCGGCTCCTCATGTGATGGCCGTGCGTTTTTCTCACGGCGCCGGCGATGTGCTGGTGCTCGATTTTGCAGGGCCGCAGGCAGTGCTGGTACGGGAGCTCGGGATTAGGGATTAGGGATGGGGGATTAGGGATTGGGTTGCGCGCATCGCCGATAAACTGTCTACTGCTGAGGGTGCCGTTCCCTAGCCCCCTAGCCCCCTAGTCCCTAGTCCCTAGCCCATGCCTCCCGCAATCCCGTGGATCGCCCCATTCGCCGTATTCATGGCGCTGTTGGCCCTCGCACCATCCTTGCCCTTCGGACAACCGTGGGAGTCCTTGGTGCGCGTCGGTATCCTTACGGCCGTACTCATTTTCGTATCTGGTGGCGTTGTCCGCACGTTGCGCGTGCGTCATGTGGTGACAAGTGTCCTACTCGGTCTCGCCGTCTGCGCCATGTGGGTCGCGCCCGATTTATTGCTGCCGGATTGGCGCGCGCACTGGTTATTTCAGAACAGTATTACCGGCGTACTCAAAACATCCATTCCTCCGGCAGAGCTAGCCAATCCGCTGGTGGTCGTACTCCGCATCACACGCGCGGCGCTGCTCGTTCCGATCATTGAAGAGTTATTTTGGCGTGGATGGTTGCCGCGTTGGATCGTGGACAACGATTGGCAGAAGGTGCCAATTGGCACGTACAACACCCTCGCATTTGTTGGCACCGCGGCATTGTTCGCCAGCGAGCACGGTCCGTATTGGGAAGTTGGACTACTTTGCGGATTGATCTACAATTGGTGGCTCTGGCGCACCAAATCATTGGGAGATGTCGTGCTGGTACATGCGGTGACCAACGGTGCGCTCTCGGCCTTTGTACTCATCTCCGGTCGCTACGAATTTTGGATGTAGCACACACGGAAGCACTCGCGCAGTCGTCGCGCGAGTGCGTTTGCCATTTAACTGCCGTATACAATCGGCAGCGTACCGTTACGAATGTCGCGCGCGCCAGCGGCAACGCCCGAGCCAACCGCGAGCGCAACAGTGAGCGCCGTACCGAGCCCCACCAACGGCAACACAGCCACGATTACCAACGAAGCGAGAAACACCGCACCGCCGGCGAGGTACGGCGCTGAGCCTTTTTGTACGGCATCAACGTACCGCAATCGATTGCGCACAAACCGTCGCGTTCCGCCGTGCAATAGAATGGCGAGTATGCTGGCGACTGCGAACGACGCGAGAAATGCGAGTATCGTAAACATGAATTCCTCCGAGTGATCCGACCAGCGCGCGCTACAGACGAGATAACCTGCACCAGCGCGCTTCTTGTCACCTAACGTGACTACGCGACTGAGGTTTCACTCGCTCCAAGGCGTGTCCTTCAGAAACGCGTAAGACTACGCACACACTCACGACGGACGACGACCGGCGCCCGCCATCTTCGTGTAATTCAACGGAATCGTGAAGAGCGCATCGCTGAGCTTTTTCTTTTCGATCTTCGTGACTTCCAAAGTTGTCACGCCCGCTGCATTCGTCACTTTCAGCGGAAAGGCGCCGTCAGCGGCGAGCGAGCGTTGCCACGACGGCGCGTTTTTCAGACCCATGCCGCCTGACAAGTTCATGAACGCACCGAGTCCCTTCGTCATGCAGACATCATTCGTTTCGTGCTCCGCCTCGATTGAAACGTGCTCGCACGAATACCCGGCGATGGTTTCCGTCTTGCCAGTACGTGTGATCTTCGGCACCGGAATATTTGGCGTTCCGGCGGGCAGACCATCCTCTGCCAACGGCATCTCGACATACATGCTTCGCGACTCCAGAAGCATGAACATCTTTTTCTCCGCCGGAAGAGTGAGCATGCTCATGCTGCCCATCTGACCCGTGATATTCACCCGCGTGCCGCGCGTACCACGGCTCAGGAACTCGACGAGCTGCGGTGCGATGGCCTCGCCACGCGCCGTACCACGCCCGGTAATCTTGACGGTGATGACACCTTCGAAGGCCTGCGCAGCGAGTGATGCAGCGGCGTATGACATGCTGGCGACGATGGTCGCGAATGCGGCAACGAGACGACAGTTGGACATGAACGTAACCGAAGGAAAGCGAGAAAACATTGTACGGAAAACACTGTACACGCGCGCTAACAAAAAACTCTCAACCAACACCAGACTTCATCGCGCGCAACACCAATTCGCTGAAGCGATCAATCTCGTCCAGCGTGGTATACACGTTGGGCGTAACACGGATCCCGCCAAACTCGGGATGCACAATGGGCGTTTGCACCACGCGATGTTGTCCGTGCAGCCACCCACCAAGCTTTACCGGATCAAGGCCGTCAACAGAAAAGTTACCAATCCCTCCTCCCCACGCTGAATGCATTGGCGTGAGCAGCTTCACGCGACCGTTCCCCTCGGCGAGCAATCGATTCGCCCACCGATCCCGTAGATACACCAAGCGCGCAAACTTGCGCCCCGCACCGATCGCGCGATGAAAGGCCAGCGAGACCGCAATCGCGTTGTGGTTCGCCGCGGGATGTGTACCAATCTCTTCAAACTTCCGAATGTTGTCGTCTTGATCCGCCGTTGCCCCAATCAACGGCCAAATCGATTTAATTTTTGATTTGCGCACGTACAGAAATCCGGTGCCAATCGGTGCGAGCAACCATTTGTGCAAACTCGTTCCGTAGTAGTCCACATCAAGGTCGTCGCGTTTAAACGGAAATTGCGCGAATGCATGCGCGCCGTCGACGACGGCTTCGATATGGTTCGCGCGCGCCAAAGCGACCAACTCACGCACAGGCAAAATTTGTCCAGTGAGGTTCGTGATGTGGGTAAACTCCATCACCTTAGTGCGTGGCGTGATTGCTGCGGAAAACTTGTCCACGATCACGTGCGGTGATGTCGTTGGAACGGGAAACGAGATCTCTTTCAACACGATGCCGTCGCGCCGCACACGCTGACGCCACGCACTCACCATACGTGGATAGTTTTGGTTGCTGATGATCACCTCATCACCGGCCTTCAGGTCCATACCGAAAATCACGGCGGTCAGCGCTTCAGTGGCATTGCGCGTGATCGCCATCTCCTCCGCGTCGCACCCAAACTCTGTTGCGAGTTCGCGACGCACGATCTCGATGCGCGGTTCCAAGTCGCGCCACATCTGAATCACGGGCAACTCGTTGGAGTAGCGTAGATCGCGAAACATCTGCTCCATCACGTGCGATGGTGCGGGCGAGCAACCGCCGTTATTCAGGTTGATCCACGTTCGATCCAAGTCGAACGCGCGCTGAATCGGCTCCCAAAAGTCTTCGTCGCTCGCAAACGCCGTATCCTGCGACGCACTGCCTCGCCAACGCTCGGCGTGCGGGTCCAATAACAGCACGCCGCGACTCTTCGCTACATCGGCGGCATCAAGGAGGCGACGAATAGCGCCGGACGCGAACGTCGGCGCCGCAGCAGCGGCAACAGCGGGGGCGGCCGAGACTCCAGCCAACGCAGTGACAAAATGGCGACGGTCCATGTGCTCGAAGATGGTGCCGTGGTGGGGAGCGCGCGAGAGCAGGTCGTGCCGTGGCGCAAGCGAGCGCGAGCCCGTAACGTCCCCAAGTGATGCCTTCTGCCCTCGCTCCCGCTCAAATGCGCGCTTCCCGCGGTCATACCGTTCCCCGCCCTTTCGTTCTCGCGATACTGGTCCTTGTGGGATCTGGCTGCGTACAGCCGCTCACGCTCGCGCCTAATGATGCAGATCGTGTACTCGCGCATCGCACCATCACCGCGCCGAATCCGGGCGAGAAGGGCAGCTTCACGGTGAAGAAACTGTATTACGGAAGCGGCGGCGACACACGTCGCCCCGAATATCGTGATTCACTGACTTACAAAACGCGCACGGTCGACGCATCGCCTTACGCCAAGGCCGAGCCAGATGTCGCGAAAAGTCGAAAGAAATATTGGGGCTTCGACAACACCAAATTTCCGCTTAACGCGCGCGTTTGGTATCCGGAAGGCGACGGACCGTTCCCGCTCGTACTCGTTGTGCACGGCAATCACGACATGAAAGATTTCTCCGACCCCGGTTACCAATGGCTCGGCGAACTCCTCGCGTCGCGCGGGTTTATACTCGCGTCGATCGACGAGAATTTTCTGAATGGTGGTTTACGCGGCGAGAACGATGCGCGCGGTTGGATGTTGCTTAAGCATCTTGAAGCGTTTCGTTCGCTCAACGACAGCGCTGGCAAGCCGCTGTTTCACAAAATTGACATGGCGCGCATCGGCCTCATGGGGCATTCGCGGGGCGGTGAAGCGGTCTCCATCGCCGGCGCATTTAATCGCCTGCCAAATTACCCGGACGACGCCACACAGAAGTTCAATTTCAATTTTGATATCAAGGCCATCGTCGCCATCGCTCCAGTAGACGGCCAATATCGACCGGCCGACCAGCCAACGCCGGTGGCCGACTACAACTATCTCGTCATTCACGGCTCGCACGATGGCGATGTGTCGTCATTTAGTGGACTCTCGCAGTACAACCGTTTCCGATTCACCGCACCAAGCAACATGTTCAAGAGCGCCATTTGGATGTACCGCGCCAATCATGGACAGTGGAACACGGTGTGGAATAATCATGATAACGGCGATTACTCAGTGCGCTCGCTCAATCTCAAGGCGCTTATTCCCGGTGAGCAGCAGCGCCAGTTTGGACGCGTCGTGATCGGTGGGTTTCTTGAGGCAACATTACACGGGAAAGACGAGTATCGCGCGATCTTCCGCGATCATCGGAGCGCTGGTAATTGGCTGCCGCCCACGATGTATCTGCAACGGTACGGCGACGCGAAGTCGCACTATCTCGCCACGTTTGATGAAGACGTAGACGTGTCAACCGGCACCGCGCCTGGTGTACGCATCACCGCCGATTCGCTCTCACTGTGGAAGGAGAACGATGTACCTGCACGCGCGCGCGGCGGCACTTTTCGTAGCAACGTCGCCACACTGGGCTGGAACAACACACCAATTGGCAAAGACACCACCAAGGTACGTGCGCCCGCGCGTTACACGATCAGCGTCCCCGATTCACTTCGCACGGCGTGGCATGTCGGGAGCACGAGCACGTTTTTGATGACCATCGGCGCGACCGATCAAACCCCCGGGCCGCGCAAGTTGCCGCGCGATACGGCCGCCAAGTCAGACAGTGCGTCCAAGTCCAAAGGCAAAGTCGCGCGAACACCCGCCAGCGACAGTGCCGCGAAAGCCGCGAAGGCCCGCGCGAAGCTCAAACCACCGAAAGACTCCACGTCGGCCGATTTCACTATCGAGATGGAAGACGCCGCAGGACATCTTGCGCGACTTCCGTTGTCGGCGTTTGGTGAAGTGCGTCGTCCGCTCGAAAGCTATATCTATCGGCGCGCGGGAAAGGACAAAACAAATTTTCCGACATTGGCCGAACCAGTGATGCAAACGTACTTGCTGCCAGCAGACGCGTTTGTGAAGGCCAACGCAGCGTTCGATCCGTCGTCGCTACGCGCAATCCGCCTCGTGTTTGATCTCAAGCGCGTCGGTGCGATCATGCTCGATGATGTTGGTGTGACGGGGCGCTAAGCGCAACGCTTCCGTGCGCGACTAAAACGTCGTACGCAACCCGAACGTCAACGTCCGCCCCGCAGTGACCGTCCCGTTGTCTGGCGATCCGCGCTGCACATTCAGTAAATTCTCGCCGTCCAGTAGCGCCGAGAGATCGCCAAGCACCCGGTAGCTCACGTTCGCACGCACGCGCGTAACGCCACCGTACGTGGTCCAGAAATCTCGCAGACGTGCCCCCCCGATATCGCGCTCATGGCCCTGTTCAGCGAGCGCACGACCTATCGCAATGCGATCATAGCTGACCCAGTCTTCAGCGCGTGTGACGCCGGTCGTGAGTGACCAACGCGCCGCGTTCCACGTTGCGTTTAGACTCGCCGTACGCGCCGGCACATCCAGCATGCGATCGCCGACACGCAAGTCCCCGCCATATCCGCGAGCGACACGCGACACGCGACTCTCGACCAACGTGACGGCGCCAGCCAGCGCGAGTCGATTGAATTGCGTCCCGCCTTGCAATTCCCATCCGTGGTTGTCGATCGCGCCAACATTTTCCAACGTGTACGCGACCGTGCGCGCCCAACGACCGTTGCCCGTCGGCGTCGTGCTCGTGTACGCAACTGGTTGAATGAGTCCAGATGCACGTTGATCGAAACGCGTCACGTGCAGCGACAACGCCCGACCAAAAAGCACGTCGCCACCCAATTCAGTACCCGACTGTGTTTCTGGTTGGAGCGTAGCGGTGGTGCTGTTCGCGGCACGCGCCATCCATGTGGTGCCGCGCGTCAAACTGTTCGCGGGACGAATGCCGGTGCCATACGCGGTGCGCAATTTGAGCACCACGCCATTGACATCGTGAACATAGGCAACCCCAAGCATGGGTAGCAACGAGAGCTGTGCGTTGGGCGTGCTGCCCGTGTTCCGCTCCACACGACCGCCGGCGACGAAAAACACTGCATCATGCCACGCCACGTTCGCTTGCGCCGATACACCAACACTATTGGTCCACGTTGTGCGCAGCGACGTGGAAGTTGGAGCGTGTACAGGCGGCGCGATGGTGGTCGGCGCGCCACGCGCCGCTCCCGCAACGAAGGTGTTGTCGTCGACTTGCTTCGTCAGCGTCTGCTCAGCAGCGAAGGTGACATTCATTGTAGTGCGATTCGCGACATCAAATCGGCCTACGGATCGCAGCCGCAACGTACCGCGATCAGCGCCGCCCTGCGCGTTCGCATAGTCGGTGAACGATGACGCAGGCGTTGGCAAACCCGCGTTCGAAAATCCATGCAAGCGATAGCCGTCGACGCCCGCAATGACTGTGTTGGTCCATCGAAGCGACGGCATCATCGACACGGTTCCGCCAACCGTGTACTGAGACATGTCCTGTCCTGTCGCGCTATCGCCAGCAAACCGCGTCGTGTCTGACGGCGGATGGCCCAGGGCCGAATCGGCCACGGATGCAGCAATTTGCCGCACGTCACGTCCTTCATCGTTGTGTGCCACGACGGAGAGCGTCGGTGCGAGCCCACCGAAGATAAGATTCGTGCTCGCATTTGCCCGTTGCAACGACAGCCGTGCGGTACCGGTGAACACGGCGCTGGCACGAACCATCCGCAGATCGGCGTCGGCGAGCACACGCCGTTCGGATGCCCCCGGCACATACGCGCCAACGGTGCCGAGCGTGACGCCTACACCATAGGTGCGATCACCGGTGCCGCCGCGCAGCGACAGCGCATGCTCTTGCACAAACGCATCACGCGGCGCGTATGCCGTCGACGACAGTCCGGCATTCGTCGACAGCTGCAGCAGCGGGGCGCCAGTGGCTGAGCCGTCGTGACGTGTGAGGATGTTCACCACACCGCTGATCGCGTCGGCGCCGTACAGCGCCGCTCCCTGCGGACCCCGAATCACTTCGACGCGCTCGACACGAGACGGATCGAGTTGCGTGATAAGCAACGGGTTCGCGACTTCGATGCCATCGAGATAAATCTTTGGCGCGCTCACACCAAACGAACTCGCACCACGAATACTGCCATACCGCGCCGAGAGTGAACCAGCACTCGTCGCCCACGACCACATTCCGGGCACCGCAAGATCGAGCGCTTCACCGAGCGACGTGGCACGTTGCTTGGCCAACGTCGCGCCATCAATGACGTCGAGAGCAAATGGCGATCCGCGCTGCGATGCGCCGTCCGGCGTGCCAGTGACAACAACCCGATCCAGCACGCTCGCGCGGCGCGTATTCGGTGCGATGTCAACACCCGCAGTGCTCCGCGATGGCGCAAGCACAATCTGCGACGTACCCATGACCACCGGTCGCAGCGTCGTTCCGGCAAGTAATGTTTCGAGCACCGCACCAATCGGCACATGATCGAGAGCGAGACAGATACGTTTGTCGCGCGGCAGCAGTTCGTTGCTATACGAGAGTTCAACTTTCGCATCTGCAGCAACGCGTTCGAGCGCTTCACGTAATGGCGAATCGGTGAGCCGTACAGAGACAATGCGGTCAAGCGGAGAACCCCACAGGGATGCGCGATCCGGAATCGACACGCGCGCCGCGCACACCGGATCATCCGCACGCGCAGACGCCGCGGGCACGATCAACAATGTGATCGCGCCCGCGACGACGCACCGCCGCACCACACTGGTTACCCGCATGCGCGTCAGGGCGTTGTGCCGTGTCCCGCGAGTTGAAGAAAGACGGTATCGCCGCGTTGAACGACATCGGCGCCCAGGATAAGTGCGATCCACTTTACGGTCGCGGCCGCCGAATCACCGGGGTTGGTGCCGTTCACCGTGCGCTGCAACAACGTCGCGTCGATTACGCGTAGATCGATTCCGTACCAGCGTTGGAGATCCGCTTGCACCTCCGTCAACGGAGCATCACGATAGGTCAGATGTCCGCGCGTCCAAGCAATGTCATCGACCGTTACGATACCGCGCGCAACCGCAATCGCGCCGCCGCGCACCACGCCGCGATCACCTGCGTGCAGTTCGACCGCCGATGCCGCGCCCGCCGTCGAATCACGGAGCGCCACGATACCGTGCATGACAGCAACCGCGACACCGCCACTTGCATCAGTATTCACCGAAAATGCGGTACCAATATCGCGAATTTGTGTGCCCCGCGCGCGCACCATAAACGGATGCCGCGCATCGTGCTGTACGTCGAAGAACGCCGCGCCGTCCAGCGTGACTTCGCGCGTGGACGCACCGTAGCCCGCCGCAACAGTTAATCGTGATCCGGGTGCAAGAATAACGTGCGTACCATCCGATAACGTGAGAGAATCACGCGCTCCGACGTTCGTGGCGAACACTGTCGCATCGACCATCGCGCGGCGCCCTTCCCATCGTGTCACGCCCACATACATGGCCACACCGGCCGCCGCCACAACCGCCGCGCTGCGCCACGAACGCAGCCAGCTCGCCTTCGCGGACGAGTGTCCCACTACACCGCCTCGCACCACAGTCAGGCGCGGCGTCTCATCGGCTATCCTGCCGCGCACCCGAGATAGGGCGCCATCGATATCGACGCGAACGTAATCCTGCGCGGCAAAGCGGGCCGCACGCGCCTGTACGAGCCGCACCACTTCCGCGTCCAACGAATGATGCATCAGCCACGCCTCGACGATCAACGCTTCGGCAGGATCGCTCTCTCCCGCGACGAAGCGGCCAATCGCGTCCCAATCGGCGTTGTCGTTGCTAGTTCGCTGCGGCTGAGATTCGTTCTGCATGCTCTGGGAACACGGAAACATCGCACCACCCTACCCCCACGCGGCGGGGGCGACATGTGTTGTAGTATACCTCGTATCGGCGGGTCCGGTGCCCGACCCTTCTCACTCCTCCGCGCTTGCCGCCACCTCAAACCGCTTCGTGAACGATCACGACCAACTCGCCCGACTCCGCGATGGCGATCACGCGGCGTTCGACGAAATCTTTCGTCAATGGTACGAACCTGTCGTTCGCTCGGCCAATCGAGTGCTGCACGATCCCGGAATCGCCGAGGAGCTATCGCAGGACGTGTTTCTTGAATTCTGGCGTCGTCGCGAAACGCTGGCACCCGAGAGCAGCGTTGCCGGTTATCTCATGCAGGCCGTTCGCAATCGCGCACTGAACCATCTGCGCCACTTACAAGTGCAAAAAAAGAGCGCGGTGTACGTGGAAGCGCTGTCTGAGCCCGCAGAACGAGCCGATGCGGCTCTCGATGCTGGCGAACTTGCCGCCGCACTCACGAAGGCGATTGCTGATCTCCCACCGCGCACCCGCGAAGTGTTTGTCATGAGCCGTGAACGGAACATGCGCTACAGCGAAATCGCCGAGGCGCTGAACGTGTCAGTAAAAGCGGTTGAAGCCAATATGAGTCGCGCGCTGCGTATGCTGCGTGAGCGTCTCGCGCAGTGGATGCCAGACGCCGACTAGTTTCTCCTATCGCAGCCTCACGCCCACCCGATGTGACACGGGTCGACCGCCCCGAAATGGTTCGGCCGCGTAGTCCACCGAAATACGGTCGAACACAATGCCCAATCCACCGGTGACTAGCGACTCGTCACGCTCACGCGGCAACCGCAGTCCCGCGCGCATCACGAGTGACACGCCTTCGATTGGGACATACCCAAATTCAACACCGCCAGCCGGTCGCACGAACCAATTGTTTTCGAGCGTGAGTTGCATCTGCGCTCCGAGATCCCAATGCTCAAACATCGACAGCAGCCCCGTGCCATACCCAATCCCTACGCGACGCGGCAACGGACCATCGCTTCCACCAAGGCGCAATCCCGCACCGAGGTTTTGTGCGGTGAAGGCCAACGTCCCTGCACCAACGGACAGCATTGCACCAACGTCAAACGCCACTGCGCCATCGTGCGCCGCACCAAATCGATCTTCCACATACTTGATATTTACGCCGATCCGATAGCCTTTAATCGTGCGACCAATGCCTAACGTAAATGCGCTGCTCGACGCGGCGACCGCGCCGCTATCGCTCAATCGCGCGGGGGCGTAACGCACCGCATTGGCGTAGGAGGTATTGGCGGGCGCGCGCCAATCCACAAATTGCGCGCCAACGCCGAGCGTGAGTGAGCCACTGGTCGTGACATTGCCGATTGCCCCTGCCGTGCCATTTGATCCGTAACGTTGTACGGAGGCGGCCATACCACGCGCCACGGACAACATGCCTGGGTTGTACAAAAAAGCATCACCGTCGCTTGACGCGATCCCGGCGTTCGCCATCGCCGCCAGTCTCGCGCTCGACGGTACGCGCAGCACCAACGGACCTTCGCCAAGCCGCTGCGCGTGCGCACGGGCCGTGTTGATCATCAGGAGCAGCATCACTGCTGTGCACAGAGACCGGACGCACTTAGCGAGCCTCATCAACAACCCCGAAGTTGACAGTATTCATCTGGTCGAGTGGAAGAGCCGAAGGAGCAGGGTGATGAGCCGTCGCGGCGACAAAAGTCAGCGACGCAGAATTTATGCAATCGCGCAGGCGTGTCGGAGCGGGTCCGTCATCGAAGCGCTGCCCCAGGTGGGCCTCGCAGCGCGCGCAGTGAACCTCCGTTCGCGTGCCACGCGGAATTGCTCCGCAGTCAGACCGGCAGCCCATTGTTCGGTGGTCTTGCGTATCTTCTCGATCATGCGTCAAATGAACGCGATGAGCACACACCTCGCCAGCGTCCCCACGCTACCAGCTCCTGTCGACACGACATTCGAGCATCCCGTGACCGGCGCACCGCATGCGGGTAGTGCGTGGCGTCTCGGTCCGCGTATTCCGCAATCGCGCGGTACTCTGCTGCGCCGTATCGGTCAGTGGGGCCTGCAAATCGCGGGGTGGCGATTTGAAGGCGCGATGCCAAACCTGCCGCGGTTTGTCGTGATCGTCGCGCCGCACACGTCGAATTGGGATTTCCTCATCGGCCTTTTATCCAAATGGGCCTTGGGGCTGAATGCCGGCTGGCTTGGGAAGGACACGTTGTTTCGCCCGCCGCTTGGCTGGTTCATGCGTGCGAACGGCGGCGTCCCTGTCGACCGACACAATCGACAAAACGTTGTCGAACAATCGGTGCACGTGTTTCATTTGCGCGAAGCATTCGTACTCGTGCTCGCTCCAGAGGGTACACGAAAAAAGGTGAGTGGATGGCGCAGTGGATTTTGGCATGTAGCAAAAGCCGCTGGTGTGCCGATATGCTGCGTGGCGCTTGATTGGGAACGCAAAGTTGTTCGCCTCGGGCCAACTGCCATGGCCACCGAAGATGATGCCGCTGTCGGCATCGCACGCTTTCGCGGCTACTTCGCCGGGGTGCGCGGATACAATCCGGCACAACAACCGTGACATTGCGAATCACGCCTTGGGTGTTGTTTGTCAGTGGTCTGCTGCTGTGCTTCGGCACGACCGCAGCCACCGCGCAAAGCACGACGAGTCGCGCAGTACGCGCGTTGTTCGCGCCAGTGATTGACGGGAAAGCAAACGATGCCGTTTGGCAATCCACCCCGGCAATCACCGACTTTCGCCAGTTTGATCCTGGGGAAGATCAGCCCACCGCATTTCGCACGGAAGCGCGTGTCGCGTTCGATGATCACTATCTGTACGTGCTGGTGCGCGCATTTGATCCGCACCCCGATAGCATCAGCAGCTTGCTCAGTCGGCGCGACGTCAAGACGACCAGTGATCAGATCAAGATCATCATTGACGCCTATCACGACCGACGCACGGGCGTGGAACTGGCGATTAATCCAGCTGGCGTCAAACAAGATTTTTCCGTCTACTCCGACAACGTGGAAGACCCGACGTGGGACGGTGTCTGGGACGCGGCTGCGCGCATTGACAGCGCTGGTTGGGTTGCGGAGTTTCGCGTGCCATTCAGTCAACTGCGCTTCACGGCAAAGGATGCGCACGAATTCGGCTTTGGCGTGTGGCGTGATATCGCGCGCCGCAATCAACGGGACGCATGGCCGACATACCGCAGGTCCGCGCGCACGCTGATGTCGCAGATGGGCCTCGTCACGGGCATTGAAGGCATCGCGCCGGCGCGTCGGCTTGAACTACTCCCGTACTCGGTCGCCAAGAGCGTGCCCAATGTCGTGTCATCTACCGGCGGAAACGTTGTAGCACTAACCGGCGGCCTCGACATAAAAGCAGGGTTGGGTCCCAGTGTCACTGTGGATGCAACCGTGCACCCGGACTTCGGGCAGGTCGAAGCAGATCCGGCAGTACTGAATCTCTCGGCCTTCGAAATTCGCTTTGACGAACGTCGTCCGTTTTTCCAGGAGGGTGCGGGCTTATATCGCTGCGGCGGACCGTGTGAAGGACTTTTTTACACACGTCGTATTGGACGAACGCCGCAGTTGCGTACGTCTGATGCTGATCCTGGGTTTACGAACATTACCGGTGCAGCGAAGGTCTCAGGACGCTTCGCCAATGGCGTGGCGTTCGGCCTCGTCGATGCATCCACCGAACGCGTGCGCGGGGTGAGCGGGCGTACGATCGAGCCGCAAACAAACTACCTCGTGGCGCGTGCCCTTCGCGAAATGCGCGGCGGTCGAACACAAATTGGCGCGCAGTTCATGGACGTACGCCGACAGCTCGACGCCGTGACGGCGCCCGTCCTCCGACGCTCTGCAACTACGTTGCTCTTGCAAGGCTACACAAGATTTGCGACGCGGTGGGAATTGAATGGGTTCACCGCCTTCAACGGCGTGCAAGGCACGGCGGCAGCGATTGCGGCCACGCAGCGCAACAGTGTGCATTTCTTTCAACGCCCAGATCATGAAGCGACGTACGATTCGACGCGCACATCGATGAGCGGATTTGCTGGCGCCGTTGGATTGAAACAAGTTGGCGGGCGCGTGCGCTACGAGAGTTTTTTTCGTTTTGCCAGCACCGGACTGGAGCAAAATGATTTGGGATTCGTCACGCTCATCAACGACGTGCAGTTCAGGCAGTCACTTGACCTGACACAACTCAAGCCGACCAAACTGTTTCGCTCCGCATTTTCGACGTCGTCGCTTGAAACGCATTGGACCAGCGGTGGGTTGCTCGCGAGCCAGACGTTTTCGCTCCATACGAGCGCGAGTTTGCGTAACAACTGGGGTGGCGCGATCACCTATTCCCTGAGCGACGTGGGCGGTACACACTGCGTCAGTTGTGCGCGGGGCGGCCCAGCACTGCGACAGTCGGCGAAGAACGGCATTCGATTCGATCTCGTTGGCGACCCACGACCGTCCGTCGTACCGAAGATCGCGTTTCGAGTTGGACGCAGCGATGAAGGTCGCTCATGGTATCGCGGCGCGGATCTTGGCGCCGATGCACGCGTCGCGAGTCGCTTCTCCACCTCGTTATTCGCGTCGTATGATTTCGTGACCAATGATCAGCAGTGGGTTGGGAACTACGGCGCCATTCTGCAAGACAGCACGCACTACACGTTCGCACGGCTCGCGCAAAATATTCTGTCGATCACGGCACGCGCGAACTGGACGGCCACGCCGACACTTTCGTTACAAGTGTACGCGCAGCCGTTCGTCACAACGGGTGCGTATGCCGAATGGCGGCAAATCGCCGCCCCACGCGCGAATCAATACGCTGATCGCTTTCGGTCGTACGGTGGTACCGCACTGCCGAGCAGTTTCAATCTGAAGCAGTTCAATTCCAATGCGGTGTTGCGCTGGGAGTATCGTCCGGCGAGTACGGTGTTTCTCGTGTGGCAACAGGGACGTGCGCAGAATTCGCGCAACCCCGGCACGTTTGAGGCAACGCGTGATGTTGGCGATTTATTCGCCTCACGTCCGTCCAACACCCTGCTCGTCAAGTTCTCGTATTGGTTCAATCCGTAGGCCGATTGCAGTAATGTGACGGTAGCGTCGTGTTTTGTGTGTAATCCCCCTTCCCTCCTGTCGGTCCTCGCGGGAGTTTTCACGAGTCCTTACAGGAGAACCGAATGCGCGTGACGACTGTCGGCGTGGTGGGCGCTGGCGCGATGGGGAGCGGGATTGCCGCCCTTGCCGCGTCGGCTGGCTGCCGCGTCGTGTTGCTCGACATCCCGGGCGACACCGATCCCAAGTCGCCCAATCGTAGTGCCCCCGCCAACAACGGATTGCTGAAAGCCAGCAAGTCGAAGCCCGTGTCGTTTATGGAAGCCGCCGCCGTTGCCCGCGTTCGCACGGGCAACACCGAAGATCATCTCGCGATGCTCTCCGAGTGCGATTGGATTTGCGAAGCCATCATCGAACTCGCGGGTCCGAAGCAACAGCTCTTTGCACGTATCGAAGCATTGATGAAGCCCACGGCTATCATCTCGTCGAACACGTCAGGCATCCCGATGTCGACGTTACTCGAAGGTCGGAGCGAAAAGTTTCGTCGTCGTTTTCTCGGCACGCACTTCTTCAATCCGCCGCGCTACATGCATTTGTTGGAAATCATCCCCACGCGAGAGACGGATCATGCCGTCATTGGCGCGATGCGCGAATTTGCCGAACGTACGCTTGGCAAAGGCATTGTGATCGCGAAGGATGTACCAGGCTTTATCGCGAACCGACTCGGCGTCTACGGTATGGTCGGCACGATGCGTCGCATGATGGAGCACGGACTCACGATCGACGAAGTCGATGGACTGACCGGTTCTCTCATTGGTCGCGCGCGCAGTGCGACCATGCGCACCGCCGATCTCTCCGGATTGGATGTGCTGGCCCACGTGACTAAGGGCATCGGCAGCGCGACTGGTGAAGATATGATGTTGCCCGACTGGGTGCTTGAGTTAGTGGCACAAGGAAAACTCGGCGACAAAACGGCAGGCGGCTTTTATACGAAGGCGAAAGACGGCACGCTCACGTACGATTGGAAAACAAAATCATACGCGAAGCAACAGCGACTGGAGGGCGGAGATCTAGGTCAAGCCATTCGCCTCCCAATCGCGCAACGCTTGCCTGCGGCAATTCAAACGCCCGCTGCGCAAGGTGCGTTCTTGCGTGATCATCTCGTTGACGCTGCCCATTACACGCTCACAGTTGCCGCAACACTTGCATACGATATCGTCGCGATTGATCGCGCGATGGAGTGGGGCTACGGGTGGGAGGCGGGGCCGTTTCAAGTCATGGACGCGCTCGGCCTCGATTGGCTCGCGAAAGAATTCAAAGCACGTGCGCTCGCGGTGCCGGCGTTCCTAGAACAAGCGCACGGCAGCTTTTATCGCGACGGCGAGTATCTCACATTTGACGGGACGTACGAGCCCGTGCCAAGTATTCCGGGTCGTCTCGCGCTCGCAAGCTTGGCCAAGAGTGGACGCATTCTCGAAGACAACGGGCTGTCGCGCCTGATTGACTTGGGTGATGGTGTCGCGTGTTTCGAGTTCCGCTCGAAGATGAATAGCCTGGGCGAAGGCGTGCTCACAGGTCTCGCGAACGCCTTGCGAAAAGTCGAGAAGAGCGGGTTTGCTGGCCTCGTGATTGGCAACGAGGATGCGCGCGCATTCAGTGTTGGCGCGGATCTTTCGCAGGTATCATTCGCGATGGCGGCCGGTGCGTGGGATGACATTGCGGCGTCCTGTAAAGCATTTCAAGACAGCGTCATGTCCATTCGACGTGCACCGTTTCCAGTGGTTGTTGCACCGGCGGGAATGACGCTGGGCGGTGGCGCGGAGTTCACGCTACACGGTGATGGTGTGCAAGCGTACGCGGAGACATACATGGGCCTCGTGGAGGCCGGTGTTGGCTTGTTGCCGGGTGGCGGCGGCACGAAAGAGCTTCTGATGCGCTTCACCGCCGAGTTACAAAACTTTGAAGAGGTTGATCTCTTCGCTGCCGTCAAACGAGCATTCAAAATCATCGCATTTGCCACCACCAGCACGAGTGCGCACGAAGCGCGCGCACTTGGATATTTGCGCAGCACCGATCGCATCAGCATGAATCGTGATCATCAACTCGCCGACGCGAAGGCGCGCGTACTGGACCTCGCACCGGGCTACTTGCCACCTATCGAACGCACAGTGCGTGCGTTAGGCCGCGACGGCCTAGGCAACTTAGAGTACGCGTTGTGGGCAGCGAAAGAAGCGGGACAAGCATCAGCGCATGATGTGCGTGTGGGTCGCGCCATTGGTTATGTGTTGTGCGGCGGTGATGGGACACCGCGCGATGTGACGGAACAGGACCTGTTGGACCTCGAGCGCGAACAGTTCCTGAGTCTTCTCGGCACGAAGGAGACACAAGACCGCATCGCGTACACTCTCAAGACCGGCAAGCCGCTGCGCAATTGAGCCTCCCTCATTGCGCTGCATGGAGCATTCGCAGATGACCGAAGTCGTGATCGTCAGTGCCGTGCGCAGCGCCGTCGCCCGTGGTAAGGCAGACGGTTCGCTCGCTGGCACACATCCGGTGGATGTCACATCCATTGTGATGAAGGCAGCTATTGATCGCGCGGGCATCGACCCGGCGATCGTCGAAGATGTGCAGTGGGGCTGCGCGATGCCTGAAGCGTCGCAAGGTCTCAATCACGCGCGGCTCGCGTGGCTGCGCGGCGGGTTGCCGGTCGAAACGTCGGCCGCCACCATTAATCGTTTTTGTTCGTCCGGACTCCAATCGGTTGCCTACGCGGCGCAGGCCATCATCGCCGGGATGGGTGACACCGTGCTCGCAGGAGGTACGGAGTTGATGAGCCAGGTGCCTATGTCGGGTTACAATGCGCGACTATCGCCAGACATGACGGAGAGCTACATCGGCATGGGCTTCACCGCCGAACGTGTGGCGAGGCAATGGAATATCTCGCGCACTGCGCAAGATCAATTTGCGTATGAGAGTCAGCAAAAAGCTGTGAAAGCAATCGCGGCCGGTGTATTTCGTCCAGAGATCATTCCGATCGCTACGCAACGGTTCGCGTGGATGGGCGCAGAAAAAATCGTGACGGAGGTGATGTTTGACACCGATGAATGCCCGCGTGCAGATACCACTGTCGAAGGGCTCGCCAAACTGCGACCGGCGTTCATGGCGACAGGTTCTGTCACTGCAGGCAATGCGAGTCCGTATTCCGATGGTGCTGCGGCGGTACTCGTGATGAGTGCGGACCGGGCCAAGGAACTGGGACTCAAACCACTTGCTCGCTTCGTGAGCTTTGCCACCGCAGGCGTTTCGCCCGACATCATGGGCATTGGTCCAATCAAGGCCGTACCAAAGGCGCTCAAGCGTGCCGGGCTTTCGCTCGGCGATATCACGCTCATCGAACTGAACGAGGCATTCGCCGCGCAAGCACTGGCCGTTATTCAAGAACTCGGTATCGATCCGTCCATCACAAACGTGAACGGCGGCGCCACCGCGCTTGGACACCCGCTTGGGGCGACGGGTGCGAAACTGACCACGCAATTGGTGCATGAGTTGCAGCGTCGTGGTGGTGGTTACGGGCTAGTTACAATGTGCATTGGCGGAGGCATGGGAGCCGCTGGCATTTTTGAGGTGTACAAGGGCTAATACGTCGTCCACCACGGAGCATGCCATGAACACGCCACGCGCAGTTCGCACACATCTCGTCGCTATGCTGTTTGCCGCTGGTTCGGTTGTTCCTGCGCTCGGACAGGCGCAAGGAGCGATGCTGATCGGTTTCGTGAAAGACGACTTGGGTCGGCCGCTGGAAGGCGCCGAAGTCCGCGTGCGTGGTCGTGATCAAGCGGTGCTTTCCGATGCCGATGGTCGATTCCGTATAGCGAACGTACCGGTTGGCCTTCTCGATATTGGCGCGCGGCGCATCGGGTTTTTGCCGCTCGCGGACCTCATTCGTTTTACGCCAACCGATACGGTGCAGTTTACGCTCGATCACATCGGACAGCGCTTGGATACGGTGCGCGTGCAACGGCGTGCGGACGCTTCGTGGGAGCGCGATCTTCGCCGCTTTGCATCCGCCGTGGACGCATCGCGCTTTGGGACAGTCACCACCGAACGTGACATCGACGAACGGCACGCGCAGTTCACAACGGATCTACTGCAAAACACCTCTGGATTTGTGATTATCGGCAGTGGATCCGGCGCGTCGGTGCTCAGCACACGCGGCCGCTGTGCGCCAACGCTTTTTCTTGATGGTCTGGCCCTTCCGGGTTACCCGCTCAATAACGTGTCAACGCGGTCGATCAAACTGATGGTGGTGTATCGCGACGGAGTTACGATGGCGCCAGAACTATTGTCGGTGCGCGCCAATCCGGCGTGTGGCGCGATCTCCATCACGACGATGTAGCCATGTTGTCGGCCGACTAGATCGATCCACGGTCGATCACCGTAGCAGCTGCGTTGCCAAGGGCCTGCACCACGTTGCCCAATGCACCAAATCGAACATCGCGCGTGAGGCCCTGTTCAAAGCGTGCGAAAATCTGTTGCGCAATAACCGCAACTTTGAAAAGTCCAAACGCATAATAAAACGGCGCGTCGCTGACGTCTCGGCCACTGGCGGCAGCGTACGCGTGTACGAGTTCGGCGCGCGTCGCCATGCCGGGCAGCGCCGTGACACCGAGTCCGAGCGAACGAAAGACTGGATCGTCACCGGCTTCAACCCAGTACGCGAGGCTGGTGCCGAGGTCCATCATCGGATCGCCAATGGTGGCCATCTCCCAGTCGAGAATCGCGAGCACGCGCGTGAGATCGTTTTGATCGAGCACGAGGTTGTCGAATTTGTAATCATTGTGTACCAGACATGCCGCATGCTCCGGCGGACAATGCGCATCAAGCCACTGTGCTACCATCGTAATGTCCGGAACTTCTTGCGTGCGCGCCGCGTGCCAACGTCGAGTCCAACCCGCCACTTGCCGACGCGCGTAGCCGTCGGGCTTGCCGAGTGACGAAAGCGGTGGGCGCGAAATATCCACCGAGTGAAGTTGTACCAGCGTGGACACAAACGTCCGCGAGAGCGCGGCGAGAATAACGGGCATCTCCTCCACATTCGCCGCCAGTTCGACTGGCGGCTTTCCGCGCAGAATTAACCCGTTGACGTGCTCCATCAGATAGAAGGGCGCACCGATCACCGCAACGTCGTCGCAGCGCGTAATGGGTTGTGGTACTGGAACACCAAGCGGATAGAGCGCGGCGAGGATATCGTGCTCGCGTCCGACATCGTGTGCGATACCTGGCTTCACTCCGTACGGAGGGCGCCGCAATACGTACGACCGAACCCCGTCTTCGTGCTCAATGCGCACGAGATACGTCAGATTCGAAAAGCCGCTTGGGAATTGTGTGACTAGGACGGCCCCACCAGCCGGCACCAAATCGGGCCGCACGAGCGCCAGCCATCGACGGAGTGCGATGGTGTCGACTTGCTCGCCATCGCGCACCGCAATCGTGTCGTTCACGCTGGCGGCGCGTGCGCGGCCCGCACCTGCGCGTTGAAATATGGCTTGAGCGCACGCCGCGCGATGACCGTTTTATGCACTTCGTCGGCACCGTCATAAATGCGTGCCGCGCGCTCGTGACGATACCACCACGCCAGCGGTGTGTCGTCGGTCATCCCAAGCGCGCCGTGCGCCTGAATTGCGCGATCTAGTACGCGTTGCAATGTATTCGCCACAAAAACTTTGATGTACGCAATCTGCTCGCGCGCCGCTTCTTGTCCTTCGTTCGCGATGCGCGCGGCCGCATCAAGCACCATCAAACGCGATGCATGAATTTCGATACGTGATTCTGCGATCCAGAACTGCACCGCCTGTTTGTTGGCTAACGGATCGCCAGGTGCGAGCTCACGCGCAACGGCGCGTCGACACATCAAGTCGAAGGCCCGCTCGCAGATACCGATCCATCGCATGCAGTGATGGATGCGTCCTGGTCCGAGTCGTTCTTGCGCCAACGCAAATCCGTGTCCTTGCGGTCCGAGCAGATTGGTGACCGGCACGCGTACGTGATCGAAACGCACTTCAGCATGGCTCGCCCACCCACCGCCGACGTCACCCATCACGGAGATATTGCGTACGAGCGAATATCCCGGTATGGGAAGTGGAACTAGGATTTGACTGGCTCGTGCATGCGGCGCCTGTGCGTCGGGGTCGGTCACGGCCATCACAATGACAAACGCGGCGCCATCAGCGCTTGACGTGAACCATTTGTGTCCCGAAATCACCCACTCATCGCCATCGCGTACTGCACGCGTAGACATCCAGACCGGATTGGAACCGGCATGCTGAGGCTCCGTCATCGCGAAACAGCTGCGAATATCGCCCCGTGTGAGTGGGTCGAGAAATCGCGACTTTTGATCGGAGGTACCAAATTGTAGAAGCAGTTCCATATTGCCCACGTCGGGTGCTTGGCAATTGCAGACGTACGGACCAAACGGCGTCCAACCAAGCACTTCGGAGAGACGTGCGTACGCGTCGAGCGGTAGGTCAAGTCCGCCAAGCGATTTCGGCAAGAAGGGTGACCACAGACCAAGCGCGCGCGCGCGTACGCGGAGTTTCGCTAACGCGGGTTCGATACTCGCCCACGAACCGTGCAGGAGTGTTGGTTCGAGCGGCACGAGCTCGTCGCGAACAAACGTGCGTGCGGTCACGAGCAGTGCGTCGAGATCGGCTGACGCTATGGATCCGCTGGTCATGTGAGATACCCTCCGTCCACCATGTACACACCACCAGTGCAGTACGACGCCGCATCCGAAGCAAGAAAGAGTGCGAGCCCTGCGACGTCGTCCGGGGCACCAATGCGCCGAATAGGTTGATGCCCGAGTACTTGATTCGCGATGTGCGCGTCTTGCCACAGCGCCTGACTGAATTTCGTCTTTATGAGCCCAGGGCAGATCGCGTTCGCACGAATGCCGTCAGCGCCCCACTCCTGCGCCATTACTTTCGTGAGCGAAATGAGCGCAGCTTTACTCACACTGTACAAGCCTAGCCCAGCTTCGGGCGACACTCCGCCGATGCTCGCGATATTCACGATCGATCCGCCACCCCGTTCTGCCATCACCGAGTGTGCCGCCCGACACAGTTCGAGTGGGCCCTTCACATTGACGCCAAAGATCTTCTCGAATGCATCATCGCTGGTCTGCTGCAGCGGACCGAAGATCGGATTGGTCGCCGCGTTGTTGACAATGATGTCGATGCCATCAAAGTGCTCGACGGTTCGCGCCGCAAGTTCGTGCGCATCGGTGGCTTTACCCATGTGCGCGGGAATACCAACTACAGTCAGCCCCTCGTCTCGCAATAACTTCACCACGGCGTCAACATGCTCCACCTTGCGACTGGAAATGACCACGTTCGCGCCCGCACGCGCGAGCGTCGTCGCGATGGCCAATCCGATGCCTCGCGTGCCACCCGTTACGATGGCCACTTTGTCAGTGAGTCGCATGCGCGCGATGGCGTCCACGGCAGGTGGCACAAGGGGCTCGTGACTTGACACAAGAACTCCGGGCGAAAAGGCGACAGTGACTACAACAATATTGCGCGTTCGATCACGATCGCACTATCGGTCAAGGCGCGTGACACGTCCGATGGGTGGCGCAACAATCCGCCCCTGCATCGACTCTAGGTGCTGCAGCACGAGATCAGCCGTGCGTGGCCATGCGGTTGGCGTTGCCTCAAGCGTTTTGCACGCAGCAGCGGCTTCAGGAATGTTGTATCCGTCGCCAGCGCGACACGCCGGATAGCTGACGAACGTGACGCGCACGGTCTCCGTGGGCGTGATCACACGGCCATCAGCGCGCGTGAGCTCACCAACGAGTCGTGCGCCCGTTGGTTTGCGCGCATCGAATGCGAAATGGACACCGCTAACTTGCGGATACGGTCCGTTGGCTAGACTGCCAACGCCAACCCCGTGCTCTAATAATGCGCGTAACCGGGCACCGGTAAGCGAAAACGTCAACGCGCGTGTTTCATCAGCAAACAAGAATATGCCTTCAATCATGTGCCGCGTGATGGGGCCTGCGGCCATCACGTCGTCGAAGCGTAGCGCGCCGGAATTAATCATCGCCACGTCCGACTTCGATCCGATGCGCATCGCATCCACAATCATGTTGCCAAACGGACTCTCGCGTTTCGATATCGAATCGATCGCATTGATGGGTGCAGCCGCGACACCCAACACGCGATCTGGCCCAATACGCCGAATCAACGTGTCCCGCCACGCCTGGACCACAACGCGCGTTTTTGGCTCATCGATCATACCGGCTTCGATACGGAACAGTGTGTCTTGTACGCGCCACCGATTACCAACACGCGTAAACGTGACCAGTGCCGCCGTGCGTGCATTCGACATCGCCTTGATCAACAACCGTCCGTCGTAGACAAAACGGCGACCGTTGTGATCGTGTCCACCGAGGATCGCCGTGACGCGCGGTTCGTGGATGAGCGTCGCGGTGTCCTCAAACATATTGCGGTGTGTGAGCGCAACAATGAGTTCTGCGCCGACACCTTGCAGCGTATCCACGAGAGCCGTCGTTGCCATATCGGCATCACGACACTTCACGTACGCTGGGTAATCACGCACGACCGTGGTGCCAAAAATGCCAACCCGCACGCCGTTCACCCGGAGCGTATCCCACCCGCGCACACTCGGAAATGCGCGACCGTTGGCCTCGCTGCAGTTGCCCGACTGCCAGCGAAAATGCGATTCCCCGATGCGCGCGAGGAGCGCCGTTCGCGAACCATCAAACTCGTGATTGCCCAGCACCGCCACATCAAGTCGCGCTGCGTTGAATCCGTCCACCATCTGCGCACCACCGTACCACTTCCCCAGCACGCTGGGCGACAGAAAATCTCCCGCCAAAACAAACAGCAGCGGCGCTTTGGTCGTGCGCTCAATTGAATCGCGCAGATGCGCCACGCGCGCCAACCCGCCACGGCCGTCGCGCAACGTATCAATCACGTATACGTCGTTCACGAGCAATATGCGCACCACAGTGCCGTTTCTGACGCCGCGCGCAACGGAAGCGCCACCCGCACGGGAAACACTACGCGCGCACCCGATCGCGCTGAGCGCGAGCGCACTGATTGCAACGAGGCCGCACACACCGCTCCGCAATCGCCTATCCCCTCGCGCCGACCGTTCGAGTCAAAAATTCAATCGTCCGCTCCCACGCCAACGCCGCGGCACGATCATCGTACGCCGTCGGTCGGCCGTCGTTGAAAAACGCATGACCAGCGTCATACCAATGCACCTCACAGGTCGCGCCGCTCGCGGTAATTCCCGCCAACAATCCTTCGACTTGCTGAACCGAGATCGATCCATCCCGTGTGCCAAAGTGCGCGAGCACTCGTGCGCGAAGCGCCGAAAGGTCCACAGGAATCTTGGGACTGAAAATTCCGTAGAAATCCACCACGGCATCGATCACATCCGGATGCGCGGTGGCCGCATACAACGCCAGCTGTCCGCCCAAGCAAAACCCAACGGCCGCCACACGCTTCGGTGCCACGGCGGCGTGAGCGAGAAGGTACGCCGCGCCCGCGCGCAACATGCTCGCGGCTTGTTGCATATCCATCGCCATCAGCAAACGCTTTGCGTCATCTGGATGCGAGGCCGATTCGCCACGATAGAGATCCGGCGCGAGCACCACGAATCCAGCTGCCGCCAGTCGATCCGCCACCGATGTAATGTGTCCCGTCAATCCCCACCACTCCTGCAGCAACAGCACACCGGGGCCTATTCCCGACGGCGGTATCGCGAGATACCCGTTCGCCATCTCTCCACCCGATTCAAACTGTATCATCCGTTCCCGCTCCCGGATTCACTAACGGATCGTCACCGCGAATCGCAAAGATGCGCGCCACCGCGTCGCCAATCTTGTTGTTCGGCGTACTCGCGCCCGCCGTAATCCCCACGCGCAACGCTCCAACGACTGGCAGCCAGTTTTCGCGTGTTGTCTCGGTGTGATGCGGCCCAATTAAGCGATAGCGCACGCTATTAGTGGCGACATCAATCTCATCTGGATCCGCAATGTGATACGTCAGCACTTGCTCGGCGCAGAGCGCCGCAAGCGAGATCGTGTTGCTCGAGTTGTAGCCGCCGACCACCACCATCAAGTCGAGTGGCTCGCGCAAGAGTTCAACCACCGCATCTTGTCGGTCTTGCGTGGCGCTGCAGATCGTATCGAACGTGCGAAAGTGCTCGGACCGGTGCGCCTCGCCGTACGCGCGCGTCATGGCCGCTCCTACCGCCGCACCAATGGCCAGCGACTCCCTCGCCAACATGGTGGTTTGATTCGCCACACCGATGCGATCCAAATGCACATCAGGATCAAATCCATCCGATGCGCCCTTCGCAAATCGCGCCAGAAATGCGTCACGTGACAACGCCGGTTCGTCTGAAATCTTTCCCGCGCGCGCCGCGATGTAGTGCATCACCAATTCGGCTTCGGCCATGTCGCGCACCACGAGGTATTGGCCGCCCGGATACTTCTCCACTTGCGAGGCCGTGGCGCGCGTTTCCTCATGATAGTACTTGCCGTGAATGAGTGATGTAAAACCATCGCGCGCGTACACCTCCACGCGCTTCCACACATTCAGCACGGAACCACACGTGGTGTCCACCACAACGCAGCCCAGTTCGCGCAGCGTCTGAAAGTCTTGCATGGTTACGCCAAACGCTGGCAAAATCACGACATCTGCCGCTCGTACCTGCGCGTAGTCAAAGCCCTTGCCACTGGCCGCGAGAAAGACGACACCCATCTCGCGTAATTTCGCATTCACGTGCGGATTATGAATGATTTCACCGGCGAGAAAAATTCGACGCTCCGGAAATTTACGACGCGTTTGATACGCATAGTCGACCGCCCGCTCGACGCCGTAACAAAAACCAAATTCTTTTGCGAGCCGCACGGTAGTGTCGCCCGCCGTGAGTGTGTACTCCAGCGTGCGCAGCAAATCGACGAGATGTCCGGTGTAATCGGCGGCGAGCGTATCTTGGACTTCTGCCTTAAGGCCGAACCCCTTGCGCACATAGGTCAATGCCGGCGCAATCGCCGATCCGTCCGGTGTATAAGCAGTATCAGCCATAGGGGGAATCTAGCGAGGCCGAGCGGGGGGAGGCGAAATTGACCGTGCCTTCTCGACCGAGCAAAGATACGGCGCCAGCGCCGTCCGAAATTCCGCCGGGAGCGCGCGTTTTTCGAACGTTGCCACGCTGACGCACACCACCACCATCGCGGCGGCCGCAATCAGCACATCGCGCTCGGTCAAACGAACATCGACGTTGAATGTGGCCGACGTGTCGCCTAGTCGCGACACGTATGTCACCAATGTGAGAGCGTCGTCGATGCGCGCCGGTGCGAAGTAGTCAATACTCAGATGACGACGCGGCATCCACACGGTCGGCGCATCAAACGCCTCTTTAAACGAAAGTCCCGCATCGCGCATTAGCTCCTGCTCGGCCACTTCGACCAGTCTCGTGAAGGCGCTGAAGCGCATAATGCTCACCAAATCCACGTCGGCCCAGCGCACGCGATCTTGCATGACGAACGGCTGCGAAGCGGTCATATGTAACGAAACGAAGAGTGAGCGAGATTCGGGTCGTGCGCCACGGCTCGCGATGTGCAAGCTACTGAGAGGACGGTGCGTCAGGGTTTCCCTGCTGGTGAAGTTCTCGTCTTGAACCCAGGATTCTTGACTTATGTATCACACACTGCTTGTACCGCTCGACGGCTCGCGTTTTAGCGCGCATGCCGTGCCGATTGCCGTGGAGATTGCTCGTCGCACGGGCGCCGCGCTACACCTCGCGTTCGTGCTCGACCCAAGTACGTACATCCCTTTCGTACCTGGCGAAGTCACGATTCCCGTGTACGACGCTGGGCTGCTGAAGGAACAGCGCGATCGTGATCAGGCGGTGTTGGATGCTGAGGTGGCCGCGATCACGGCACAGGGTATCCGCGTCACGGGACATCTCGTTGAAGGCATTGTAGCCGAAGTGCTTGCCGAGTTGGCGGTCACGCTTGACGTCGATCTGACGGTGATGACCACGCATGGTCGCGGCGGATTTACGCGACTCCGTTTAGGCAGCGTAGCCGCCGCGTATCTGACGCGCGCGATTGCGCCGATCTTGCTCGTCCGCAGTGCCGATGAGGTCACACCGCCACTGCTCCCGACGGGGACGCTCCTGTGCGCACTCGACGCGTCACCGTTCGCTGAAGGCATCGTCCCGCACGCCACAACGTTCGCCGCTGTGCTGCAGATGCGACTTGCCCTAGTGTCCGTGGCAATCCCACAAGCGATGCCGATGGCCCCATTTGGCACGGAAATGCTGGCAGACGTCAACGCCCTTGATAACGAGGAAGCGAGACTCGCTAGCTATCTCACCGATATGCTGCCACGCTGCCCCGTGGGCACCACCATTCGCGTCAGTACGGGGGTAAGTGCCGCGCGTTCAATTCTCGATGAGGCAGAAGCCATCCACGCCGGCGCCATCGCGATCGCGACGCACGGCCGTGGCGGCATTGTACGCTTGATACTCGGCAGCGTTGCCGATGAATTACTGCGTCACTCGCCGCTGCCGATGTTGGTCTATCGACCCGACGAAGCGGCGAAGTAGTCGGACGCGAGCCACGGTGCAAATGCGTACGTCACCAGCGTTTCGTACGCGCGTTGTCGATCAATTAAACCCGCCGTGAGGATGCCAACCGCGCCGCGCCCATGTTTAGTGCCAACGGTGTTCGCGACTGCGTCCATCGCGTAGCCCAGCTCTTCGCCGGCGCGAATGCGCGATGCCACGCTCTCGGGGAGTGGCATCGCGAGCGAGCCACCAATGCCGCGCACGCCGTGTCGATCAACAGCCACGGCCCACGCGCAGGTGCGCATCTGGCCGTCTGCCAACAGTACCACGCCGCCTTCGAGGCCAACCGCGAGGGTCGCATCACTCGATGCGAGCGCGGATCGGGCGCGCGTCTCAGCGCCAATTTGCGTTTCCTCATCGCTCATCGGTTGTGCGGCGACCCCACTCTCGACGGCAACTCCGCTCACGTGCACGTTTTGTAGAAATCGCTCGAGCACCGCGCGCACCGCGGCGAGTTTGACGGGATTGGACGACCCAACAACGACTCGAAAAAACGGGTGTGTAGTCATGACGTAGTGTGGCGGAGTAGAAGCGACGACATCAATCTGCACGGCTCGCTTGCTCGCAGCCACGTATCCGGCTAACGTAGCGTTTCGCCATGCCCGTCTCCTCAGCAGCAGGCCAGAGGGCCGACGAGCCCGACCACCCGGTAAGCCACTTGCCGCTGCCAACCAGCGCGCGGCTCTGGCTGGCCTTCGTCAATACCGATTCCGCCGCGCAAGCATCGCGTGGAGACTTGTTACGCACCTTTGATGCTCTGCTCTCTTGGCTGCACACCGAAGGCACGCTCGACGAAGAGCGAACGTCTGGTATTCGCCGTCGCGCGCTTCTGCAGCCGGCGGCGGCGGCCGCCGCGTTAGTCGATGCGCGTCGCGTACGGGCAGCCTTGCGCTTCCTCGCCGAACGTGGCGCTACGTCCGAACGCGTGCGCGACGAAACCATCGTCGAGATCAATCGCGTGTTGGGGCGGAGCGCTGGGACGCGTCGACTCGATCGATTGTCCGACGGCACGTATGTGCGAGCATTCGTGCCAACGGGAGACGCGTTCATGGGACTTATGATACCCGTGGTTGAAGCGGCGTCCGATTCACTCGCCGCCGATGAGCTCGGACGCATTCGTCGCTGCGCGGACCCGCGTTGTCATCGCGTGCTAGTGGACACCACAAAAAACGGACGTCGCCGCTGGTGTGACATGGGCACGTGTGGCAACCGCGCCAAGGCAGCTCGCCATCGCGCCAAGGATATGCTGCGCGGCAACGTAGTGCCGTCCCGCGAACCGCACGCCGGTTAGTGGACACTCCGCATACGCCGTACACGCCACCAAGCTCACGCACGCCGACGCAACCGGTGGAGCGCGTTGACTCCGCAGCAGACCTCACGTTAGAACGCGGCTTCGTCGCCTCGCTGCGCTGGCTGGTGTCCGAGGGAGACGCACGCGGCGTTCGCCGCATCGCGGTCGAACTTCGCGCGCTTCGCGAAGCGCTCGCGACACTCGATGAAACACGCGCAGCACGCGACGAGTACGCCATTCGCGCCAATGAACTTGATCGGGAATTGCAAGCAGCAATGGCGATGCTCGGACCCGGAACAGCTGTGAACGGCAACGGCTCATTAGTGCAACGATTGGCAAAACTCCGCGAACGACTTGCTGCAGACACTGCGTCGCGACGCCAACTGGCGACTGAGCGCGATGCGTGGCGGGCCATGTGCACATTGCTGACACAAACGCGCGCGCGCGTTCACGAACTGCTCGAAGAAACAGAGAGAGAACGCGACGAGCTGTCGATCGCGTTGAACGTCATGCGCGCACGTGTCAGCGAACTCGCCCTCCTGCACGATGATGCATCGCGCAATGCGACCCTCTCCCGCGCCCAACTCGGCGCGCTGCGCGAACGGCTGGGTCGTTGGAGCGGAACCGTCGAGCGCGCGTTGCACGAGCTGGCGATCGCAGCGGGCACACTTGCCCGCCACGATCCACCTACGCGGTAGCGACCGTTATCGTCGATGCACTCGACGGTGTGAGGGCAGCACGTACCACCGACTCTTTGAGGTAACCCATTTCCACAGCGTAGCCCGCAAGTTTGCGCTGCAACAATCGACGGCCGCGAAACAACCGCGATTTGACGGTGCCCTCTGGTACACCGAGCACGTCGGCAATCTCCGCGTACCGCAACCCTTGCAGATCGCTCAACACTACCGCCGATCGATATTCCTCGGGCAACGCGCGAATCGCACGCGTGACTTCGTCATCCAAGAAGGAATCGTAAAAGCGACCCTCCGGATCCACTTCACCGACGGCTTCAAAGAGTGCCCAGCCTTCAGTGTCTTCGGGTTGCTGCACCTCGCGCGCATCGATGCGACGCTTCCGACTCACGAAGACATGATAGAGGATCGTGAACAACCAGGCGCGAATGTTGGTGCCGAGGTGATACTGCTCCCATCGCTCGAGCGCGCGGAGAAACGTGTCCGACACTAAGTCCTCAGCGTCGTCGCGTGACCGCGCCAATTTAAGTGCAAACGAGTACATCGCGTCCAGATGCACCAACGCCTCGCGCTCGAACTGGTCGCGACGCGCACCACGATCGGCAGGCGTGATGTCGTGTTGCACTACGGCCTGCCGTAGCGCGTCTTCGTTCGTGCTGACCATCATGTCTCCTTGCTGCTATTCAGAGGTGCGCACAACGGGTACCACCAGCGCATCACGGCCGTGCATCGCAATGAAGCGCTTGAGATCGAAGGCGATGCCTTCCAGCATTGCCATGTCGCGCTTGACACGCGTCATAAGGACCGCGCCTTCCAACGCGGCGATGATAAAGCGGGAAAGCCGCACCGCATCGACATCGTCCTGCAGCTGCGGTCGTGCTTCCCACAATAACGATCGAATTTGACTAGCCCAGCGTTCGAAGACCGCTTCAATGCGCACGCGAAATCCTTCGTGCGCGTCCGCTAATTCCGCCGCCAAATTGCCGAACGGTGAACCGCGGCGACCACCGCTCTCCGCCTGCAGCGCAACGACGGAATCGATGAAGAGATTCAATCGCTCCAGCGGGTCAATCATTGGCTCCCGCAGCACGGCTAGGCCGCGCTCCGAGAAACGCTCAAACTGCCGATTCAACACCTCATAGCCCAGTTCGTCTTTGGACTTGAAGTAATGATAGAAGTGACTCTTGCCACTCAACTTCGCGCCCTTGATCACGTCATCCACGGAGGTGGACGTGAAGCCATGCTCTGCAATCAGCGCAGCAGCAGCGTCAAGGATTTGCGATCGGCGATCAGGCATATCACTAAATTAGGACCGTATGGTCCTAAAAGCAAGGCCTCTCATTACAATTTCGTAACATTATGTGAATCATATCTTTACATGGTCTACGCTTTGTTCGATACGCGCACGGCAAACACTAATTTTTTGAAAAACTAGGACCGGTCAGTCTTTATTCCCTAACGGCGTTTCCCCTTGCCGGCCGCGCCGCGACCACGGCCGCCCGATCCTCCGGCGCGACCACTTGGTCCACCATGCTTGCCGTGTCGACTTGGTTCGCCGCGTACGTGGCGCACTTCGCGCTCACGACGACGTCCTCCCTCTTCCTCGCGACGAACAGCTGGTGTCGCATGACGCTCATCGTCCGTAAACGGCAGATCAAGTTTCTCCTGCAACGTCGCAAGATCATTTGCACGCACAGAGCCACGCTGTCCGCGCGGCACCACATAGCGCACCGGACGATCAAGTGTCGGCACCTCTTCCTGCACCATCGTTCGCGCCAATTTTTCCGGAAGTCGCAGACGGACCACCGCCTGCGAGCCACGTTCATGCTCTTCAACATCGTACTCAAGCGCTACCGTACGATCACGAATCTCAACGGTACCAGGTAACGCACGCACCTCCGCCAATTGCGCATCAGAAACAAACGCGCGACGATCAAGCTTGAGCGGCAACGCACGAATCGTTTCCCAATCATTCGCGTCACCAAATGCGTGCGCATACCACGACGCCAACTCGGCTTGCCCGAAACGCGGCGTCACACCACCCAAGCGTCGCCACACTTCGCGAATTTCTTCTACCACCGGTTGATTGCGGCGCACGGCCTGATGACGCAATTCACCACGTGCTGCACCATCAGCCAGCAATCGTCGCGCTGCGTCCGCCAATTCCGCCGGAAACTCCGCAAGCGGCTCACTCTCGCGCGACAACTCAAAGCCATAGTACGTCACGCGACGCCGAAGCAACACCGGCGAATGCTTGCGCTCCACATCCAGCGCCAGCTCCGCTGCATGACGCTCGGCGTACTGCTTGATCAGGTCAATCGGCAGCTGCGTTCCTTCGATGCCGGCACGCGCAACGCCTTGTCGATCGGCGAAATAGCGTAGTGTGCCCGCCACCGCACCCCAACTTCCACACACGCTGGTCTTCGAGACGCGCGCTTCGTGCCCGTCTGCCGTTTGCTCTTCAATGACCAAGTCAAACGGCATGAATCGCGCGAGCAAATCCGCGAATCGTCGCAGCGTACTTTCACGCGCAAGCGGCAACGACGTGGGTAATGGCAGACCAACGCTGCGGTACACACTCGCCATCGCCAGTGCCGCGTCCTCCAACGACTTCACCAACACACCGCGACGCTCCGACCATGTCGCAATGCGCTCGGCATCAAACATATGACGCGCCAGTCCGTACACTTCTCCCACATAACCCGCGACCCCGTAGCCTTCCGCATACAAGTTGTATGCGGTGAGGTGATCGCTGCCCCGCACGACGATACCTTCGAGGTCGCGTCCGTCACGTGTCATTCGGTGCAGCGAATCGATTCCGCTCATCACGGCGATCACAGGCAACAAGTCATCGTCACCATTCACGATGAGTTCGCCCCACGCGCGATCAACGGGCAACGCCTCGACCGCCCGTCCGTACCTCGTGAGTCGCCCCGCTTCAATCAGGCCACGCGTTTCCAAGTGCGCGACGGCTCGACGATACGCCACCTTGTCGAGCGGAACCGGCAGTTCGAGATCGTCCGCACGCACCCCCAAACCCGCACACGTGAGCGCAACACGCTCCGAATCGCCGGCCAATTGGAATTCCGGTTCAGTCGGGCGGAGTGTCTCAAAACGAATGTCGCGATCGCTCAGGATATACACACGACCGTGCTCCACACGTCCATGCACGCGTCCCGCCATCTGCAAAATTTCGTTCGACCCCAAATGCACGCGCGTCAGCACATTACGCCCGCGATCAATCACGTTGGTAAATCGCGTATCGTCGATGATTACCGTATCGAGACCCGGCACATTCAGTGCACTTTGTCCAGCCGCCGTCATGGCCAGAAAAAACGGTTTAGGAATGGTGCCTTCCAGAAACGGCCGAATCACACGAATTGGCTCGCCACCGTGATAATGCGCCGCAGCGATGCGCGGATATCGCGCGCGCACCCACTCAGCGGCTTCTTCCACCATGGCCCGTGTTGGCAAGAACATCGCCACACCACGCTGCGATTTTGCGAGTTGCTGCAAAAACTTTTCATCGAGAAAGGCGAGCGGTTGTTTCCGCTCCACCTCAACTTTGGCCGCACGCTTCGCATCAAACGCCGACACCTGCAAAACATCGGCGCTCCGTAAATACTGCGAATAGAAGGCCGGATCGACCGTGGCAGAAAGCCAAATGTACCGACATCCGACACGCTTGCCGAGCGCAAGGCATAACTCCAGCTCGGCGCTGGTTTGATGGATCTCGTCGACGATGAGCGTGTCCGACGGCTGAATGTCACCATCCTGGAACCAACGCCGAGCAATGCCCGTGGTCACGATCACCACGTTCCACGTTGACGTTTCCGGCGTCGCTTCGCGCTCGCGATTCACCACACCGACGCGGAGGTCGATGGTACCGAGAATCGTTTCTGCAATCGGGCGAATGGCGAGTGTTTTCCCAGTGCCCGTTCCTGCCACGATTCCAAACCCACTGCCGCTCGCCGCAAGCGCCCGCAACTCCGGGCCTTTGGTCCGTTCGAGAAAGGTGTCGAGACGCAAGCCAACCGCGAGTTCGATGGTCTCGCAGGCCGCGCGCGTAGGCGCGATGACGATGATACGACCCGTGGGCGGCTTCGCTGCAGCGTAAGCTTCGCGGTCGGGTGGGAGGTAGCGATCTTGAGTTATGCGCACACCGCAAGATATCGCGGGTATACATTCGAGGCGAACGGCCACAGGTTTACAACTGTGACGCAAGCGACAAGCCCGTTGTGGGATGAACTCTTTCCGGACCGGACCATGAGCGCATCAGAGGAAATCGGCGATCGCGCCGAATGGATCGACATTGGTTCGTTCGCGACTGGCCTTGATGCTGACATCGCGCGCGACGTGCTAGAGCGCGCTGAGATTCCAGTATTCGTACAAAGCAATGCCGCTGGGATTTTTGGACTGGCATTTCAAGGTGCCGTCTCCGGCGGCATCACGCTACGTGTGCCCTCACCCGAAGCGGATCGCGCGCGCGCGTTGCTCGCCAATACCGCGTTGGTCGACGACGAGGAGTACGTCGATGACGAACCGATCTCGCCCTGAAATCACATGCCCGGCGCGCGCGACGACCATCTCCTTCGCCTGATTCAGCAGGCGAAGGCAGCATTGAAGCTCTTTCGTGAACGACTCGTCGGCGACGAGAGCACTGACGTGCTCAGTCGCGAAATCAGTGTGGCGATCGGCACCTTGCTAGGGCCGCAACGCATGCTGCTGGAGCGACTCGACGGCTGGTCCGCCGCCAACTTGCTCGGCGATCCTGAACGCGTGCAACTGTGGGCAGAACTGTTGCTCCTGCAGAGTGAAGTTGAACACAACGCGGGGCGCTATGAAAATACGAATATTCTCTCAGCGCGTGCTGCTGCACTCGCGACGCACGGCGTGAAGCGACCGTCGTGACCGACGCCGCACAGCGTACGCCCACGATCGTACGCTGTGCGTGGGCAACGAAGCCGCTCGATATCGTTTATCACGATATCGAATGGGGCGTGCCTGTGCACGATGACGCAGTGCGCTTCGAGTTTCTCACCCTTGAAGGTGCGCAGGCCGGTCTCAGCTGGAGCACCATTTTGAATAAACGCGAACACTACCGCGCCGCGTTTTTCGATTGGGATGTTGCGCGCATCGCACGCCTCAACGACGCAGACATTGAGCGTTTGATGCAGAACGCCGGCATTGTCCGCAATCGACTCAAAATCAATAGTGTGGTGCACAATGCGCGAGCATTTCTTGCGGTGCAATCGTCGTTGGGGTCGTTCGATCAGTACGTCTGGCAATTTGTCGACGGCGCTCCACGGGTGAACGCGTGGACCGAGTCACGACAGATACCGGCGCGCACCGTTCAATCGGATGCCATGAGCAAGGACCTGCTCGAGCGCGGTTTCAAATTTGTTGGTTCAACGATGTGTTATGCGTACATGCAAGCCACGGGGATGGTCAACGATCATCTCGTGACCTGCGCGTACTATCGCCACTAGCGTTGAAGCAACTTCACTCGCTGTCCGTTCTTGAACACTTCTACGCGATCAGCTATCCCATCGCGATTGGTGTCTGTCCACACTTGCAGTAACGCACCAGCCTGATCAAGAAAAATTGCACGCCATGGCGTACCCCCACGTCCCTGATCCGGCACGCGCAGCGTGAATTCATTCGTGCCAAGCCACGTCATGATTTCGGTGGACTGACGCCCTTGAATAACATCAAGCACCGAACGCATATGCGGCAGTGTTTGGGGATATGCCTGTGATGCGTAGGCCGGCAGATCATCACAACGCCCGTCCTGATCCTTGTCGAGGCACACAGGCGGACCGTAGCGCGAATCGTCGCACCAACCGTCGCCGTCCCGATCCAGACACACCGAGGAGCCATATCCCGGCGGCTTCACGTTGGGATTATTGTTGAAGTAACGCGGATCGTTGATGGGGCCCGTGCCGATCACTGTGCCGTTAGGCCCGACATACCCGCTATATGACCCCATCGGCCCAGACGGTGACGGCGTCATTCCTGGAAATGACGAAGCCGGCGAATTTGCCGGCCTGTCACCAAACAACTGCTCATCAGAAATACGTTTACTCTCCCAATGCTCCCGCTGCACGCGCGGATCTATGCTTGGAACGTCGGGGGGAATGAGTGGAGCACTCTTTTTCTCAACGGGCTTCGTAAACCCTTTGATCGGTACCGTGGGCTGCTTACTGCCCTTTGATGCGTCGTCACCGTACACAACTTTTCCGTTCGTTGGTTTGCTGCGCACTGCGCTGCCACAGTCCGTTGGTGCAGGCTGCTGCGCCGCTGGTACACCTGCAACCCACACGCGGCACATACCCGAAGGCGGGCGATACTCGCGAGGAACACTGTCGCTCCGCACGGATCGCGCGGGCTGCGCCAACGCCCGATCAACACCACCTAGCGTAGTGCCGAGCGCGGTGACGGATAGCAGGATGATCCACCGACGATGTGACATATATACCTCCAGCAGGACGACGCGTGCTGTCCACCACGGAAAGCAGTCGGAAATCCCTCGTCTGACACTAAAGCAGTGTCTGTGCCACGAGCGCGGCTTTCCGAGACTGCTCGTAAGTATCGGCACCACGGGCATCTGAGGATAGTGGTGAGGAATCCACGAACGTTCGTCGTCTCCGGCCATAGACAGCGTCCGTCCCGCTGGGGTGACGCGGCGACGCAGGCAATCGCATGACGTTTTAGTCCCCGAAGCTGATCCCGATCATTCGTGCGGCCTGTACGACGTCATGCTCCGGATCCACCTGCTTCGTTTCCCGCAACACCTCTTCGATGGGAATACACACCAAATGCGGCGACTGGAGCGCGACCATGTGCCCCCACCGTTTGTCCGCAATCGCCTGCACCGCTGCCGCACCAAACCGCGTCGCAAGCAGCCGATCGTATCCCGTCGGCGGTCCACCACGCTGCAAATGGCCGAGGACCATGGATCGGGTCTCTTTTCCTGTGCGCTGCTGAATGTCGTAGCCCAACCGATCGGCGATCCCACCAAGCCGTCTGTCCTGTCCCGGCAGCGACGCACCAATAATGGACTCATGGCCTCCACGCGGTTTCGATCCTTCGGCCACCACAACAATGCTGAATCGGTGACCGGCGGCGTCACGCGCCATGATTTTCTCACACACTTTCTCAATCTCCCACGCGATCTCAGGAATGAGAATCACATCCGCAGTCCCAGCAACGCCCGCGTGTAATGCAATGAAGCCCGCGTCACGGCCCATCACTTCCAACACCATCACACGATCATGCGACTCCGCAGTTGTGTGCAATTTGTCGATGGCCTCGAGCGCGGTGTTCACCGCGGTGTCAAAACCAAATGTCGTGACGGTACCCGGGACATCATTGTCAATGGTTTTCGGCACGCTCACAATGCGCATGCCTTTCGCGGCCAATTGTGACGCGATTTTCAACGACCCGTCGCCGCCGATGGAAATAATCGCCTCGATGCCGAGGTTGCGCGCATTCTCCACCAGTTCGTCGGAGCGATCCACTTCGATCCATGTCCCGTCGGGTTGTTGCATGGGGTAGGCAAACGGGCTGCCGCGATTTGTTGTGCGCAGTATGGTGCCGCCCGTGCCCGCGATCCCACGCACACTTTCCGCCGTCAGCGGCACCACCTCATCTTCGCCCAGCAGTCCGGCATACCCGCGCTTGATGCCGAGAACGTCCCAGCCACGCGTACGCGCGGAGAGAACGGCGGCGCGAATAACCGCATTGAGGCCGGGAGCATCGCCGCCTCCCGTTGAAAGTGCGATGCGCATGATCGAAGAGGACGAACGAGGAATGATCAAGGAATGGGTGTGCCCAAAGGACGCATGGCGACACCAGCGGTGACAGCAAGTTGTCGCAACACGCTGTCTTGATACGTCACAGCACCGCGCAACGAGTCGATCTCGGACTGCATCTGCGCGTTCTCTTCGCGCAACTGCGAGATGACAGCGCCAAGGTCGTTGAGTGCCTCGCCTGACGACATATTCGACGACGCGGATGGTATTGCGCCGTTGCATGCGGCGATCGCGGTGGTAACGACAATCGCGCCCAGCGTCAGCAGAGCCCGAGATCGACACAACGCACGCTTACAAGAAATTGACACGGGAGCTCGGCGTTCGCGTGATGGGGGCCGCGTGCAATGGATGATGCATCGATGCATGACTGCAGTGATATAACGGTCAACCCGAACGGAGGGAACTTATGCGTCGTGGCAGTACACTCGTTGAACAACTGTGCATTATCAGCGTCGTCGGAACACTGGCTGCAATTACGGTGCGTTCCGGCGTCCATCTGGTTGATGCCGCGAACGTGCATGCCGCGTCGCGCGATGTGGCAGATCTCTTCGCCTTAGCGCGTGATCAGGCAGTGGCGTCAGGCATGCGCACGGCCGTGCGGCTCGATGCAGCGCAGGGACGCGTACTCGTGTATGCGGAGGCTGATACCATCGCCCGACTCGACCTCACACAACACAGCGATGTACACCTCACCGCGTCGCGCGATTCAATGGCGTACGGCGCCTCGGGATTGGGTTTTGGTGCCGCGAACTTGCGCGTGATTTTGCAACGCGGACTCACCGCCGATACGGTCACCGTGTCTCGTCTTGGTCGCGTCCGTCGATGAGTCGTCGATCACCGCGCGCAACAATGCTGCCGCGCCTACACCGTTGTTCGCGCAGCCACGGCCGTGGTGCCGAAGTCAAAACCGGGCACCGACACTCGAGGAATTTCCTGACCGATCGTGCGCTCGATCGTGCGCACCATACCAATCTCTTCTGCGGACATGAACGTGTACGCATCACCAGTCGACGCGGCGCGGCCGGTGCGGCCAATACGATGCACGTAGTCTTCTGGCTGCTGCGGCACGTCATAGTTGATCACGTGCGTAATGCCAGAAATGTCCAAACCACGTTGCGCAATATCCGTCGCCACCAGCACGCGCAGTTTGCCCGACTTAAAATCTTCCAACGCCTTCATGCGCTGCTGCTGCGATTTATCGGCATGCATCGCGCCCGCGTCGATGCCTGCTTGCTCCAGGTCTCGAACCACGCGGTCCGCCCCCGACTTCGTGCGCGTAAATACCAACACCGAGTCGTGATCGGCCGCCGACAACAAATGCACCAGCAATTCGTTTTTTCGCTGCCGTGGCACCGGATATACCGCGTGTGTCACCGTGGTTGCGGCGGACGAGCGCCGTCCCACCTGTACCACCACCGGTTTACGCAGATACTTGCGACTCAACGCTTCAACTTCGGGCGGCATGGTTGCGCTGAACAGCATGGTTTGCCGATAGCGCGGAATCTGTTCAACAATGCGATTGAGTTGCGGCGCGAATCCCATGTCCAACATGCGATCCGCTTCGTCGAGCACCAGCGTCTCGAGATACGAAAAATCCACATTACGTTTTTCAAGATGATCGAGCAGTCGACCAGGTGTTGCGACCACCGCATCAACCCCGCTTCGCAAGGCCTTCTCCTGCGGTTCATATCCCACGCCGCCAAACACCGGAATCACATCAATCGGTGCGTACTTCGAATACTTCCGAAAACTTTCTTCCACCTGCAGGCACAGTTCGCGCGTTGGCGTGAGAATCAGCACCCGTGTTCGGCGCGGCCCGTTGAGCAGACGGTGCACAATGGGCAACGTGAAGCTCGCGGTTTTGCCAGTACCCGTCTGTGCCAAGCCAATAAGGTCGCGCCCCTTCAGCGCGATCGGAATGGCTTCGCGTTGAATCGGCGTTGGACGTTCATAGCCCGCGTCATGCAGCGCGTCGAGCAGTGGTTGGGCCAAGCCCAGATCGGCAAACTTGATGTCGTCGCCGGAAGCGTTGTCGTTCGCAGGTGCAGTCATGAGATGCGAACAACTTAATCCCCCGCTGGGCTGCGAGGCGACGTTGGACAGGTTCACGCGGGCCAACAATGCGTGCCGCTACAGCAATTCTATAGCGCGACCCGAAAGACGGGCGATAAGTCCAAGACGGAAAGTGACGTCGATCGATGTTGGGTCAACGCTACCACCGCCGTCGCTCAGCGGCATAACAGGCCACGACCACGCGGGAACATGCTCAGGCATCACCACCGACCGCGGCGCGTGCCAAATGCCCTTGCGATCCCGATCATCAAGCAGACGTTCGAGCAAACGTGACCATCCCTCGTGTTTTCGAAGGAAGCCAAGTCGCGCCATGATTTCGATCCACGCCAACGACGAGGGCATGTCCGCGTCCATCGAATTTCTTGTCGGCATAAAGTCGCCCAGCACGAGGTGTGGCTGTTCGATGAGGTGCGCGCCGACTTGCTGAATGGGCTGCTGCCGTGGCCACGGCTGCGCGAGATAGGTCTGCAACCGATCCATAACTTCATGATGCTCGCTGCGGAACTGTGGCATATGCGCAAGCATCAACAGCGTGTGAAAGGACGGCGCGGCAACCTCAGCCGGTAACACATGCTGGTTGCCGAGTCGGATCCAAGGTTTCTGCGCCAACGGTGACCGCAGGTATAGGCCGATGCGGTCGGTCAAACGACGCGCGGCGCCACGAAGCCGCGGGTCACTTTCGTATCCGGCTTGCGCCAGCGCGGCCGCAGCGGCCTCGCGCAGCATGAAACGCCCGCGTTTCACTAGATCATCGTCTGTGGCTGTAACCGCCATCTCGGACAAATAGGCCGGATTCTCGTCCTCCGCGAGGAGCCGAAAGAGCAGTCGTTTTGTGGCGGAGAGTGCCGGAGACTCCGGATCCCAACCAAGCTCGAGCAGACGTCGGTATGCCAAGATGGTGCCAACACCAACGAGTTCGCCGCTCTTTGGCACGCTTAGCATGCCACCAGGCCACGAACCGTCCGAATCCTGCATCATCAGTAACCGCAGCCCTTGATGGGACGCGTAGGGAACCACAGCCAGACGTGCATCGTCGGCGCGATACTTCGCGACATCAACGAGCGCCCGATACTGGAGCGCAGGAGACGCATGCTTCAACATCCAGCCGATAGCAAAGGACGTCGGCGCCGTTGAAGACAGCGGGGTGCCAGTGGCCGATGGCGGACTGGGCAGTAAAATCGACGGGAGCGAATTGGGGAGAGTCACAGGTTCGCTATTGTACCCGCGACAACTCATTCCGCCAGAGGTCGATCGCCACGTTTCGCGCGGTTCATACAGGAACCATGCGATTTAACCGGGTATCGAAGTATATCACCGTCAGCCAATTCGGCGGCGCTCGATCATTAACGCTTTTGAAAGGTGCTGCGTCTATTCTTGTGTCCCAGGGCAGGTGCGCGTCCGCGTGCTTCGCCGTGTTGCACGTTTTCACCTCGGAATTCCTTATGAAGACCCCCCTGAAGATCGTTGCCTTCGCGCTGGCGTTTGCCTGCGCTTCCGTTGCTCAAGCCCAAGGTGGCGGTGGTGGCGGCGGTGGCGGTGGCATGAGCCAGGCAGAGCGAGCGGCCGCACAACGCACTCGCGCTTTCGAAGGCATCACGCTGACGGCTGAACAAACCAAGAAGGTCGATGAGGTCTACGCGTCGCAGGCAAAGATGCAGCAGGAAATGATGGCGGCGGGCGGTGACATGCGTTCGCCAGAAATGATGGCCAAGCGTCAGGCCATGACAGCCGAGACCACGAAGGCGGTGAAGGCGATTCTCACTGCTGAGCAAGTGGCGGCGTACGAGAAGAACGCCGAAGCTATGCGCGCAGCGCGTCGCGGCCCAGGCGCCTAAGGCCATTCGTAGTTTCGCTACTCCAACGTGAACGACGGGGACGCCAAGCGGCGTCCCCGTCGTCGCTTGTCCCCCGCACGGCGTCGGGCAAGATTGCCATCGACACCATGCGCGGCGAATTCGTTGACCTGGGGGGCGTCCGCCTCTATTGCTACGCCTTCGGGTCCCGTGGCGCGGGGGACCCGATCGTGCTCGTGCACGGCGCATTCACGTCCTCGCACGTTTGGCAGGACTTGCTGCCGCGTCTGCCACCGGGACATCGAGTGCTGGTGCTCGACCTCTTGGGGCACGGACGGAGCGATCCGCCAAATGCGGCATCCATGACCGTCGCGGCGCACGCGTCGCGTGTAGCCGTGCTTTTGGATGTGATGGGTGTCGAGCGCGCGTCCCTCGTTGGTCATGGAATGGGTGCAGCCGTGTGCGCACTCGTCGCCGCCACACATCCCCACCGCGTCGCGCATTTAGCGCTCATCAATCCCACATTGCTCGCGCGCAACCCCCGCGACGCGCGTGTGATTGGACGCCTTGCTCGGCTGGCGTGGTTTGTACCGCTATGGCAGCTACTGTCTCCGCAGTGGCTCGCATCAGCGCTGCACGCCGCGCTGTTATCGTCGTACTCTCAGCGCGATGTAGGTGCGCGATCGCTTGACTTTTATCTCAAGACATTCCAAACGCGGGACGGACGCGCAGCGGCCTGCGCGCAATTGCGCGCGATTGCAGCATCACACCACGATACGGCGCGTGCCTTAACGCACGGTGCGATCACCTGCCCAACATCCATTGCGATGGGGACGAGCGATCCATTTCTTCCGCCAGCTCGCGCCACGCGCTTGCTCGACGCGTTACGCGACGCAACGAACGATACGTGTACGTCGCAATGCATTCCCGGCGTCGCCCATGTCGCACCAGAAGAAGCACCCGACCGACTCGGCGCAATTATCGCTGCATTGCTCACCCGTTGACGCGAGAAACATATGATCGATCGGCTAGCCACGATGCGCACGATGGCCGCAAAGCAACCGGACAACCCGCTCGCGCGCTTTGGTCTCGCGAATGAACTGCTGAAGGCAGGCTTGCTAGACGAAGCCGTCGATGAACTCGCCGCGTATTTGTCGCGCTACGACGACGAAGGCAACGGCTGGTTGCGTTACGCTGATGCGCTTCAAAAACTTGGACGGTCTGATGACGCCAGTACGGCGATCGCCAACGGTATCGCGGCGGCCCAACGCTACGGACATGGTGCATTGGTAATGGAACTGGAAGCGCTTGCGGAGCAGTCGTAATTTTTCGGCAACGCAGGCGCGCGTCAGAGTCGTCGAACTTCATCCGCCGCCTGCAGCGCGCGTTTTATGTCCACCGAGAGCGCGCGCGCTTCCTGTGTTGCGCTTGTCACGTCGTTAATCACCGCGCCGATGCCGAGCGTGCGTAGCTTGACCATGTCAAGACGTAACGTACGGAGTGCCATTGACGCATTGTCGAGTTGCCGCAGCATGGTTTCGCGGCGTTCGACGAGTTCCTGTAGTGACGCGCGTTGTCGAGTGAGCAGCGTCAAACGCCGCTCGTGATCTGGCGCGGTGTCCGGCTCGGCTTCCGCAGCGGCGATGCGCACGTCCAGCGTCGACATCGCATCGGATGGCATATCTCGATCAAGCCGCTCAAGTCCATTGGCGAGCGCACCAACACGCTCTAGTAACGCATCCGCAGTTGGCTCGACATCCGGCACCAGCGTGCGATCAGCGTCAGTGAGTCTCGATGCGGCATCCTTGATCGCAAGGCGATCTTCGACTGCTGTGCGCAGCGTATCTCCAAACGGCGAGGCGAGCACGGATGCACCAGCAAGGCGATCAATCGCTTCACGCAATTGCACATCGTGCGGACGGTCATCTACCGCGCGCGCGAGTTCGCGCCATCGATCCCCTAGCGCAGCGGTCAGCGGGATACCGAGTCGTCGGACGCGCACGCCTGCAACGATCGAGAGTTGCAGTGATATAAGCCCGGTGACAATCGCAGCGGCGAACGGCACTTGCAACGGGTTGAGATGGAATGTGGTACCGGCCACCAATGACGCCGCCGCGACGGCAACCGAGCCCGCAACCCATTTCACGCGTCGTTTCAATGAGTTGACCGCGTTTGTCAGGCGTTGCGGCGTTGACAGCGGCTGCGTGCTCAGCGCAACGCGTCGCGCCTCGACCTCTGTCTCACCCGCAGACTCGCTGCCGAGTATTTGTGCCCACGTCGCGCCACGCTCGCGAAGTCGCGAATACACCGACAAGATGCCCATACTCATCCCAATCGCCGGGAACACTGCCCACGGGAAACCGCCGATCCGTGAATTTAATAAGCCAAGAAAAATCATGATGGCGCCGTTCGAAATGACCTGATATCGGAATGCCGAGATCTGGCGAGATAGCGGGCGGGTGCTCAAGCGCTCGAGGCCGTCAAACTGCAACCCTTGCACCAATTGCCGCTGCTGGTCTTTCAGTTGATCACGGTAGTCACGACGCTGGTCGCGCACGGCGTGGCGCCACTCTCGATATTCCTCGCGACTGGCGCCGACGGGCAATGGCGGTAAGACCGGCAGCTGCGGCGCTAACATCTGTGGCGCTGGTGATGAAGCGATCTGCGGCGACCAGTCTTCGTGGCGGTGTCCGTACTTGTCCGTGTATCCTTGTGCGGCGCGCACGGTGGCGGGTTGCATCTGTGGCGCTGCGCGAGGTGGAAACTGGTATGGCGACGGACGTGCGGACAGCGAGCCATCGCGTAGCGCACGGCGCAACGCGTCCCGCATCGCGAGCGCATTTTCCCATCGATCGGTTGGACGTTTGGCAAGACAACGTTCGAGAATATTCACGAGCACGTCCGGCGCATCAGCGCGCACCGAGCGAATCGGCGGCGGCGTAGCGCTCACGTGCTTGACCAACATGGCCGGCGTTGTGGCGGCTTCAAATGGCAATCGACCCGCGAGCATCAGATAGCCGACGACACCCAGTGAGTAAACGTCGCTGCGACCATCGACATCGCGTTCTCCGGTGGCTTGCTCGGGGCTCATGAACGCTGGCGTGCCAACCGCGATGCCTGTTTGTGTAAGCCGCGAGCCACTTTCTGCCGCACGCGCGATGCCAAAGTCCGTGACTAACGCACGACCGGACTCCTTATCAAGTAAGATGTTGTCGGGCTTGATGTCGCGATGCACAACCGCAGCGGCGTGCGCATACGCCAGCGCGTCGGCGACCTGTTCGAGAATGCTGGCAATGAATTCGAATGACGGACGCGGTTCGCGCGCGATACGCGCCGCCAGACTTTCGCCAGTGACAAGTGACATGGCAAAGCACACCAGCCCTGCGTGCTCATGCACCGCATAAATAGGCACGATATGCGGGTGATTGAGTCGCGCCGCCGTTTGTGCTTCGCGCACAAAACGTTCACGCACATCCGATCGAAAGGCGAGCTCCGGAGGCAGCACTTTGAGTGCGACCACGCGCTGCAAGCGAACATCCGTGGCCGCGTACACCACCGCCATACCGCCGCGACCAACTTCTTGCTCGACGAGATAGTGGTCGCCAAACGCTGCCGTGACGCGATCACGCAAAGCGTTCGCATCGATCGCATCGTCCGCTCGACGCTTGTCGGATGCACGCTGCAAATCCGCGCTCCGCGCCGACTCGTCGGCCACGTGTCGCTCAGCCTGCGACGTGAGCGGTGCGCGAGCGCGTAGCGTCGCGCACTTCACCGGCCGCTTGCACGGCAATATCGACTTCGCGCGCGAGCGCCATTGCTTGCTCCGCAACGAGCGTGACACTTTGCACCGAACTGTTGCCGGTGCGGAGTCGCACGAGGTCGAGGCGCACGTTCTCAAGCGCGATACGGCAGCTCTCCAGCTGTCCGCGACGTAGATCACGACGACGTACAGATTCGGCAATCGCGCGACGATCCCGCCGTAATTGCGCCAATCGACGTACACGTGTTTCACTGCGTTGCACGTCGAGCGGATTGGCCTCCAGTTCGAGCGACGCGATTTCCGCATCAACTGCGAGCGCGCGGTCATTGCCCTGTTCGCGATCCGAGCGCGCGAGATCGAGCGCTATGATTTCGATTTTGTTGACGAGTTCGACGGACGTCTTCGCCACCTCGGAAATACGTGCGCGCTCGCCTGCAGGAATCGTCGCAAGGAGACGGCCGATCTCCTCCCGGTCGGCGCGCGCCGCACGGACGGTGGTCGCGTACTCGCCGAGTTCGTCCTCGCGTGCAGGGGCTGCGGTCGCGGTGTAGCCCTTGTTGTTGGAGACAGTGCTCGCACCGCCCAACGACGGAAACGATGGCGTAAGTACGCCACTCAGTCGACTGCGTCGTCCCTGCGCGCGCAATTCCTCTCGCTTGGTGCGACTAAAGGTGGCCGCAACGCTATCGAAGACGTCGGAGAGCACCTCCCCAAACATGCGATGACGCGGTTGGCGCAGCACGTCCTTCCAGTCATATCCGTCCGACCACAGTTTGGCGTACTTCCAGGCGATCCAAATGGTCCACAGCGTGCTGAAGCCAAAAAACTCTTTACCACCAAAAATGCTTACCACCAGCAACGCGCCGTTGATGAACAAATACGGCGCGAGCCGCTTGCGAAATTTTATGACAAGCGGCGCTTCCCATCGTGCGATGTCCGAGGTGGTCGGCTGATGGTCGCGATCATCCCCGCTGTACTGCTGCGGTGGGTACGCGTTCCCCGACGATTGCGCTGTATTTGCCTGATACGTTGGCGCCTGATAACTCGGCGGCGAATATGCGGAGGCGCTATTGGCCGTACGTCCAGCATTCTGAGGCAGCCCCCCGAAGGACATGCCGCTTCCCGGGGCACCACGAAGTGCTCCCGGCGATCCTGCAGTGAACGCGACACTGGGAGCCGGTGGCACGATACCCGTTTTCAGCGCTTGCACCACTTCGACTGCACTTTGAAAACGATTGTCCGGATTTTTCTCGAGCAAGCGCATCACGATCATGGCCAAGTCGGCCGGTACGTCCGGGCGACGTAATGATACGGGCACCGGAAGTTCGGCAAGATGCTTCACCAGTAACGCCGGCGTCGTGCCACCGATAAACGGGGGTTCGCCCACCAGCATTTGGTACGCCACAACGCCCAACGAATACAGGTCGCTCCGCCCATCGAGATCGCGATCACCCGATGCCTGCTCCGGCGACATGTACGCGGGCGTTCCAATGGCCATGCCCGTGGCAGTAAGACGTGACGTCTCACCACTATCGATCATCGCGCGCGCTATGCCGAAATCAGTGACCAGCGCGCGCCCATCAATCCCATCCAGCAAAATATTGTCGGGCTTGATGTCGCGATGAATGACACCGCGCGCGTGTGCATACGACATTGCGTCCGCAACTTCCGTGAACCACCGCCGGACATTTTCAATCGGCAGCGGCCCGCGCTTCTGCAGGAGTGTGGCAAGGTTGTCGCCATCAATGCAGGCCATCACAAAAAAGACCAAATTCCCAACTTCGTCGACCGAATAGATGGGCACGATGTTCGGATGGCTGAGCTGCGCGGCGGTCTCGGCTTCACGCAAAAAACGCGAGCGAATGTCGCGTCGAAACGACAGCTCCGGCGGCAGGAGCTTAATCGCAACGTGACGCTTCAGACGCTTGTCGCGCGCCCGGTAAACGATACCCATACCGCCGCGGCCAATCTCCTGCTCCACATCATAAGATGCGCTCAGCGCTTCTTGAACATGGGCGCGAAGTTCGGCGTCCTCGGAGGACGGGGCTGCGGAATCGGGCACTCGCTCTGGAATGGGGGGGCTAACCGGTACCGTTAGTGTAGCACCGGGAGTGGAGCCACGACAACATCAAACTCAGCATCCCAGCCGTCGCGGCATAGGTCTCGCAGCCCTTACGTCACGCGGTCAGGGAAAAGTTGCAAACCCTGCCGCGATGGCGGACACCGCATGGTGCGAATTGTGCCAAGTAAAGGCCTGAGTAGACCACTTCTCCAAGGATCGTTCGCATGGGCCAGCGCCAAACACTTCCCGTCCTCCCGCTTCGCGGGACGGTCATCTTCCCCGGCATCACCGCGCCAATCGCGGCCGGACGTCCCGGCACGCTTCGCGCCATTGAGACGGCACTCAAGGGCGATCGACTCGTCTTCGCCGTCGCACAGCGCGACAATAGCGAGGAGCCGACGTCGGACATTCTCTTCACCACTGGCGTCATCGCCCGCATTGGACAAATCCAACGCGGATTAGGCGGCGTTCAGCTCCTGCTCCAGGGCGAACAGCGCGCGGTTGCGTTGCAGTATGTCGAAGTTGACGGCTATCTCACCGCGGTCATCGTGCCCGCCGAAGAGATGATGCCCCTCGACCCAAAGAACGCTGCGTTCGAAGCGCTGCACAAGGAAGCGCGCGAACGCGCCGCTGAGCTTGGTGAGAAGCGTGGTTTGCCGGAAGAAGTCGTGCATCAAGTGCTCGATTCCGTAGATGACGCCGGTCGCTTCTCCGACCTTGTTGCTGGATATATCGAACTGACGGTTCCAGAAAAGCAGGGGCTCCTCGAAACGCTGTCTGTTGAAGAGCGGTTGCGTCGCGTGCTGGTGCACGTGCAGCGTCAAATCGGTTTGCTCGAAGCGCAAGAAGACATCAAGTCACAAGTACAGGAAGAGCTCGGCGAGCGGCAACGCGAGATGTTCTTGCGTGAACAGCTCAAGGCCATTCAGAAGGAACTTGGCGACGACGATCAGTCGAAAGAAGTCGCAGAGTTGCGCGAGAAGCTCACGAAACTTGAGCTGCCGAAAGAAGCGCGCGCCGAAGTGGAGCGTGAAATCGGTCGTCTGGAGCGCGCTGGCCGAGAATCGATGGAAGCGCAAGTGATTCGCACGTATCTCGAGTGGATCGCTGAGTTGCCGTGGAGCAAGCGGTCTGACGATTTGCTTGATCTGACGCGTGCCTCTGAGATTCTCGAGGAAGATCACTACGGTTTGAAAGATGTGAAGGATCGCGTTCTTGAGTTTTTGGCCGTACGTCAATTACGGGCGGCGCAAGTTGCCGCCGAGGTCGCAACCACTGGCGAATTCTCGGTCGCGCGGCTCAAAGCTGATGACCCGGACAGCACGCCATCAGCGAGCGGTGCGTCCGAAAGTCGGACCATCACTGATACGCGAGAGGCGAAGGCACGGGTGATGGCGCGTGGTCCTATTTTGCTGTTTAACGGACCACCCGGAGTTGGTAAAACATCCATTGCGAAATCCATCGCGCGTGCACTGGGCCGCGAGTATGTGCGCGTTGCCCTCGGTGGTGCGCGCGACGAAGCAGACATTCGTGGACATCGACGCACCTACGTTGGTGCGATGGCCGGTCGCATCCTGCAGGGGATGAAGCACGCCGGTACGAAAAATCCGGTGTTTTTGCTCGACGAAGTGGATAAGCTAGGCACATCGTTCCAAGGCGATCCGTCAAGCGCGCTGCTTGAAGTGCTCGATCCAGCACAGAACGATTCATTTACTGATCACTATCTCGGCGTGCCGTTCGACTTGAGCGAAGTGTTGTTCATCGCGACATCGAACTTCATTCAGAACATTCCAGGTCCATTGTTGGACCGCATGGAAGTCGTTGATTTTAGCGGTTACACTGAGAAGGAAAAAGCGGCCATCGCAAAGACGTATCTCATTCCGCGACAACTCGAAGAGTCGGGCCTTGGTGGACGTGACCTCGCGTTTACTGACGACGCGGTGATGAGCATTATCAGCAAGTACACACGCGAAAGCGGCGTGCGACAGTTGGAGCGGCAGCTTGGTGCGGTGACGCGTAAAGTGGCGCGTCGAGTCGCCACCGGTGATCAGGCGACGATCGAGGATAAAGTGATCAGCGCCGAAGAAGTCCGAGATCTTTTGGGACGTCCGAAAGTGCATCCCGAACGCGCCGCAGAGCACGACGAAGTGGGTATTTCCACCGGTATGTATTACACGCCGATGGGCGGCGACATCATGTTCGTCGAAGCGTCCATTCGTCGTGGCCAATCGCGCGTGCCGCGTGAAACGGAACATGACGTGGTGCGCGTCGGTCCGATCTCGCTAATTCTCACAGGTCAGTTAGGCGACGTGATGAAAGAGAGCGCGCGTGCTGCGCTCACGTACGCAACGAACAACGCGGAGATGTTGGGCATACCGGCCGATCGCGTGGCGACCGCAAGTGAAGCGCATATTCACGTGCCTGCCGGTGCCATTCCGAAAGATGGTCCAAGTGCGGGCATCGCCATTGCGACGGCGTTAGTCAGTGAAATGTCAGGTCGTAAGGTGCGGCGTGACGTATCGATGACAGGCGAGATCACGCTCCGTGGCCGTGTGTTGCCCATCGGTGGTTTGAAGGAAAAGGTGCTTGGCGCGCATCGCGCGGGCATTAAGCACGTCATCATTCCGAAGGCCAACGAAGGTGATTTGGAAGATGTGCCGCAGGAAGTGCGTGATCAACTCACGTTTTATCCGGTGCAGATGTTAAGCGACGTACTCGAGATAGCGTTGGTTGATGGCGGGCGCGCGCCGGTCGAGATCGAAGAAGGAGAACTCGTCGGCGTGTAAGCAACGCGGTGCTGTGACATGCACGATACCGCAGTGGTGACAATAGGGGCGAACACGCGTGCAACACTTGACGCATGTTCGCCCTGTTGTGCCATCGCCCAGCGGAGATTGTCGCCTAGTGCGCCGAGGTTACGTCGCAGCTCGCGCGAAGTTTGATAACGGCGATCATACCGTCAGTGACGACGGCGTCCCGCCCGTTGTTCACCGTGAGTCCGCTCGGAATCTGACGCGGCACTCGAGACAACTCCGCCACACACCCTGCGGTCCATAAATCATTTACGATCTTGTCGCGTTCCGCGTCAATCGCCGGGTCCACGCGATGTGTGAAGTGTTTGCGGTGAGTGAGAAATTCCACGGCGACGTCGTGAGTCGCGCCCGCGAGATAGAGCGGGAGCGAATCAAGCGGTGACGGCCACCGCCAGAGTCGCACATGATGTCGCTTCGCAAACGTATTGTTCACTTTCTGGAAGAGCAAATCGGGCGGGCGGCCGTCAAGTAAGAGTTGCGAGACGGGTTGGTGCGCGTAGCCACGGCCGACCGCCGCGTTAACAAACGTTTTAAAATCCGCGTGCACGGACATGCGTTCCGGCAGATTCCACCCTGCGGCCGTGAAGGCGTTAGTCAGCACTGCGCTATCGCCAATTAGCGCTACATTGAGCAAATCTGACGGCGAGCGCCCGGCAAATGCCGCTGCGCGCAGCGGCCAATCATGAACACGACGTCGGATGGAATCGCTGCTGCTCATCGCGGGCGGCGCGGTCGCCATCGTCCAGGCGGGTAAGGTGATGTCGCGGGTGAATTGCGCCGATAGATCGGTACCAACGCCATAGCTGATTGGCGCCGCGCGCGCATGCGATTGAACGCGAGCTTCGGCGAAGAGCACCGCCGCCGCTACAGGATGGAAAGCGCCGAGCATCATGAGCGCCCACGTTTCGCGCGAACGCGCAACGCTAACGGCCGGCGCGCCGAGAATAAGTCCGTCGTCGCGAACGAATTCGCGCGCGTTGTCGACGCCGGTGATGCGCATGCCGAGCGCAATTCTGATATCGCCGAGCGCGAGTGAATCGAACGTGAGTTGGAGAATATGTCGAGATTTTGTATCGCGTCCAGTTTGCGTCACGCGACCCCACACGGTTGTACCGGGCGCGATTGCGATCCGACCGTCTACCAGTACGGGGGCTGTCACGATAGCCCAGATTCTCGTGTTCGCGAACCTTGCGTCGCTGCCGGTGGGCGTCGCGAGTCGCACAGAGATACTGGTCCCGGCGGCGATCACAGGCGTTGCTGCTCGGGCGGGCGTGAAAAACGCGCCCGCCAAGACGAGAATCGCGAGCGCATGCAGTTGATTTAGCATGCGAGGAATCTGCATTGAAGCGTCGTCGAACGCACGCGCTGGACGTCGACCTCGCGGGGCCGTGGCGACTACGAACCCATTGTTTGGCGGTCGCCAGTGCGGGCACACCTGACGCGTGAGGGCACACCACGGCAGGCGGAGTTCGAGCAGCCGGGACAGCGCGTGCTATACTGGCGCGAGTACGCCATGCCATCCTGCAAATGATCGCCAACAATATCGGCGAGGGCATCAAGAAAGTCCGGACGCGCGTTCAGCGACGGCGCGCGACGAAAACCGCTCATGCCAAGTGATTGCGCGAGATGCGCATACTCAATGTCGATTTCCGAGAGCGTTTCGATATGATCGCTGGTGAACGCGATGGGCACCACAAGCACGTTCTTACGCCCTTGCGCCGCGAGATTGCGGATGACGCTCTCGGTACTGGCGCCAAGCCAGCGCACGGGTCCGACGTCCGACTGGTAACAGAGCAGATGCGGATTTGGCAACGCGAGCGCCGTTGTCACGCGGCTGACCGTCGCTGCCACTTCGGCAGGATATGCATCGCCGCGATCAATGACCGAGAGGGGCAGCGAGTGCGCGCTGTACAGAAGCAGCACGTCATCACGTTCATGCGGCGCATACAATTGCAAGCCTTCGCGCACCGCGCCAGCGACCGCGCGCACAAATCCGTCGTGCTCGCCCCAGCGATCAATAATGCTCCACTCGAATACATCGTCGAGCTGTTGCCGACGCAAAGCACGCCACAGCTCGTTGAGGCTCGAACCCGTCGTGGCACACGACCACTGCGGGTATTGCGTGAACGCGATGGCGCGCTGGATACCGTCTGCTTTCATGGCTAGCACTGCGTCATCGGCAAAGGGGGCGACGTAGCGAAACGAGACGTAAAACCGATGCGGCGCGGTTTCAGGTGATAGCGCGTCGAGCCGTTCGCACATGCCCGCACCCTGCTCGCGCGTCCACCGTAGAATGGGGGATCCGCCACCAATCGCTGCGTACAAGTCCCGCACACGCGGCGCGCGGCGTTTCGCGATAACACGCCCCAACACGTCTTGCCATGGCAGTCGCAGCAGCTCGCGGTCGACGAACAATCGCAGCAGAAACGGTTCGACATCGGCGAGCGTTTCCGGTCCCCCAAGATTGAGCATGACGATGCCCGTACCGCTACGGGTCGGCATATGTTGTGGGCTGGACTGCTGTTTATGCGGCATCACAGCGTGTTCGCGAATGGTCATTAAAGCATGTAACCTTGTGCGCGTGTGGCGCACCATTGGGTGGATTACGGAGGGGGCCGTACGCGGCGCTACGCCTGCCTCTCCCTTCCGACTTCTCAATTACGCGGTCCCGATCAATTTCCAATTGGTCCTAGGCGAAACAAACTCCACGGCCACACTGCGGCGCCGGGCTCGGTGCCTTGCAGATACCACTCCGTGTACCGTCGATCCGCAGGCGTCGCGGCCACTGCCGGACGTCCATTCAATCGATCCACTTCGACTCCAACAACGCCGGGTGGCGGAGTCCATGTCGCGCTAGTCCGTCCGCCGTACACAGCGGCGATAATGCGACCCGCGATCGGCGCGGCCAGCGTTCCACCAACGGCGCCGGGCGAGATCATCGCTGGTTTGTCGAACCCAATCCACACGCCGGTGACCAGTTCTGGGGTCATGCCGACAAACCAGACGTCGGTATTGTCATTCGTGGTGCCCGTTTTGCCGGCGACAGCGATCCGCGCCGGCACGATACGACGTAACGCCGTCGCCGTTCCGCGCGTGACCACATCCTGCATCATATCGCGCACAATAAATGCAATGCGCGGATCCATCGCGGGGCGCGGCGCGGCAAACTGCGGTGTGAAAATAGTGCGTCCGTTGCGATCATCAATGTGCGTGATGAAGCGCGGTTCGATTGCCACTCCCCCATTGTCGAACGTGGCATACGCCGCGACAAAGTCGAGTGGTTGCACCGCGGATGCGCCCAATGCGCTTGACGGATACGGCGCAATCGGTGAGCGCAGGCCAGCACGATGCGCTAACGCGATCACAGAATCCATACCAACGCCCATCGCCAACTGTACGGCAACTGGATTCCGCGAGTGCGTCATCGCTTCGCGCATCGTGATCGCACCCAAAAACGTATTGTCCGCGTTTTCAGGACTATAGATCTGTCCGTTATCCAAGCGAATGTGCAGTGCTGTGTCAGCCACCATGCTACTCGCCGTGAGTCCCGACGTGAGTGCCTGCGCATATACGAACGCTTTGAAGGCGGACCCTGGCTGTCGATTGCCGTCCACGGCGCGATCAAACGACGAGCGCCCATAGTCGCGACCTCCAATAAGCGCGCGCACTTCGCCGCTCGTAGGGTCGAGCACGACGGCGGCTCCTTCAAGGCACGCTTGCACTTTTGCGGGGCGGCGCTTGGACAACGATGTGGTATCCACCGTCGCGCCCTTCGCGCACGGTATGCCGCGAAAACCTGGGCGCGTTTCGATCTCATCCAATCCACTTGACAGCGCCAGTTGTGCGGCTTGCTGCGTGCTCGGTTCAATAGTCGTATGAATACGAAATCCACCTTGCATCACATCGATGCCCGCCCGCGTTGCCTGCACGCGCACCACGTCCGTTACCCACGGTGCAGGCATCGCGCCAACGGCAACGGTATGCACGGCGTCCCGTTGCGCTGCCGCGGCCTGCGTGGCCGTGATGTATCCTTGACCTGCCATCAACGCGAGCACTGTATTGCGACGTTCGCGATTGCGATCAGGAAAGCGTGCAGGGTCATACTGCATCGGACTCTTCGGCATCGACGCCAGCGATGCCGCTTCGGACAACGTGAGCTCGGCCGCGCCTTTGCCGAAATACTGTCGCGCACCCATTTCGATGCCATAGGCGCCGCGACCAAACGAAATTTGATTCAGGAATGCTTCGAGAATCTGCTCCTTGGTGTAGTGCTTCTCCATCTCGCGCGCCGCTTGCTGTTCACGCAGCTTTCGTCCGATCGAACGATCACGCCGATCAATCAAGTCGGGATGCATATTGCCCACGAGCAACTGCGTGATCGTACTGGCCCCGCGCACATTCCCCTTCACGGCATCTTTCAGCGCACCCGCCACGCCGACGAGATCGACGCCGTCGTGTTGATAGAACCGCTTGTCTTCGACCGCGATGAACGCCTGCCCTACATATTTTGGCAGGGTGCGCACCGGCACACTCAGTCGTCGCTCCCGACCCATTTGGCCGATGAGCGACCCGTCACGACCCAACACCAGCGTCGCCTGCGGCGGCGTGATGATGCGCCATGCATCATTGCCGACCGTTTGCGCCGAAAGTATGCCGATGTGGCCCACGAGCAGGACGGCGAGTGCGACGCCGGGGCGAAGACGCAAGGGACAGTGCATATGGCAGCAAAATACACCGCGCGAGATCAGTTGATCGCCCGCGTCGCGTGACGCACTTTCCACATATGTCTGCAGAACCGATTCGCCCCCTGACGCTAGCCGTCTGCCAATTCGCCCCGAAAAAGGGTGACCCGACCGCCAACCTCTCGCGACTCGGTGCGCTCTGCGCTCAAGCGGCGACGCTCGATCCTCGACCGCAAGTCCTGCATTTCCCCGAGACTGCGCTCTCTGGATACTTCGTGGAGGGTGCGGTTCGCGAAGTCGCGATGACTGCAGGCGCACTGGCAAACGACCTGGACGAGGCCTATCGCGTCGCCTGTGCCGCTATGGACATCGTGTCTGTGCCGACCGATGTCGTCGTCGGATTTTACGAACGGTGGCGCGACACCTTGCACAACAGTGCCGCCTACATCACCATCGGCCTCGACGATGGTCCACCCGTATTGCGGCATGTGCATCGAAAGAACTTTTTGCCAACGTACGGCTTGTTTGACGAAGAACGATTTGTCGAACGGGGTAGCGAAATTCGTGCCTTTGAAACACCGTGGGGCAGAGCGGCAATTCTCGTGTGCGAAGACGCTTGGCATTCCATCGCGGGCATGATTGCCGCCCTCGATGGCGCGCAACTGATTTTCGTCTGTGCGGCGGCACCGGCGCGCGGACTGTGGCCGCGTGATGATGGCATTCCAGGCCCGTACAGCGCTGCACGATGGGAACGCTTGATGCGCGATATCGCCGAAGAACACGGCGTATACGCCAGCTTATCCAATCTCGTCGGCACGGAGGGTGGAAAACGTTTCTTCGGTACGTCAATGCTCGTGGGTCCGGGTGGTGATGTGCGTGGTCGCTCGCCAGTGTGGACCGAAAGTTTTCTTTCGATCACGATTGATCTCGACGACCTCGTCCGCGCTCGCGCAGACGCGCCGTTGTTAAGCGATCTCCGCGTTGCGCTTCCACACGTCTTGGAAACCGTGCGTCGAGTCCAAGAGGGCATCTCCGCTCCGCTCATGTATGATGGACCTGAACCTGCGGCCGCTGATTTACTCAGCGGTACACGCGGATTCACGACCGGCGAATTTCAAGTACCCATGGAAGCGCTGAAGCTCGCGAACGCGCGCGTGCGTACCGTGCCCGATTCCATTCCGGTCATCCGACACAATGTTGGCGAGCAAGGTGGACCGCCACCGCTCGACATTGATGTCGATCTCACGGAAGCTTGGCTCGTCGGCTTTCTTCGCGAAGAGATGACGCGACGCGGCTTTGCGCGTGCTGTGATCGGACTATCAGGCGGCGTCGACTCGGCCGTCGCGGCATACCTTGCTGTTCGTGCACTCGGTAAAACCAACGTGATTGGCGTGCGACTGCCGTATCGCACATCCAGCAGTGAATCGCTCGAACACGCGCAACTCGTGATCGACGCACTCGGCATCGAATCACGCACGCTTGATATCTCAGGAGCGGTGGACGGATACTTCGGCAACGAACCGGAGGCCGATGTTGGACGCCGCGGCAACGTCATGGCGCGTACGCGCATGATGGCACTCTTCGATTTGTCCGCGCGCTATCACGCACTGCCGCTCGGCACCGGCAACAAGACCGAACGACTGTTCGGCTACTTCACGTGGCACGCCGATGATTCACCGCCGGTCAATCCCATCGGCGATCTATACAAAACGCAAGTGTGGCAGCTCGCGCGACATCTCGGTGTGCCATCGGTGATCGTGAACAAACCGGCAACGGCAGATTTGATTGTTGGACAGACCGACGAGGCGGATCTCGGCATTAGTTACGCGCGCGCTGACGACATTCTCAACGGATTACTGCACGGATTTTCACATGAAGCCATGCGTTCGCGGGGATTTCAACTGGACGAATTAGCGCTCGTGAAACGACGGCTTGATGGGACACATTGGAAACGCCGTCCGCCGGCAACCGCGTTGGTGAGTCATTCGGGAATCGGCGAGTCGTATCTGCGGCCGGTAGACTACTAAGAACATTTCACCGGGAAATTCCGCGCATAAAAAGTAGGTCAGCGATACAACGCCGACGAATCGGCAACCGCGAGTTCACAGCAGAGTTGCGTGATGCGTTCCACCGCCTGCGCAACAAATCGGGAACCTTTTTCTGCGGTGGCGGCGCGCGGATTACCGACGCCCGTGTCCGCCGTGACCTGCGTCCATCGACGCGGGACCCACGCCCAACCATTGCGCACGCCCTCGAAAATACTGTCACGTGCGGCCCCGTCGCCCCACGTGTCACGTTCGGCAACCAAATGCGGTGCCACGTGCAAAATGGCGCTCGTTTCTAATTCGCCCGCGTGATCTCCCGGTTCGTCGAATACACCCTGATCGCCCGCTTGCCACCAATTCGCGATCGCTAACACCATGCACGTTTCTGGCTGTAACTCGCGAACGAGCGCACGCAGTTCGTTGCCGCCGTGCGCATTGAGCAATAGCAATGCACGGACTCCATGCGGTTCAAGACTGCGAATAACGTCGCGCAACACGGCCAGTTGCGTACTGGGCATGACGTTGATCGTCAGCGGCAAATCGAGCTGCGTCGTGTTTACACCAAAGGGTATCGCGGGCAGGGTCGCAACGCGGACGTCACGCGCAGCACAGGCCACACTCACGCGCGCCGAAACTTCGCGCGCGAGAATCGTGTCCGTGCCGTACGGCAAATGCGTGTTGTGCGCCTCCGTGGCGCCAAACGGCAGAATGGCCACGGGCCACAACGCTGCACGCACTACCGGCCAGTTGAGCTCCTCAAGCACACCAGGTCGCGACAACGTAACTACCTGCCTTGGCGGAACGTGTCGCACGAATTCGGATCGCCGGTGTCAAATCCGCGACGAAACCACGTCCGTCGGTCAGCCGACGATCCGTGCGTAAACGTTTCCGGATTTACACGGCCGGTCGACATCTTTTGCAGTCGATCATCGCCAACAGCGGCGGCAGCATTCAGCCCTTCATCAATGTCGCCCGCCTGCAACACACCTTCCGTCTGCGCACTATGCGCCCATACTCCGGCGTAGCAATCGGCCTGCAACTCGAGCGCCACGGACAACTGATTCCCGGCCGCTGGATCACGTTGCTGCAACGCGCGCACTTGTCGCTCCGTCCCCAGAACATTCTGCACATGATGCCCGAGTTCATGTGCTAACACGTACGCTTGCGCAAAATCACCTGGAGCGCCGAACTGTCGGTCCAACTGCGAAAAGAAACTCAGATCAACGTAAACTTTGCGATCACCCGGACAGTAAAAAGGTCCACTACCCGCTTCGGCGCGACCGCACGCTGACGTGACTGCGTCACGAAATAGCACGATCTTCGCATCCGTGTAGCGCGGCACGATGCGATGCCAATCAGATTGCAGCGTATCGAATACAAATGACACAAACTGCACCATCTTTTCTTCCGAGGCGTCATTCACCGGCGCGCTCGCGTTCGAACTCGTCGGCGCACCGTTGTCCGCCCCACCAACACCGCCAAACTCACTCAGTAGGTCACGCTTGAATACAAAGCTGAGGACGAGCAAGATCACCACGCCGCCTATTCCTAGGCGTCCGCCACCGAATCCGCCGCCACCGCCGCCACCGGACGAGTTGCCGCGCTGATCTTCGAGGTTGTTGCTACGGCCACCGGGCAGCCAGCGCATAGGAGTGTGCGGTAAGAGGAATGAGCGTGTTACGGTGACGTCCTTGGGTGCAACGAAAGAAACTCATAGTCATCCGTGCCCACAGTTTTCAGCCACGCGATCACCTCGACAATTCGCGTTGACGGAAAATAGCCGCGAGCTCCCGTTATGCGACGCATGAGATGCACGTCGCTGCCTACCTGTGTCCACGTGGACTCGTACCGACCGAAGAACGTTGTCGCAGTCACATTTTTTGGCAGGTCGGCTTTCCAACCGTCGGGCAGTGTGAGATGCAAATCCAGCACCGCGACAGACGGCGTTAACAATTGCGCGGCATCAATGGGGAACATGCGCTTCGGACGGCTTTCAAGATCGCGCGCCAGATTGCGAAAGGCTCGTGCCGGCCCACGAATGGTCGGTGAGAGTGTGAACAACCGCACATCCCCAACCGGCTTTAGTGTCGCGTCCGCCACAATGCGATACGACATCTGCGTGTGCGCGCGTTCATCACGTCCGTCAAAGGCGACGATAGAATCCACCGTGGCATCGGCAGCAAAAATGCGCTGTGCAAGCGCCTTGCCGAGCGCAGCGCGACGTGCGGAATCGAGGGGCGACGCGAAGGCAGCGCGCATCGGATATGACAACACGCCCAACGACTCTTCCGTCATGTGTCCGACGGCGTGGCCGGACGTGTCAACCGCGAGACTGAGTCGCTGCGTATTGATGTTTTCGTCAACAGCGGTCACAGGAAACGTGATCTCCTGCGCCGAGCCATCCGGATTGACGATGATGCCGAGCGCGCCTTGATAGGCGTCGGGGATGACGCCGTACGGAATGACGTCGGCGGTGAGATCGGTGTACGTCCAGTCTTTTCCTTCGCGCACTGCCGCGATCGCGTGATTGAACTGATAAATCGACGGCAGCAGACGATCAGGGCGTCCACCAAGCGCGAGCAGCACCGGACTTGCTGGAATGCCGTAACGACGGAGAGCGGCGACGAACAACGTTGCCTTGTCTTTGCAGTCACCAAAACCAGTAGTGAGCACTTCAGCGGGCGTGCGTGGTTGGTAACCGCCGATACCCAGCGCGACGGAGACGTACCGCACGTCTTGTGCAGCCCATCGACGCACAGCGCGTATCGTATCGATCCGTGTGCGCGCGCCGCTGGCGCGCACTAAGGAATCAATGCGCTGTGCGACGGGTGCCGTGAGCGCGTAGCGGTCACGCGCCAGGGTATCATACCAGTGCGCGAGCTCGTTCCAACTGCCCGGTGGCGCGATCGTTACGGTCATCACCGCATCGTTGGAATCTGCAGCAAACGGTTCGAGGAGAAGGCCCGGCTCATCGTGTATCGCCCACGTGATCAAGCGACGACCACCAGCAACCGTTTCTGTTCGACGCGACGTGAGATTGTGCTCGGCTATGCGCGGCGTGAAGCCAACGGGAACGTCGAGGACAAAGCGCGACTGCACGATGGGACTGGTATTGTTGGCGTTCCACCGAAAAAAGAAATCGCCAAGACGCGACGGTGCGGCTTCCTCGAGCGTCCACGCGATATCGAGAATGGTGCCGACCGCAATCCCGGAGAGCGATAGTCGTTTGAGACGTTGATCTTGATAAATCGGATTGGACATTGCGGCTGGAACGTCCGACTCTTGCTCCTGCGACACTTTGTCGCTCACCACCTCGCCATTGGGCTTCAGTACCCGCACCCACTGCACGGTAAGCGTTTGATGCGTCTTTGCATAACTGTATGCACGCTCCGAGAGTCCTCGCACCGCGCTTGCGTCGAGCACTTGAATCACTTGTCGTGTGCGGCGCGCTCCGCGTCCGTCTGGTTCAACGCGGTAGACGCCTTCGTCAAGCAATAGGACTAAAGGCTTGCCTTTGAACTTCGCCGGGTCAACAGCGAGTCGAACAATGCTGTCCGACGCTGCGGCGGCGAGCAGCGATGGTGCCTGCGGCGGTACCGCCTGCTGAGCCGACAGTGGCAGCGGTGCCCATGCAATCAGCGCCGCGCTGGCCGGCACGAGAACGCGAGCGATCAACGGCGGCATGCAGGTCATTGGCCTAGTGCTGGCAACGTGACGTACTCATCGAGGCAAACAAAGTGCGGACCGAAACGCCCGCAGTTTGAATGGTGTGCGATGTGCGCGCCGGATGGGAGTCTCCTACTGCAATAACTGTCCCCCGATCTCGTGCGTGCTACGCCGCGTACGCCGCATCGCGTGCAAAGGCCAAACTCACCGCGCGACGCGCACCACGCTTCAGCGCACGGTGCACCGAGCGTGCATAGCGCACGAAATTTGCGCCAGCCCAAGGGTGCCGCGAGAAGAACTCGAACGGAAAGAGGTCACCCTTCAGTCGATTACACGGACCACATGCCACCACGAGGTTGCCCGGATCATGTGCACCGCCGCGCGCGAGTGGCACCACATGATCGAGCGTCGCCGTGCTCTGATCCAGATGCACGGCGCAATACACGCAGCGTTGCCCACAGTCGCGGAGCGCTGTCTTTCGCATCGCGCGCTTCAAAGCCGTATGTACGAGAAAGGCACCAGATTGCAATTTTGCCACATCACGCGCACTTGAACGATGTGCGGACTTTGCCCCGCGCGCCCGCACTGCGGACCGCTTCGATGGGCGCACGCCGCGCACCGCAGTGCCGCGGGCCAATCGCAAGGAAGATCGTCGAGGCATTCAGCGACATCCTCCTGTAAATAACAACGCCCCGACAGAGGCGAGTATCCTCATGTCGGGGCGGAAATCGATAAGACGTTGATCGGCGGGTGACGTCGTTGGGCAACTTCCCCGACGACGGATCGTGGGGGTCGAGCCGCCGCGACGCCGTGGGCGTCGATCACGCGCGGGGCATCGCAGGCGAGTGTCACCGAAAATGGAGCGCATCATCCTCCTGGTGGAACCGGGTGGAGACAGCCCAGCGAGCCACACCACACTCAACGCGAGTGCGAATGTAAGCCGGATGGCGCTTGCTCGCCATCACGAACGCACGATAGAACACGGATCGTCGTTCGGTCAAGAGTTTTTTGCAACGAGACGGCGACATCTCGCGTTACAACTTCATCCCACCATCGCGTAGCGGATCGCGTAACATGCTGCCAATGCGTGCCGCCATCGCGTCAAGCTGCTGGCGATTCGGCATCTGCGAACCCGGAAACGGCAGCGGTACATCAAAGCCATCGCCTTCTCGACGCGGAATGAGGTGGATGTGATAGTGCATCACATTCTGCCCAGCAGCGGCGCCTGAGTTGACCACGATGTTCATATCCGTCGCACCTGACGCCGTTTGCACCACGGGAATCAGTTTCGTTGCCACTTGAAACAGATGCGCGCCGACGTGACCAGGAATGTCCTGCAGCGTTTCGTAGTGTTCGCGGGGCACGACGAGCACGTGCCCCGGATTCACGGGCTGGATGTCAAGGAACGCAATAGCGGTCGCATCCTCGTAGCAAATGGAGACTTCCGCCGCACCGCGCATCAGGTCGCAGAAAATACAGTGACCGCTGGAAGGCGTCATCGGAGAGGTTGGTGCGTGCATGAAATTACAGGCTCGACATGTATTCGAGAGACGACTGACCCACGCACGAAGGCACGCGGATTACCCCTGACATCTTCCCGACCGTCCCATCGTCTGTCAACGGGCGATCGTCGCAACTAGCTTTCCAGCTTCGTCCTACAACCCTTCGAGTCTATACGATGGCAACCACGACCCGCCCGACTCGCGCCGACAAGGCCGCGATCGCCGAGCCCGCTCTTTCTCGCGAACAGCTACTACATGCCTATCGCATGATGTACTTGTCGCGCCGTATCGACGACAAAGAAATCCAGCTCAAACGACAGAACAAGATTTTCTTTCAAATCTCCGGCGCTGGGCACGAAGCGATTCTCATCGCCGCCGGCATGGTGCTCCGTCCGTCGCATGACTGGTTTTACCTGTACTATCGCGACCGTGCGCTGTGCCTGATGCTCGGTATGACGGCCAACGAGATGCTGTACAGCGCGGTTGGTGCCGCGATTGATCCGAATTCTGGTGGTCGACAGATGCCGAGTCACTGGGGGCATAAGGCGCTGAACATCACGTCGAGTTCGTCGCCGACCGGCACACAGTTCCTGCAGGCGGTTGGATGTGCCGAAGCAACGATGCGCGCAAAAATGCTCGGCATCTCAGATAACTTTGCGAACGATGAAGTCACGTTGGTAACGACCGGTGATGGCACCACGAGTCAGGGTGAGTTTTGGGAATCACTCAACACCGCATGCAATTTGAAGTTGCCGGTCGTGTATCTCGTGGAAGACAATGGATATGCGATCTCCGTTCCGGTGGAGGTTGGCACTGCCGGTGGGTCAATCTCGAAACTCGTCGCGTCGTTCCCCGGCTTGTATATCCAAGAGGTAGACGGCTGCGATTTGCTGGCATCGTATGAGGTGATGCAACGTGCGGTGGCGTATGCGCGAGAACGGAGAGGGCCGGCGCTGGTACACGCGAAAGTGATCCGTCCGTATTCGCATTCGCTCTCGGATGACGAGGTGTTCTATCGTCCCCAGGATGAACGCGATGCGGATGCGCTGCGGGATCCGTTCGTGACGTGGCCCGCATGGTTTCTGCGCGACGGAATCGCCAGCGCAGCGGAACTCGAGACCATTCGCGAGTCGGTGGATGCCGACGTGCTCGCCGCAACAGACGATGCATTGTCGCAAGCGCAGCCAAGCCCCGATACCGTGCATTACGCGGTGTATTCGCCAGATGTCGACCCGTGCAGCGAGCCGTTTGATACGGAGGATGATCCGCAGTTTACGGGTCAACCGACCACGATGGTGGATTTGCTCAACTCGTGCATGAAAGATGAGATGGCGCGCGACGAGCGAATTCTCGTGTTTGGAGAAGACGTGGCCGACGTCTCGCGCGACGAGCACTTGGGCAAAGTGAAAGGCAAAGGTGGTGTCTTTAAGGTGACGTGGGGACTGCAAAAACAATTTGGTAGCGCGCGCGTGTACAACTCACCGTTAGCAGAAGCGAACATTATTGGGCGCGCCATTGGACTCGCGCAACGCGGGTTTAAACCCGTCGTCGAAATTCAGTTTTTCGATTACATCTGGCCAGCATACATGCAGTTGCGCGACGAGTTAGCCACGATGCGCTGGCGCTCCAACAATGCGTTTAGTGCGCCGATGGTCGTCCGCACGACATATGGTGGCTACATCCGCGGCGCGTTGTATCACTCGCAAACAGGCGCCTCGTTGTTTACGCATTGCCCGGGATTGCGCGTGGTGTGTCCGAGCTCCGCGCTCGACGCGAATGGGTTGTTACGCACGGCCATTCGTTGCGAGGATCCGGTCATATTCCTCGAGCACAAGCACCTCTATCGGCAAACGTACAACAAGGGGCAGAACCCTGGCCCGAATTTCATGATTCCGTTTGGCAAAGCACGCACGGTACGCTCGGGCACGGACATTACGGTTGTGACGTACGGTGCCACGGTGCAGCGCGCCTTGGTTGCGGCAAATCAGATCGCCGAAGAAGGTGGTCCGTCGGTCGAAGTCATTGATTTGCGCACACTGTCGCCGTGGGATCAGGAAGCGGTATATGCGAGCGCGAAAAAAACCGGACGCGTTATCGTTGCGTATGAAGATTCCATCTCGTGGGGCTACGGTGCAGAGATTGCCGCGCGCATCGCCGACGAGTGTTTTGCATGGCTCGATGCACCGGTAAAGCGCGTGGCCAGTACCGATACGTTTGTTGGATACGCACCAAGTTTGGAAGACGCCATCTTGCCGCAAGTCGAGACGTTTCGTACGGCGTACACGGACCTCATGGCATACTAATGCGCATCGCACTCGGCGTGATCGCGTTGTGTGTCAGCGTGGTCGCGCCACGTGCGTTGCGCGCGCAACCGATCACCGTCGACGTCCTCATTCGCGGTGGTCGCGTCGTTGATGGCTTGGGCGTCGCACCGCGCATAGCAGACATTGGACTGCGTGCTGATCGTATCGTCTTTGTCGGCACGGCCACGGCGCGCACGGTAACGGCCAAGCGTACCATCGACGCAAAGGGACTGGTTGTCACACCGGGGTTTATCGATCCGCACGCGCATGTGATGGTCGATCTCGCGCAGCCGAGTACGAGTCATTTGGATGGGTATTTGATGCAGGGTGTGACGACGGTGCTCACCGGCAATGACGGCGGTGGTCCGGTTGATGTGGGCGGTACACTCGGCGCATGGACACGTCGTGGCATTGGGCCGAATGCTGGGTTGTTTATTGGACAGGGGTCCGTGCGCGGCACGGTGGTTGGTCGTCGTGATATTCCCGCCACGGCGGTGCAAATCGATTCGATGCGTGCGCTGGTTCGTCGCGCGATGATGGATGGCGCGGTGGGGATGTCGTCCGGATTGTTTTATGCGCCCGGCAGCTTTGCCACAACTGAAGAAGTGATTGCGCTCGCCCAAGAGCTCAAGCCGTTTGGTGGTGTGTACGACACGCATCAGCGCGATGAAAGTTCGTATGGCATTGGGTTATTGGCGTCGACGCGTGAGGCCATGCGCATTGCGAAGGATGCCGGGATCACGTTGAATATTTCGCACATCAAAGCGCTTGGTGTTGATGTGTGGGGACGTTCGGATTCACTCATTGCGATGATTCGTGCGGCGCGCGCGACAGGCGATCGAGTCTTTGCGGATCAGTATCCATACACGGCGTCGGGCACGTCGCTCACGGCGGCATTAGTGCCGCGATGGGCAGAAGATGGCGGTAATGCCGCAATGCTCGCGCGTTTCGCTAACGACACGTTGCAATCGCGATTGCGTGGTGAGATGGAGAACAACATGCGACGCCGCGGCGGTGCCGCATCGTTGTTGCTCACATCGTCGCGTGACAAGGCCTTACGAGGGCTGACGCTTGCGCAGGTGGCGGAGCGACTCAAGCTTGACCCCATTGCTGCGGCCATTGTGGTGATTCGCAACGGTGGCGCGGACATCGCGTCGTTTAACATGCGGCAAGCGGACATTGATGTGCTGGCGAAAGAACCGTGGGTGATGACTGGCTCAGACGGCAGCGACGGTCATCCACGCAAGTACGGCACGTTTCCGAAAAAACTACGCGAATATGTGTTTGATCGACCGGTGTTATCGCTCTCGGCGATGGTGCATCAATCGAGTGCTTTGCCAGCCGAGGTGTTTAGGTTGACGGATCGGGGCGTGTTGAAGGTGGGTGCGTTTGCGGATGTCGTGGTGTTTGATGCAGCGACGGTGAAGGATCGGTCGACGTATATCGAGCCGACGTTGTTGGCGGTCGGCATGCGGTATGTGTTTGTGAATGGGGTTGCGGTAGTTGAGGCGGGGGTGCCTACGGCGGCGATGGCGGGGCGTGCGTTGAAGGGGAAGCGCGCGGGGAGGTGACGTGGGCGCGCGCAATGGTTCGACAATTGCACCACTGGTGTACCTGGCGGCAGCGCATCGTCGATGCGCTGTCCATAATCCGTACCGGAGACTCTATGCCGTTGTCCCACAAACAGTTGCAACACATCGAACAGCGGTTGCACGAAGAGCGTGCGCGCCTCGTCGGTCAACTTCGCGAGTTTACCGATACCGAATCGAGCGAGGAAAGCGAAGGTCGCGCGGGCGATCTCTCCAAATTTCCCACGCATCCGGCCGATCTAGGCAGCGACATCGCGAGTGAAGAACTTGATGCGTCAATCGCCACGCGACGGTCGGCGGAGATCGCCGAAATTGATGCGGCATTAGAGCGAATTGCGCAGTCTCCGGATACCTTCGGTACGGATGAAAATTCCGGCGAGCGCATTCCGTTTGAGCGACTCGACATCATTCCGTGGGCGCGCACAACGGTCTAATCACTAGCGACGCTGCAGTGCTACGCGCGGATCACTTTCACTGCATACTGTGAGACGAACGCATCACGCGTGACGATGGTGAGCTTTTCAACGTGCGCCTGTGCGACCAGTAACCGATCGAATGGGTCGCGATGCAGTGGTGGGAGCGCAGTGAGCGCGTCTGCGTGACGAAATAGCACGGGTAGTTCGGTGAATCCGGACGTTTGAACCGCATCAGACACTGTCCTACTTGTCACGATTCTACCACGTGCGGTTTTTATTGCGATCTCCCACGCCGACGCGGCGCTGACATACACCTCGTCAGCGTCGCGTATGGCATTGCGTGCCTCGCGCGACAATCGCGCACCAACGTCCCACCAAATAAGCACGTGGGTATCGAGCAGGAGTCGCACGCGCTACCGCTCAAATTCGGCGAGCACATCGTCCGAAAGCGGTGCGTCAAAATCTCGTGACACCGACCACAAACCTCGTCCCAGCCCGGATACACGGCGGTGTGTCACCTCCGGCATTGGCACCAACATGGCCATGGGCTGTCCGGATTTCATGATAATAATTTCCTCACCCGAGCACGCGCGATCAACGAGCGCGGACAGATGCGTCTTTGCTTCATACAAACTGAGCGACTCGCGAACGACACGCTTGGCCATCAGCTCTCCGGAGTGAACACGCAACGGGCTAGTAAAAAAACTATGAGGCTTGACCAACTTGGTCAAGCCTCATAGTGATGTGCGCGTGCGCTTCAACAGAGTGTGCGCATCACATCGGCGGCTTCTTCTTCCCGAAAATGCCACCCAGCCCCGCCTTAATTGCATCGGACGCGCTGCGCTTCTCATCCTGCTTCACGTCCTTCTTGTCACCCTTCTTCTCGTCGGCGGCTTTCGCGCTGTCAATTGACGCCGACATGCCAGCCATCATCTGCGACATATCCGTGACTTCGTAGCCGTCGGGAATCTTGAAGACATCGGCGTCGATCGCACCAGTTTTCACGTCGGTGACTTCCGAAAGAATCGTATCAGCCGTCACCTTCCCCTTCTTGTCGGTGCGCGTGGACCACGTGATGGTCCTGAGCGCGAGGCCCGTGCGTCCGTACTCTTTCGTGTACTTCGCCAGCTCCGCTGCGAGCTCTGGGTTTGTGCTTTTTACCCCTGACGAAAATGACTTCGACCAGCTCTCGAGATTGCGCGGATCGACATCGACGTTGCCAATCCACTGGTCACTGGAGTCGGAGACCATCGTTTCACTGTTCATCATGAGCACTCTCACCTTGATCGTACTCGCGTAGTACGTGCGAACCTTGCGCGTCTTGTAGCCGAGGATCGTTTCACCGGCGCCGAGCTCTTTGAAATGAAAGCTGGTGTTGCTCATCGTCACTTTCATCATCGGATTATTCATCAACGCGCCAAGTCCGCTGCCAAATCCGTCGGCCGACATGACGAAGGCCTGCTTGTCTTTGGGATTCACGATGACAAATCGGCCTGCTTCTCCTTGCACGATGACGTAGCCGTTTTTTTGACCCATCGGCGTCACGCCTTCGATATAATCCATGCGAATGTTACCGTCCTGCATGCGAACAGTGCTCAGACTGCTACTGGTCTCGCGCACCTTCTTGTCGGTGCTGGATGACGTCACGCGCGACGAGAACGTTACGCCGGATGCGCGCACGCTGGGCACACGCGGCGGGACCACAAGTCGCGCATCGGCCATGGCGACGGCCGCAGCGGACAGGAACAGTGATCCAACAAGCACGCGCGGCAGCGTGCGATTGGAGGATGGCAGGAAGCGCATAAGCCCCTCAACGACAGAGAGTGTTGGTGCGGCGGATATTCCTTGAAACGCGGACTCCATGTCACAACCTACAGCGGCTGAGGGCCAGAGCAAGCGGCGGGGGTTCCGGCAGCGCGCGAATCGTAAACTCTATGACGGTAGCGCATCACCGGCGCGCCAGCCCTCCGCACGCAACTGCTCCAGCAACGCCAGGACGAGCGCCTTCTCTATATGCACCGGACATACGAGCACATCACCATCGCGCGCCCATTCCAAAGCGTGACGTACTGCCACCAACTCGCTTGGCGTTATGTCCACACCCGCGTCCAGCACACCGAGCGCGCGTAGCTCATCGACAAATACGGTAGGCAGTTCGCCAAGCACTCGTCCGCGTAGCAGCAGTGGCATCTCTTTCACAATCACGCGATCAAACGGCGTTACCGACCATGCGGCGCGAACGAGTGCTCGCAACTGCGCGTCATCACGGTCGCCGGCTTGTCCGAGCACCAGCAATCGCCGCGTCGCTGGGATGGTGGCAGCCGCGCGACACAACGCCGCGAGTCCGTCTGGATTATGTGCATAGTCAACGAGCACGGTCGTGCCACCAAATTGCCACAACTGCAGCCGACCTGGATTATCCAACGGCACTGCGCCAAAGCTCGCGAGCGTCAACCTGATGGCATCGATCGGCGCGCCCATAACCGCGGCGAGCAAACTTGCACCAAGAATATTTGCGACGTTGTACGGTGCGCCGCCGCCGAGTGTGAGGGGCATCGCCGAGACGGCGCCGAGATCGTGCCACGACTGCGCCATGTGCAACCACGCTTTGCCGTCGTGCACAATAGCCGCATCTCCACCGCCTGCGACATGCGCATCCAGCGCATCGTGCACGTCCGCCACCGAAAACCATGCGCACGGCACTGAGAGCCGATCACCCAACGCCGCCAGTATCGAATCGTCCGCATTGAGCACGAGACAGCCATCCTCGTGAAGCGCTGACGCCACTACGCTCTTCGCGTCAGCCAAATCTTGCAACGTGTGCACGCCATACTCGCCGAAATGATCGGCGGCGATATTGGTAATGATTGCCGCCGTTGCTTGATGCACCGCCAGCCCGCGACGCAAAATTCCACCGCGCGCCGTCTCAAGTACCACCGCCTGCACGCGCCTATCGCGCAATACCGTGCGCGCACCGGTCGGACCTGAATAGTCGCCGCTGTCGAGTTGCGCGTCGTCAATCCAGATTCCGTCGCTACAGCAGAAGCCCGCCACACGGCCTGCTGCGCGCCACATCGCGGCGACAAGTCGTGTGGTGGTGGTCTTCCCATTTGAGCCAGTAACGAGCGCGAGCGGGACGTCGTATATCGCATGCCACGGCACGCCAGCGACCTCGGGGACCAGCGCCAGTGCCCATGTGCACGAACCTTCACCGTTCCCGACAGACAATGTCTCGTCATCGAACGTGACGGTTACACGGCGTGCCAGCGCCTCGGTGTGCACGGCTGCTGCGTTCGGCTGTGCTGCGTGCTCGATGTCGTACAACGACCGCAAACGCGCGAGATCAACCAGGAATGTCTCAGCGTGCACTGTTGCTTCGGCCGACGTCCAGGCCTGCTCGTTCACCTCGGTGGCCGTCATCAGTGCATCGATCGGCGCGGACGCGAACACGGTCGCACGCAGGCCATCTCGGCGTACGACAATAGTTGGCGTCGGCCACTGAAGCGCGGCCATTAGCGCTCGTATTTGCGACTCGAACGCGACCAATACCTGTGTGAACGATTCGTCCGCGTGCGGGCTCTCTTCAACCGTGACAACGAGCAGCGCACCTTCTTGCGCCGCGTACACATTTGGCCCCATCAACCGCCGCGAGTCAACAATACTCGGCGACGGAAACGCAGGCTCGTTCAATCGCCCGCTTCTGGCGCGAGGATCACACCGCGGCCATCGCGCAAGAGTACAAGTTCGTCCACGAGTCCGGGTTTCGCGGTCGTCGGCTCCTCGCGCACATCTGCAGGCTTTGCGGGCGCAGCATCGTCCGCCGGCGAGTCTTCAACCACCTCGGCGCGCGGCACCGAACGCGCTGCTCGCGGAGCGGACAAAATCGCCTCGTGGTCACCAACGCGAAAGTTGACGATCTGCTTCCAACCGCGCGCCAATGCGTCTGCAAAAATGAGTACCAAGTCGCCAATGCGCGCCATACGGAGCGCCGCGTCGATCGCCTGCTGTTCGTCGACGACGATCGAAATTCGCTCGTTGGCTATGCCCGCCGAGCGCAACGCGTCCGCCAACATGTGTGGTACCGTTTCCGTGCCACGGCCCCGCAATGCATCGTCGCGTCGACAGATGTAGTGATCAAAATTCGCTGCCGCGCCCGCCGTGGCAATCGCGACAATATCCGCGTCGCGTCGATCACCTGGCGCCGAAAGGACACAAATGCGCTTGCCCTGCACGTCCAATCGGTTCACCAATTGACACAGTGCCGTGACCGCATGCGCGTTGTGCCCGTAGTCAAACAGCACCTTAAACGGATGCTCGTCGTACACATTCAGTCGACCCGGCGCCTGAAAAAATGTCGTGTCAAACGTACGCAACCCGTGCCGAATATCTTCGAGACGCACGCCCATTGAGAACGCCATCGCGGCCGCAAACATCGCGTTCTGCACGTTGAACGTTGCGCGGCCTTCCATCGTTGCCGGAATAAGATGCGTCCACAGCAGCGGGATATGCGCACCATGATCGTAAATGGTGATCATATGACCGTTCACTCCCGCTTCAATGGCGCAGGCTCGTCCACCGGCACGAATATGCTCGCGCACCAGACTATGTGCAGGATCCATCGTGACGTAACACACATGTTTGGCACTCGTGTACGCGCCCATACGCAGCACGTGCGGATCATCCGCATTGAGGACCGCCGTATCTGTCGCCACTTCAATCACGGTGCGCTTGACTTCCGCCAATTGCTCAAGCGTTTCAATGCCCTTTTGCCCGAGGTGGTCCGGTTGAATGTTGAGCACCGCACCAACATCGACATGACGCATCGCCATGCCCGCGCGGAGCAATCCACCACGTGCCGTCTCCAATACCGCGACTTCTACCGCTGGATCACCTAGCACGATACGCGCTGACGTTGGTCCGGTCATGTCGCCTTCAACCGTGCGCTGTCCGTCGATGTAGACGCCGTCCGTTGTGGTGAGACCGACGCGCCGACCGGCCAACTTATGAATGTGCGCGAGCAAACGTGCGGTTGTAGTCTTCCCGTTCGTGCCCGTAATGGCGGCGATCGGTATCGTGCTTGGAGCATTCTTCGGAAACAGCATGTCAATCACCTTCCCTGCCACATCACGCGCCCGACCCTCACTCGGCGCCATGTGCATACGAAATCCGGGTGCGGCATTGACTTCGCAAATTGCGCCACCAACGTCTTTGTACGATTGTGTGATGTCGGGTGATAAGAAATCGACACCACCGACATCAAGTCCAATTGCCTGAATGGCTCGGACCGCCATCTCTGCGTTGTCCGGATGCACGACATCCGTCATGTCCGCTGCGGTGCCACCAGTTGATAAATTTGCCGTGAGCCGCAAATACACATGCGCGCCGAGCGACGGGACAGACTGCGCTGTGTATCCACTTTTGCCGAGCAACGTTAACGCTTGGCTGTCGATGTCAATTTGCGTGAGCACCTTTTCGTGCCCGATGCCGCGTCGCGGATCTGCGTTCACCACGGCCACCAATTGCTCGATGGAATGCACGCCGTCGCCCACCACTTTGCCGGGCTCGCGCTTTGAGACGGCGACGAGTTCGCCGTTCACCACCAACATGCGATGATCATGTCCGGTGATGTAACTCTCCACGATCACATTGCGCGAAATATCCTGCGCGCGTAAAAATCCCGCCGTCACGTCGGCTGCCGTGCGCAACTCGATCGACACGCCACGTCCGTGATTGCCGTTGTATGGCTTTGTCACGACCGGATAGCCAATGCGTTCTGCCGCAGCAACAGCGCGCTCCGCTGTTTGCACGAGACGCTGTTTCGGCACCGGTAATCCTAGGCGCGATAGGATGTGGTTCGTTTCTTCTTTGTCCGACGCGAGATCAACCGCGATGTGCGACGTGCGCCCCGTGATCGTTGCCTGAATGCGTTGCTGATTGCAGCCGTAACCCAACTGTATGAGGCTGTGTTCGTTAAGTCGGAGCCACGGAATATCTCGTTGTTCGGCGGCATGCACAATGCTCGCTGTACTCGGCCCCAGCGCGCGACGTTGCGCGTAGCGAATGAAATCATCGCGTCGCGCAACGAGGTCGAACGCGTCGCTGATATTGTGCGGGCGCAATGCACGCGGCAGCAAATGATGCAGCAAATCAAGGGCAACCTCGGCGGCTTCGAGGCCCACGTCTTCCTGCTCGTATTCGAACACTACGTCGTACACACCCGCACGACTCGTTTCGCGCGTCTTCCCGAACGTCACCTTCACGCCAGCGACATTTTGCAATTCAATCGCGACGTGCTCCAACACATGCCCCAGCCAAGTGCCCTCGTCTTCCGTCATGCGGCGTACAAAACCACCGGGTTCGCCGTACGAGCATCCATGTTCGCGCAAGCCGGGCAGCGCCGTCAGCAACGACGCAACAAAATCGGCGCCAAGCTTGCCGGTTGGCCACGCTTCCAGTGGCCCGAGATCAAGCTCGAGTCGAATCACTGGAAAATGCGCGTAGTGGCTAGGCCCTACATACACGGACCGATCAAGAATCTCCATGCGTTGCTAGCTTCCCGTGGCGAACGTGGCGTCGCTAGCAGCGCCGGTGGCCTGCCGCGTTTCAAGATTGAACGTGCCGCCCGCATGGAGCACGTGCACTTTTGCGCCGACGAGCGTGATGGCATCACCGGGTTTGGCGTCAGCGATAGACGAGAATTGCACATCAGTCGGATCGACGACCGTCACCGCGCCCGATCCCATCACATCGATCACGTCATCCGAGCCAATGAACGCCGCCGTGTCTTCATCGACGCCGAGTCCAATAGCGAATGGGTTGTACGCAAGCGCCGTGAGGAGGCGGCCGAGTCGGTCACGTTGCCGAAAGTGCTGATCGACGATGATCCGATTGGTGAGACCGAGACCAGCGCACATTTGCACCATGCCCGCCCGTGGGGTGCTGCCTTCATCGCCAAACGCGATCATATGCTCGCTGAGAAACGCGGCACCCGCGCTGGTGCCGGCAATTGGCACGCCCGCCGCATTACGCGCACGCATGAGCCGCGCAACTGGGGTGCCTCCAAGCGTTGTCGTGAGTTTCAGCTGATTGCCACCCGCGATGAAAATGCCCGTGGCATTGCCGAGCCAGTCGAGCCAATCGCGATCATCGCAATCCATGCGATCATCGAAGTTCAGCGCTTTTGTGCTGGCGACGCCATGTTGGAGAAATACGCGCTCGTAGAACGTGCCGATATCCGGCTCGCTCGACGCCGTGGGAATGATGGCGATCCGCGCATCCGTGCCGCCGCTGAGGGTGACGAACCGATCCAAGATCGCTTCGTCAAACAGCTTGCCGCCAATCGGGATGATCCATCCACGCGTTGCGTCGAGAGGTGGTTTTGAGGGCATACGTGCGCAAGCTAACGTCAACGCCGTACGGTCGCGACGAAGAACAGCGCTCGCTGCACCTATCCGCACGTCAACGAAAAGTTCAATAGACGCGCCCCTCGCCCAACGTCGTCCCGTCCCGCATCGTATCCCTCTTGGTGCCGCCTCCATCGGTACCGACCCGGCGCGCCGGGATTCAACGATCCTCTTCACCAACTCCTCGCATGTTTCGTCTGCGTCGCGCCTCTCGGTGCACCGCCGTGATTTTTCTTGCCGCGGCATTGCCAGCCATCCTCCCGGCCCAGCAGCACATCACATCGCCGAAAGAATTTTTCGGACACGATATCGGCGCAGATTACATGCTGCCGAATTACACGAAACTTCACGAGTACTTCATCAAGGTCTCAAAGGAAAGCGACCGCGTGAAGCTCGATACCATCGGCCTCACGTCGGAGGGACGCCCACAAATCATGGCCATTGTGACGAGTCCAGCCAACATGAAGAATCTTGCACGCTATAAAGAAATTTCTCGCAAGCTCGCTTTGGCCGACGGTGTTGACTCAGTCGAAGCGCACAAGCTCGCGAAAGAAGGAAAATCGGTGTTCTGGATTGACGGAGGCCTCCACGCCACTGAAGTCTTGGGCGCACAACAATTGATCGAGATTTTTTGGCAGCTCTCAAGTTTTACCGACGATGAGACAAAACGGATTCTCGACGACTGTATCATCCTCGTGGTCCACGCAAATCCGGACGGTATGGAGCAGGTCTCTGATTGGTACATGAAAGAGCCCGACAAGCTGAAACGGACCTTCAGCACCATTCCACGCTTGTACAACAAGTACGCGGGTCACGATGACAACCGTGACTCTTTCATGAACGCGTTGCAGGAGACAACAAACATGTCTCGTCAAATGTTCATCGAATGGCATCCGCAAATCATGTACAACCATCACCAAACCGGCCCGACGGGCACGATTATGGCCGCACCGCCGTATCGCGATCCAGCCAACTACAATTTTCACCCCGCGATTATCACGGGACTCGATCTTGTCGGTGCCGCGCTCAATCACCGCTTCGTTTTGGAGAACAAGCCGGGTTTGACGTTTCGCGCAGGATCGAATTACTCGACGTGGTGGAACGGTGGATTGCGGACGACGGCGTACTTCCACAACATGATCGGCATCCTGACCGAAACGATTGGCAGCCCAACACCAATGCGTGTGTCGCTCGTACCCGACCGTCAACTGCGTTCGGCCGGCCTGCCACTTCCAGTCGCACCGCAAGAGTGGCATTTCCGTCAATCGATCGATTACTCCGTCACGTCCAATCGCGCGTTGCTCGATCTCGCGTCGAAATATCGTGAACAGTTTTTGATGGATCGCTGGCGGATGGGTACTGATGCAATTCTGGCGGGCATGCACGACAACTGGACCATCAGCCCGAAGCGGGTTGCGGCAATGACGGCGCAAATTGAGAAGGATCGTACGGCGACCGCGAGCCCAGAGAATGCCGGTGGACGTCGAGGTGGTACGCGCGCCACGACGGGAAGCTCCGTGGCGAACGATCGCTACATGGCGCTGCTCAAGAAGCCGGAAGATCGTGATGCACGTGCGTACATCATACCGAGCACGCAACCTGATTTTCCAACCGCCACAAAGTTTGTGCAAGCGCTCGAGAAGTCCGGTGTGCAAGTGCAGCGCGCAACGTCGTCGTTCCAGACAAACGGCAAGACGTATCCTGCCAACTCATGGGTGATTCAGACGGGGCAAGCATTCCGTGCACACGTGCTCGACATGTTTGAACCGCAGGATCATCCTAACGATTTTGCTTATCCGGGCGGCCCTCCCATCGCGCCGTACGACAATGCGGGATGGACACTGGCGTATCAGATGGGCGTGCAGTTTGATCGTGCGCTCGATGCCGTCACTGGTCCATTGGTGAACGTGAACGGCGTCACGGCAATGCCGGCTGGCCAAGTTGCCAAAGGTAAGGCTGGCTACTTTGTTCGCCCTGAAGTAAACGATGCCGCGACGGTCGCCAATCGGCTCGCGAAAGCGAATGTGAAAGCGTATCGCATTCCAACGGCGTTCAACGACGGTGCCACCACGTGGCCGGCGGGATCGTGGTTCATTCCGTCCGGTGGTGCAGGCGACGCAATCATCGCGAAATCCGCGCAAGAACTGGGCGTGAACTTCGCAGCAGCCAATACGAAACCATCCAGTGGTCAGCAGATCAAACAACTGCGTATCGCACTCGCCGATCGCTACGGTGGATCGATGCCCAGCGGCTGGACGCGATTGATCATGGAGAAGTTTGAGTTCCCGTTTACCGTCGTGTTTCCGCAAGATATTGACGCTGGAAATCTGCGTGCGAAATACGATGTCCTCGTCTTCACTGATGGTGCCATTGCCGCGCAAGCTGGTGCGGGCACGGGCTTTGGTGGTTCACCGGACACCACGCTCATTCCCTCCGAGTATCGCCGACAGTTGGGTCGTTTCAGCGCGGAAAAAACGACACCGCAGTTGAAGACATTCCTTGAAGCCGGTGGACGCATCGTCACCATCGGATCATCCATCGCACTCGGCAAACAGCTCGGCTTGCCAATCGATAATTATTTGCTCGAGAACGGACGCCCGCTGCCAGGCGAAAAGTTCTACGTGCCGGGTTCATTACTCGAAGTGTCACTCGATACGTCGGCAACGATTGCTACGGGCATGGCACCGCGCCCATCGGTCGTGTTCGACAACAGTCCAGTCATGAAGCTTGGACCGGACGCTGCAGCAAAGGGTGTTCGCGCCATTGCGACGTTTGATACGGACAAGTCGCTTAAGAGCGGCTGGGCGTGGGGACAGGAGCTATTGAAGGGCGGTGTGGCGATGGCGGAAGCCAAAGTTGGTGCGGGTACACTCTATCTCTTCGGCCCCGAGATTCTGTTTCGTTCGCAGCCGCACGGTACCTACAAGTTGTTGCTCAACGCGCTCAGTGGTGGGTTTGAGCGTCCAACAAAGCCCGTGCAGTAATTCTTGTCACCGCCTCGTCAAAAGCGCGCGTACGAGCTTGCACAGACGTACGCGCGCGGTCGTTTATTATTGAGCCATGCGATTCGATCTAAAATCTGTGCTGCGCGCGGTCGGCGTCGCGATTCCGATTGTATTCGGACTCGTCATCGGACGGTTACTCTCGCCGTGGTTACCGCAGTTTGCAGCGTGGGTGCACACGCTCGGCGTGTGGGCGCCGTTCGCGTTCGTCGTTGCCTACGTGATTGTGGTCATTTGCATGTTTCCCGCCTTTCTCCTCATTATGGTCGGGGGCGCCGTTTTCGGCGTGGTGAACGGATCAATGCTGGCCATGACCGGTGCCCTCATTGGTGGAACGTGCGCATTTCTCATTGGTCGATATCTCGCGCGCGACGTTGTCGCTCGGCGTGTTGCCAAGAATCCCATACTGTCCGCGATTGATCGTGCAGTTGGCGAGGACGGCATGAAGCTGGTTTTTCTGTTGCGCTTATCTCCCGCCATTCCGTTTGTGCTGAGCAATTACGCATTAGGAGTGACGCGTGTGAAGCTCTCGCACTTTGTAGTGGGCACGATTGGTCTGACACCGATCGTGCTTACCTATGCAGCGTATGGCAGTGCTTCTGGCGCAGGCCCACGGCCAGATGGCTCGTCGGCCGTTTCTCCAACCGTGCTTGCCATTGGTATCGTCGCGACGGTCATCCTTGGCATCTTGCTCGCGCGCATCGCACAGAAGGCGATGCGTGACGCTGAAGCGGCGAAAACACTGGCCGCCGTCACGCGCGCATTTTAGCGCACGCGTTATCGCGTGACGGCTAGCGCCGTTCCATGGCGTCGCGTACGTCAAGCAGAATTTCGAAGTACAACTGCTCGCGGCGATAGGCAAAGTCGAGCGACGTCATTGCAGCGGGATCGTCCGAAGATTTGGCGCGATCAAACGCTTCACGGTACATCTCTTCGAGATTGGTCAGAATACGATCACGGGAACGCGACATGCGAAGGCCCTCGAGGGCTTTGAGAGTGAGTCGGGGCGGGAGGTCGTTCGGCGAACTCGCGCTCTCCTCGGTTTCAAGGAAACGCGTCACCTTCTGAAACAACATCCGTCGTGCACGATCAGGGACGTTCACAAAGGGGCAGACCGGATGAACCGCTTGGAAGTGTTTGCACGCGACGCGTTCCGTTGCGTGTACTGCGGCACCGTGCAGGATGTGGACACCCTGAGCGTGGACCACGTGCAGCCGCGCGTGCGCGGCGGCGATGGCTCTGGAGGCAACGTAGTGACCGCCTGCATCGCCTGCAACACGGTCAAGGCATCACGGCCTCTCGCGCAATTCTTGGCAGAAAATCCAGTCGCACGCCGGAACTTCTTTTTGTATGCGCGGTATGTATGGGCACGGCACATGAAAGCGGTGGCCGAGGAGCTTGCGCGCCGGGGCGTTGTGGAGCGTTCGACGGGTTTCGTGGAGGAGATTCGGGGGCTGCGCGGCTCCGAGGCCATCGCTGATTTTCTTATGGAGAAACACCCCGACGCAGACTAGCTGCGCCGGGGTGTGTCGTATCAGGGCGGAGAGGCATGTTATTCGGGATTCAGCGACGCGCTGTTCAGCTGCTGTTTGATCCAGATGTTTGATCGCACCTTCTACCCTTTCGGACTTCCCAGATATTCCTTCGAACCAAACAACCGAGGACGGCTGGTCGGACACGAGGCATGTCGCGATTTTACGGGGATTTGGCTCATCGACCACCCAATCGGTATACATGAGGCGGACACTGCGGGCACTTGTCTCGACTGCAGCACCCGAACGTAGCACTCGATACAGAAGACTCTTAGTCCGATACTTTCCGCTCGGCGTCAGTGCAAATAGCTCGCATCCGACTGAAGCGGAGTCGGAATCTCCTTTCTTCCCGATCGCAATATTTGCCGAACCATTGCAACAATTGAAGGACTGGCGGTGGGATTATCCCCGCAGAAATGCCATCACCATCTCGCCAACAATCAGCACCACGATGGCGATCTCCAACGTTTCACTCCGTGCTGCCTGCGCCTCATCATTCAACATGGCGTATGTGTCTCGCAAAATAGCGAGTTTCCGATCAATTCCAGCGCGCCAAGCCTTACCACGAAACAGTTCAAGGCTCGCCGAATACACGCGCGCGAGGTATACGTCGTCGGTCACCTTCAGGGCGTTTTCGACACGCTCCACCAGCTCGGTAGAGTCGGCAACCTGTGCCTGAAGTTTCGCGAGCAGACCGGCAAAACGGCGACCAGGAAATAACGCCCGACGCGCCCGCGCTTGCTCAATGGCGTCGTACACGCGCGGTAATTCCGCATCGAGGACCGCGTCGTAGTATCGCAACTCCAGCAACTGCGCATTGGCAAATTCGAGGATGTATTGCAGGTCGGTGTCGTGCTCACCCGGTTCAACCACTAGGGCATTGTCCCACGTGAGAATCGCGAGATCGTCACTGTAGTACGAGAAACGATGCGGTAACAGCTCGCGCTTTGCCTCCACGCTGAGCGGCCGTGTTTCATTCAACAAAAGCGGCACGACATCCAGTAACGAGAGTGCCTCAGCGGTCAGCACGGCGCCGTCGGCCAATGTCACGCGCGTGAGGCGAAACACCGTGTAGTCTTCGTGCACATCGGCGATCGACGGTCGCTCGACTGCACCGCGAATGCGTGTCGTCAGCAATTGGAGATGATGCGCGAATATCGCGTTGATTCCGGCGTGATCCTCGAGACTTCGGCCGAACGTTGTAAACGAAGCCCACGATTGTGCATTGGGCGCACGAACGCGGACGCGTAGCGAGATCACGCCAAAATCAAAAATGCGCGCCGAGATGTCCGCGTCATGCGCGTCTCCCGACACGAGTAACACCTCCGTGCCCAGGAGAACCGTCACCGGCGGGTTGGCGATTTGCAGCGCCTGCCCTTCGCCGCGAACAGGGCGAATACGCTCCGGCGCGCTTTCGGCAAGCAGGTTGAGCGCTCGATCCAAATCGATACTGTAGCCGACGTCGTGTAACCGATACGCAATCGCCGCCCCTACAACACTGAGGCCATCCGCTGCGGCCAACGATGCTTCACGTTCGGAGCTCATGCCGAAACCTAACGCGGCCGCCGAATTCTCCCGCTCAGCACGCTGACTCGTTGTTACCTTTCACGCATGAATTCGCACACAGCATCGATCATCCTGCCGGACCCGCTCATCGTCGCCAAGGGCTACGCGCATCCGGAGCGTCTCGTCTCCACCGACTGGCTCGCTACGCAGGCAAGCAACCCATCGCTCCGCCTGCTCGAGTGCAACGAGGATGTATTGCTTTATAGCGTGGAGCATATTCCCGGTGCGCAGAAGCTCGATTGGCACATCGACCTTAATGATCAGATCGAACGCGATTACGTTGCACGCGATGCGTTCGAAGCGCTCTTGCAAAGCAAAGGGATTAACGAGAGCACCATGGTCATTTTCTACGGTGACAAGAACAATTGGTGGGCGACGTACGCGTTTTGGGTCTTTCGATTGTTTGGTTTTGAGAACGCCGTGATCCTCGACGGCGGTCGTGCCAAGTGGATTGCCGAAGGCCGTGCGACCACCACCGACGTGCCATCGTATCCTAGCACGACATACCATGCCGTCGAACGCAATGACACCGTCATTCGCGCATTTCTCGACGACACGCGCGTGCACCTGTTGGCTGATAAGCCAATGATCGACGTGCGGTCACCGCAAGAATACACGGGTGAAAAGTTGCACATGCCCGACTATCCACAAGAAGGTACGCTGCGCGGTGGTCACATTCCGGGCGCGCGCAGTGTCCCGTGGGCGCGCGCCGCCAATTCCGATGGCACATTTAAATCTGCCGACGATCTCCGCGCCATCTATCATGGCGAGCTTGGTCTCTCGCCAACCGACGACGTCATCACGTACTGTCGAATCGGCGAACGTTCATCACACACCTGGTTTGTGCTGACGTATCTCCTAGGCTACGAGCGCGTACGCAATTACGACGGCTCGTGGACCGAGTGGGGCAACTCGGTACGCGCCGCCATTCGCAAAGGAGCAAATCCATGACCGACCCGAGCAGCACGGCCGTCCCCGACGCAACCGGAACGCCAACGAGTGTCCCGGTAATCGGCAAACCGCCAACACGTGTTCGCGCCGTGTGGAACGGCGAGATGCGCTTTGACGGACATCGCGAAGTGGGTGGTCCATCAATTCGCCTCGATGGTCATGGTGTCACCGGACCATCGCCCGTGGATGCGCTCCTGTTAGCGTTGGCGTCGTGCGCTGGCATCGACGTGGTGGACATTCTCGCGAAACGTCGCACACCTGTGCAGTCACTCGAGGTGTCCGTGGTCGGTGAACGCGCCGCAGCGGCACCGGCGCGTGTGACGAGTGTGCACCTGACGTTTCACATAGGCGGCGAGGACGTTGATCGCGTGCATGCCGACCGCGCCATTGACCTCGCGGTCAGCAAATATTGCTCCGTGAAATATTCGCTCGATCCGAACATGCCGGTGACGTGGACGCTGTTGTTAAACGGCGTGTAGAGTTTCGCGCTGCACTATTTTTCTTTGTTCTCGATCGCCTTCGCAATCCACGCCAACGCGCGCGGATCTTTTGATCGCGAGAGCCAGAAAATAGCCGTTCTTCGTAGCTCGCGGTCGGGCAACGTCTCCGACATGCGCAGCAGATTTGGAACGGCTTCCTCGGGTGGTCGTCGCGACATCGCATAAATCGCTTGTTTGCGTACTTCGCGGTCACCGGCCTCGTATGCGACAGAGTCGAGCGTCGCAGTCGCTCTGTCGCCCGCGGCTTCACCAAGCCAGAACATCGCTTGCGTGCGAACGTCCGACGAACGTTTCTCGTTGCGTACGATCCGCAACAGGATTTGCGCACCATCAAGCGAATCCGTGAGCATAATCGCGGAGATTGCCTCTCGCGCTGGCTTATCTGCACCAAATTCGGCAGCCTGCAATAGCCATTGACCCGCGACTTTCGCTGAGATGTTGCCGAGGTCCGTGACGCCGGTGTCAGCGCGCCAACGTCCACCAACACCGGTGCGGATTTCCGTCGTTTCGCCGTCAATGCGTACGACAACGACACGCGCAGGCCCTGCCTCGCATGACACTTCAATATCGCGTGAGCCCCACGACTCGTTCGTGTTGCCGGGTCGCGTGCGACTCCATCCGTTCCCGTTGCCGCACACGCCTGGCCGTGTCGCGAACGTCAGGCGCACGCGCCCGTTACGTACCGCGTCGATGCGCGTGGCGAGCGCCGCGGCAGTGCTTTGTGCGCACGCCGTAGACACGGGCGCCCCGAACCCCAGTGCTATCGCCAACGCGCTCGTGTGCGCGGCTCGCAGAAGGCCATTCATCGGTCGATGATTTCTTGCAACAGTTGTAGCACGCGCGGATCCTTGCTGCGCGAGAGCGAGCTCAACGCCTGTTTTTTCAGTTCGACATTTTTGTCGTTGCGTGCCACGTCGAGCAGCTTGTCGATGCCACCATTCTCTTTGAACATCGACATCGTCGAGAGCAGTTGTTTCTTCAGTTCGAGTTCGTTGGTTTTGTCGTAGAGCGTTGCAATCTGCGCGGGCAGGACGCCGGCCGTACTGACATAGCTCAGCACCGAACGTCGCGTTTCAAACGACTCCTTCTGATTTTGCGCAACGTTCATCAAGAAGTCGCGCGCCGCCTCACTACGCTGTTGCGCGATGCTGCTGAGAATGCTGCGCTTAAACTGTGCATCATCTGCGCGGCCATACACGTCTTTGAGGAACGACATTGCGTCATCAGACTGGCGACCCGCGCCCTGCATGTACCACTGCACCGCGTCAGATCGCAATTCGACTGGCGCGTTTGCATCCAATGCGACCTCCCGCAACGTCGACGCGGCGCGCGGCGATTTTGAACGCGAGAGCGCATAAACCGCCCGTTTACGCAGATCGACATCACCGTTGCCCTTCACCAGATCGATCAGCATACCTGCCGCTTCATCAGTCGGCACGTTCGAAAGCCAAAAGACTGCCTGTTCACGAACGTCTTTGTCCGGATCATTCTTCGCGACGTTCACCAAAATCTCTGCGGCGTCTGTCGTTTTGCGAGACGCGACCAACCACACCGCCGTGCGACGCATCGCTTGTGTACATGCCTCACGACGCGCCAACACTTTTTTCAAAATCGGCATCGCCTTGTCAACGTCTAGCGCGGTAAGCGCGTTCAGCGCGTCAACACGTTCGTCGTCGGCGGCGCGGGGACAGCCGTCGCTCGATGCTTTCACCGCACGTCCGTACAGCGTTTGTGCAGCAGACGCATCACCACGCCGAGCGAGTGCAATGTCGATCTTTGCATTGAGTGCCGTCGCGTCTCCATTGGTTGTCGCTTTCGGAAATGCTTTCAGTTGCGCGGTAAGCGCATACTGCGCCGCGCGCAAATCATCTTGCCCACCGATGCGTTGGAGTGCATACGCTTCCCAATAGCCAGCGTCTGGCGTGTACGTCGACTTCGGATACTGATCACGAATGCGCCGAAATAAGTCAGCCGCTTTGCGATTGGCGTCGTTCGCCAAGGCTTTCCGTGCTTCGCGATAAAGCGAGTCGGCGGGATCGTTCGCATCCCAGGACGCTGGAGGGGTCGACACGCGCGTGGTCATCCACCCGGACAGGCCCGGGAGTGCCTTCAACTCGTCCAACGCCGAGAGACTCTTCAGGCGAGCGAACGATGACTCGGTTGACTGCATCGAATACTTATACGAATCCAGCGCGCGCAGGCCCGCCATAGAACGTTCAACCGCGTCGCGCGTGATGTCCGCGATCGCTTGGCGGTCGATGTCAAAACCGCGAATCCACTCGCTGCCGTACGGCGCCCGCGGCGGCATTGGCGCCATGGGCGCGACTGGTGGAATAGGCGGCACCTGCGCCGCGGCAGCGCGCGCGAATCCAAGGCCCAAGAGCAACGCGCTTGCGCGTATGACGCCGTATGACCGTACTCGACTCGTCTTCATTCGAGACCTCCATGAACGGAAAGTTCTTCGCGAACCGCGGCGGCCGTCACGACGGCCCGCACACGCGGTAAAAGGTTGGTGTCACGCATCGTTTCAGTCGCCACTCGGCGCGCATCCTCTGCGCCATTCCGGCGTGTTTGGATGATCTGCATCATTACGAGTTCGAGATCCTGCAGCAGGCGACGCGTTCGTTCGTCACGCAGGGTTGGTTCGTCCAACAGCAAACGCGTTGTGCCGAGGAGATCGCGCGCCCAACTGGTGACGTCGAGTCCAGGACCGAGATCGGGGTCGCGGTCGCGTACCGCCGTGAGCAAGGCGACCGTTCGCATGAGATGTTCGTCCAAAGCGACTCGCATCGGATCTGAAGAGACAGGCGCGGCTGCGAGCGCATCGGGTCCGAGCGCGGACGTTGCTGCGGTGGTCGGTGTCGCTAGGATCGCGATCGTCGTCGATACGCTATCGCGGCGCGTATCCGATGCCGACGGCCACGCATAACGACCAATCGCGACACCAATCACCAACACCGCGGCAATCGCGCTCACGCCTCGCCAGAACGATGCGCTCGTGCGTCGTGGCAGCTTCGCCGTGCTACGCTTCGCCTCGATGCGTTTCCACATCATCTTGCGAGGGACGACGATATCGTCCGTGACTTCGCGAGCGAGTGCGACGATCCACGGATCGAGCGGGCGGTCCATCTCGTCATCCTGCGGCGGTTCATGTGCGTTATCGGTCATGCCAACTCCTGTCGCGCGAATGGCGCTAAGGCCACCCGCAACTTTTCTCGTGCGCGGGAAAGCTGCGATTTGCTGGTGCCAACAGCGACACCAAGTGCTTCGCCAATCTCCTCGTGCGTAAAGCCTTCCACGTCATGCATCACAAAGACTTGCCGCGTTCCGGGTGGCAGTGCTGCAATGGCGGCCCGCATGCGCGTCTTTAAATCAGGATCACGCTCGATCGGCCAACGTCCCAGTGTTTCTGCTTCTTCAATCGGCGCCGCGAATAGCGCGCGGCGCTTGATCGTGCGCAGTCCGTTCAGTGTGGTTGACACGGCGATGGCGTGCAACCAACTCGAGAGTGCGGACTCGCCGCGAAACTGTCCAATGCGCTGAAAGGCGCGAATGAACGTGTCCTGCGTAAAATCTTGTGCGAGATCGGCACGATCACTCATGCGATAGATGAGACGGTACACGCGGTCGACGTGCCGTTCGTAGAACTCGCGTTCTGCCGCCGGTTCGCCCGCTTGGAGTCGCGCGATCAGATCCGCATCAATCACGGCAACGCGCCGAGCGATGGGGTTGATCGTGACGTGTCGATTGCCACTGGGTGCGCATGCATGTGCACGAGAGAGACAGCGGGTGCGCGCAAAGGGTTGCGTCGCCTGCCGCCCACTCCGTGTACATAGCGCGAACGCCTACTCGACGCGCGGAGCGGTGGCGAATTCGAGATTTCGCTGTGGCACAGCAATGGGTTGCGCGGCGCCGGCGCCGAGTCCCTTGGCATTGTGATCGGTGAGCACTCGTGTCATGAACCGTTGGCCCTCACCAATGCGCTCCACTTCGAGTCCAATCGAGTCAATCGCTTCGCTCAACTGATCGAGACGGTCTTGGACTTTTTGCGGGACGGGTGAGACTATCGTGGCGCCACGTTTCCAGATCCGACGGGCGTAGGCAATCGAAATCGGCATGAGCACGCAGAGCGTGAAGACGATCGGAATTGCATAGAGCGACTCCGGTGGACCATCGCGAACGTACGGCGGTGGCTCGACGATGGCGCCGGGCACCGAGGCGGCTTTCGCGACGGCCGCGTCGGCTTGCGCGATTTGCTGGTCGACCAACACAATCCGGGCGTCCACGTCTTTTATGCGGCCCTCCAAACCCGCCTTCGCCGACGCTGGAGTATCTGAGTCCGACAACGTGGACGTCAATTCCGAGCGCTTGCTTTCCAGCGACCCGAGCTGGCTTCGTAACTCCGACCGTTCGTTTTTGACGGCTTTATAGACGTCGGCGGCGCTCGCGCGGGATAGCTCACGTGCGCCGTCAATGCTCCGCGCGGGCGGTGGCGTCGCTGGGGTATTCGTCGAGCCAAAGGTCTGATCGCGCATTAACACTGTCCTGTCGAAGTCGCTGGGTATGCGCCAACACCACCGGTTGGCTGTCAACGCGTACGACGTCGCGCACGTTGCCGTTTCAGCATCTTGCGGTACTGTCGCTCTTTCGCGCTAGCGGTCTTTCGCACTATGGTCTGCTGATGATCTCCCACTCCGGTTCCTCCACGCGGTCTGCGTCGCTCAGACACTCGGGATTTTTCGCGTGTACGGTTGTCGCGGCGAGCGTCCTGTCGGCGGCCTGTCATCGTGCGCCGAGGTTGGCACATGCGGCGGTCGACCCGCTGGGGAGCCTCGCACCACTGGCGCCGACACTCTACGGCGCTCGGCTTCCGGATCGGCTGAGCGACAGCACGTACTGGCGCATGATCACGCAGTTCTCCGAGCCGGGCGGATATTTTCGATCCGAGAATTTCGTGTCGAATGAGATGGGCGTGCAGTATGTGATCCCTCGCTTGCAACAAGCGGTGCCGCCCGGTGGTGTATACGTGGGCGTAGGTCCAGAACAGAACTTCACATATCTCGCGGCGCTGCGTCCGCGCATTGCGTTCATCGTTGACATCCGTCGACAGAATTTGTTGCAGCATTTGTGGTATAAGGCCGTGTTTGAATTGTCGCCGACGCGTGGCGCATTTCTCTCACGATTGTTTGCGCGCGCGTTGCCGACGAACACCTTGCCGACACTCTCGGCCGATTCACTGATCGTGGCGCTTGGACGAACGCCTGCGGATCCAATCCTCTTTCGTCGCACGTTTGCGGAGGTGCGCGACCTGTTGGTGAAGACACATGGCTTTACGATTGACTCGACCGATTTGTCGACGCTGCGCTACGTGGACAGCGTGTTTTTTTCGTCGGGGCCGTCGCTCAATTATTCGTCGGGGAGCGGTGGGTTTGGCAGTGGTGGTGGCGGCGGGCGTGGTGGTTTTGGCCGCGGCATGCCCACGTTTGCTGATATTGCAGGAGCGACAGACGAGACGGGATTGAACCGCGGATTTTTAGCTTCGGAGGCGTCGTATATCGTGGTGCGAGACATGCAGCGTCGCAATCTCGTTGTGCCACTCGTTGGTAATTTTTCTGGACCGAAGGCGCTGCGTACTGTTGGGGCATGGCTCCGCGAGCGCGGGGCAAAAGTCAACGTGTTTTATACCAGCAACGTCGAGCAATACTTGTTCATGCAAGGTGACGATTGGAATCGCTTTTACGCGAATGTCGAAACGTTGCCGCTCGATACCACGAGCGCGTTTATTCGCTCCGTAACGAATCGCGGCTTTGGCGGTGGCGGATACGCCGGGCGGAACGGCAACAACATGATGGCGCAGTTAACGTCGCCGATCATCTCGTTGGTATTGGATGCGAAGTTGGGGTTGGTGCGGAGCTATGGAGACGTGATTGGGCGATCGCGTTAGGGACTAGGGATGAGGGATTTGGGATCAGGGATCAGGGATTAGGGATCAGGGATTAGGGATCGGGGATAGGGATTGATGCGCGGGTTAGTTTGAGCGCACTCGATATGCAATTTCCCGTTGATGCGTGGTCGGGCAGCCTGACATCGGTTGCCATCGTGTCTGGAGTGCCGCTCTTGGTCACGCTGCTGATGGCGCAGCGGGAACAGTGGATTCGGCGCATTCTGCCGCAGCTCACGGCGTTTGGCGCGGGCGCGGTGTTTGGTGCAGCGGTGGCGCATTTGATTCCCGACGCGCTGCGAATAGGGCAATCACCTACGTTCGTGCTGCTTGGCGTGTTGAGTGGTTTCGCCATGTTTTGGTTGATTGAGCGGGTGCTGGCGGGTCACGATCACGCGCACGCGCATGGAGTTGCGCTGGGAGCCCCGTCCGCACATAGTAGCGACAGTAGTGCAGCAGAATGCGTACACTTACACCCAATTCCTGCCAATTCCCATGCTGCTGTTGCGCGTGCCAGAGCCATCGCGCCAATGACATTTCTTGGCGATGCGCTGCACAATCTCGTCGACGGAATGCTGATTGCCGCCGGTTTTCTCGCCGCGCCATCGGTGGGGCTGCTGACGATGCTCGCGGTTGGGATGCACGAACTTCCGCGTGAGGTGGGCACGTTCAGCTTGTTTGTGCACGGTGGTATTCGTCCGATGCGAGCCGTGGCCTACAACCTCGTCACCGCAATCATTGCGATGCTCGGCGCAATGCTCACGCTCCTCATCGGGGAACGGGTGGTCTCGCTCGCGGGCTACCTCCTGCCGGTTGCCGCAGGGACGTACCTGTACATCGCGCAGGTGGTGGCGAGAGCGTCGCTGCACGACCGGCATTCGGACCCCGCGCATTGGGGGCGATTGTGGTGGATTGGCGCGGGGACGGCGGCGATGCTCGCGGCGGCAGTGCTGGCCTAGCGGAATTGTGGCTCTGCCTTGACCCAGCCCGCCAACTAGGCCATTCATTCATGCTACGCTTGACCCACCTCCGGGTGTGCCAAGCCCCCTAACAACGCGCTTCCGCCGGCAATGGCAGCGCATGCAGGAGCAGACATGAAAGAAGGCATTCACCCACCGTACCATCCGGTGGTGTTCAAAGACTCGTCCACGGGTACCACGATGATCACTCGCTCGACGATGACCAGCGAGCAGAAGATTCGTATGGACGACGGCAACGAGTATCCGCTCATCCTGCTGGAAATCACGAGTGACTCGCACCCGTTCTACACGGGCACGCAGCGCCTCATCGATACGCAGGGTCGCGTGGACAAGTTCAAGAAGCGTTACAACCGCTGAACTCGCGGTCACATCACATAGAAAACGCCGTCGCAAGCATTGTTGCGACGGCGTTTTTTATCTCCGAGCGATTGAGATTTTCGCCGACGTCGCGCGCGACAACAGGTCACCAACAAACCAGCCCAACACCGCAGCAACCACGGTGTCGCTCAAGAAATGAGCGACGGATAACACGCGGGTGATGGCACATCCAACGGCCAACGCATACCAGAGCCATGCCGCCTTTGGAAACACACGCGCCAGTACGGTCGCACCCGCAAATGCGACCAACGTGTGACTGCTGGGCATCCCCAATCCGCCGTTGCCGAACGGATGATCGCTGAACGCGCGAAATGCATACCCAAAATGTTCAGGATCGGGACGCAAGCGACGCACACACAACTTGAGGAGCTCAGCGATCGCACCACCCACTGTTGGTGCCGCGAGCAGCAAACCACCGCGCCACTTCCAGCCATCGCGCGGATAGTCGGACGTCCAGCATCCAATAGCGATGATCAACCATGTGGGAAGATAGCCCATCATCCGGAGCAGACGACCCCAATCCCGTTCATACACCTTAGCATCACGAACGAGGCTCCACGCCGCGTGATCGAACACGTGCGCGAGCGCAATGGCGAGCACAGCGATCACCGACACTACGGTCCAGTGACGACGGCCCACGAACGGTGTCGGCGCGCGATCAAGTTGGTGGATGGTTTGCGAGCGAGCAGGCATCGTCATTAGTCAGAAATCAAAAGGGCGACAGCCCTGCACGCCACCAATGAGTCGGGACATATTTGACCCCATGATCGCACTCTTGCCTCGTCGACGTGGTCTGACCGTCGCAGTCGCCCTCGCCGCGATTGGCGTGTTCGGCGCCTGCGAGACGAAAGGCGGCTTCCATGGCATCGAGATTGACCCCGCGCGGCCGCTACCAGTTTTCGAGTTCAGGAAAGCCGATGGGACGGCGTTGCGAACAGTCGCCGAATCCGGGCGTCCCCAACTGTATTTTTTTGGGTACACGCATTGTCCCGACGTATGTCCGACAACGCTCGCTGATTGGACACGCGTCAAGAAAGCGCTGGGCACTGCATCGTCGCGTGTGCGCTTTGTTTTCGTGACGATCGATCCTGAACGCGACACACCAGCGATCGCCGCTCGCTACGCGACGCAATTTGACAGCAGCTTTGTTGGCGTGTCGGGTGACTCGGCGACAACAGCGCACATTAAAGAGTCGTTTGGCGTCGTGGCGTATCACGACGGTGGGACAGAACCGAACGGATATTTCGTGAGTCATTCGTCACAGGTGTTTTTAGTCGACGGCAAAGGGCGCCTTGTCGCGCAGTATCCGTTTGGCATTGGCTGGGAAGCCATGACGGCGGATTTGAAGCGGTTTCTATGATGACGCGCGGATGTGCGATGTTGGGCGGCGCGATACTCGCTGCATTAGCGGTGGCGTGCGCTCGTGCGAAACCCGCTGGACCCGTGCAAGTGCTTGATGCGTGGGCACGTCCAGCCGACTCCGGAGCGACGGGCGGTGTGTATCTCGTGCTCAAGAATACCGATACGGCCACACTGCACATCACGAGTTTTGAAACGCCGATTTCGACGTCAACCGAGGCGCATGAAACGATGTTGCATGGTGATATGGCGACGATGGACATTCGCCCAGAACTCGTTATCGCAAAAGGTGCGACACTCACGATGATGCCCGGTGGTACGCACCTCATGTTGATGCATCTGACACGGCGACTGAGGCGACGAGATACCGTGCCCGTCACGCTGCGTTTTGCAGACGGTCGAGTGTTTGTTGCAACGGCACACGTCCGAACGCCATGACGGGTCGTTCGTAGTGCGTCGTACACTGATGATCGCCGCTGTCGCGATGACGTCCATGGTCGTCGCGTGGCTCACCTGGCCACGTGCCGATGTCGAAATTCGCGTTGCCAGAGGCGGCGTCGCGACGGTTGTTGATGGCTATGGCCGTCATTCCGCGCTACGCGACACGGTGTTTGTTGGTGGTGGTGGTGCGCGTCGCAAAGTGCGCGTTGTTAATAACGACACGATGCCGCATCAGCTCGCAATGTTTCGCGCGGCGTCAGGAAATACGACGGAGTACACCATTCCGCCGGGCACGTACGGCGGTGCGTGTACTGCGCACGCGACGAGCAAACACCTCACGTTCGTTGTGCAATGAGCGCGAAATGACGAGCCTCGGGACGCGCACGCTTCGTCCAATTGACGATGTGTTAGACGAAGAGTTGGTGGCGCTGCAAGCAGCGGGGCTCAAGCGCTCCATGCGCGCGGTGCAGCAGCGTCGCGCTGGAACCGTGATACTCGATGGCGAACGCGTCGCGGATTTTGCGTCGAACGATTATCTCGGACTCGCGGCGGATCATCGCGTGGCGCGTGCGGCGAGCGCGGTCTTGCAGGCCGAGGGTACGGGAGCGGGCGCGGCGCGTTTGATCTCGGGGAATCATCCCATTCACGATGCGCTCGAACGCGAGCTCGCACGGTTTAAGGGCGTGGACTCTACGTTGCTCTTTCCGTCCGGCTACATGGTGAATATCGGCGTTATTCCAGCGCTCGTATCACTGGGTGACGTGATTTACAGCGACCAGCTGAATCATGCGTCTTTAGTTGACGGGTGCCGATTGTCGAAGGCGACGGTGCGCATCTTTCCGCATGGGGATGTCGATGCGTTGGAATCGATGTTAGCTCAGGATCAAGGGACATATCGGCGCGCGCTCATCATCGTGGAAGGTGTGTTCTCGATGGACGGTGATCTCTTTCCGCTGGACCGATTAGTTGAGGTGGCCGAACGCTTTGGTGCGTGGACGTATGTCGATGATGCGCATGGAACAGGCGTGCTTGGTGCGACTGGTGCGGGCGCGCTTGAGCATTTCGGTGTTACCACGCGCGTCGACGTTGTCGTTGGCACGTTAGGAAAAGCGTTTGGTACGGCTGGTGCGTTTGTTGGCGGATCGCAGGTGCTGATCGAGTATCTCACGAGCCGCGCTCGCTCCTTCATTTTTACAACAAGCACTCCTCCGGCTATCGCGGCAGCAACGTTAGAGGCGCTCCGATTGTCACGGGTCGAAACGTGGCGACGTACGGCGGTGCTTGGTCGTGCGCGTCAGTTGCGCGAACGGTTACGCAGCGGTGGACACGATGTGCCCGGTGCGAGCGATGGACACATTCTGCCGATACGCGTGGGTGATCCGATGCGCACGATGAGTTTGGTCGCGGACATGCGCCGTCGAGGGTTTCTTGTTGGCGGCGTCCGACCGCCCACCGTACCGGCGGGAACATCGAGATTGCGTGTGTCGGTATCGGCGCTGCATCCGCCCGAGTTGGTTGATGCGTTGGCGGCGAGTTTGTTGGCGGCGATGCGATGGTAGGGGATAGGGACTGGGGATTAGGGGATAGGGATGACGACGAGGCCGATGAGGTTGCGCTCGACGCTGTGCTTTTGCAGGACGCCGCGCACGTATGGCATCCGTACACGCAGCATTTGCAAGCACCGATTCCGATCGCGATCGCACGCGCGAAAGGTGCGTGGTTATACGAAGGCAATGGTCGTCCAATTCTCGATGCGATCTCGTCGTGGTGGGTGACAACACACGGACATTGTCATGACGATATTGTCGCAGCGATTGCGGAACAGGCGCGCACGCTTGATCAGGTCATCTTCGCTGGGTTCACGCACGCTCCAGCAGCAGCGCTCGCGGCGGGACTCTGCGCGCGATTACCACGCGGACTCTCTCGCATCTTTTTTTCTGATGACGGATCAACCGCCGTTGAAGTGGCGATTAAGCTCTCGTTGCAATCGTTTGCCAATCGTGGGCAGCCGCGTCGCCTGATTGCCGCGCTTGATCACGCGTATCACGGCGACACATTTGGTGCGATGGCGGCAGGCGCGCGCGGAGTGTTCACGCATATGTATGAACCGTTGTTGTTCGAAGTCGCGCGACTTCCAGATCCGTCTGAAGGCGACACCATTCGTGCGCTCGACCAGCTGTTGCAAACTCGGGGGTCTGAACTCGCGGCCGTGATCGTCGAGCCATTGATACTTGGTGCCGGTGGTATGCGCGTGTGGGATGAACGCGTGCTGCAACAAATACGCGAGCGGACGCGCGCGGCGGGTGTGCATCTCATTGCGGATGAAGTGCTCACGGGCTTTGGCCGAACGGGGCCGATGTTTGCGTGCGAGCGCGCCGACGTTGCGCCGGATTTACTCTGCATGTCTAAAGGCATCACTGGCGGCACGCTGCCACTAGGCGCGACCGCTGCAACGGAAGCGATTTACGACGCGTTCTTGAGCAGCGACCGCGAGAAGACGTTTTTTCACGGACATTCGTATACGGCCAATCCGATTGCGTGTGCGGCAGCGCTGGCATCGCTCGAGCTCTTCGATGAGGACAGCGAAGACGATCGCATTCGCATCGAAGTAGCACAGGCGCATCATCTGTCAGCGTTGCGTGGTACGCCCGGCGTACATGCGGTGCGTCAAATCGGAACCATCGCGGCCGTTGAACTCACGGGCACCACAGGATATCTCAGTGGCGTCGGCCGGGAGCTCGCAAGTTTTGCGTTGCAGGAAAACGTGTTGTTGCGTCCGCTGGGCACCGTGGCGTATTGTCTTCCTCCCTATTGCACCACCAATGAAGAACTGGATCGCGTATACGAAGTGATCCAGCGTTTTCTCGACGGGGAACGCGCGGAAACGCCCGGATCCGGAGGACCGGTTGATGACTAAATCATTGCCCGCTTCTCCACTGCCGTTATTACGGCTTGCCATTACGGGGACGGACACGGGCATCGGTAAGACAGTGGTCGCAACGGCACTCACGGCGCGCGCAGTACAGCTCGGCCAACGTATTGCCGCTATGAAGCCAGTAGAAAGCGGCGTTGATGAAGGACTCGCTGTTTATGGAGCGCCACGATCCGACGCGGAGCGATTGCAGGAAGCGGCGGGTGGCACCGATGACCTGTCGATCGTTCGTCCGTACGCGTTCCGCGAACCGCTGGCGCCCATGGTCGCAGCACATCGAGCGGGCCTCACGGTGTCGCTTGACGTGCTTGATGCCGCGTTTGATGCGCTCTGCGATGAACGCGAAATAATTTTGGTGGAAGGCGCTGGCGGATTGCTCGTGCCAATCACGCGCACGCTGTCGTTTCTCGATCTATTTGCGCGGTGGCGCTGCGAACTCATAATCGTCGCCGGCGACCGGCTCGGCGTGCTCAATCACGTGCTCCTCACCGTACACGCGGCGGAGCGTGGTGGGCTACTCGTGCGCGCGATCATTTTGACAACGCACACCGCAAATGACGGCGCTATTTGCGATGCGACTAACTACGATGCGCTGCGCGCGCTCTTACCGCATCATGCAATTTTTCGCTTTCCGTGGGTGGATCGTACCGACTCACTCAGTGCGCTTGCTGCCGCTGCACAAGGCAGTGGGCTTGATACGTTGCTCCTTCGTGAAACACCGGTGCCAACGGCGCCGGGTACCCTTTTCTTCGACTGATGACTGCCTCACACCAAGCTGCGTACTGGCAACAGCTCGCCGACCGTTCGCTCGCGGGCGAGCTGCTCTCGCGTGAAGAAGCGCATGCCGTGTTGTCCGCGCCCGATGACGCGTTGCTGGATCAACTTGCGGCGGCGTATCGCGTGCGACGGGCGGCATGGGGCAATCGTGTTCGATTGCACTTTTTGCTCAACGCGCAGAGTGGACTTTGTCCGGAGGACTGCCACTACTGTTCGCAATCCAAAATCTCGACGGCCGAAATTGAGAAGTATCCGATGCTGGCGCTGGCCAAGATTATGGAGGCCGCGGATCGTGCCGCGCTGCTCAGGGCCGGCACACTTTGTATGGTGATTTCGGGTCGTGCGCCGGGTGAGACGGTGTTTGCAAAGGTGATTGACGCGGTGCAAGCGGTGCGCGCAAAACACGATTTGAAAATTTGCGCGTGTCTCGGATTGTTGAACGCCGAGCAGGTGCAAAGGCTCAAGGCGGCGGGTGTGGAGACGATTAATCACAATCTCAATACATCGGCCAATTTTACGTCGGAAATTGTGAGTACACACACGTTTGAAGATCGCGTGGGTACGGTCCAAGCGGTGAAGGACGCCGGTATGAAAACGTGCAGTGGTGGTATTTTGGGGATGGGCGAGAGCGATGATGACGTGATTGATCTCGCGTTGTCCTTGCGCGAACTCGACGTAAAAAGCGTACCGGTGAATTTCCTTATCCCGGTGCCTGGCACCACGTTTGCCAATATCCGTGCGCTCGACCCGCGACGGTGTCTGCGCATTTTGGTGTTGTATCGTCTGTTGTTGCCAACGCAAGAAATTCGCGTCAGCGGCGGACGCGAAGTGCACCTGCGGAGTATGCAAGTAATGGGGTTGTACGCGGCAAATTCCATATTTATCGGTGACTATCTCACGACGCAGGGTCAGACGGCTCGTGATGACTTGCGCATGATCGAGGACGCGGGCTTTGTCTTAGAAACTCCTGATGGCGCATCGTACGAAGGCGATGTGTTTACCGACGTCCCTGACGAGTACCCGCGCGCAGCGCTGCCGCTGGTCGAGGTGTAGAGCATGTCGAATCTGTCCATCGCTGATATTCGTACCGATTACAAGCGTGCCGAACTGACCGAAGCGGATGTCGATGCCGATCCCATCGTGCAGTTTGGCCGATGGTTTGATGATGCGATCAAGGCCGATGTGCTCGAGCCTAACGCGATGTGTTTGGCAACCGCGACGCCAGACGCGTATCCATCGGCGCGTATTGTGTTACTCAAAGCGGTCGATGAACGTGGCTTCGTATTTTTTACGGACTATCGCAGTCGCAAGGGTCAAGAATTGGCCGACAATCCGCATGCATCGCTCTGTTTTTTTTGGGCCGAGCTTGAACGACAGGTGCGTATTGCGGGGGCGGTGCAGCGGGTGAGTCGGGCCGATTCAGATCAATATTTCCATTCGCGTCCAGTCACCAGCCAACTCGGCGCTTTTACGTCGCATCAGAGCAGTGTGTTGTCGTCACGCGATGCGTTAGAGCGCGAGGTCGCCAACAATCAACAGCGCTTCGCTGACACTGCAGTACCACTGCCCGATCACTGGGGAGGCTTTCGAGTGGTGCCTGAAGAGTTGGAGTTTTGGCAGGGTCGTCGGAGTCGCTTGCATGATCGCATCTGCTTTCGGCGTGAAGTCGGTGTGTGGGTGCGTCGTCGGCTGTCACCGTAGGGCCGTGCTCGTCGGGAACCGATGTAATCGCTGAAGAGTTGCTGATGCATGACATTCGACTCGAAGCCTTCCGGCACGTCGTCCGCCGTACTCATTCTTGGTGCAACGGGCGGTATTGGTGCATCGCTTGCACGACGTGTTGCGGCTACCGGTACATCATTGTTTCTTGTGGCGCGTCGCGAGGATCCACTGATCTCGCTAGCGAACGAGCTGCGCATGCTGACATCGGTGTCATATGCGGTGGGCGACGCCACTGATTTTGCGGAGGTTGACCGCGTAGCCGATCTCGCCAACGAGGCGTTTGGTCGAGTGACTGGCGTAGCGAATTGCGTGGGATCATTGTTGCTCAAGCCGGCGCATTTAACGAAAGCGGAAGAATTTCAGGCGGTTATTGCGGCCAATCTTACGAGCGCATTCGGTTCGGTTCGCAGTGCGGCGCGTGTAATGCCCGATGGGGGAAGTGTTGTGTTGTGCAGTTCAGCCGCCGCGCGCACGGGGCTGGCCAATCACGAAGCAATTGCCGCAGCGAAAGCGGGCGTGTTGGGGCTCGTGCTGTCAGCGGCGGCAACATACGGATCGCGTGGGTTGCGCGTGAATGCCGTGGCGCCCGGACTTGTGCGAACGCCGATGACTGCGCGTATCACGTCGTCGGTGGCGGCGTCTGAAGCATCGCGCGCGATGCATGCGTTAGGTCGATTGGGCGAGCCGGAAGATGTGTCAGGCGTGATGGCCTGGCTGCTTGGTCCCGATGCATCGTGGGTGACGGGTCAGTGTTTGGGTGTGGACGGTGGATTGGGTACGGTGCGCGCGAAGTAGGGCGGGCATACGCGCTGCTAAATGCCGCGTTGCACACCGATCCATCCGCAGGACTCAATGGCAATCCTGAATCGAAAACGCGAGAGCGACGTGTTTGACGCGCGGTTGTTTGACGACGCAATGGCTTCTAACGTGTCCTGATGGAGCAAGAACCTCACTTCGCGATTGGCGAGATGTGGCATCGAAATGTCGAGGCATACTCGTGATCGTTTCGCGTTGACAATCAGCGCGTAGAAAGTCCAAGTCGACGGTTCCTTGGGTGTTGACGTGCTATCACGATACACCACAAGCGCCGTCGAATCGGAGAGCACACCAACGAAACGTGGTACCGACACATGTGACCGCAGCGCTGCGAGCGACGCTGGTGAGGCGTTCTTAAGGCGCTCCACCGCTTGCGTTCCAAAGCGGCGACGGGGCGGCAAGTAAATGCTGTCGGGGCGACCGCTCGGAAACCAAAGGAACAAGTGTGCATCAGCAGGAAAGATCAACATCCCGCTTCGCCGGTTGGCGTGAAATACGAAGTCGCCGAGCAGCGCTCGCAACTGCGGATACGTTGCGTAGCTTGGAGGTTGGCGAAGCGAACTCGCGCTCACGGTATCACTGTTCGGTATCCTCCATATCACACCCGAGTCACCAGCAAAACTTGCGACATGCGCGCCACCAGCCGATAAACGAATGTCAAATGCGGCGGCCGGTAGCGCTACCGACCACTGCGCTTGCTGTGATCGCAGACTCGCAATGGTAATTGCACGACCGTCGCTGCTTAAAAATCCAATCAGTGAATCGGCATAAACTGCGATGGCTTTCGCGTGTCCCGTCCAATGTGCTGCTATCGGAGGCACCCTGAATTCGCGTGTTGGCGTATTGGCCGACGAATAGATCGTCACCGTAGAGTCGGAGCTCAAAAAGTAGAGCGAACCATTCTCCGAGCGCGCGACGGCCGGTATCGCGCCAAATTCGGACGCAACGGGAAGCGGCAGACTGTCAATGAACACCATGGCCTTTGACATCTGCTCGTTCACTTCTCCGGATGCGTGCGTGTCCGACTTGCAACTCGCGAGGAGCAGCGCCATGACAAGTGTCATCGCGCTCACCATGTATGGGCATGTCTTTGCGCTTTGAAGGCTCATTCGATTGCAGGAAAGCGGACTACCGATGGTCAAAGCAATCGACGGAGCGCCGAGTTTCGACCGATATTTGGGAATGTGCTGGATTCGACAAGATGTCCGTTTACAAACAAGACCTCACGCGATTTCCATTTTTCATTATCGATGCCGAGGTTGACTACCCGAACCCAATGAATGCGCGAACGACGAAGGGCGCGTTCCTCCAGTGGAGTCGGAGCATGAGAAAGCGCTACACGAGTGGACCAATGCTTATTGTTGGCGCGCGACTGCCACGCGTACACAATGCTGGCGCACGTAAATAGATCGCTCGGACGATAGACCAATAGCAACAACGTATCTGTCGCCTGCATCAATTCTACGGTTGTGCTACCGTCGTCCAGCCGCAATGCCTCAATCGGCGTTGCCACACGCGGCGCGAAAATCGTGCCCGACGCAATTGCGGATGCGAAGAATGCGGCAGCTCCGATTAAATAAATCGTCCTCATAATTCTGACCTCATAAATGACAAGGATCGAGCGGAATACGCAAACGCAAGACGAAGGTGCGGCCTTCCGAATGCTGCACTATGGCAAAAAGCGTGTCGCTACGGCTGAAGAATCGAGGCAGCGGATCGGTTGGAACTGGAATTAGTAAGTCACTGCATACAACTGACTTTCCTCCGACATCTACAACCGAGGCGAAGAACGTGCCAGCAAACAACGAACGCGAGAACTCGAGGTCGCCGTGAATCACAAGCGCTTTGCGGTCCGACACGAATCGGACGTACGTCGGCATGGAAGATTTGAACAGCGCCTCGCGCCCACGAGAGGTGTCCTCGGCCGTAGCCATCAGCAAGTCGGTGCGAGCTCCGCGGCGACGAACTTTTGGCATCATCACGCTGTCAACAGCTGCATCGGTCGACCAGTGAAAGAGCCAATCGGACGCTTCAAACGCTGCCACTCGGTCTTGATTTCGATTGTCAAATACAACGGTACCAAACGGTGCGATTAATATGGGGTGTCGAGAGAGAATAATTGGAACGGGACCGGCAGCAGTCAGTTCAGTCGGTGTAAGCGGAATGCTTGTTACCGAATGCGAGCCGTCAGGATAGACGGCACCAGCAAGCACGGTGTCATTAGAAGACCGAATCGAAAGAACGTTCACCGGCACCTTCTTTGATCACAAAAGTTCCGGTTGCCAGTGAAAACAAATCGATCTGCCTTCTCCCTACGTTATTGACGGCGACGAGCGAATCTCCCACAACAACGAGATCGGACGCTGATCGAAGTTCGCCCGGGCCATCACCTGGTTTCCCAAAGCGATCAAGCAGTTGGCCGGTCGAATTAAAGCGACAAACGGTCTTCTGGCCGTTGTCGGCCACGAGCATCTGCCCGTCTCGCGTAATCGCGAGGCCACCTGGGCGAGCAACGTATGCTGAGTCAGTGGCAACAAGCTCTACGCTGTCGATTACCGCTAAAGTTGCGACGCGGCGATTGTCTGACGAGGCGGAACGGCACGCGGCGGCGGCAAACGCTAACGTGACGGCCAACACGCGAGCGCCAAATAACCTGCGCCTGACGAAGGGCCACGAGAATAACATTCTACCGACGCTGGCGTCGCCAGCAATTGACGACTCCACAATTCTGATGGTCTTCACAGCACCTCCAGATGTTTCTAATTACGCGAACTACGGCAAGTAGAAATTATGCACCGATCGACCTGAAAACGCCATCGCACGGCGCTTTCCACACGGTGAAAGCGCACTCGCCGCGGCGGATGCACGGCGGGCCAGCCGTCGTCGCTGCGCTATCCTACGTTTTCGGAACTGCACCCACCAAAAACGGCGTCATCGTAGGCTGCGGCGAACCCGCCGCCGGTTCTTCCGTCACGGCGAACGCGTCCACCGTGTCTCCTTGCTTCAAGAGCGAGACGCCCGAGATCAGCGCGCTGCCGTCAGCCTCAGGGTTGAAGAGCGTAAGCGGTATCGGCTTTCCGTTTCGAATGGCCCATAACGCGTACGTGCGATTTTTCGGCACCTGCGCGAGCCCCGATGCGAGTACCACTGCGCGCCCGTCACGCGTGTTCCAAAACACTTGCATGCCTGGGCCCTTCGATTGGTTCGCCGCCAATCGCACCAGCACGAGGTCGTTGCCACCATCAAGCAATGTGCGCAACGTTATTTCACGCTCTGCCAATCGCGCCGTGCTGCGTTCGGCGATGCGCTGTTGCTGCGTCAACTCGCTTTGCAACGCATGCACGCGATTTTGCAAATCAATCGCGAACACGACGGATGCCGCGAGCGCGAAACCGAGCGCTCCTGTACCCCACCACACTGTCTTACTTGCTGACGCTACGCGCACGCTGCCCTGCCCCGTGAACGCTCCCTGAATCGGTGTCACGCGCGTTGCGCCACCAACTGTGGGCGTAACACGGGCCACGGGTCGCATGGGCAGCACAACGGCCGGTTCGTTGCCCGCACGCTGTTCTGCGGCAATGCGTGCCTGCAATCGATCACGCAGTGACGGGGGCGGCGTAACGGCATACTGCGTCGCGAGAAACTCTACTGCCGCACGATGCGCTACGATCTCAGGCTCGATTGCACGCGCAATCTCGGTGTTGCGCATCCCTTCTTCAAACTGCTGCAGCTCGCTCGCTGACAGCGTGTCCATGACGTAACAGGGCGCGAGTTCGCGCATCTCGTCGACTGATAGCAGTGTCATGACGCGCCCTCCGGTGCCATGCCATCGAGCATGTCGCGCAACTTCTGCATACCCAATCGGATGCGCGTTTTTACTGTACCCAGTGGTTCCCGCAAGCGTTCAGCAACTTCGTGATGCGTGAGTCCTTCAAAAAACGCAAGCTCGATGGCACGACGTTGCGCATCGGGCAGCACACCAAGCGCCGAGGCCACAGCGGACGCCCGCTCGGCATCGGTCACCGCGCGATCCGGCGCAACAAAACCTTGGCCCATCGCCGTTGGTTCATCCGTCTGTGACGCGGCGGATTCCGTCATGCGGGCCCGCCGTCCACGCGAGCGTATCAAATCGAGTGCACGTGTGCGAACGATGGTCGTCAACCATCCGACTACCGTGGCGCGCGACCGATCGTATCGCGCCGCATCACGCCACGCCTGCGCAAACGCGTCGAGCACGACCTCTTCGGCATCGGCCGATTCGCCAACCATGCGCAAGGCGAGGCCATACATCACGGCGCTATGCTTGTCGTACAGCAGCGATGCTGCGCGTTCAATGCTTTGCGCCATGTCGGCCACGAGCTGCGCATCATCGTGGGCGGGAGGAGTAAACACAGAAATAAATGCGGCCGGAAAACGATGTGAACGAATATGTCGGCGGTCGATAGCGTCGCGGTCAACGTACTGCCCGTCCGCGCCAATGAACAGGCCGGACGAGTACGGTACGACGGCGAGGCCGGTGGCGGAGGCAAGGAAGGTCGACATAAGGGTTCGCAAACGCTACGCCCCTCACCGCCAATCAGATGTATACTTGACCTCGGTTGGGCCCTTAGGCTTGCATGCCTTACCAGCCGTCCTGCGAACCATCGGAAAGCTCTTCACGCAATTTGATGAAGCTTTCGTACCGCCCGCGGCTGACGATACCAGCCTGCACCGCCTCGCGGATGGCGCACCCCGGCTCGACGAGGTGCGTGCAGTCGGCAAAGCGACACTCGCCGAGCAACGGGCGTAATTCCGGAAAACAGTTGGCGATTTCGCTGACATGTATGCCCCACAATCCTACTTCGCGCAGCCCTGGCGTGTCAGCGATGAAACCGCCGCCAGGCAACGGATGAAGTACCGCACCGACCGTGGTGTGTCGCCCTTTGTTGACACTCTCACTGATCTCCGCCGTGCGCAGATTGAGCCCTGGGAAAAGTGTGTTCATCAACGATGACTTGCCCACACCCGATGGACCACTCAACGCGGAACTGCGCCCGCCGACTTCATCGCGCAGCGCCTCCAGCCCCGTACTCGTGCGCACACTGGTGAGATGCAACGGATAACCGGCATTCGAATGTTCGGCGAAACGCGCGCGAATCTCGCGCTCGGGCACGAGGTCGCACTTATTGATCACGATGCGTGCCGCGAGTCCGTTGGCTTCGGCGATGACGAGAAACCGATCAAGCATGCGCGGATGCGGTTCTGGCTTCGCCGCCGCAAACACGACCAATACTTGATCGAGATTCGCGACCACCACGCGTTCACCGCGCGCGCCACCCGGTGCGCGTCGCGCCAGCTTGCTCGTGCGCGGATGAATTACGTCAATGGCCCAGGAGGACGGATCGGCCTCTCCATTGATCGTGACACGATCACCAACCGCGAGTTTGATCGGTCGCGCTGCGTCATCGCGCGCCGCGACGCGACGCATTGTTTCGCGCTCAGGATCTTTTTTTCCATCGCGCCCCGATTCATGCTTCAGTCGTCCGCGCAACGATACGTCATGGGTGCTTCCATCGTCGGCGCGCACCTGCCATATCCCACCCGTGCCCTGCAAGACCACGCCCTCGTGCGTGCGCGCGAACGACAAATCGTCGCGTGGCGCTTCTGTCTCAACGGTCACGCGTGTCGCTCCGTCGCCGAAGGTCGCAGCAACCCGTCGAGCGTGGCTTTTACCGTGGCGAGTTGCATGGCGCCCAGCTGATAGCGCACGAAGGATTCATTGTCGCCGGTAATGAGAAACGCCGTTTCGAGATGTCCTTGCACTTCGGGTTCACCTTGCCCCCACTTCACGAAAAATAGGTACGCGCCCCATGGGGCCGCGGTATCGCCCGTCGTGTCGGTGATGATGTCGACGGAATACGAGAAACCATCCATGCCTTCGAAAGCGGCTGGCCGTGAGTGCACGGCCATGTAGCCGCCGAGTGTACGCTCGTCCCCCTTATGTGGCTCGGGGGGCAGGTGCTGGCCGTGGTGACTCAGTGCGACCCGTTGCCCGCGCCGTTTCCTGCGCTTTGTGTCGCGCTCGACGATGATCCGCCCAACATTTCTTTAACAATGTTCCCAGCCATAAACGCGAGATTTGCCGGACGCTCGGCGAGACGACGCATCAGATACGGGTACCACTGCGTGCCAAATGGCACATACACACGCATGCGATAGCCATCGCGCACCACGCGTTCCTGCAAATCACGCCGTACCCCGTACAACATTTGAAACTCGAAGCGATCTGATGCAATGCCTTTCTCTTTTGCAAACCGTTGCGCTTCAGTAATGATGGCCTCGTCGTGCGTGGCAATGCCCGGATACCGACCGTGCTCCATCAGCTGATGCATTGCCGTGACATAATTTTTGTCGACATCCGCTTTATCAGGGAACGCCACATCCGGCGCCTCGAGATAGGCGCCTTTGCAAATGCGGACGCGACACTGCAGTCGATTGGCGCGATCGATGTCGTTGAGCGTACGGCGTAGTGAACTCTGCAAGACAATGCCCACGTTATCCCGAAAATCTTGATAAAGCTGCTGTTCAAAGGTGTCGAACGTGCGATCTGTGTACGCGCTCGACTCCATGTCGAGCCGAACGAACGATTCATATTGCTTCGCGCGCGTCAGCACTTGCCGAACCACGTCAACACCCAGCGTATCCGAGATATCTTGGCCAAGCGCCGTAAGTTTCACCGACACGTTGGCGTTCAGGTTGCGCTGCTGAATGCGATCAAGAATTTCGAGATATTGCTTACCGGTCTCGCGCGCTTCCGCCTCGTTAGCGACGCTCTCACCTAACAAGTCGAGCGATGCACTGATGCCTTTCGCGTTGAGCGCTTCTACTGCATCAAGCGCGGACGTGATGGTTTCGCCCGCGACAAACCGCGACGCCATTTTGCGCGCAATGCCGACGTTGCGAATAAAGTTGAACACGCCTTGCTGGCGCGATAGGTACAGCAGCGAAGTACGGAACATGCCGAAAATTAATGAAGGGGTGCGGTGAAACGCGATGCGACGGCCTCTATTTGTCGGGTATGACGACGCTCGTGTTCGGCAATCAGCAAGATCCACTGATAGCCGTTGATCGCCCCGAGAAACGGATGCGGCGCGTGTACCGATGCGAGCGGCAGTCCCGATGCGGTTGGCAGGACACTCAGCAGTCGAGCACGACTCGCGCTGAGCCGCACCAGCGCTTCGTCAACGGTGATCCCTTCTTTTGGTAACATGGCGTCGGGCGCTGGTAGCGGTTGCGATGCGCGTGCCGGATTCCACTTCGCCAGTGAATCCAGCACGGTGCTGGTTTCCGTTTCACTCGTGCCCGTTGCCGCAGCCTGTTTCATCAAATTCGAGATCAAACGACCAACGCCACCTTCAATCAGTGCGAGATGCTCGAGATTTTGCGCTACCGACCAAGTGTTACCGATGGGAGGAGCGGTGCGCTGCTGCTCGCTCATCGCGTCTAGACAGGCGTGCAATTCACTCCGCGATGCATTCAATGCGCCCATGAGTTCAACGATGCGCGGATGGAGTTCGGTAGACGCTGTGGTCATGGCGATGGGAGTTGGGCCAACGAAGCGGCCGTAGGATGAAAATGCGCACCAGCGGCTGCCATCTCGCGCAACAATGGCGCCGGTTCAAAACGTCCAACATGCACCGCGTTCAGCGCGTCAAGTTGCGCCACCACGGCGCTCGCGCCCAACGCGTCGAGATAGCGAAACGGACCGCCGCGAAACGGCGGGAAGCCAATACCAAACACAGCACCGATATCGCCATCGCGCGCGCTACGAATAATACCATCCGCTAAACAACGCACCGCTTCATTGAGCATTGGCAAGACACAGCGCCGCTGAATATCGAGTTGATCGAACGGTTTGCGGGTCATACCGAGCGCGGTCAGCAAATAGATGGCCTCATCGACCCCGAGCCGTTTTCCGTTCTCGTCATAGCGATAAAAGCCGCGTTTTGACTTGCGACCAAGACGCCCGCTTTCAATCACGCGCTGCAACGCTGGGGACCGCTGCATGCGCGCGCCAAATGCCGCCGCCATGATCGGTCCAGACTTCCCCGCAATATCGAGCCCCACTTCGTCGAGCAACGTGAGCGGGCCAACGGGAAATCCGAACGCGATCATCGCGTCATCGATGGACGCAGTGCTCGCACCTTCGTCGAGCAACTGTCCAGCTTCGTTAATGTACGGTGCCAAAATGCGATTGACATAAAACCCCGGTCCATCGCGTACTACAATGACAGTCTTACCCAACGCGCGGCCATAGGAAACGACCGTCGCGGTGGTCTCCGCGCTTGTTTCGGGCGTAACGATCACCTCTAACAGCGGCATCTTGTGCACCGGCGAGAAAAAATGCATCCCAACCACGCGTTCAGGATGCGACGATGCGGTTGCAATTTCCCGTATTGGAATGGTGCTGGTGTTCGACGCGAAGATCGCGTTCGGCGCTGCCGCCTCTACTTCGCGAAGAACCTGATGCTTCACCGCGAGATCTTCAAAGACCGCTTCAATGACGAGTGCGGCGCTGGCGAAGCCGCTGTAGGTCGTTGTGCTGCCGATCAGCGACAGCGTGTCGTCGAATTGCAGTCGCGTCATTTGCTTACGTTTTAGTCGCTCGCGCAATACCTCTCGAATCGAGCGCCATCCAGCCGCGAGTCGTTCCAGCGGTGCATCTTTTAATCGCACCACCGATCCCGCTTGCACTGCCACCGACGCAATACCGGCACCCATGAAGCCCGCGCCGAGTATGCCAATCTTTCGCACGCGATGTGCAGTGGCGGTGATACCATTCGGCAAACCGCTGTCCCTTTTGAGTGCGGTCGTCGCAAAGAATAAATAAACGAGCTCACGACACTCCGGCGATACCGCGAGTACGCCAAACTGGCGAGCCTCTTCGGCCAAACCCGCCACAAAACCGTCACGATATCCTGCCTGTATCGCGGCGATGGCGGCGCCAGGCGCCGGATACAATCCCTTCGTCTTTTTCATCACCGTTTCGCGCGCTTGCTTAAAGACGAGTAGGCGACCTAACGCGTTGCCTTCGAGCAGCACAGCCGTCGCACTCTGCGTGCGGGTGCGTAGTATCGGTTGCTCACCTCTGCCGAGCTCGCGCGCGCGTTGCACCGCAAGCGTGCGCAAGATGGACGGATGCACGAGTTCATGCACAAGTCCCATTTGCCACGCCTTCTTGGCGCGAATGTTCTTGCCGGTCAGAATCATATCGAGCGCCGCCTGCAATCCAACGATGCGCGGCAGCCGTTGCGTCCCACCAGCGCCCGGAATCAGTCCAAGCTGCACTTCAGGTAGCGCGAGCACTGTTTTTGGATGATCACTCGCGATGCGATGACGACACGCCAGTGCGATTTCCAATCCGCCGCCCAACGCCGCGCCATGAATGGCAGCCACGACCGGTTTAGATAGTGCGGCAACTCGCTCCAGCAACTGCTGTCCACCGCGCGACATCGCTGCACCATGCGCCGCCGTTGTCACACTCGACAGCTCTTCGATATCGGCACCGGCAATCCAACTATCCACCTTGCCACTGACAATGACGACCGAGGTGACACTCGCATCTTGCTCAAGGTGCGAAAGGAGTTGATGCAATACCGGAGCAACACGCGTATTCAGCGTGTTGACCGGCGACATCGGCTGGTCGTACGCAATAATGGCAACGCCGTCGTCCACCGTCATGGTGATACCAACCATCGCGTCCAGAAATTGCGCGTCGCTCATGTGCGCTCCACAATCATCGCGTGGCCCATGCCGCCGGCCGCGCACACCGTGAGCAGGCCAAACTTTCCATCGCGTCGAGCGAGTTCGTTGCATAACGTTGTGAGGACGCGTGCACCCGTTGCACCGAATGGATGTCCGATGGATAACGATCCACCCATCACATTGAGTCGCGTCAGATCGACGTCGCCAGTGGCATCGCTAAAGCCAGCCCGCGCTGCCCAAGATTTCGATGCCAATCCTTGAATGTTGCTTAACACCTGCGCCGCAAACGCTTCATGCATCTCCACCAGATCGATATCCGGCAACGTGAGTCCCGCACGTTGCAACGCTACGGGCACCGCAAGCACCGGTGCCTGCAATAACTGTTCGCATGGATCAACGGCAGCATACGCGTACGATTTGATGAAGGCCAAGGGTGTATATCCCAACGCCAACGCGCGCTCTTCCGACATCAACAACACGACCGCTCCACCATCGGTAAGCGGCGACGCGTTGCCCGCAGTCACCGAGCCGTACTGGCGGTCAAACGCAGGCTTGAGCGCGGCCAATGCTTCATACGTGGTATCGCGACGAATGCCGTTGTCACTCGCCAGCATTTCAAATGCAGGCGGCGTGGCGATCGCGACAATCTCGGCGGTGAGTCTCCCGTCCGCCGTTCCTGCGGCGGCTTTCTGATGCGAGGCCAACGCATACCGGTCCTGCGTCTCGCGCGAAATTCCATTGAGCTTGGCCATCTTGTCCGCCGACTGCCCCATTGTTTCGCCCGTACTCGGCTCCGCAATGGCCGGCGTAATTGGTATAAAATCTTTTGGGCGCAGTTTTGCGAAAATTGCGAGGCGTTGCGACATCGACTTCGCTTTTGACGCGGCCACCAGCACATCACGCATCCCGCGCGAGTGTAGAATCGGCACCTGCGTTAACGACTCCGCGCCACCGGCCAAGGCAATGTGCGCGTGACCCAGCGCGATTTGGTCCGCCGCATCCGTAATGGCCTGGTTGGCGGATGCGCACGCACGACCGACCGTATACGCTTGCAATGTTTTCGGAAAATGCGGCAGGAGCGAAACTTCACGCGCAATATTTGGCGCGACTACCGACTGCACCACCGTGCCAAACACCAGCAGATCGACGAGCGCACCATCGAGGTCACTACGCTGCATTAGTTCGGCAACCGCCGCCCGACCCAAATCGATCGCCGTGAGATCTTTCAGTGCACTTCCAGCGCGCGCGAACGGTGTGCGCACGCCAGCAACGATGGCAACGCGTCGACCATTTCCGAAGGTGGGCATGACGGAAAGTAACGCTCGTTTCGCCTGCTGGCAGGACGCTTTTGTGCAACGTCTCAGCATTCGCTACTGGCGCTGTGCGCGTTTCACACGCATCTCTGCGGTAATGCATGAACTCTCTTCCCTACCTCCGGCCGACGTGCCGCCGAGCACGACTGCCGAGCGTTTGGCGGCGCGCGGACCGATGGCGGTGGCGGCGCGAGAGGCGTCCTTGCATGCGCTGGCCGACGACGCCTTCGATGTGGTAATTATTGGTGGTGGCATCACCGGCGCCGGCGTTGCGCGCGAGGCGGCACTGGCCGGGCTGCGAACAGCGTTGCTCGAACGCGACGACTTTGCAAGTGGTACATCGAGCAGATCATCGCGCCTGGTGCATGGTGGCGTGCGTTATCTCGAGCATGGACATTTCTCGCTCGTTTTTGAATCCAGCCGCGAGCGGCGTCTGCTGCTCGATCTCGCCCCGCATCTCGTCCGACCGTTGGCGTTCACGTGGCCGGTGTACGAGGGTGCGCGCATTCCGTTGTGGAAGTTGCGCGCGGGATTGACGCTGTATGATGCGCTGGCGCTGTTTCGTAATGTGAAGGGACACGACGCGCTCAACACAGCTGATGTGTTGGCGCTTGAGCCCGCGCTTGATGCGGAGGGATTGGTTGGTGGCGCACGTTACTGGGATGCGGCAACCGATGATGCGCGACTGACATTGGCGAGCGCCATCGCTGCGCGAGAAGCCGGTGCGGTAGTCGTCAATCATATCTCCGTGGTTGGAGGCGTGCGTACCGGCGCGGCAAGTACGCGACTGACGGGCGTTGCGGCGGTTGACGCGATCACCGGTGCGTCGTTGACGGTGCGCGCGCGTGTCGTGGTGAACGCCACTGGTCCGTGGAGCGATGCGACCGCAGCACTCACCGGCGCGCCGCCTTCGCATCAAGTACTTGGCTCTGCCGGAGCGCACATTGCGGTGCCGCGACATCGATTGGGCAATAACGATGCGGTCACATTGCTCTCGCCAAACGACGGTCGCGTACTATTTGTGTTGCCGGCGGGGGCGCATGCGATCATCGGTACAACAGAGCGACCAGCACGGCACGGTCCGGACGACATCCGGCCGACCGAACAGGAAGTGACGTATTTGTTGCATACCGTGAACGTGTGTTTCCCAAACGCGCGATTGACACTGGAGGACGTGATCTCCGCATGGTCCGGTATACGTCCGCTTGCCGCGCTACGTGCGGGTTCGCACAGTGCGCACTCGGCATCACGCGAGCATGCGATTTCGCACAACGCCGATGGTCTGGTGAGCGTGACGGGTGGCAAACTGACCACCTACCGCGCTATGGCTGCGGCTGTGCTTGCGCACGTGAAACGTGAGGAAGTGCAATCCGGTGGTCCGATTGCGCCCGCCGCGGTTACGCACTCCAGTGCGCGCACGCTTTTGCCCGGTGGCGACGTGATTTCGCGCGATGCCGTTGTACACGAAGCGGCGGTCACCGTGCATGACGCTGCGGTTGGCGAGCGTCTGGCGTTGGCCTACGGGAGTCGGTGGCGCAATGTATGGAGTTATGCGCAACGCGACGCGTCGTTGGGACATCGACTCGTTGACAACTTGCCGTATCTCACGGCCGAAGTCGCGCACGCCGTCGAACGCGAGATGGCGTGTACGTTGGCCGATGTACTGATGCGTCGCATGCACATCGCGTTTGAAACGCGCGATCATGGTCGCGGGGTTGCGAGACGTATTGCACCGCTTCTAGGCGCGCTGCTGGGGTGGACTGATGTCGAACGCGAACGACAGATTGTCGCTTACGATCACGAGATGTCGCGCGTCTTTACGATTGAGAAAGTGTGACGCGATATCACAGGTTCACGTGCGGCTGAGACAGAAGATGCCCTCGGAATTCCGCGACAAAGTCGCGTTCATAACTGGCGGCGCGTCGGGCATCGGCCGTGCCGCCGCGTTACAACTGGCCGCGTGCGGTGCGCGCGTCGTGATCGCTGATGTGCAGCTTGCCGAAGCGCAAGACACGGTTCGCGCAGTGGAAGCAGTCGGCGGAATTGCACTTGGGCTCACTATGGATGTCCGCCGTGATACCGACGTATCCGGTGCGATACAGCGCACACTCCACGCGTATGGCGCATTGGACATTGCCATCAACGCTGCAGGCGTTGGGGGACCAGAGCTACGCACTGCGGAGTACACCGAAGAAGACTGGGATCGCGTCATTGATATCAATCTCACTGGCGTATGGCGTTGTATGCGGCACGAAATTCTCGCCATGCTCGCTGCCAATGGCGGCGTCATAGTCAACGTGGCCTCGGTTGCTGGACTCAATGGCTATCCCCGCCATCCCGCGTATGCCGCGAGCAAACATGGCGTTGTCGGACTCACGCGCACGGCTGCGCTCGAGTACGGGCGCAAAGGCATTCGTATTAATGTGCTTTGCCCTGGATTCACGCATACGCCGATGGTGCAACACATGATTGACGCGGGAACGCCCGTGGACTCCCTTGCCGCGCGCATCCCGCTCGGACGTCTCGGTACCGCGGAAGAAGTGGCGGCCAGCGCGCTGTATCTCTGTTCGACCGCGTCCGCGTTTATGGTGGGGCACGCGTTGGCGATCGACGGCGGACTTACGGCTGGATAGGCCCGTTTGGCGTGAGCAGAATTTTTCCGTCACGCTCCCCTGCTGCCGCTGCAGCAATAGCGGTTTTGATGTCGTCGACGAAATACGTGGCGGCCACTTTCGTGAACAGCGCTCCGGACACGATGTGCTGCGTCAACTCCGCGAACAGCGCCTGCTGCACCGTCGGTGATGAATTTCGAAACCACCATGCCAGCCAGAATCCGCGCAACGTCACGTCCCGAAAAACAAACGCATCGGGTGCAATCGTGCAGCGTTTCCCACTCATGCCGCCATAGTTCACCACGGTACCGCCCACACGCACGCTCCGAGCGATGTATTCGGTCGCCAGACCACCAACTGCATCGACGCCAAGTTTTATTTTCGCTTTGCTCGTGGCTGCCTCAACGCGTTGCGCGAGATCTGGCCCGTCAAGCAGAACGACATCGCCGCCAAGCGCCTGCACGCCCGCAATTGCACTTTCTCGTCGCACTACGTTGACGGTATGTACGCCTCGTCGCTTCGCTAACTGCACGAGATAGCTACCAACGGCGGAATTCGCTGCGTTCTGAATAACCCAATCCCCTGCCTCGAGCGTCACAAACTCCGAGAGCAACAACGATGCCGTGGGCGGATTCACGGTGAGCATCGACAGCTGCAGTGCGTCACCAACCGACGGCAGCGCGATGAGCTGTGCCGCAGTTGCCAGCATGTGCGTACGCCACGTCCCGGAGCCAACCGGCAGCAGTACCCGTTGACCAATCGACAGCGTCGTCACGCCAACACCGCGCGCGGCAATACGACCAATGCCTTCGTTGCCACCAATAGCTGGGAGTGGCGGCAACATGCCGTACGCGCCGGTAATCGTGAGCACGTCCGATGGATTGATCGGGGCCGCGAGGACTTCGATCAGCACTTCACCTGCAACGGGCGCCGGTAGTTCGAAATCCACGCACGCGATCATGTCCTGCGGCACTGGGCCACGCGACGCATACTCGGCCTTCTTCATACTCAGTGCTCCGCGTTCAGTGTTGCGTGCGATATCACGCCAAGTCGGCGGCGTCACGTTCGTGAATGGTGGTGAGCTCGACGATCATCAGGCGACGAATAAGCTTCGGCAACTTGAAGATTGTCGCTTCACCAACCCCTTTGCCTTGGAGCGCGAGCCCAATGGGCGACGCCATCGTCACGTGTCCTTCGCGCAGCTCTCCTGCATCTCCAAAGACAAGCTCGTAGGTCTCGCGCTTGTTCGTGGCTTGATCTTCAACCACAACGCGCGACCCAAGGCCCGCCTTATCACTGGAAATTTGCGCAACATCAATGTTCGCGAGTTTCGTGACGCGCTGCGTGAGTTGTCCGAGACGCGCCTGCACAAACTGCTGACGTTCGAGCGCTGCCTTGTATTCACTATTTTCCTTCAGATCGCCGAGTTCGACGGCCTTTCGGATTTCATGGGGAATCGTGACGTTGAGCTCAAATGAGAGCTTCTCGACTTCACGCGCCATTGAGGCGATGAGTGCTTCGAACATGCGACGTGGACGCTGAAAGATCACTAAAAAAAGTTGAGCGCTCGACCGTGGGGGGCCGAGCGCGCTAGGTGAGGAAATATGCTGCGGTGCACCGGTCATTCGCTACGTAGATTGTATTTGTGATCGAGCGCACCGAGCATGACGATGTCACCGCATTGCGGCTCACTTGGTGGCGTAGCCGCTTGGCCGGGTACGCGGTACACGTGTATCTCATTCGTGGCGTGTTGGTGGATACCGGTTTTTCCGGGGTTGCGCGCGATGTCGCGGATGTGGTGCGCGAGCGGCGGCCGCGCGGCGCGCTGGTGACGCACCAACACGAAGATCACGCGGGAAACGTCGAACTTCTTGCGCGACTCGGCGTGCCTATTGGCATCGACGCGCGCACGCTGGCTGTGGTACGAGCATCGCAACCCATCGGTTTGTATCGTCACGTGTTGTGGCGGTCGATGACGCCGCTCCAGACTCCGTTTCAGCCGTTTGTGAACGATGCGTTAGCGCTGGTATACGCGCCGGGACACTCGCCAGACCATCATGTCGTGTGGGACACAGAAACGCGGACGCTGTTTGCGGGCGACGCGTTTCTCGGCGTGAGGGTCCGGGTGGCACATCGGTACGAAAATCCGCGTGAACATGTGCAATCGCTCCGCGCGATGTTGGCCTGTGAGCCAGTGCGCGTGTTTTGCGCGCATCGCGGACTACTGCGAGGTGGCGCGCTGTTGTTGGCGGCGAAGGTCAACTGGATGGAGGAGATGATCGGGCGCATTGAAGCGCTGCACGCAGAGGGGCGCAACGTGTCGGAGATTCGCGTCGCGTTGTTTGGGCCGCGCGTATCAAGCGATTGGATCTCCGCCGGTGATTACTCGTCCGATAATTTTGTGCGGTGTGTTTTACGCGGGTGAACGCGCCTGCCCAAGAGCGGCCTGCGCTGCGTGCGCATCAATCACCACTTTTGCCGCCTCGGCCGGATCGTCGGTGAGCAGCAATAGATCTAAATCACCCGGTGAGATTTTACCTTCGCCAGCGAGACGCGAGCTGATCCAGCGCACCAGGCCTGCCCAGTAATGGCGTCCAAAGAGCACCACTGGAAATTGATAGATTTTTCCGGTCTGAATAAGCGTTAGCGCTTCGAAGAGCTCGTCGAGCGTGCCGAAGCCACCCGGAAAGATGATGAACGCATTTGAATACTTGATGAACATCGTCTTTCGGACAAAGAAGTATCGAAAGTTGACGAGCGTGTCGACATACGGGTTTGCACCCTGCTCAAAGGGCAATTCGATATTGCATCCTACCGAATGTCCACCACCTTCCTTACATCCTTTGTTCGCTGCTTCCATGATCCCCGGACCCGCCCCCGTGATGATCGAGAAGCCGGCTTGCGCGAGCAATCGCGCGGTCTCGGTCGCTGCTGCGTATTGCGGATCGTCCGGGCCGGTTCGCGCCGATCCAAAAATTGTCACGCCCTTCGTGATTTCCGCGAGCGCGTCAAAGCCTTCGACAAATTCTGACGTGATGCGCATGACACGCCACGGATCAGTGCGCGTGAACGCGCCTTGGTCTTCACTCGGCGACTGCAACAATTTTTCGTCTTCCGTGAGCATCGGCATGTCACGGAGATCCTGGTCAATCGGACGCCGCGCTTTGCGTCGCGTTGCTCGCGCGCCGCTCGACACCAGCGCTTCCATGTCTGGCACGCGCCCTGCTTTCCGATGCCCTTCTTCCGTGCGCTCAATCAACCCTTTGAGCGACGCGTGTTCGGCGATCGCACGCGTTCCGGGCGACGCCTTTTTCCCCGTCACGGTGCGCGGTGCCTTGCGCGACTTCTCGGCGGGCGCGTCTGCAGCGGTGTTTTTGATTTTTGTTGGACGCGGCAATTTTGCCATGAGTGCGCTTCGTGAAGAGGGTAGTCGGCCTAACCATTGTGCGTGCCTTAATAGCACGCGTTGCGCGAAGTGTACGCGACCGCTCGCCTGCTCCGCCACCATCGCCGTGGTGCGGGTGCCGGCGTGACGAAAATTGATGCGCGCCTACTATTGGTGGTGGCCGATGGTGTTCGTCCGGACGTATTGCAAGAGGAACTTGATGCGGGGCGAGCACCGGCGATTGCGGCGCTTCGCGACTGCGGCGGCTTGCATACAATCTCGTCTTCGTTTCCGTCGGTGACGGGACCAGCGTACGTCCCCTTTTTGATGGGGCGCTATCCGGGCAGTGTCGGATTGCCTGGATTGCGCTGGTTTGATCGCGCGCGCACGCTGCGTTGGTCTCCCACTCACGTGCGCAGTTACGCCGGCATCGACATCTGGCATGTCGATCACGATGTCGACGCAGCGTCTCCAACGCTCTTTGAACTGGCGCGTCCATCGCTTTCGGGCATGAGTATGCTTGCTCGAGGCGCGAGCATCGCGAATGTTGGGCGCTCCCTGCTGTGGACCATTCGCGCGGCCATCCCACACTTTCGCGGTGACACGCTGGGTTGGCGTCGCACCGAGCGTGCAGCGACTTCGGAATTCTTGCGCGTGTTCGCGGCGACACGGCCACGATTCTCCGTCTTGGCGCTAACCAGTCCTGATAAATTCTCGCACAAGTTTGGGAGTGATTCACCCTCAGTGCGCGGAGCGATCTCTGACCTTGATGCAGCGGTTGCGACGGCGCGCGCAATGGCGATCAATGGCGGATGGTCGGAATCATTGCGTATTTGGGTGGTGGGCGATCACGGGCATGCGCCGGTGTCGCATCACGACGATTTGCACGGGTGGATGGAGTCGCAGTCGTTACGCGTGCTGGCGCATCCGCGGATACTCACGCGAAATGCGGACGTGGCGTTGATGGTGGGCGGCAACGCGATGGCGCATGTGTATTTCCAGCCCTCGTCACGCGACCGTGTTTGGTGGCCCGCGCATGCGTCGCGATGGCAGCCGTGGCACGACACGTTGTTGGCCCGAGAGGCGATTGATCTAATTGCGGTGGCGCTCTCGGCGGATCGCGTACGCGTCTCCCACGCGGTGCGCGGCGTCGCTGAAATTCGTCGCGTAGGTGCGGGTCGCGAAGCGCGGTGGGATTATGACGCGCGCGCTGGCGACGTGTTGCAACTGGGTGGCACAGTGCGCGGACTCGACGACAGCGCGGCGTGGGCGTTGTGTGCAGAGTCGCCGTATCCCGATGCGTTGGTGCAACTGGTTGCGCTGTGCGGTTCGTCGCGTGCAGGAGACATGGTGCTGTCCGCGGCGGCGGGGTGGGATTTGCGAGCGCGTTTCGAGCCCGTCGCGCACGTGTCTACTCATGGGGCCTTGTTGCGCGAACAGATGCTGGTGCCGTTAATCGTCGATGGTCCGGTGGCGCGGGCACCGCAGCGCACGGCGGATGTGATGCCGAGCGTCTTGGACGCGTTAGGATTGCCGGTGCCGGGGGGATTAGATGGTCGGTCGTTCTGGTAGCATCGGTAACGACCGGTTTCACGCGGAGGCGCGGAGACCGCGGAGAACAGCCAGAACTTAAATGGGCTGTGGTGCGAGGGACCTATTACTCGGTGCGGTTACGACTCCGTTCCGTGTCAAAACCTTCGGGATAACGTTTGCGCAGTTTGTCGATATTGCGTTGCGCGATATCCTCGAGCGAGAGGCCCAGCACGGTGGCAAACGCGCCGATATACCAAAGGCAATCACCAAGTTCCTTCGCGAGGGCATCCTGATCGAGGGGCGTCGCGTGGAAGAGATGTTTTTTGATCACTTCCGCCACTTCACCGGCTTCGCCAGTGAGTCCGAGGGCGGCGTTGGCGAGTTGCTGTTCGTGCGTGCGATCGCGGCCAAGTGTGCGGGCGGCCAGTTCTTGATAGTCGTCGAATTGCATCGGTGGTGTGTGCGGATGCGATAGCGTTGGTGTGAAAAACGCGACGTTGGTGTCGCGCTGCGTGAAGGTAGCGCGTGGGGTTGTGTGTAGGCGAGATTGCAGCAATGGCATGGCTCTCGCTCACACTCGCACTGACGCTCCGTGCGCTCGTCAATCCAGCACTCGCCGTTGATTTGCTGCGTGTTGCGTGGCGTTTTCGGCATCGGCATTGGATGACGCGTTTTCCATTCTTGCCATTGCCCGCCATGACATATGTGCGTTGGCGGATGTATACGGCGTACGGTGAAGAAGACGCCGTGCCGCCGGTCGATGATGTGATTGCGTTTGCGCGTTGGGTTGGTCGCCAACCGTAGCGATGGCGTTGACGCTGCGCACGTCCGCTGAGCGTCGTGCATTATCAGAGCGATTGAAGGCGCAAGCGTACGGATTGGGCTTTGATCTTGCCGGTATTGCAACGTTGGGCGAGCCTGCATCGCGCGCGCATTTTGATGCGTGGATTACCAGTGGACAGCAGGGCGAAATGGCGTACCTCGCTGGCGATGGCGCTGCGCTGCGCCGTGATGCGCGATTGCCGCATGCAGGCGCGACGCACGCGCTCGTTGTCGCGATGAACTACGGCGGCCGTGCGCCGAGTGGTCCAGTGGCACGCTATGCGCGGGGCGATGATTATCACGAGGTGCTGCGCGCCAAGCTCCGCGAGTTGCACGCATGGTTAGAAAACGAAATCGGCGCGCCGGTGCATGCGCGACCATATGTAGACTCGGGTCCTGTACTGGAGCGCGATCTCGCACAACGTGCAGGACTTGGCTGGTTTGGGAAAAACACGATGTTGATCAATCCACAGCACGGCTCATTTTTATTTCTTGCATCACTATTTGTTGACGTCGCGCTGGAGACGGACGCGCCGTTTGACGCGGATCGTTGCGGATCATGTACGCGGTGCATTGATGCATGTCCCACGCAAGCCATCACAGCACCGCGCGAACTCGATGCGCGACGCTGTATCAGTTATCTCACGATTGAATTAAAAGGCGCGATACCGGTTGAGTTTCGCGAAGCGATCGGAGAGTTGATTTATGGGTGCGACATCTGTCAGGAGGTGTGCCCGTACAACCGTAAATTTTCACTACCGTTGACGGAGCTGAGATTCGCTCCTAGAGCAGTGCTTGATGAGATGGATGCGCGCTCGCTCGCGACCCGACTGCTCGCAATGTCGGTTGCCGAATACACCACTGCCTTCAAAGGCTCGCCCATGAAGCGCGCCAAGTTCTCCGGCTTGCGCCGCAACGCCGCCGTGGTGCTGGGCAATGTTGGCTCTGCCGACGATGTACCGGTGCTCATCAGCGCGCTGCGCGACGAATCGCCCGTCGTGCGGGGCCATGCTGCCTGGGCGCTGGGGCGCCTCGGCACATCGCTTGCAGAATCGACGCTACGTGCGTGCTTTGATGACGAGCCAGACGCCGACGTTCGCGAAGAGATTGCGTCGGCTCTCCGTGCAATCGTTGAGGCCTCGGACTCGATTTCGAAGTAGCGCGGCGCATGCGGTGCCGTACGTAGAGTGACGATAGCCGTCTTGAAATTGGCGCGCCGTTTCTCGGGTATCCGCTCGACGACAACGAGTAGGTCGAGGACCTGTTTGGGCCGGCGTGAAAATCTCGTGTTGGCCAAGGTGGGCAAAGCGCGACCCCTCGGCGCTGTAAGCCGATGACTGGGTGAGGCTGTCGTAGCGAAAGTCACGCCGCTGGAACCGGCCTTTGCCCAGATAGCCCCACTCGGCGAAAGTGATCGGTAGGTTGCCATGGGCACGCATCGTCAGGGCGTCGCCATGGACGAGGTTTTGCGAAAGCACGTAGAACGCGGCGCGATACAGGTCGTCCGGCGGAGCGAGGTTCAGATACTCGGCGAAGATCGCCAGCAGGTTCGCGCGGCACTCGGCGATGTTGTCCGTCAGCAGCTCTATGCCGTAGACGCACATCAGCGCGAGCAGCGCGTATTGCCGCCGCTCGAAATCGGACTTGCCGTATTTGAGTTCCACGGCGGCCAGCTTGCGCCGCAGGATCTGTACGAGGAAGTTGCCGTCCCCGCATGCCGGCTCCAGAAAGCGCGAGTCAATGCGCTCGGTCTCGCCTTTCACGAGGTCGAGCATGGCCTCCACCATCCATGCGGGGGTGAACACCTCCCCGTGGTCAGCGACACGTTTCTTTGACTTGATCTGGCTCATGGTCGAATGCTTGGGAAGCTCTACACGCGATACTAGCGTTACTTCGTAAGGAAATAGCGCCGCTTCGGGTCCTGCGGTCCGCTTCCAACTTCGCGAACGAGCCCGTTGCCCACTAGGCGGGCGAGGCGGGTGCGGGTGGCTCGCGAGGTGAGCCCGATGACGGCGGCGATCTCGCTGGTCAATCTGCCCTCCCCGTCTGACAGTCCATCCACGATGGTCTGGTCAATGTCATCGAGGGTGGGGCGGTTGACCTGGGTGGTGAAGATGCTCACGCGAAATCTCGTCGCGATCTCCTCAAGCCGCGGGTCCGGCAGCCCGGCCTCTCGGCAAGCGGCGGTCATGCGCTGAATGCCGCTTCCCCACTGCTCGAAGAGGCCCAGGGCATGGACGACGCGCCCGATCACGCGGTTGCGAAGCTTGGAGATTCCATGTTCAAGGTCTGCGACCGTGAGGCCGAACGGGAGCAGACCCGGGTTCTCGATCTCTAGGCGGTCGTCGAAGATCGAGATACGAATTGGCGCGCCGCGCTGCGCATAGTCCGCGTGCGCGACCGCATTGATCACGGCTTCTCGCACGGCGACGGGCGGGAGGTTCCAGCGTTCCGTCCGACGGACCTTACCGATCTCGGCGCCGTGGAGAGAGTGCTTCTCGATGAACCCAATGGCGGCGTCAATGGCGGCCACTGGCAGCCCACGGAACTCGGCCCCATCCAAGATATTGGCCTTGTCTTGGCCCACGAAACGTCCCGCTTGGATCCAGGCATCCGGGAAGTAGCGCTCGCGCTCCCGACCGAAGAGCAACATGCCCCCGACCGTTGGGACGGTTTGGCCCTGGTGTGTGGTGAGCAGTCGCAGACTCTCGAGGTCGCGTTTCCGGAGCGGACGAATGGGCGCAAACGACTCGGAAGCAGCTCGGAAGTCGAGGGCTTCCGAGTCCAGCTCCGGCATTGGTTGTTCATCAAAGGTCTCGCCACGTGCAGCGCGGCGGAGCTCTTGGAGCATCTCGGCATCGGCACGGCGGTTCGTGGAGCCGACACGGACATAGGTGCCAGACTCGGCGCCTTCTCGCTTGAGATAATGCGGGCGTGATGCGCTCGGGTGTACTTGGATGGCGATGACCTGCGTGCGGCGCCACGGCAGGATCTCGATCTCAGGCAACAGCCGCGGCGCGATGGAGTCGCTCACGATGTTCGCGATGCGCTCCTCAACATCGAGAGCATCTGGAACCCCACGCACGTTTCGCGAGCGATCTTCGACCCCGACCAACAACGTACCGCCGGCCGTGTTGGCGAAG